>NZ_CP097148.1:0-1463884 GCF_029856955.1 Wolbachia endosymbiont of Frankliniella intonsa | reverse complement strand
AAAGTTGAAGGACAAATTAGCTGATTCTCATCCTATTTACTTCAGATGATCAATAATTAAACTTATTGCTTTTTTAGTTTTGCAGTAAAGTTAAATTCAAATAAGTTTACGTGTGTTTGTGATTGCAAGTTTATTATTTAATTTACTCCTTATATTATGGGAAGTATTCTATACTTTAATTACTCTTCCTGTAGTTTTCTTTCCTGAGTGTGTAATAACCATTTTCCTTGTTTGCTCGGTGAGAGTTGTATTATTCATGTTGCGTTTATTATGTGGCATTAAATATGAAGTGAGGGGAATGGAAAACATTCCTAAGCTAAATCCTTTTATAATTGCATCTAAACACCAATCTCCATTTTGTTACATTTATTTTTATACTACTCTTTAGAAAAGCAGTTTTTATTTTAAAACGTGAATTGAAATGGATTCCATTCATTGGTTTGCATCTCATGGCATTAAAAATGTACTTTATTAACCGCTCAGATGGTATTAGTTCTGTGCTTCATATCATGAAATTAGCAAAAGTGTGTATAAAAAAGAAAAGAGGCATAATAATATTTCCTGAAGGTACAAGAACAACTATAAACCAAAATATAAAATATCAATCGGGTATTGCTGCTTTATATAGCGTAATATTATCTATTCCTGTAAGTTACTGATTGCTTTTAAACACTGGTTTGTTTTGGCCAAAAGCATACTTCTCTCTCTGGAGAAAGAATCTCCGGAAGTGCGGTAATAGAAATATTACCTCCCATATATCCTAAGTTAAACAAAAATGAATTCTTGCAAAGTTTAGAAAAAATCATTGAAGAAAGAAGTAGTAGATTAATTGCAGAAAAAACTGATATTGCAAATTAACAAAAAAACTTTATAATTAAAAGAAAAGTACAGGTATTAATATATGGCAAATCATAAGAGTGCTAAAAAAATGATGAAGGTAATAGCAAAAGGTACTTTAGTAAATAAGATGCGAAAAAGCAAACCTCGTACTGCTATTAGAAGATTAGTTGATATAATCAAGTCTGGTGATTAAAGAGAATGTTGTCTTGGCATTTCGAATGTGCTGAATCCAATTTACACAAATGTGTAAATAAGGGTGTCATTCATAGTGAATGAGCCGCTGCGCGTAAAATAAGTCGCTTAAAATGCAAAAAGTTAAAAGCATTGATGACCGCTTAATACGGTTAATGTAAAGTTAGCTGTATTAATGATATACTCTTCAGTTTGTATATTCTGTATAAAAATTAAGTAGCTCAAGTGATGGATAAAAAAAGCATTATTGGAACTAAGTAATGGGGTCAAAATTGATCTACCCGTATTAAATGGAACAGTAGGTCCTGGCGTGTTAAATATCAAGGATTTATATAAGAAGACAGGTAATTATTCACTTTACGATCCAGGGTTTGTACTTCCTTTACAGCTTCATGCTCTTCTACAATTACATTCTATTGATGGAGATGAAGCGAGTTCTTAAATATAGGGGGACATAATATAGCTGATTTGGCAGAGAGAATAATAATTTTACTGTTGTGATTTATTTATTGCCTTCTATGGTGAATTACCCAGTTCAGAGCAACACAAAAATTTCTTCTCAAAATACAAGAATCATCCAAAGCATCAGAGCAAGTTACAAATGTAATCAAAGCATTTCCAAAAAACTGCTCACCCTATGTCGATTTTAGTTTAGCATGTTTTGCAAATTTGTCAAGCGTCTTACCATGAAAATGTGCATGGCAACAATGTCAATGGTGAAGATTTAGATTTTGGAATTTCTTGCACAGCAAAAGTTCCTGCAATTGTTGCAATGATTTATAGACATATCAACAATCAGGAATTCATAAATGCTAATAATAAATTAAGTTATAGTGAGAATTTCTTAAATATGATATTTGGCAGTGATGTTAATAATACACTTTTTGTAAAAGCTCTGGATAAAATATTTACTCTTCATGCTGATCATGAACAGAATGCTTCTACAGCAGCTGTCAGATTGGTAGGGTCAGCTGGTTCTAATCTATTTGCAAGCCTCTGTCTGCAGGAGTTGCTACACTTTGGGGTCCAGCACACGGTGGGAGCTTTAATGAGGCAGTTATAAATATGCTAAAAGAGATAGAGCAAAGTGGAGATGTAGATATAGATCTGTCATTGAGAAAGCTAAAGATGATAAAGATCCATTTAAGCTAACTGGGACGGACATCGTGTTTATAAAAACTATGATCCGCGCGCGCTTATATTAAAGGATGCTTGTCATGAGATTTTAAGCAAACTAGAGCAAAACAATGAATTTACTTGTAAAATTGCAAAAAACTTCTGAAGAAATAGCTTTAAAGGGATGATGAGTATTTTATTACACGTAAGTTGTATCCAAATGTTGATTTTTACTCAGGTATAATAATGAATGCTATCGGTATCCTTCAAGTATGTTTACACCCATTTTTGCATCTCTTCTGCAAGAACCCACTGGTTGGGTTGCCCAGTGGTATGAAATGGTAAAACGATGAAGAAACCAAGATTTGTAGGCCAAGGCAGCTATACCTTGGCAAATAAACTTTCATTCACAATTCGTCCTCAAATAGTCTAATTTTCTTGAGCTATAAAATACATGCAATCTGATTTTTACTAGTTGATGTCTGCTTTTTTGCAGAATGCTGGTCAGTAGCTGTGATACAGACGGTTGGTTAAATGTTGTTTTGGGCTTATTAAAAGAAGATCGTGCTGAAGAAGCGCCAAAGCCACTATCTTTAGCCGAAGCATCATCCCCACCTTTACCTTCATCGCACATAGTATGTAGCTCTTTTCATAATGGTCCAAACGGTTTATAAAAAAATAAGAGTTTATAGTAGTGAAGCTGTAAGTAATGCCAGCAGCATATAGTTATGATTTAAGAAAAAAAGCAATGGAGGTACTAGACGAAGGGGAAAGCAGAGAAACGGTAGCAGAAAGATTTAAAATTGGAAGAACTACATTATGGGAGAGTGGCAGCAAAGAAAAAAGAAACAGGAGATTTTCAGTCTGAAAAACTTGGAAATGGAGGTTATAATCATAAAATTACCGACTGGAATAAATTTACTGAATTTGCCAAAAACATGGTGGAAAAACTCTATCTGGAACATGGCTAAGCTTTGGAGTAATGTTAGTATCCCAACGATTCATCTAGCTCTTAAAAAAAAAAATTGACTCACATCGCAAAAAAAGACATATGGATACAAAGAAAGGAATGAAGAAAAACGTGCTGAATTTTTTTGAAAATTATAGCAACGAAAAAGAACTCCTCAAAACTTAGTATATATAGATGAAGCAGTGAGTTGATAATAGAAGTTATACCGAGAATATGGACGTTTCCAAGAGGAAAAGAAAATTTATGCAGATATTCCAGGGAGAACTCCTCGGAGAGAGAATCAGTATAGTAGCCGGGTGGATACTGGAATGAGATTTATTGCACCAATGACTTTCAAAGCGTGGGTGTGAAAAGAGGTATTCATCATATATTGTTGGAGAAGATTGTTATTACCTAAATTCGCCACTCTGGGCACAAATCCATGGTTATGTGGATAATGCCGTACATTTCATAAGCAAGACCAAAATCCATTACTGACGGAACAAATAAGAAACATTACAAACTCTGTTTAATAGTAGTACTGGAAATATTGACAATAAAATTACACAAAACATCTTCAAGTAAACCTATGGTATCGTAGATACTATTGCGTAAAGTATTGTATTTGATATATTGCCACAACCTTTCAACAGGATTCAGTTCCGGTGAATAAGGAGGCAAGTATATGATGGTAATGTTTTCCTGAATTTTCAAACTTTTTGATCTATGCCAACTTGCACAATCCATTACAAGAAAGGCTTCTTTCGTGCCTAAATCTTTCGACATCTGCTCCAGAAATATATTCATACAATCAGTGTTTACATATGGAGCAAGTAGGCTAATTTTCTTACCACTTCTTGGATTTACCGCACTTAGATATAGAAATTTTGTCTACCAATTTTCATTTTAACCTGCGTTCTGACCCCTTTTAAACCATCCGTGTCCGATTTTTGAATGAGTCCCAAATCGTGATTCATCAAAAAAACACCTCCCTTTTAGGGTGGAAATTGACTATTTTATTGAAGTATCTTTTTAAACTCTTCTTGCTTGTTTTTATCTTGTTTATGGTGCATTGGCCTCGGTGTTATGTAAGAAAATTTCATCCTTTGTATCTCACGGTGCACTGTTGATTTGCTGATGTTTAGGCAAATTCTCTGAGATTTTTATTTGTACTTCCTTAATAGTAATATTTGGATTTCTTTCACCCATATTTCAATTTGCTCACGTTGATTTTTGTTTAATTTGCTTTTTCTTCTCCGCTGAAACGGGGCAAATAATTTTTCTACTCTACCAAATTTTAGATGCTTTATCCATTCAGTCAAAGCAGTCCTTGAAATTTTACATATTCTTGCCACAGCGCTTATACTACTTTCTTTCCTGCTATCACCGCTTGTAACTTTTTTGAAACATATGTTATTTCTTACCTTTTTTAACATTTCTTTCGCTAAATTTACAACTCTTTCTGTCTAATAGTTTTGACCTTAATGCCATTTATACCTCGCTATTTCACTTACTCTAGTATGACTTTTTCCCCATTATTCTCTATCTGTTCTTTCTATAGCGGAATTGGTATAATAAGATTACTGAACTTAAGCTAAAGAAGTTGGTGCTGAAATTTTGTATCTTCCTACGTATTCCCCAGATTTCAATAAAATTGAGCATCATTGGTTTGCTATAAAAATAGAGCTAGGAAAAACATCCCTCTATTCACATCTTTTCGTCATGCTGTTGATTCTGCTTTTCTATGAACTTTCCGGACTATTATGAAAAGAGCTATACTATAGTATTTTCTAAAATGAATGGATAAATTTCCATTATGGTATTACCAACCAAAAGTTGTAAGTCTGTACATTTATACATTAGAGGTCTGAGGCGGCTTTTGATGGTATGCCAACAGTGTTCTATGGGATTCAAATCTGGTGAATATGTTGGAAGATACAGCACGTGAAAGCCAAAAGACTCTATTAATGATTTTGTTTTAGTGGTCTTATGAAATGTAGCATTATCCATAACTATGGTTGTGCCAAGTGGCAATTTAGGTAATAACATCTTCTCCAACAATATATTGAATACCTCTTTTCATACCAATTCCCGCTATAGAAAGAACAGATAGAGAATAATGGGGAAAAAGTCATACTAGAGTAAGTGAAATAGCGAGGTATAAATGGCATTAAGGTCAAAACTATTAGACGAAAGAGTTGTAAATTTAGCGAAAGAAATGTTAAAAAAGGTAAGAAATAACGC
This sequence comes from Wolbachia endosymbiont of Frankliniella intonsa, assembly GCF_029856955.1. Taxonomy (NCBI): domain Bacteria; kingdom Pseudomonadati; phylum Pseudomonadota; class Alphaproteobacteria; order Rickettsiales; family Anaplasmataceae; genus Wolbachia; species Wolbachia endosymbiont of Frankliniella intonsa. The sequence goes on along the minus strand of NZ_CP097148.1, from coordinate 1,458,543 downwards.
ATATGTTTCAAAAAGTTACAAGCGGTGATAGCAGGAAAAGAAAGTAGTATAAGCGCTGTGGCAAGAATATGTAAAATTTCAAGGACTGCTTTGACTGAATGGATAAAGCATCTAAAATTTGGTAGAGTAGAAAATTATTTGCCCTGTTTCAGCGGAGAAGAAAAAGCAAATTAAACAAAAATCAACGTGAGCAAATTGAAATATGGGTAGAAAGAAATCCAAATATTACTATTAAGGAAGTACAAATAAAAATCTCAGAGGAATTTGCCCTAAACATCAGCAAATCAACAGTGCACCGTGAGATACAAAGGATGAAATTTTCTTACATAACACCGAGGCCAATGCACCATAAACAAGATAAAAACAAGCAAGAAGAGTTTAAAAGATACTTCAATAAAATAGTCAATTTCCACCCTAAAAGGGAGGTGTTTTTTTTTGATGAATCACGATTTGGGACTCATTCAAAAATCGGACACGGATGGTTTAAAAAAGGGGTCAGAACGCAGGTTAAAATGAAAATTGGTAGACAAAATTTCTATATCTAAAGTGCGGTAAATCCAAGAAGTGGTAAGAAAATCAGCCTACTTGCTCCATATGTAAACACTGATTGTATGAATATATTTCTGGAGCAGATGTCGAAAGATTTAGGCACGAAAGAAGCCTTTCTTGTAATGGATTGTGCAAGTTGGCATAGATCAAAAAGTTTGAAAATTCAGGAAAACATTACCATCATATACTTGCCTCCTTATTCACCGGAACTGAATCCTGTTGAAAGGTTGTGGCAATATATCAAATACAATACTTTACGCAATAATAGTATCTACGATACCATAGGTTTACTTGAAGATGTTTTGTGTAATTTTATTGTCAATATTTCCAGTACTACTATTAAACGAGTTTGTAATGTTTCTTATTTGTTCCGTCAGTAATGGATTTTGGTCTTATGAAATGTAGCATTATCCATAACCATGGTTGTGCCAAGTGGCAATTTAGGTAATAACATCTTCTCCAACAATATATTGAATACCTCTTTTTCACACCCACCTTTGAAAGTCATTGGTGCAATAAATCTCATTCCAATCCACCCGGCTACTATACTGATTCTCTCTCGAGTTCTCCCTGGAACATCTGCATAAATTTTCTTTCCTCTTGGAGCACGTCCATATTCTCGGTATAACTTATTATCAACTCCTGCTTCATCTATATATAAGATGCTGGAATGTTCTATTTTTGAGATTTTATCAATAAATTGCTGCCTATCTTCTTGATTGCGCTCTTGATATAGTGTGACTTTTTTAAAGTAATTTTTAGCTGTTTTAGTCTATACCAAATTGAATTTATTCCAAATCCAAGATTTTGTTTCATCTCTGCCAGAGTATGATCTGGATTCTTTGTAACATACTCTTCGAGTATTTTTGGGTCTATTTTTCGAATAAAGCTACCGTTTTTAGATGGCTTTAAGCTTTCACCATCAGCTTTCTTTTTTAACCAGCGGTACAGAGTTGCTATTCCTATCTCCATGAGCTCTGCTATCTCAACCTTTGTCTTCCCTTTCTATCATCAATACTGCCTTTTCCCTTAAATCCACACTATATGCCATTATAACTCAAATACTTTATTATACCTTTATCATTTGCTTTGGGAAATACTATATATGCCATTATAACTCAAATACTTTATTACACCTTTATCATTTACTTTAGGAAATACTATAGTCTGCGATTTAAACGAGAAGTTTGTTTCGGGCTTGCGTGTCTCAATTATGGACAACATAGCACAACTTCGAGGAGAGTCTCTTGATATGAGTAAAGCATTGGCTAATGGTTTATCTCATTTGAATAAGTTAATTCAGCAGGATGGATTTATTGATAATAATCAAAACTACAGAACATGGGCAGAAGAACTTGATCACCTAAGGGGCGAAGTTGAAGGATTAAAAGCAGCAATAATTGACCATAATAACGTAGAATGGGGAAGCACCAACTCACTCTGATATATTATAGTAGTTAGGAAAGTAACAGCTTGCTAGCAGGCTGTTGCTTTCTTTCACATACCATTTCAATACAACTGAATTAGGAAATCTATTTTAGGACTTTCGGCTTATAGTTCTCATCATGTTTTGCAAACACCGTATCTGCAAGAAAAGTACTATTATCAAACATTTTACCTTGCACAACAACACCACTTTTTTCTGAAAACATTGGTGGAAGTATTCCCTGATATTTCACCACAACGCTTTTGTTAAAATCTGTCATCTGAAAAACTACTTCACTTTCGCTCCGTATCACGCTCTTTTCAACAACCATTCCACCAACACGGATTGGCTTTTGATTATTTGGCAAGACTATGGCTTCACTTACTGTATAGAAAAATGAGATATTTTCTTTGAGCGTTGTTAAAATAAAAAAAACTGCACAACTTAAAAAGCAGAAAATTCCTGAAGTTATAAGTAATCGCTTATGTTTCTTCTTCATTATTATCTTTCAGGCTTTCTAGAATTTTTTTACTTTTAGTATAGCAAGAAACGGTAAAAATCAAATTTCCACCAATCAGTATGAAACTAATAAGGTAAGCAAAAATTACATATGTATTCATAATGCATTGCCAATAAATAACTCACCTGCATCAAAATAAATTAAGCTTCCATCCTTTTGCTGCAACACCAATTTACCACTTTTATCTATATCAGCAAAAATTCCTTCATACAATTTGTCAGCTAACTTTACACTGATTTGCTCATTCATTTTGAATGCTTTTTTTAACCACATTTCTCTTATAGCATAAAACCCATCAAATAGCCATTGCTTTCTTTAGCTTATTAAAATTTATTATTAATTCCTTTAACAGATCAATGTTAGACACAGATTCACAGTAATTGCTAATGCACGTTGTGCCTGGAAGTGGCGCATGATTGACATTAATTCCAATTCCTATAATGAGCCAATTCGAATTGGATTTTTTTTCAAGCAATATTCCGCTTATTTTCTTGCCATCGATTAGAACATCATTTGGCCATTTATGTTGAAGATTGAGATCGTTTATGAATTGATCTTGTCATCCCAGTGCTTTGACACTGGGATCCAGAAGAAAAAGTATGGATTCCAGTGTCACGCACTGGAATGACACCGCAGTGGGTTTGATTATTCAAGAAATTTAACGATAATAAAGTATTTCCAACAGCAAGAGCAGTCACAAAAGTCCATTCTGTCAATTTGCTGACATCCGTTTCTTGGTTAATTATCAAACTTGCATAGAGATTACCCTCTGGAGAAATCCAGCTTTTTCCAGTGCGTCCCTGCCTTCTTCTTTGTTTATCGGCAATAATAATAGTTTCATTAGATATCCCTTTCTCAATTAAACCCAATGATTCTTTATTAGTACTTGGAACTTCTTTGTAATGATAAATACGAAAACCTTCAAGGATCACCTTGTCAGCCCTTTAGTTTAATGAGTGAGTCAAGATCTTCTACATACAAGAAAAGAACGAGATTGATCAGTAAAACTACTGAAGTGATAATGAATAGACCCCTAGAATAAGCAACCTTATTACCACTAGCTTTATCAAAATACATAACTTTCATGATATTTAAATAATAGTAGCATGATATCACACTCGCTATTACAAGGATCAAAGACAGGCTGATAAAGCCAGAATTTATTAAACTTTTGAATATAAAAAATTTAGCGATAAAACCTGCAAGTGGAGGTATTCCCGACATCGAGAGTAATAGTATAGAAAGATGTAAAGCTAAAATTGGTTGCTTTTTTCCTATACCAGATAAATTTGCAATATCACAATCATCATCGTCAATTTGTACGAGATATGAGAATAGCCCTATGCTTGTGATGATATATATCACCAAATACATTAAGGCACTATCTGTTCCTGCTTGTGTAAAAATAGAAAGTGAAGCAAATATAAAACCAATATGACCAATTGAACTGTAAGCAAGCAGCCTTTTTAAGTTTTGCTGACGCAAGGCCCCAAAAGCTGAGATAAGCACAGACAATGCTGAAACGTATAAGAAAATAGGCTGAACATAACTTTTTACATTTACTAACTCTTCATTCATCAATCGAATTAAAAATGTTACAAGTGTAGCTTTTGGGGCCGTAGAAAAAAACGCAGTTACTATGGTAGGTGCACCTTGATAGACATCTGGAGCCCACATATGAAAAGGAGCAATAGCAAGCTTGAAACACAAACCAATAAGGATAAAACTAACCCAAAACCATTCCATAAGTTATCTGATGGTTTTGCAAGAATGAACGGAGCTCAGAGAAATTGACTTGTCCTGTATATCCATAAAGCAGAGACATTCCATACAGCATAATGCAGGAAGATAGTGCACTAAGTGTAAAATATTTCACTCCTGATTCACATGAATAAGCTGAATCTTTATTAAAGCTCGCAAGAACATACAAAGATATACTCATCAACTCAAAAGCTAAGTAAAAAGAAATCAGACTATTTGCTGAAACTAAAGTTATCATGCCAAACAGTGCAAAAAGAATCAGTATTGAAAATTCATATTTATAGTCATATTTTGATAAATTCAGCATCAAAAGTATTAAAATTCCTGTGCTGAGAATTAACCCTTGGGCTGACCTGATGTATAAATTGAGTTTTAACAACGAATTAAAGAGAAAAATTTCATTGTTTTCTGCCGAAAGAATTAAAATAATCAAAGTTACCACTGTGCAGCCAAGTGCTAATAAGTTGATAGTTCTGCGGTTAAATATAATCCCAAGCAGTAGCAACACTAACGAGGAGATAATAGAGAACATTTCCGGCAATATCTGTATATAATTCATAGCGCATTATATTTGACTAACAAATTTGCCATACATGGCTTCAAATAATTCAGTGCAAGGGTTGGGTAAAATCCAAGCAAAATAACAAACACTGTAAGCAGAATTAAGACAGAAAATTCTATGCTATCCAAACGGTTATTTAATAATTTAGAATAGCTAACCCCCCATATTATTTGCTTACATAAATTCAGCATATAAACTGCGCTTAAAATAGTGCCAAGTGCGATAAATCCTGTAAAAAACCCTATGCTCTTAAACATCCCAACCATAGCCAAAAACTCACCTGCGAACCCAGATGTTCCAGGTAGCCCTATTGAAGCCATTGAAAATAAAATGAACATAAAACCAAATTTTGGCATTGTGTTTACTATGCCAAAATATTTTGCAATCTCCAAAGTACCAGTTCGAGTATATATCATTCCAACACATAAAAATAAAGCAGCAGAAATAAGGCCATGACTAATCATTTGAAATATACTACCCAGTACTCCTTCCTCACAAAATGAAAAGAGGCCAGCGGTAACGATCCCCATATGTGCTATTGAAGAATAAGCTATTAACTTCTTTATATCATCTTGAGCAAACGCAACTAGCGAAGCATATATCACCGCAATAATGCTCAGTACAACAACAAAATTTGAAAAATACAAACTTGCCTGAGGAAGCATTGGAATAGAAAACCTTAAAAATCCATATCCCCCCATTTTAATAAGCAAGCCAGCTAAAATCACAGATCCAGAAGTTGGTGATTGCACATGCGCATCAGGAAGCCAAGTGTGAAATGGAAACATCGGTACTTTTATTGCAAAAGAAATAAAAAATGCAATCCACAGCAATGACTGCACTTCAAGATCAAGGCTTGGCACTAATGTAGCTAATTTTTGTATATTAAACGTTCCAAAAATGCTATAGATGTACACCAATCCAAGTAGGAATAATAATGAGCCAGTTAATGTATAAAGAAACAACTTAAACGTTGCATATACCCTATGTTTTCCTCCCCAGATGCCAATAATAAAGAACATTGGTATTAAAACAGCTTCAAAAAACACATAAAAGCTTATAGCATTCAGTGAAACGAAAACCGACTACAAAACTCTCAAGCAGTAGAAACAATGCCATATAGGCTTTTAGGGTCGTATAATTCATTTTGCAGTTGTAGAGTATACAAATTACAAACAAGAAAGTTGTAAGCAGAAGGAAAAGCAATGATATACCATCTATCCCTATTCCAACATTTCTAATTGGGTAGCTGACAAACTGAAAGTCCGCATCGTTATAATCAAATTCTATACAAGCTACAATGCTAAGCAAAAATGGAAGTACAGCAAAAAATAGGGCAAGAAATCTTAAGTGTATAGATTGATGATTAATCCTGATTAAGGGTAAAATCAACGCTCCTATCAGTGGAAGCAAGAATATACTAAGTAACAACACCTTCTATTTAATTCCAATAATATATAAAGCACCGATTATTAGAGTAACAAACATAATAAATGCATAATCAAATATATAACCAGTTTGCAACTTTACAGAACTTTTTGAACATTCATTAACCAACCTTACAACACCATTTGGTCCAAATGAATCAATAGCCTTAACATCAAACTTCCATAGAAGCCTAGATATAAACCTTATCGGTGCAATTATAACAAACTCATACAGCTCATCAAAGTACCATTTATTCTGCAAAAACTTAAGTAAAAATTTACTCTTAATTTGCCTAATTACTTGATATTGGTAAATTAGGTACGCAAGTGCTATTCCACTTAGGCTTGCTAAGGTTGGCAGTAGTTGTATAAAGAAATTATGAACTCCATGCTCATCAATCATCACTAAACTTGATTTCCAAAACGCATTACTAGTTATGTTCAAAATATTTGCTCCCCATATTCCAGAAAATACTGATCCAAAAGCGAGTATCAGTAATGGTATAAGCATAATCTTTGGTGCCTCATGTATATTAATTTTACTTTGTTTTTGGCTGTGGAACACAAGAAGCAATAACCTCCAAGAGTAAAACGCTGTGAAGAATGCAACAACTAAGCTTATTACAAAAGCGAAGCTTATCCGTGCTATAAGCATGTTCAATTATCAAATCCTTTGAGTAAAACCTGCAAATGGAAATATTCCAGAAAGCGCAAGAGATCCAATCGACATGAGAGTATAAGTGCAAGGGATTTTCTTCCAGCAATTTCCCATTTTCTGAATGTTTTGCTCATGATGCATTGCATGAATCACATTGCCAGCACCAAGAAATAGTAGAGCTTTAAAAAAAGCGTGTGTCATTAAATGAAAAATAGCAACATTGTAAGCAGAAAGCCCACATGCCATGAACATATAACCAAGTTGACTGCAGGTTGAATAAGCAATTATTTTTTTTATATCGTTCTGAGTAATCGCAACCGTAGCTGCAAAGAAAGCAGTAAGTGCCCCAACAATAACTATTAATTCTCGTGCCACATTTGATAGCTCAAATAATGGAGAACATTTTGCTACTAAAAATATACCTGCTGTTACCATCGTTGCTGCGTGAATGAGTGCAGAAAACAGGGGTTGGCCCTTCCATTGCATCGGGCAACCAAACATGTAAACCAAGCTGTGCAGATTTACCCATACAGCCAATAAAAAGTAATATGCATATTATATGAATTATTTTAAATTCACAGCAGAATGCCCTAATGTTCTGCGTGCCAAGAAGATCAGTTGTGTCAAAAACTTCAGTAAAATTCAAAGAGTGAAATGTATAATAAATAAGAAAGATTCCAATCAATAGTGCAAAGTCTCCTACCCTATTCACAACAAATGCTTTAATTGCTGCATTATTTGCAGAATATTTTTGGAACCAAAATCCTATGAGTAAATAAGAACACAGGCCAACCCCTTCCCAGCCAAAAAAGCTGCACGAAATTATCGCTTACAACCAGCACAATCATGCAAAACGTAAATAGCGATAGGTAAGAAAAAAACCTCGACTTCCCTTTGTCATGCTCCATATAACCGATAGAATAGAGGTGGACTACTAGTGAAACAGTGGTAATAACAATAAGCATTAAGGATGAGAGAGCATCCACACTAATTGCCCAATTTACTTTTAATACACTTAATGAAAATAGAGGAAATAAACTCAAGTGATAATTTTCAGAGAAGGTGAGAAAAACATACCAAGATAAAACTGCAGATATTCCAATCCCCGCCGTTGTAACTAACTGACTTTTTCTAAAAAGTGCTGCAAATAGCGAACCAAAGAGTGGCAAAAATACTATTAATTTCAGTATATCCATCATACTTTCATTCTTTCATTAAGTTCGCTTGTTCAACATCTATATTGCCACGACCTCTATAATATACAACCAATATTGCAAGCCCAACTCCTGACTCTGCTGCCGCAACAGTCAACACAAACATCACAAAAATTTGCCCAACTATATCATTCATAAAGGCAGAGAAAGCGACGAGATTGATATTAATTGCCAAGAGTAATATTTCTATTGATAACAGTATATTGATTATGCTCTTACGGTTGATGAAAATACCACACACTCCAATAGTGAACAAAATAGCAGCAACTATCAAAAAATGATTTAATCCTATTTCCATTCTACTCCTTTTCCAAATTTAGCCTTAACCAATTTTACAGATGAAGATTGTGTCAATTGCTTTAATACATTCTGTTTTTTAACTCCTTTTTTCTTTTCCTGCAAAGTAAGAGCAATTGCACCAACAATTGCAACAAGCAGCAGAATACCAGAAAGATGAAAAGCGTACATGTAGTCAGTGTAGAGCAAATTACCGATAGCTTTCACGTTATTGGTATTATAGTTTATAACATTGCTTATATTCGGTGCTGAGCTGCGAATTACAAAGCTGATGATTAGAAAAAACACAACACATAATATAGCACCAAGAGTGAAATGCTTTGCAAAACCCTGGTGCAATCTTATGTAGTCAATATCGAGCATCATAACTACAAAGAGGAACAACACTGCAACTGCACCGATGTATACTATCAATACCATCATAGCAATGAATTCAGCTCCAAGGAGAATAAAAAGCACTGCAGAGTTAACGAAAGTGAAAATTAAAAATAACACTGCATGCACGGGATTTTTTACACTAATTACACAAACAGCAGATAAGATGCTTAGAATTGCAAAAGAATAAAAGAAAAAAGGCATTGATACTTTAACTGCAACAATAGCTACTAACTTAAAGTAATTATTGCTGTAAAGTCAATATCATATTAAATATTTGAAACTCTACCCTTACTTAACCATTGAGGGGTAAGCACTTCTCTCAAGGCGGTCAATGTATCTATTTCTGGCTTTTTTTCCTTCTTTTTACTGACTTCTTCATAAATTTTTGCAATACCAAGTATTAATGCACTAATTACAGGGACTGCTATAAAGACTCCTCCAAGAACTGGATTACCTGTAGCACATAACATCACTCCAATTGCTATAAAACCGACAACAGCAACACCTAAAGCGCTATACATACCTGCATTATCATAAGGGTTTTGCAGTTCGTGAGAGGTTGTTTGTAATTGGCCACTATTCATATCTATTTTAGTGCCAGCTGAAGGAACAGCTAATCCTTCTGTTCCTTCACGCTTTAGTGGTTTACAGCCTCCTGGTGTAGGTTGGTTGCCTTGTAAATCATTCTCAGTATCGCCTGGAAAAGATTCCTTAGACTGCAAACTTACTTCTGCAAGTGCTGTTGTTTTAAGATTTTGATCTTGTGTTATGTTGATAGGAGGGCTTAGCTCTTTATATTGCTTTAATGATGGTTCCATGAGATCTTCAATGCTACCCAATATTTGTTTAAAATTTCCATGGTTAATCTTTAGCAATTCTTTTACACAATGTATCAGCTTCCATTCATGACTAGATTTTCCTAGTTCACTAGGGTTATCCCAAATATCACCTACAATACCATTATTGACTCTAATAAGCAGACTTACATGGATATCATGATTAAAGTTATTTTTTGAATGAATAATTAAATTCCTTAATTCTTTTAGCTTGTTATCGTAAGCCTCTTCGTCATATTGTTTAGCTGTATTTTTATCTGAAGTAGCATAAAGAGATTGAGGGTTTTTTTTACGCAATCTTTTAGTTCTTGTTTTTTTTCTCGTATTTAATTTTAATGCCTTTTATAAATTCGTTGGTTTCTTCAGTCATTTTTATTTGCACCTTTTCAGAAAAATATCTGATCAATACAATATGACTTTTTCATCCTATTTGACGCTCTAGATTTATCCTCATCAACATACGATTTTAACTCCTTTATAATCTCTTCAGGATTATTAAAATGCTTAGTTAGGTATTTGATAAATTTGAGGTCTGTGTCCGTATCACTTTTAACCTCTTTTATTTTTATCCTCTAATTCTTCGAGTTCTTTTTCTAACTCACTGATCTCTTTTTTTAACTCCTCTATAGCCTTGTGAGACTCCAGAGATATCAAGTGATCGATCCAGCCATACCAGTCATATTCAGATTTATCCTCTGATAGCTCATTGTGGTCTGCAAAACGCACTTTTCTTTGTTGCAATTGTTCTTGATCATTTGAATTAGCAAACATATTTATTGCCTATTTAATATTATTAGTATGTATTTCAATATTACCTAAAATTTTAACATTTATCAATCCAGGCACCTACTGTTTGAAATAAACTGGAAGCAAGCAACAAAAACTTTACAGAGCGCAAGTAGTAAGATTAACTTACTGCAGCTATAATTTATAGGGCTACAATGAAAGATTATCTCTCACTGTTAAATCCAGAGCAACAATTAGCTGTAAGTAACTTAAATGGGCCAATTTTGATACTGGCAGGGGCGGGAACGGGAAAAACAAGAACGATTACTTCAAGAATAGCGCACATAATTAGAAACGGTCACGCTTATTCTGATGAAATATTAGCAGTTACATTCACGAACAAAGCAGCAAATGAAATGATATCAAGAGTGCTTGAACTCACGGGCACAAACATACCATGGCTTGGCACTTTCCATGCAATTGCAGCAAAAATTCTACGTCATCATGCTGAAGTCGTGGGGCTAAATTCCAATTTTACAATTATTGGTGTGGATGACCAATTACAGGTAATAAAAAACATCATGAATGAAATCAGCCCTGATTACCTATCAGAAAAATGTAAGACCATTATGAATATCATCCAGCAGTGGAAAGAGAAGTGTTTATTGCCGTCTGAAGTGGAAGACGTTCAATCATTTAGGCCAGTTTACGTAACTGCACTTAAAGTCTATTACCAGTATCAGGAAAGGTTAAAATTCCTTAACTCTGTTGATTTTGGTGACTTATTGTTATATAACATACAACTTTTTAATCAAAAGACCGAGGTTCTGTTCTACTACCAAAACAAGTTTAAATATATTATGGTAGATGAATATCAAGATACAAATGCAATACAATATCTTTGGCTAAAATACCTTGCAAAAGAGCACTCAAATATTTGTTGTGTAGGAGATGACGATCAATCGATATACAGTTGGCGTGGTGCAGAAGTTGAAAATATTTTGAAATTTTCCGATGATTTTAAAAATGCAAAAACCGTTAAACTGGAGTGTAACTACAGGTCAACATCCCACATACTTGCAACTGCATCATATGTTATCAACCACAATAAGACTCGCTTAGAAAAAGTTGTGGACAACAAACATTGAAGGGGAAAAGGTAAATCTAATAAAATTATGGGACGGGAAAGCTGAAGCAAGGTTCATAAGCGAACAGATATTAAAGCTCAATAAATACAGATTTAGTGACATTGCAGTGCTCGTAAGAGCGACTTTTCAAACCAGAGTGCTCGAAGAGTATTTTATAAAATATTCAATTCCTATAAGATTATAAGTGGCGTAAAATTCTACGAACGTCAAGAAGTAAGGGATATAATTGCATATTTGAGGCTTGTTACAAATAATAATGATGATCTCGCTTTTGAAAGGATCGTAAATCGTCCAAAAAGAAGCATAGGAACTACAACTCTAAAGAAGATATACACAACTGCTCAGGACAACAGCACTTCTTTTTTTAAAGCAGCAAAAATATTAGTTGATGGTAATCAAGTGACTGAGAGAATTAAACTCTCACTAAATGATTTTTTAAATAAAATTAAAGCTTGGGAAGAAATAGTAAGCGTAAAACCACTGCATGAATTCGTTAAAATCGTAGCAAATCAATCAGGATATATGGAAATGCTTGAGAATGAAGGAGTGACGGGTTTAGCGCGAATAGAAAATGTTAAAGAGCTCATTTCATCTTTGAAGAATTTTGACAACGCTATAACCTTCTTAGAGCACATTAGCCTGGTGATGGAAGTGGATAATATGAATAGCGATGACACTGTATATGTTATGACTCTTCATGCAGCTAAAGGACTTGAATTTCCGTGTGTGTTTTTACCTGGTTGGGAAGAAGGATTATTTCCTCATCAAAGATCTTTTGAAGATAAAAGTGGTAAAGCTTTAGAAGAAGAGAGAAGACTTGCATATGTTGGCATAACTAGAGCAAAAGAAAGGTTGATCATTTCATGTGCAGATAGGAGGGAAATTAATAATCAGTGGCAACCAATGCGCACTTCTCGATTTATTAAAGAATTGCCAAGAGAAAATGTTGAGGTGATCAAGAATAGTGCCTACTGTTGAAGCTATAACTGCAGCTCTTACGACAAACACATCTGAATTACTTCAATTATATATTTCTCCTGGCAAAAATTCTCTGATGGTCTTAAATAAAATTTTCAGTGAATGATTATCAGACATGTTGTGTTCTGCTGATTTTATTAAGTGTACTTCAACGTCTGTTGACTTAATTTTTTCAGCTAAATTCAATGAAGTTTGATAAGGAACATCTTTATCATTAATGCTATGCAATAAGCGCACAGGACAGTTTATATCTATTGCTTCTCTGTTTAAAAGAAGGTTCTTTCTACCGTCTTCGATCAGATTTTTAGTTATTTTGTATGCACAATGCTCCGAAGTAAAATCTATTACACCTTTAGAACCTAGTTCTTCTTTTTGCTTGCCTGACAATTGCTTGAATATCAAATCTTCAATAAAATCAGGAGCAGACGATATGCCGATTAATGCTGCAATTTTTTCTGGAAATTGAAGAGCAGTGAGCAGCATCAGCCATCCTCCCATACTTGAACCTATAATTATTTGTTTATTGCTAGTTAATTCACTTATCACTTTAGCACAATTTTTTTGCCAATCACTTATTGTATAATCAGCAAAATCACCGCTTGAATTACCATGGCCAAAATAATCAAAGAGCACAAGTGCTATATCATTTTCTTGGCAAAATTTGTAAACGGCAGTTGCTTTAGTTCCATCCATATTGGATGCAAACCCACCAAAGAAAACTATAGAAGCTTTTTTTCCTTGTAGCTTTCGATATGCTATATTTCCATCGAGTAATTTACAATAATTCATACTACTTTGGCAAGGCAACCGGACTATCGCTCATCGAACGCAAATAGCTGACTAGATCTGCAATCTCTTGTGGATTGGAAATGCCTGCAAATGCCATACGTGTACCTTTTATGTAGGCTTTTGGATTTTTTAAAAAAGCAAATAATTCCTCATACTCCCATTTCCCACCTTTTTCAAGTAGTGCTTTTGAGTAATTGAATGAGCTGCTAAGATGGGCCTTTTTATTTCCAAACACGTTCCATAAGTTTGGCCCTACTTTATTCATTCCACCTTTCTCAAAACTATGACAAGCTATACATTTTTTTGCTGCTGACTTCCCTTTTCAAAGCTAGCATTTTGCATGAGCTCCCCAATATCAAGTGCCACTTGTTCAATCTTTTGCTGAGGCTCATTGCTGGCTGCTACTATTGTTTGGTGTTCAATTTTATAATCCTCTGGGTTATAGAACATATCAACTACATTACTAACTATCATAATTATTAATCCAGAAAGTAAAATCGATGCTGCAATCTTATTAAGCTCCATAGTTAATTCTTATCAAGTAATGTTACTTAAATTATGCAAATATTTTCGCAAACAGCAAACAATTACCTTTATTCTACCAAAGATAGAAATTTCTATTACTTAGTTAATAGACCGCAATTCTGCTGCTGAAGTAACTCCGTGGTCCATTCACATACTGGTCCGGAATAATATATTCAAATAGATTTCCTGCAAACCTGTCTAAAATGATTGAAACTGGAACCACTTCTATAATGTTCGTTTGCTTGACCTAAGATTAAGTAGCATTTAAACTGAATTTTATAAAGTACTAGAAATGATAGGAAATCTAAGAGGAATAGTTGATGAGGTGTGTAGCGATCACATAATCCTGAATGTGAATGATGTTGGCTACATAGTATATCTTTCAGCCAAAACTTTAAGTGCTTGTTCGATTGGAAGTAGAGTAAAATTACTTATCGACACTTATGCAAATAGCAGAGAAAACGTTACTCAGCTATATGGCTTTATAAGTAAAGAAGAACAGAAGTGTCTGCGTTTATTAGTTAAAGTGAGCGGTGTCAGCTATAAAACCGCAATGTCAATTTTGAGCAAATTAACTCCAGAGCAACTGTTTTTGGCAGTTATAAATGAGAATAAACTAGCACTTAAGGTGAGTGGACTTGGCCTGAAACTCATAAATCGAATTATTACTGAGCTGAATGGCAAAGTAAGTAAATTAGAGACAAATAACAATCATTTTCACTCAATTAGTGAAGATGCTCTTTCAGCTTTGATCAATCTTGGATATGAAAGAACAAAAGCTTATGATACAATAAAAAAAATAGAAGATGAATCACCAAACTTGGACACTAAAGATATTATTCGTATGGCGCTTAAAACAATATGAAGTCAATATCATGTAGTAAGGAATACTCTGAAGATGTACGTAATTTAAATATCAGGCCTGAGCAACTTGATGATTTTGTCGGGCAAAAAGACTTAATACAAAATTTAAAAGTGTTTATAAATGCTGCAAAGACGAGAGCTGAAGCTTTGGATCACGTATTGCTCTATGGTCCTCCAGGGCTTGGTAAAACAACTTTAGCACAAATTGTCTCTAAGGAATTAAGGGTTAGCTTTCGTGCAACTTCTGGTCCATTGCTTAGTAAAGCTGGGGACTTAGCTGCAGTGCTCACTACTTTAAATGCAAAAGATGTTCTATTTATCGATGAGATCCATAGATTAAATCGTAGCATTGAGGAAGTTTTATATACTGCTATGGAAGATTTTTGCCTAGATATACTAGTAGGTGAGGGCCCATCTACCAGAACTTTAAGAATAGATTTACCACCATTTACACTGATTGGGGCAACAACACGGCTTGGACTGCTTTCTGCACCGCTGAGGGATCGTTTTGGTATTCCCTGCATCTTGAGTTTTATTCTTTTGAGGAACTGGTTGATATTATAAAAAGAGGTGCAAGAGTTCTTTGTGCTGAAATCGAAAAGGATGCTGTGCAAGAAATTGCCTGCCGCGCCCGTGGTACTCCAAGAATTGCTTTGAGATTACTCAGAAGAATAAGAGATTTTGTTGAAGTAAAAGATGATAAAAATTACCTGTGAAATTGCCGGTTCTGCACTATCAAAATTGGGTATAGATAAAATGGGACTAAATAAATTAGATATGGATTATCTGAGATTTTTGTTTAACACCTCAGGACCTGTTGGAATTGACACCATATCTATTGCACTATCTGAAGATGTTGGCAATATTGAAGAAACAGTAGAACCTTATTTAATCAAGGTCAGTTTCGTAAAGCGCACACCAAGAGGACGTGTTTTAACTGATCAAGCAAGGGAATATCTCAGCATTAATTCAGTGGTATGCTAGTATTATACTATATTTTATAACATTGTATAGTATTACACTAAACATTATAATATTCTCTTATTATATGATTTGCAGGTGTTTTAGAGGCAAATAAGAAAGTCTTCTGTTATAGTGAATATGTTCTTGAAAAATTACGTAATATATGCTAGACTATATATAGTATAAATGTAAAAATATCAATAAGTTACTGATATTTTTTAAGATTAATACTTATTAAATACTTCATATTGTAGGATTGAGTTATTGTCTTTTATAGACTTAAGATAAAATGGTAAAAAGCTTTCTAAACAATTATAGAAACAGTAATTCAATTAATGGAGAAAAAGCAATGAAAAATTTTTTAATCAATAACAACGAAGAGGACGGTAGCTCAATCTTCATTAGTCGAATCAGGGAGCAAGATCTCTCTGCAGAGCAGAAGCTCAATGAATTAAAAGGATTAATGGAGGAGCTTGCTAGGAAAGCTGAGCTCAAGAGAATAGAGCTTGAGCGTCAGGCTGCGAGTTGCATTGATGAAACATTATCTCAAGTAGAGCTACAGATACAAGATAATGAGGATTACTTTACTGATAATAATCAAGGGGTATTCGCAAATTTCTTTGAATCCCTCTTTAATCTTTTTGAAGTAAATGTAGATCCGAAAGTCTACAAAATGCTCAAGGAGAAGAAAGAGAAAAATCTGCTTCTTTCGATAATTAAGTTTTTGCGTGATAAGCTTAAGGAGTTAATCAAAAAGATCTTCAAAAAAGATTTAGACTTAAGTTGGGATAAAAGGCTAGACAAAGAGATAAAAGAATTGCAGGAGAAATTACTCAGTGGTGGGTTATCTCCGGAAGAGGAAATAGCAATACTCGAACGTTTGCAAGCGTTGCAAAATTTAAAATTTAAGCTTCAAACTTTTCTCGTGGGCTCAGTCATTGCAATGTTTGCAGAAATTTTTGCAGTTGATTTAGCAGCAGTAGTAGAGCAAGATGTAACTGAGGAAAAAAGAGACAAAAAGCAGAAAAAACAGAATCAAAAGAAGTTCGTCAACAAATAGAAACAAAAGTGAATGAAGTCGCGCCAGTTCACCTCTTTAATTTTTCATCTCAAGTTCCAATGCCAATCACTCTGAATAAGCAAGAACGTGCTATTTTACCAAAGCCTGTAGAAAAATTAGTAGACACTCTACCTAAACCTGTTATAAGTCACAAAAATAGTGAAGTACAAAAACTGGAAAAATGAATAAAGAAAAGAAAGAAGCAAAAGAAGAGAAAAATGAAAAACCAAAATTAGCTGTCTGTCCACCTGCTCCAGAGAGAAAGGAACACAGGAGAGTTACAAGACAACGAGATCGTGATACAAAGAGAACAAAGAAAGGAAAGCTAAATAGATCTTCCTGCGAGAGAAAGCTTGGTGATCAGCAAAAGTCTAATGCTGCTGTGGAATTGCCAGGAGGATTAACTGATGATGTGAGAGTTGAAAACCATGCTTCTTCAGTCAAAGAGAGAGGTGTGTAAAGGTTCTCTCTCTTTTTGTCATTCCAGACTGGTTTTTTATCTGGATTCCAGTTTCAAGTGCTGGAATGACATGGCGGACAAGTAGCCTCTTTTGTCATTCAAGTAGCCCTCTGATGTCATCCCAGTCTGGAATCCAGGAGTATAAAAATGGTGAATAAAATTTATGTAAAAAAACTGCTTGTGCTAATAATTGATTCTTAATATACTGATTACATAATAATTTAATTCGGAGGCTAATATGCATGGTAATAATGATCCAAATAAAAAAGTACCTGATTCAGGTATGCATGGTAATAATGATCCAAATAAAAAAGTACCTGATTCAGGTATGCATGGTAATAATGATCCAAATAAAAAAGTACCTGATTCAGGGAGAACAAGGATTTATAAAAAAGATTTAGATCTAAGTAGGATAGATAACTTCAGCGATATGATTAAGCGTCAAGAAGAACGAATGAAGCAAAATCAATCCAGTAGTAGTAAAAGTGGTCAGGGTAGCAGTAAATAATTATATTAGTTTAAGGGGGTGGCGTTATGTCTAATAAAAGTGAAATAAATCGAGAATTAGTAAAAGCATTTAATAGTATTCTTAATTTTAATGATAAAGCTTTTACTAATTGTACTGTAGACGGTACTTTTTCTTACAAAGAAGATCATATTGTTATCTTGTTTCATGAAGATATGACTACTAATCAGGGCAAGAAGTACTTGAAAAGTGTGAAAGAAAAAGTAATAGAAAGATTTTGTCCGCATGACACTATTATTGATGATATTTTTTATAAAAAATTTTTTCCTTTTAGCTATGATCAAGGGAAATGGCCTGAAGATAATAAATTTTTGGTGCCAATTAGGAAAGAGGTGATTTCTAATCTAAAGTATTTGCTAGCTAATGAAATTGCGCGATTTGCAACCTCTAATATTATATATCAAAAAAAAGAAGACAAAAAATCGGAACTAGGTTGTGAGGATCT
This sequence comes from Wolbachia endosymbiont of Frankliniella intonsa, assembly GCF_029856955.1. Classification (NCBI taxonomy): domain Bacteria; kingdom Pseudomonadati; phylum Pseudomonadota; class Alphaproteobacteria; order Rickettsiales; family Anaplasmataceae; genus Wolbachia; species Wolbachia endosymbiont of Frankliniella intonsa. Next base: position 1,440,431 of record NZ_CP097148.1, on the reverse strand, counting down.
ATCAGATGATATAGAGAAGGAGATAGAGAAGGAGATAGAAGAACATGTAGATGATAATATAATTGATGCAGTCTTTGATAAGGGATCTTATCTATATGGTGCGGAGTGTGTTGATAGAAATTTGCAACGTTCTTTTGTAGATTTGCTCTCATCGAGGATAAAAGGTTATGAAAATGGTCCTAAAAAAACTAAGGATTTTTTAGAAGAGAAAGGAAATTATGTATATCTAAAGAAAAGCATTTTTGATAATCCTAAGCTTGTTAAAGACATAGTAAAGCATATAGTATCTCTGACATGCCGTTGTTTTGATACTCGAAATACCGAGGATGAAATGAATGACGCTCTGAAGTTAGCAGTTGTTGATTTAATTCGTAAGGCACTAACGCACCTACCAATTCATTCTATGTGGCATACTTCCCATAAAGAAAGTGAAGATGAGTATTCAATTTTGGCTCCTGCTATTGATTATGATAATTACATAGAGTTTTTAAATGAAAAAGAAGTTGATCATATTAATAATAAGGTGTTTGGTGGTACAAAAGTATTGCGTGATGTAAAAGATGATATTGCACAAAGAGGTCTGCCAACATATGGTGACGGACGAATATATGCAATAGACTTTTAAGCCAGACATTGCTTACTGTGTGATGGATAAGATCATGAAAACCTCTGTAATCAATAAGGATTATAAACTGTACATTCATCCTGCGCGTGTACCAGCTATGAAACCACAAACTCTTGCCCTTCTGAAGAAAAAGTAGGGACAGATGGACCAAGTGCAGATAGTGGTTTTGGTGGTTCACCTAAGAATTCAGTTATAGGTAAATCACATAATGGAAACTCAAGCAAATTCCTTGGCCTCAATTACTATGATGAAGATGCACAAAGGATTAAAGATGATAATTCGGCTAAGGATAGTGGCATTTGCGTTTCTTCAGCACGATCTTCTTTTAATAAGCCCAAAACAACAATTAAACAGTGTTCTTTAGAACAACAGTGTGAATCAATGCCTGACCGGCATCCTGTAAAGCGTATAATGCACCCCATAAACTAGACCAAAAAATGGTTGATCCGAGTAGGAAGGTAAAGGGGTAAAAGAATGGAAACAAAAATATGAACCAGAGTTAAAAGCAAAGATAGCTTTGGAAGCAATAAAAATCAAAAAGCACAGCTGAGATATGTAGTGAATATAAAATACCATCAACAAATCTATATGATTGGCGTGATAGAGTATTGGCAAGGTTAAAAGACCTATTTGTTGAAGAAAGTGAAAGTGCGAGAAAACAAAGAATCTTAGCGCAAGAAATAGAAAGTTTACATAAAGTAATAGGAGAATTGACAGTGGAAAATAGCTATTTGAAAAAAAAATTACTGAAATAAGCAAAAAAGATAGAGTAAGGTTTATAGAAAAAGATTCTGATCTGTCAATTAGGAAACATGCTGATTTATTGGGGATTTGCAGATCTAGCCTATATTATAGGCCTATAATTAATAACGAAAGTGAAGTAGCAAATTTGATTCAAGAAGTATATTTGGCTTCTGATTGCCGTTATGGATATCGTAAAATTATAGCTCTTTTCATAATGGTCCAAACGGTTTAAAATAAGAGTTTATAGTAGTGAAGGTAAGTATGCCAGCAGCATATAGTTATGATTTAAGAAAAAAAGCAATGGAGGTACTAGACGAAGGGGAAAGCAGAGAAACGGTAGCAGAAAGATTTAAAATTGGAAGAACTACATTATGGGAGTGGCAGCAAAGAAAAAAAGAAACAGGAGATTTTCAGTCGAAAAAACTTGGAAATGGAGGTTATAATCATAAAATTACCGACTGGAATAAATTTACTGAATTTGCCAAAAACATGGTGGAAAAACTCTATCGGAAATGGCTAAGCTTTGGAGTAATGTTAGTATCCCAACGATTCATCTAGCTCTTAAAAAATTGGACTCACACGCAAAAAAGACATATGGATACAAAGAAAGGAATGAAGAAAAACGTGCTGAATTTTTGAAAATTATAGCAACGAAAGAACCTCAAAACTTAGTATATATAGATGAATCTGGTATTGATAATACCGAAGACTATCCCTATGGATATTCTCAGAAAGGACAGCGATTTTATGCCCTAAAATCTGGAAAGAAAACTCAACGAATTAGCATGATTGCAGCTCTAAATAGTAGAAAAATAGTTGTTCCGTTAACATTTGAGGGCCATTGTAATATGGATATCTTTAATAAATGGTTTGAGCAGTTTTTGACACCTATTTTGGAACCTGGACAAACTGTTATCCTTGATAATGCTACTTTTCATAAGTCTAATAAGATTACTGAACTTGCTAAAGAAGTTGGTGCTGAAATTTTGTATCTTCCTACGTATTCCCCAGATTTCAATAAAATTGAGCATCATTGGTTTGCTATAAAAATAGAGCTAGGAAAAACATCCCTCTATTCACATCTTTTCGTCATGCTGTTGATTCTGCTTTTCTATGAACTTTCCGGACTATTATGAAAAGAGCTATACTATAGTATTTTCTAAAATGAATGGATAAATTTCCATTATGGTATTACCAACCAAAAGTTGTAAGTCTGTACATTTATACATTAGAGGTCTGAGGCGGCTTTTGATGGTATGCCAACAGTGTTCTATGGGATTCAAATCTGGTGAATATGTTGGAAGATACAGCACATGAAAGCCAAAAGACTCTATTAATGATTTTGTTTTAGTGGTCTTATGAAATGTAGCATTATCCATAACTATGGTTGTGCCAAGTGGCAATTTAGGTAATAACATCTTCTCCAACAATATATTGAATACCTCTTTTTCACACCCACCTTTGAAAGTCATTGGTGCAATAAATCTCATTCCAATCCACCCGGCTACTATACTGATTCTCTCTCGAGTTCTCCCTGGAATATCTGCATAAATTTTCTTTCCTCTTGGAGCACGTCCATATTCTCGGTATAACTTATTATCAACTCCTGCTTCATCTATATATAAGATGCTGGAATGTTCTATTTTTGAGATTTTATCAATAAATTGCTGCCTATCTTCTTGATTGCGCTCTTGATATAGTGTGACTTTTTTTTTAAAGTAATTTTTAGCTGTTTTAGTCTATACCAAATTGAATTTATTCCAAATCCAAGATTTTGTTTCATCTCTGCCAGAGTATGATCTGGATTCTTTGTAACATATTCTTCGAGTATTTTTGGGTCTATTTTTCGAATAAAGCTACCGTTTTTAGATGGCTTTAAGCTTTCACCAGCAGCTTTCTTTTTTAACCAGCGGTACAGAGTTGCTATTCCTATCTCCATGAGCTCTGCTATCTCAACCTTTGTCTTCCCTTTTTCTATCATCAATACTGCCTTTTCCCTTAAATCCACACTATATGCCATTATAACTCAAATACTTTATTATACCTTTATCATTTGCTTTGGGAAATACTATAGTCTGGCCTAAGGAATTTGCTTGAGTTTCCATTATGTGATTTACCTATAACTGAATTCTTAGGTGAACCACCAAACACCTTATTATTAATATGATCAACTTCTTTTTCATTTAAAAACTCTATGTAATTATCATAATCAATAACAGGAGCCAAAATTGAATACTCATCTTCATTTTCTTTATGGGAAGTATGCCACATAGAATCAATTGGTAGGTGCGGTAGTGCCTTACAAATTAAATCAACAACTGCGAACTTCAGAGTGTCATTCATTTCATCCTCGGTACTTGAAACTTCCAAATCACGACAATGAAAGGATAATTCATGCTTTGCTATGTCTTTAATGAGCTTAGGATTATCAAAAATGCTTTTCTTTAGATATACATAATTTCCTTTCTCTTCTAAAAAATCCTTAGTTTTTTTAGGACCATTTTCATAACCTTTTATCCTCGATGAGAGCAAATCTACAAAAGAACGTTGCAAATTTCTATCAACACACTCCGCACCATATAGATAAGATCCCTTATCAAAGACTTCATCAATTATATAATCTAAATGATTTTCTATCTCCTCCTCTATATCATTTGATAGATCCTTACAACCTAGTTCCGATTTTTTTTGTCTTCTTTTTTTTGCTCTTTAATAAGATCTGTTGCAAATCGCGCAATTTCATTAGCTAGCAAAAACTTTAGATTAGAAACCACCTCTTTCCTCATTGGCACCAAAATTTATTACCTTCAGACAATTTCTTTTGGTAAGAGTTAAAAGGAAAAACTCTGTATAAAAACAATCATCACTATTTGATGCTTGTGAATAGCTGCAAATCTCTTCCTATTTGTTGCAGATATCCTTTTACAAACCCTACTGTTTGTCTTAAACCAATTCTAAAGAAACTGACGATTATATGAACTAAAATCACAACTTTATCACTATAAATATAGTTGCCGCCCTGCATTTTTGGACTATTTTCATACCAATTTTCTATGGCGTCATTGATATAACAAAAAATGCTTCCTCTTTCTTGGAGAAATTTGTTATATTCATGGCAGTTACTGACTCTCATTTTTGTGGCATATTTTTTCTTCAACAGTTAAATGGCTATTTATAATGAATTTTGTCAGTAACTGCCAGTTCTTTTCACTTGAGCGATGCAACAAAGCCATCCCAGACTGAAATGACACCCTTCTGGTGGGGATTGCTCTCAGACTACAATGTTCCTACAGTTGTACTGGGATTAAAGTATAAAAATATTTGGAAATTATATAATGGACAATAGATTCTAGGAGTATATGTTAAAAGTAATGTCCATAATGAAATAAGATGGATTCCAATGTCACGTACTGGAATGACAACATATGGGTATTGGAATAACAAAAGAGGAATATTATGATTTTATATCATTTTCCTCTTTGTCCGTTTTCACGAAAAGTTAGAGCTCTTCTCAAGGAAAAAAAGCTGAGTTGTGATTTGGTATATGAAAATCCATGGGAAAAGCGGAATGAATTCATGGAGATCAATCCAATCGGACAAGTACCAGTATTAATAGATAATAACTTTGTAATAGCGGATAGTAATGCCATTTGTGAATATATAGAAGAGACTTACAATAGCGACGTCAAATTACTTGGTTCATCCACTATTATTAAGTCTAAAATACGCGCTTTAATCAATTGGTTCGATAGCAAATTTTACAATGAAGTTACTAAGTATATTATGAATGAAAAAGTAATTACTAACCGCAGCCCTGACTCTAGATTTCTTCATGCAGCTCAGAATAACCTGCCTTGCCATATGGAATACATCGAACACTTAATTAACAAGAACGTTTGGCTTGCAACCGATAAGTTCACTTTAGCCGATATTACTTTAGCATCACATATTTCTATAATAGACTACGTAAATAGTTTCCCATGGGAAAAAGTAAGATTTTAAAAGAATGGTACTCCATTGTTAAATCAAGGCCTTGTTTTCGCGAAATATTATTAGAGAGAGTTTTTGGCTTAACTCCCCCTAGACATTACGCTGACCTTGATTTTTAACTTGCGTGAGTTTTAAAGCTACAGTCATTCCTTCGTCAGTAGGAATCAATATGGAGAAATATTTTTTTTCATCTGACAATCTATCGTTAAACTCTCTCATAGCATGCCATGACTTTTCTGATACTTCTTTTGGAGGAGATTCTAAAAATACTGTATCAAATAATAGAGTGTTATCTGCAACGATTAGCCCATCTTGTTTAATGTATGACTCTGCCCAATCTAAATACTTAGGATAACTACTTTTGTCAGCATCGATGAATATCATGTCAAATGGTGCCTTTGCTGATAATTCATTAATTTTTTCCAGTGCATCACCTTCTATTAGAGTAATTTTATCACTTAGATTAAAAACACTAAAATTTTTTTTTGCTATTCTTGAGTGTTGAGGATTGTTTTCTATTGTATATATATGACCATCTTTCGGTAAAGCTTTTACCATACAAATTGACGAATAACCATATAACGTGCCAATTTCAACTATGCTTTTAACTTTATGGATTTTGATAAATAAATTTAATAATTTTCCTTCTTCAGGAGTGATTTGAATACGTTGTTTCTTATCAAGAGTACAATGTTCTTCTATTTTTTTATACTCTTTTGCAAATAAGCTTCTTATGTACAACGATTTTCTGCTAAAGTTATGACGCATTAAGTTTTATAATATAAACTAAGGAGGTTTAATCTATATAAGATTTATAAATATAACAATAGAGTTAAGAATAATAAAATTTTTTATTTTAAGTTGTTATTTCATAAAGTAAAATTTTAAGTGACAAAGATTATTATATATTTTACTATGGTTAACTAGTATAATAACCAATTGTTATACTAGAATTAAGGGATCGTTTATTTACATCTCTCTTAAAATGTAATTTTTATAATCAATTAGAGGGGGTTACATGTCTTATAACATTGCTAACGAAGTTGAAACGTTAAGAAAGAAATCTAATAATAATGAAGGAGTGAAATTACTGCACAATCCAGCTTATCGCGAGAAGTACAAAGAACGCTTTAACGAAGCTCAGAAAAAAGTTATGGATATGGTCCAATTTTATGACGGGACGATAGTATTAATAGAGAATAAAATTGCTATGTATTATTATGCTTGGCACAGTAAAAAAAGAGAGTTTGAGCGTAAAAAGCAACAAACAGTATCAAAAAATAATGATTCAGCATAGGGTTTTTATATGGTAAGCTACAGTGTTATTACTTCACTATAGCTTTTCCATATACCTCATCTATTACATTAGTGAAGTATTCCAGCTCTCTATATCCTTCATGTTTGATTTTACCATTCTCTACGTATGATTTGTCATCGTTAAGCTTGATGATGAATACAGGAGTAGCTGTGATATCAAGTTTATTAATTGCAAGTGATTTATCATTTATAATTTTGTCCATCATCTTTTTATCATTAATGCATTGGTTAAATACATCTTGCTTCAAATTGCTTAGTGCAGCAATTTTTTGTAGTATAGTTAAATCACTAAAATTAGAGTAGTTCCACGAGTCTATTGCATTAAACACAGCTTTGTTAAAATTAAAATAGTCTTCTTCTTTTTCATAGCAATAACTTAGCATTGCAGCTTTTAATCCTCTGTAATCTAGAGGAAAATGACGGAATATGTATAACATCTTACCTGTATCTATGTACTTCTCTTTGATTTTAGGAAAAACTTTCTTATGAAAAAGAGAACAGTGATAACAAGTGAGCGAGGCGTATTCTATCATTAAAATTGGTGCTTTTCGATCTCCTAATAATTTATCATCAGGCAATAGCGACAGTAGTTCTTTTGATGTTATTTCATCAGTTTTTTGAGTGTTGGGTAAGTTTTGTTCAATAGCTGCATAAGAACTAACACTTATAAAAATAAGTAAGAACAATAATCTAAAAATCATTACAATGGAAACACTTAACTTATTAAAGAATTTATGCATTTATATAAATGATGTCAAGATAACTTTTGTTTAGCAAGGCTTTCTACTCTGTCTTTAAATGCAGCAATTATTCTGCTTTGTGTGTATTTATACACTGAGTTTAATAAAGTGGAAAACAAGTTGGATTTAAATTCAAACTCTATATAGAACTCTACCATAGTTCTACTTTCGTTCATAGGAGTGAATTTCCATTCGTTGTATAAATGTTTAAATATTCCATTTGACGACACAGCTTTTATCCAACCTTCATTTGTTCCACTTGGAGAAAGGAAGGTCACTTCTGATGTGTAACTTCCTTTAATGCCATGAAAAGCTGCAAGGAGGTCCACAATCATTTGGCTATCAGTTTTTTCTTTTATATAAACAGCTTTGCACCAAGGAACAAAATCAGGATACTTCTCAACGTCAATTACAACTTGAAATATCTCATGAGATGAACAGAAAAAAACACCTTGTTCTTTATATTGGTGTAACATAAACCTAAATAATGGAAAAGGGATCCATATCTACCGTCAGTCTTAGTAGATTCCTGAGACCTAAAGTTAAGGTGGGCATCACGTACTAATTTCAATGAAATTAACAGAGGCAATTCCCTTGATCAGAAATTATCGCTCGGGAAATTTAACTTAACTCATAACGCATAGCACAGACCCCTAAATTAATTATAGATTATTTATATAGAGTATGTCTATAGATATATTAAAACTAGCGATCATTATTTTGCCTTTGTTAAATTTTGCATTTTAAGTATCATAGCTAATAAATATATCTTATGAATCTTATTAAGTTCTTAACCATTTTTATTATAATCTCCTCAAGTGCTTACGCGAATTGTATAGGGCACAAAACTTTTGTGCTTGCCATGAAGCAGCAAGTAGACAACACGTCTATGAAAGGGAATAGAAAAAATCTAGAACATGTACAAGAAGAACTTCTGAAAATTATTCAGAATAATGTTGACCTCAAAGGAATATCTCGATTTGTCATAGGGAAATATTGGAATTTATCTACTCACAAAGAAAAAGAAGAGTTTCTAAAAGAATATGAAGTATATCTCGCGCGCTTGTGCGCTAAAATTTTGTATAAATACATAAATAATAGTGAAATGATCATAATGAGTACAAAAGCAGTTGACGATGAAACTTGTCTGATAGGAACAAGATTTTCTTATGGTGATGAGGAATTTACAAACATTGACTTTAAAGTGACTAAAAGTGACAATTCTTTCTTAATAAACGATGTTGTAATGAGTGGGATAAGTATTGCTATTAATCAACGTTCTCAATTTAGTGAAAAAATCGACACGCACGGCATGGCAAGTGTAATAGATGAATTAAAATGTAACAATAATCTATGATATACATGCCTCATTGGCCTAAGCCGCTTGGCAGTAGACCAAAGGATTTTTCTCTTGATCGCATAAAAAGTTTTCTAAATGAATTGGGTAATCCTGAGAAAAAATACCGCCAATAATTCACATAGCTGGCACTAATGGCAAAGGATCAACACTATCATTTATAAGATATATAATGCAAGCAGCAGGGTATAAAGTTCATACCTACACTTCTCCACATTTAGTGAATTTTAATGAAAGAATAGTTATTGCAGGCAATGATATCGATGATAGTGAATTACATAACTCACTAGAAGAATGCCGTATAGCAGTCGCAGAACAACCCATCACTCTATTTGAAGCCGCAACGACTGCAGCCTTCTTAGCTTTTTCTCGTCATAAAGCTGATATTACTTTAGTTGAAGTGGGTCTGGGTGGAAGGCTTGATGCAACAAATGTTATAGATAATCCAATTCTAACGATCATCACTTCAATTGCCTTTGACCATACAGAATATCTTGGTCCTACTGTAGAAATTATAGCAGGTGAAAAGGCTGGAATAATGAAACCTAATGTTCCTTGCATAATAGCACCACAAGAAAAATCTATAACGAACACATTAGAACATCATGCAATAAATAAGAAATCTCCTCTGTATAGAGGAGGAATTGAATGGAATTGCGAAAAACAGAATAACAGGATGGTCTTTCAATCGACTATTCAATCAATAGAATTTTCTTTGCCATCTTTAAAAGGAGATCATCAAATAATCAATGCAGGAAACGCAATTGCAGCATGTAGCATTTTAAGTGGAAAATATGGCTTTGATATTGGAAAAGAGGACATTGCTTCAGGTTTACAGGGCACTTATTGGCCTGCGCGGCTAGAGTCTATAAAAAAAGGTAATTTAATTTCTTTATTACCAAAAGATTGGCAATTATTTCTAGATGGTGCACACAACAATGATGGTGCCAGAGTGTTAGCTAAGTGGATAAAAGACAATTTTACTGAAGGTGTCTATATGATCTTTGGCGTTACTCGTAACAGAAACGTGGCAGAGTTCTTAGAGCACTTAAAGCCATATATCAAACTACTATGCGCCGTTTGTGTTAAATCTGAGCCTAAAGCAACAAGTACAGATCTAATCAGAGAAGGAGCTAATAATGTAGGAATAAATGCTATTGAATGTGAATCAATCGGCGATGCGATATCAAATTACATATTGAAAGCCTCTATTCAAAACGTCAAAACCATACTAATCTGTGGCTCATTGTTCCTAGCTAGAGACTTCGCTATGGAGAATAGCTAACTTTGATGATATTAACTGACCGATGGGGAAATAACTTTGATTGCTCATAGTACTGCTTGGCTTTTCGTTATCGACTTCTATAAACTGATCATCACCTTTAAATTGCTTCTCAATTGAATTTATGAATGTCTTTTTGAGAGTATACTCACTTACAGCATTTAAAACAGGTGAAGTAACAATTAAAAGCGTGAATGGTAATGAAAGTAATAATCCGGATAACATCATAGAGTTAGTTATACCAAAGCCGCTGGCAACTAAATCTAATCCCACACCGGAAAACATTAAAGATGCACAGATTATTTTGCTCAAAATAAGTGAATTCTTTAGCCACTTTAATTTAGTTCTATCGCTTTCTGAAAAATCTTTGCATTCTTGGTCAAAGTTAAACAATAATAAAATATTAGTCTGATTATTAAACTCTTTTCCATTTCTAGTATAAACGATCGAAATAGCTGAACTCAAAACAAATCCTGTTAACAAAGGAGCAAAGAAACCTACTGCTAAGGGGACATTATAGGTAACACCATTGCTTATAAAAAATGCAATGGATGTGAAGAATACTAAAAGACTTCCTAAGAGATTTGAATAAGAAGAATATTTTGAATAAGCAATTATAGACCGCTTCTTATTAAATACCCTACTTCTACTCTTATCATCTAGATATTTTTCTAATTCTTCATAACTATGGTTCCATAACTTACCACGTAATCCTTTCGTTAAATTATTCCTTTTGTTTAAGCCCTTCTCCAACTGCTCTATTGCAAATTCTTCAAAAAATGGTTTATTTTGTGCAATAACCTTAAATTGCTCCTCTGATTCTTTATTATCTGGATTTTTATCTGGGTGATATTTTAACGATAATTCACGATGTTGTTTTTTAAACTTTTTCTTAATATTCTCAATATCAGAATTTACCACATCCTGCTTTTGAATATTAAATATTAAAAACAACTGCTTAAAAGTTTGATACTCATTTTCATTTAAAATTTTTCCATCCACACCCTATAAATTAATTAACTATTAATACTTTATAATATATAAATTTCCAAATCATGTCAATTATTCCATTCATGCTTATTGTATGAATTATTTCTTTCACGATTACCATGACAAGTGTATGAAAATTATCATTTAGCGCATAATAGTGCTTCAATGTTTAGGGTTACAGTTTTCATTGGTCATTTGAGTTACTCAAATCCAATTCATGCCAGTTCTATCTATCTTGTCACTTAAGTAGCCCTTTTTGTGTAATCCCAGCACCCTCTCTGTGATGTCATCCCAGTGCTTGACACTGGGATCCAGAAGACTGACCAGGTAATAAGAAGCACTGGGATGACATCTCTATAGGACTCCTAACTAATCAAAAATATTAAGAAATTTATACCAAGCAAAAAAAAAGGCAAAAGAATTCCCGGTAGTGAGTTTTAATAATGTAAATTGGCGTTGTAATAATGTGCTAACAAGCGCGATTTGGCTGAATGTAGAAAAAATTTAAAAGACATGCAGACGCTATAATTTTTATGTAATTTGCCAATAAATATCTGAATTTTGCTGTTAAATCCGCGGAGATTAAAAACAAGGATAAATACTCTTACTTTCATAGTAAGGGGGATGGCGTAATTTGTCAAGTTAAATAAGCTAATTTATTAACATGTGATAATTAGACAGCTATCGTGGATTGATCGTTCAAATGACTACTAGATTTGAGATTATTACTTTCATCTATTTGCGGCTGACTAATCATAGTACAAACGAAATTGGTTGCCATAAAGGTACAGCCTAGAATAAAAAAAGCAACGGAAATAAAGGGGATAATAGGAAATTCAAGAGGTAATATAGATGTAATTCCTCCTATTAAAAATGAAACGTTAGATGTAATGTCGAGGCAGATCTTCATTAATTTATCTTGCCAAGAGGTATCGAGTTGCTTATTAAGGCCACACTGTCTAAAATGATCAGTTAATGACCATATATTTAAAGCAAGCGAAAGTGAACTTATCATAGTGCTGACAATAGTACAGTACAAGCTTAAGGAAGAAATATTTAGGGCTAATGCTGGTGTATACCCCATCAAAGAAGCAATAGATAGTGCAGTAACCAAGCGTTTTGAATAAGTTCTTATTTTCTTTCTGTAAACAAGCTTTTTCTTCATAACTCATAAACTTAGTAGTAAATACATTATATCATAGCATCAATTGACTCAAAAATCAATATAGAGTGCCCGAGAGAAGACTTGAACTTCCACAACTTAAAAAGTTACTAGCACCTGAAGCTAGCGCGTCTACCAATTCCGCCACCCGGGCTTTTTGTGATTTACTATGTTAAAATTAAATAATATACTTAAACAATTTTTAGCTCAAAGGTAATGCCAAATCTAGATCAAATATTTTTTGCTCAAAACAATGTTAATATTAATAATGTATATAAAATAGTCAACAACGCTTTGAGCGATAGTGATGGTGGTGAATTATTTTTAGAATTTTGCCAATCAGAGTCCCTGGTTTTTGATGATAACATATTGAAACACATGGATTTGAATATCAGAAGGGGATTTGGGTTAAGGTCCTTTTGTGAGGATAGTACGTCTTTTGTTTGCTCTTCTGAAATTAGCGAAAAGGAAATTAGTAACGCTGCTTCTATGGTAAAAAGTTCAGCATCTTTAAGAAAAACAAATTCAATAAACTTAAATGAGGAGACAAAAAGCCTGTACTCAACGACTAATCCCATAAATGAAATGGATCTGAACTCAAAAATTAAACTACTTAATGAGGTTAATGAGTATGTAAGGTCGAAGAATAACTGCGTGAAGCAGGTAAAAATAACTCTAAGTGGAGAATGGCAAGTTGTACAAATAATAAAAGATGATCACAGGTTAAGCGATATTAGGCCTTTGGTACGTTTTAATGTACTAGTCATCGTAGAAAAAAATGGCCGAGCGGAGAAAGGTTCTGCAGGGCATGGTGGAAGAGACGCTTATAGTAAGTTTGTTTCTGAGAAGAAGTGGAAAGAAGTTGCAAACCAAGCGTTAGAGCAAGCGCTAGTAAATCTTGAGGCAATTCCAGCTCCGGCTGGAGAGATGACAGTTGTTTTAGGTTCAGGTTGGCCAGGAATATTATTGCATGAAGCTGTAGGTCATGGACTTGAAGGTGATTTTAACCGTAAAGGAATCTCGGCATTTTCAAATTCTATGGGTAAACAAGTGGCAGCCAGTAACATTACTGTAATTGATGATGGAACTCTACCTAATTTGCGTGGTTCTATTAGCATAGACGATGAGGGTACTTTACCTGGCTATAATGTGCTTATAGAAGATGGAATTCTAAAAGGATATATGCAAGATCATATGAACGCTAAACTTATGGGTGTAAATCCAACTGGTAATGGTAGAAGAGAAAGTTACAAAGAAGTTACTATGCCACGCATGACAAACACCTATATGTTGCCAGGAAAATATACACCAGAAGAAATAATATCCAGTGTAAAGAGAGGCCTATATGCAGTAAATTTTGGTGGTGGACAAGTTGATATAACATCAGGAAAATTTGTTTTCTCATCTTCGGAAGCTTACCTAATAAAAAATGGTAAAATTACACAACCAGTCAAAGGAGCAACGCTAATTGGTGATGGGCCAACAGTACTAAAAAAAGTATCAATGATTGGTAATGATCTAAAGTTAGATCCTGGTGTTGGTACGTGCTCAAAAGACGGACAAAATGTGCCTGTTGGAGTTGGTCAGCCAACACTCAAGGTCGATGCAATAACTGTTGGTGGAACTGAATATGTAGATAAGGGCTAAGCGAACTCAGCTCATGCTGTACAATTATATTGTAACCATTATTCAAGTAGCTAATATAGATGCAAAAACTACTTAACAAATCTCTCTGCCTTCCTTGCCATAACGTGTATAACAATCTCACAAAAAATAATATCATAGAATTCAATAGATGATCTTTAAAAAATCCTTAAGGAAAGTAAAATACTGTTTAAATAGGCCGATATAGATGGTTTTACGATATAATAAAATTATTATAAACAAGAACTTATAAACTCTAGCAAATGAATTTGTGAGTTTAGTGGTGTTAGGAATACCTGGCTCTTTTATGTGGATTGACATTCTCAATAACCTGCTCTAGAGATAGATTATATAATTTTGACAAGGTTCTTGGCATGTGATGTTTTTCTCAAATATAGGGAATGGTATAAATGACTTTATATCTATATCCAGCTCTAGGGGAAGATCTTCAATGTTTACGTCCATCCCTGATAAAGGATATTCTATGTCCATGTGCAGCTTTGGGGGATAGTTCTACTTTGAAGATTTCTTTCACTTTTACTATTGCGGCTGGCTTTGTTGGATGGCTCAAGTAAAAAAACTCGAAGTTACTGACAGAAATCATTATAAAACAGGTATTTAACCACCAATATGCCAGTCAAAATGAAGGTCAGTAACTGCTACGAATATAACAAATTTCTTCAAAAAAGAGGAAATGTTTTTCATTTTGTTAATCAAGCCATAGAAAATTGGTATGAAAATAGTCCAAAAGTTGCAGGTGGCAATAACATTTATAGTGATAAAGTTGTAATTTTGATACATATAGTAGTCCATTTTTTTAGGATTGGCTTAAGACAAGCAGTTGGTTTAGTAAAAGGTTGTATAGAGCAAATGGGAAAAGACCTCAAAGTCATTAGCTATACTCAAGCTTCTAGAAGATTCAAAAAGCTTAACTTGAAAATTGATGATTGTAGAATTGATAAAAATGGTATGGAAAACATTGAAATAGCTATAGATAGCACCAGTATTTGTATCTATAACAACACCCATCAACGTAATAAAGAAAATGCAAAAGTAAGAAAATATAATGGATATGATCAAGTAAGAAAGTTACATATTATTTTAAGTATAAATAATAAAAAAGTTATAGATATGAAGTGCACTAATGGTACTACACTTGATTATCATGCGATATGTTAAAGGGAACAGTAGATAAATATAATATTTCATCTGTTCGCGCAGATGCAGCTTATGATAAAGCTAGTATGTATAAAGTGCGTAAAGGACATAATATAAAACCAATCATTCGACCAATAAAAGGTGCGAAAATCTATGAGAAAATTGATTATCAATTAGAAAGAAATAGCAACATTAATGTGATTAAATTATGTGAAAACTATGAGAACGGTATAAAGAAATGGACACAAGAAACAAAATATGGACTAAGATCCTTTGTTGAATGTTTTTTCTATAGGTTGAAAAAACGTTTGGGTTTAGTCTCAAGAATAAATCTGAAATAAATCGTGAAAAAGAACTACTAATTAAGTGCTATTTGCTTAATAAATTCACTGATATAGGTATGGCTAAGTTCGAATTAGCTGCATGAATTTACTGTACCTACCTGCCCTATCAGGAGCTATGCAACAAAGCCATTGCGGCTCCCGATTGGCTTTGTTGCATCGCTACCTATGAAAGGCTAACTATACAAGCAACTTATTGAAAATCTTATTTTTTTGCAGTCAATCTGATCAAATTTAAGAATAGTAATTTATTGTTTGTATTAGTAAATTTAATTCTACTTAAAATAGCTAAAGCATTGAAATTCTTGAATTTTAGCTAGATTAGTGAATGGTAGTAAAATTTCTTTTACTCAAATTTAGACATTCACTGACCGTCCTTACTATAAATGCTAGAATAATAAGCTACTGATATTCTTCATCTTTTTTATCTTTAATCCGCCGTAGATAGCGATGCAACAAAGCCGTCCGAAATCACAATATTTGTACAGTTGAAAGATGGTTGCGGGAGTAGGATTTGAACCTACGACCTTCAGGTTATGAGCCTGACGAGCTACCGAGCTGCTCCATCCCGCGTCGTTGCTTATTTATTATTATATGCGTAATAATAATAAATAAAAGAATAAAATCACACTATTACATATATTTATATATCTATTAACCTTTCTTAACATGATAGTAAATTATATACATAACAATCTGTGCAATGAAAAATATAACTTGATATTGTGGTTCCCTGTTTTTCAGTGTGCAGGAATTTTAACCTATTTCTCATTAAATTTTGAACCAAGCTGTGCTTTCACTATATCTATTTTTCTCTTGCTTTCACCTATACTAATTCTGACTGCAATATTATACAGGAAATACGCAATATTATGCATTTCTTTAATTGCAGTGCTCATAGGATTTACAGCCAGCAAATTCAGAACAGATTCAGTTAATACTCACATTCTTGATAAGGAAAGGTATGTGAAAGATATTGTTGCTACAGTGAAGGATATTAATAACAAGGTCTCGTATGAGCAATTTTTGCTTTATGAAATAAAAAACACGAAGTTTAAGTTAGATAGCATCAGAATATCAGTTAGAACCAAAGCGGAAGAAGGCATTAAAATAGGGGATCAAGTAAAATTATCAGCAAAACTCTTTCCTCCAAAAATTGCGCCTTCGGAATATGCATATGATTTTGCAAGAATAGCATATTATCAGAAAATAAGTGCAACAGGCTTTGCAACAAGCAAAATAGTCCTGTACAAAAAGGCTGAAGCAAGAAAATTTCAAGAGTATATAGAATCTTTCCGTCAATATATCTATGAAAACCTACAGCAAAATACCAAAAAGCCACACGCGGACATAATCTCTGCATTATTAATTGGCAAAAAAGACGGGATAGATCAAAAAACTATGAATGCGATACGAGATTCAGGTATAGCACATTTATTCGCTATATCTGGTTTACATTTATCGTTTGTTGCTGGTCTATTTTTTATAGTATTCCGTAATTTATTTGCAATATCTGAAACTTTGACTCTTAAATATAACACTAAAAAAATATCTGCATTCTTTACTATCTTGCCAACTACCTTTTATTTGTTGATTACCGGTATGCAAATTTCTGCTCAGCGTGCCTACATCATGGTGATCTTGGTACTTGTTGCAATAATCATAGAAAGGAAATATCAAGGATTAATAGCAATTGCGTTTGCTGCTTCGGTGATACTCATAGTGGAGCCAGAAGCAATCTTAAAGCCAGGTTTTCAAATGTCATTTTCTGCTGTTTTGGCACTAGTTGCAAGCTATCAGATCAATGCTAATAAGTTATTCAAAATAAAAATAATAAAATATTTTGTGTCGATAATGATCGGCTCAGTCATAGCAAGTTTAGCAACTGTTCCGTACACAATATACAATTTTAACTATTTTTCAATCAGTGGCATTATCACAAATTTGATTGCTATACCAATAGTTACACTCATTATTATTCCACTTGGAATAATTTATGTTTTATTGATTCCTTTAGGTACTCAGTGGATTATAACGCCTCTCATGGAACGCCCAATTGACAGCGTTTTATATATAACAAACGCAATTGCCAGTCTTCAGTATTTGGTTATTCCTATTCGCACTTTTCCTGCCTCATTAATTATTATAACAACGCTTGGGCTATTATGGTTATGCTTGTGGGAAAGGAATTGGCGTTTCTTTGGAATTTTCTTTGTTGTGCTAGGTATTTTCTCTAGCGCTATGTATACAACTCCTAACATTCTAGTCAGTGCTGATAATCTTGCTGTAAAAGAAGATGACAATTTACTATATTCCCTTACTAGAAAAAACAGAAATTTTGTTGTCAAAACGTGGGCAAAGCAAAACGGGCAGAATCAAATTGTGAATCATACTAAATTCAGCAATTCAAACAAAAGGCTAAAATGTAATGATTATGACTGTATATATAATAAAGGAAATAATAAGTCAGTGTTGCTATCTCACAAAAGAGAAGATATTTTAGAAAATTGTAACAATGTCGATCTAGTAATTCAGTTAAGCAAGTTTAACTATCCAGCTTGCAATACTAAAATCATCAAATACGCTGACTTAGAGGAATATGGCACACACTCTGTTTGGCTAACAGATAGTGGTATAAAGGTTAGTAAAGTGCGTTCTAATCGTCCTTGGCATAAGCCAAAAACTTGTTTTTAAAGTATCATTTATATATAATTACTTAATTAGGATGTGAGGAAATTTATGCCTTTAGATACAACAAATCCTTTCAATGTTAAAGTAGATCATAATTTTGCCAAAATAGATGATGCTGTTGGTTTTTTTTCCTAGGTTATGGCGTGCAACAAAGAAATATTCTGTAAGTAACACTCTACCCATAGCGACTGTAAATATTTGGCTTCAATTTTCTTTGGCTTATGTAGCTGCAATAATAATAACCCATAATGATCTAAGGTTTATTACAGATATTTTTAACCCAACATTCATGCCAATTTACACTTTGGTTTCTATTATTCTTTTAACAACTTTTGTAGCCTCTTCTGCTATGAGATATATGCATAAGCAGGAGATAAAAGAAGGAGAAAAGTTGATAGAGTAATTAATAAATAATAAAATTAGAGGTGGCAAAGACAACGAGATGAGTGAAATCGCTGAAAATGCTCTGAAAATAGAGATAAAACCAAATTTAAGTCTTATAGATCGCAAAAAGCAAACTTTTCAATAGTTTTGCCAATTTCTGAAAATAAGAAAAAAATATTAGATAATCAAATACAAGAGAATAAAAATAAGGACATTTTTCTTACCATACCATATGTAATTAGTGCTGTAATTATAGTTGGTGCGTTAATACAAAATAGATTATAACGCACCCCATAAACTAGACAAAAAAATGGTTGATCCGAGTAGGAAGGTAAAGGGGTAAAAGAATGGCAACAAAAAAAAATATGAACCAGAGTTAAAAGCAAAGATAGCTTTGGAAGCAATAAAAAATCAAAAAAGCACAGCTGAGATATGTAGTGAATATAAAATACCATCAACAAATCTATATGATTGGCGTGATAGAGTATTGGCAAGGTTAAAAGACCTATTTGTTGAAGAAAGTGAAAGTGCGAGAAAACAAAGAATCTTAGCGCAAGAAATAGAAAGTTTACATAAAGTAATAGGAGAATTGACAGTGGAAAATAGCTATTTGAAAAAAAAATTACTGAAATAAGCAAAAAGATAGAGTAAGGTTTATAGAAAAAGATTCTGATCTGTCAATTAGGAAACATGCTGATTTATTGGGGATTTGCAGATCTAGCCTATATTATAGGCCTATAATTAATAACGAAAGTGAAGTAGCAAATTTGATTCAAGAAGTATATTTGGCTTCTGATTGCCGTTATGGATATCGTAAAATTACTGCTGAAATCATAGCGAGTGGGGTAGTAGTCAATCGCAAAAAAATCTTAAGAATTATGAAAAAAATGAAGATTAGTGGGCTGTATTGTAGAAAAAGATGTAATACAAGTATTAAAGAAAAAAGCATAAAATATATCCTTATCTACTCAAAGATTTGATTATTTGTAGAGTTAATCAGGTATGGGCTACTGATATAACATATATTATGGTAGAAGGTAAGTTTGTCTATTTTGTGGCAATAATGGACTTGTATAGTCGCTATATTATTGCTCATTCATTATCACCATATCTCGATGCTGGATTTTGCCTTTATACTCTCAAAGAAGCTCTAAAACAAGGTAAACATGAGATTTTTAATAGTGATCAAGGGGTACAGTTTACTTGCTACAACTTTATTACGGAATTAGAGCATGCTAATATTAAAATCAGTATGGACCATAAAGGACGTTGCTTCGACAATATATTTGTTGAGCGCTTATGGAGAACTTTAAAGCAAGAAGCTATATATTATTATAGACCAAATAGTATCAGAGATTTGAATCTTATAATAAATGACTTTGTTGGTTGGTATAACTATAGAAGGCTACATCAGACTCTAAATTATAAAGTTCCTGCTGATCTTTATTATCATAAACAGTAAATGAATATATTGATAAATACTTTAAATGTGTGTCGACGTATTTATCAACATATTCATTTTAAAAATCGGATCACTTTAAAAAAATGGTCTAGACAAATGGGTGCACTATAAAGTGTCATTCCAGCACGTGACACTAGAATCCAGATTGTTTAGACTGGATCCTATGGTCAAGCCATAGGATGACAAAAGAGTAAACTTTACCTGTGTGAGCTATAGATCCCAGTGTTAGCTACTTTCATGATAAGAAATAAAGCACTGATTTTGTACATTAACCATGCTTTTAAATAGATACCTTATTCTTGGCAACTTTAAACTCAACAACAGACACAAACAGACAATTTCTCAAAAACTTTTACAAGAGATTTTGTTAAATGCTCTATCATTTCATTTGTATGGTAAGGCGTAGGAGTAATACGGAAGCGCTCATTCCCCTTTGAAACTGTTGGGTAATTTATATGTTGTACATATATTCCATACTCATCAAATAACAATTTTGATGCTTTTTTGGACAACTCAGGATCGCCAATTATGATTGGAATTATATGAGTTTCTGTTTGCATAAAATTCACTCCTGCATTTCTCAGTGAGTCTTTTACTTTCTCAACCACCTGCTTCTGCTTTTCTCTTTCAATGTTGCTTGATTTTAGATGCTCAACGCTTGCCTTTGCTGCTGCTGCTAAAACGGGCGACATAGCAGTAGTAAAAATAAATCCTGGGGCTGAACTTCTTATTACATCCACCAAGCTCTTTGAAGACGCTATATATCCACCCATCACTCCAAAAGCCTTTGATAATGTACCCTGAATAACAGTTATTCTATCCATCAAACCTTCTCTTTCTGCAATTCCGCCACCGCGCGGTCCATACATGCCAACTGCGTGTACCTCATCCAAATAGGTAATTGCATTATACTGATCTGCTAGATCACATATCGCTTCAAGCGGTGCTACATCACCATCCATTGAGTATACAGATTCAAGTGCTATTATTTTCGGCGTTTTTATATCTATAGACTTTAGCAACTGCTCTAAGTGATCAACATCATTATGCCTAAATATGTGCTTCGGTCTTTTTCCTGATTTTATACCTTCTATCATTGAAGAATGGTTTTTCTCATCTGAAAAAATTACCACGCCCGGAATAACAGACGATAAAGTACTAAGTGTAGTTTGGTTGGCAAGATAGCCACAAGCAAAAGTTAAAGCAGCTTCTTTTTTATGCAAGTCAGCCAAAGATTTCTCGAGCTCAACAACTTCCTTTGTTGTACCTGATATATTTCTTGTTCCTCCAGCACCAAGAGATGAATTTTGAATAGCAGCAATGACACTATCGTTTTGTGACATTCCCAGATAATTATTACTGCACCAGACAATAACCTCTCTATTTCTTTCATAATCCATAATATAGGGAAGTTTGCCAGGTAATGACGCAAAATGCGTAAATTCACGATAGCGCCCTTCTTCTTTTATATCTTTGATTTTATTTAAGAATATTTTTTCGTAGTCTACCAAGTTTTTATCTATTAATAATCAATATAATTATAATAAATTATTAAATGATAGACTACTATATTTATTACTTAGACTGACATTCTTCTGTCTGCATAACCTTTTTGACCTGATTATCCTCAACTAAGCTTTTAGGCCTATAGCAGTACGTAATTGTAGCTGCAATAAGACAACAAACTGCAACTGCTATTCCTATTGCTAATACCAATTCCCGCTATAGAAAGAACAGATAGAGAATAATGGGGAAAAAGTCATACTAGAGTAAGTGAAATAGCGAGGTATAAATGGCATTAAGGTCAAAACTATTAGACGAAAGAGTTGTAAATTTAGCGAAAGAAATGTTAAAAAAGGTAAGAAATAACGCATATGTTTCAAAAAAGTTACAAGCGGTGATAGCAGGAAAAGAAAGTAGTATAAGCGCTGTGGCAAGAATATGTAAAATTTCAAGGACTGCTTTGACTGAATGGATAAAGCATCTAAAATTTGGTAGAGTAGAAAAATTATTTGCACCGTTTCAGCGGAGAAGAAAAAGCAAATTAAACAAAAATCAACGTGAGCAAATTGAAATATGGGTAGAAAGAAATCCAAATATTACTATTAAGGAAGTACAAATAAAAATCTCAGAGGAATTTGCCCTAAACATCAGCAAATCAACAGTGCACCGTGAGATACAAAGGATGAAATTTTCTTACATAACACCGAGGCCAATGCACCATAAACAAGATAAAAACAAGCAAGAAGAGTTTAAAAGATACTTCAATAAAATAGTCAATTTCCACCCTAAAAGGGAGGTGTTTTTTTGATGAATCACGATTTGGGACTCATTCAAAAATCGGACACGGATGGTTTAAAAGGGGTCAGAACGCAGGTTAAAATGAAAATTGGTAGACAAAATTTCTATATCTAAAGTGCGGTAAATCCAAGAAGTGGTAAGAAAATTAGCCTACTTGCTCCATATGTAAACACTGATTGTATGAATATATTTCTGGAGCAGATGTCGAAAGATTTAGGCACGAAAGAAGCCTTTCTTGTAATGGATTGTGCAAGTTGGCATAGATCAAAAAGTTTGAAAATTCAGGAAAACATTACCATCATATACTTGCCTCCTTATTCACCGGAACTGAATCCTGTTGAAAGGTTGTGGCAATATATCAAATACAATACTTTACGCAATAGTATCTACGATACCATAGGTTTACTTGAAGATGTTTTGTGTAATTTTATTGTCAATATTTCCAGTACTACTATTAAACGAGTTTGTAATGTTTCTTATTTGTTCCGTCAGTAATGGATTTTGGTATAACATTTCCAAGTAAACTGCAACAGCTGCTCCTAAGGCAATAACAGTTATTGCAAGCGCAGAAGCAGCTACGACATACTTTTTTGTGTTTTGTGGATCATTCTTTGAATTGCTTGGTACGGTTGCTGAATAGCCTAAAGATGACATAAATTCCAAAAATCCCTTATTTCCTCGTTTTTTTGCCATATCTAAATAGCTTCCTTTCAAAAGAGTATCTGATGGTTTATTAATAATTGGATCGTTTTCTAAATAGGGGCTTGTACCATTGTCTATTATCAATTTTGCAGATTTTTTATGCCCTTCATTTATTTTTCGATTATAAGCTATAACATGTAGCGCAGTACCAATATCCCTACTTTGTGTATTAACATACTTTTTTTTTATCTTTTGCTGCACCTATCAAAATGGCAACTACATCAGAATGACCATTATCAGCAGCTAAGTGCAATGCAGTTTCACCATTATGATGTTGTAAATAAAGATCTGCCTTTTTTTTAAAGTAATTCCACCATTGCCGAATTACCTTATGCAGAAGCATACATCAAAGGAGTAAGATTATATCGTTCTTTAGCATCAACTGTTGCGCCACGATCTATTAGCAATTCCGCAACATCTAAATGTCCATCGTACGCTGCTTCATGTAAAGGAGTTACTCTGCTGCCTGTACTGCTCACTGAGTTAACATTTGCACCGCTATCAAGTAAAAGCTTCACAAAATCTTTATGACCATTTCTAGCAGCTAAATGAAGTGCAGTGTCACCACCTACTTTTGTTTTTGATTTAATCTCAATATTTGCACCACATTCTAGTAAACGCCTGCCAAGCTCAACATTACCTTCTTGTGCTGCAACGTGTAAATGAATAAATCCATCATCATCATAATCTGTGAAACGTTCATTAATATCGTCTAGTAAACTTTCCCTACCAGCTTTTAATTCCTCAGGAATGATAAGTGTTACTTTACCATTTTCATACTCTACTTCACCCTTATGAAATTTAAGTGTGAATCTAAGTAAACTGTCTAATTCACATATCTTCTTTTCTGGGTTATAAGAATTGCGTACCACCATTGATGACTTATAGTTAATGCGTACATAATTCTCATCAAAACAATCGATGTACATGATCTTCTTGTAAGAATCGCTAGAAAGTACCTGATATTTTATTAATATACTATGCATTCGGATAGCAAGGAAAGACATATACCCCGCTTGATTACAACTTGTAGTTAATTCCTCTATGAGGGAATCATTCGGAACCTCTACTTTAGCATGTTTAAAAATTTCCGTAAAAACATACTTTGCAAACAGACGTTTATCATTTCCCTCATTATATTTATCATATAATCCTTTAATTAAACTATTATCTATAGTGCGATCATTGATTACAAAAAAATCCGTTCTATATAGGTCTTGATAAGCTGTGTTACCAGACTTTACATCTTCATTATTCTCATCTGCCTTTACTTGACCCAGCAGAGATTGTGTTAGCTGAAATTCTAACGTAGTTACTGCACTAGATTTACTATCAGAATTATTAACGCCAGATTCCTCTTGACTTTCATTACCTGAATCCTCAGAACGAAGGCGTTCTTTTTCCTCTCGTTCTAAAATTTCAAACCCTTCTTCAGTTCCCGAATCCCTAGAATCTGATTTCTTTAAAATTTTGTTTGATTCCTGTGATACAAAATCTGAACCTAACATGTTTTCCCTCACTAATTAGTAGCTAAGCTAAGTGTAGCATTAAGTGGCAATTTTGTCAACTTAGCAAGCACCTCTTCGTAGTACACCAAGTTTTTATCTATTAACAATCAATATAATTATAATAAATTATTAAATAATAGACTACTATATTTAGTATACAGACCTTTCCTTGAACACAATCTCTGCAGGCTCACCATTCTCAATTAAGCTTTTAGGTCTACAGCAGTATGTAACTGTAGCTGCAATAAGACAACAAGCTGCAACTGCTATTCCTACCGCTAACATTTCCAAGTAAACTGCAACAGCCACCCCTGAAACAATACCGGCTATTGCAAGCGCAGAAGCAGCTACAACATACTTCTTTGTATTTTGTGGATTTTTTTTGAGGCCACTTTTGCTGCTTTGCTCATTAATTCTTGGCAATTCTGTTTTTGGCTGTCGATTTCCGTTAGCAACTTGTTCTACATGCTCAGTAGGTTGATTAACGTTAATATCATTATTAAGATCTTCATCATCACTTGTTAATTCTACTCCTAAAGTACAAGGAACAGAATTACTAGAAACAGTACCATTAGCTGTTGCTTCAGCTTCCACTGTGTCAATTACAGATATTCTTGTTTCATGACCTTCTCCTATAATTTTTTCATTTCCAGGCATTTTACCCTCCTCACAATTATTACCTATAGCTTCTTCTATTGAAGCCTCTTCATTATTCATAATATTCTCTACTTTATCAACAATGTTTCTTTGGGGCTGTTGATTATCAATATTTTTGGATTCTGGATCTTTTTTAATATTTAAATGCAAAGGTGTTTTATCATCTAAACCTCGAAGAAATTTTGTGATTTCTAATTCATTAGAAGATTTTTCCCTGTTTCCTTTGCTTGAAGGACGTAAACTTTTCTCTAGTACCAGATCTAAAGCTGTTTTGCCATCTTTATCTTTAATTTTCCAATCAGCTCCCTTGTTTGCAAGTAATTTTACTATTTCAAATTTATCACCGCAAGCAGCCAAATGTAAAGATGTTCTGCCACGGCTCAGATCTTGAATATCAATCTCAGCGCCATTTCGAATAAGCAAGCCCACTAATTCTAAATTATTACGTAGTGAAGCATGATGCAAAGGTGCACTTCCATAATGATCTATAATATTAATATCAGCAATAATTTTATGATCAATAATAGCCTTTGCTACATCTATAAAATCTAGTTGTATAGCATAGTGCAAAAATTTGTGTTTCAGACCATCAATCATACAGATGGGTTCAGTATCTTTAAATTTATCTAATACCGCTTTCACGCATTCTTGATTACCAATATACAACGCCCTTTGAAGTTTTTGACATATGGTATACCAAGGCATATAAGAAACTCGTTCTTTTTCCAAATATTCTAATAAAAGCTGAGTATAGCGCTGTCCACCAACACCAATAAGTAGCCTATCGAGATCTTCATCTTGCTTAAATAATATAGTTTTATGTTCTTTTACATAGTCTTTTACATACCTTTGCACAAGTGTGTCATCAGCTGCAATGGCTAGTAGTGAAAGCTCTTTTACTGAATAATTATAATAACCATTTGTTTCATCATGTCTATGACTCAACAGCACATTGTGCATATGATCAGTCAAATTAAGATGTTGAGAGAAAAAATCCTTCAAATTACCACAATTCAAATGAGTAATAAATCTGACGCTTTCCTCTTTATTATTTATATTTTTATCTAAACCTGTGTAATCACCATAATTTTTTGCTTTATTTATAATGTCCATTAATTCATCAAAGGTTAAATTTTCAGGGATAATGGCAAATTCTTCTTCATTATGCCTTGGTTCTATATTAACCTGATATTTAGGCCACAATAACTCTGGTACTACAACTGATACAACTTCTGCAACACTTAGCAATAAATTCGCAACATTACCTAAAATGCCTGGATGAGTAACTACTTTGTTTGCTACTTCACTACTATCAGATGAACTCTCAGTAATAGACAAGTCTTCAGCAGCAAATGACCTGGGTCCTTCATTCATATTTTTCTCAAGAGTCTCTATAATTCTATTATCCTCATCTTTGAAATACCTACTTATTTCACCTGACAAACTTTTGCCATCATCTTTGTAATTCTTTAATTGTTCAGGAATGGCAAACTTTACTTTGCCGTTTTCATACTCTACCTTACTATCTCGAAACTCAAGGGTGAACTCTAAAATAGCATCAACCCTGCATATTTTCTTATTCGTATCAAGTTCTCGAACAGCGATACTTGTACAATACTGAATATCGAGAGAACCTTGGCTATTACATACAATACTTATCTTTCTATCTTTGGGACTAAGCAATGTTAGTTGATGATTAGAGAATATATGATAGAGCTGCGTGAACAAAGAGCCATCATACCCAGCCTGATTGCAATTAGTAATTAACTCTTCTAATATATTGTCATTTGGAATTTCTGCCTTAGCATATTCAAAGATTTCTGTGAAAACTTGCTTAGCAAAAAGGCGGTAATTTGCATTTTCACCCGAAATTAATTGATCGAGCTTGCAATATAAACTTTGAACATTATCGCTGGTTATTTCTTTCCCATTAATTACAAAAGAGATTCTTTCCAAATCAAGTCGTGCTTGCTTGCCAGAATTTGCATACCTATTATTCTCACCTGCCTTTACTTGACTTAGCAAAGATTGTGTTAGCTGAAATTCCAATTCAATTGCTCTGTTAGTATTTTGTCCTTCCTCAACCTCTGAACAATTGCCTGAATCTCTGTAATGGAGACGCTCTTTTTCTTCTGCATGATTTGTTGTTGGCGGCACGAGCTCACCAAGTAAATTACAACCACCCATGATTTACCCCCTGAAGATTAGCTAAATTAATTATAGTATTGTTAATTATAACATTAAACAGAAATTTTGCCAAGCAAATTATTGAGTCTTTTAGCAAATAGACTTACGTCTTCCATCTCTTCACCTTCCACTATACAAGCTTGATAGAACAATAAGTAAATCATATCTCCAAGTGTTGGATTTTCACCATTTTCAGCGTGAGATTCCATTATGTTTCTTATCAAAGGATGCTTAATGTTAATTTCAAGTACTTTTGGCGTGCGGTAATTTAGCTGCTTCTGTTCACGTAAAAAACGCTCCATACGAAGATCCATAGTTCCTTCATCAACTGCTAGACACACAGGACTATCGGTTAATTTCTTAGAGATCTTTACACTTTTTACTAAGCTTCCAAGAACCTTGGTGAAGTATTCGAGTATAGAATCCGCGTTTTCTTCGCTTTTGTTTTCATCTGATTTATTTTCTTCATCTTTCTTACCTTTTTCTGAAGAGAATTTTTCTAAATCAACATCAGCACGAGTTACAGATTTAAATTTTTGATCTTTATATTCATGAATCACGCTAGTCCAGAAATCATCAACTGGATCAACAAATAGAAGCACTTCCAATCCTTTGCTGACGAATCCTTCAAGTTGTGGACTGTTTTTTACTGAATCGAGACTATTTCCTGTGAGATAGTAGATATGTTCCTGTTCAGGCTTCATTCTGCTTATATAATCATCAATACTAACTAGCTTATCATCACTGGTGCTATGAAATCTGCAAATGGAAAGCAATGCTTCTCTTTCATCAGTTGGCATAGCTTCGCAAAGACCTTCTTTTAACACCGCACCAAAATTGCCCCAGAATTTTGTGTATTCCTCTAAATTATCTTTTGCTTTTTTGCCGAGCTCTGATACCGCGCGTTTAGTTAGGGATTTCCTAATCTGCTCAACAACGCGATTATTCTGCAGTGTTTCTCTGCTGATGTTAAGAGGCAAATCTGGTGAATCAACCACACCTTTCAAGAAACGCAGGTATTGTGGTATAATTTGTACATTATCTTCAGTAATAAATACTTTATTGACATATAACTTTACAGAGCAGCGTCTATCTGGATGAAACAAATCATAAGGCTTGATAGAAGGAATATAAAGCAAATTCGTATATTCTATTGCACCTTCATTTTTATTATGCAGTATCATCCAAGGCTCACCACCTACATGGGCAACACCGCGGAAGAAGTCGTTGTGCTCTTCTTGAGTAACGTCATTTTTTGGCTTAGTCCAAATTGCAGCTTTGCTGTTTAATTTTTCACTTTTTCCCTCTTCATTTACAAACTCAACGGGAAAATTTATGTGGTCAGAGTAAGTAGTAACAATGTTTTCAATACGGAATTTGTCTAAAAATTCGCTTTCTTCAGGACGCATGATGAGCGTAATTTTTGTGCCACGAGAGATTTGACCATCTAATTTGCTGATTGAATACTCTCCATCTCCTTTAGATTTCCACACCCAAGACTCTTCTTCTCCGGCTTTCCTTGATTCTACTATAACTTCTGAAGCAACCATGAAGCTTGAATAAAAACCAACACCAAACTTTCCAATCAGCTCTACAGCTTGGCTCGAATCTTTATTATTCTTAATTGCATCCAAGAATTTTTGCGTACCAGAACTTGCAATCGTGCCAAGATTATCTATTAAATCTTGCCTGTTCATGCCAATTCCATTGTCGGTTATATACAGCTCATTCTTATCTTTACTGGAGCTAATAGTAATCTTCAACTCATCACTTGAATCTAATAAATCAGCATTTAATTGTGATTCATAGCGCAATTTATCACATGCATCTGATGCATTTGATATTAACTCACGCAAGAAAATATCCTTATTGGTATAAAGTGAATGAATTACTATATTTAGTACTTTGCCTACTTCAGCGTCAAATTTTAAACTTTCAGTTTCTTGTATGTTGTGCATTTTGAGATCCATTATTAGCCTGCTATTCTAATAATTTAAGTATTGCACAGCGATCTTTCAAGGTCATATATGCTAAAATTATGTGAGCCAATTGTCATGCAAGCTGAAATGATAAGAAGAGGGTTCTGTTCCACAATTCTCTTTATTCTTAGAATAAGACATCTCTTATTTGCTTCAAAGATTTGTGAGTCTTTGATTCTTTTTCTTTAAAAGTAGTCTCAAGAGAAGTTTTAAGCTTTTCCCATTCTTTCTGACCGTTTAGAATCAAAGCGCTCTCAATCTTCTCCAGTGCTTTCTGAGGTGATGAATATAATTCCTCATACAAATTAGTGTTTACTGACTGTAGTATTACTAAAAATGTAAATAAATTCGGATCAATTTTCGCATAACATAGCTTTATTTTCTTTACGCAGTATTCTATTGCCTGCAATGATAATGAGAAGCTTTCTGCATAAAATATAAAGCTATCTATAATTAGGCTCTTTGATTTTTTCGGCAATTCAATATTTCGAAACAGCTTTCTTGTAAATTTCTCTATTGGCTGTTTTGGCAAATGCAAAGAGAGATCAGTAAAAGATTTTAGGCTGAAATTTGGTCCAAGTATTGTGCTGATTGCTCTTTGCACGTTACTTTTATCTTGACTAACAGAGATAATGAAAACCAGTCCCTCAACATCAAGCATGTACTTTATGGATTCTAAAAAATCGACAATGAATTTAGGACGGCATATATCAAGATTATCGACCATTATATAAATGTTTTTACCTTTTCTGATTTTGTTAACCACATCTGCTAGTTGTATTTTAAAATCTCTAATGTTCTCTTTTCTCCTTTGGAGAAGATTTAATTCACCCAAGACAAAACCTATGTCTTTCTTGTCAGCCTCTTTTGCAGCATCGAGAAATACTGAAAGCATAGCGAGTGGAGATTTACTGATTAGTTTTCCTAATGTATTGAGAGAAAATAGTTCTTGGTTTATGTTTTTAAATTGCTGTATAACACTTCTTTTTACTTCGTATGATGCAAATAGATCCTCAAACAAGAAATGCAAAAAAGAAGGCAATGGTTGATCTAGCGCACTAATATCCCATGCGCTGTAATAAGCTGCAATTTCATTTTGCTGCTCTAGATCCTTTACCCATTCTTTCAAAAAAAATGTCTTACCCCACTTATCATATCCTTCTAAGGATGCGATCGAAAAAGACTGATCAATTGTCTTAATTATATTACTAAATCTACTTGCAACTTGCTTATAGCCTAAGCAATCACCTTCCCAAGTTGTTACCTTGGGTAGATGTTCCGTTTCTTTTTTTCTGAAGGTTATTAGGGATGTAAGTTTTTTTAAGCACATACCTTACTTTATATTTAACTCATACTCTTGTCTTGACGTAAGCGCTATCTTCAGCGTCCCTTCATCTAGGTAGTCAATTTCTCCACCCATCGGTATACCACAAGCAAGGCGCGATATTTTTACATTCAAATTCTTTAGCAATTCAATTATATATTGTACAGTAACTTGGCCTTCTAATGTCGGATTGATTGCAACAATGACCTCTTCAATTTTAAATTCTGTAACTCTTTTAGGAATGCTATCAAGATTGAGTTCTTTTGGACCTATGCCATTTATTGCTGATAGTCTGCCACCTAAAACATGATACATACCTGAATATATATTTCCTTTTTCAAGTGCCCATAGATCACCCAATTCTTCTACTACACACATTAACTTGGTGTCACGCTTTGGGTTAGTACAAATAGAACACGGCGATTTAGTATCTAGGTTTCCACAAATCTTACACTCTATTATAAGATCTGCCAGCTCTCTAATCAAAGATGCAAGTGGTAGCATGACTCTCTCTTTGTTCTGGAGCAAATGTATAACTAACCTTCGTGATGATGATGGACCTAAACTTGGCAATTTAGAAAAAGCATGAACTAAATTCTTTATATTAATGTTCATTTAACAAATTCAGGATATAGTTTATAAAATGATAACATCAAACCTTTCGTAAAGAAAGCTTAGTTTGATTGGCTATGAAAAAGATTTCCCACTTTTTTTTTAGAACTGTCTTGAAAAAATTAATGTAATCACAATCTACTGTAACCCAACTCTGATTCAGGTATAACTGAAATTATCTCACGCATTTGCGTAGTTATATCTCTTTTCATAATGGTCCAAACGGTTTAAAATAAGAGTTTATAGTAGTGAAGGTAAGTATGCCAGCAGCATATAGTTATGATTTAAGAAAAAAAGCAATGGAGGTACTAGACGAAGGGGAAAGCAGAGAAACGGTAGCAGAAAGATTTAAAATTGGAAGAACTACATTATGGGAGTGGCAGCAAAGAAAAAAAGAAACAGGAGATTTTCAGTCGAAAAAACTTGGAAATGGAGGTTATAATCATAAAATTACCGACTGGAATAAATTTACTGAATTTGCCAAAAAACATGGTGGAAAAACTCTATCGGAAATGGCTAAGCTTTGGAGTAATGTTAGTATCCCAACGATTCATCTAGCTCTTAAAAAAATTGGACTCACACGCAAAAAAAGACATATGGATACAAAGAAAGGAATGAAGAAAAACGTGCTGAATTTTTGAAAATTATAGCAACGAAAGAACCTCAAAACTTAGTATATATAGATGAATCTGGTATTGATAATACCGAAGACTATCCCTATGGATATTCTCCAGAAAGGACAGCGATTTTATGCCCTAAAATCTGGAAAGAAAACTCAACGAATTAGCATGATTGCAGCTCTAAATAGTAGAAAAATAGTTGTTCCGTTAACATTTGAGGGCCATTGTAATATGGATATCTTTAATAAATGGTTTGAGCAGTTTTTGACACCTATTTTGGAACCTGGACAAACTGTTATCCTTGATAATGCTACTTTTCATAAGTCTAATAAGATTACTGAACTTGCTAAAGAAGTTGGTGCTGAAATTTTGTATCTTCCTACGTATTCCCCAGATTTCAATAAAATTGAGCATCATTGGTTTGCTATAAAAAATAGAGCTAGGAAAAACATCCCTCTATTCACATCTTTTCGTCATGCTGTTGATTCTGCTTTTCTATGAACTTTCCGGACTATTATGAAAAGAGCTATACTACGGTACTTCCTTTTTGAAAATGACGTAATTTATTTTTCAACATATTTCTTTCTTCCACATAACTGTCCTATTCTTTATTCAAACTAGAATTTTTTTCTTCATACTTGGAAAGTATTGTATCGATCAAATAATTAAAAAATAATATTAGACCTGTAGTGTTGGAGAGCAATTCAAGAGAATAATATAACATATCTTCACTCACTTCTTCATTTATTATGTCATGAGAATTTTTATACATTCTAAAACAAGAGCCGAAGGCTGCTAAGCATACGCAAGTAAGTTTTGTTTTGTTTAGGACGCACTTAATTCGCGCTAGTTTTTTATTATTATCTTCTAATTTTATACGCAACTCACTAATTTTACTACTATAGTGCTTAATAAACAATTCTATTGCCTCTTTGTTATTAGCATAATTACATGCTTTGCAAGATTCCTTATCCATAAATTCAGTATCTATATCTCTTGATTTTAGAAGCTCTTTGATTACTTCATTCTTGCCAAGAAGCACAGCTTCGTGTAGAGGTGTGTACTCATACCAAAATCCATTACTGACGGAACAAATAAGAAACATTACAAACTCGTTTAATAGTAGTACTGGAAATATTGACAATAAAATTACACAAAACATCTTCAAGTAAACCTATGGTATCGTAGATACTATTGCGTAAAGTATTGTATTTGATATATTGCCACAACCTTTCAACAGGATTCAGTTCCGGTGAATAAGGAGGCAAGTATATGATGGTAATGTTTTCCTGAATTTTCAAACTTTTTGATCTATGCCAACTTGCACAATCCATTACAAGAAAGGCTTCTTTCGTGCCTAAATCTTTCGACATCTGCTCCAGAAATATATTCATACAATCAGTGTTTACATATGGAGCAAGTAGGCTAATTTTCTTACCACTTCTTGGATTTACCGCACTTTAGATATAGAAATTTTGTCTACCAATTTTCATTTTAACCTGCGTTCTGACCCCTTTTAAACCATCCGTGTCCGATTTTTGAATGAGTCCCAAATCGTGATTCATCAAAAAAAAAACACCTCCCTTTTAGGGTGGAAATTGACTATTTTATTGAAGTATCTTTTAAACTCTTCTTGCTTGTTTTTATCTTGTTTATGGTGCATTGGCCTCGGTGTTATGTAAGAAAATTTCATCCTTTGTATCTCACGGTGCACTGTTGATTTGCTGATGTTTAGGCAAATTCCTCTGAGATTTTTATTTGTACTTCCTTAATAGTAATATTTGGATTTCTTTCTACCCATATTTCAATTTGCTCACGTTGATTTTTGTTTAATTTGCTTTTTCTTCTCCGCTGAAACGGGGCAAATAATTTTTCTACTCTACCAAATTTTAGATGCTTTATCCATTCAGTCAAAGCAGTCCTTGAAATTTTACATATTCTTGCCACAGCGCTTATACTACTTTCTTTTCCTGCTATCACCGCTTGTAACTTTTTTGAAACATATGCGTTATTTCTTACCTTTTTTAACATTTCTTTCGCTAAATTTACAACTCTTTCGTCTAATAGTTTTGACCTTAATGCCATTTATACCTCGCTATTTCACTTACTCTAGTATGACTTTTTCCCCATTATTCTCTATCTGTTCTTTCTATAGCGGGAATTGGTATCACTTTCAACATCTTTCCTTCTGTTAATATGTTCACGAGTTAAGTAGTCGAAAAGAACTGAAACGCATTTTGAATTATTACCTTCAATAGCCAGAGTAATTACATCTCTTTCGTCTTTGTTCTTAGTATTAATAACTTTAGAAAGCGGCTTTTCATTCTCTTGCTTACGTTCAAAATATTTGTGCTTGTAAAACTCATTCGAACAGTATGGTTCCTTGAGAATAGACAAAAGCTTTTTTACAAAATCAGCACGATTTTTTTATGGCCAAATGTAAAGGTGTGTCCTGATTTTTCTTATCTTGCAACAATAAGGCATCATACAAACAGCCCTCTTTATATAGAGAATCAATCTCTTGGTCAAAATAGATATCTTCTTCTCCTTCACAGATATTTAATAGCCGTGACCCTGTACTTTCTGTAGTACTGTAATCAATTGCAGAGCTACGTTTCACTTTAGATTGATAAAGGTTTATGTTCATACTACCCCTGCCTTTAAACAACCCAGCTATACCTCTAAACAGTTCAGCTATACCTGATTCACTCCGAGTGGCACAAGGTGTTTCATCTGGAATGTTAATCTCAACATTTTCACTAGAAAAAAGTTCTAAAACATGCGAGCTGCTTCTTCTACTGGAAAAAGGCACATCGTTCTTTTTATCTTTAATCTCAGCACTCTTTGCATTCAAAGAATTTAGAGAGTGAGCTAAACAATCAAGATCTGTAGCATTTTTAGACTCAAGGTCTTCTGCGTGAAAATTTGCTGCAGTGTTTATTTCACCTTTCATATTTCTTTATTTTACAGGGGTTGCATTTCAGTTAGGGTATCTCATCTTTAAAATTTTTCAACTCTATTTAAATTTTTTTAAAATAGTTTTTGATAAAAATATTTATGACACTAACTTTTTGGTTCTCTTGTTAAACTTTTACAAGACAGAATTATTTTATAGCTAAAAAAATTACTTCCGCATATTTTAAATCTGATTATAATAACAATTAGAGATATTTATTGAGCTCAAAAATCTATCTCCGTCTGCAGACCTTTTTTATTAAACTCATAAAAAATGTATTCTTCAGTGTATACTTAATTTCTGTCATGTGTGCGCTGCATTTTTTTCTAATCTTTTTTACAGGGGGATTTTATGTCCAGAATTCCAGATATTTTACCTTTACTTTAGCTGATAAAAACCAACTGGTACCTGCGGTTTTTATAGCTACGTTTCTCAAACAAGTTTCAAAATAAAACAGCCATTTAACTGTTGAAGAAAAAATATGCCACAGAAAATGAAAGTCAGTAACCAAAACGAATATAACAAATTCCTTGAAAAAAGGGGGGATATTTTTCGTTACATCGATGAAGCTATCGAAAATTGGTATGAAAATAGTCCAAAAATGCAGGGCGGCAACTATATTTATAGTGATAAAGTTGTGATTTTAGTTCATATAATCGTCAGTTTCTTTAGAATTGGTTTAAGACAAACAGTCGGGTTTATAAAAGGATATCTGCAACAAATAGGAAAAAATTTGCAGCTATTCACAAGCATCAAAAAAAAACTTAATATTAAGATAAATGATTGCAGGATTGATCAAAGCAACATGGAAAATATTGAAATTATCATAGATAGCACAAATTTACAGTAACACTCCTGGCCAAAGTAAGGAAAACAGTGAAGATAGAAAGTACCGAAGCTACGAGCAAGTAAGAAAGTTACATGTTATGTTAAGTGTGAATAGTAAAAAAGCCATAGCTGCAAGATACAGTAATGGCGTCTACTCTGACCACTTGCGATTTGCTTGAAGAAGTTAATTTTCAGCATGCCATAAAAGCATTATATGCAGATAGGGCATACGATAGGCAAAAACTTTATAAATTGTGTAAGAAATACGATATAAAGACAAAAGTTCTACCAAAAAAGGATGCAGCAGAACATTCAAAAATAGATTATATGTCTGACAGAAATGCTGCTATTAGGTTAATAAAATTATATGGACAAGATGGTGTAAAAGAGTGGAAAAAGGAAGCAATTTATGGAAAAAGATCTTACATAGAAGGATTTTTCTCAAGGTTGAAGCAAGTATTTGTTTAGGAATAAATCTGAGATAAATCGAGAAAAAGAACTAAATGCTATTTGCTTAATAAATTCACTGATATTGGTATGGCTAAATTTGAAATCATTACATGAATTTGTCGTAAACCATCACTGCTTAAGGTGCTATGCAACAAAGCCATCCCAGACTGGGATGACAGAAGAAGAGTATTTTAGGTAACAGCTGTTTACTCCAAAGTAATGTTGCAAAAGGTCTAACATATAAATTATAAGACTAATATAGAATATACCTTGCTAAAAAAAAAAAAAAGTATAACCTTTGATAAGGTATGCAGGCAAAAATTCTGTAACTTGGTCAGGTCAGAAATGAAGCAACCATATCAGAATCTTTTTGGGTTGCATACCTATTTGTACTATTTGTTTTATTCTAGGCTATGAACATAGCATTAAAATATCGTCCTAGTAGCTTTAAAGATTTAGTAGGTCAAGATATATTGGTGCGTATACTAGAAAATGCTTTTACTCTCAACAAAATTCCACAATCTATACTGCTTTCTGGTAGCAGTGGAATTGGTAAAACCACCACTGCAAGAATAATAGCTTTATGTTTGAACTGCTCATTGGGGCCAACTTTTGAACCTTGTGGATCATGTACAAGTTGTCTGGCAATAAAAAATTCAAGCCATCCAGATGTAGTTGAAATCGATGCGGCAAGTCACACTAGTGTTGAGGATGTTAGAGCGATCTTGGGAGATATTTGCTATTTACCAATAAGTTCTAAATTTAAAGTTTACATTATAGATGAAGTACACATGTTATCCAGTAATGCATTTAATGCATTACTTAAAACTCTAGAAGAACCACCATCTAGCGTAAAGTTTATTCTAGCAACTACAGAAATAAAAAAGATACCAATAACTGTTATTGCACGTTGTCAAAGGTTTGACTTACATAACATTCCTTCAGCTAAGATAATGGAGCGTTTAAATGATATTGCACAAAAAGAAAATTATTTTATTGAAAAAGAAGCATCGGAATTAATTGCTCACCACTGTAGCAATTCAATGCGTAACGCTTTATTTTTGATGAATCAAGCAGTGCTATATAGCAAAGATGGTACAATATCCACTCAAAGTGTTACAGACATACTTGGTCTAGTAGATAGAAACGTTATATTTGATCTACTGGAAGCAGTATTAGATAGTGATTTACAGAAGGCTTTGTTAGTATTCGACAATGTGGTAAAAACAGCAAATCCGCTCAATATTTTTGAAGATCTGCTGCAAACAATCCAGTTAATATGCCGTTTTTTAATTACAAAAGAGATTGATACAGAATATGAGAAGAGCAGAGTAAAAGATTTGAGTGCAAAAAAGTCTTTAATATTTTTTTCGAGATTGTGGAAGGTGCTGCTTAAGGGTATTCAAGATATAAAAATTTCAACATGCAATGAGGTTGCTGCTGAAATGATGTTAATTAGCCTTTGTTATCTTTCTGATTTGCCTTCTCCGGAACAGGTGATCAAAAAAATTCTTTCACAGAATGTAGAGCAAGGAAATAGACAGGGCAGACCTGTTGCACCTTCTCCCTCTGTCATCCAAGTAGCTGACTACTCGGATCCAAAAAAATATGTGGAAAAACCCCACTCTGTCATCCCAGTGCGCGACACTGGGATCCATGTGAAAAATAAACAACAAAATTACGATTTTGATAAGATTTTGCAACTATTAAGGCGGAGTAACCAAATTTATCTTTACAAACAACTGTGTAGTAATCTACAATTAATAGATTGTAAATTTGGGTATTTAAAATTAAAAGCTGTATCTAACTTGAACAATAATTTTTGTAATGACTTGAAAAGTTACTTAAATCAAGCTACTAATCAGGAGTGGGTTATTATAGTTGATACGGGTTATATGAATAGGGAAGTGAGCAATTTAAATTATACACCTGTAGTTAAGGATATATTAAATACGTTTAAAGGTGCAAAGGTAGTTAATATAGAAAATAAGGAGTAGGTTGTGGATTTTAGTCAAATAATGAAGCAAGCGCAAGAAATGCAAAAAAAGCTTGCGGAAGCCCAAGAAAAATATATTGGAAAAGAGTTTCAAGGTATTTCTGGTGGTGGCAAAGTTTCTATATTAGTGGAAGTTATAAAAATAGGTGGCTATAAAGCTAAAAAGGTAAATATAGACTTAGAACTTATGAGAAATGAAGAAAAAGATATAGTAGAAGATTTAGTGACAGCAGCGTTTAATGATGCCATTAAAAAAGCAGAAGAAGATATGGAAAATGCAACCTCTGATCTTGCAGGTATGATGGGGTTACCACCTGGATTTAAACTTCCTTTTTAAATTTACTACTGAAGTTTGCCTTAATGCAGTAACTAAGTGTTTTCCTTTTATACTAGTACTTCCATGAAGTACATTCATATTACTGCATGAATATTCAGCAATTCACAATGATGAATGCAGATCAGAAGATAAAAAGACATTAGTGAAATAGGTGTAAGAAGATCAAGAGTAAAAAAAAGTAGAGTAACTCTATTTATTAATTAATAAAATCTTTGTATTTTCCTAAAAGTTAGTTAAGATACAGAAGGTTTTGTGTTATTAAGTTAGCACTTGACTTAACTTTAGTGATTATTTAGACTGCTAAAGTGGAATTTTAATTTTTTTAACGAGGGCAATTATGCATTATAAAAAGTTTTTTTCGGCAGCTGCTTTAGTGACGTTGCTAAGCCTATCAAACTCTGCTTTTTCATCAGACCCTATTGGTCCAATAAGTGATGAAGAAACTAGCTACTACGTTCGTTTACAATACAACGGTGAAATTTTACCTCTTTATACAAAAGTTGATGGTATTACACATACATCAGGTAAAAGTCCCTTAAAAGCATCTTTTCTAGCTGGTGGTGGTGCATTTGGTTATAAAATGGATGACATTAGAGTTGATGTTGAAGGGCTTTACTCACAATTGGCTAAAGATGCAACTGTAGTATCTGATGACAAGGCTGCAGATAGTGTAACAGCATTTTCAGGATTGGTTAACGTTTATTACGATATAGCGATTGAAGATATGCCTATCACTCCATACGTTGGTGTTGGTGTTGGTGCAGCATATATCAGCAATCCTTCAAAAGCTAATGAAGTTAAAGATCAAAAAGGATTTGGTTTTGCTTATCAAGCAAAAGCTGGTGTTAGTTATGATGTAACCCCAGAAATCAAACTCTTTGCTGGAGCTCGTTACTTCGGTTCTTATGGTGCTAGTTTTGATAAGGCAAATAAGGATGATACTGGTATCAAAAATGTTCTTTACAGCACTGTTGGTGCAGAAGCTGGAGTAGCGTTTAATTTCTAGTCTATCTTTGTCTTATTATCCCAGTGGGTTTTTCTTGTCATTCAAGTAGCATGACACTGGGATCTAGAAAAAAGAAATGTGAATTCCAGTGTTTTAGCACTGGAATAACACATTATTTATTTAATGTAGTTTTTATCCTTACACGCTAGCAATGTTAATCAGGTAGCTGATACTGAAGTGTATTGCTACTAAGATCTCAATTAGATGTAAAATTGTGCTTTTTTAATTAAAGCTTGAATTTTTCACTGAAAATCAATATATTATATGTATAGAGTTTTAATTTAAGTTATTATGTTGACCCCAGTAGTAAATTTATGTGTTAATAGTAGCACTAATCTCATGCAATATATTGCTGAAGTGCGAAAATTTCCTATCCTTTCCCAAGAAGAGGAAGTGCGATTAGCAAAAAATTGGCAAGAATACCAGGATATTTCTTCTGCTCACAGGTTGATTACTAGCCATTTGAATTTGGTAGTAAAAATTGCAATGAAATTTAAGAATTACGGTCTATTGTTGATGGACCTGGTCATGGAAGGAAATATGGGTTTAATGCATGCAGTGAAAAAGTTCAATCCTGACTTGGGATTTCGTTTTTCAACTTATGCAGTATGGTGGATTGAAGCTTCAATGAAAGACTTTATATTAAAATCTTGGTCACTTGTAAAAATAGGTACAACGCAAGCACAAAGGAGATTGTTTTTTAGTTTACGTAAAATAAAAAAAAGAATTTTACAATACACAAACAGAGAAACTTTGAGTAAAGAAGAAATAAAAGCAATATCAAATGAGCTTTCTGTATCTGAAGAAGATGTTGTACAGATGAGCTATCGTCTGGCTTGTAAGGATCAGTCGTTAAATAATTGTATAAAAATAGGTGATGACTCTAAAAAGGAGTTACAAGATATGATTCCGTGTAATTTAGTTAGTCAAGAAGTAGCTTACCAGAATCATGAAGAAAAGGCATTAAAAGAAACAATATTAAGCAATGCATTAGCAAGTCTTAATGAAAGATCAAGAGACATTTTCATTAGCAGATACTTGTCTGAGAATACTCAGACTTTGGATGAGCTTAGCAAAAAATATTGTGTTTCAAGAGAAAGAATAAGACAGCTGGCTGAGCAAGCGATGAGTAAGGTAAAACAACATATAAAATCAGAGAGTTTGAAATTCGGTTTACATGCGTAGTCTTTTCGTATTTCTAATATTTCTTTCAATAGACACTCTTGCATCGGTTAGTAATGTACAACTGAGCGAAAAATATAAAGACTGGTTTGTTTATACTGCATTGGAAGATGGTGAAAAAGTGTGTTATATTGTATCTCATCCTAAGAAAAAAAGTGAACATTATACAGCCGATCGCAAGCCGTATGTAATGGTCAGTTACGTTGATAAAAAAGCAGATGAGGTGAGCGTCACTTCTGGCTTTCAGTATAATAATGAGCCTGTAGTTCTCAATATCGATAAAAAAATTAAATATCAATTGCCAATAATACAGGGAAGTCTTGCGTGGACAGATGATACAAAAATGGACCAAGATTTGATTCTAAAAATGAAGCAGGGATTATCAATGGTAGTTAATGGAAAAGTAAAAACAGCAAATGTTGATGATACTTATTCCTTGCTTGGGTTTCAAAAAGCTTACCAAAAAATGCACGACTTATGCCATACAAAGTAAATTATTGATTACTAAAGTATAAGATAGGCTGTTTTTATCTCTCAGATAAAAAGATAAATAGCACTTTACATAGAATGTGGATATCATTTAAAATATACTTTTCAGAATTAGTATGTTAGAGGTTGCAGGTAAAGAGCAAGTTGTATGTGAGCAAATCCGTTTTAGCGTTGGCCGAGCAAGTCTTTTAAATACGCTATCCAGAGTGAGCGGGGTGGTTGAAAGGCGCAACGCGGTAGACGTTTTAGCGTGTATAAATATCAAAGCACAACATGGCAGCATAAAACTAAAGGCTACCGATCTTGACATTTCAATATTTGCCTCACTTACTGCAAATGTATCAGCAGAAGGAGAAGTGAAAATCTCAGCACATACTTTACATGACATAGTGAAAAAATTGCCAACTAATTTGGATGTCAATTTCGAAATGAATAATCAAGGAAAATTATTGATATCCTGCGGAAATGCAAATTTTTCTTTACCGAACGTAGTTTCAAATAACTTCCCTGTTCTTGAAGAAGGTGATCATCAATACGATTTCACTCTACTAAGTGCAGATTTGGTAGACTTGTTGACTAAAACGAAGTTTGCTGTGTCGCTGGATGATACAAGGTATAATTTAAACGGGATATATCTTCATACAGATGAGAAATTTCTGCACTGCGTTGCAACTGATGGCCACCGTTTATCATGTATAAAAAGGCCTAAATCTGAAGATATCAACGGAGAATTTGGGGTGATCATTCCACGTAAAACTATCATGGAACTGTTGAAAGTATTGGGTGATTGTAATGAGATAAATATAAAACTTTCAGATAGAAAAATAAAATTTACATGTGGTGAGTATATTCTAATATCAAAATTGATAGATGGGACTTTTCCAGATTACAAAGCTGTCATTCCAACGTCTCAAGATAAACAAATGATTGTTGAGAGTAGCAAACTTGCTAGTGTTATAGACCGAGTTTCTGTTGTTGTGTCCGATAAAATAAAATCCATTAAATTTTCATTGCAAAAGAATTTATTAACTCTGCATTCAAACTCTCAAGAGTGTAGTGATGCAACTGAGTCTATAGAAGTGGATTACGATGGAGCTCTTATGGAAGTAGGATTTAATTCTCGTTATTTGCTTGATGTTTTATCCTGTATAGAAAACAAGTGTAAATTTAGCTTATCAGATGGTAATAGCGCTACAATTATCACTGATGAAGATGATCCAAGTGCACTATACATAGTGATGCCAATGAGGACTTAAGCTAGTAATCTATCTTTACTAAGTATAAGCCGGGAGGCGGCGCAGTGATTCCAGCAGCCTTTCTTTTACATTGACTTAATATATTTAGCATTTCTTGTGGATTAGTTTTGTTTTTTCCAAATTCAACTAAAGTGCCAACAATAATCCTCACTTGGTTATGCAAAAAGGAAATCGCAGATATTTTGATGTATATGTG
This sequence comes from Wolbachia endosymbiont of Frankliniella intonsa, assembly GCF_029856955.1. Classification (NCBI taxonomy): domain Bacteria; kingdom Pseudomonadati; phylum Pseudomonadota; class Alphaproteobacteria; order Rickettsiales; family Anaplasmataceae; genus Wolbachia; species Wolbachia endosymbiont of Frankliniella intonsa. The sequence goes on along the minus strand of NZ_CP097148.1, from coordinate 1,397,958 downwards.
ACTTCCATTTTGTACTATATCAATATCATCGATTGTTCTGACCGGATTTGTAGCTTGACAATCTTTTGAGCGGAAGCTTGAAAGATTATGTTTTCCAAGCAGGTGTCTAGCAGCTTCACGCATGATGTTTACGTCAAGTGGGTTAAATACTTGCCACACATAACCGATTTCCAGAGCTGTAGGAGCGTAGCGATTAATTATTCTATATTCATAATATCTTTTTTTTGCTGAAAATCGCGCATGAAATGCATCATCTACGGCTTCTGCACTAAGCACAACTATAGGAATCGCTTTTAAGTGATAGTTTATTCCATTTCTTATTCTGTAAAGCTCAAATTGCCTTTCCATATTGAAATGAGCAACTTGCCCTAAAGCATGAACCCCTGTGTCAGTTCTGCCACCACAATGCAAAGAGACTCTCTCGCCACTGAAATTAAATATAGAGTTTTCTATGGTTTCCTGAATTGAGTTAGCAGAGTGTTGTTGCTTTTGCCAGCCAGAGAAACCACTACCATTGTATTCTATCGTTATTTTGTATCGCACTACAAAGTCTATCTATCTAATTTTAGGTAACTAACGTTCTTCGTTATTAAAAAACCCTTGGCAGATTGGTTGCGTTCAATTACCATGGAGACTATACAAGTTAATAAATGATCCATGGCACATAATCCAGAAGAAAGAAATAATGATAAGCAAAAAGCACTAGATAATGCAATAAGTCAAATTGAAAAAGCATTCGGTAAAGGTGCAATAATGAAGCTAAAGCAAAACCCTGTAGAAAAAATAGACACGATATCTACAGGGTCGATTGCACTTGATTCAGCTCTGGGTGTTGGGGGATTGCCAAAAGGACGTATAATTGAGATATTTGGCCCTGAGAGTTCTGGTAAAACTACCCTTGCTTTGCATGTAATTGCTGAAGCACAGAAAAAAGGAGGTTTATGTGCATTTATCGATGCGGAACACGCACTGGATGTTATATATGCTCGTAAACTTGGAGTGAAAACTGATGATTTGGTAATTTCACAACCAGACACTGGAGAGCAGGCTTTGCATATTGTTGAGTATTTAGTGTGTTCTAGTGCAGTTGATGTAATAGTTATTGATTCTGTTGCAGCACTAACTCCAAGAGCTGAAATTGAAGGGGATATGGGCGATCAGCACATGGGATTGCAAGCAAGGCTTCTAAGCCATGGACTCAGGAAACTAACTTCTGTAGTTTCAAAAGCAAACTGTATATTGATATTTATCAACCAAATTCGTATGAAAATAGGAGTAGTATATGGAAATCCTGAAACTACCACTGGTGGAAATGCGTTAAAATTCTATACTTCTATAAGACTTGATATAAGAAAAGTTGGTGCGATAAAGGATAAAGAGAATATTACGGGTAATGAAACGAGAGTTAAAGTTGTAAAAAATAAAGTCGCTCCTCCATTTAGAGAGGCAAAATTTGATATAATGTATAATGAAGGCATATCAAAACTTGGGGAAATAATAGATATAGGAGCAAAACTTGGTGTCCTTGAAAAGGCAGGCGCTTATTATTCATATAACAATACGCGTCTTGGGCAAGGAAGAGAAAATGTAAAAAGCTACCTCAAGGCGAATAAAGAAATTGCAAATGAAATAGAAATAAAAATCAAAGATTTATTTAAAAATCACGATAACTCTATTGCAATAGAAGAGGAGCGTGAACAACTTCTAGAAGAATCAGTGTTCTAATCTAGATGCTTGTATTGGGCAGTATTCAATTGCTACACTAAAGTTTCACTCTCAACCGAGTTGATGAAAGCTGCGTTATCTCCTTGCAGCATTAGATGTATATTCTTTGCTATTTTTTCCACTAAGAGGATAGCGTTATCAAAATTTTCAAATTTTGATAATACATAATCTGCTAAGCTTTTCCGATTTTCAGGCCTACCTACTCCAAATCTCAAACGCCAATAATCGTTACCAATAAAGCTATCTATAGACTTAAGTCCATTGTGTCCAGCATAACTACCACCTTTTTTTACTTTTATTCTTCCAAATTTTAAGTCAGCATCATCATGTATGACAACAATATTGTCTAGCGATAATTTGTAAAAATTTTTTATTTTTGCAACAGGAATACCTGAATTATTCATAAATGAAGAAGGCTTTATTAGCATAACTTTATTATTGTTAATTATGCCAGAGGTTATCAAGTAATCGGCTTTCTTAGAAAATGACTGAAAATTCCAATATTTGTAGATTGCGTCAATAACGATAAAACCAATATTATGATGAGTTAACTCATATTGACTACCAGGATTACCAAGCCCAGCTATTAAATGCACTACTCCTCTGTTTTTGTTTGAGTCTCTTCAACATCACTATCGGCAGCAGAGATTGTTACAATGGTGAAATTTTCTTCCTCATGAGCTACAAATTTAACACCTTCTGGCAATTTTACATCATTGATATGTATAGACTGACCAATCATTTTGCCAGACAAATCAATTTCTATGACTTGAGGTATTTTCTCAGGAGAGCATTTGACAGTAATAGAACGACACAGAACATTAAGCACTCCACCTAATTTGATTCCTGGTGATTTACTTTCATTGATGAATGATAAAGGTATATCTATTTTAATTTCACTACCTTTATCAACAAACTGAAAATCAACATGTTGCACAGTATCCTTTACTACATGCCATTGAATATCACGAACAAGAGCATATTCTTTTTTCCCTGAAATATCTAGTTCTATTAAATGTGCAGAAAGAGCACCTGATTTATATTGTTTAGTAAATTCCTTTGCAGACAATGTCAAATTTACGTTATCATGCACTTTACCATATATAACTGCAGGTATACTTCCCTTCTCCCTCAGAGCCTGAATCGCTTTCTTTTTTTTTACATCACGTAACTCTGCATTAATTGTTACCATTTCTTGCTGTGCCATCGATTACTCCTATTCAGCTAATCCTTTTTATATAATTTAATAATATAACATAAAAATATTTATTTCAAACTTCATTCTTTCACACTAATTCTTTGTGGAAAAATTTATTTAGATATATACTTAAGATTACGTAGTAAGAGCTATGGGTATTAACGATCAAGTAGTTTTTAAGATTTATAAGCCAACAAAAACTGCAACACAATCTGGCTTAGGTAATACAAAATTCTGGTACCTAAAAATTGAGCCTTGTTCTTACTATATTGAACCTTTGATGGGATGGGTTGGCTCAAAAGATCCCCAAAAACAGATTGTATTAAAGTTTGATTCTCTTGAAAAAGCAATATCTTACGCAAAGAAACACAACACAAAGTACACAATTGAAATGCCAAAAGATGTTAAAAGACTGCCAAAATCTTATGCAAATAATTTCGTATCAAAGTAAGTTTTATCGTAGTGTGTTTATCTAAAAACCTAAACCTAATCGTTACTATGATTTTGCTAACACACTAAGGTCATTTAGATAGTCGAACCTGGCTAGCTATAGTATTTCCCAAAGCAAATGATAAAGGTATAATAAAGTATTTGAGTTATAATGGCATATAGTGTGGATTTAAGGGAAAAGGCAGTATTGATGATAGAAAAAGGGAAGACAAAGGTTGAGATAGCAGAGCTCATGGAGATAGGAATAGCAACTCTGTACCGCTGGTTAAAAAAGAAAGCTGCTGGTGAAAGCTTAAAGCCATCTAAAAACGGTAGCTTTATTCGAAAAATAGACCCAAAAATACTCGAAGAATATGTTACAAAGAATCCAGATCATACTCTGGCAGAGATGAAACAAAATCTTGGATTTGGAATAAATTCAATTTGGTATAGACTAAAACAGCTAAAAATTACTTTAAAAAAGTCACACTATATCAAGAGCGCAATCAAGAAGATAGGCAGCAATTTATTGATAAAATCTCAAAAATAGAACATTCCAGCATCTTATATATAGATGAAGCAGGAGTTGATAATAAGTTATACCGAGAATATGGACGTGCTCCAAGAGGAAAGAAAATTTATGCAGATATTCCAGGGAGAACTCGAGAGAGAATCAGTATAGTAGCCGGGTGGATTGGAATGAGATTTATTGCACCAATGACTTTCAAAGGTGGGTGTGAAAAAGAGGTATTCAATATATTGTTGGAGAAGATGTTATTACCTAAATTGCCACTTGGCACAACCATAGTTATGGATAATGCTACATTTCATAAGACCACTAAAACAAAATCATTAATAGAGTCTTTTGGCTTTCATGTGCTGTATCTTCCAACATATTCACCAGATTTGAATCCCATAGAACACTGTTGGCATACCATCAAAAGCCGCCTCAGACCTCTAATGTATAAATGTACAGACTTACAACTTTTGGTTGGTAATACCATAATGGAAATTTATCCATTCATTTTAGAAAATACTATAGTATCAAAGAGTTATTTTTTAGGTATTTCTCCGTAAGACTGCAAGTTTTTTTGGATTACTCAAATAACCTCATTCTGCTTGAAGAACTTTTATGTTGCTTTGCACTAAATTAATTTCACGTTTTATTTGTGTTAGCTATTTATTTAGTGAGTGGACATGTAATTTTACCTTAAATAACCCTATAGTAAAAACATAGTTATTGAAATAATAGAGAAGGTTCTCATGACAACCTCTGTATAGCTCTTAATTTTGCTGAACGCGCACGCGGATTTGCATTTATTTCTTCCGCACTTGCTTTAATCACTTTTTTGTTTAAAAGGGAGAATGTCTTTGTAGGTCCTGGTTCACACAAATCTTTAAAAAGGGTTTTAACTATACGATCTTCTAGAGAATGAAAGGTAACTACAATTAATTTGCCGTTTTCACTTAAAATCTCAGATGCAGCTTTAATACCCTTTTCAAGCTCTCCTAGCTCATCATTTACCCATATTCTGATTGCCTGAAATGTTCTAGTTGCAGGGTCAATCTTGCTTTTTCCACGAAACACTACAGAACGTACAATATCCGCAAGTTCAAATGTAGTTTTGATAATTTTCTTCTTACGCGCATTTACTATCGCTCTTGCGATTTTACGAGAATGACGCTCACCCCCATAATTATATATAGTGTTCGCAATCTCTTCTTCACGTAAAGCGTTAACAAACGTCGAAGCATTCATATGAGAATAGTTATCCATTCTCATGTTAAGTGGGCCATCACGTAGAAATGAGAATCCTCTATCTCCATTATCAAGCTGCATAGATGAAACTCCAACGTCGAAAACTATTCCATTGATACCTTTAATATTATTACTATCTAATAAATTTTTAATATTACTAAATTTCTCAATAAATAGATTTATTCTATCAGGGTATTTAACGTTCAGATCATCATAAAATTTGGTAACTGTTTCATCCCTATCAATTGCATACACTTTGCAATCAGCGGATTCCAATATTGCTTTGCTATATCCTCCAGCTCCAAACGTGGCATCCACATATATACCACCACTGTGTGGTGACAATTGCAGTAGCATCTCTTTTAACAAAACTGGAATATGTGTCATATCAAGAGACTTTGTGCACTTAAATTAAAATAACTTTCTCGCCAAAAAATATATGGAAATATATAGGTATAGTATAAGAATATTTAAATATAATCAACGATATAAAAATTTAATAAGATAATATTATTAATATAACATTTACATAATTCACGTTTGAAAAAGTAAGTAATATTACTATAGTATCAAACAAATTACGGAAGATTTCGTGCAACAAATAACAAAAGTAATACTATCGAGTTTAATTTGTAACACTTTGTTGTGGTATGATCACATGCTTTTCAGCCATCTAATAAGCATAATCGGAGATGTGTTTTTTCCATCAGACCACAAATTAGTCAGCATACTTAAAGCTTTTGGAGTATTTGCATTGGGTTTCTTAATAAGACCAATTGGTGCTGCTATATTTGGCCACATTGGCGATAAATATGGAAGAAGGATTGCTCTATTTCTCTCTATCATATTGATGACTCTATCAACCGTACTTATTGCATTTGTTCCAGGGTATCAGAACATTGGGGTACTCGCATCAGTACTGGTGGTATGTTTAAGATTATTGCAGGGTATATCTCTTGGAGGAGAGGCAGGAAATGCCCCATTTTTAATAGAGCATGCTCCTAAAAATAAAAGAGGATTCTTTGGCAGTATTGAAGTATTGAGCGCAATTCTTGGCTCAATATTAAGTCTTATAGTGGTGCTTATATGCAAAAAAGTATCCGATTTTGAATCTTGGGGATGGAGATTGCCTTTTATTTTCAGTTTTGTAATAGGATTAATCAGTATATATATGAGATATATACTCGATGAAAGCCCAGAATATAAAAAGCAGGAAAAGCCACATGAATTACCGTTAAAAGAACTGTTAAATGGCTATAAAAAACCTTTTTTAATATCAATTGGAGTTGACATAGTTGAGAATGCATCTCTTTACATATATTTAGTGTTTTTTAATCTACTTGCATCAACAATAAACACTCACTTTAATCACGCAGTAGAAATATTGAATCAGGTTGCACTTGGAGGATTGACTATACTATTTGCAATACTTTCTGATAAGGTAGGGAGAGAAAGAGTCATGAAATTTGCATTTGTGACTTTTATAGTAGTAAGTTATCCAGTTTTTTCAATGATACTAAGTGGTAATAATTTGCTCACCATAATGGCGCACGTTCTTTTTATAATCCCAATAGCTGCTTCTCTTGGTCCTGTTAGCGCGTTTATGTGCGAATTATTCCCAGTAAAGGTACGATACAGTGGATTTGGTTTATCAAGAAATATAGCTTCGGGATTTTTTGGTGGTCTTGCACCATTTATATGCACAACTATTATCAAAGTTACAGGACAAGGAACTTTAGCAAGTTTTTACATGATTTTCTGTGCACTAATTGGGTTAGTTGCTATATCACAAGTTAAGAGTTAGATTTTTTCAAAAACCAAGTGTTTAAAAAATCTAATCATAAGGTGGAAAATGCCAATTTTTAGGTGATAGTGTAAATATTTCAACTCCATCTTTTGTGACTCCAAGCGTATGCTCAAACTGTGCAGAAAGTGAAAGATCACGTGTTGTCACTGTCCAGCCATCTAGCTTGCTGAGCAGAGTTTCATGTTTTCCAGCATTGATCATTGGTTCTACCGTAAAAAACATGCCTTCTTTTAAGATAAGATCCTCACCTTCATCATAAAAATGTACAACATTTGGTGGAGCATGAAAAACCTTTCCTATGCCATGTCCACAATAATTGCGTACGATAGAATATCCAAAATCTTCAATATATTTTTCTATAGCAAATCCTATTTCATTTAACTTATTGCCGGGCTTAACTTGTTTTATCGCTTCCATTAGCGCATTGTAGGCAGCATTACACAAACGCTTTGCTTTTATTGAGGGTTTACCAGTCCAAAACATGCGACTTGTATCACCATACCAGCCATTTAAAATCACTGTAACGTCAATATTTAAAATATCTCCATCTTTAAGAGGTTTATCATCAGGAATACCATGACATACAACAGCATTTTTCGAAGTACAAATTGATTTCGGATATCCCTTATAATTCAGTGGTGCTGGAATTGCACCTGCATTGATTATAAAATCATGACATAGATCATTTAATTCATTAGTTGTTACGCCTACTTTGACGTATGGTGCAATAAAATCAAGGGTTTCAGCTGTAAGCCTGCCAGCTTTACGCATAAAGTCAAAGTCTTCTTGTGAATGTATAGTTATGTTCATATTTTCCATTTCTTATTATAATTCACATCTTGCATAGTAGATAATGTCATTCCACTGCTTGACACATAATTGTACGAATATTGAATGCAAAAGTACAAAAAATAGTGTCATCAGAATGCCTTTTTTTCCTTTCATCCCAGTCTGGGATGGCTTTGTTGCATAACACTTTATGAGATGGTGATTTATGGTAAATTCATGTAACTATCTCAAATTTAGCCATACCTATATCAGTGAATTTATTAAGCAAATAGCATTTAGTTCTTTTTCTCGATTTATCTCAGATTTATTCCTAAACAAATATTTGCTTTAATCTTGAGAAAAACCCTTCAATATAAGATCTTTTCCCATAATTTACTTCTTTTTCCATTCTTTCATGCCATCTTCACCGTATAATTTTATTAACCTAATAGCAGCATTCCTGTCAGACATATAATTTATTTCTGGATGTTCTGCCGCATTGTTTATTGGTGGAATTTTTGTCTTTATATCATATTCGTTACACAACTTATAAAACTTGTGCCTATCACATGCTCTATCTGCATATAGTACTTTTATGGCATGCTGAAAATCAACTTCTTTTAGCAAATCACAAGTGATCAGAGTAGACACCGTTACTGTATTTTACAGCTATGGCTTTTTGTTGTTTATATTCAACATTACGTACGATTTTCTCGTTTGCTCATAGCCACTCTGTCAGTGCTATTTTCCTTGCTGTGTGTTGTTGTATATACTAATTCCCGTACTGTCTATAGCAATTTCAATATCTTCTATATTATTTTCTGCAATCATTTATCTTAATACTAAGTTTTTTTTGATGCTTGTGAATAGCTGCAAATCTCTTCCTATTTGTTGCAGATATCCTTTTACAAACCCTACTGTTTGTCTTAAACCAATTCTAAAGAAACTGACGATTATATGAACTAAAATCACAACTTTATCACTATAAATATAGTTGCCGCCCTGCATTTTTGGACTATTTTCATACCAATTTTCTATGGCGTCATTGATATAACAAAAAATGCTTCCTCTTTCTTGGAGAAATTTGTTATATTCATGGCAGTTACTGACTCTCATTTTTTGTGGCATATTTTTTCTTCAACAGTTAAATGGCTATTTATAATGAATTTTGTCAGTAACTGCCAGTTCTTTTCACTTGAGCGATGCAACAAAGCCATCCCAGACTGGGATAACAAGGGGAGAGCTACTAAATGACATCTTCAATTTCTGTGTGTCAAGCACTGAAGAGGTCTCTCCTATTTTCTCTTGATGAATAAATCTAAGTAGAGTATAGTAAAAATGCATTTATGTAGCGGTTAATGAGCAATTTAGTTTTAGTCTATATAACTTTTTCGAACTTGAAAGAGGCTAAGGCTATTTCTGAAGAATTGTTAAACGAGAAGTTAATTGTGTGTGTAAATATATTTCCTGAAGTAAATTCTCTGTATTTATGGGAAGGTAAAATTAATAGTAATTGTGAAGTAGTGGCAATTATGAAGAGTAGGAATGATCAGGCTGATAAGATTGTAGAAAAAATCGAGGCAATGCATTCTTATGATCAACCAGCCGTTGTGATAATACCCATAGGAAAAGCGAATAAATCTTTTACTAATTGGGTTAATAATGTTATTGATATAAAAAATATTGGGGTGTAGCCAAGTGGTAAGGCAGCGGTTTTTGATACCGCCACGCGAAGGTTCGAATCCTTCCACCCCAGCTTTATTGAAGTGTGCGTGAAATGATATCACTTTTTTATAAATTAAGGTTATTTAATTACATACTGGGCAGTTTGAAAGATATGGTTGTCAAGCTATTTCTTTTCACTCTGTATCTTTATACATCGAGCATTATGCTCATGTTTCTCACCAATGGCTTTTGGTATACTGTGGAGTTTAGCTCTTTCAAAAATGCATTTTACCATTTGTATCAATATTTAAAATGGTATTATGAAAATAGAGATGATTTGGGTTATGGAGTTTCTATTAGAATATTAGTAGCGTTTCTTACTCCGCATTTTCTCTACAAATTATTTTCTGGCACAGGCTGGAAGTCTTTTTTCAAGGAGAAGATAGTTCAGATACTCAGCACAAGAAGAAAAATGAGTAATAAACCAAATGGCAGTAGTTATGGTTATAGTAATAAGAACAGTTACGGTAACAATAATCTTCAAGAGGCAGAACGGAAAGTGAATATGATAAAGCAGCTATTAATCCAAGATATAGATGAAGCTATAGAAAAAAGATTAAATGATATTTTTCTTGGTGAGAGGGGTAAACCTCATTAAAAGGGCTTTATCTTTTTTAGAATTGGCTGTATTTTGTTTTTTATGTATAACGGATCACATTCAGCCAGTATACATGTTTCAACAAAATCTTGACTGAACTCTGATAGCCAGGAAATTGCTTTGCGTTTCTCTACCAAGCTTTCTGTTTTTTTACAGTTACTTGCTGCATCAATCATTGCCTGTGATATCACTGATTGCCACAGTATGCAGTACCTTTGTATATCATCTAAAGTGCTATTTGCTTCGTGATGGTGAAAAAATTCTTTGAAATTGAAGTTATTTGGCATTATGTACCTCTTTAAGTTGAAAATTAGGATTTAAAGTAGTGCGAAAGTTGTCTTGCTGAAGCGAGCAGCCTTTATGACAGTCAGACCGGGTTTTGTATGAGCTATAAATGTTTAAGAAATTCTCTAGAAGCATCTGGATCGGTAGAGCCGGGTAGCAAAATAAGGTAGACGAGAAAAGACAACTATAGAAAAAAATGATCAATGCGCAACACTGGAAAATTGATTACAAATAAGACAACATTTTCGATCAAAAACCAGTGTCTGATACCAATTCCCGCTATAGAAAGAACAGATAGAGAATAATGGGGAAAAAAGTCATACTAGAGTAAGTGAAATAGCGAGGTATAAATGGCATTAAGGTCAAAACTATTAGACGAAAGAGTTGTAAATTTAGCGAAAGAAATGTTAAAAAAGGTAAGAAATAACGCATATGTTTCAAAAAAGTTACAAGCGGTGATAGCAGGAAAAGAAAGTATAGTATTTTCTAAAATGAATGGATAAATTTCCATTATGGTATTACCAACCAAAAGTTGTAAGTCTGTACATTTATACATTAGAGGTCTGAGGCGGCTTTTGATGGTATGCCAACAGTGTTCTATGGGATTCAAATCTGGTGAATATGTTGGAAGATACAGCACATGAAAGCCAAAAGACTCTATTAATGATTTTGTTTTAGTGGTCTTATGAAATGTAGCATTATCCATAACTATGGTTGTGCCAAGTGGCAATTTAGGTAATAACATCTTCTCCAACAATATATTGAATACCTCTTTTTCACACCCACCTTTGAAAGTCATTGGTGCAATAAATCTCATTCCAATCCACCCGGCTACTATACTGATTCTCTCTCGAGTTCTCCTGGAACATCTGCATAAATTTTCTTTCCTCTTGGAGCACGTCCATTTTCTCGGTATAACTTATTATCAACTCCTGCTTCATCTATATATAAGATGCTGGAATGTTCTATTTTGAGATTTTATCAATAAATTGCTGCCTATCTTCTTGATTGCGCTCTTGATATAGTGTGACTTTTTTTAAAGTAATTTTTAGCTGTTTTAGTCTATACCAAATTGAATTTATTCCAAATCCAAGATTTTGTTTCATCTCTGCCAGAGTATGATCTGGATTCTTTGTAACATATTCTTCGAGTATTTTTGGGTCTATTTTTCGAATAAAGCTACCGTTTTTAGATGGCTTTAAGCTTTCACCAGCAGCTTTCTTTTTTAACCAGCGGTACAGAGTTGCTATTCCTATCTCCATGAGCTCTGCTATCTCAACCTTTGTCTTCCCTTTTTCTATCATCAATACTGCCTTTTCCCTTAAATCCACACTATATGCCATTATAACTCAAATACTTTGTTATACCTTTATCATTTGCTTTGGGAAATACTATAGTATAAGCGCTGTGGCAAGAATATGTAAAATTTCAAGGACTGCTTTGACTGAATGGATAAAGCATCTAAAATTTGGTAGAGTAGAAAAATTATTTGCCCCGTTTCAGCGGAGAAGAAAAAGCAAATTAAACAAAAATCAACGTGAGCAAATTGAAATATGGGTAGAAAGAAATCCAAATATTACTATTAAGGAAGTACAAATAAAAATCTCAGAGGAATTTGCCCTAAACATCAGCAAATCAACAGTCCACCGTGAGATACAAAGGATGAAATTTTCTTACATAACACCGAGGCCAATGGACCATAAACAAGATAAAAACAAGCAAGAAGAGTTTAAAAGATACTTCAATAAAATAGTCAATTTCCACCCTAAAAGGGAGGTGTTTTTGATGAATCACGATTTGGGACTCATTCAAAAATCGGACACGGATGGTTTAAAAGGGGTCAGAACGCAGGTTAAAATGAAAATTGGTAGACAAAATTTCTATATCTAAAGTGCGGTAAATCCAAGAAGTGGTAAGAAAATCAGCCTACTTGCTCCATATGTAAACACTGATTGTATGAATATATTTCTGGAGCAGATGTCGAAAGATTTAGGCACGAAAGAAGCCTTTCTTGTAATGGATTGTGCAAGTTGGCATAGATCAAAAAGTTTGAAAATTCAGGAAAACATTACCATCATATACTTGCCTCCTTATTCACCGGAACTGAATCCTGTTGAAAGGTTGTGGCAATATATCAAATACAATACTTTACGCAATAGTATCTACGATACCATAGGTTTACTTGAAGATGTTTTGTGTAATTTTATTGTCAATATTTCCAGTACTACTATTAAACGAGTTTGTAATGTTTCTTATTTGTTCCGTCAGTAATGGATTTTGGTATGAGCACTGGCATTATAAAGAAACCTATGTCAGCTACTTGCATGACACCGATTTCTCTCTTATACTTTTTTGTCTATCTTATTTTGCCACTTTGCTGAACAGATAATTCTCGCTAATAAGCTTTTTACTGAGTTTTTGTTATTGAGCTTGCACAGATCAAAGACAAGTTTTGAGTCAAAAATACCCTTAATATTATAATAAGGGGCTGGTAAAATGTGTCTAGTAAGTTTTCTTCTCTATGCAACTGCACCTCAGGCTAATAATGGACCATCAGGCGTATTACCAATTACATTGATCTGGTTTAATATTTTATTAGTGGGGTAAAAATAATTTTTTATAAACTCCTTATATATAGCTGTTAATTTATGTATATCGTCTATTGATACGCATTCATTTACCTGATGTGCGGTTTTGTTGATCATACCAAATTCAATTACTGGACAAATATCCTTAATAAACGCAGCATCAGATGTGCCACCACTTGTGCTCAGCACAGCATCAATACCGGTAATTTTATTTATCGCATCAAGCATAATATCAGTATTTCTGTCAGGAGTAGAGAGAAAAACGTCCCTGCTGTTCTGCATAGAAAGTTTATAATCGTTAGTCACATTGGTGCATATTGCATCAATCATGTTATATAAAACGTCTGGTGTTTGTGTATTGTTATATCGAACATTAAAACCTGCTGCTATTGAACTAGGTATTAGATTATTAGTATTATTTCCAACATCGATAGTAGTAATTTCGCAATGTGAAGGCTGAAAGTATTTATTACCAGTATCAAAAGTGGTATCTTTTATCTTACTTAGTATCGATACCATTTTATATATTGGATTATCTGCTAGATCTGGGTAGGCAACGTGCCCTTGTTTACCATGGCAAATCAATTTAAATGTTGCAGAACCTCTTCTACCTATTTTTACTGTATCACCTAATTTCTCACTACTAGTTGGTTCGCCAACTACACAAAAATCTATCTTTTTTTGCTTACTTTTCATCCATTTCAAAACTTCCTTTGTTCCATGTTCTTCCGCGCTTTCTTCAGCACTGGTAATCAATGCACTGATTGAACCACTGAATCGAAACTTACCTGCAACTGAATCTACCATAGCAGCAATAAATGCGGCTATTCCACTTTTCATATCAGCTGCTCCTCTTCCATATAGCATTCCATCTCTAATTTCTGGCTTAAATGGATCAGATATCCAATCTTTTAACTCACCTGGTGGTACAACATCAACATGTCCAGCAAAACACAAGTTTGGTACTCCATTTATATATTTCGCATAAAGATTTTTAACTTTATCACCAAACTCTAAAATCTCACATTCAAAACCACTTTTCTTGAGAATGGCTGCTATATGCTCTATTGCCCCATCGTCTTTTGGTGTTATACTTTTAAAAGAAATGAATTTCTTAGTTAGTTCTACAGGGTCAATCTTCATGTCAATCTTGAAATACTAACATTACCGTATTGTAAACATTCTATGGGATATTTAAAACAAATATTACAGCACACAGAACAAGTTCTTATTAGGGAAGTAAAAGTACTTGCTGATAATATCTATGAAATATGTAGACAATATGGAAATGACATTTTTCTGATTGCAGATGAAAATACAGCAAAACTTTTAAATAAAAACATATTTAATAAAATTTCTCACTTAATTATTCCAGCTACACCTGTCATTCCAGCGCGTGATACCAAAATCCATTACTGACGGAACAAATAAGAAACATTACAAACTCGTTTAATAGTAGTACTGGAAATATTGACAATAAAATTACACAAAACATCTTCAAGTAAACCTATGGTATCGTAGATACTATTGCGTAAAGTATTGTATTTGATATATTGCCACAACCTTTCAACAGGATTCAGTTCCGGTGAATAAGGAGGCAAGTATATGATGGTAATGTTTTCCTGAATTTTCAAACTTTTTGATCTATGCCAACTTGCACAATCCATTACAAGAAAGGCTTCTTTCGTGCCTAAATCTTTCGACATCTGCTCCAGAAATATATTCATACAATCAGTGTTTACATATGGAGCAAGTAGGCTAATTTTCTTACCACTTCTTGGATTTACCGCACTTTAGATATAGAAATTTTGTCTACCAATTTTCATTTTAACCTGCGTTCTGACCCCTTTTAAACCATCCGTGTCCGATTTTTGAATGAGTCCCAAATCGTGATTCATCAAAAAAACACCTCCCTTTTAGGGTGGAAATTGACTATTTTATTGAAGTATCTTTTAAACTCTTCTTGCTTGTTTTTATCTTGTTTATGGTGCATTGGCCTCGGTGTTATGTAAGAAAATTTCATCCTTTGTATCTCACGGTGCACTGTTGATTTGCTGATGTTTAGGGCAAATTCCTCTGAGATTTTTATTTGTACTTCCTTAATAGTAATATTTGGATTTCTTTCTACCCATATTTCAATTTGCTCACGTTGATTTTTGTTTAATTTGCTTTTTCTTCTCCGCTGAAACGGGGCAAATAATTTTTCTACTCTACCAAATTTTAGATGCTTTATCCATTCAGTCAAAGCAGTCCTTGAAATTTTACATATTCTTGCCACAGCGCTTATACTACTTTCTTTTCCTGCTATCACCGCTTGTAACTTTTTTGAAACATATGCGTTATTTCTTACCTTTTTTAACATTTCTTTCGCTAAATTTACAACTCTTTCGTCTAATAGTTTTGACCTTAATGCCATTTATACCTCGCTATTTCACTTACTCTAGTATGACTTTTTCCCCATTATTCTCTATCTGTTCTTTCTATAGCGGGAATTGGTATGAGCTTTGTGTAATCACCACTGCAGAACCGATTCTTCTCATCATGGGTGCTACTGCTGTTATAGGAGCTATTGTAGCAGGAACTGCTCCTGTATTAAAGCTAATAGAGATGCAAGAACCTAATCTTTCTCCTAGTAGCGGTCTGGAAAGCTCTAATACTGAACATACTTATTTAAATAGGCAAAGAGTTATTTAGAAAAAAATTGGAAGAATGTTCAGAAAAGTCCATTTATAAAATACATCGGCTTAACTATTATCTTATAACTTAAGCTAATTAATTAAAAATTTTTGTTTTAGCGGTTAAATAAAGCCAGATTTGATTAGAGAGAGGATCTCCTTACCTCTTCCTTACCTTCATTTTCATTTCTAACAATTTTTTTTCCACTTAATATGTCTCTTATTTCATCTCCTGTTAAAGTTTCAAACTCCAGTAGATTTTCAGCAATGAACTCCAAGTCTTTCCTACGCTTGGTTAAAATGTCTTTTGCTTTTTCATAGCAAGAAAAGACAACTTTCTTTATTTCTTCATCTATAAGTCTTAACGTATCTTCAGAAATTGTCTCATAATCATGTGTGATTTGTTCACGATTGTGATATATTGGCCCTATTTTGTCACTCATTCCCCATTTTGTCACCATAGCACGTGATAAATCTGATGCTAGTTTTATATCTGAAGATGCGCCGCTTGTGACTTTATCATAGCCAAAAATTAGCTCTTCTGCCACACGTCCACCCATTGCAACAGTTATATCTGCTAGCATCTTTTCTCTTGTGAGGGACACTCTATCTGTTTCCGGTAGTCTCATAACTAAACCGAGTGCTCTACCACGTGGAATAATTGTTGCTTTGTGTATAGGATCAGAAGCAGGCATATTAACTGCAACTACTGCATGACCAGCTTCGTGGTAAGCAGTAAGCTTTTTTTCTTCTTCTGTAATGACTAAGGACCTTCTTTCCATGCCCATCATCACTTTATCACGTGCATACTCAAAATCATCCATGGTAACAATTTTCTTATTTCTTCTTGCAGCAATAAGCGCAGATTCATTCACTAAATTTGCTAGATCAGCTCCTGAAAAACCTGGCGTTCCCCTCGCAACTGTTTTTACGTTTACATCTGGTGCTATCGATATTTTCTTTATATGCGTATTTAATATTCTTTCACGCCCATTTATATCAGGTAAAGAAATAGTAATCTGTCGGTCAAAACGACCAGGTCTAAGTAGTGCTGGATCTAGCACGTCTGGACGGTTAGTTGCAGCAACTATTATCACACCTTCATTAGACTCGAAACCATCCATTTCAACCAGTAATTGATTTAATGTTTGTTCCCTTTCATCATTACCGCCACCAAGACCAATGCCGCGATGCCTACCCACTGCATCTATTTCGTCTATGAAAATTATACAAGGAGCATTTTTCTTACCTTGATCAAACATATCACGAACACGGCTTGCACCAACACCGACAAACATTTCAACGAAATCAGATCCAGAAATACTAAAAAACGGTACATTAGCTTCACCTGCAATTGCACGAGCAAGTAGAGTTTTACCAGTTCCAGGGGAACCAATTAAAAGACATCCTTTGGGTATCTTCCCACCTAACACTTGAAATTTTTGCCTTTGTTTAAGAAAATCAACAATTTCAACCAACTCTTCTTTTGCTTCATCAATCCCAGCAACATCATCAAATGTCACTTTTTTTCCAGTAGTCATAAGCCTAGCTTTTGATTTGCCAAAGCTTATAGTTCTATTACCTCCTGCTTGCGTTTGTTTAAAAAGG
The DNA here is from genome assembly GCF_029856955.1 of Wolbachia endosymbiont of Frankliniella intonsa. Classification (NCBI taxonomy): domain Bacteria; kingdom Pseudomonadati; phylum Pseudomonadota; class Alphaproteobacteria; order Rickettsiales; family Anaplasmataceae; genus Wolbachia; species Wolbachia endosymbiont of Frankliniella intonsa. The sequence goes on along the minus strand of NZ_CP097148.1, from coordinate 1,380,793 downwards.
AAAAGTAATAAACCGATAAAGATAAGCGTCGGAACCCATTGAATAAGTAATCCACCAATTATACCTATTGCAGAGTCTCCAATTGAAAAGGAGAACTTCACTTTCCTATCATGCAAACTTTTTATTAAGTCACTATATATAACACCACTTGAGTTAAAGGCTGACCCATCCCCAAACTTCCCTTCGATGCTTTGGTTTCTTATTGTAATATTTTCTATATCATTATCTTCTAGTCTAGTTAAAAATTCTGAAAAAGGTATGGTTGTTTTACTCTTACCTATACTTCCGCTAAATTGAATATAAGCAACTGAAATAAGAACAATAATCACTAACCAGATCAACAAGCCTTCTAAAAATTTTTTCATTTACATTTCTAATTAAATACTAATCAAGCTTACCAAATTTTGTTTTATCGTGCTATTAATAATGAATCGAACCTTATCATCATCGTTATTTTTTCCGTTATAATTTACATCAGGATAAGCAAGCATCTTTCCATCTTTTTGTACTGTAGGCAAAGAATAGTAAACTTCAGAGCAATAATCATAATTTTTTAGAAATTCAGGGATTTTTTGTGTTTTCTTTAGTGGAGCAATAGTTACTGAACACTCCTGATCTCCAAATATTGTGCAGCTAAACCTGTTATCCCATTCAATAGAACCATTTAATGGTAAGTGTACAGTAATTTCATGTATCTTTGACGATTCTCTCATTATCAGAATACTTTCTCCATATTTTCTTATTTTGCATCCATAGAGTGTGCAATTAACATCACTATTTTGTTGCAATATTCTATTAAATATTGCAACAAGGCTGTTGTATCTTGGTTTATAGTATTTACCACAGATTGCCATTATAGAATAAAGAAGGAGCCTTAAGGCTATTTCCTCTGGCAGTTTATAAAATTCACTTAGTTTAATTTCAATATAACCAAGATCATGAACATTAATACAGTCATTAAATGCAAGGCGTGTGTAGTGCATCAACGCTTTTGCAGCTCTTTTCATATGAAGGGCTGTAAGGCATATTCGCTCTGTTATAACATCTTGATTATCAATTGCTTTAAGCAAGTTACGGTATAAAGTTCGCCTGTATTTCAAGTCATAATTGCTTCTATCTTCGATCCATCTTAACTGGTGAAGCTGAGCATACCTTTCTATTTTACTACGACTGAAATTTAACAATGGCCTAAATACATAAATACCATTGAAGAAAGATTTGTAGTCCATTGATGATAATCCATCTACGCCACTACCTCGCTCTAATCTCAACAAGAACGTTTCTGCTTGATCATTTTCGTGGTGAGCAACAAATAAATATTTAACATTATTGTTTTTACACCATTCTATTAATAACTTGTATCGTGCTTTTCGTGCCTGTAACTGAATATTGCCTTTAATATTTTTTTTCTCCCAATTTAATACGAATGACTCCCTTGCTCCAAGTTCTTTTGCGTAACTTATAGCAAAATGAGCTTCTTTTTGAGATTCTAAACGTAACCCATGATTTACTGTTAATGCTATAGGGGCTAAAAGCTTACTTTTTTTTGCCCAGTTAATCATTAAGTGCAATAAAACTACGCTATCTATACCACCTGATACTGCAACCGCAACTTGATTATCATGAAAAGCAAAGTTATTAACTATATTTTGAAATGACAGCTCCAATTGCATTATGTCTCGGTTAGGTAGTTTATATCTCTCTACATTATACTGCCCACAGGACTTCAATACAAGTTCAACTAACAATCAGTGGAAGCAACGGATTTGCACTTTTTATCATCCCAGTGCTAAACACTGGGATCCAGGTTTTAACGCAAGAAACTATTTCTTTATTCCAGAAAATGAAAATTCTACTCTACGATTTTTAGCATGCTCTCTCTCATACTTGGAATTTCTAGAATCATCTTTTACATTAACCAAAGGCTCAGTTTCACCTTTAGAAGCAGTTTTTATTCTATTTTCTAGATAAGGTGTACAGCTGACCATAAACTTTTTAGCTGCATCTGCTCTTCTAGCACCTAATGCAAGATTATATTCATGAGAACCACGATTATCAGTATGACCAGTTAAAGTAACCTTCGCATCAGGGTTATCTTGTAACACTTCCACTGCATCAAGCAATGCATCTGCACTTATTTCAGTAATACTAGATTCATCGTAACCAAAGAAAACTCTTTTATCACCTATCTGCTTAACAACGGAATTCATTTTATTTGTTGCATTTACTCCTTTTTTGGGGCAAGAGCTTACGCCAGTAAGCAGTAAACAAAAACAACACATTATAACGAATCTACTCCACATTACTAAACCTCCATAAATTTTAAGTATAGCGCATAATTTTAACTTTAGCACTAATCATCACTCTATACTATAATGTAGTCAAGAGAAATAAAATACTAAATATTTCACTTACAATACAATCTGACAATTAATTTTCTGATAAGATGCTCGATTTTTGTCGAAAAGTTCAATGAAGGAGTAAAAATACAATTTTTTATTGTACTTTAAGCAAATATACTTTTAACTTTATTATTAATCTATTACGATATTAAACAGATGTTTTCAAAACAATGAATAAAAATGAGATCTTATAAGTTTTTAGAAGAAGTATTACACAAGGTAAGGAATATCGAAAACACACTAAAACTACTAAGCAAAAGCCAATTGAATGTAGAGGACAAAGTTGAACAAATGTGTCTTCTAGAGGAAATCAGACATGAAATTATCTCTCATGATGCAATAAAAGAATCATTAGCTGACGCTCTTAGCAATAATAAGAGTGCAGACACTCCGCAGCTAAAGTTAATAGAGGGGATACATAAAAGCAATAGTGCTATTCCTGTTGATTTAGTAAAATCTTTGTCCAAAGCTAAGATTGAATGCCAAAACTTATGGAGGCTAACTAATTCTGAAATTAGTAACTTAGAAAAGCTGAAAGAATGCTTTACTAACCTAATTAAGCTTACTCGTGAAGCAGCTTCTATAAAATCGCAGCAATTAAAGCGCTCAAACTATGAGTCATTGCTTGCTGACTATGACTCTAATATCACAGAAAAGAACATAAAGGAAATATTTCCTAAGCTAGGTAAATTTTTTAGTGAAAATGTAGAGAAAGTAACTCAAAAGCAGAAGAAGGATAAGGTTACTAATATACAAAAAGTTACGGTTCAGAGACAGATTGAACTTGGTTCCTTATTCTTACAGCAAATGAGTGTTAGACCAAATGAGATTTCCATTTCTTATTACGATTCTATCGATTATGATGAATCTGACCTTTGTTATGGTTTATTTTTACTTTTACGGCATACTGGTTATGCAATTCATCAAAAATGTTTAGCGCAAAATTCTATAAAGATCTCAATTACAAAACATATTATGTATGAAACTCAAGGGTTATTCATGGAAAGGATCATTGGAACATCCAGAGAATTTATTGAGTTCATTCAACCACACATAAAGGAGAAACTTTCTACAAAAGGCAAAATTAATAGTAGTGTTGAAAATTTGTATTTGATTTTCAATAAAGTAAATCTTTCATCTTTTTTGAAGAATGCGGATGAATTTAGTTTATTGGCTCACATTATGCTAAGAACTAAATTAGAACAAGATCTAATAAATGGTACGTTGGAAGTTAAAGATCTACACGATAAATGGTTGGAAGGTATGAAGCATTACAAGATTTCAGTAAAAGCTAAAAATGAGCTAGACACTTATTTTCAAGATGAGTATTGGATAAGTGGTGTTATAGGCTACTTTCCTATTAAAGTCATAGCGTTAATCGCTGCTGTGCAGTTTTTTTCTTTCATTAAGAAAAATCATTACGAATTTTTAGATTCTATAGTAAAAGGAGATTTCAGTTTACTTATCGATTGGTTCTCTAAAAATGTATATAGTGCAAATTATGGCTTTTTGGAACAGCTAAAAAAGGTAACAGGTGGGGATTTAGATATTGAGTGCTACACTAGTTACTTATCTGAAAAGTATAATTTATCTCAATAAATGGTTTTCTTGAGTTGTGTATGAGTTTTGTTCGGAATTTAATCAGAAATTTTTTTACTTTCAAAGGTTTATTTGCTAGCGATATTGCTATAGATCTTGGTACTGCAAATACTTTAGTTTATCAGAAAAGTCAGGGGATAGTGCTTGATGAACCATCAGTTGTAGCAAGAGTAAAAGAAAAAGGAAGTTACGTTCCTTATGCTTTTGGCAAAAAAGCTAAGATGATGCTCGGAAAAACACCTGGAGAAATAGAAGCGATAAGGCCCTTGAAAGACGGAGTTATTGCTGATTTTAAAAGCGCGGAAGAAATGTTAAAATATTTCATACGCAGCGCAAACACAAGATTCACTGTTAATAAGCCTAATATTATCATATGTGTTCCATCTGGATCTACCCCAGTTGAAAGGCGTGCTATACAAGATGCAGCAGAAAGTGCTGGTGCAAATGAAGTATTCTTAATTGAAGAACCAATGGCTGCAGCAATTGGGGCTGGACTTCCAGTTACCGAACCTGAAGGTTCTATGATTGTTGACATAGGAGGTGGTACAACTGAAGTTGCAATTATTTCTTTAGGTGGAATTGTTTATTCACGTTCTGCCAGAGTAGGTGGCGATATTATGGATGAGGCAATAAAGTCATACATTCGTGAAAATCATAAGTTATTGATTGGCGAAACAACTGCTGAAAAAATTAAGAAAAACGTCGGTTCAGCCAGTCTGCCAGTTGAAAACAACAAAGAGGGAATGATAATTAAAGGCAGGGATTTAGTGAGTGGTATGCCACAAGAAATGCTTTTATCAGAATATCAAGTTGCAGAGAGCCTAATAGAGCCTGTACATCAGATAATTTCTGCTATTAGAACTGCACTGGAGAGTACTCCACCTGAACTTTCTTCTGATATAGTTGATAGAGGAATAATTTTATCTGGTGGAGGTGGGTTATTGCGCAACTTGAGTAAAGTTATTAGTGAAACAACAAAATTACCAGTTCGTGTTGCAGATGATCCACTTTGTTGTGTTGCCCTGGGTAGCGGAAAAGTACTTGAAAACATGGACTATTTTGGCCATGTTTTATTCAAGCAAGATTAAATTGTTTTTGAAGGCAGTTTATCGAATTGTTTTGATGGAATTATGTAATATAAATGAGATCCCAGTGTCACGCACCAAGTAATTTAAAGGCAACTTCCAGCAGGAAGGGGTGTCATCCCAGCGCTTGACACTGGAACTTGACTACAAATAAGTAGGCTGTTTCGATGAAATTGTGTAATAGAAACTGGATTCCAGCGCTTGACACCAGGTTTGTGTTTATAAATTATATGCTAAAAGAATTTGAAATTGAACCTTTATTAAAAGATAAAGCTCCGCATCAAACTAAGGCTATTATTGCAATGTCCGGGGGAGTTGATAGCTCCGTTGCTGCAGCACTGCTGTATAACCTTGGGTACGAAGTGATAGGTGTGACTCTTCAGCTATATGGCACTGATGGCAATGCTAATGCAAGAAAAGGTGCATGCTGCGCTGGACAAGATATTTATGACGCCAAACGCGTAGCTGAAAGTGTTGGCTTTCCTCATTATATTTTAAATTACGAAGAAACATTTAAAAAGGAAGTAATAGAAGATTTTGCGAATACTTACATGCGTGGGGAAACCCCCATACCATGTGTAAGATGTAACCAAACAGTAAAATTCCGCGATCTATTGCAAGTCACAAAAAATCTTGGTGCGGATGTGCTCGTAACAGGACATTACGTAAGAAGATTAGAAGAAAATGGTGAGGTAAAGTTGTGCAGAAGTGTTGATAAAAGTAAAGATCAAAGTTATTTTTTGTTTGCTACAACTGAGGAGCAGTTAAAGCTTTTGCGATTTCCACTAGGTGAGTTCTATAAAAGTGATATAAGAAAATTAGCAAAATATTTTAGCTTACAAATCTCTGAAAAGCCGGATAGTCAAGATATATGCTTTGTTTCCGAAAGCTATAGTAAAACAATAGCTAAATTAGCTCCACAATCTGTACAGAAAGGTAAAATAGTAGATATTCATGGAAAAGTGCTAGGTGAGCACAGCGGCATAGTAAATTTTACAGTGGGGCAGAGAAGAGGCCTCTGCATCGCACACAATGAGCCTCTTTACGTGATAAAAATTAATACAGAGAATAATGAGGTTATAGTAGGTCCGATCAACGCATTAATGCAAAAAAAAATATTGATCAAAGAGTTAAATTGGTTAGAACAACCAAAGGAAGGTATGGAAGTAACTGTGAAGCTCAGGTCATCACATGCAGGGAGTTTAGCAACAATACATTCAATTGACGAAAAAAATAAAGCCTGTGTCATTTTAAACGACGATTACTTTGGCATCAGTCCAGGTCAAGCCTGTGTAGCATATAAGGGCGAACAAGTTATCGGTGGAGGTTGGATATGCTCCTAACTTGGTGGTTTAATTTTTTAATGCAGAATGTAAACATACAATAAAATTTATTGCTGTTTTACCCTATATTCTTTATACTATGAAGATAATTATTATATTGTGGACTAGAGGGATGGTTAAAGAAGTTGAAAAATTAATCGAAATTGTTGGTAAAGGCAATTTATTAGAGGCCTTGTTTATTTTTTTAGGCAATTTTCAACATGCTAACTTAACTGGTAAAATAGACCACAGAAACCATATTGGTTTGTCTTCATTCGTTAGAAAAAAAGAGGAATCATTAGATAAATATTTTAACTTACAATTTAGTCTAAAAGGGTTGTTCTTAATTTATACTCAAGCTTATGAAATTTTAAGAGGGAGTAATAATCTGAGCACTCAAGATATCATAGATGAAATATATAAAGTTATTAAGGAGTCTGAGTTAGGTAAAGACATACACGAAATAGTAGATGGAAGAAAATTAGATTTACTTAACGTTTTAGCAAATCCAAAGAGAGAATTAATATTTAAAACAGTAGAAGATTTTGAAAATAAGGTGCTTATTGATGTTAGAAAGTTACTAAGTGAAGAAAATGCATTAAACGAATATGACAGAGAATTTACCTTAAGTAAATGCATTATTGATTTCTATTATTCTATTCATCAAGAGATAAAAGTAGAAAGGGATGTAGTATTATTATTTTCTATATTTGGCCACTATCATAAACTTTCTGAACATCACAAAGAGTCTGTAAAAAAGGAAAGTTTATCAATAATAGATAACGTGGTCGTTTCCAGATATATAATGGCTTTAATTGGATTACTGCAAAGTATTAATTTGAAAGATCAAAATAGAGCCACTAAATATACGCTGGATTGTGAGAAGATAGGTAGTCTAAACAGAACATTCAATATATTGTCATCTGCAGGTTATAATAATCAAGGTTTTTTATGCCTGAAAAGAGCTGGACCAACTTTGAAACAGCTGTTAAAAGAGCAAAATAGCAATAAGTTTGAAGAGAGGATAATAAACAACACACATTATTCAGCACCTCAAGAAGAGAATAAATGTAGGCCAAATTTCATACTCAGCAAGAAAAATCATAAAAACACAGTCTGTAAACTTATTTTAGGTATGTTTGTATTGTCTGTTGGATTATATGCTACCGATTATTTCTTTATGGAGCAAAATTTGTTTAACTCAATGAGCCCACAAACTAATCTAATAATTGCTGCAGTACTGACTATTGTAGTAGTATATGCTTTATTTCAACTACTGAAATCACCACAAGATCCTCCACATTCAACGTTCAACAGTGCAACTATTAATGGTTTTACAAATGGTCCTATGCAACCATAAACCTCTACTTATGAATGATAAATGTAGCACTTTTAAAGTGTATGCTATATAATATGTTCTCTTGAATAACGAGGTAATCCATGGATTTAAGCAAAATAACAACAAAACCAGATGCAATCAGTGTAGTAATTGAAATAAGTGCAAATGCTGAACCTGTAAAGTATGAATTTAATAAAGAGCTCGGATTATTACAAGTTGACAGATTTTTGTCTACCTCAATGACTTATCCTTGCAATTATGGATTTGTACCAAATACCTGCGCAGGTGATGGTGACCCTGCGGATGTTTTGGTGCTAACTCAATTTCCTTTAGCGCCTGGAGTTTTGATATCGGTGCGTCCAGTAGGTGCATTACTTACCAAAGACGAGAAAGGAGAGGATGAAAAAATATTAGCTGTACCTATCTCCAGTGTTGATAGCTATTATGACAATATAAAAAACTATTCTGATTTATCTAAAAACCTACTAGATAAAATAGCTCATTTCTTTTCTCATTATAAAGATTTAGAAAAGGGAAAAACGGTAACAGTTGGAGAATGGGCTGATGTGGAAAAAGCAAAAAAAATCATTGAAAAAAGTAGGAATTAGTTTGCATTAGAGCTGCTCAGAAAAATATTGTTGTTTTTTATGTTGCGGTTAAAAGCATTAGACAGGCAGTAAAGGTCTTGATATTATAGTAATAATTTGGAAGGGTGGCCGAGCGGCTGAAGGCGGCGGTTTGCTAAACCGTTATACGATTGAAAAGTCGTATCGAGGGTTCGAATCCCTCTCCTTCCGTATATTATTGTTTAGGTATTCATTACAGTAATTTCATCCTCTTTTTTAATTATTAAAAAGTTAGCTAGCGTTTATTCAGTATTTATTATAGAATTAGTTATTAGCTAAATAATTTTATATGCATAAAATACTAATTTTGATATTAATAATGCTGCCGCTTAGGTTACTTGCAACTGAGATTGAAATTGTTGCAGATGTAAATGGTGAGCCAATTTCAAATTTAGATATTGAAAGACGTATAAACTTCATAAATTCATTGCTTGGCACTCAGAAGATTAATCAAAAAGAGGTAAAATCTCAAATTCTAAGACAGTTAATAGACGAAATTATCATTGTCAGCGAAGCACAGAAGATGAATATAGAATTGAGTAACGAGGAGTTAAATAATGCTGTCACGTTATTCTTAACTCAAAGTTTAAAACTTGAGGCTGATGAAGTTGATCAATACGTAAAAAAGCATAATATAGATCTCAATACCCTAAAAAAACAAGTAAAGTGTCAGCTACTGTGGAACAAGATTATTGAAGTAGGAATTGTGCCACTTGTCAATATCAGCGACAAAGAAGTGGACGACGTAAGAAAACAAAAAGAGAAACCTGACTACCTTATTACATTTCAGGAGTTTGTAATTCCTGATCAGAAGATGGCTGAAGATTTAATAAAACAATTACGTAGCAGTAATAATCCAGAATCTTCAATAAAGATGAGCAAAGCAACCGTTAATTTAAGTCAGCTAAAAGGTAAACTCAGGGACGTTTTGGAAGGATTAGAAATCAGTGATGTAGCAGGTCCGGTTAGTTTAAGCGAAGGTTACTCTGTTATAAAAGTCATAGATAAAGTACAGCTTAATCATACAATGCTGAAAAGTACTTTAAAACTGAAACAGGTTGTAGTTGAAGGTTCAGAAAGTTTACTCTCTAATTTTAAGGAGCAAAAGGTCAGTTGTTTAAATTTTGACAAGTTAGCAGATGATTTCAAGTTGCCAAGCGTAAAAGAGTTTGAAATAAAAATGCGAAATTTAAATCCTGATTTACAGATTTTATTTAGTAAAACAAATATGAATGAAATAGTAGAATTAAGAGAAAATAGCACTGCAAAGTTGATGATGTTATGTGATATCAAAAATAATGCAATGGATATAGAAGCAATCAAACAGGAAATGTATCAACAAAAGATTATGATACAAAGGAACCTGTTATTGGATAATATGAGAAAAAATGCAGCTGTTAGTTATCAGTTTAATTGAAGTTAGAGAGGTTTTCTACTCCATAAAAAGTTTATGAAGAATATAATGCTCATTGGCGGTGGAGTTGGAAATGCAGTGTTATTTTCGATAGGGAAGGCATGTCTTGAAAACAATCATAAGGTTTTATATTTCGCTGGCTATAAAAAATTAAGTGATGTATTTAAACGAGCACTGATAGAACGTGCATCAAGTGCAGTAATTTGGGCATGTGAAGAAGGATTGATAGAAACAAGTAGAGATCAGGATAAATCCTTTCATGGTAATATAGTTAATGCAATAAGCTCATATCAGCAAGGAAAGTTAGGTAAAATTACTATTAGTTTAAACACTATAGATAAAATCATCACTATTGGTTCTGATAAAATGATGAAAGCTGTAAATGAAGCTAGAAAAACAATTTTAAAGCCATATCTGAAACCAAAACACATAGCAATATCATCAGTTAACTCTCCTATGCAGTGCATGATGAAAGAAATCTGCGCTCAATGTATTCAGCAACACATAAATAAGGAAACAGGAGAAATAAGTTTTGTTTATAGTTGCAGTAATCAAGATCAGGATATGGAGCTTGTTGACTTTGATTTTTTAAGTGAGCGCTTGAAGCAAAATAGTTTACAAGAAAAGCTCACTGCAAAATGGATAGAACATGTTCAAAGACACTAAACAGCACAAAGAGGAACTAAGGAAGCAATATAGAACCATAAGAAAAGATGTTGATGAAAGTTATTCTAGTTATGCAGCAAATTCTCTTATTAATCTCTTTAACAAAAACTTAAGTTGCGTTAAAGGTAAAACAATAGCAGCGTACATTCCAACAGACGGAGAAATTAATGTTGTGCCTTTGATGCATCATTTACTCGATTTAGGATATAAAGTAGCAATTCCTAATAAAAATAAGTTATTAAAATTTGAGGAATGGAATAAAGCAGATGAAGATATGATTCCCGACACAATCATTACCCCTATTGTTGCTTTTGATGATCATTTTAATAGGTTAGGTTTTGGCGGTGGTTGGTATGATGAAATGATAAAAAAATTACGGCCACTTGGAAAAATATTTATAGGTGTAGCCTATGAGAAGCAATATTGTAAAAATTTACCTGTAGAAAAACATGATCAAAAATTGGATATTATAATCACTGAGATGTGTGTTAGATGTAGAAGTGGATTGCTCAAAAAAGTGGATAGAAAGGAGTAGCATAGTCTCACTGCCATTAAGTTAAGGGAAAGTGATGGACTGTATTATAAAATCAGGTAAGATTCACAAATTAAAAGAAGTAATGACATGAGTAAAAAAAAGAATAATCATGTTTATAAAAAATAAATTGATGAGTTTAAACTTTATAAACGCACACAGAGCATCCTCAAAAGACTTCTCACGAAAAAGAAAGCTGCCCTTCATTAATGTATTTCTCCTGATTTTTAGAAAGAGTGTAAAGTCATTACAAGTAATGCTTAATGAGTTTGTTCTGCATACAAGCATCGAACAGAAAAATCTGTCAAATCAGAAAGAAACACACAAATTTAAGTTTTTAGTAATTTTCAAGTATAGTTGTAGAGGGAGCGCCTCTGCAGTTATGATCGACATTTTCAATGGTGCATAAGTGCCCGTATGCAAGCATGGTCTTGGAAGGAACGGTCAAATCATTGATGGAGTCATTTAGACTACCTCGGTTAGGAGATTGTACTATCAACCGTTCCAAGCTGAAGCGTTTCCCTGTAACAAATTATATGTAGGAGTTAGCATGAAAAAAGCAAAAAGTAAATTAGAAATAGTGAATCCTAATGCAGCAGGAATAGACATTGGTTCAGCTGTACACTATGTGTGTATACCTGAAGGAGGAGATGAGCAACGCGTTCAGAAATTTGGTTGCTTTACTGAAGACCTTCATAACCTAGCACAGTGGTTGAAAAAGTGTAAAGTTATACCAAAATCCATTACTGACGGAACAAATAAGAAACATTACAAACTCGTTTAATAGTAGTACTGGAAATATTGACAATAAAATTACACAAAACATCTTCAAGTAAACCTATGGTATCGTAGATACTATTGCGTAAAGTATTGTATTTGATATATTGCCACAACCTTTCAACAGGATTCAGTTCCGGTGAATAAGGAGGCAAGTATATGATGGTAATGTTTTCCTGAATTTTCAAACTTTTGATCTATGCCAACTTGCACAATCCATTACAAGAAAGGCTTCTTTCGTGCCTAAATCTTTCGACATCTGCTCCAGAAATATATTCATACAATCAGTGTTTACATATGGAGCAAGTAGGCTAATTTTCTTACCACTTCTTGGATTTACCGCACTTTAGATATAGAAATTTTGTCTACCAATTTTCATTTTAACCTGCGTTCTGACCCCTTTTAAACCATCCGTGTCCGATTTTGAATGAGTCCCAAATCGTGATTCATCAAAAAAACACCTCCCTTTTAGGGTGGAAATTGACTATTTTATTGAAGTATCTTTTAAACTCTTCTTGCTTGTTTTTATCTTGTTTATGGTCCATTGGCCTCGGTGTTATGTAAGAAAATTTCATCCTTTGTATCTCACGGTGCACTGTTGATTTGCTGATGTTTAGGGCAAATTCCTCTGAGATTTTTATTTGTACTTCCTTAATAGTAATATTTGGATTTCTTTCTACCCATATTTCAATTTGCTCACGTTGATTTTTGTTTAATTTGCTTTTTCTTCTCCGCTGAAACAGGGCAAATAATTTTTCTACTCTACCAAATTTTAGATGCTTTATCCATTCAGTCAAAGCAGTCCTTGAAATTTTACATATTCTTGCCACAGCGCTTATACTACTTTCTTTTCCTGCTATCACCGCTTGTAACTTTTTTGAAACATATGCGTTATTTCTTACCTTTTTTAACATTTCTTTCGCTAAATTTACAACTCTTTCGTCTAATAGTTTTGACCTTAATGCCATTTATACCTCGCTATTTCACTTACTCTAGTATGACTTTTTCCCCATTATTCTCTATCTGTTCTTTCTATAGCGGGAATTGGTATAAGATATGTAGTGAATATAAAATACCATCAACAAATCTATATGATTGGCGTGATAGAGTATTGGCAAGGTTAAAAGACCTATTTGTTGAAGAAAGTGAAAGTGCGAGAAAACAAAGAATCTTAGCGCAAGAAATAGAAAGTTTACATAAAGTAATAGGAGAATTGACAGTGGAAAATAGCTATTTGAAAAAAAAATTACTGAAATAAGCAAAAAAGATAGAGTAAGGTTTATAGAAAAAGATTCTGATCTGTCAATTAGGAAACATGCTGATTTATTGGGGATTTGCAGATCTAGCCTATATTATAGGCCTATAATTAATAACGAAAGTGAAGTAGCAAATTTGATTCAAGAAGTATATTTGGCTTCTGATTGCCGTTATGGATATCGTAAAATTACTGCTGAAATCATAGCGAGTGGGGTAGTAGTCAATCGCAAAAAAATCTTAAGAATTATGAAAAAAATGAAGATTAGTGGGCTGTATTGTAGAAAAAGATGTAATACAAGTATTAAAGAAAAAAAGCATAAAATATATCCTTATCTACTCAAAGATTTGATTATTTGTAGAGTTAATCAGGTATGGGCTACTGATATAACATATATTATGGTAGAAGGTAAGTTTGTCTATTTTGTGGCAATAATGGACTTGTATAGTCGCTATATTATTGCTCATTCATTATCACCATATCTCGATGCTGGATTTTGCCTTTATACTCTCAAAGAAGCTCTAAAACAAGGTAAACATGAGATTTTTAATAGTGATCAAGGGGTACAGTTTACTTGCTACAACTTTATTACGGAATTAGAGCATGCTAATATTAAAATCAGTATGGACCATAAAGGACGTTGCTTCGACAATATATTTGTTGAGCGCTTATGGAGAACTTTAAAGCAAGAAGCTATATATTATTATAGACCAAATAGTATCAGAGATTTGAATCTTATAATAAATGACTTTGTTGGTTGGTATAACTATAGAAGGCTACATCAGACTCTAAATTATAAAGTTCCTGCTGATCTTTATTATCATAAACAGTAAATGAATATATTGATAAATACTTTAAATGTGTGTCGACGTATTTATCAACATATTCATTTTAAAAATCGGATCACTTTAAAAAATGGTCTAGACAAATGGGTGCACTATAAAAGCTAGGATTACCTGATGAGATGAAATTCAGGTTAGTCAAAATAATACTTTCTTCTGGAGAAGTTGAAGTATTAGTAACATCTCTGTTAGATGAGAAACGTTTTACAGTTGAAGAGTTTGAGAGATTATATTACTTGCGCTGGGGAGTAGAAACATTTTTTTCTAGGCTGAAGGGAAGATTAAATTTAGAGAATTTCACAGGAAAAAGTATTGAAACTATCAAGCAGGATTTTTGGTCAACTATCTTCATCAGTAATCTAGAAAGTATCATGATAGAAGATGATGAAGAGACATTGAGCTCACAGAATAGTAAACTAAAAAAAAAGCATCAATAAATCTGTCTCATTTAATGCGATTAAAAACTTATCCTTTGATATTTTTTCTACAGAGTCAGACATAGACTGCATTATGTATCGACTATCACAGTTATTTTTGATGAACACTTTAGTGGTGAGAAAAGGGAGAAGAGTTGATCGTCATAAGATATCTGATATTCGTTCACTCAACTACCAGAAAAGAGCTAGAAAACATGTGTTTTAAATTCAAGATATCTTTTCAGTATCATTGTATTAGTACATTCTTTGCAAAATAACCTGCAATTATTACTTTTTTAAATAACTTGCACTTTTCAGACTCCCTTTTCTTAAAAATTCACCCTAGTATTTACCATAATTATCAATCACTTCAAATTTTTTGTCCAATCTTAACTTCTCTTTCCCTTAACTTAATGGCAGTGACACAGGGATGGCTTTGTTGCATAACACTTTATGAGATGGTGATTTATGGTAAATTCATGTAACTATCTCAAATTTAGCCATACCTATATCAGTGAATTTATTAAGCAAATAGCATTTAGTTCTTTTTCTCGATTTATCTCAGATTTATTCCTAAACAAATATTTGCTTTAATCTTGAGAAAAACCCTTCAATATAAGATCTTTTCCCATAATTTACTTCTTTTTCCATTCTTTCATGCCATCTTCACCGTATAATTTTATTAACCTAATAGCAGCATTCCTGTCAGACATATAATTTATTTCTGGATGTTCTGCCGCATTGTTTATTGGTGGAATTTTTGTCTTTATATCATATTCGTTACACAACTTATAAAACTTGTGCCTATCACATGCTCTATCTGCATATAGTACTTTTATGGCATGCTGAAAATCAACTTCTTTTAGCAAATCACAAGTGATCAGAGTAGACACCGTTACTGTATTTTACAGCTATGGCTTTTTTGTTGTTTATATTCAACATTACGTACGATTTTCTCGTTTGCTCATAGCCACTCTGTCAGTGCTATTTTCCTTGCTGTGTGTTGTTGTATATACTAATTCCCGTACTGTCTATAGCAATTTCAATATCTTCTATATTATTTTCTGCAATCATTTATCTTAATACTAAGTTTTTTTTGATGCTTGTGAATAGCTGCAAATCTCTTCCTATTTGTTGCAGATATCCTTTTACAAACCCTACTGTTTGTCTTAAACCAATTCTAAAGAAACTGACGATTATATGAACTAAAATCACAACTTTATCACTATAAATATAGTTGCCGCCCTGCATTTTTGGACTATTTTCATACCAATTTTCTATGGCGTCATTGATATAACAAAAAATGCTTCCTCTTTCTTGGAGAAATTTGTTATATTCATGGCAGTTACTGACTCTCATTTTTTGTGGCATATTTTTTCTTCAACAGTTAAATGGCTATTTATAATGAATTTTGTCAGTAACTGCCAGTTCTTTTCACTTGAGCGATGCAACAAAGCCCACTGGGATACAGCCTGTTTTATCTTTTATCATAGAATGAGACGTTCAGCATATTCATCTTTTTCCATTACCATATCATAAACAATCATTCCATGGGAGCGGATAATTTCAGGTGTATGATCACGAATCAATTTATCAATCTTGAAATAATTTTTTTTATACTTCCTTTGACGGATATCAAAACTTTATTTGGTAAAATCAAACCGTGACTTTCGATTTAACCCAATTATACAATTTACTCATTTTACCATCTTGACCGAGCATTCCAGAGTTATTTTTATAAAAAGTGTCAACTATTAGCTTGATAGAGCCTATGGCAGCAGAAAATACGGGATTTTTATCATACTCGCCATCAAGGCCACTGAGAGACTCAGGGCATCCAATGCGGACTTGTTTGTTGAATATATAGCTTGCAATCTCTTTCATGCTTGTGAGTTGACTGGTTCCACCTGTGAGCACTACTTTATTGATTGGATCTTTTTGTTCTTGAAATTGTTCTCTTACCAGTTCAAATATCTCCTCAACTCTAGGTCTTATGATGTCAATAAGTTCGGACTTGGGTACTCGAGTCGGTTCATCATTTTCACTGTTTTGCAGTGTAATATATTCGTTCTCATCTATTGAAGTTACGACAGTGCTACCGTATAGTATTTTTATGCGTTCAGCATGCTCTATACTTGTGCATAGTCCATAAGCTATATCTCGAGTAATGTGAATGCCACCAATTGGAATGCTGCTTGTGTATATAAGCTTTCCTCTCTTAAAAATTCCAATTGCAGTACACCCACCCCCTATGTCAACAATGGCAGTTCCTAGCTCTTTTTCATCTTCACTTAGACAGGCAAGGCCTGAAGAATATGCGGAAGCAATACAACCAGCCATACTTATCCCGCTATTATTAGTTATACAATTTTCAATGTTGGTAAGCGCTGGACGCGAAGCAGTGACGACATTAACATCAGCAGATAGTCTTTTTCCGTACAATCCACCAACCTCTTTTATATCAGTCATGTCATCCAAGTGATATTTCAGTGGTATATTGTGAATGATAACATTTTCTTCGATATATTTCTCAAACGTCTGAAAGACTACACGTTTTATATCTCGGTCTGAAATTTCGTGATTAGCTGCAATAATTTCGTTATATACGTTAAAAGATGAGACTCCACATCCGGCTACATTCACATATATCTGGTCTATAGTCTCTTCTGATACTTGCTCAGCTAAACCTATAGTTGATGAAATAGAGTAACTTGCATGCTTTGCATCAGTTATTGATCCACCGCTTATACCTTCTGCACTTTTATAACACGTTCCTATTATTTTATAGCTGAAGTTGCTATTGATCTTAACAATTAGACAGATAATTTTTGTTGTACCTACGTCTAAAACGGCAAAAACATTTCGCTTTGGTTTTATTATTACTGCAGAGTACATTAGTTGACCTTATGACACAATTCCATTCAAATTGTAGCTTCCTTTAATAATTTATATTTCTATTAAAAATACAGCAACATTTTAATATACCCAAAATACTGTACAAAGGAAAAAATAAAACATAAAATTTTAATTTTATGTCTAAATTGCCAATTGTAATTGCCCCTGATGAAAGGTTAACTACACGTGCCAGTGAAGTAATAGATATAACCGATAAAATTAAAGAATTAGTAAACGACATGTTCGAAACTATGTACGATGCAGAAGGTCTTGGTCTTGCTGCAGTACAAGTTGGAGTGCTGAAGAGAATTTTTATCATGGACGTTCAGCCAGAAAAGGTTGGAGATGAGCTAGCAGGGTATGACTCAGTTGGCAAGTTTTGTATGATTAACCCTGAAATTACAGAATTATCGGGTGAACAAGTAATTCTCAAAGAAGGGTGCCTTTCAATTCCAGAGCAAAGCCATGAAATTAAGCGTCCAAAATATTTAACTGTGAAATATAAAAATTTAAATAACGAAGAACAGACGCTAAAAGCTAGTGGTTGGCTTGCAAGGTGTATTCAGCATGAGTTAGATCATTTAAATGGTATATTATACGTTAGACATTTGTCTAAATTGAAGTACGATATGGCTATGAAAAAAGCTCAAAAGGTTAAGAGGCACTATGAACAATGAAGATCTAGAATTGTTGAAGTTCTATCATGAAGTGGGTGTTGACTGCACGCTAACTGAAGGTGAAGAGGAAAAAAAAGTGGAAAATGAGAGAGCTGAACAGTCTTCTGTCATCGAGCAGAAAAAAGCCATGTTCCCAAGTGAATGGATCATTGAAGCAAGGAAGCTTGCAAGTGAATGTGGTAGTGTAGATGAACTAAGAAGTGCAGTTAAGTCATTTGAGGGTTGTGAAATAAAAAAAACTGCAACTAATACTGTTTTTTCCGATGGTAATCCAAATGCAAAAATCATGCTTGTTGGTGAAGCACCAGGAGCAAATGAAGACCTGAAAGGCATACCATTTTGTGGTGCAAGCGGAATGCTGCTCGATAAGATGCTCGGTGCAATTAATCTGGACCGCACTAAGGTATATATAAGCAACACCGTGTTTTGGCGTCCACCAGGTAATAGAAAACCAACTGATCTAGAGCTTGATATGTGCAGACCATTTGTTGAGAAGCATATTGCTCTTGTTTTACCGCAGATTCTAATTTTAGTTGGAGGAATTGCATGTTATAGCCTTCTTGATAACACAAAGACTATATCGAACTTGCGTGGCAAATTTCATACTTATACTAACCAATATTTATCTCATGCAATTACCACAGCCGCTATATTTCATCCAGCCTATCTACTTCGTCAACCAGCACAAAAACGCTTAGCTTGGGAAGATTTAAAGAAGATTAGAGAATATCTTGATAATACCAATAACCACACGGACGTTTAGCTCACCACTCATTGTCATCCCAGTGCCGGCTAATTGCATTAAATATTGAAAAATTTACTAAACAGAGAAAAAGGCACAAGAAAATCTATCAGCTACTACCTATTTTTTTAATTGGCGTTTTTCATTGTATTAAATGCTTTGATAAGCGCATTTTAGCTTATGTGGGTAAAAGTTTTATAAAGACATAGAGTGCACATAGTGCAAAAAATTAAACATCAAGTATATTGAGCTTTTTGTCGTTTTATCTGCACAGACTGAAGATAAATAATATATCTTTACCCTTATTTTAAGGAGAATGGCGGAGTCCTTCAAGTAACTCTTGCCGTTGCTATAGCTGCTTGAGTTCCTGTAATCACAATGTTTCTGCAATGCACGCATGGAATTTTATTTACTCTATAATATGTTGGTTTATAGTAGTACTAATGCAGAAATAAAGTGAGGAGACATTGGAAAGCAATATAAAAAAATTGAAAGGAAATTTTTTAGAACAAGCAATTAGAGTAAATCATGCTGGCGAATATGGAGCCATTTGCATTTATTCCGGTCAAAAATTTATTCTTAAAAAATCTTCCATAATTGACAAAATAATTGAAATGGAGGAGCAGGAAAAAAAACATTTCCACTATTTTAATGAGAAAATCAAGGAGCAAAGAGTTCGTCCTACTCTTTTGTTGCCATTTTGGGGTGCTTTAGGGGTATCACTTGGTGTTGTAACTGCCATGATGGGTAAAAAAGCCGCTATGGCTTGCACTGCTGCAGTTGAAGAAGTGATCGGAGAGCACTACAAGGAGCAAGTCTTACATTTAGAAGATGGGGAATTAAGAGAAACTATAAGTAAATTTCGCGATGAGGAATTAGAGCACAGAGATATTGCAATTCAGCACAATGCCGAAAGCGCACTTGGCTACAACGGTTTATCTTTGTTCATAAAAACAAGCTGCAAAGCTGCTATTTACCTCTCTAAATTGATTTAATCAATCACTATTTGACAAACAACCACATTTGCCTTTAGTTCTTGTGCTAATTGCTGCCCCATATCCTCTACTACAATCGAATGCGTATGAATGTTTATAATTAATTTCTTAATTATTATCCTAAAAATACATTAATTTAATTCCCTATTAGAGTTTTCTTGTTGTTGTAAACATGTTTGCATAAGACTAGTAGATGGAACGTTTTTAATAGTCTGAGTTAACTCCTCAGGAATATTTTCAAAACTCTTGCCCATAACTTCTAAAAGACTTTTCCCCTGTATAAGACAATTCCCTCCAAAGCTTGATTTGTTTTCTAACTTGCTAAACCTTATTTTGCTTTTCTCATCAATTTCTACTACCATTTTGTTACCATCTTTCCGTAGATAAATACTAATCTCCTATGATTATTGTCCAGTAAAAATTTCAAATTTTGTAAAATCTTTAAAAAACCAGTTATTTTTAAGAGTGTAGAAAATAGTTATAAGAAATTTCCTAGCAGTAGCAGTTATAGCCTTAGCAGAACCACGCTTCTTTTTTATATGTTCATAAAAGCTTTTCAAGTAAGGACTGTAACGTACAGCAATCCAAGTACATTGAACTAAAGAAGTACGCGCTATTTTTGACCCTCGTTTGGTAATTCTTCCAATTGTACATTGCTGATTAGATTGAGAAACTCTTGGCACAACTCCAAAATATGCAGTAAGTTTCTCAGGTCTACGCAAATCATTAATGTCTCCAATTGTTACAATAAAAACACCCGCAGAAATTGGACCTATTCCCTTTATGCTGATAAGATTGCTGAACCCAGGAAGTTGTTTAGCGAAAGCTATAATTTCCTTTTCAAGCTTTTTAAGGATTTCTCGGATAGCTTCTAAATGATATAGTATTTCCCAAAGCAAATGATAAAGGTATAACAAAGTATTTGAGTTATAATGGCATATAGTGTGGATTTAAGGGAAAAGGCAGTATTGATGATAGAAAAAGGGAAGACAAAGGTTGAGATAGCAGAGCTCATGGAGATAGGAATAGCAACTCTGTACCGCTGGTTAAAAAAGAAAGCTGATGGTGAAAGCTTAAAGCCATCTAAAAACGGTAGCTTTATTCGAAAAATAGACCCAAAAATACTCGAAGAATATGTTACAAAGAATCCAGATCATACTCTGGCAGAGATGAAACAAAATCTTGGATTTGGAATAAATTCAATTTGGTATAGACTAAAACAGCTAAAAATTACTTTAGAAAAGTCACACTATATCAAGAGCGCAATCAAGAAGATAGGCAGCAATTTATTGATAAAATCTCAAAAATAGAACATTCCAGCATCTTATATATAGATGAAGCAGGAGTTGATAATAAGTTATACCGAGAATATGGACGTGCTCCAAGAGGAAAGAAAATTTATGCAGATGTTCCAGGGAGAACTCGAGAGAGAATCAGTATAGTAGCCGGGTGGATTGGAATGAGATTTATTGCACCAATGACTTTCAAAGGTGGGTGTGAAAAAGAGGTATTCAATATATTGTTGGAGAAGATGTTATTACCTAAATTGCCACTTGGCACAACCATAGTTATGGATAATGCTACATTTCATAAGACCACTAAAACAAAATCATTAATAGAGTCTTTTGGCTTTCATGTGCTGTATCTTCCAACATATTCACCAGATTTGAATCCCATAGAACACTGTTGGCATACCATCAAAAGCCGCCTCAGACCTCTAATGTATAAATGTACAGACTTACAACTTTTGGTTGGTAATACCATAATGGAAATTTATCCATTCATTTTAGAAAATACTATAGTACAGCTTTAGCAGCTTCAGTGACGTGACCATTACCATTTATAGCATTTCCTATTGTAGTTAACTTAATTAACTTAGCGTTTAAGTCAGCAGGCATCTTATCAGTCTTAGTTTGTATTGCAGTAACCTTGTCTCCTAAATTAGCAGCATTTGTAGCAGTTTCTATAGAAGTTACTTTAGCTGTTAAGTCATCTGGAATAGTATCAGTTTTAGCCTTTATAGCAGTGACATCAGCTCCTAAGGTATCTGTGATCTTATCAGTCTTAGCCCTTATTGCAGTAACATCAGCAGTTTTAGCTAAAGGAGCTAGTTCAGCAGTTTTAACTAAAGGAGCTAGTTCAGCGGTTTTAGCCAAAGGATCTAATTCAGCAGTTTTAACTAAAGGAGCTAGTTCATCAGATTTTGCTAACTTACCTAACTCAGTTCCTAGATCGTCAGGCATCTTATCAGTTTTAGCCTTTATAGCAATGACATCAGCTCCTAAGGTATCTGTAATCTTATCAGTCTTAGTTTGTATTGCAGTAACCTTGTCTCCTAAATTAGCAGCATTTGTAGCAGTTTCTATAGCAGTTACTTTAGCTGTTAAGTCAGCTGGAATAGTATCAGTTTTAGCCTTTATAGCAATGACATCAGCTCCTAAGGTATCTGTAATCTTATCAGTCTTAGTTTGTATTGCAGTAACCTTGTCTCCTAAATTAGCAGCATTTGTAGCAGTTTCTATAGCAGTTACTTTAGCTGTTAAGTCGGCTGGAATAGTATCAGTTTTAGCCTTTATAGCAATGACATCAGCTCCTAAGGTATCTGTAATCTTATCAGTCTTAGCCTTTATTCCTGATATCAGATCTGTTCCGACTTGAGTTTTTATGGTAACTAAGTCAGCGCTTAAGTCAGATGGAATAGAATCAGTCTTAGTTTTTATTGCACCTACGTTAGTTCCAATACCTAATAATGTAGCAATTGCACCTACAGTCATGAAGTTTGTTGCTGTAGCACTGTAATCTATTTCAGCAGCACCATTAGGTTCATACCTAAAAGTGTTGAAAACACTAGTATTACCTACACCAAAGGTATACTTATTCTGTGCAGCATCTTCATAAATTATGCTTTTAATGGTAGGGGATACTACATTTGCTCCAGCACTGTCTTTAAAAGTTAAACTAGCCATATCACTTTCCGTTAATTATAAAAACCATAATTTGCATGAAAATAATATAAATTCCGTAAATACTAGATTTTGCATAAGATTTCCTTGAAGCTTTTCGCTTCAGAATTCTTCTCTTGTGATCTAAGTATGTAGCAGACGATGTCATCCTAGTAGCCCCTTTGGTGTTATTCCAGTGCTTGACACTGGAATCCATTTAGAAACGTTGATTACTTTTATACTAGCAAATTTAACTGGATGCCAGTGTCTGGGCATTAGAATAACAAAAAGAGGGCAGGGCCCTCCTTGTATATTAGATATAGGCTGAGTTATGATCGTGATAAACGTGATCGCTTGCGCAGTCGAACATTTTCACAAAACCATTCTCTAGATAGAGATTATATTCATGATGTTGATCTAATAACTCAAAGTATAGTGCACCCATTTGTCTAGACCATTTTTTTAAAGTGATCCGATTTTTAAAATGAATATGTTGATAAATACGTCGACACACATTTAAAGTATTTATCAATATATTCATTTACTGTTTATGATAATAAAGATCAGCAGGAACTTTATAATTTAGAGTCTGATGTAGCCTTCTATAGTTATACCAACCAACAAAGTCATTTATTATAAGATTCAAATCTCTGATACTATTTGGTCTATAATAATATATAGCTTCTTGCTTTAAAGTTCTCCATAAGCGCTCAACAAATATATTGTCGAAGCAACGTCCTTTATGGTCCATACTGATTTTAATATTAGCATGCTCTAATTCCGTAATAAAGTTGTAGCAAGTAAACTGTACCCCTTGATCACTATTAAAAATCTCATGTTTACCTTGTTTTAGAGCTTCTTTGAGAGTATAAAGGCAAAATCCAGCATCGAGATATGGTGATAATGAATGAGCAATAATATAGCGACTATACAAGTCCATTATTGCCACAAAATAGACAAACTTACCTTCTACCATAATATATGTTATATCAGTAGCCCATACCTGATTAACTCTACAAATAATCAAATCTTTGAGTAGATAAGGATATATTTTATGCTTTTTTTCTTTAATACTTGTATTACATCTTTTCTACAATACAGCCCACTAATCTTCATTTTTTTCATAATTCTTAAGATTTTTTTGCGATTGACTACTACCCCACTCGCTATGATTTCAGCAGTAATTTTACGATATCCATAACGGCAATCAGAAGCCAAATATACTTCTTGAATCAAATTTGCTACTTCACTTTCGTTATTAATTATAGGCCTATAATATAGGCTAGATCTGCAAATCCCCAATAAATCAGCATGTTTCCTAATTGACAGATCAGAATCTTTTCTATAAACCTTACTCTATCTTTTTGCTTATTTCAGTAATTTTTTTCAAATAGCTATTTTCCACTGTCAATTCTCCTATTACTTTATGTAAACTTTCTATTTCTTGCGCTAAGATTCTTTGTTTTCTCGCACTTTCACTTTCTTCAACAAATAGGTCTTTTAACCTTGCCAATACTCTATCACGCCAATCATATAGATTTGTTGATGGTATTTTATATTCACTACATATCTCAGCTGTGCTTTTTTGATTTTTTATTGCTTCCAAAGCTATCTTTGCTTTTAACTCTGGTTCATATTTTTTTTTGTTGCCATTCTTTTACCCCTTTACCTTCCTACTCGGATCAACCATTTTTTTGTCTAGTTTATGGGGTGCATTATAACTTATCACCACCGGGTAAAGGTTGCAAGCCAAAAGCCTCTCTTTTTTCATTGAGCGTCATGAAGCTTGCGTTTTGCACGTATTTCCACATCTTTTGTCTTTTTTCCATTAGAATTTCTATTGCATCTTTGTCGTATGACAAACATAAATCCTTACCACATTTTGGCACTAGCCAAGAATTCAGGTGACAGATAATATTTTCTAGCGTTGGTAAAATCGTCTGTTCCCAAAGGGAAAGACGTGCTTCAACTAAATTGCTATAAGTATTATCACCTGGTATGCCAAGCAACTGAGGCGGAACGCCAAAAGCTAGCGCAATATCACGAGCTGAGCTATGTTTTGACTCAATAAAATCCATATCCCTCGGTGATAAGCTCATTTCCTTCCACTCTAGGCCCCCTTCAAGCAATATAGGTCTTCCAGCATTGACAGGACCTGAGTAATGATCATTTATCTGTCCTTTTAAGCGTTGGTACTGCTCTTGACTTAAGTTTCCACCACTTCCATCCTTTTCTGATTTTACAACCATTGCACCACTTGGTCTTGCTCCATTTTGCAGCATTGCCTGATTCCAAGCACCAGCCTGATTATGCTGATCTATACTATATGCAGCTGCCTCAATTGGTGAAAGTCCATACCAATCATTCAAAGGGTTAAAGGTTTTAAGATGCAGTACTGTTGAACGCCCAGTCAATTTATCAACTTTAAAGTCATAACTGTTGTTATTTACGGTATAACGATAGGCATAAGGAACGTTACTTCTCCCTGGAATAATTTCAACTCTATCGGGGCGCAGAAGATAAAGCTCTGTTGGTTTGTTATGCGGCTCAATCATCAATATATAAGAATTGCAGTTAACTAATCGATAAGTCACAATCCCCTCAATAAATTCCGATTTTGATGTCATTGGATTAGGAGAATAAAGTAACTTCAGTAATGGATGCGCTTTTAGTTGTGATTTTCCCTGGTCAGTAAGCTGGCAGAGAGTAAAAGGTACCGAAGATGAAGCACTTGCGATCATATTAATTGCTCGAAAGGCAATAACATTTTTTATGTAGCCTTCCTCAGCAAAACTTACATAATCACGCCTACTCCAACTTGGTTACATCATTAGTTGCAAAGCAGAGTATTCACTGCTTTTCTTTCTTTGAAAAATGTTAAAATTCATATTTGCCTCCTGAAAAATTAAATTTGTTAAAAGATTAAAATTATAGTTGAATTATATCAATTGGTGTTACAAGAACGATATCATCTGAGTAGCTGACACTAGTTCGTTTGCGATAGTGCCATTCAAGTAGCCCATATTTGTCATCCAAGTAGCTTGACACTAGGATCCATCTTTTTATACAATTTAGTCAAATACGTTCCTTTTAGCTTAAAACAGCTATGCTTACCAGTTCAGTGTGCTATCTACAATCAAATTTCTGGATTCCAGACTGGAATGACATTGATAGACCTAAAGAAATAGAATATGACAGAATGGCTAATATCTAACCAACTTATTGATTATAACAATGCTGTAGAATTCATGGAAGCAAAAATTCAACAAATTTACAATAATTTATCTGACGAGCTAGTATGGCTGCTCCAGCACCCTCCACTTTATACTGCAGGAATCGGTGCAACAGATGATGACATTATTGAAAAATTGTTTCCTGTCTATAAAACAGGCAGGGGCGGTAAATATACATATCACGGACCAGGGCAGCGCATTATATATTTAATGCTAAATCTTAAAAAAAGAAACAAATGTGACATAAAACTATATATCAGAGACCTAAGTAATTGGATCATAAATGTTTTAAAACACTTTAATATACTTGGGGAATTTAAGGAAGATAGAATAGGCATTTGGGTGAACAACAACGGAGTAGAAGAAAAAATAGCAGCTTTTGGCATTCGCTTGAGAAAATGGGTAACTTATCATGGCATAGCACTTAATGTCTCTCCAAACCTTTCCCACTATGAGGGTATTATTCCTTGTGGAATAAAAGATTACGGCGTTACATCAATGGAAAAACTAGGAGTAAAAGTTTCTCTTTGCGAATTAGATGATATATTAAAGCAAGAGTTTCATAAGATATTTTAATGTATTCCTTTATTCTTTATTTTCTATGCCTTTTACTCACTAATCCTGCAAATCAAGTTGATATTATTGCTCCTTCTTCGAAAGGAAAAGAATCAGATCTGCCTACTATAAGAGAATACGTAAAAACTTTGGGTTTTAATCCTCACATTTCGGAGAAAATATACAGTAATGACAACCCATTTTATTCTAACTCTGATGAGTTTAGAGCGAATGATTTGGTTAATGCGCTCACTGATGATAGCAAAATAATTTTGTGTATCAGAGGAGGAGAAGGGGCTTCTCGTCTAATTCCTTACCTAGAAAAGCTGCCCAATGATAAAAAAGAAAGAATTGCTCAAAACAAAAAAATTCTTATAGGCTATAGTGATATCACTGCTTTACATATTTATCTGCAAGTTAAATACGACTGGCAAACCCTCCACGGCACCATGTTGGAAATGATAGTAAATAACTCTGTTGCTGAAAGCTCTGTTGAAAAATTAAAAGAATTAATTCTTAACCAACGCAACTCTATCAGATTTGACAACTTAAAGATGATAAATAATGGAGTTAGACTAAAAAATGGCAGATTAGAGTCTAAAATCATCGGTGGTAATATGACTTTGGTTGAAAACAGTATAGGAACTGCTTGGCAAATAAATGCAAAAGACAAAATTCTATTTTTAGAAGACATAAGAGTTTATCCATATTCAATTGAGCGCAGTCTAGATCACCTAAAACAAGCTCATATTTTTGATGGAGTACATGCAGTAATCTTTGGAGACTTTGTTAACTGTTATAATGATAATCTTGTTGAAGTTGTAAAAGAAAGGTTTGCAAAGAGTGTTAACTTTCCTGTATTTACAATGAAAGGGGTAGGCCATGGACATATAAATGACCCTTTACCTCTTAACACTCACACTATCATCAGCATTCAAGACGAGAAGGAGTTTATGGATGTGCAACAGTTATACAAGTATAGTATTTCCCAAAGCAAATGATAAAGGTATAACAAAGTATTTGAGTTATAATGGCATATAGTGTGGATTTAAGGGAAAAGGCAGTATTGATGATAGAAAAAGGGAAGACAAAGGTTGAGATAGCAGAGCTCATGGAGATAGGAATAGCAACTCTGTACCGCTGGTTAAAAAAGAAAGCTGCTGGTGAAAGCTTAAAGCCATCTAAAAACGGTAGCTTTATTCGAAAAATAGACCCAAAAATACTCGAAGAATATGTTACAAAGAATCCAGATCATACTCTGGCAGAGATGAAACAAAATCTTGGATTTGGAATAAATTCAATTTGGTATAGACTAAAACAGCTAAAAATTACTTTAAAAAAAAGTCACACTATATCAAGAGCGCAATCAAGAAGATAGGCAGCAATTTATTGATAAAATCTCAAAATAGAACATTCCAGCATCTTATATATAGATGAAGCAGGAGTTGATAATAAGTTATACCGAGAATATGGACGTGCTCCAAGAGGAAAGAAAATTTATGCAGATATTCCAGGGAGAACTCGAGAGAGAATCAGTATAGTAGCCGGGTGGATTGGAATGAGATTTATTGCACCAATGACTTTCAAAGGTGGGTGTGAAAAAGAGGTATTCAATATATTGTTGGAGAAGATGTTATTACCTAAATTGCCACTTGGCACAACCATAGTTATGGATAATGCTACATTTCATAAGACCACTAAAACAAAATCATTAATAGAGTCTTTTGGCTTTCATGTGCTGTATCTTCCAACATATTCACCAGATTTGAATCCCATAGAACACTGTTGGCATACCATCAAAAGCCGCCTCAGACCTCTAATGTATAAATGTACAGACTTACAACTTTTGGTTGGTAATACCATAATGGAAATTTATCCATTCATTTTAGAAAATACTATAGCTTTATCTAACACTCCTTTCATTGCAGCACTTTCCCTTCAACCATTCAAGTAGCCCTCCTTCTTGTCATCCCAGTGCCTAGACACTGGAATCCAGATCAAGTACGGCTATTATCCAAATAACCCTTCGTTGTTATTCAAGCAGCACCTTCATTGTCATCCCAGTGCCCAGACACTGTGATCCAGGAACCTGCGTCACGCGCTCTACTATGAAGGAATGCCAGTAACTCCCTGCTGTTCATTTATTGAGTTGAAAATTGGTTTTTCTGCTCCATCAACTTTAGTACTAGGCTTTAGTAATTCATATGTAGCACAACCAACTACCAGTGCTGCTGCTGTAACTGCAACCACTGCTATAACGATAGGTATCAACTCAGCTGTAATTATTCCAGTTGTAAAAAGTGCCACTGCTATAGCAGTGCCTAATAATTTATTCACTCCACCAGCAATCATTGCCTTATTACGTGCTTTCACAATCATTGCCTTATTATTATGTTCTTCCACAAAAGGACGTCCTCCTGCGTCTAATAGAGCTTTTACTAAGTCTTGATTCTTAGGATAATCTAAAGGAGTCTTTCCACATAAATATACTGCATTAACATGTGCTTCTTTTTCAAGTAAAATCCCTACTATACCTACGCGACCATTCTTAGCATCATTATGTAAAAAAAGAGGTTCGTCTACATCAAAATCTGCTCCTCTTCCGAAGAAAGCCTTTTTTATCTCTGTTTGATCATTAAAAGCAGCATAGTGCAAAGCAGTGCACCACAAAATATCTTTCGCATTAACATCTGCTCCTTTTGAGGTTTATAATGCACCCCATAAACTAGACCAAAAAAAATGGTTGATCCGAGTAGGAAGGTAAAGGGGTAAAAGAATGGCAACAAAAAAATATGAACCAGAGTTATATCTCTTTTCATAATGGTCCAAACGGTTTAAAATAAGAGTTTATAGTAGTGAAGGTAAGTATGCCAGCAGCATATAGTTATGATTTAAGAAAAAAAGCAATGGAGGTACTAGACGAAGGGGAAAGCAGAGAAACGGTAGCAGCAAGATTTAAAATTGGAAGAACTACATTATGGGAGTGGCAGCAAAGAAAAAAAAGAAACAGGAGATTTTCAGTCGAAAAAACTTGGAAATGGAGGTTATAATCATAAAATTACCGACTGGAATAAATTTACTGAATTTGCCAAAAAAACATGGTGGAAAAACTCTATCGGAAATGGCTAAGCTTTGGAGTAATGTTAGTATCCCAACGATTCATCTAGCTCTTAAAAAAATTGGACTCACACGCAAAAAAGACATATGGATACAAAGAAAGGAATGAAGAAAAACGTGCTGAATTTTTGAAAATTATAGCAACGAAAGAACCTCAAAACTTAGTATATATAGATGAATCTGGTATTGATAATACCGAAGACTATCCCTATGGATATTCTCAGAAAGGACAGCGATTTTATGCCCTAAAATCTGGAAAGAAAACTCAACGAATTAGCATGATTGCAGCTCTAAATAGTAGAAAAATAGTTGTTCCGTTAACATTTGAGGGCCATTGTAATATGGATATCTTTAATAAATGGTTTGAGCAGTTTTTGACACCTATTTTGGAACCTGGACAAACTGTTATCCTTGATAATGCTACTTTTCATAAGTCTAATAAGATTACTGAACTTGCTAAAGAAGTTGGTGCTGAAATTTTGTATCTTCCTACGTATTCCCCAGATTTCAATAAAATTGAGCATCATTGGTTTGCTATAAAAAATAGAGCTAGGAAAAACATCCCTCTATTCACATCTTTTCGTCATGCTGTTGATTCTGCTTTTCTATGAACTTTCCGGACTATTATGAAAAGAGCTATAATATTTGGATTTCTTTCTACCCATATTTCAATTTGCTCACGTTGATTTTTGTTTAATTTGCTTTTTCTTCTCCGCTGAAACGGGGCAAATAATTTTTCTACTCTACCAAATTTTAGATGCTTTATCCATTCAGTCAAAGCAGTCCTTGAAATTTTACATATTCTTGCCACAGCGCTTATACTACTTTCTTTTCCTTCTATCACCGCTTGTAACTTTTTTGAAACATATGCGTTATTTCTTACCTTTTTTAACATTTCTTTCGCTAAATTTACAACTCTTTCGTCTAATAGTTTTGACCTTAATGCCATTTATACCTCGCTATTTCACTTACTCTAGTATGACTTTTTTCCCAATTATTCTCTATCTGTTCTTTCTATAGCGGGAATTGGTATAAGATAGACAAAAACACAGTAACAAATGGTGTCATGCAAGTAGCTATCCAGCCTTTCTTAACAACAAAAACTTAGCATGACTTTTGTGCTCAAAAAACTTCTGGATTCCAGCATCAAGTGCTGTAATGACATGGTAAAATATTATTCAAGTAGCCTCTATCCCAGTACCTATTCGGTGTCATTCAAGTCAACTCTTTTCTTGTCATCCCAGTGCCTAGACACTGGGATCCAGAAAACTTCACTTTAAATGAGTGCATTAGATTGTCTTTATATAGATGCCAGTGTCAGCTACTCGGATGAAATTCATTTAGTTGTCTTTTCTCATCTACCTTACCACTTTCTTGAACGGATACCATTAGCCATTCCCCTGAATAGATACAACAAATGTTGTATCTTTATCACTTCACATACATTATTCCATATACTATATGAACAACTGAAAAAAAACTTCAGTTAATTGACAATGAATCACGTTATTTTGTCAAATGCGCTGCTATCGCCAAACCATAGCTTAGCTTGAGTGGCTGAGGAGGGATTTGAACCCCCGACCAAGAGATTATGATCCTCCTGCTCTACCACTGAGCTACTCAGCCTCATTAAAAACCTTGCTATATATATGATCTACATGTTTCGTATAATACTTCAAATCAAACAAAGATTCAAGTTTTTTAGAGTTAATAACTTCAAGTAAGGATTTATCTTGTTTCAGTTCGGCCAGAAAATCACTATTGTTTTGTTTCACTTTCATTGCATTGCTCTGAACAATTTTATACGCCTCTTCCCTCGCCAAACCACTATTTACCAACTCGAGTAATACTCGTTGTGAAAAAACCAAGCCTTTTGAAGAATTTAAGTTCTTTTCAATGTTTTCCTTATTGATCACCAATTTA
The DNA here is from genome assembly GCF_029856955.1 of Wolbachia endosymbiont of Frankliniella intonsa. Lineage (NCBI taxonomy): Bacteria > Pseudomonadati > Pseudomonadota > Alphaproteobacteria > Rickettsiales > Anaplasmataceae > Wolbachia > Wolbachia endosymbiont of Frankliniella intonsa. The sequence goes on along the minus strand of NZ_CP097148.1, from coordinate 1,349,439 downwards.
TCTATCAAATCTGTTAATCGTACTAAAGCAAAATCCATTGCTATACAAGCATCAGGAGCAATGCATCTTTCCACAGACGAGTGCGATATATCTCGTTCGTGCCATAATGCAACATTTTCTAATGCAGGAAAAACATAGCTGCGTATTAAGCGTGAGAGCCCAGTCAAATTCTCACTTAAAATAGGATTACACTTATGCGGCATAGCAGAACTTCCCTTCTGACAAGTGGAAAAATACTCAGAAATTTCTCCAACTTCAGTTCTTTGCAAGTGACGTATTTCAACGGCAATATTCTCTATTGAACTTGCAATCACTCCTAAAACTGAAAAGAATATTGCGTGTCTATCACGAGGAATGACTTGAGACGATATGGTTTCAGGTATAAGTCCCATTTCTTTCGCTACATACTCTTCAACAAACGGATCAACATTTGAAAAATTACCTACTGCACCTGATATTTTACAAATCGAGATCTCTGTTTTCGCGCTAATTAATCTCTGATAATTGCGTTTAAATTCAGCATAAAATCTAGCAAATTTTAATCCAAGAGTTGTTGATTCTGCATGCATTCCATGACTGCGCCCAACACAAACAATATTTTTATAGTCCTCAGCCTTTTTTTTCAGTGCTGAAAGTATATTTTTTAAATTTTCGAGCAAAATATCACATGATTCCTTTAACTGAACCGCAAGGCATGTATCTAAAACGTCAGAACTTGTCATTCCATAATGAAGATAACGAACATCAACTCCCGCTTCTTCAGCAACATATGTTAAAAAAGCTATAACATCGTGTTTTACAATGGATTCAATTTCGTTAATACGTTCAATATCAAATTCAATAACATCAGAGAGCTTCTGAGCAACACTATTTGGAATCACTCCTAACTCTGCTTGAGCTTCACACGATAATTTTTCTATTTTGAGCCATATATTAAACTTATTTTTTTCTTCCCAAATGGAAGACATTTCTTTGCGGCTATAGCGTGGGATCATTTTTGATTTATTCCAATAATGGTGTCATTCCAGTGCATGACACTGGAATCCAGATATAAAAGTATTTGCAAATTATTCAATGGATAACGTATTCTAGAAGCATAAAATAATGTCCATGATGAAATAAAAAGGATCCCAGTGTCACGCACTGGGATGACATGAGGGGAGCACTGGGATGATACAAGCTTAGCAATGGAAGACATTTCTTTACGACTATAACAAGGGATCATCTTTGATCAGCTATCATCACCATCAGTAGCTTCTTTACTCGCATCTTGCTCTTCCTCTTGTTGCTCAGATTTCTGATTTTGCAACTTTACTTGCCTCAATTCATGTGCATCTTTTTCAGATCTTACAACGTATATAGTAATTGGAACTATCACTTTACTATGTAATTCTATATTTACTTGATACTCGCCCAAATTTTTGATACTTATTCCACCAAAAGATAAAGTATGATGACTTATATCATATCCTTCTTGTAATAAAGTTTTTGCAATTTCACGTGTGGTTACAGAGCCAAAAATCTTTGCATCCTCTGAAGCTTGCTTTATTAATATAATAAATTTATCATGCAGTGATGATGCAAGCACTTTTGCTGCATTTAATTTTTTGATATTTTCTTCTTCCAATAATAAACGCTGTTCCTCTAACTTTATTAAATTTTCCTTAGTGGCTTTCATCGCCTTTTTTTGTGGAAAAAGAAAATTACGTGCATAACCTGGCTTAACTTTGACAACTTCACCAAGCTTACCTAAAGTTGTTATATTTTCCTTTAAAATTATTAACATAAATTACCTAACTTTTTTAGTACAGTAAGGAGCAAGAGCTAAAAATCGTGCTCTTATAATTGCTAAGCGCAACTTTCTTTGTTTTCTTGCGCAAACACCTGTTAACCTTCTAGGTAATATTCTACCATAGTCAGAGGTGAATTTGGACAATAAATCTATATTCTTATAGTCTATGTCCTCATCTTTAGATGCAGTAAGAGGACAGACCTTAGGACGCCTAAAGCCAGTTCTGTTATTTACAGACACGTAAGAATTATTAAAACTATTTCGTCTTTTCATCATTATGCACTTTTCTCCTCAATTTGTTTATCCAGCATGTAAGATTTACCTTTAAAAAACTCATTAACCCGTACAGACAAGTGGCGAATAATATTCTCATTCAGTTTTACTCTACGCTCAAATTCATCCATAATGCTTGAAGTAAAACTTATACACATCATACAGTAATGACCACTTTTCATCTTATTTATTGGGTATGCAAAATCCAATAGACCCCAATATTCATATTTTATCAATCCTGAAGCTTCAATATTTTTGAAAAGCACTTCCAGCGTTTTACTCAATTGATTTGAGTCTACTATTTTAAAACTTTTTAAAACCTCTTGAAGGGGCTTTATTAGATGTTGTGAAATATTTTCCTTAAAAGCATTTGCTACATTATAGATAAATGCACTTTTAGTGTTAGCTCCTGGAAGGTCCATAAAATTTTGTTTTATTCCCGTATCACTTAGTTCATTTTTCAATTCTTTATCGATTCTTGACTTTATTTCTTTTAAATTTGAAAAATCTTCTTCCAATTCAACCCATAAAATTTTTGTCAGAGTTTCAAAAAAATCAGAGTAAACAATCAGACTTTTTTTAATGCTTTCAGTACTTGCCTCTAGCTCTTGTTTTGTAACTGTGCTATGTTCTCTTTCTATGAGACCTTTAACCTCCCGAGAAATAACATCTGCTTTAATATTTTTCAACAAAATAGCAAATTCTTGGACCATTTCTTCTACTTCTTGCTGCAATAAGTTCGGTTGTGCTATAAAAGTAAATTCATAGAGATTCACTATATCTTCCTTTAATATCAATTAAACAATTTATTATATAAAACTTTTTTATATAAGCAAGTTATTTGTATTAATTTCTACGCCTTCAATCCAACTTAAGTGAGATATTTCATAAATAGCTTGGGGGGTGATTGAATATGTACCTGGCAACAAGATGCTGACTTTATGTTTTTTGAGAAGAAACTTTAGCATTATTTTGGTTTTGCCTCCATTTTTCAACACTGAATTCAACTCCTCAGCAACTTTTTGCGAGTCTGCACATACAGCAGTTAAAACTAATCCTTTCATTAGAGAAGTAACCTTTTCTGTAAATTCAGATATGTCCTTTCCTGATAGTCTCGTTGTGTTTTCTGAAATTTCAAGATCAATTATCACAAATGCTCCAGGTGAAAATAGATTCCTTTTTTCTTCTATTATTTCATTATTGTAGAATGCTATTTCAGAAACATTGTGGGGATCAGAAAGTGTTAGGATAACAAATCTTCCACGTTCTGAGGTTCTCATACGCACATTTAATATTACACCAGCAGTTTTTATCGTCTTACTCTCTCCGATAAACCCAATATTTAATTTTTTCAAAAGAGTTTTAAATTTTTTAAGCGGGTGATTAGTTAAATAAAACCCTAGTGAAAACAACTCATGCTCTAATTTTTCCTCTTCATTAAAATCTTCCACATCCTCGAGTTTTGGCTTGAGGACATCAAGATTGCCAAATAAAACAGCTTGATTTGACTGCCTATTTTTATTTGCAAAGTAAATCAATGTGTCTATTGACTCGTATAACTGCTTTCTATTTTTGTGCACACTATCGAATGTTCCAGATTTAATTAAACTTTCTAATGCCCTTTTATTTATTATATGCCCCAAATTTTGAATGAATTCCCATATGTCCTTATAAGAACTTGAGCGTGCATTTACTATTCCTTCTGCTATAGCAAAACCAACATTACGCAAAGCAGCAATTCCGTAGCGTATGTGCTCACCCTCTATTGAAAATTCAGCCTTAGATTTGCTGATATCAGGCGAAAGAACATCAACTCCAGTGAATTTTGCAGCATGATAAAACAAATTCAGTTTGTCTCTATCATCAATGTTGAGATTCATCAAGGCCGTAAAAAATTCTAGCGGGTAGTTAGCCTTAAGGTAAGCTGTTTGGTAAGATATAATCGCATATGCTGCAGCGTGGGATTTATTAAATCCATAACCAGCAAATTTTGCAACAAGATCAAAAATATAACTTGCCCTGTCGTAATCAACACCGTTTTTTGTTGCTCCTTGAACAAAAAGTTCACGTTGTTTATCCATCTCTGCCTTAATTTTCTTACCCATGGCACGTCTGAGTAAATCCGCCTCTGCTAAGCTATATCCAGAGAGAATACGCGCTATTTCCATTACCTGTTCTTGGTAGATTATTACTCCGAATGTTTCTTTTAACACCTCCTCAAGCAATGGATGAATGTAATCTGGCTTTTCAAGTCCATGCTTTCTTGTAACATAAGTTGGAATGTTATCCATAGGCCCTGGGCGATAAAGAGAAATTAAAGCGATGATATCTTCAATGCAGTCTGGCTTTAGTTTGATTAAAGCTTCTCTCATTCCCGAACTTTCAAGCTGAAACACTCCGATTGAATCACCTCTTGAGAGCATTTCATAGGTTCTTTGATCAATCAAAGAAACCGAGGAAATATCAAATTTTTTTTCATCACGATTAATTAAACGACATACATGATCTATTAGTGTTAGCGTACCAAGTCCAAGAAAATCAAATTTTATTAACCCAGCTTTCTCTACATATTTCATGCTGTATTGAGTGATTGGCAGAGCCGAATTTGGATCATAATAGACGGGAACAAAATTTTCTAATTTTTGATCGCATATTACAATTCCAGCAGCATGAGTTGAAACGTGACGATATATTCCTTCGAGCTTTAGTGATATATCAAGAAGCTTTGCAATTACCTCATCACTATCTCGTTCTTTCTGTAGGTTTTGATCAAGCTCTATCGCTTGCGATAAAGTTACAGGATTTACTGGATTAAATGGAACCATTTTAGATATTTTATCCACTTGAGAGTAAGGCATTTGCAATACTCTACCAACATCACGCAATACTGCCCTTGCTTGCAATTTTCCAAAAGTGATTATTTGAGCAACATAACCGTACTTTTTCTGAACATAATCAATAACCAGGTCCCTTTTCTCTTGGCAGAAATCGATATCAAAGTCAGGCATCGATACACGATCAGGATTTAAAAATCTTTCAAAGATCAGACCAAACTTTATTGGATCAAGATCTGTAATTTGTAAGCTCCAAGCAACAATCGATCCAGCACCAGAACCTCTTCCCGGTCCAACTGGAATGCCATTTGCTTTGCTCCAACGAATGAAATCAGAAACTATCAAAAAGTAGCCAGCGTAGTTCATCGAAGTTATTACGCTTAGTTCGTAATTCAGCCGATCGTAGTATTTTTTAAGGTCTATGTCCGTTTCATTTGCAATGTGGAATTCTAATCCTGCAACTGCCTGCTCCCTCAGTTCTTCATTCTCAGTTTTATTTTCTCGACAAGGAAATTTAGGCAAGATAGGCTGCCTGCTTCTTGGCATGTAAGAGCACCGCTTAGCTATCACTAAAGTGTTATAAATTGCTTCGGGAATGTCGCTGAACAGTTCCTCCATTTCTGCCACAGATTTGAAGTAATGCTCGGTAGTTAACTTCTTTCTGTTATTCTCCAGGGCATAACTGCCCTCCGATATGCACGTTAATATATCATAAGCTTCATAATCAGATCTATTTGAAAAAAACACATCATTCGTTGCAACTAGTGGTATATTGCGCTGATAAGCAAAATCTATTAAAGCTTCTTCAAGCTCTAGCTCTTTATTCAGACCATGACGCTGCAATTCAACATATAAATGACCATCGAATGCTGAGAGCAGTCTTTTTATCGTTTCTTTATCTTGCTTCAATAACAGTTGAGCCAATATGCCGTCATATCCACCAGTTAAGGCGATTAGGCCTGAACTTAAATTTAATATCTCATCAAAATCAACGTAAGGAATATCGCTGTTATTCTTGCGCTTTTTAAAAGATTCACTCACCAAGGTGACTAAATTAGTGTACCCTTGTTCATTTTTTGCAAGTAGGAGTATTGATAAATTTTGTTCTAAGTTTCGAACGATAATATTGCATCCTATTATTAGCTGTATTCCCCTACTTGCTGCATATTCTGCAAATTCAAGCGAGCCAAATAAGTTACCTGAGTCAGTAACTGCAACTGCCGGCATTTTGTTCTGCAAACAAAGACCAATCAGCTCCTCAATTTTAACCGAACTCTCAAGCAGAGAATAAACGCTATGAACACGCAAGTGTATGAACATAAAAAACTTTAGATTAGCAATAAAAGGATAACATTAATTTGCTCGTAGGGATATGAAAAGGTCTAAAACTGAAATAACACCAAAGAGGCTATTTGAATCTAATTTACTATTCACAATCCCTGTTATTAGCTTGTTTTAATTGACTTTTTATCATAATTATGTAATAATTAAATAACTCTTTTAATATTGAAGGTAAAATCATGACAGGAGAATATGAATCACTGAAAAAAGTACTGAGTACGATTGAGGCTGAGAAAGATTTAAATAAAGATAATATAATTGAGAAAATACAAGAAGAACTAAAGGATCAAGATCTATATCAAGAGTGGGAGGAAAATAAATCTGATGTAAATTATGTATTTAATTCTCCCCCCTCATCGATGAAATTTACGTTATTAATGATAGCTCCTCAGAATGGTTACAAAAAGACAGTAGGGGTTTTACTCGGAGCAGGAGCAGATGTTAATGCGAAAGATGGGTTGAATCGCACTGCTTTGCACTATGCTGCTTTGTGTGGTCGCAAAGAGATAGTAGAGTTTTTAATCTCAAAAGAAGCAGATGTTAATGCGAAAGATAGTTTTGGGAGCACTGCTTTGCACCATGCTGCTTTGTATGGTCGCAAAGAGATAGTAGAGTTTTTAACTACTCTTGACTGTTTTGATATTCATTACCTTGTTGATCAGAGTAAGTCAGCTCAACCTGTCCATCAGTAGTTTTTACTGCCTTTAAGAAATGATATTCCTTTGATATATCGAGGGTATCATTTGTTGCCCTATTAACAGCACGAGCATAATCGTAAAATGACACATGCTCTACAGCAGAGAAACTTCCAACGTTTTCTCCATCTATTTTTTCTATATTTGCTTTATAATACGATACATCTTTAATTTCTCCACCCACTATTTCTTGACCAGTTGCTATAAAATCTCCTTTTGTAACTTGCAAAGCGTTGAGATGTTCCATTGCAGTTTCTGTATCATTCTCAGCAAGCCAACTTTTGAAGTCAGCATCATGTCCTTTTATGTCTTTCAAGAAACTTTTTGATTCATCTGAGTTACCTTGACGTAAAGCATCTAGGTAGTCTCTTAATAAACTAGGATCTTTTTCCTGTAAGTACATTATCAACGCATGACCAGTTTTATACACTAAACTGTTTCCTTCACCATTGGCTGAGTATTGTAAATTTAAAATTTCACCTAGATCCAAATTTGCGGCTTCAGTTTTATCAATGCTTGACCCTTGAGCATTGAACTTGTGATCTGAATGATGTTCAAAGTAATCTGCAATTCCCTCAATTAATACTGTAGGTAGAGATTTTCCTCCTGTAGCCAAGTAAGTTAAACCATGTGCAAATTCATGCTGAAGGTTATGAACGCCACCTTGCTGATAGACATACATCTCAGCAAAAATATCAGCTTCTCCTTTGTAGTAACATTTACCACCTTCATCTCCAAGGTAAGAACCAAAACGTTCGCTTCCACCAAGGTGAGTGTAATCAGCCTTATCATCAAACACATAAATTTTGAATGTTTGTTCTGAGCTACCAGGCTCCAGCTTAAATGCATCTTTAAAATTAGTAGCTGTTTCTCTTATCTCGCTTTCAATGTGAGCAACTTTACTTGTTCTTAAATCATGAGAATGAACCTCTACTTTGATATTTAAATCTTTAACTTCTATGATATGCTTGTTGTTAAAATATTCATCTTTAGATATATTTTTATTTACTTGTCGATTGATTGTCATTACTTTAACCCCTAATTTATTAGTCTTTACAATATCAAGCATAAAGCTACTTCCGCTAAGAAAGTGTAAATTCTCATATTGATATAATTTATATCTTAATAAAAAAAGTATAGACAGTTAACTCAATATGAAAAATCGAGAATATAGCTAAAATTCCATAGCTGTTAATAAGTAGCGGAATTATAGTTAAGAAATTTACTGAGTAGAAAAAAAAGGTAAAAAAATCCTTTAGTAGCGAGTTTTATAATGTAAATTGGCGTTGTAATAATGTGCTAACAAGCGCGATTTGGCTGAATGTAGAAAAAATTTAAAAGACATGCAGTCGCTATAATTTTTATGTAATTTGCCAATAAATACCTGAGTTTTTTACTGAATTTTGTTGTTAAATCCGCGAAGATAAAAACAAGCACAAATACCCTTGCTAATATAGTAAGGAAGGTAAGAAGGTTTGTCAAGGAATTTCATCCAGCAAGAAGTCTAAAAGCAAATTGACTTTCATTTCATTGAAGCACTATACTAAAGCTACGACGGGTAATTAGCTCAGTTGGTAGAGCACTTGCTTGACGTGCAAGGGGTCGCTGGTTCGAGCCCAGTGTTACCCACGATTTTTGCTCATAAAAAGATTTTGTATGACAGCAGTGCACAATGGCAAACACTCAATAGCAGAGTCCAAGCGCTTAATTTATTCCATAATAATAGTTGCTATAACAATGCTTATGGAGATAGCAGGTGGAATAATTTCACATTCGCTTGCTCTGTTATCAGATGCAGGTCACATGCTCACTGATCTTTTTGCCTTGATTTTAAGCTGGATAGCACACAAATTTTCAGCTAAGAAATCTGATTTACAGAGGTCATATGGGTATCACAGATTGCAGATAATTGCAGCATTTGTTAATGGTTTAACTCTATTTTTCATTGCAGTAGTCATTATAATTGAATCAATAAAAAGATTTATTTTTCCAGTTCATGTTGAATGGAAAATAATGTTAATAATTTCCACACTTGGCCTGATTTCTAATATCATAGTTTTTTTTATATTACATAGTAAATGCGAAAGTAACATAAATATAAAAAGTGCTGTATTGCATGTTATCGGAGATATTTTAGGTTCTGTAGCTGCTATACTTGCATCCATAATTATCATGTTTACCGGATGGCAAATAGTGGACCCTATTTTGTCAGTATTTGTCAGTGTAATAATCTTAAACAGTGGCTATAAAATTCTCAAGAATTCTTGCCATATACTCCTTGAAGGTACACCTGAGAGTTTATCTGCTGAGGAGATAAAAAGTGAGATTGTATCTAAGTTACCTGAAGTGATAGATGTGCATCATATACATGCATGGTCACTATCTGATAATTATTTTATACTTACTATGCATGCCAAGATAAAGCAAAATGGACAACACAATAATATTTTGTATGAGATAAAAAAAATACTATTAAATAGGTTCGAAATTGCGCACTCTACAGTTGAAATTGAATACGATGAGTGCGTAGACAGTAAAATACTTAAGCATTGACATCTATAGGATATTTGTTATTACTACAATATAATAATATTATAGAGAGTAGGATATGATAGGTATTTCCCAAATACAATTTCCTGGAAAGGATTCTTACAGATTAAAGACACAAAGTTACTTCGCAGCTTTTGTTTCTTTAAGCATTTTAGTTAATCCTGCCAATGTCTTTTTATATCTTGCCACATTCTTTTTTAGATCTGAAATAAAAGCTTTTTACGTTTATAAAGACATAAAAGCTGCAAAGCAGGAAAAAATAAGTAAAAAGGAATATGGGGAAATATTTTTTGAGAAAAATAAAATTAAAATAGCATCTTTCCTTTTATTTTTTGCTTCTGTAACATATCTAACCTTTACAGCTACTTTTCTGCTCGTTTCGTTACTTGCAACAATACCACTTGCAATGGTTTTAATTCTATTACAAAGTGAATTAAGGCCAAAGGATTTTAATCCATTTACGTTACTCAAAGCTGCTATAAGTTTCTTTTTAGAAGGCATAAAAGAAAATACTCGCAGTATGACAAATGAGTTTGATGATACTTATGAGCATTTACTGCCCCATCTATTGAATGACGATATTAGTAATAATATTGGCAAGTTAATACGCAAGTATAATGCAGTAACAGAAGACGCTATTAATAGTAGGGAATTTGAAGAATTTATTGAATATATAAATTACTTACATATGCTTGATGGCCAAACATTTAGTAATGAGAATAAGGGAAAATTAGTAATGTTTTTGCAAGATTTTTGCAAAGGTAATGAGAAACATAGCTCTGGTTTCACTGGTGGACAAATTCTTCTGTTAGTTCTTAGAGCCTGCAATGATGGAGATAGAGAAGCTGTAAAAAATAAAAAAGACGCGTTGATTGCAAATTTACTAGATAGCCAAACTTTCTCTAGAAAAGAACGAATTCCTAACACATGTTTTACTGGTGTTATCTACAGAATGTTAAGTACATTAGAGGGTATTCATTCCGATCCAGAGATTAAATTTACACCACCTAGACAAATGCTCCTTACAGAAGCAGAAAATGAAGCACGTAAGTTTATGTTAGACAGGCTAAAAAATAAGAAGAACAGTAAAGAAATTCTTAGGGCTTGGCATAACGCCCAAAATAATTATGAAGATAATAAAAGTCAAAAAATAGTTGATGATTTTATTGCAGAAGTAAGTATTTCCTTAATGAGAAATTTACTGAGTTTTACTTCTAAGTATAGTGAACAAATTGCGCTGACATTAATGAAAAATATCAGCTCTGTAAAGTTAAATAAATTAGAGCACTTTGCGCTGTCTCAGCACATAACAAATAAACTACAGGGGGATGGTTTAGACGATCAACTCGAAAACATCAAAGGAAAAGTCTTTTTGGAGCTTTTAAACCAAAATTTACTTAGAACAGATTTTTTTCTCAAGGACTCATCTTTAACTGAAGCTAAGAGAATAGCTAGCAAAATAATAAAAGAAGAAGTAAAAGAATTAAAATTGAAAGCCAAGAAGACTATTAAGGGTCAAGTTGCCAGAATGTTAGATAGTTTAAGAACGTTACCACTAGAGAAAAGGTGTTATAGGGTATACACCGAACTGAGTAAAAATAGCAGAGACGATAAAGAAGAAATAAAGAAAATTCTGCAAGAAAAGCTAGCAATAACAGAAGCAGTGATAAATAACATGTTAAAAAAAGAAGCTTCATGTAAACTAGAGCTAGAAATTGAAGATATTTATAATCAAAACAAGTACAATATCACTACACTTTATGAAAAAATAAAAAAAGTGAAACAAGGATTTATTGAAGATCGGCTTTTAATACCTCAAGAAGTAGAGAGTATAACAAGAGTAAAAATTACAATCTTAAATAAAGAAGATAAAATAATACCATCAAGCAGTTTATCTCGTAGTTTAAGTGTCAGTGATTTAACATCTCATCGCTTATAAAAACTTATGCTCTCTGCCTTGCAGAAGATTTGCAATATTTTTATAATGCTTCAAGAAAATTAATATCGCTACAGTGAGTAGTATAAGGAATAACTCCTTTTGAAAAAAGAAAGATTCTATAACAGCTCCTGCAGTAGCAGCCAAGGAAGCAAGAGAGGAGTACCGAAAGATAAAAAATACTATTAGCCAGACAAATACAAATGCTAATGCTATAGAAATGTTAAGTGCTACTAAAACTCCCAAAGTTGTTGCAACCCCCTTTCCTCCATTGAACCTTAGCCAAATAGGAAACATATGCCCTAGAACTGCTAAAATTGCAGATACATATATATATAAATCGTTATTATCACAAAATTGTTGTGCTGTATAAACTGCGATAAACCCTTTAGAGGTATCCAGAAATAACGCAAGAGCAGCAAGAAATTTATTTCCTGTCCTTGCAACATTTGTAGCACCAATGTTTCCTGAACCTACTTCTCTTAAATTTATACCATTTATTTTTGCAATAATTAAGCTAAACGGTATTGAACCTAATATGTAAGATAATACAAAAACTACAAATATCTCTATCATAGCAAAAATCTAGCTAATTTTATTATTCCTTAGCCTTTTTAGATAACATTGGAATTCATTGTTAATCTGATTGCTAAACAGTATAAGTGCTGTCATATTGATGAGTGCTAAGCAAGAGAATAAAGCCCCACCAATATTAGCAATAGCCATTATATCTTTGGAAAGACCAGAGATAAATGCCACAATTATTACCGATATTCGGTATATCACTATACTCTTTGGACCAAATAAATATAACCATCCCATTTCACAGCAATAGACAAATGAAATTACTGAAGAAAATGCAAACAAAGGCGCAGCTATGGTTAAAAGGATAGGAAACCAAGAAGAAACTGTCTCAAATGCTTTTTGGGTGATCAGTATTCCCTCGCCAGTGCTGGTCTGGTATGCACCTGTTATTACTATTGTTATTCCTGTTAAGCAACAAATTAACATTGTATCAAAGCATGGTTCTATCATCGCAACTAGTCCAGTTCTTACTGGTTCTTCATCCTGAGTTGCTGCATGAGTAATTGATGCAGAACCAACACCTGCTTCACTGGCAAAAATTGCCCTTTGAATTCCAGCAACAAATGCTCCTACCACTCCTCCACCAACGGCATTGAAGTCTATCATACTGGAAAACAATATTTTTAATGTATTGCCAAAATTGTGAATATTGAATGCAATGATTGTGGCACAACTCAAAATATATATTAGTGACATGATAGGCACTAGTGCAGAAGATACTCTAGCTATTCTCCTAATTCCACCGATAATCACCAGAGCAAGTAGCGTAGAAATTATGGAAGAGAGAAACCAAGGATGACCATCTATCCAATTTGAATAACCAGATAATATTGAAACCATTTGGTTAGTTTGAAACGCTACACTTCCACCAAGACCTGATAATACAAAAACCGCTGCATATATTGCAGCCAGTACGATACCAAGTTTTTTAAATCCAAATTCCTCTAGCCCATTTCTTATATATTGAAAAGGACCACTAAATAACTGCTCTTGACCTTCTGTTCTGTGCCTGAATGCTAAAGTCACTTCAGCGAATTTTGCTGACATACCAAAAAAGCCTGTAATCATCATCCAAGGTACCGCTCCTGGTCCTCCCATTGAAACTGCAATTGCAACACCGGCAACAGTTCCAAGACCTACTGTGCTTGATAGCGCGGTTACAAATGCCTGAAAATGAGTAATGTGACCATCGTGATGATCTGTGTCATATTCTCCACACAAAATAGCGAATGCATGCTTAAACATCCTTATGTTGAGAAATTTAAAACGTAGTGTTAGAAATATATAACCAAAAGCCAATAGAAGAATTATAAATGGTACGTGAAAGATCTTGAAAAACAACACTTCATTCATGAAGTTGCTTACTCCATTTAATGCAGTTTCATAACTTTTATGAAAAACTGAAGCAGCGTATACATCGTTAAACGATAGGCAAAATAACATCATGCAAAGCAATCTATAAATCATGTTTAATACCTTTTGTAATAAGAATCTATTGTATTTAATACTTCCCTTCTCAGTAGATATATTGCAACAGCATTTGGAATCATAAGGCACATAAACAGGCTATCGCCTAAATAAGATATAAATTCTATATTTTTTGACATACAACTGATATACACTGAACCCACTATAAGAATTTGGAACAATATCAGTACTTTTTTGTTACCAAATAAGTACAACAGGGCAACTTCACAGTAGTAATAGTAAGCTATTATTGTGGAAAATGCAAAGGAAAACATTATCAGCGGAAGAGCTAGCTTGCTCAATAAAGGCAAGGCTGTTGAAAATGCTGAGCTAACTAACGTAATATCACCTACGGTATTAGTGCTATGCATATCGGTGATAATTATCACAATACCAGTCAAAAATGAGACTAATATTGTGTCTACAAATGGTGCAATCATTGCAACACTTCCAACTTTAACTGGGTCTTTCTCTTTTACAATCGAATGTGCTATAGCTGCTGTTCCAGTACCTGCTTCATTAGCAAACACTGACCTTCTTACCCCTGCTATTAATCCACTCAATACTCCACCTCCTATAGCTGATTTGTTAAAGATATCTTGAAATATTATAGATAGAGCATTCAGTAGATTATTTCCGTTTACACAGATTAAATATATACACATGCCTATATATAACATTATCATGATCGGCCCTAAACCTGTTGCAACTAAAGCAATTCGCTTTATTCCTCCCAGTATTACAATTAATACAAATAGCGAGATAATAACAGATGTGTTGTATTCAAATAAGTTACTTGACAACGCTGCAATTTGATTTGCCTGAAATGGTATGCCGCCTAGAATCATTGCAACAAGCAGCATAACTGCGTAGATAAATGCAAGGAATTTGCCAGTCTTCATAAATCCAATCTTTGCAAGTCCATGTTCCATATAATAAAAAGCCCCACCAGTTGTGTTTTCAGAGCGATAGGTAAATGCAAGTACTACTTCAGCAAACTTTATCGACATACCGAGTATTCCAGTAATTATCATCCAAAAAATTGCACTTGGGCCCCCTATTGTAATAGCTATTGCAACTCCTGATATTGTTCCAAGGCCAACTGTTCCTGAAATGACTGTTGTAAACGCTTGAATATGAGTGATTATACCATTGTTATTACCATTACATTTTAGGTTGAATAGCGTCTGTATTCCATACTTGAATAATCTAAAGTTAATGAATTTGAACCGAACAGTACAAAAAACTCCAGTTGCAATTACCCAAAGAATTATAAATGGAATGTTGAATATCTTTATATACAGAAGAGAGTTTAATAGATCAGTTGCTTTTATAATCATGAGGCTGAAGTAGTAATGGATTGAAAGATATATAACCTATTTACTGCTGTAATACAATCTGTTTAGTATGCATTTCATTACTGTAACTTACTTTAAATATTAAATAATTTACTTGTTAAATATTATTTTTAATTTAAATTAACATTTCTATGATATAATTAAATTATTTAATATATTTATCATGGGCAAAAATGCTAATGAGCAAAGTATTCTAGACATTAATTTCAAGAGAGTGCAACAGAATTTGCTAAGTCATTTTGAAGATATTATTCCTAATGATATTACAAGATTTCCAGAAATTGAAAAAAAGGTATCAGGTTTTACCAAAGGTTACATTGCTCAGTATAGATATATAGTATTTTCTAAAATGAATGATAAATTTCCATTATGGTATTACCAACCAAAAGTTGTAATACCAATTCCCGCTATAGAAAGAACAGATAGAGAATAATGGGGAAAAAGTCATACTAGAGTAAGTGAAATAGCGAGGTATAAATGGCATTAAGGTCAAAACTATTAGACGAAAGAGTTGTAAATTTAGCGAAAGAAATGTTAAAAAAGGTAAGAAATAACGCATATGTTTCAAAAAAGTTACAAGCGGTGATAGCAGGAAAAGAAAGTAGTATAAGCGCTGTGGCAAGAATATGTAAAATTTCAAGGACTGCTTTGACTGAATGGATAAAGCATCTAAAATTTGGTAGAGTAGAAAAATTATTTGCCCCGTTTCAGCGGAGAAGAAAAAGCAAATTAAACAAAAATCAACGTGAGCAAATTGAAATATGGGTAGAAAGAAATCCAAATATTACTATTAAGGAAGTACAAATAAAAATCTCAGAGGAATTTGCCCTAAACATCAGCAAATCAACAGTGCACCGTGAGATACAAAGGATGAAATTTTCTTACATAACACCGAGGCCAATGCACCATAAACAAGATAAAAACAAGCAAGAAGAGTTTAAAAGATACTTCAATAAAATAGTCAATTTCCACCCTAAAAGGGAGGTGTTTTTTTGATGAATCACGATTTGGGACTCATTCAAAAATCGGACACGGATGGTTTAAAAAAGGGGTCAGAACGCAGGTTAAAATGAAAATTGGTAGACAAAATTTCTATATCTAAAGTGCGGTAAATCCAAGAAGTGGTAAGAAAATTAGCCTACTTGCTCCATATGTAAACACTGATTGTATGAATATATTTCTGGAGCAGATGTCGAAAGATTTAGGCACGAAAGAAGCCTTTCTTGTAATGGATTGTGCAAGTTGGCATAGATCAAAAAGTTTGAAAATTCAGGAAAACATTACCATCATATACTTGCCTCCTTATTCACCGGAACTGAATCCTGTTGAAAGGTTGTGGCAATATATCAAATACAATACTTTACGCAATAGTATCTACGATACCATAGGTTTACTTGAAGATGTTTTGTGTAATTTTATTGTCAATATTTCCAGTACTACTATTAAACGAGTTTGTAATGTTTCTTATTTGTTCCGTCAGTAATGGATTTTGGTATAAATACGTTAGATTTGATAATAAAAATTGATGATTCAGAACCTATAAAAACTATAGGCGAGTATCTTGATTCTGAACACGAAGATTTTCTTACTTGGTATATGAAAAATAGTAAAGCCAAAAATTTAACTGAGCTCAAGGTATCAGAAAAGCTGACAAAATTGAAAGAAGGGCCTTCTGCTTAAAGATTTTTGATTTATTATTCAGAAAAGAAGTAATCAACGAATTTTACATACATAATATATATAAAGTCCAGTGCTTATTGGAATAGTAAGTATATACAATGCGCCTAAAATTGGTAGTGTTATCCAGGGCTTGCTTATAAACAGTATGATCAATATTCCAAAAAACGACACAAATATATAGGATAGGCTTCTAGGAACATAAATGTACTTTGCAGAGAAAGTTGGAATATGACTTATCGAAAAAAATGAAATGGCCAAAAAGTAACAAGCTGTATTCTTTACGTTAAAAAATTGCTCTATAAGAAGTAAGTATTCACTCTCATGAGATTGGAAGGTAATAATTATTGGTAACAGAGCAAGTAAAGCGCATACAGGAGCTGGAACGCCGGAAAAGAAAAATTTTTTCCAGTATAATTGCTCTAAATGTAGCGAAACATTGAATCTTGCAAGTCTTATTGATATGCAGATTACATATATCATTACTAAGATCCAACCTACAACTTTAATTTCCTTTAATTTCCAAAAATATAAAAGAAAAGCAGGTGCTGAACCAAAATTTAGAAAATCTGCAAAAGAATCAAGCTGTGCTCCAAAATCGCTAGTTGATTTTAGAATTCTTGCTATTCTGCCATCCATTCCATCTATTATTGCTGCAATGATAATAAAAATTGCTGAAAATTCCCATTGTTCATTAAATGTGAATTTAAGTGAAGTAAGGCCAGCACATAAACCTAGTAAAGTTATAAAATTTGGAAATAACTTTGTAATAGGTAAGGATTTACCGTTACTTTCATCGTTATTCATACAATGTCAAAGGTAAGCTTCTCTTGTTTATTTAAATCTGCTATAACTGTCTCACCACCAATAACAGTTTGGCCTTCTGAGACTCTTACCTCTATTCCAGCAGGGATATAAATATTTACTCTACTGCCAAATCTTATAATTCCAAACCTTTCACCTGCTTTTACATTCTGAGACGCTCTTAAATTACAAACAATGCGGCGTGCGATAAATCCAGCTATTTGTTCCACAATGATTTCTTTTTCCTTTTCATACTCAATCACAATAACCTGCTTTTCATTTTCATTACTGGACCTATTACTCATTGCAGAAACAAACTTGCCTTTCTTGTAGCTCATTTCCTTTATCGTACCAGATATTGGTATACGATTCACATGAACATTTAAAACACTTAGAAATATGCTGACAAGCGTAAACTTTTTCTCTTCTCTATTCTCTTCTGATAAAGGGTAACTAACTTCTTCAATTTTTGAAACCACACCATCAGCGGGACTTAATATAAAATCCTTATTGTTTGGTACAGATCTTGCTGGATCACGAAAGAAATAAGTACATAGTAGTGTTGGTAATAAGCAAGTAATTCCAGTCCCCCAAGATATAGAAAATGCTATACACGTTACTATAAAGGAAACAATTATAAATAAATAACCTTCTCTGTTTATGTTAGGCAAACCAAAGCACATAACTTATTCTTAATAATTCATTATTAACAATTTATCATTTATAATTTCTCATGAAAAGCTTTTTTTCACTTCTTCACTTTTGGAATGCTTATATAAGCATTGATGGATATTAAATCTTTAATAAAAATCAAAGATTTTTAGCTGTTGTTAATATTATTTTAATAAAAAATTAACAATTATTCTTAATAATGTATGAATTATTATGTTCGTAATTTCGTATGACAGGGGAAATAGAAAAAGATGAATCTCCTTCCTTATACTCTGCAATTCGGATGGGTGATATTGAAGCTACAGAGCTACTAATAAAGTCTGGTGCAAACGGTGTGCCGTAGAGACACAAAGAATGTTCAAGTAAGAGCAAACTAAGTGCAAAAGCTGCACAGTAGATGAGGGTAGGTCCCTCGGAGCCGGTTTACAAGAGCAGGCTTCAAACAACATACTGTAATTGCGATTGAATGATGGAGAGACATACTCCATTATTTTAGCACGAAGTAACAAGTTCAATGAATCTGTTCTTCAAAAATAATTTAAACCTTTACAGTAGGAGTAGTCTTATGAAATATTATAGCGGATTAGATTTGTCACTCAAAGAAACTTTTGTAAGTATCGTTGATGAGAAAGGAAAAATTGTTAAAGAAGAAATTGTTGCAAGTGAGAGCAGTGCAATAGCTGAGTTTCTGCTTAGTCAAAGCAGAGAATACGAATCCATAGGAATAGAAAGTGGGCAATTGTCAATATCGATGTGCAAAGAGTTAAGGAGCTTTGAATTACCAGTAATTTGTGTAGATGCGAGGCATATGGCAGCATCATTGTCTGCGAGAATCAATAAAAACGATAAAAATGATGCAAGGGGTATAGCACAAATGATGAGAGCTGGGCTGTATAAAGAGGTATTAGTAAAATCAGATGAGTCTTGTCAAGTTAAGGTAACGCTCGGAAGTAGAAGGCAGTTAATGTATTGCAGAGAGCAAATTATGGGAACAATAAGAGGGCTATTGAAGATATACGGAATAAATCTTGGCAAGAAGTCAAAGATTGTAATCTTTTCTTTAAAAGTGCAAGAAGCAATAAAAGATCTAGATAAAGTCAGTAAGGATTCAATTGAAGCATTAGTTTGTAGTTTGGAAATAATAGAAGAATCAATAAAAAAGCTTGATAAAATATTATCAGAGAAAGGCAAGAAAGACGAAGATTGCAAATTATTAACTACTGTACCAGGAGTTGGTATTATAGTAGCAATGACGTATAAGGCTACAATTGATAATCCACATAGGTTTGAAACATCTGATACAGTCGGAGCCTATATGGGATTGACGCCAAGACAGTACGCTTCTGGAGAAGTTAATCGTCATGGTAGCATATCAAAGATGGGACCGGTAGAATGTAGAAATATGTTGTATGAAGCTGCGCATACAATACTGACAGTTAGCAAGAAAAAATTCAAATTAAAAAGCTGGGGAATAAAGCTTGCAAAAAAGAAGGGTGTAAAGAAAGCAGTAGTTGCATTAGCAAGAAAACTAGCTTTAATTATGCATAGAATGTTGGTTGATAAAACAGAATTTTATTATCAATAAACACTAAAGGAGTATAGGACAATAATTTTATTGAAAGTAAAGATAGTAATGCCGATGGAAGGGATAAGCAAGAGCTATGGTTGAAGCGTAGACTTCGTAAACAACATGTTGCCATCCACTTCCGCCCTAACAAGTATAGTGCGGCTTGGCTAAAATTAAACTAGCCATATCAGACCGCGGAGAGAACCATGGAAGCATGCTATTTTTAATTTATATCAAGGATTATGGAGGAAATATGCTATTTTGATCTATGTGAAAATTATTGTTGACTTGTACGCAATTAGAGAACCTTGGTTGCACTTTGTCAACGTCGTGATGACATCACGCAAATGAGAACTCAGGAAAAATGTAGACTGGAAGCACCTGAAAACGACCATATAAGGGAAAGTTGTCAAAAAACTATTGAATTCTTTAATGGCCAAATAGATGAACTCATACCAAAATCCATTACTGACGGAACAAATAAGAAACATTACAAACTCGTTTAATAGTAGTACTGGAAATATTGACAATAAAATTACACAAAACATCTTCAAGTAAACCTATGGTATCGTAGATACTATTGCGTAAAGTATTGTATTTGATATATTGCCACAACCTTTCAACAGGATTCAGTTCCGGTGAATAAGGAGGCAAGTATATGATGGTAATGTTTTCCTGAATTTTCAAACTTTTTGATCTATGCCAACTTGCACAATCCATTACAAGAAAGGCTTCTTTCGTGCCTAAATCTTTCGACATCTGCTCCAGAAATATATTCATACAATCAGTGTTTACATATGGAGCAAGTAGGCTAATTTTCTTACCACTTCTTGGATTTACCGCACTTTAGATATAGAAATTTTGTCTACCAATTTTCATTTTAACCTGCGTTCTGACCCCTTTTTTAAACCATCCGTGTCCGATTTTTGAATGAGTCCCAAATCGTGATTCATCAAAAAAACACCTCCCTTTTAGGGTGGAAATTGACTATTTTATTGAAGTATCTTTTAAACTCTTCTTGCTTGTTTTTATCTTGTTTATGGTGCATTGGCCTCGGTGTTATGTAAGAAAATTTCATCCTTTGTATCTCACGGTGCACTGTTGATTTGCTGATGTTTAGGGCAAATTCCTCTGAGATTTTTATTTGTACTTCCTTAATAGTAATATTTGGATTTCTTTCTACCCATATTTCAATTTGCTCACGTTGATTTTTGTTTAATTTGCTTTTTCTTCTCCGCTGAAACAGGGCAAATAATTTTTCTACTCTACCAAATTTTAGATGCTTTATCCATTCAGTCAAAGCAGTCCTTGAAATTTTACATATTCTTGCCACAGCGCTTATACTACTTTCTTTTCCTGCTATCACCGCTTGTAACTTTTTTGAAACATATGCGTTATTTCTTACCTTTTTTAACATTTCTTTCGCTAAATTTACAACTCTTTCGTCTAATAGTTTTGACCTTAATGCCATTTATACCTCGCTATTTCACTTACTCTAGTATGACTTTTTCCCCATTATTCTCTATCTGTTCTTTCTATAGCGGGAATTGGTATTAGACTAACTAAATACCACTCTATCAAGTGGAGGGTTACATGCCTCATCAAGTTTTCCAATAATCTCAATTTTTTCTCCACGCTTTTGGAAATGGCTTTCCACATCCTTCATATTATCGGGATCTACAATCAGTACTATACCTATGCCGCAATTAAATGTTTTTAACATTTCTCTCTTTTCTATTTTGCCTTCTTCTTTCAGCCATAAAAATATATCTGGCCATTTCCAAGAATTAATATTTATGTCTACAAATAAATTTCCTGAGAGAATTCTTGGGATATTGTCTATTAACCCGCCACCTGTTATATGCGCAATGCCTTTTACCTTTGGCATAATAGGCAACAAAGAATCAACATATATCTTTGTTGGCTTAAGTAATATTTCACCCCAAGATTTATTATTCCATGGAGATATATCATTATAATTTATACCTAAGCTTTTAAAAATATGGCGCACCAAAGAAAATCCATTTGAGTGAATTCCATTTGATTCTAAACCAACTACACAGTCACCTGCTTTCATTATACTACAATTTGGAAGAATTTGCTTTCGATCAACAACACCAACCACAAACCCTGCAAGGTCATAGTGATTGTTACCATACATTCCAGGCATTTCTGCAGTTTCTCCACCAACTAATGCTATTTTAGATTCCTTGCACCCTTCTGCAATGCCCTGGATTAGAGACAATAAAACGTTTTTGTTTAAAACGCCTGTTGCAAAGTAATCAAGGAAAAATAAAGGTGTTGCTCCTTGTGCAAGTAAATCATTTACACACATTGCAACTAAGTCTATACCTATAGTATCATGCTTATTCACCTCTTGAGCTATTAATAGTTTTGTGCCCACTCCATCAGTTGAGGAAACAAGTACTGGATGGTCGTATTTCTTACTCAGCGAAGAAAAGTCAAACAATGCAGAAAATGATCCTACTTCACTAATTACTTCTTCTCCTTTAGTCTTTTCAATAATAGGTTTAACTTTTTTTATTAGTTCATTATATAGTTTAAGGTCTATTCCAGATTTAGCATAAGTATTCATAACGCCTTCATAAATCTTATAATTATTAATACTACATTAATGCTTTGACACAAAAAGCGCAACGAAACTTTCTCTTAAATTGACTACTATAGTATTTTCTAAAATGAATGATAAATTTCCATTATGGTATTACCAACCAAAAGTTGTAAGTCTGTACATTTATACATTAGAGGTCTGAGGCGGCTTTTGATGGTATGCCAACAGTGTTCTATGGGATTCAAATCTGGTGAATATGTTGGAAGATACAGCACATGAAAGCCAAAAGACTCTATTAATGATTTTGTTTTAGTGGTCTTATGAAATGTAGCATTATCCATAACTATGGTTGTGCCAAGTGGCAATTTAGGTAATAATACCAAAATCCATTACTGACCGAACAAATAATACCAAAATCCATTACTGACGGAACAAATAAGAAACATTACAAACTCGTTTAATAGTAGTACTGGAAATATTGACAATAAAATTACACAAAACATCTTCAAGTAAACCTATGGTATCGTAGATATAGCTCTTTTCATAATAGTCCGGAAAGTTCATAGAAAAGCAGAATCAACAGCATGACGAAAAGATGTGAATAGAGGGATGTTTTTCCTAGCTCTATTTTTTATAGCAAACCAATGATGCTCAATTTTATTGAAATCTGGGGAATACGTAGGAAGATACAAAATTTCAGCACCAACTTCTTTAGCAAGTTCAGTAATCTTATTAGACTTATGAAAAGTAGCATTATCAAGGATAACAGTTTGTCCAGGTTCCAAAATAGGTGTCAAAAACTGCTCAAACCATTTATTAAAGATATCCATATTACAATGGCCCTCAAATGTTAACGGAACAACTATTTTTCTACTATTTAGAGCTGCAATCATGCTAATTCGTTGAGTTTTCTTTCCAGATTTTAGGGCATAAAATCGCTGTCCTTTCTGAGAATATCCATAGGGATAGTCTTCGGTATTATCAATACCAGATTCATCTATATATACTAAGTTTTGAGGTTCTTTCGTTGCTATAATTTTCAAAAATTCAGCACGTTTTTCTTCATTCCTTTCTTTGTATCCATATGTCTTTTTTGCGTGTGAGTCCAATTTTTTAAGAGCTAGATGAATCGTTGGGATACTAACATTACTCCAAAGCTTAGCCATTTCCGATAGAGTTTTTCCACCATGTTTTTGGCAAATTCAGTAAATTTATTCCAGTCGGTAATTTTATGATTATAACCTCCATTTCCAAGTTTTTCGACTGAAAATCTCCTGTTTCTTTTTCTTTGCTGCCACTCCCATAATGTAGTTCTTCCAATTTTAAATCTTTCTGCTACCGTTTCTCTGCTTTCCCCTTCGTCTAGTACCTCCATTGCTTTTTCTTAAATCATAACTATATGCTGCTGGCATACTTACCTTCACTACTATAAACTCTTATTTTAAACCGTTTGGACCATTATGAAAAGAGCTATACTATTGCGTAAAGTATTGTATTTGATATATTGCCACAACCTTTCAACAGGATTCAGTTCCGGTGAATAAGGAGGCAAGTATATGATGGTAATGTTTTCCTGAATTTTCAAACTTTTTGATCTATGCCAACTTGCACAATCCATTACAAGAAAGGCTTCTTTCGTGCCTAAATCTTTCGACATCTGCTCCAGAAATATATTCATACAATCAGTGTTTACATATGGAGCAAGTAGGCTAATTTTCTTACCACTTCTTGGATTTACCGCACTTTAGATATAGAAATTTTGTCTACCAATTTTCATTTTAACCTGCGTTCTGACCCCTTTTTTAAACCATCCGTGTCCGATTTTTGAATGAGTCCCAAATCGTGATTCATCAAAAAAAAAACACCTCCCTTTTAGGGTGGAAATTGACTATTTTATTGAAGTATCTTTTAAACTCTTCTTGCTTGTTTTTATCTTGTTTATGGTGCATTGGCCTCGGTGTTATGTAAGAAAATTTCATCCTTTGTATCTCACGGTGCACTGTTGATTTGCTGATGTTTAGGGCAAATTCCTCTGAGATTTTTATTTGTACTTCCTTAATAGTAATATTTGGATTTCTTTCTACCCATATTTCAATTTGCTCACGTTGATTTTTGTTTAATTTGCTTTTTCTTCTCCGCTGAAACGGGGCAAATAATTTTTCTACTCTACCAAATTTTAGATGCTTTATCCATTCAGTCAAAGCAGTCCTTGAAATTTTACATATTCTTGCCACAGCGCTTATACTACTTTCTTTTCCTGCTATCACCGCTTGTAACTTTTTTGAAACATATGCGTTATTTCTTACCTTTTTTAACATTTCTTTCGCTAAATTTACAACTCTTTCGTCTAATAGTTTTGACCTTAATGCCATTTATACCTCGCTATTTCACTTACTCTAGTATGACTTTTTCCCCATTATTCTCTATCTGTTCTTTCTATAGCGGGAATTGGTATAAGTCTGTACATTTATACATTAGAGGTCTGAGGCGGCTTTTGATGGTATGCCAACAGTGTTCTATGGGATTCAAATCTGGTGAATATGTTGGAAGATACAGCACATGAAAGCCAAAAGACTCTATTAATGATTTTGTTTTAGTGGTCTTATGAAATGTAGCATTATCCATAACTATGGTTGTGCCAAGTGGCAATTTAGGTAATAACATCTTCTCCAACAATATATTGAATACCTCTTTTTCACACCCACCTTTGAAAGTCATTGGTGCAATAAATCTCATTCCAATCCACCCGGCTACTATACTGATTCTCTCTCGAGTTCTCCCTGGAACATCTGCATAAATTTTCTTTCCTCTTGGAGCACGTCCATATTCTCGGTATAACTTATTATCAACTCCTGCTTCATCTATATATAAGATGCTGGAATGTTCTATTTTTGAGATTTTATCAATAAATTGCTGCCTATCTTCTTGATTGCGCTCTTGATATAGTGTGACTTTTTTTAAAGTAATTTTTAGCTGTTTTAGTCTATACCAAATTGAATTTATTCCAAATCCAAGATTTTGTTTCATCTCTGCCAGAGTATGATCTGGATTCTTTGTAACATATTCTTCGAGTATTTTTGGGTCTATTTTTCGAATAAAGCTACCGTTTTTAGATGGCTTTAAGCTTTCACCAGCAGCTTTCTTTTTTAACCAGCGGTACAGAGTTGCTATTCCTATCTCCATGAGCTCTGCTATCTCAACCTTTGTCTTCCCTTTTTCTATCATCAATACTGCCTTTTCCCTTAAATCCACACTATATGCCATTATAACTCAAATACTTTATTATACCTTTATCATTTGCTTTGGGAAATACTATACATGCCTACCAATATAGGGTTAACTTAAATCATTTATACTTTTATCAAATGAATAAAAACATAATGTTAATAACAGAGTGCCTATCAGGACGAATTCTTCATGATTTTGCTAGTTCTATGCAAGGAATAGTGGGTGGATTGGAAGAGCTTGAAGAAAACAACCCTAATATGCAAAACGAAGCATTGTCATTGCTTAAAGAAAGCTCCGATGATTTAATATATAAATATAAAGTTATGAAGCAAGCGTATTCTCATTCATCAGATAATTGCAGCTTTGTTAAGACTAAATCCAATATAGAAAATTATTTATTAAAAAAAAAGTAAAGCTTCAGTGGAGAGTAAGTGAATGTCCTACAGAAAACTTAATTGAAAAAATAAATAAGATAATTTCCAATATGGTGATAACTATAATCAGTGCAGTGGCACAAATTGAATTAGTGTCTATTTTATTGACTAAAACAGAAGATAAAACACTACTCACTATAAAAGTAGTAAATGAACATAAATCAATAAGTACATTATTAGTGAGCAAATTAACAAAAAAAAATGATATTCGTTTGGATACAAAAGACATTATTATCTATATGACTTCTTTACTGTTAGAACAGTATAACACTAAAATCAATTGCACTTGTGAAAGTAATTCACTGAATATAGGCTTAACTATAACTTGAGGTGGCTTCATATTTCATAAAAAGGAATCGATACTATAAATTTGAATCTTGGATAAGGAAAGGAAAAATTTTGTGGAGTAACTTAGACATAAAATCTGTAGTTAATTTTTTGCAGGGAGTGTTAATAAACCATACGCGTCGAGTTAAGAGATTGTGAGCAAATTTAGAGAAGTTAAGGTGGATACCCTAGTTTTTCTGCACTTGTCTTTTAATGAAAACTGCGACCAAGTTATGGTAAGCTTTTTGAGAAAAATATTTAAGCCTTTAATTTTATTATTTAGTGCTAAAAATAACTCTCTAACCCGTCTTTTTAGCTCAATAAATGCCTTTGTTAAGCTAAGCTCCGTATTTTTTTTTCAGTTCTGTGCAACCCACTATTCCATGAAATATAAGAATTGCACACAATTTGGCATATAGCTCACATAATACTCTGTATGGCTTTCCTCTCAGCTTATCAATCCTTATATTACTCTTATATAATTTGAACAATAATTCAATTTGCCATCTTATTCGGTAAACTACTAGTATTTGCTCAGCATTAATCTTACTTTTTGGAACATTAGTTATAAATATTGACCAATTTAGTAACTTTTGGTTCCTTTGAGAAGATGTGTATCCATGTGATCTTGCTAACCTATTAGCCTTTCTTCTTCTAGCCACAGCTTGTTCTTCAGTTAGTTTTTAAATATAATTCTTACTTTAACCCTTGTCTCTTTTCCTAACAATACCTCCTGTTCTAGAAAAGATCGATCTCCCAAATGTTCTAGTAAATCTATTTTTGACCTGTCTCTATATCATATATGTTAGTATCGGATTTATAACGACTTATGAAATAAGCTCCTATTTCATTGATGTGTTTAAAAGAACTTGGCACAAAATAACCCAAATCAGATATTAGTAAATCGTTGTTCGATATATTGCTTAAATGGCTTCTATAACCCTGATCTGACCTTATTCCTTCAGTTATATTAAGCTGGTCTAATGTCTGGTTTAGGTAGTCAAAAACTAATTGTAACTTTATTCCAGACTTAGTATTGCTTTCATAACCACTGTAGCTGGTACCATAACCTTTATACATGTCTTCCATACTGTTAGGTAAGCTAATGTAGCTGCTGTCTAATAATTTAACACCTCCAAAGTGCTTCAAGATTCTGCAATCAACTTGTAAGGTATTTTTAAGTAACGTTAAAGATTCATTATACATTCTTTTCATAAATTCCACTGCTTCCTTGGTAAATCTAAAGTCCAGACCTTGTTTTGTTATATTTATCGAGTCTTCATTCAATAATTGACACACTGTCTCTATACTACAATTATCAACCCCTATATTACCCAAAACGATGGCTTTTATGAACTACGAGCCTTTTAGCTTCCTCTTTCTTTTTATGAACCCTGTTGTAGCTGAGATTTTATCTGCTTTTTCATTAAAAAATTCTTTGAGCTTTTTTGAGATGCAAACTATTCTTTTCATTGTATAAGTTCTCCGTTTTCTTTGTTAGATTTAAGAGAACTTATATCTTTTCTTTCTCTTCCTTACACTAAGTTTATTACCACAGTTCCTTAACTTGACGCGTATGGTTTATTTAACACTCCCCTTTTTCCTGCAGTAATGAATTATTATGAAGCTTGCATTTTCTGTCGCTTACTACTGGGATAGCTTAACAGTTGCAGTGCATGTCTATCAATGATAAAATGAAGATCAGTTTATTTTGATACTATGATTAGGGTACTCTTTGTTGCACTATTATTTTTTTGTGGTGGTTATGCACTTGCAAAACAGGAACCAAGACCAATAGCTGGTGATAACCACATAAAGGTAATGAATTATAATCCACAGGCTATACATAAGTACACGGGCTTTTATGGTTATCAATCCAGCATATTGTTTGAGCCAGGGGAGGTAATAGAGAGTCTTTCAATGGGTGATGCAACCGGTTGGCAACTCCTTCCTCAAGGTAATAGATTATTTATTAAGCCTATAGATGATATTGCCGATACTAATGCAACTATAATTACCAATAAAAGAGTTTATTATTTCGAATTTCATGCTGAAGAAGCAAACGGGCTAGATGATCCAAGGTTAGCATATGAAGTAAGGTTTCTTTATCCACTGTTCAACAGTGATGAAATTTATTCAACGAGTAACGGTGATATTCTAGAGCAAGCTAGTCATACCACTATCCCTGATATAAGTGATATTGAGGTTATAAAGAAAGGCTTGAATTTTAACTATTCCATCTCTCACGTTAAAGGCAGTCAATCAATAATACCAATTAAGGTTTTTGATGACGGAAAATTTACATATCTACAATTTAATAAAATAAACTCTGATTTCCCGGCAGTTTTTATGGTTGATTCTGCAGGATATGAATCCTTGATAAATTTTCGTACAGTTGATGACTACCTGATAATTGAAAGAGTAAGCTCGGTATTTACCTTAAGAAACGGATCAATCACAGTCTGCCTGTTTAATGAAAACATACCTTTCAAAAAAGGTAAGTGATTAAAGGCTGTAGTATTCTTATAGGTGCAAAATTCTTTCTATGGTGCTTCGTAATTCCATGAAGGCCAATAGCGCTGAGGTGTTCTTTTGTTCCATATCCCTTATTTTTATACCAATTATATTGAGGATGCTTATTATGCAATTCTTCCATAAGCCGATCTCTTGTAACTTTTGCAACGATTGAAGCAGCTGCGATTGATATACTTAAGCTATCACCATTCACTATAGATTTTACTTGCCATTTTACTTCAGGTGGTTGATTACCATCAACTAGAACATAATCTAGTTCTAGATTCAAGTTTGCCAACGCACGTTTCATTGAAAGCTTTGTTGCTTGCAAAATATTGTATGAGTTTATTTCTTCTACGCTTGCCATTCCTATACCAAATTTTGCAACAGACGTTATTTTTTCGTATAGAACTTGCCTACACTTAGGGGTTAGCTTTTTTGAGTCGTTTATTCCATCAATAACCGTATCTCTATCAGTAAATATTACAGCTGCAGACATCACTGGACCGGCAAGCGGACCTCTTCCTACTTCATCTACTCCTGCTATAATTCCTGATAATGTATTTTCTAATGAAAAGTCTGGATATTTCATAATTCCTATAATAAGAAAGTTAAAGCAAAAATCGAACAAGCAATAGAAATTATCCAAAATTTTATAACTATTGTATTTTCTGACCACCCTTTCTTTTCAAAGTGATGATGTATTGGTGTCATAAGGAAAATTCTTCTTCCTGCTCCATATCTAAATTTTGTATATTTAAAATATGATACCTGAATAATCACAGATAAAGTCTCTATTACAAAGATTATTCCAATAACGGCAAAAAGCATTTCTTTTTTAATTAGAACACTAGTGAGTCCTAAAGCTGCACCGATTGATAGGCTTCCAACATCACCCATAAATATTTTTGCTGGATGTGTGTTAAACCACAAGAAACTTAAAATAGCTCCTATAAATGCAATGCAGAATAAAGTAATGTTTACATCTGTCTGAGTGATGTATGCAATTAGCCCCAAAAAAGAAAAGGAAGTAATGGCTTGAGTTGCAGCAAGGCCATCTAGGCCATCTGTAAGATTCACAGCATTAGAAGAGCCGACAATTACAAATGCAGCAAACGGAAGATATAGATAGCCAAGGTCGATTTCTACTTCTCTAAATAGAGAAATTTTTGTAAAACCTTCAGCAGATTGTAGCTTAAGTATAAACATACAGACCAGAGTAACGACAAACTGAATAAGTATTTTGGTTTTTGCACTTAAACCTCGGTGGTGATTTGTCTTCAATTTTAAATAGTCATCAATAAATCCAAGTAGAGCAAAAAATAGAGTTATAAATACCAGCAATGAAATTTCTGGTGTTAATTGAGTCGAAAGCAGGATTGGTAATAAAGCAGAAGTTAGTATTATTATTCCACCCATAGGTGGTATATTCTTTTTTGTTATTAAATGACTTTCTGGTCCATATGATCTGATTGGTTGTCCATCTTTACTTATCTTTTTTAGAAGTTTTATAAAATAGGGAAAGAGAATAAACCCAAAAATAAATGAGATAAAAAACGTCTTTGTAGATGAGATCACCTGCCTATTCAAAATTAACTAGATATTATACCAAAAGCTTTACCTAATCTCAATTTATACCTTTTTATCAGCTCATTTTATTTGGAGTAAATTTAGTTATTGATTAGTTATAGCAAAGTTTGCATACTGATATTTAGTTAATGGTAAGAGGTGGCATATGTTAGATTATATTAAAAAGCTTTTGTGGGCTACTACAGTACCTGATAATGAGAGTAGAGTTAAAAGTTCTTACACGCATATAGTAGAGAAACCTTCTTTTGGTGATGCAGCTTCAAAGTTGAGTAAGGAAGAAAGGTCAGAAGAGCATCTTGTTCTTCTAAAAGGTAAAGGCAATAGATCTGGTACAACTGTAACATAAGGATCGTCTAGTATTCAGAATGCAGTATCAGGCAAGAACAAGCGTGAATATATCAAATTAGACAGTGATGAAGAATGTGATAAATTCTTTGAGTTACAGAATGATCCAGACACTAATACTACAAACAAAGAACCTTTTTCTCCGAAGAAAGCAGAATCTCACTATCATGGTAAAGAGATTGTAGGCAAGATTGCTGACCAAATTAAGGCAGAGATATCGAAGGTATATACCATAGAGTCCATAATGATAAAAGAAGGCAAAAGGGAAGAGAGTATTGTTTATCCTACCGTGAGAGTTGTGCTACATGCCAATAAAGAAGGAGTAGATATAGCTAAACTTCTAGGCGGTAGTATATGTAAAGAGTATGGTGTAAGAACAATTACATTTTGTCATCCTAATCAAGAAAAAAAGAGGGGGGCATCTTGCTATAGTGATAATGAGGAAAGAGTTTATGAAATAATGAGTGGGTTATATGAAATGACTTTAAAGTGGTATGTTGATGGAAGAGAATGCAAAGTTAAAGTTAACATTGATGGTAAGAATGGTGTAACTCTCCTTGAAGGCAACGGTGTTACTGCAGAGCAGTTGCGTGCAAATAAAGAAGTCAAAATAGGTAAGAGACGTGAGCCAAAATCTTTATATGAAGCGTTAGTACCGCAATTGCAACAAAAGAGCTCTGAATCAGTCAAGGTTTTACAGCAGCCTTCAACAGATGTAACAAATGTGACAACAACACCAACTTCTACTTCTCAGAAATGCTCTTGACTAAATAAATAAGAAAAAGCAAAAATAGTATAACTTGCTTACAAATGTAAGTAACTTGTACTTCTATGATGAATAACACAATATTACCAAGAAATTTCTATGAACGGCCAACTTTAACCGTAGCTGGGGAGCTGCTAGGGAAGATGCTGAAATTTTCTAATTTTAGTGGAATAATAACTGAAGTTGAAGCGTATATAGGAATGGATGACCCAGCTTGTCATGCAGCAAGAGGCTATACTAATCGAACCTCAGTAATGTTTGGTACGCCAGGGTTTTCGTACGTATATTTTATATATGGAATGTACTATTGTCTAAATATTGTAACAGAAGCAGAAGGATTCCCAGCAGCAGTGTTATACCAATTCCCGCTATAGAAAGAACAGATAGAGAATAATGGGGAAAAAGTCATACTAGAGTAAGTGAAATAGCGAGGTATAAATGGCATTAAGGTCAAAACTATTAGACGAAAGAGTTGTAAATTTAGCGAAAGAAATGTTAAAAAAGGTAAGAAATAACGCATATGTTTCAAAAAAGTTACAAGCGGTGATAGCAGGAAAAGAAAGTAGTATAAGCGCTGTGGCAAGAATATGTAAAATTTCAAGGACTGCTTTGACTGAATGGATAAAGCATCTAAAATTTGGTAGAGTAGAAAAATTATTTGCCCCGTTTCAGCGGAGAAGAAAAAGCAAATTAAACAAAAATCAACGTGAGCAAATTGAAATATGGGTAGAAAGAAATCCAAATATTACTATTAAGGAAGTATAGTATTTTCTAAAATGAATGGATAAATTTCCATTATGGTATTACCAACCAAAAGTTGTAAGTCTGTACATTTATACATTAGAGGTCTGAGGCGGCTTTTGATGGTATGCCAACAGTGTTCTATGGGATTCAAATCTGGTGAATATGTTGGAAGATACAGCACATGAAAGCCAAAAGACTCTATTAATGATTTTGTTTTAGTGGTCTTATGAAATGTAGCATTATCCATAACTATGGTTGTGCCAAGTGGCAATTTAGGTAATAACATCTTCTCCAACAATATATTGAATACCTCTTTTTCACACCCACCTTTGAAAGTCATTGGTGCAATAAATCTCATTCCAATCCACCCGGCTACTATACTGATTCTCTCTCGAGTTCTCCCTGGAACATCTGCATAAATTTTCTTTCCTCTTGGAGCACGTCCATATTCTCGGTATAACTTATTATCAACTCCTGCTTCATCTATATATAAGATGCTGGAATGTTCTAGTTTTGAGATTTTATCAATAAATTGCTGCCTATCTTCTTGATTGCGCTCTTGATATAGTGTGACTTTTTTTTAAAGTAATTTTTAGCTGTTTTAGTCTATACCAAATTGAATTTATTCCAAATCCAAGATTTTGTTTCATCTCTGCCAGAGTATGATCTGGATTCTTTGTAACATATTCTTCGAGTATTTTTGGGTCTATTTTTCGAATAAAGCTACCGTTTTTAGATGGCTTTAAGCTTTCACCATCAGCTTTCTTTTTTAACCAGCGGTACAGAGTTGCTATTCCTATCTCCATGAGCTCTGCTATCTCAACCTTTGTCTTCCCTTTTTCTATCATCAATACTGCCTTTTCCCTTAAATCCACACTATATGCCATTATAACTCAAATACTTTATTATACCTTTATCATTTGCTTTGGGAAATACTATAGTTTAAAAAAACTTTATAGACTGCATACAAAAGACCTAACATCTTTAGCAATGCCTTCATAAATCCTTACTAAATCCTCACTTAGTATTGAAGGATTTCCACAATCAGAAGCACTACATATTTGCGGATCTAGAGGAACTCTGCTCAAGAGTTTGACTCCCAGCTCTTCAGACATTTTTTTTGCACCACCTTTTCCAAATATGTGTATTTTTGAATTATCTTGAACAAAATAGCTCATATTTTCCACAATGCCGATAATTGGCACGCTGAGCTTTGTGAACATATCATAAATTTTTTGTGCATCGACTAAAGCAAGCTCCTGTGGAGTTGAAACTATTATTGCTCCAGTTAAACTAAAATTCTCCATCAGACTTAAATGTACATCGCCAGTGCCAGGCGGTGTATCAATGATTAAATATTCTATATCAGACCACCTTGTTCCCATTAGCAAATTGTAAAGTGCTTTTGTGATCATAGGTCCACGCCATATTACTGCGCGGTCCTTATCAATAAAATAGCCAATTGAAATAGTATAGAGACCATGTTTCTCTATAGGCATTGCTTTACCACTCTGTATTTCTGGTTTTAATTTCTCAGTGCCCAACATTTTAGGAATCGAAGGACCATATATATCTGCATCAACTAGCGCAACTTTATGTTTTAATTCTGCTAACGAAAGAGCTAGATTTAGTGCAACTGTCGACTTACCCACACCTCCTTTACCAGAAGCAACGACAATTATATTTTTCACTCCTTCGATATGAAGTTTAGCTTTTTGTTGCCTAGCTTGTTTTTTACCAGTAGCAACTACAGTAACCTTTCCTACTCCCGGTATCGCCTTAACAGCTTGCTCACAATTTTTTCTTAATTCTTCATTTGGCTCAGTAACTTCAAGAGCAAAAGCAACATCTTTACCCTTAATAACAATTGAGGATACTACACCAACATTCTTACCACTTTTCTTCTCTATAACCTTTTTTAGGCTCTCTCTTACGATTTCCTCATTAACCTGTGTAAATTTTTTCCAGAACATATGATGAATTTTTTCTATTGGTGTATACTAACATAGAATAATTAAACTGCACTGACTTTAAAGCGAGGTTACAAGAATATGCTAAATGATAACAACTTAACACAAGCACAACGAAATTTGCATTTAAAGTTGAAAAAGGTAATATCAAATCGTGAGGAAATTGGTAATATCTTGAAAAGAGCCTCAGAGAATGATTTACTAAAAGTTCTTACAATAGGATATACTAAACGATTTCCAAGAGGTGGGGAACGCACTTTAACACTACTTAGCCTAGCCATATTCAAATGTAATAACGAATGCGTTAATTCTATTTTAATACATTCTCAAAATAACGGTACAGTGCAAGAGATTATTAATACTGAAAATATTATAAACTATCAAGATGGTCTGATGTACACCTTAACATCGCTTGGCTTTGCTATACATTACAATAAGCCAAGATATATTAATGATATTTTAACAAAAGCCCAGGACAGTGGAATACTACAAGATATTCTTGCTGCTAGAAATATTGTACAGTATTTCAATACTAAGGAGTATGCTTTAACAACACTCAGTTTCTCTATATATAAAGGTAATAAAGAATGTATCAGTTCTATTTTAGAAAACGCTCAAAATAATGATATGCTGCAAGGCGTTTTTATTGCTGAAAATATTTTACAGTTTTCAGATGGTCTGACGCATATTTTAACACCAATTAGCTTTGCCATATATGAAAATAATAAGGAATGTTGTAACTACATTTCAACAATGATTCAAAATAATGTTGTATCGCAAGATATTCTGAATAATTGGACATACATTTTAACATTGCTTGGCCTTGCTATATATAGAAATAACAATCAATATGTTAATTCTATTTTAAGACAAGCTCAAAATAATGGTAAGCTGCAAGAAGTTCTTACTGCTAAAAATACTTTGTATTCTTCAGATGGTTGGAAGTACAACTTAACACCACTTGGCTTTGCTATATATGAAGGTAATCATGCACATATTAATTCGATTTTAACTCATGCTCAAAATAGTGGTTTATTGCAAGATATTCTTGCTAATCACAATGCTGTAATATCTCCAACTGGTCAGACGTACAGCTTAACGCCACTTGGCATCGCTATACATAAAGGTAATATTGAATGTATTAATTCTATTATAGTACGAATTAATGACATACCACAATATATCTATGCCACTTTTCAACCAACTGCAGCGATTAATGAAAGGAATACTAGGATTAGTAGTGCATTAGATAATGTATCTATTTCTTCTAGGTATGTTAGAGAGAATAGCAAAGTTAATTAATTTCTTAAGTAACTCTTTCTTGCAAGTACTACTTTTTTATGTATCTGTTCAGGCAATGGCGTTAACTTAAGAGAATAAATTAGCAAGCTCTCCTAAAGACATTATGGCGTTTAGGCTTATCTATTTTATTGCGGCTATACAATCTTCACGTTAACTTTAGTGAGTATTTTAAAAAGGGCTTGAAAATTTTTTGGTTCCAACAAGCACCTGATAAAGTTTTTGTTTCATTATAGCAAATAAAACTGAAAAATTTAAACGATACTTAGCAATTTGATCTGGGTTCCAAGGCTCTTGTGCATCACACATATGAAGTATTGCACATGACCAAATTTGCACAAAATTCTTATCTCTAAATTTATCTCAGAAAAATTCTCTAATTCTCCTTCTACTTTGAGTATTTTATAGCACTCCTCTATGTGACACCTTAATAGATAAGCTTTACTGATATCTTCTTTATTGAAATAAAATAGAAACCAAAGGTCCTATTTTTCACAGTATTTTACTCCTTAACATCTTTCCTTAAGTTGACGCTATTGGGCTTTGTTGAATCGCTATCTACGATGAATAAAAGATAAAATGTAGAATATCAATAGTTTATTATTCTAGCATTTATAGTAAGGACAGTCAGTAAATATCTAAATTTAAGTAAAAGAAGTTTTACTATCATTCACTAATCTAGCTAGAATTAAAGAATTTCAATGCTTTAGCTATTTTAAGTAGAATTAAATTTACTAGTACAAACAATAAATTACTATTCTTAAATTTAATCAGATTGATTGCAAAAAATAAGATTTTCAATAAGCTGCTTGTATAGTTAGCCTTTCATAGATATAGTATTTCCCAAAGCAAATGATAAAGGTATAATAAAGTATTTGAGTTATAATGGCATATAGTGTGGATTTAAGGGAAAAGGCAGTATTGATGATAGAAAAAGGGAAGACAAAGGTTGAGATAGCAGAGCTC
Organism: Wolbachia endosymbiont of Frankliniella intonsa; assembly: GCF_029856955.1. Taxonomy (NCBI): domain Bacteria; kingdom Pseudomonadati; phylum Pseudomonadota; class Alphaproteobacteria; order Rickettsiales; family Anaplasmataceae; genus Wolbachia; species Wolbachia endosymbiont of Frankliniella intonsa. Next base: position 1,313,133 of record NZ_CP097148.1, on the reverse strand, counting down.
ATGGAGATAGGAATAGCAACTCTGTACCGCTGGTTAAAAAAGAAAGCTGCTGGTGAAAGCTTAAAGCCATCTAAAAACGGTAGCTTTATTCGAAAAATAGACCCAAAAATACTCGAAGAATATGTTACAAAGAATCCAGATCATACTCTGGCAGAGATGAAACAAAATCTTGGATTTGGAATAAATTCAATTTGGTATAGACTAAAACAGCTAAAAATTACTTTAAAAAAAGTCACACTATATCAAGAGCGCAATCAAGAAGATAGGCAGCAATTTATTGATAAAATCTCAAAAATAGAACATTCCAGCATCTTATATATAGATGAAGCAGGAGTTGATAATAAGTTATACCGAGAATATGGACGTGCTCCAAGAGGAAAGAAAATTTATGCAGATATTCCACGGAGAACTCGAGAGAGAATCAGTATAGTAGCCGGGTGGATTGGAATGAGATTTATTGCACCAATGACTTTCAAAGGTGGGTGTGAAAAAGAGGTATTCAATATATTGTTGGAGAAGATGTTATTACCTAAATTGCCACTTGGCACAACCATAGTTATGGATAATGCTACATTTCATAAGACCACTAAAACAAAATCATTAATAGAGTCTTTTGGCTTTCATGTGCTGTATCTTCCAACATATTCACCAGATTTGAATCCCATAGAACACTGTTGGCATACCATCAAAAGCCGCCTCAGACCTCTAATGTATAAATGTACAGACTTACAACTTTTGGTTGGTAATACCATAATGGAAATTTATCCATTCATTTTAGAAAATACTATAGTGATGCAACAAAGCCCCGGTGGAGTAACTGCATTATTAGGTACTGCTATATCTATAGCACTTTTTACAGCCGGAGCAATTACAGCTGAGTTAATACCTATAGTTATAGCAGTAGTTGCAATTACAGCAACAGCACTAATAGTTGGCAATGCTATATATAAATTGTCAAATCCTGATACTCAAGTTGATAAACCAATCTTAGCAAATCGACAGCAAGAAACTGCTAGCGATAGTAGGGTTGCCTAGCGATTCTGCCACAGTGTCAGCTGCTTCAATGATATCCATTTGTTCCTATAATTATCTTTTCTTGGCTACCTTATTTTGCTATTCTGCTGAACAGATACAAATTCACTTTCTTACTTCACTCACTAAAATTTTAATATGGCGTTTCTTTCCTGCAGACAATTTTATGAATGAATGATCTTTGAAGCTCTCAGAATTTATTATATAGTTAACATCGTTTATAGTATTATCATTAACTTTACATCCATTTCCCTGTATTAAACGCTTTGCCGCACCTTTTGAAGGTTCAAAACCGGTGTCATGAAGCAAGTCTATCAGGAGTATGCCATTTGCAACTTGTTCTCTTGTGATAGTGTAACCAGAAAGCAATGAACTGTCTTCATTTTCAAAAGCAGAGATTGCAGCAGATCGTGCAAGTTCAGCTTCTTTGCAACCATGACATATTTTTGTCACCTCTGTTGCCAAGACCTTTTTTGCTTCATTTATTTCTTGATCCTTCAAGGACTCTAGTTTTTTAATTTCATCAGTTGGTAAATCAGTGAAAAGTCTCAAGAAACGACCAACATCTTGATCATCAACATTGCGAAAATATTGCCAATAGTCATAAGAATTTAGCATGCTGCCATCAAGCCATACTGCTCCACTTTCAGTTTTGCCCATCTTTTTTCCTTGTGCGTTTAATAAAAGAGGTGTGGTAAGACCAAACAGCTCAGGTAAATTTAACTTTTTGCCAAGTTCAATTCCGTTTACTATATTTCCCCATTGGTCTGACCCTCCAATCTGGAGACGACAGCCATACTTTTTATTCAACTCGACAAAATCATAGGCTTGTAACAACATGTAATTAAACTCGAGAAAGCTTAGATTTTGCTCCCTATCTAGCCTAATTTTCACACTATCAAAGCCTAACATGCGATTTACAGAAAAATGTGTCCCTATATCACGCAAAAAGTCTATATATTTTATGTTATCTAACCAATCTGCGTTGTTTACTATGATTGCACCAGTTTTTCCATAATCGAAAGATATCATCTTCTCGAGGGTTTTCTTTATACCAAGTATATTTTGATTGATATCTTCTATCGGCAAGACGCTTCTTGCTTTGTCTTTACCAGATGGGTCACCAATTTTTGTTGTGCCACCTCCAAGTAGAACTATTGGCTTATAACCGAATTTTTGTAGGTGACGGAGCATCATGATTTGAATGAGACTGCCAATATGCAAACTTGGTGACGTACAATCAAACCCAATGTATGCAATTATATAATTATCTTGTGATAATAGATGGTCTAACCTATCAATGTTTGTACATTGATATAGGTATCCTCTTTCTTGAATGAAGTTTAAAAACTCGGATTTATGTTTCATAATATGTTATTTTGTGTGTAAACGGTGTTGTTAACGATGGTGTCATTACAGTGCTTGACGCTGGAATCCAGTTTATTATGAAATTTCATCAAAAATGTTGTATAGTGTGCTCGTTTATGATTAAGTTTTCTAGATTCCAGCGTCAAGCACTGGAATGACACCACCAACTTCATAAGGGTTGCCTTCAAAATTACAACATTTGAGCAAGTGTATACCAGCTACCTGGATAATCAATTCCATAACTCTTCTATCTTATAATATTCTCTTACTTCTGGCCTGAATAGGTGAACCATTATACCTTGAAAATTCACAATCACCCAGTTACCTTCATCCATACCTTCTACATCTATTTTATCATATTGCTTGAGATTTTTCATCACTTGCTCAGCTAATGCTTTTACATGGCGGCTCGAATCACCGGATGCAATGATCATATATTTTGCAATGACAGTTTTATTCTGTACATCAAAAGTAACTATATCTTGACCTTTGTTTTGATCTATTACATCTACAATTGTATTTTTTATTGATTCTGTATCACCGTTCATTATTCTAAATTATATAATTTATCTGTAATGATACACTCAAAATTTCTGAATATGAACTATTTTTGATATGTTTCTAGTGTAACGTTTATAATACATATATTTGTAATATATGATAGTTTTCTGATGGTATGATCATTTACTTAATAGGATTTTCGGGTAGTGGCAAACTTACGATTGCAAAAGAGCTGTGTAATATTATTGATGGGGTGATAGTAGACAATAACCTGTTTAATAATATTATATTTGATATGATTGATTTCAGAAACGCTGAGGTTACAAGTGAAATATGGGAAGAAATTTTTGTGATTAGAGAGAATATGTTAGCAATATTGGAAAAATACCATATAGAATCAAAGCATTATATATTTACAAACGAATTGATAAAAGGTGATTCCTATGATCAAAAAGTATATAACTCAGTGGTGAATTTAAGTAAAAAAATGAACGTGGAGATTCTCCCTGTGGTGTTATATTGTAATAGTGGAGAACTAGTAAAGCGCGTTCAATTAAAGGAAAGAGAGCAGGAGAGAAAAATTACTGATTCAGATTTTGCTATGAGAAAAATTAAAGGAAAGAAACTATTTGTGCCTCAAGGTTCACTTGAAATTGATAACTCAAACTTAAGCGCAAAAGAAGTTGCAAAAAAAATTGTTGAAAAAATGAATAGTAAAAAAGTAGTTGGAACTTCTATGATAGATAATTTAGTAACAGAGAATATTTGTGGTTAGCCAGGAGAAAGAGTATCGCCCTTGTGTTGGCATAATGCTATTTAACAAACAGGGGAATATTTTTATTGGAAAACGCTTTGATAGTGACTCTTATTGGCAGATGCCACAAGGAGGAGTTGATGAAGGTGAAGAGCTAGAGCAGGCAGCGCTACGTGAGCTATTGGAGGAAGTTGGTACTGATGAAGTAGAAGTTGTGGCTCAAAATAAAGAGTGGATATATTACAACTTACCCGAGGAAGTTATACCGATATGCTGGAATGGGAGGTATTCTGGCCAAAAGCAAAGGTGGTTCTTAATGAAATTTTGTGGGAAGGATAAGGATATTAATATTAACTATACTGATCATCCAGAGTTCAAAGAGTGGCGTTGGCAAAATGTGGATGATTTGGTAGCCAGTTCCATACCGTTCAAAAAAGAAGTTTATAAAAAAGTGATAGAAGAGTTTTCTTCTATCATAAAAGGATCTATTTATGATAGTTGATTCTCATTGTCATCTAATTTATTTTTCTGATGATGAAATACCAAAGGTAATTTCAAGAGCAGAGCAAAATGGTGTGAGAATTTTGCATAACATATGTATAAGCATTAATGATATCCCTAAATTATTAAAAATCTCTTCATCCTATGATCAAGTCTACTGCTCCGTTGGTATACATCCGCTTGATACTAATGTGGAAAAAGGTGAGTGTATAAATGCTGATGAATTGATTGAATTTACTAGGGGCAAAAAGGTAATTAGTATCGGTGAAACCGGATTAGATTTTTATAAATCTGATAACAAAAGCAATCAAAAAAAAAGTTTTGCATCACATATAGAAGCGGCAAAAGTAACAGGATTATCTTTAGTTATTCACACTAGAAATGCTGATAGTGAGATGATTGATATGTTAAATTCAGAAATGAAGAAGGACGCTTTTAGTGGAGTAATGCATTGCTTTGCTTCTTCTAAAGAGCTTGCTTATAAGGCTATGGACTTGGGATTATACATTTCATTTTCTGGAATTATTACTTTTAAAAATGCGAACTTACTAAGAGAAATTGCACAAAATGTGCCACGTGAGCGTGTTTTAGTTGAAACTGATGCACCTTATCTATCTCCTGAGCCTTACAGAGGAAGAAAAAATGAACCGGCAATGGTGAAATATGTTGTGAATTGTTTAGCAGAATTATGGAATGAATCGCCGGAACAAGTAGAAAAAATAACTACAAATAATTTTTTTAGACTGTTTTCGAAGCTTGAGGTCAAAGAAATTCTATAGGGCAATTAATTTAGCTGACAGAGCTCTTTTACTGCACTTACAGATTTATAAAACATCTCTTGTTCACTATCGTTCATTTTAACTTCTAGAATTTTCTCAACTCCATTTTTGCCAATAATAGTAGGAACACCAATGAATAAGTCTTTCACACCATATTCACCATTAAGATAAGCAGCGCATGGTAATATACGCCTTTTGTCTTTTAAGTATGATTCTAGCATGCTTATGGCTGAAGATGCAGGAGCATAGTATGCAGATCCAGATTTAAGTAGATCAACTATTTCTTTTCCACCATTACGAGTGCGCTCAACTATTTCATCAACTTTTCCTCGCGTAATCAAACCCATCTCAATGATTTGGGTAAGTGGAATGCCAGCAATTGAAGCATAATTGATTAGTGGTACCATACTGTCACCATGTCCTCCAAGAACAAAAGCAGATACATCTTCAATAGAAATATTTAACTCACTTGCAAGAAAATAACGAAAACGAGCAGAATCAAGCACTCCTGCCATACCAACAATCATATTAGTTGGCAGACTTGAAGATTTGTGTACTACTGAAACCATAGCATCTAAAGGATTGGTAACCACTATTACAAATGCGTTTGGAGAATGTTTTTTAATATTTTCCCCAACCTCTTTCATTACTGCAGCATTAGTTTCCAGAAGGTCGTCTCTGCTCATTCCAGGTTTTCTGGCAATGCCAGCAGTTATTATAATTGCGTCAGAGCTTTTTATATCTTCATACCTATTTGTACCAGTAATATTGACATTATACCCATCAATAGGAGATGATTCTACAATGTCAAGCGCTTTACCTTGTGGTATTCCATTGCTGACATCAAGCAAAACAATATCTCCTAGCTCTCTTAGTGCAATCATATGGGCAAGCGTTCCACCGATATTTCCTGCGCCAATCAAAGATATTTTTTTTCTTTGTGCTGTCATTTTTTACTCCTTTATATTTACTTTTGTGGCTTTCCTACCTTCCCAAGGGGATAAGCTGTCAAACATACGAAAATCTTGCGGTAAGTCTATAGGATTATATACAACCTTTTTTGCCTCTATATCGTATCTTACTTCCTCGTAGCCAGTGAGAGGAAAATCTTTTAACATTGGATGACCTTTGAATCCATAATCCGTTAAAATCCTACGTAAATCAGGGTGATCAGAAAACTCTATTCCATACATATCAAATACTTCACGCTCAAACCACGAAGCTGCGTTAAATATCTTTGCTACACTTAGAGGTATATCACCTTCACATAACTGAAGCTTTATGTGCACTCTGATATTGTGTACAACGCTGAGCAAATTGTATATTAGCTCGAAACGTTTTTCTCTATCTGGGTAATCAACTCCAAAAACGTCAACTAATAATTCAAGCCTACACTTTTCATCATCACGTAGAAAGAGTAAGTGATTTTCAATGTCATTCAAAGCTGAATATATTACAATAGTGCCATCATTTTTCTGAATACATTCACATTTAGTCTTTTTTTGTATGTATTTTGCAGTTTTATCCATGCTATATATTTTTAGTTCGTTTTATTTTATTTTGTAGACATAGCATTCCATATAGCAACGCCTCAGCAGTTGGAGGGCATCCAGGAACATACACATCAACTGGCACAATTCTATCGCAACCACGGACTACTGAGTAAGAATAATGATAATAGCCACCGCCATTTGCACAACTTCCCATAGAAACGACGTATTTGGGATCTGCCATTTGATCATAAACTTTACGCAATGCTGCTGCCATTTTATTAGTTAACGTGCCAGCAACAATCATAACATCTGCTTGCCTTGGGCTTGCACGAAAGATTATGCCATATCTATCAAGATCATAACGACTGGATGCAGTGTGCATCATCTCTACTGCGCAACATGCAAGACCAAATGTCATTGGCCACAATGAACCAGACCTTGCCCAGTTCATTATATAATCTATTAAATCGCCAAATTTAGTGATAAGAAAACCTTCTTTTTTGTAACGATTCCAGTCTCCATTAGATAAATTTACTCCCATTCCAACGCACCTTTACACCACTCATAAATAAAGCCTATAGTAAGTATTGCAAGGAATATCATCATAGACCAAAATCCGCAATAGCTTATTTTAGATAAAGAAACGGCCCAAGGGAAAAGAAAAGCAATTTCTAAATCGAATATTATGAACAATATTGCAACTAAGTAAAATTTTATGTCGAAACTTTTTCTGGCTCTTGATAAAGGATTAAAGCCACACTCATATGTAGAAAGCTTTTCACCATCTGGGTTACTGACTGCAAGAAACATAGTTAATACACCTAAAGTAAAGGATACTACAATTGATACACAGATAAAAATTAATATGGTTAAATATTCGCTCATTTAAAAAACATATAACACTATGAATTTACATGCTTTCCTAATCTTTTACCACCTAAAATATGTATGTGAAAGTGCGGTATAACTTGCTCTCCATCTTTACCGTGATTAGTAACTAATCTATATCCTGTTTTTTCTAAGTTATATTTATGTGCTATTTCTCTAACAGTTTTAAAAAAACTTACTATTTCCTCTTCGGAAGCTTTCAGAACAAAATCATCATATGAAACGTATTGAGCTTTTGGTATAACTAGAATATGAACTGGTGCATCAGGATACTTATCACGAAAAGCTAGCACATTTTCATTTTTATGTATTTCCTCATAAGACAACTCGCCCCTTAATATCTTAGCAAAAATATTAGTGTCATCATAAGCTGTACTACCCATACTTTATTAAATTCCTGGTCCTCTTCTATTTTGCTTATGATTTGGTGTAGAAGGTGGGCTTATTGCTGCTTCGCTAGAAGCATCTTCAAGACTTGAAACGTCTTTTAGCTGTATATCTTTTCCACGCAAAACTGACCCATAGTCCATTTGGTGTCTTTTTGCCCTTCTTGCAGCAATAACTTCTGGTTGTAAATGATACATATCTCCAGGAACAGTTAGGCTATGATACCTTTGCTCTATTTTAACTTCTTTCATAACACTCTCCATAATTTATTTCCCCCTACCTCTTATGCTTTCGCAACTTTCAAAATCTTGTTTAATAGCTTTTTGCCAATTATTTAAAATTTTCTCTGATGACTTTTCTTTACCTATAGACCTTATAACTTCTTGTGACTGTTGCTTTTTACTATCGTATCCACTATACAACTTTTCTGCAATATCATACAGCAACTTTCGGTCTGTGTGAACTTTAAACTCTCCACCAGTAATTTTTGCCAAATTTTTGAGATCATAATCAATTTTATTATAAATTCCTTCAATAGCGTACTTTTTCATTACTTTTTCGTCTATACCTGGATTTTTATCTTTTATTTCTTGGATAATCTTCTCAACATCAACTTCAATTACAATTTTGTTTTCTTCTCTAAAAATAGTTATATTTGGCAGATCTTTCCTTATTTTATCTAATTTCTCTGGACTCAAGTAAGGTATATCCCCCGTTAAAGTTCTTGACGCTAAAAAACTTACCTTACCTTTTTCTTGTTTTGTTATTTGTATGCCAAGGTACTTACTAGCTTCTGTGGTTTTTATAGGTGGGTCATATTTCTCTTCTTCTTTAGGTGCATCACTCACAGCCTTTTTTAATGAAAGTTTAACATCATGCTTCATTTCATCAATTGAAGCAAACGGTTTCTTTATAGGATAAATAAGTGCTTTAGGCACAAGAAAAAACACGCCTTTTATCTTAGCCAAAATAGACTTTTTATTTGACTCATCTTTTGCCATACATACCTCCAAGTCACTTTCTACAATCGGATAGTAAAATACACCCAATTATAGACGAAAATATTTAAGCTTGTATATCTATTATAAGATGAAATTATAGAGATAGCAATCATTATTTGTACATTACGAAAGTATGTAGTATTTTTGCTGCTTTTCTTGTTCAAATTACCTTTAAAGATAAATTATGTTAAAATGGAACGCAAATAATATTATCGATGCTACTGGCGGAAGAGGGGAGGGTGTTTGTAATTCGGTATATAGCTCAAATATTTCAACGGATACAAGAAGCACAAAAAAAGGTGATTTATTTATTGCTCTCAAGGGAAAGAAATTTGATGGGCATGATTTTCTACATGAAGCATTTTTAAAAGGAGCTGTTGCTGCGGTAGTAAGCGAAGATAAATATAGAAATTTTCCTCTAATTGTTGTGCAAGATACTCTAAAAGCTTTGCATAATATGGCATCATATTACATTAGAAATGTTCTTGTTAATGCTAAAGTTATTACAATTACAGGTAGTGTAGGGAAAACGACTACAAAGGACATGCTGCACACTGTTCTATCGCAATATGGAGCGTCTTATGCAAACAAAGATAACTTGAATAATAATATAGGATTACCTTTTACTATTCTAAAAGTCCCAAAAAACTGCCAGTACTTAATACTTGAAATGGGAATGAATAGAGCTGGTGAGATAAAAGAGCTATCGAAGATTAGCAATCCGGATATTGCAGTTATTACCAACATCGAACCTGCGCATGTTGAAAATTTTTCATCTCTACTTGATATTGCGCAAGCGAAGTTAGAAGTCCTATGTGGTATGAAAAATAATGGTACTTTGGTTTTGAACAAGGATAATAAACATTATGATTATCTTTTATCAAATGCTGACAGAAATGTAGTGAGCTTTGGTAAGAATGAAAGTGCTACTGTTCGTTTGTTAGACCTAATAAGAAACGATAGCGGTATAAATTTAAAAATTAAACCGCACAACGGTCAAATTATAAACTGTAATTTACGTTTGCGGGGTGAGCATTTTACATACTCTGCATTAGTTGTGACAGCAGTTGTGCAAATTCTAGGACTTGATTTATCGAAATTACCACTAGCACTTGAGAATTTTACTGTAACAGAAGGTAGAGGTAATGTTCATCAAGCTAAATACAATGGAAAATTAGTACATTTGATTAACGACTCCTATAATGCTAACCCTACTTCAATGAAGGCTGCAATAAGAACTTTAGGTACATATTCTAATTTAAGAAAAGTGGCACTACTCGGCGATATGTTAGAACTTGGTAATGAAAGCATAGTATTTCATACAGAATTGCTTGACTATATAGTAGAACAAAATGTGAATAAAGTTCATACAGTTGGTAAATTTATGTTAGAATTGAATAAACTTTTACCGGAGAATATAAAAGGCATGCATTTCGATGATTCTAACCAATTGAAAAGTAATTTAGCTAATATTGTTCAAGGTAATGATGTAATTTTAGTTAAAGGTTCTCATGGAATGAGAATGGACCTTATAGTGCAGGAATTCACAATAGAATATTAAATAAAACTATTGTATTAATTTAAAGTTAAGTTATTGGAAGTTTTAACTGTGATAAAACGTATAGTTATTTTTGGTGGAACGGGATTTATAGGAAAACACATCGTAAGACGCTTGGCAGCGGAGGGTTATTTAATAAGAATATTTACTCGTGATCAGGAAAAAGCTGCTTGTCTAAAGTTATGTGGCAACTTAGGGCAAATATCAATACTTGAAGGAGATTTTTTTAATGAAAAATCAATTTTAGAAAGTATGGAGGGGTGTGATGTTGTTATAAACTTAGTAGGAATATTATATGAAAAAAGAAAATACGATTTCTATACAGTTCATGTTGGAATAGCTGAAAGAATAGCAAAAGCTGCGCAAATAAAAAATGTATCCATGATGATACATTTTTCTGCCATGGGAATAGAAAATGATAAGTTATCAAAATATGCCCAAAGTAAATTGAAAGGTGAGAAAGCTGTAGCTTCGGCGTTTCAAGGAGCAATGATAATTAAGCCCAGTCTTGTATTTGGTAAAGAAGATAATTTCTTTAATAAATTTGCAAGATTAGCAACAATTCTTCCTTTTTTGCCGTTGATCGGTAGTGGAATAACGAAGTTTCAGCCGATATGTGTAACAAACTTAGCTGAAGTGGTATACCGTATTATCAGCTTTAATAAGCAAGATAAAAAAATTTATAATATAGGTGGATCAAAAGTTTACTCTTTTAAAAGCTTATTAAAGTTTATTCTGAATGTGACTAACAGAAAGTGTCTACTGATCAATGTACCTTTTCCAATGGCAAGATTGATAGCCTTTTTCTTAGAAAGTAAAGTTGTTTCTGTGCTGTTAAAACCTATAACTGGAGATGCAAGCCCTATACTTACTCGAGATCAGGTGAAAGTTATGATGAGTAGTTCAATCGAAAAGTCAGATGATCTCGAAACAATGAAAATTAGACCACTAGCAATTGAAAATGTGGTATCAGAATACTTGAAAATTTATAGAAAGCATTGATAGAAGAATGTGCCCGGTAGGATTCGAACCTACGACCCACAGCTTAGAAGGCTGTTGCTCTATCCAACTGAGCTACGGGCACACATCATATATAAAATGCTTCTTAGTACACTTGAAGTCAAGTATTTCTTGTGAATATAATGTTTGTGATAATATCTCAAAACTTTGTCAGTACAGCATGTAACGATAAAACTGAGAAAAAAGAAGCGTGGGTAATAGGAAGTCTAATAGCGCAGTAACACAGAACCCCAGGCTAAACCTGCACCTATTGAAATCAGCAATATCAGATTTCCTGACTTTATTTTTGATTCTTGTACTGCATAGTCTAAGGCTAGTGGAATTGACGCTGCTGAGGTGTTTGCATGCTTATCAACTGTATTAATTACTTTTTCTATAGGAAAATCTAATTTCTTTACTACTGCTTCAATAATGCGAATGTTTGCTTGATGGGGAATTAACCAGTCAATATCAGTAATCTCCAAACTATTGCATTTTAGAGTTTCCTCTACTGAGGCTGTTAATTTCTCTACTGCATGTTTAAACACTTCTCTTCCATTCATAAGTATCTTTCCAGAATCACGAGTAGAGGATATTCCTCCGTTTGTACATAATAAGTCCACATTGCCATCAGAGTGTAAGTTTGTTGATATAATGCTACTACTACTCATTTCTGATTTCATTATCACTGCACCAGCACCATCACCAAAGAGTACACAAGTTGACCTATCTTCCCAATCAACAATCCTAGACATTATTTCAGCACCAATAACAAGCGCGTATTTAATTCTATCGTTAGACTTTATAAGTGAATCAGCAACTGTAACTGCATATATAAAACCAGAGCATGCTGCCTGTACATCAAAAGCAAATGCGTTTTTACACTTTAATTTACTTTGTATAATCGTTGCACAGCTAGGAAAAGTTTTGTCAGGTGTTGTTGTTGCAACTATGATCAAACCAATTTCATCTATTGAAATTTTCGCTTTTTCTATAGCATTTTTCGCTGCATTAACAGCTAAATCTGACGTTAGTTCTCCTTCATCTGCTATATGTCTTTGAACTATTCCTGTTCTTTGCCTTATCCATTCATCGTTTGTTTCAACTATCGATGCAATTTCGTTATTACTCAAAATTTTTTTTGGTAGGTAAGAACCAGTGCTCAATATGAAACTTTTATTCAATATGACTTACCCCGTTAATTATCTTCTGGTTTAAATTTTCACTGATTGCATTTACTGCAAATTTTATAGCGTGAGCAAAAGAAATAGCATCAGAATTTCCGTGGCTCTTTATAATGATACCATTTAGCCCTAAAAACATAGCTCCACTTCTAATTTTAGGATTAAAACGCTCTAATGCTTTATTTAGCTTGGGTTTCAACAATATGCCGACAAGCATTTTTGTCATCCATGAATTAAATACTTCCTGTTTTATTAGACTGATAAAAGTACCAGCAGTTGCCTCAGCTGTCTTGAGCATTACATTACCAACAAAACCATCAGCAACAATTACGTCTATATTACCATCTAAAAATTCACTTGCCTCTATATATCCTTTGAAGTTAATACTTGGAGCATTTTTGAGTAACTCAAAAGCTCCTCTTACTGAGTCAGTACCTTTCACTTCTTCTGTACCAATGTTTAGCAAAGCGACTTCAGGATTTTCAACTTTTAATGCTATTTTTGCAAATATACTCCCCATTAATGCAAATTGAAATAATGAGTCAGTATTACAGTCAACATTTGCACCAAGATCAAGCAATGCAAAGCTTTTTGTCTTAGTTGGACAGACAGATGCAATAGCAGGACGATAGATATTGGGTAATGTTCCTAAAATAAATCTGGAGATAGCCATCAATGCTCCAGTGTTGCCTGAAGACACCATTCCAAAAGCTTTACCTTTTTTCACTGCTTCAACAGCTGCCTTCATACTTGAATCTTTGCGATGTTTCAGTGCAAAAGAGGGTTTATCATTTGGAAGAACATTATCAGAGCAATGGGTAAATTCGGAGTTATCGATTACTTTTTTGTATTTTGAAAGCAAAGGAGATATTTCTTTCTGATCTCCATAAATATGAAAAAAAACTTCAACACCTGGATCAACAAGATTATCCAAGAAAAAACTAGCACCCTGAATTACGGAAAGAGGTGCAAAATCCCCTCCCATAGCATCAAGTGCGATAACTATGTTGTTGTTGACCGTGGGTAACATATCATGAGTTACTCCGCCTTTTGTTTAATGAAAACACGTTTTCCTTTGTAATTATTGTCAACTGCTATGTTATGAGGCAACATGAATTCTCCAGTTGTTGCACATACCACAATATTCTTAGGCTTAATAGCATGATGAGAACGATGCATATTACGCCTTGACTTTGACTTTTTTCTCTTCGGAACTGCCAAAACTTACTCCAATTCAATTATATAACACAATTTATTAGTAGCATGTTTTTTACAAGAAGTAAATAGCGAAATAAGTAAGGTTTTCTTATACAATTCAGTCTTATAAACTTAAACTCAAGCATTGTGATCAAAGTATATTGAACTTAAGATATATCTTGACTATACTCTGCGATAGAGTTAATAAAAATTTTAATAAAATCAGTAAAACTAATTTTTAGCTAAGATAAATGCAAAGTGAGTTCCTTTGATGTAAACAGTGTTAGAATAATCGGTAGGTGCTTTATCAACTTTCTGTTGAGGCTTGGTAACGCATTTGTGTTTTTTATTCAATCTCTATACCACTGCTTTGTTCCACCGTATTATTTTAGCAATGTAGCAAAACAAATTATAGAGATAGGCTTTTTCTCTTTACCAATTGTTGGGCTAACTGGAGTTTTTATAGGAGCGGTGATAGTTTTACAAAGTAGCTTAAGTGGTCTATTGATTAATCAAGAACAAGTAGTACCTAAGCTTGTTACGATCACTATCATTAAAGAGTTAGGGCCAGTTTTGATTAGCTTAATAATGGTAGGAAAGGTTGGGTCCTCAATTGCAGCAGAAATTGGCACGATGCGCATCACTGAACAAATAGATGCACTTACAACTTTGGACATCAATCCTTTCAAATATTTAATTGCACCAAGAATTCTAGCGTCAGTTATAGTATTTCCAATACTTACAGTATGTGCAGATCTAATAGGAATATTTGGAGGGTATGTCACCGCAGTCTTTGAATTTAACCACAATTTAAATATATACATAAAATACACAGCTCAATTCTTTAATATAAACGATTTTGTTGTTGGGCTAATGAAAGCGACTGCTTTTGGCGCTATAATTTCTGTTTCAAGTTGTTATTACGGTTACCATTGTAGAGAAGGTGCACGAGGAGTAGGTGTTGCTACAACATCAACTGTTGTTTTTTCGTCCATATTGATCATTTTAGCAAACTACTTGATTACTTTGATACATGTATAGCCCCATAATATCAATATTGAACCTAAGCTTGTCTTTTGATGATAGAACGATATTAAACAACATAAGTTTTAATATATCGAAGGGGGAATCATTAGTCATACTTGGCGGCTCAGGAAGTGGTAAATCTGTATTAACAAAAATAATCATTGGATTGCTAAAACCAGACTCAGGGTCTATTAAAATAAATAGTGAAAGCAAAAATAAATTTGGAGTCTTATTTCAAAATTCTGCTTTATTTGACTACGTTACAGTGTGGGAAAATATATCTTTTAATTATAAAAAGCGCTTTAATATCAGAGAAAAGGAGGCAAAACAGCTAGCAATCGAGAAGTTAAATGATGTTGGACTTGAGGAAAGCATAGCAGATATGTTTCCAATCGAGCTATCAGGCGGAATGAAAAAAAGAGTAGCACTTGCAAGGGCGATTGCGCACAATCCAGAAATTATTGTATTGGATGAGCCAACTTCAGGATTGGAACCAATTATGTCAGATATGGTAAACGAGATAATAATAAAATTATCTAAAGACTTTAACCCTACAATTATCACGATTACACATGATATTCATAGTGCATTTAAAATAGCTGATAAAATAGCAGTATTATACGAAGGGAATATTATCTACCGCGGAACTGTCCAAGAAATACAAAATACTAATAACGAATATATAAAAAAATTCATTCATTATATATAGCTATAGGTTTACAAACGATATTGTGAATGCCATATCTAGCCTAACTTGAGCTACTGACAATTGTCGTTCTGTTATACCAAAATCCATTACTGACGGAACAAATAAGAAACATTACAAACTCGTTTAATAGTAGTACTGGAAATATTGACAATAAAATTACACAAAACATCTTCAAGTAAACCTATGGTATCGTAGATACTATTGCGTAAAGTATTGTATTTGATATATTGCCACAACCTTTCAACAGGATTCAGTTCCGGTGAATAAGGAGGCAAGTATATGATGGTAATGTTTTCCTGAATTTTCAAACTTTTTGATCTATGCCAACTTGCACAATCCATTACAAGAAAGGCTTCTTTCGTGCCTAAATCTTTCGACATCTGCTCCAGAAATATATTCATACAATCAGTGTTTACATATGGAGCAAGTAGGCTAATTTTCTTACCACTTCTTGGATTTACCGCACTTTAGATATAGAAATTTTGTCTACCAATTTTCATTTTAACCTGCGTTCTGACCCCTTTTAAACCATCCGTGTCCGATTTTTGAATGAGTCCCAAATCGTGATTCATCAAAAAAACACCTCCCTTTTAGGGTGGAAATTGACTATTTTATTGAAGTATCTTTTAAACTCTTCTTGCTTGTTTTTATCTTGTTTATGGTCCATTGGCCTCGGTGTTATGTAAGAAAATTTCATCCTTTGTATCTCACGGTGCACTGTTGATTTGCTGATGTTTAGGGCAAATTCCTCTGAGATTTTTATTTGTACTTCCTTAATAGTAATATTTGGATTTCTTTCTACCCATATTTCAATTTGCTCACGTTGATTTTTGTTTAATTTGCTTTTTCTTCTCCGCTGAAACGGGGCAAATAATTTTTCTACTCTACCAAATTTTAGATGCTTTATCCATTCAGTCAAAGCAGTCCTTGAAATTTTACATATTCTTGCCACAGCGCTTATACTACTTTCTTTTCCTGCTATCACCGCTTGTAACTTTTTGAAACATATGCGTTATTTCTTACCTTTTTTAACATTTCTTTCGCTAAATTTACAACTCTTTCGTCTAATAGTTTTGACCTTAATGCCATTTATACCTCGCTATTTCACTTACTCTAGTATGACTTTTTCCCCATTATTCTCTATCTGTTCTTTCTATAGCGGGAATTGGTATAAGATATGTAGTGAATATAAAATACCATCAACAAATCTATATGATTGGCGTGATAGAGTATTGGCAAGGTTAAAAGACCTATTTGTTGAAGAAAGTGAAAGTGCGAGAAAACAAAGAATCTTAGCGCAAGAAATAGAAAGTTTACATAAAGTAATAGGAGAATTGACAGTGGAAAATAGCTATTTGAAAAAAAAATTACTGAAATAAGCAAAAAAGATAGAGTAAGGTTTATAGAAAAAGATTCTGATCTGTCAATTAGGAAACATGCTGATTTATTGGGGATTTGCAGATCTAGCCTATATTATAGGCCTATAATTAATAACGAAAGTGAAGTAGCAAATTTGATTCAAGAAGTATATTTGGCTTCTGATTGCCGTTATGGATATCGTAAAATTACTGCTGAAATCATAGCGAGTGGGGTAGTAGTCAATCGCAAAAATCTTAAGAATTATGAAAAAAATGAAGATTAGTGGGCTGTATTGTAGAAAAAGATGTAATACAAGTATTAAAGAAAAAAAGCATAAAATATATCCTTATCTACTCAAAGATTTGATTATTTGTAGAGTTAATCAGGTATGGGCTACTGATATAACATATATTATGGTAGAAGGTAAGTTTGTCTATTTTGTGGCAATAATGGACTTGTATAGTCGCTATATTATTGCTCATTCATTATCACCATATCTCGATGCTGGATTTTGCCTTTATACTCTCAAAGAAGCTCTAAAACAAGGTAAACATGAGATTTTTAATAGTGATCAAGGGGTACAGTTTACTTGCTACAACTTTATTACGGAATTAGAGCATGCTAATATTAAAATCAGTATGGACCATAAAGGACGTTGCTTCGACAATATATTTGTTGAGCGCTTATGGAGAACTTTAAAGCAAGAAGCTATATATTATTATAGACCAAATAGTATCAGAGATTTGAATCTTATAATAAATGACTTTGTTGGTTGGTATAACTATAGAAGGCTACATCAGACTCTAAATTATAAAGTTCCTGCTGATCTTTATTATCATAAACAGTAAATGAATATATTGATAAATACTTTAAATGTGTGTCGACGTATTTATCAACATATTCATTTTAAAAATCGGATCACTTTAAAAAAATGGTCTAGACAAATGGGTGCACTATAAGGGTTAGGCCAAAAGGCTGAATAATGGAAGCTGTATAAATCGAGAGGTTTACGTACAGTTTTGCGAGAGACTGGTGGGGAAGTGCCACTGGTCTACTCTCCTTTTCAATAGAAAAGTTGATAGTGATACCAATAATCGTTATTGGCAAGACAAATGAGGTAGGTTATAAATTTGCTTAACTCCCTAATTATAGGCAAAAAGAGCTCCTTTTCATGTGTTTTATTACTAATGGGAATTGGTATGACTTAATCAAATCAGCAAAGGAATACAAAATTGGTTTTATTCGTCTTTCTCCTGAAAAATTTGAAACTACGCAACGTGACTTCCTCTTAGGCAATGCAGACAATTATCCTGGCCTGATTTCCAAAGATCTGAAAGTTCTGAAAGATGTTTTAGATGCTTTTCATCAATAAAAAATACCAGTAGTATTAACGATGCTTAGCTTACCTGGATCTAGATGGAAGCAAAATAATAACGATAAAGATGATTTACGTTTATGGTCAGATCAAGCTTTTCAAAAACAAGCAGCAAAATTTTGGCAAGATCTTGCGAAATAGCTTAAAGATCATCCTGCTATTGTTGGATATAATATCTTAAATGAACCACATCCAGAAAGGCTTTATAATACTGCAGATTCGGCTATTTATAACGTAGAACAAAGCATTGACCTAAAAACCCCTATCATACTGGACTATAGTGCACCCATTTGTCTAGACCATTTTTTTAAAGTGATCCGATTTTTAAAATGAATATGTTGATAAATACGTCGACACACATTTAAAGTATTTATCAATATATTCATTTACTGTTTATGATAATAAAGATCAGCAGGAACTTTATAATTTAGAGTCTGATGTAGCCTTCTATAGTTATACCAACCAACAAAGTCATTTATTATAAGATTCAAATCTCTGATACTATTTGGTCTATAATAATATATAGCTTCTTGCTTTAAAGTTCTCCATAAGCGCTCAACAAATATATTGTCGAAGCAACGTCCTTTATGGTCCATACTGATTTTAATATTAGCATGCTCTAATTCCGTAATAAAGTTGTAGCAAGTAAACTGTACCCCTTGATCACTATTAAAAATCTCATGTTTACCTTGTTTTAGAGCTTCTTTGAGAGTATAAAGGCAAAATCCAGCATCGAGATATGGTGATAATGAATGAGCAATAATATAGCGACTATACAAGTCCATTATTGCCACAAAATAGACAAACTTACCTTCTACCATAATATATGTTATATCAGTAGCCCATACCTGATTAACTCTACAAATAATCAAATCTTTGAGTAGATAAGGATATATTTTATGCTTTTTTTCTTTAATACTTGTATTACATCTTTTCTACAATACAGCCCACTAATCTTCATTTTTTCATAATTCTTAAGATTTTTGCGATTGACTACTACCCCACTCGCTATGATTTCAGCAGTAATTTTACGATATCCATAACGGCAATCAGAAGCCAAATATACTTCTTGAATCAAATTTGCTACTTCACTTTCGTTATTAATTATAGGCCTATAATATAGGCTAGATCTGCAAATCCCCAATAAATCAGCATGTTTCCTAATTGACAGATCAGAATCTTTTTCTATAAACCTTACTCTATCTTTTTTGCTTATTTCAGTAATTTTTTTTTCAAATAGCTATTTTCCACTGTCAATTCTCCTATTACTTTATGTAAACTTTCTATTTCTTGCGCTAAGATTCTTTGTTTTCTCGCACTTTCACTTTCTTCAACAAATAGGTCTTTTAACCTTGCCAATACTCTATCACGCCAATCATATAGATTTGTTGATGGTATTTTATATTCACTACATATCTCAGCTGTGCTTTTTTGATTTTTTATTGCTTCCAAAGCTATCTTTGCTTTTAACTCTGGTTCATATTTTTTTTTGTTGCCATTCTTTTACCCCTTTACCTTCCTACTCGGATCAACCATTTTTTTGTCTAGTTTATGGGGTGAATTATATTCTTTGTGTCTCTACGGCACACCGTTTGCTCCCTTTCTAACTCCAGTTTGCCAAAAGAGCATTTTGCTGTTCTCCGGTATTGACTTAGCACTCACATTACAGAAAACTATAGAATACAAAACAGCTGTAATTAGAAGAAAAATTTTCACTTATATAATTTTGCTATAATGGTAAGTAACCTAACAGACAAGATCCCGTTTGTAAAGATGCACGGTACTGGCAATAGTTTTGTTATCATAGACTCACGTTCAGCAAATAATTTAGACTGGAATTATAGACAAATTGCTGATCAAGGCAGTTGTGATCAAGTGATAATTATAACAATGTCTAATGCTGCAAACTGCTTTATGCATATCTACAATGCTGACGGTAGTCGAGCTGAAATGTGTGGAAACGCAGCACGCTGTGTTGGATATTTGATAATGTTAGAAAAAGGTACTGAATATATCACTATTGAGCTGATAAATAATCGTATCTTAGAATGTTTTAAAGTAGGTGATAAATCAATAAAGGTCAATATGGGTAAACCACTGATTAAATGGAATGAAATTCCTCTTTCTTGTGAATGCGATCCCCTTTATCTACCTATAGAGCTTGAAATGCTGAAAGAGCCAGTTGCAGTAAATATTGGTAACCCTCATATAGTTTTTTTTGTTGATAACATAAGCGAAATACCATTGCAGAATTTAGGACCAAAGCTAGAAAATCACGAATTCTTTCCTCAGAAAACAAATGTTAGTATTGCACAAATAGAAAAATCTGGAGAAATAAACTTAAGAGTTTGGGAAAGAGGAACAGGTATTACTGCTTCATGTGGTAGTGCGGCTTGTGCAGCATTTGTTGCATCTACACTTCGTAAGTGTTTGGCTACTAAACAAACTTCAGTACATTTACCAGGAGGTCATTTACTGATTGAGTGGTCAAAAAATATACTGATGACTGGGGATATAGGGTTTTTATGACCTAGGCTAGGCACTGACACTCATTACTTCTAACACCTTTTTACCAATCACAGCAGGGGTTTCTGCAATCGCAATCCCAGCACTGCGCATAACCTCTAACTTTGCACCAGCACTTCCACCGCTGGAAGAGATGATTGCTCCAGCGTGTCCCATACGTCTTCCTGGAGGTGCCGTTTGGCCTGATACAAAACCAACGATTGGCTTTTTAGTTTTTTCTGTTTTCACAAAATGTGATACATCTTCTTCTTCGTTTCCACCTATTTCACCAATAACTACAATACCATGAGTATCGTCATCTTTTAAAAAGAGCTCCATACAGTCAACAAATGTCATACCATGAACTGGATCCCCCCCAATTCCGATACATGTGGATTGACCAAGACCAACAGCGGTTGTTTGTGCTACTGCTTCGTAAGTTAAAGTTCCGGAGCGAGACATAATTCCTATGTGTCCACGCTTATGGATATGGCCAGGCATAATTCCTATTTTGCATTCTTCAGGTGTAATAATTCCCGGGCAGTTGGGACCAATCAATCGACTTTTTGAGCCGATAAGCGCACGCTTAACTTTCACCATATCAAGTATAGGAATGCCCTCTGTAATACAAATTATCAATTCTATTTTTGCATCTATTGCTTCAAGTATTGCAGCAGCAGCAAATTTAGCAGGTACATATATAACTGTAGCATTTGCACCGGTTTTTTCTTTGGCTTCTGCTACAGTATTAAAAACAGGTAAATTAAGGTGAGTGCTACCACCCTTTCCAGGAGTTACACCTCCCACCATTTTCGTTCCGTAATCAATTGCTTGCTCTGAATGAAATGTGCCTTGT
The DNA here is from genome assembly GCF_029856955.1 of Wolbachia endosymbiont of Frankliniella intonsa. NCBI lineage: Bacteria > Pseudomonadati > Pseudomonadota > Alphaproteobacteria > Rickettsiales > Anaplasmataceae > Wolbachia > Wolbachia endosymbiont of Frankliniella intonsa. Next base: position 1,291,661 of record NZ_CP097148.1, on the reverse strand, counting down.
GCACCAGTAAAACCCTGGCATATTAATCTTGTATCTTTGTTTACTAAAACGGACATGCTTTATTTTACCTCTTTTACTATCTTTTGCGCAGCATCACCCAGTTCATCTGCAGCAATAATATTTAATCCTGACTCTTCTAAGATTTTTTTTCCTTCTTCAAAATTAGTACCTGATAATCTAACCACTAGAGGAACTTTAATGCTCATTTCTTTTGCAGCCGCAACAATTCCACTTGCGATAATATCGCAACGCATTATACCACCAAATATGTTAACCAGAATTCCTTTTACGTTGCTATCAGACAATATGATTTTAAATGCTTCAGTTACAGTTTCTTTACTCGCTCCACCACCAACATCCAAAAAGTTAGCAGGCTCTACTCCGTAGTATTTTATTATATCCATTGTTGCCATCGCAAGACCTGCACCGTTTACCATGCAACCAATACTGCCATCCATTTTGATGTAACTGAGCCCATACTTTGAAGCCTCTATCTCTTCTTTCACTTCTTCATCATAATCACGAAGTTCCATAATTTCTGGGTGACGATATAAAGCATTGTCATCGAAATTAATTTTCGCATCGAGCGCAATAAAATCTCCAGAATTTGTTTCAACCAGTGGATTAATTTCAATTTGGCTCGCTTCAGTTGCAATAAAGGCATCATATATTTTTTTTGCAATGTTCGATATCTTTTCTATTTGTTCTGGACTCAAATGAAAACTGCTGCTTAACTTGCTGCTATCAAAACTTGTAGCAGAATCAATATCAAATTTCACAATTTTTGCAGGAGAATTTTTTGCCACTTCTTCGATGTCCATTCCACCTTCTGAGGAAAATATGAATATTGGCCTACTGAGCTTCGGGTCGATTACCAGGCTTAAATAATACTCTTTCTTAATGCTTGAGCCTTCTTCAACGTACACTTTTCTTACTTGCTGCCCGCTTGGCCCTGTTTGATGAGTAACTAAAGTCATACCAATCATGTTCTTTACAAACTGTTGAACTTCTTCAACTGACTTTGCTAGCTTTACACCACCAGCCTTACCCCTACCACCTGCATGAATCTGAGCTTTAACCACAAACACGTCAGATTTTAGTTGATTTATTTGAGTTTCTACTCCTTCTGCAGATGTAGCAACAAAACCCTTTGGTACCGGGACATTAAACTTGTGTAAAATTTCCTTTGCTTGATATTCATGAATATTCATAAGATAACTAATTATTAGCCTTAGTAAAAACTACCAACCATAACGCTGTCTTCTGCATTCTTGCTGATACCTCTTTTTCCTTGCTTCAGCTTTTTTTTTAGCTGTTTTCTCTGATTTCTTTTCGTGATATTTTTTCTTCATTTTGACGCCTCTTCCTTCCTTTTGAATTATTTTTCTCAACACTGGAAGAGCTCTATCTACATCACCATAATGGACTGATACTTCAATCAAACTCTATACCTCCTTCGGTAATCACTTCAAAATCCATTTATAAATTAGAAAATTAACATTGTCAATTATTTTATAAACTTGAGCGATAGAATATGATATGCAGTGATTTATATGAAAAAAGCTTCATTCTGCTGTCAATCATTTACTTGCTGATAAAAATTGCTCTTAGGTTACAGTGCTCTTGTAATTTTTCTAATCTCGGAGGGCTTTGTTGCATAGCTCCTGATAGGGCAGGTAGGTACAGTAAATTCATGCAGCTAATTCGAACTTAGCCATACCTATATCAGTGAATTTATTAAGCAAATAGCACTTAATTAGTAGTTCTTTTTCACGATTTATTTCAGATTTATTCTTGAGACTAAACCCAAACGTTTTTTCAACCTATAGAAAAAACATTCAACAAAGGATCTTAGTCCATATTTTGTTTCTTGTGTCCATTTCTTTATACCGTTCTCATAGTTTTCACATAATTTAATCACATTAATGTTGCTATTTCTTTCTAATTGATAATCAATTTTCTCATAGATTTTCGCACCTTTTATTGGTCGAATGATTGGTTTTATATTATGTCCTTTACGCACTTTATACATACTAGCTTTATCATAAGCTGCATCTGCGCGAACAGATGAAATATTATATTTATCTACTGTTCCCTTTAACATATCGCATGATAATCAAGTGTAGTACCATTAGTGCACTTCATATCTATAACTTTTTTATTATTTATACTTAAAATAATATGTAACTTTCTTACTTGATCATATCCATTATATTTTCTTACTTTTGCATTTTCTTTATTACGTTGATGGGTGTTGTTATAGATACAAATACTGGTGCTATCTATAGCTATTTCAATGTTTTCCATACCATTTTTATCAATTCTACAATCATCAATTTTCAAGTTAAGCTTTTTGAATCTTCTAGAAGCTTGAGTATAGCTAATGACTTTGAGGTCTTTTCCCATTTGCTCTATACAACCTTTTACGAAACCAACTGCTTGTCTTAAGCCAATCCTAAAAAAATGGACTACTATATGTATCAAAATTACAACTTTATCACTATAAATGTTATTGCCACCTGCAACTTTTGGACTATTTTCATACCAATTTTCTATGGCTTGATTAACAAAATGAAAAACATTTCCTCTTTTTTGAAGAAATTTGTTATATTCGTAGCAGTTACTGACCTTCATTTTGACTGGCATATTGGTGGTTAAATACCTGTTTTATAATGATTTCTGTCAGTAACTTCGAGTTTTTTTACTTGAGCCATCCAACAAAGCCATTTCGGATAGAAGAATCACTTGACAAACTTCACCAGCCTCTTATCATACCAATAAGAGTATTTATCCTTGTTTTTGACCTGCAGGCTCAATCACAAAATTCAGTAAAAAACTCAGATATTTATTGGCAAATTACACAAAAATTATAGCGGCTGCATGTCTTTTAAATTTTTTCTACATTCAGCCAAATCGCGCTTGTTAGCACATTATCAATTTAAATTATCAAAACTCGCTATTCGGGACTTCTTTTACCTTTTTTCTATTTGGTTGGATGATTTTATAAATTAATTAAAATATTCATAATATTGATTTCTTATCACAACAATGCTATTATTAAGCTAATATTACTTTTAGTGAGGTATGAGAAATGGTTGATGTGGCTTTTATTGGCGTAAATACGGTTATTGATAACGGATACAGAAGAAAAATAAACTCGTTATGTCAGGGTTATTTTTAGCTGTATCAGCAGCAACTGCTGTATGGTTTATCTTTCCTGGATCGCAAAATGTACTTGCTCCATTCTTGCTTCCAGCTATATTCCTTCTCTTGACTCTGTCTATGGGATATTATACGTTTCTTTTTGGTTGTGAGAAAAAATCTGTAGTAGAAAATGTTCTAGGTATGGTTGAACCTGCTGAGTCAGTTAAGAGAGTGCGTTGCCAAGACTAGATCGAATCTTTGCTAGCAAAAACAAGAGATATCACAAAAAATAAGTTTTGTAACATACTGATTAATCTTTGTTTTGAGGATCGTATCAAATCGCACAAACTTGCTTTATACGTAAAAGACATTGATGATATTGCATCTTTAATAAAGAATGAGGATCTTTTAAGTCACTTTGATCAATTTTTTACCATAACTGAAGTAAGCAATAAGAATAGTAGAAATGAGCTAATTAATCGCGCAAGAATATATAGAACAATAAGTGAAAAACCTAAAAATGAAATACAAAGTTTTTTAGCTAATCAAAAAGAGAGTCTTTCGTATGAAATAACGTCACCTAAAATTGATAATTTTTTACCACAGGTTAATGCAGTAACTGTTTAGGTTAGCAAAAGTTCAATACGTATAGCTAAGTCTTTGCAATATCAATAATTTCATTGTGTACATGATTATCACTTTTTTTTTCAATTCCAGTAATAACATTACATCTATTAGATTCTTTTATAGCTATTTCTTGAAATCCTTTTCGAATTTTATGATAGAAATCAATGCTCATTTCTTCATACTTATTTTTATCCTTTGCTCTGCTGAGTCCGACTTGAACATCAATATCTAAAATAAATGTGATATCTGGATATTTAATTTCCACTAATTTGTGTAAGTCTCTTATTAGACTCAAGTCAACACCTAGTCCATACCCTTGATACGCAATAGTTGAATCGATAAATCGATCACAAATAACTGTCTTTCCCTCTTTAATAGCTGGCAATATTAATTTTTTCATATGTTCGCGCCTCATCGAGATAAGCAGCAAGAGTTCAGAAATAGGATCAATATTATCCTTAAGTAGTAATCCTCTTATTTTTTCTGCAAAATCAGTACCACCTGGTTCTCTAGTCAATACGACATTATTTTCACCGTGAATTTGCTTGAAATAATTTGCAAGTAACTCAGACTGTGTTGTTTTACCAGAACCATCTATTCCTTCGAAGGTTATGAACATAAATTTTATAATTACAATGCTAAATGCAAACAGTGTACATAGAAACCATTTGACATTTAAGCAATAAGATCATAAATTATACACGGTATACAATTCTCTATGAGCTATGGTTGCGCTAGACACTCCTAAGATAGATTTAGACTTTACTGCAAAGAATTTCAATCTCTTGGGAGTGGATAACAAATATTATACATTAAGTGACTGCTATGGGGAAAATGGTCTTATTGTAATGTTTATATGCAATCACTGTCCTTACGTTCAATCAATTATTAGCAATCTAGTAAGCGATGTTAATTTGTTGAAAAAAGATTATCAGGCAAACACCGTTGCAATCATGCCAAATGATGTGAATAAGTACCCAGAAGACTCCTTTGAAAACATGATTAATTTTGCCGAGAAAAATAAGTTTACATTTCCATATTTAATTGACATTAACCAAGAAGTAGCTAAAGATTATGGTGCTGTTTGTACCCCTGATCTCTTTGGGTTTAACGCTGATTTAAAACTTCGTTATCGTGGACGTTTTAACAATGCAAAAAAAGAGAAAGTTCAAAATTATGAAATAGGAAGTAGTGATTTATTTCAAGCGATGAAATTTATTGCAAAAACTAGCAATCCTCCAATTGACCAAAAATCAAGTATTGGTTGCTCAATCAAGTGGTCTAATTCTACAGGGTAAATATCATGCACAGTGGCTCTCAGCATTTGTTTGATATTATAATCTTACTTTCCGCTGCTGTGTTTATAGTAATAGCGTTTTGGAAAATGAATATTAGTCCAGTGCTTGGTTACTTTGTTGCAGGTGCATTGATTGGTTCTCATGGATTTAATCTGATACATTCAGCTGAAGTAATGGATAACTTCGCAGAATTTGGAGTAGTTTTCCTGTTGTTTATTATAGGTCTTGAATTGACATTTGAACGCCTCATCGCCATGCGTAGGCATGTGTTTGGGTTTGGTTCTCTCCAAGTTATAGTTACTATGATAGCAATATGGTGCATTGCTCTCGCCTTTGGAGTGAGCATAAACATGGCAGCAGTTATTGGTGGTGGGCTTGCACTATCTTCAACAGCAATAGTGTTGCAGGTTCTGCAAGAAAAGGGTTCTCAAGCAAGCCAAGTTGGTAGATTGTCGATAGCAGTGCTACTAATGCAAGACTTTGCAGTGGTACCTCTGATAGTACTAGTGCCTCTGCTTACTGGCAATTCTGAACACAGCTTAATAAGCTCGTTGGCAGGCTCATTAGTACAAGCAGCTATTGCATTGGTGTTGATATTTGTAACTGGTAGGTTATTACTGAGGCCATTGTTTTCGGTTATTGCCAAAATGGAGAGTAATGAAATCTTTATATCAACAACACTTCTGATAATATTAGGATCAGCATTTATTACTGAACAATTTCATTTATCAATGGCATTAGGTGCATTTGTTGCTGGGTTACTAGTTGCAGAAACAGAACACAGGAATTCGGTAGAACATGCAGTATTGCCATTTAAAGACTTATTTCTTGGTTTATTCTTTATGACTGTTGGCATGTCTATTGATATTGACCTTTTACTCAATAAGTTACCACTCGTTACTTTATTATCAATTATCCTTATCGTTTTAAAGACGTCCATTATATATACATTGTGTAGATTTTTTGGATTTAGAAGTGCACCTGCAATACAAGCTGGATTACTGCTTGCACAAGGTGGTGAATTTGCATTTATTTTATTCCGTTTAGCAGATGAATTAGATGTACTATCAAGTGAAATCGCTCAAGTGCTTATGATGGTAACTACAGTAACTATGGCTTTTACTCCTCTTTTATCGGGAATTGGAGACTGGATAGCAAATTCATTTAGCACTGAAAAAATAATACTAGACGATGAAGCAATCGAAACAGACACACAAGATCTTTATAACCACGTAATAGTTGCCGGGTTTGGTAGAGTGGGATATATGGTAACGAAAATGCTTACTGCAGAGCATTTAAGTTATGTTGTTGTAGATATTCAATCAAAAATAGTGAAAGAAGGAAAAAATGACAGTTTCCCTATATATCTTGGAGATGCTACAAGATATGAAATTTTAAAATCAGTAGGAATAGAAAGAGCTCAAGCTCTTGTGGTTTCAATAAAGAACGAAGTCACTATAAAGAAAATAGTTTCTCTAGTTGCAACAAACTTCCCGCATGTAAATATTATAATACGTTTACCAGATTTGAATAATGTGGAGGTTTATAAAGATCTAGGGGCTAGTAAAATTATTCCCGAGACGTCTGAGATTGGATTGCAGCTAGGTGGAGCAGCATTAAGCTTAAGTGGAATTAGCGAAAGCGGAGTTACATCTTTAAAAGGTAAATTTAGAAAAGGCAACTACAGTATGTTAAAAGACCTTGGTAGTGATAAAGATGAATAATCCTCTATCACTTTAATTATAGTATTTCCCAAAGCAAATGATAAAGGTATAATAAAGTATTTGAGTTATAATGGCATATAGTGTGGATTTAAGGGAAAAGGCAGTATTGATGATAGAAAAAGGGAAGACAAAGGTTGAGATAGCAGAGCTCATGGAGATAGGAATAGCAACTCTGTACCGCTGGTTAAAAAAGAAAGCTGATGGTGAAAGCTTAAAGCCATCTAAAAACGGTAGCTTTATTCGAAAAATAGACCCAAAAATACTCGAAGAATATGTTACAAAGAATCCAGATCATACTCTGGCAGAGATGAAACAAAATCTTGGATTTGGAATAAATTCAATTTGGTATAGACTAAAACAGCTAAAAATTACTTTAAAAAAAAGTCACACTATATCAAGAGCGCAATCAAGAAGATAGGCAGCAATTTATTGATAAAATCTCAAAAATAGAACATTCCAGCATCTTATATATAGATGAAGCAGGAGTTGATAATAAGTTATACCGAGAATATGGACGTGCTCCAAGAGGAAAGAAAATTTATGCAGATATTCCAGGGAGAACTCGAGAGAGAATCAGTATAGTAGCCGGGTGGATTGGAATGAGATTTATTGCACCAATGACTTTCAAAGGTGGGTGTGAAAAAGAGGTATTCAATATATTGTTGGAGAAGATGTTATTACCTAAATTGCCACTTGGCACAACCATAGTTATGGATAATGCTACATTTCATAAGACCACTAAAACAAAATCATTAATAGAGTCTTTTGGCTTTCATGTGCTGTATCTTCCAACATATTCACCAGATTTGAATCCCATAGAACACTGTTGGCATACCATCAAAAGCCGCCTCAGACCTCTAATGTATAAATGTACAGACTTACAACTTTTGGTTGGTAATACCATAATGGAAATTTATCCATTCATTTTAGAAAATACTATAGTGACCAGAAAAACACATTTAATTAAGCAACTATACTCTCTAGAAAGGTGAAATTGACCTTATTGTAACTATGAACAAAATAATAATAAAAAAATTTGGTGGTACTTCGCTAACTGACTTAAATCGAGTTGCAAATCTAATAAAAAACGATATTGAAAAAGGTTATAATGTAATTGCTGTTGTATCTGCTGCTGCAGGATTCACTGACCAAATGGCTTTTCAAGCCAGGCAAATTTCAAATTTAAATTGTAGACAAGAGTTATCAGAGTATGATGTCCTGCTTTCAGCAGGAGAACAAATCTCTTGCGGGTTATTAGCTATCACTCTTCTGTCTGTTGGAGTTAATGCTAAATCATGGCTCGCCTGGCAGTTACCAATTGTAACGGATAATTTTTATTCTGAGTCTAAAATAAAAAAGATAAAAATTGACCATGTAAAAAGATCTTTTGCTGAGGGTTATACTGCTGCAATCATTGCTGGTTTTCAGGGTATACACGATGATAGAATCACTACTTTTGGTAGAGGAGGATCTGATATCTCAGCAATTGCCTTTGCTGTAGTCTTTGGTATTAGGACTTGTGAAATTTTTACTGATATTGACGGAATATATACAGCAGACCCAAAAATTGTTCCAAGGGCACGCAAGCTTAAATCTATCTCTTACAATGAAATATTGGAGATGTCGTCATCTGGTGCTAAAATATTGCATAATCGTTCAGTACAACTTGCAATGAAGCATAATATTAAGGTGCAGGTGTTATCCACTTTTGAGGAAGTAGAAGGCACTACAGTACTACACGAAAAAGATGTACTGGAAAGATACTTAATTACTGGAATAACTTATAGCACTCACGAAGCTCTTGTAACTTTTACTAACTTTGCAAATACTTTGGATACTTTAAGAGATATAGCAGGAGCAAACGTTAAAATTGACATGACACATGGGTCAAGCTTTTTGATTTCTAAATTTGATGTTGATTTAATGACAAAGTTATTGAACAAAAATGAAAATTATGTCGTAAACAATAATATAGCTAAAATTTCAATAATTGGTATTGGTGTTATGTCTAACACTGAAGTGATGTACCGCACACTCAAGGTTTTAAGCGAAAAAAAGATAGAAATACTTGCTGTCACAATGTCCGAAATCAAGATCAGTATAGTTGTTCAAAAAAAACACGCTGAGGCTTTAATTAGAGATTTACATACCGAATATGAGCTTGATGTATGACAGCACGCTTGAAATTTATTTACTTGATAATTCAAAAAACTTGAAAGAGCAAAGATAGTTATTGAAATTATCTTGATTTACATCGGTTATCCAAGTTTGACATTGAATACTTAACACCTCCTCCATTAACACCTTTCTGTAATCTTTATCCAGATGCGACATTATATCGTCAAGCAGAAGAAGAGGTGCTTTATTGTAATGAATACACCTTGCTTTTACACTAGATAAGATGATAGAAAGCAGTAATAGCTTTTGCTCTCCAGTAGAACAAAGATTTATTGGCATGTCCCCTTTTTGGCAAAAAACCCAAAAATTATCATTATGTACAGAAAAGGTTACTCTACCAGTTAATGAGTCTTTTTCTCTGTTTTCCTTTAGACGATTCTGAAAATATTCTGCAGTATCGTCCAAAGTTAGCTGGCTGCTGAATTTCAAACTTGCCTTCGGAAAAAGCTTACAGGAATGGTTATCAATTGTGTCTTGTAATATCTTTAAAACAGATGATCGCATACGTAAAATATCAATTGCATTGGTAGCCATGACGTTTTCAAGACTAGAGAGCCAACTTTCGTCCAAAATATTCTCTCTAAGCAATTTACTTCGCTCATGCTTAGCTTTTCTATATTTCATGTAGCAATAGGTGTAATTTTCTTCAAATAGTGAAACTATACGGTCTAAAAATTTTAACCTGTCGCTTGGAGAATTAAGAAGAATATAGTCCATTTGTGGAATTAGCCATATTACATTAGATATTCTATACAAAGATGAGTAGCTTGACTGCGTTTTCCCATCAATTTGTATTAATTTCTTATTAAGATTCTTTCCTATACCAATTGAGTTAAGCTCTGCTCCATTGAAAAAATCATAATACACTACCCAACTTTCATTACTGCGCCTATTTTGCATCTCATTGATTTTTGCTTTTTTCATTCCGTTGCTTTTAGCAAGCAATGAGATTGCTTCAAGTATATTAGTTTTTCCAATACCATTTTTGCCAGTTACTACAACTGGTCTATCATCTAAATCCAGTTCAAAGTTTGAATGACTACGAAAGTTATATAATTTAAGTTTTTTTATATAGCAATGGGTAGTCATTCTTTAATTTATATTCTCCTTACTTCTTCTAGAACCTCATCAACATGTCCACTAACTTTTACGTTTTTCCAGATCTTCACTACTTTACCTTTTTTATCTATTAAAAAAGTAGTGCGCTCTATTCCCATATACTTTTTGCCAAACATGCTTTTTTCTACCCAAACACCATATTTTTCCAACATTTCAGCATTTTCATCAGAAACTAAAGAAAATGGCAAAGAATATTTTGCTTTGAAGTTAGCGTGGCACTTAACGCTATCTTTTGATACACCAATTATCACTGTGTCAAGAGAAGAGAAATTTTCTATTTTGTCTCTAAAGCCTTTTGCCTCCATTGTACAGCCCGGAGTATCGTCTTTAGGATAAAAATAAAGGACTACATTTTTTTTATCAAAAAATTCACTCAGCGATAAAATTTCGCCAGAATCTGTTGGTAAACTAAAATCAGGTGCATTATTTCCTACTGTTAATTCCATACTTTGCTCCATTATTAACACTTTTATGGTACTATAGTATATTGTAATAGGAAGGGAGGATAAATGAAAGTAGCTTTTCAAATGGATGAAAATATAAATTTTGAAACTGATACTACATTTGTATTAATAAAAGAAGCGCAGAGGAGAAAGTACGAAATTTTTGTTTATGTACCTAATAATTTAGCACTCAAGTTAAATCAGCCAATTGCCCTTGCTCAGAAAGTCAGCGTTGATGATTGTAGCTTCGTTTCAAAAGAGGATGTAGTAATCAACCTAAATGAAATGGATATCATACTTATCAGGCAGGACCCACCTTTTGATATGCGGTACATTACAACAACCTATATCTTAGAAAAGACTACTGCGTTAGTAATAAATAATCCAACAGAAATAAGAAACTGTCCTGAAAAATTAATTACTTCACTATTTCTAGAGCTAATTCCTCCAACTTTGATCACTGAAAATATATCGATGATTAGAAATTTTTGTCACGACTATCAAGATATCATCTTGAAACCACTATATAGCTATGGAGGAAATGACGTAATAAGAATACAAGACCAAAATAGCATTCAAGTGGTAGTAGATCTCATGATTGCAAAATATGAATGTCCTGTAATTGCACAAGCATTTTGTAAAAAGATAAATACAGATAAAAGAATACTGCTACTGGATGGAAAGCCAATAGGAGTAATGAAGCGAGTTCCAAAGTCTAGCGGAGAAATCAGAACAAATATGAGGCTTGGAGCAAGTTTTGAATCTATTGAAATGAATGATAGAGACACTGAAATATGTAATAAAATCGGTCCTGAGCTAAAGAAAAGAGGGCTAATATTTGTTGGTATTGATATTATAGATGACTTCCTTCTTGAAATTAACACAACTTCGCCTACGGGAGTAGTTTATATCAACAAGTTGTATAGTAAACCACTAGAAAAAGAACTATGGGATGCATTTGAAGAAAAAGCAATTCGTCAACTAAGTTCTTGAGCTATTGCCTTAATAAATTCAGTAACTCCATTCCTTATTATTGTTTTCTTAGTATTATTAGCCATATCACGCAATTTTTGACAATTTTGCAATAAATCAACTAGCAACTCTCCTAGATTCTTTTTCCCGTTACTATTTTGCTCAAACATTACAGCTGCTCCCGAATCTTCAATATGTTTTGCATTATAAAATTGATGGTTATCTTTTGAGTGAGGATAAGGAATATATACAACAGGACGCTCAGCAAGAGTAATCTCTGCTATTGAAGTTGCCCCCGCTCTGCTAATTACCAAATGAGCATTGGCCAGTTTATTTTCCATATCATCGAAAAACTCACTTAACTCACAATCAATTCCTTCACTTTTGTATAGACTCTTGACCTTGTTTATATTTTTCTTCGTACATTGCTGCGTTACTCTAATCCTCTCTTTTACTTCAACAGGTAGATCACAAATTACGCTACTCACTACATCATCAAAAAAATTTGCACCCTGACTGCCTGCTATTATTAACACGTTTAAAACTGTTTCAGCTCTAGAATAGCCTTGTGCTTCTATATCGACAAAATTTCCTGTAAAAACGCATTTACTACCTTCTGCATACTTAGTCTCTGGAAAGCTAGTTGCAATTAATTTTGCACTCTTGAAAAAGAATCTATTTACTCTCCCTAAAACTATATTTTGTTCATGTAAAATTATAGGTATAGAAAAAATCTTTGCTGCAAAAAGAGTTGGAAAAGAAGCGTAGCTACCAAAACCAATGATTAGCTTTGGTTTTAATTTTCTTGTTTGATACAGTGCTAATACACAACTATACATTAACAAAAAGAGAAATTTCAATTTGTTGCCGCTTGGCTTGCACAATGGTAAAATATAACTTTCTACACTGATGGTTTTTTGATCCGTAAATAATATACAATTGTATCCTTGTACCTTTAGTGCCCTTGCTAAGGTTATAGCTGGAAAAATGTGTCCACCTGTACCGCCTGTTGCTATAATAATAGTCATCTGTAAGTAGTAATTTGATAATATATTGTTAATTATTTTTTAATACTTTGCATGTAAAATTTTATCAAGCTTTATGATAGTTGAGTTAAAAATGCCTAAAAGTAGTGACAGTAAAAAAGACTCTAATACCAAAATCCATTACTGACGGAACAAATAAGAAACATTACAAACTCGTTTAATAGTAGTACTGGAAATATTGACAATAAAATTACACAAAACATCTTCAAGTAAACCTATGGTATCGTAGATACTATTGCGTAAAGTATTGTATTTGATATATTGCCACAACCTTTCAACAGGATTCAGTTCCGGTGAATAAGGAGGCAAGTATATGATGGTAATGTTTTCCTGAATTTTCAAACTTTTTGATCTATGCCAACTTGCACAATCCATTACAAGAAAGGCTTCTTTCGTGCCTAAATCTTTCGACATCTGCTCCAGAAATATATTCATACAATCAGTGTTTACATATGGAGCAAATAGGCTAATTTTCTTACCACTTCTTGGATTTACCGCACTTTAGATATAGAAATTTTGTCTACCAATTTTCATTTTAACCTGCGTTCTGACCCCTTTTTAAACCATCCGTGTCCGATTTTTGAATGAGTCCCAAATCGTGATTCATCAAAAAAAACACCTCCCTTTTAGGGTGGAAATTGACTATTTTATTGAAGTATCTTTTAAACTCTTCTTGCTTGTTTTTATCTTGTTTATGGTGCATTGGCCTCGGTGTTATGTAAGAAAATTTCATCCTTTGTATCTCACGGTGCACTGTTGATTTGCTGATGTTTAGGGCAAATTCCTCTGAGATTTTTATTTGTACTTCCTTAATAGTAATATTTGGATTTCTTTCTACCCATATTTCAATTTGCTCACGTTGATTTTTGTTTAATTTGCTTTTTCTTCTCCGCTGAAACGGGGCAAATAATATTTCTACTCTACCAAATTTTAGATGCTTTATCCATTCAGTCAAAGCAGTCCTTGAAATTTTACATATTCTTGCCACAGCGCTTATACTACTTTCTTTTCCTGCTATCACCGCTTGTAACTTTTTTGAAACATATGCGTTATTTCTTACCTTTTTTAACATTTCTTTCGCTAAATTTACAACTCTTTCGTCTAATAGTTTTGACCTTAATGCCATTTATACCTCGCTATTTCACTTACTCTAGTATGACTTTTTCCCCATTATTCTCTATCTGTTCTTTCTATAGCGGGAATTGGTATAACGTAAAAAATAAGCCTCAAGAGCAAAGCAGAAGCGGAGGTTTGCTAAAAAACATAATAAAAGCTCTTTTTAACTCAGTTGTTGATCTACCTCAGCAAGAACAACTCAATAAAAATATTGATAGACAACAAGCTTTAGACAGTAAAAGAAAAAGCCCAGAGGATCTTAATCAGGAAAAAAAGCTTGAAGTGAAAGAAGCAGCTGAAGGGTTAAAAGAAAAGTTAGAAAAATCTGATATTGGTAATCAATCTATTAGAATTGAATCGCCTAATCAGGATAATTGTAGCTCTAAAACAATGGATCGTTAGCTTAACTATTTAACGATTCATCATCTGCAGCAAGTACTGATTCGTGTATAATTTCCGAAATAGTTGGATGAGGAAAAATCGTAGATTTTATGTCGCAGTCTATTCCCTCTAGTTGCTTTGCAAGAGAGAAATTGCTAATTAACTCTGTTACTTCCGCTCCTATCATGTGAGCTCCAAGAAGTTCGCCTGTTTTTTTGTCTATAATTGTTTTCACTAAACCTTCAGTTTCACTTAGTGCAATAGATTTACCATTAAAGTTGGAGTGAAATTTTCCTACTTTTATATCGTATCCACTTTTTATTGCCTGTTCCTCAGTAAGGCCAACGCTTGCTACTTGCGGATGAGAGTAAGTGCAATTTGGTATGCACTCTTTTTTTAACTTATGAGCATTTTTACCGGCAATTTTCTCAACACAGATTACAGCTTCATGACTTGCTTTATGCGCTAAACATGGGGGACCAGCTACATCACCTATTGCATACACACTTGATTCACTTGTTTCATACCACTCATTCGTTTCAATGAAACCAGAAGGACTCAACTTAATTTTTGTATTTTCTAAACCTATATTTTCAGTGTTTGCTTGAACGCCAACTGCAACAATTACTCTATCGAATTCTTTATTATCACCACTACTTAGCTGCACTTGAACAGAGTCTTTATTTTTAGTGAAAGTTTTTACACTATTGCTCGTATATATTTTTATTACTTGTTTTGTAAATATCTCTTGTACTAAATTTGAAATGTCTTTATCTTCCAGCGGCAAAATAGTGTCTTTTACTTCTATAATTGTTACATCAACCCCCAAAGTACTATAAAAACTTGCAAATTCTATTCCTATCGCACCAGAACCTATGATTAGTAGAGATTTTGGTAACTTCTTTGGAGTCATAGCGTGCTGCGCATTCCATATTAAATCTCCATCTACTTCGATTCCAGGAAGATTTCTTGCCCTTACACCTGTTGCTAAAATGATATGCTTAGAAGAAATTTCCTCCTCCTTCTTATCATTAAGAATTTTTACAACATAGTTACCTGCAAGTTTACCAAAGCCTTGATGAACTTTGATGTTATTTTTTTTCATCAAATACTCAACACCACTTGATAGCTTATCAACAACGTTCCTTGAATATTTCACTATTGATTGTATATCAAAACTTGTATCCTTTACTTTTATGCCAAATTCTTCTGATCTTCTTATTAATCTATAAACTTCAGACGCTCTAAGTAGCGATTTTGTTGGTATACATCCCCAATTTAAGCATATACCACCCAAATTTTCCTCCTTTTCAACAATTGCAGTTTTAAGTCCAAGCTGCGCCGCTCTAATTGCTGCTATATAACCACCAGGACCGCTGCCTATAACTGTAATATCATACTCATTCATCAGCTTTCTTCGTATTCAAAAAGATTATATATAACAGATGGAAACCGTATAATCAATGCTAAGGTACATAGAAGCGACTTGACAAACCTTACCACTTTTCTTCTTATATCAATAAGAGTATTTATCCTTATTTTTAATCTCCGCGGGTTTAAAAACAAAACTCAGATATTTATTGGCAGATTACATAAAAATTATAGCGGCTGCATGTTTTTTAAATTTTTTCTACTTCAGCCAAAACACGCTTGTTAGCACATTATCAATTTACATTATTAAAACTCACTATATAGGGATTCTTTTGCCTTTTTTTACTTAGTAAATTTATTATATTTATAGCTAAAGCTTCAGGCCAGCACTTGATGCTGAAATCTTTACTACAAATAAGCATATTGAGCACAAAATTATTCTAAAATACAACGTTTTGGTGAGACTATGGACAAACTGAATCCCAGTATCTGGGCACTGGGATGACAAGAAATAGGCTGCTTTCATAACAATGAAAGGTTATTTGGATGATAGCTGCACTTCCAGTTTCAGCTACTCGGATGACAAGAAAGATGACACTGGCATGCTGAACCATAATGTTCGTACAGGTGTGCAAGAATCAGTGGGTGTGACTTGCCAAATTTTTAAATTACGGACAGCACCAAGTAACGCACAAGTACAGCGTCTATACCAGTTACTGTTGTACCTTATTTCTTTCTCCACAATACATTTTACCTGATAAGAATAGAGCTACTATAAGGTAAATAAGATTCCATGTTGCTAAGGAAATACCAAAAATATAATGAGGCCTGTCACAAGATGGAGAGTAATTAGGGTTTAATAGATTATTTCTTAGCTCTTCTATGCTAGCGTTGCCACTTGCTTGCTCTGTACAGCCTAAAACATCATGAAATAAGTGAAGTTCAAGACCTATATGATAAAAAGATATTACTGCACCAATGAGATAGCTGCAAAACATCGCATAGATTAGGATTTTGTTGTCTTTGAACATGTACGCAACTGCAAGTAGCCCTGTAACATAGTAAACTACTCGCTCGTATATGCATAACTTGCATGTTAGCATATTGAAGAAATACTCCAGCACATATGCAAAAATTAAAGCGACAGCGCTTGATAATAGAAAAATTATAGAACTGTTATTTACATCTGACATAGTTAATGAATTACTACAATATCTGTGAAGAGTCAACTCTTGTTTGACAACGTTTCATGTAACGATAGAACACTAAGTACTATGTTACTACTTTTACACCTCTATACATATGCTCGCCGTTGTATATTGGTTCAGTAATCAGCCCTTTCATATCAGTTGCAACTCTATAGTATTTTCTAAAATGAATGGATAAATTTCCATTATGGTATTACCAACCAAAAGTTGTAAGTCTGTACATTTATACATTAGAGGTCTGAGGCGGCTTTTGATGGTATGCCAACAGTGTTCTATGGGATTCAAATCTGGTGAATATGTTGGAAGATACAGCACATGAAAGCCAAAAGACTCTATTAATGATTTTGTTTTAGTGGTCTTATGAAATGTAGCATTATCCATAACTATGGTTGTGCCAAGTGGCAATTTAGGTAATAACATCTTCTCCAACAATATATTGAATACCTCTTTTTCACACCCACCTTTGAAAGTCATTGGTGCAATAAATCTCATTCCAATCCACCCGGCTACTATACTGATTCTCTCTCGAGTTCTCCCTGGAACATCTGCATAAATTTTCTTTCCTCTTGGAGCACGTCCATATTCTCGGTATAACTTATTATCAACTCCTGCTTCATCTATATATAAGATGCTGGAATGTTCTATTTTTGAGATTTTATCAATAAATTGCTGCCTATCTTCTTGATTGCGCTCTTGATATAGTGTGACTTTTTTTTAAAGTAATTTTTAGCTGTTTTAGTCTATACCAAATTGAATTTATTCCAAATCCAAGATTTTGTTTCATCTCTGCCAGAGTATGATCTGGATTCTTTGTAACATATTCTTCGAGTATTTTTGGGTCTATTTTTCGAATAAAGCTACCGTTTTTAGATGGCTTTAAGCTTTCACCAGCAGCTTTCTTTTTTAACCAGCGGTACAGAGTTGCTATTCCTATCTCCATGAGCTCTGCTATCTCAACCTTTGTCTTCCCTTTTTCTATCATCAATACTGCCTTTTCCCTTAAATCCACACTATATGCCATTATAACTCAAATACTTTGTTATACCTTTATCATTTGCTTTGGGAAATACTATAGATATAAGAAGAACGTCATTAGAAAGAGTGAAATATACTATCTCTTCCATGATTTTGTAAATCTCATGTTCTGATAACTTAAACAAAGGATAATCTTTTTGAAACTCATTCTTTACTTCATTGTAAATTTCCATAATTTTTACTCTACCAGCATCGCTTAGAGCAATGATAGCATTTTCAATACTTGCTATACCATCATAGTCATAACCTTTTCTGTCATTTTCAGCAACCAAAAAGCCCTGCCTAGCATGAATCTCAACGACTTTCTTGTCTTCTTTAGGTGAGATATCAAAATCAAAATAGATCATAGGAGATTTCAATATCAACAACATAAATATACGCATGCTGTCTATCTCAACACCAAAATTTTACTTTCTGGAATAGAGTATAGATCTCTAAAATATTGAGATACAGTGTATAAAGGACATTTAGATAGTTCTGTTTTCTTATTTGGTTGCAAGTGAAAGCTAAATCCATACTCTCCTAAATCCAGCTCATTAAAGTCTATAAGCTCTATATTTTTGTCTAGATTAAAAGGAAGCAAGATTACCTACTTTACATAGGGATTTTTGTTCTTTTTCAAAAGTAATCTGACTGGTACGCCTTCAACAAAGAAGTTTTTTCTAAGACCATTAGTCAAATAACGTTTATAACTCTCATCAACACTTTCCGGGACGTTGCATACCAAAGAAAAAGCTGGAGGTTTGGTGCCAATTTGAGCAATATACTTCATTTTAATTGCTCTACCTTTTATAAGTGGGTGAGAATGTTTTTCCACAGCATCTATTAGCCAATTATTCAGTTTTGCAGTGCTGATCTTCTTGTTTAAGGATTCACTCACTTCAAGACACTTATCTATCACATCACCACAGCGCATACCTTTCAATGCAGAAATTGTTACAGTTGGCACTTCCAAAAATAACCGAGTCACTTCCTGTTGTTTGACAAATTTTATTAACTTACTTCTGTCATCCTTACCTATTAAATCCCACTTATTTAAAACAATGATAATTCCCTTCCCCCCTTTAATTGCAGCTTCAGCAATTGATAAATCCTGCTGCTCAACGCCAAGCAAGGAATCTAGCATTAAAATCACTACATGAGAGCGCTTTATTGACTCTATACTTTTTTCAACAAATCTTGATTCTAAGTTATCAACAACATTTGCCTTTCTGCGGATTCCCGCAGTATCGATGAGAGTGATTAATTTCCCATTATGGTCGTATGAAATATCCACAGAGTCACGCGTGGTACCGGGTTCTGAGCTTACTATTAGTCTATTTTCTGCAAGTAAACTGTTTAAAAAAGTTGATTTTCCAACGTTTGGGCGACCGATGATTGCAATCCTCAGTCTAAAGGACTCACTTTCAGGCAGCTCAGTGCCTTCGCTAAGACCTTCAATAACACTAGCTAATGCATCATAAAGATCAATCATACCAAGATTATGTTCGGCTGAGATGTACACCGGACCTATGAAGTTGAAGAACTGCAAATAATCAACGTTTTCCGATTTATTACTTTCGCATTTGTTTGCTATTAGTATTACAGGTTTGTTCGTTTTTCTCTTCAGCCACTTTGCAAACTCTTTGTTCTGCTCGTTTTGCACTTTTGCATCAACAAGAAAAAAAATTACATCTGCGCTTAATAAAGAAAACTCTATTTGTTCAATAACTTGTAGTGAAAAACTAGTTTGGTCATTCCATCCTCCTGTATCTATAACTTTAAACTCTAAATCACTAATTCTTCCAATTCCTTCACGCCTATCTCTCGTTACTCCTGGAATGTCACTAACTACCGCTGCTTTTCTTCTTACTAGCCTATTAAATAGAGTTGACTTGCCTGCATTTGGAAGGCCTATTATGACTATTTTCAGCATAGTTTAAGAGCATGTTTTGTACATAATAGATTATAATCAAAATTTTTCATTTTAACTATTGACTTGATAGATTATATACCTATACTAAAATTAGGATATTTTATCTTAAGTTTATTATGTAGAATTGGAGGCGCTATGCATAATGCAAATGAAACTTTAATAATGAATTTCGATCAAGTTGCTCAATTAACTCCTCAAATTTATAAATTAGGGACACCTTATAACAACAGGACACGTATATATAACTATATAACTTTAGCTAAAGCATTGGAGAACCTCAATGATCCATCCCGGTCACATGCAAATAAGGAGCTTTTTTTGAGTGACAATGATGAAGAAACTAAGAAATTTCTGAGTGTAATTCGAAAAGGAATTGCTGAATATACAGGTAATGATTCTGTAGATGTGAGGTTGAGAGGAAAAGAAGATAAATCATTTATTGCATGGGTATCGTTAAAAGAAGGCAGAGGTGAGTTAAAATTTGATAACTCATTTCCTGGTAAAGCCTTAAAGGATAGTAATCCAAAAATTGGAGCTTTTACATTGGTATCTCCAGAAGATAAAAGGTTGGTGCGTGTTTCACAAAGTGAT
Organism: Wolbachia endosymbiont of Frankliniella intonsa; assembly: GCF_029856955.1. Classification (NCBI taxonomy): domain Bacteria; kingdom Pseudomonadati; phylum Pseudomonadota; class Alphaproteobacteria; order Rickettsiales; family Anaplasmataceae; genus Wolbachia; species Wolbachia endosymbiont of Frankliniella intonsa. The sequence goes on along the minus strand of NZ_CP097148.1, from coordinate 1,271,493 downwards.
GATGGTGTAAGGCTTTATCAAACACTAAATGAGTCTTGTATAATTAAATTTAACTGGAAAGTGGGTGATAGAGATTGCAGTATTGCTTTAAATATTAGTGGAAATGGTAACGTATTTTGTACTGATTTAAGTGATAATATAAGTCCTGAGGACTTCTAGGAAAACAAAGCTGTAAAAATAAATTGGCTATTATGAGAATAAGAAGATGGATAAATATAATGACATGACTCTAGCAAAATTGGTCTCATTGGCTTCAAACTTACAAGGAATTGAAAGAGAAGTTATAACAATTAATCCATCAACAGGTGTAACAAGTGCAAGTGCACAGAATGTTAGTGAGTCTCAGCATTCTCAAAATATTAAATAGAAATTGCTAGCGCATTAATTATCGTACACATACACCGTTGCATGCAGCAACGGTGTATGTGTATAATCAATAGGATTTGTAAGCTCAATAAAGTTTACAACCAATTTGAAAGTTATTTTACTACATGCAAGACTCTAAAATACTAGAAACTCTAAAGATCAAAACATTAGAAGCCGAAAAAGGAGGAGGTCATGATAGAGTTAAGAAGCAACATGAAAAAGGAAAGCTAACCGCTAGAGAAAGGCTGAGTATATTGCTCGATGAAAATTCATTTCAAGAGTATGATAAGTTTGTGAAGCATCACGCAAATGATTTTGGCATGCAAAATGCTGATTTTTTAGGTGATGGAGTTGTAATTGGCCATGGTACTATTTATGGCAGAAAAGTTTTTGTTTATTCTCAGGATTTCACTGTCTTTGGTGGATCACTTGGTGCATCACATGCAAAAAAAATATGCAAAATTATGTATATGGCAATTAATGCCAGGATTCCAATTATCGGACTAAACGATTCTGGTGGAGCCAGAATCCAAGAAGGAGTAAATTCCCTTGCTGGTTACGGAGAAATTTTTCAAAGGAATGTAAATGCATCAGGCGTTATACCACAAATCTCTCTAATCATGGGCCCATGTGCTGGCGGTGCAGTTTACTCTCCAGCACTAACTGACTTTACTTTCATGGTAAAAAATAGCTCATACATGTTTATAACCGGACCAGATGTAGTGAAAAAGGTTACCTATGAAGATGTAAGCTTAGAAGACCTCGGTGGAGCAAAAATTCATACAAGCAAAACAGGAGTAGCAGATTTTGCATTCAATAACGACGTTGAAATGTTGCTAGAAATGCGTGAATTCTTTACCTTTTTGCCAGCAAACAATCAAGAGTTGCCAAAACCTGTAACAATCTGTGACTTAATTGATGATGTTGATGAATCTTTGAACACTCTAGTTCCTAGTAATCCTAATACTCCTTATGATATGTATGAACTCATTGAAAAGGTGTGTGATGAAAGGAAATTTTTTGAACTAAAACCCGATTTTGCCCGTAACATCATAATTGGCTTTGGCAGAATTGGAGGAAATACTATTGGTGTTGTTGCAAATCAACCTATGCACCTTGCAGGATGCTTGGATATTGACTCTTCAAGAAAAGCTGCGAGGTTTGTAAGATTTTGTGACGCATTTAACATTCCCATCATCACACTTATTGATGTTCCAGGTTTCCTGCCAGGTACAAATCAAGAATACAATAATATAATACAACACGGAGCGAAACTGCTTTACGCTTATGCTGAAGCGACCGTGCCGAAAATTAGCCTTATCACTAGAAAAGCGTATGGTGGTGCATATATTGTTATGAACTCAAAGCATTTAAAAGGTGATATAAATTATGCTTGGCCAACCGCTGAGATAGCTGTAATGGGCCCTGAAAGTGCAGTTGAAATTATATTTAGGCATGAAAAAGACCAGCAAACATTAATCAAAGAATATAAAGAGAAATTTGCTAATCCATTTTTTGCTGCATCACATGGATACATTGATGACATTATAGTGCCAAGTAAAACAAGGCATCACTTTCACAAAGCATTAGAGCTACTTAAAAACAAGAAAGTAGAAAGGATATGGAAGAAGCATGATAATCTTCCTTTGTAACTTTCCTCTCAGTCTTTATTGTAAGTTCTACAGTGCCGTCATACCAAGACTAGCGCTTGGATTACCAATAACGCTAACTTTTGGGTTCTTTTTTCTACAATATATTCTTACTTTAGATAAAAATTACTTCCGCACATTTTAAATCTGATTATAATTACAATTAGAGATACTTTTAGAGCTCAAAAATCTATCTTTGTCTGCAGATCTTTTTTATTAAACTCATAAAAAATGTAGCGTATCCTCTTTAGCGTATGTGAGTGCATACACACATCCTTAATTTATGTCGTATGTGCACTGCATTTTTTTCTAATCTTTTTTTTTCACAGGGGGATTTTATGTTCAGAATTCTAGATACTTGACCTTTACTTTAGCTAATAAAAACCAACTGGTACCTGCGGTTTTTATAGCTTCAAAATTTCAATCAAAATTCAACTATCATTCAAAGAAACTTATAGTTATTCTTAGTGTTATTACTATAGTAACAGCGCTATGATGATAAGAATATGGAATCCTTTATAACTTTCTTCTCAGTCTTTATTATAAGGTGTTCAATAATATGGGAAGAGTAAAGTTTTAAAGAGATAATTAAAATTATCCTTATCACCTACTTCGCAATAAATTATATTTGCTTAATCGTAATTACTTACACTTCTTCAATGTCCTGTTTTATTTATGGCAAACATTAAGCTTAAAAATGTACACAGTCTATTAAATTATATTATTTGTTTTTTCCTTATATACATTAAGTATATGCATTCTGCTATTGCTTTAGATAACTCTTCATCACATTTAAAAAACTTACCTGATTTTTTACCTTTTAGAAAACCTTTTGATAATATAGAAAAAATTATTAGAACTGATACCAAAATCCATTACTGACGGAACAAATAAGAAACATTACAAACTCGTTTAATAGTAGTACTGGAAATATTGACAATAAAATTACACAAAACATCTTCAAGTAAACCTATGGTATCGTAGATACTATTGCGTAAAGTATTGTATTTGATATATTGCCACAACCTTTCAACAGGATTCAGTTCCGGTGAATAAGGAGGCAAGTATATGATGGTAATGTTTTCCTGAATTTTCAAACTTTTTGATCTATGCCAACTTGCACAATCCATTACAAGAAAGGCTTCTTTCGTGCCTAAATCTTTCGACATCTGCTCCAGAAATATATTCATACAATCAGTGTTTACATATGGAGCAAGTAGGCTAATTTTCTTACCACTTCTTGGATTTACCGCACTTTAGATATAGAAATTTTGTCTACCAATTTTCATTTTAACCTGCGTTCTGACCCCTTTTTAAACCATCTGTGTGCGATTTTTGAATGAGTCCCAAATCGTGATTCATCAAAAAACACACCTCCCTTTTAGGGTGGAAATTGACTATTTTATTGAAGTATCTTTTAAACTCTTCTTGCTTGTTTTTATCTTGTTTATGGTGCATTGGCCTCGGTGTTATGTAAGAAAATTTCATCCTTTGTATCTCACGGTGCACTGTTGATTTGCTGATGTTTAGGGCAAATTCCTCTGAGATTTTTATTTGTACTTCCTTAATAGTAATATTTGGATTTCTTTCTACCCATATTTCAATTTGCTCACGTTGATTTTTGTTTAATTTGCTTTTTCTTCTCCGCTGAAACGGGGCAAATAATTTTTCTACTCTACCAAATTTTAGATGCTTTATCCATTCAGTCAAAGCAGTCCTTGAAATTTTACATATTCTTGCCACAGCGCTTATACTACTTTCTTTTCCTGCTATCACCGCTTGTAACTTTTTTGAAACATATGCGTTATTTCTTACCTTTTTTAACATTTCTTTCGCTAAATTTACAACTCTTTCGTCTAATAGTTTTGACCTTAATGCCATTTATACCTCGCTATTTCACTTACTCTAGTATGACTTTTTCCCCATTATTCTCTATCTGTTCTTTCTATAGCGGGAATTGGTATAAGTCTGTACATTTATACATTAGAGGTCTGAGGCGGCTTTTGATGGTATGCCAACAGTGTTCTATGGGATTCAAATCTGGTGAATATGTTGGAAGATACAGCACATGAAAGCCAAAAGACTCTATTAATGATTTTGTTTTAGTGGTCTTATGAAATGTAGCATTATCCATAACTATGGTTGTGCCAAGTGGCAATTTAGGTAATAACATCTTCTCCAACAATATATTGAATACCTCTTTTTCACACCCACCTTTGAAAGTCATTGGTGCAATAAATCTCATTCCAATCCACCCGGCTACTATACTGATTCTCTCTCGAGTTCTCCCTGGAACATCTGCATAAATTTTCTTTCCTCTTGGAGCACGTCCATATTCTCGGTATAACTTATTATCAACTCCTGCTTCATCTATATATAAGATGCTGGAATGTTCTATTTTGAGATTTTATCAATAAATTGCTGCCTATCTTCTTGATTGCGCTCTTGATATAGTGTGACTTTTTTAAAGTAATTTTTAGCTGTTTTAGTCTATACCAAATTGAATTTATTCCAAATCCAAGATTTTGTTTCATCTCTGCCAGAGTATGATCTGGATTCTTTGTAACATATTCTTCGAGTATTTTTGGGTCTATTTTTCGAATAAAGCTACCGTTTTTAGATGGCTTTAAGCTTTCACCAGCAGCTTTCTTTTTTAACCAGCGGTACAGAGTTGCTATTCCTATCTCCATGAGCTCTGCTATCTCAACCTTTGTCTTCCCTTTTTCTATCATCAATACTGCCTTTTCCCTTAAATCCACACTATATGCCATTATAACTCAAATACTTTGTTATACCTTTATCATTTGCTTTGGGAAATACTATAGTATGACTTTTTTCCCCATTATTCTCTATCTGTTCTTTCTATAGAGGGAATTGGTATGACAATTTTAGAAGTTTTGATCTTGATAAAAGAAATAAGCTTTATACCAATGCTCATAATAGTATCAGTCTTGTAAATATTATTAATAAAATTATCTTAGCTCAAGATAACTTATTCATACTAGAAAGTAAGCCGTATAATATAGTACTTGTTGATAATCCCAATCTTAGTAGAACTACAGGTGCTGCAGGAAAGGACTATGTAATTATTGAGGGAAGCTTAAAAAAAATATCAAAGATTATACTAGAGTGATATCACATGAATTAATTCACAGATATATAGGACATATAATAGCGCAAGACAACGATAAGAAAAATGAAATAAAATATAAGTGGTTTTTTCAAGGATTTACGGAATTTTATGGAGTGAAAACCTTACTTGACACGAAACTTATTAATAAAGATGAATATTTAGAAATAATTAATACTATTTTAAAAGAATATTTTAACTCCTTAGTACTTGATATTAATTTTGAAAAGGTAGGCAAAAAACATTTACTTGATCAAAACATAAGCATGTTGAGCTATAACAAAGGTTTTATTCTTGCAATGATAATTGATGAGAAATTAAATGAGATTAGTAATGGAGAATATAACTTATTAAATGTTATAAATAGAATAATAAATGAAGCGACTTCAAAGCAAGTTAATTTTAATGTTGACTTATTTGCAAGTCATTTAAAACATTACTTACCAGAGTCTTTTATAAAAGACATCATAGCCTCTATAAGAGATTCTAGCATACTTCTCAGTCTATTACCCGGTAGATTACTAAATAAAAATTTAACTTTCCAAGATAATGATAAGTATAGTGATATATGCTTTAACTTAACCAGAAGTCTAGAGATACAAAAAATACGTGGGGTTAAATTAGGTAGTGATTGCCATAATATGGGACTCAAGAATGGTCAAGAACTAAAGTGTTATAGTATTGACTTTAATAGTGGTAATATTAAGTTAAAAGTCCTTGAAAACAAGATACCGAAAGTTATACATTTGAAAGCAAATAAAATGACGAGTAGCATTCCAATATATAAATAGCTCAGATAAATGCTTGACAAAAGCTATAGTAAACCTAGACTTTGCTATTTTAAAGCAAAATAATTATGGTAAACAATAAAGAAAAACAAGTGGATTTATTATTAGAGCGTCTTAGCGTTAATATTGGTCAAGTTAGTAGTATAGTATTTCCCAAAGCAAATGATAAAGGTATAACAAAGTATTTGAGTTATAATGGCATATAGTGTGGATTTAAGGGAAAAGGCAGTATTGATGATAGAAAAAGGGAAGACAAAGGTTGAGATAGCAGAGCTCATGGAGATAGGAATAGCAACTCTGTACCGCTGGTTAAAAAAGAAAGCTGCTGGTGAAAGCTTAAAGCCATCTAAAAACGGTAGCTTTATTCGAAAAATAGACCCAAAAATACTCGAAGAATATGTTACAAAGAATCCAGATCATACTCTGGCAGAGATGAAACAAAATCTTGGATTTGGAATAAATTCAATTTGGTATAGACTAAAACAGCTAAAAATTACTTTAAAAAAAAGTCACACTATATCAAGAGCGCAATCAAGAAGATAGGCAGCAATTTATTGATAAAATCTCAAAAATAGAACATTCCAGCATCTTATATATAGATGAAGCAGGAGTTGATAATAAGTTATACCGAGAATATGGACGTGCTCCAAGAGGAAAGAAAATTTATGCAGATGTTCCAGGGAGAACTCGAGAGAGAATCAGTATAGTAGCCGGGTGGATTGGAATGAGATTTATTGCACCAATGACTTTCAAAGGTGGGTGTGAAAAAGAGGTATTCAATATATTGTTGGAGAAGATGTTATTACCTAAATTGCCACTTGGCACAACCATAGTTATGGATAATGCTACATTTCATAAGACCACTAAAACAAAATCATTAATAGAGTCTTTTGGCTTTCATGTGCTGTATCTTCCAACATATTCACCAGATTTGAATCCCATAGAACACTGTTGGCATACCATCAAAAGCCGCCTCAGACCTCTAATGTATAAATGTACAGACTTACAACTTTTGGTTGGTAATACCATAATGGAAATTTATCCATTCATTTTAGAAAATACTATGTCATAAAAAGGATAGAGAAATTTCTATCTAACTTTTCATTAGAGCTATTTTACGGTAATTATTCAAGAGTTGAAGGATTTGGCAAAAGAAGTCCTTTTGTATTACCGTTAATATGTGTTTCCAATAATGGTAATCTCGGCCCACTAGATGATTTGAGAACATGTGTCCCTCATAAGTTTGTTGAATATAACATAAGCAATACTAGTTGGGCTAAGTTCTTATCAGATAAATTTTTTAATAACTTTTTGAGTGATATGGAAAACAGGCCTGACGATTGTAAGCAGTGTTGTTATGAAAATATTTGTGGTGGGGGAAGTTATGGTAACAGGTTTAACCCTGCCAACGTAAGTTTTAATACACCTACGACAATGTTGCCAATAATTTAAAACTTGAAAAAAGTATTTCCAGAAAACTTTTATGTCCAAAAGTAAGAGCTCCATTTATTTATGACGCTAATGACGAACTAATTATCAGCTTTAATGTAGTGGATTAATAATGAGCATATTATTTAAATGGAATGTTATGAACAGTAAAGAAAGATTTGCCATACGAGTTAGTTATGAACCTGATAGGTTGGCAGAGGTATATTTATTATACGCCTACACAAAATTAATGCCAGTGCTAAAGTATTCAGTAAATGCAAATAAAAAAGAACTTCAAGGAGGATCAAATGTTAACAGTAAGCTTATATGCAAGAGTTTCTTCAGAAAAACAAGTACAAGAGAATACGATTGCAAGTCAACTTTCAGCTTTAGAAAATAAAATTAAAGCAGATGGGCATGAATTGCTAGATGAACATAAATTCGTTGATAATGGCTATAGTGGATCTAATTTAGTTCGTCCTGCCTTAGAAAAATTACGTAATAAAGTAGCAGAAGGTAAAATTGACATAATCTATATTCATTCTCCTGATCGTTTATCGCGTAAATATGCATATCAGATGGTTTTACTTGAAGAATTACAGAAAGCAAAAGTAGAAGTAATTTTTTTTAAATAATCAGATTAATGATAGTCCATAAGCTCATTTATTGTTACAAATGCAAGGTATGATAGCAGAATATGAACACACAAAGATTACTGAACGATGTCGTCGAGGAAAAATTTATGCAGCTAAAAGGTAGTGTAAATGTAATGTGTAGAGCTCCTTACGGCTACCGTTATATAAATAAACAGATGGAAGGAGGACAAGCTCGGTTTGAAGTTTATGAAGAAGAAGCGGAAGTGGTTCGTAAGCTATTTTCTTGGATAGGCAGAGAAAGAATGAGTGCTGGAGAAGTATGTCGCCAGCTAAATACCATGTCTATCATGTCAGCGAAGGGAAATTCTGGAATAAAGGCACGCTTTGTGGTACACTAAAAATCCTGTCTATAAAGGACAAGCAGCTTTTGGTAAAACAAAGGTAGGTGCAAAGCTGCCGCAAATAAGACCATACAAACATTCCTGTGAACAACCTAAAAATAATAGTTCTACCTATCGTGTTGGAAGGGAACATTGGATTTACATTCCAGTACCTAAAATAGTTGATGAAGATTTGTTTGATATAGTTCAAAAGCAATTAGCTGAGAACGCAAAAAGGCAAAGAGCAAGACAAATAGGAACAACTAATCTATTGCAAGGCTTATTGGTATGCAAGCGTTGCCAGTATTCTTATTATGCTAAAAGATATGGCAAGTCTCAAAAAAAATGTTATCGTTGTATTGGCTCAGATGCTTACCGTTTTGCTGGTAATAAGATTTGTAATAGTAAAACAATTCGTGCTTCTACATTAGAGACAGCTGTGTGGGAAGAAGTTAAAAGCCTATTAAAAAATCCAAACAGAATTTTAAAGGAATATCAGCGTAGGCTCTCAGAACTTCAAAAATCACCATGTGATCAAATAACTGATTCACTTAAAAAACAAGATGATAAGCTGAAACAAGGCATTTCAAGACTTATTGATAGCTATACTCAAGGGTATATTAGCAAAGAAGAATTTGAACCACGAATTAAAGCAGCAAAACAGAGCTTAAAAATAGTTAAAGAGGAAAAGAAAAAAATATTCAATCGAAAAAATCTACAACAAGAATTATAGCTCTTTTCATAATAGTCCGGAAAGTTCATAGAAAAGCAGAATCAACAGCATGACGAAAAGATGTGAATAGAGGGATGTTTTTCCTAGCTCTATTTTTTATAGCAAACCAATGATGCTCAATTTTATTGAAATCTGGGGAATACGTAGGAAGATACAAAATTTCAGCACCAACTTCTTTAGCAAGTTCAGTAATCTTATTAGACTTATGAAAAGTAGCATTATCAAGGATAACAGTTTGTCCAGGTTCCAAAATAGGTGTCAAAAACTGCTCAAACCATTTATTAAAGATATCCATATTACAATGGCCCTCAAATGTTAACGGAACAACTATTTTTCTACTATTTAGAGCTGCAATCATGCTAATTCGTTGAGTTTTCTTTCCAGATTTTAGGGCATAAAATCGCTGTCCTTTCTGAGAATATCCATAGGGATAGTCTTCGGTATTATCAATACCAGATTCATCTATATATACTAAGTTTTGAGGTTCTTTCGTTGCTATAATTTTCAAAAATTCAGCACGTTTTTCTTCATTCCTTTCTTTGTATCCATATGTCTTTTTTGCGTGTGAGTCCAATTTTTAAGAGCTAGATGAATCGTTGGGATACTAACATTACTCCAAAGCTTAGCCATTTCCGATAGAGTTTTCCACCATGTTTTTTTGGCAAATTCAGTAAATTTATTCCAGTCGGTAATTTTATGATTATAACCTCCATTTCCAAGTTTTTTCGACTGAAAATCTCCTGTTTCTTTTTTTCTTTGCTGCCACTCCCATAATGTAGTTCTTCCAATTTTAAATCTTGCTGCTACCGTTTCTCTGCTTTCCCCTTCGTCTAGTACCTCCATTGCTTTTTTTCTTAAATCATAACTATATGCTGCTGGCATACTTACCTTCACTACTATAAACTCTTATTTTAAACCGTTTGGACCATTATGAAAAGAGATATAACTCTCGTTGTAAACAATTTAGAAGAGTTTTTTTCCAATATTAAATCAAAGCTTGATGATTTAGATTGGCTAACTAAACGTAATGTTATCAGAATATTAGTTAAGCGAATTGAAGTTGATATTGAAGAAGTAAATATAGTGTTTCGAGTAAAAGATATACCTCATTCTACAGAACATCACAATGAAAAAGGTCAAAATTTACAACATTGTCGTAGTAGTCAATAATCCTTCAGTATATTGTGAGGGATTTTTGGCAAAGGATTATACAATTTCTTTTAATGCATGGATTTTCTAAAGAAAAATTACGGCAGGTATTATTGAATAGTAATGCTGAAAAAGCAGCTTAATGGTAGTGTATAAAAGGTATTTACTAGACGTTTTTCTATAATCTAATTAGCATCTAGAGGATTGACTTTATGAATATCGTCCTCTAAACTGCCGTTACCAAGATTCGAACTTGGGACCTCGTCATTACCAATGACGTACTCTACCACCTGAGCTACAACGGCAAGTTCACGTATTATGATAATGAATAACATGAAAAAAAATAAGGAAAAAGAAGAAGAGAGAAAAAGATTGGCAAAAGCTTTAAAGCAAAATATTCTAAAAAGAAAAAAACAGCAACAGAGTAGACAAAGCAGAACCCTTCCAAAATTTCTTTGTGGTGAGGAATTTTTAGGAGAAAGCGCCGCAGAATACCCAAACGTATTTGAGGAAGCTTTAACAACAAAATTACCATCAGAAACTTAAGTTTTGAAGGAGGTATCATGCCAGAACTCCCAGAAGTGGAAGTCATCTCTAACTTCTTATTTGATAAAATCAAAAATAAGAAAATAAGCAATTTTACAGTCAATAATTGGAATTTGCGTGTACCAATAACAAAAAATATTGATGATTTGCTAAAGGGCAAAGTTATAAATGATATCAAGCGTAGAGGTAAATATATAATCTCGAATATAGATGATAGTATGGCTGTAATCATACATCTTGGCATGAGCGGAAAGCTTATATATGCTGAAGACAATCAAGCACAGAACAAACATGATCATGTGATATTCTTATTTTCTGACAACACTTCACTAATCTTTAATGACCCAAGAAGGTTTGGATTAGTGATTGTTTTAAACAGAGAGCAAGAACTAAATTTTTTTAATAACCTAGGAATAGAACCCCTCACAGATGAATTTGACGGAAATTATTTACAGAAGTTGCTAAAGAACAGAAAAGAAAATATCAAATCAGTATTAATGAATAATAAGCTAATAGTTGGCGTAGGTAACATATATGCTTCTGAGAGCTTATTTAGAGCTCGAATATCACCACTTAGGCTAGCACAAGATTTAACATATATAGAGTGCGAAAAACTTGCTATCGAAATAAAAAATACTCTGAGTGATGCAATTGCTGCTGGTGGTTCAACACTGAAAGATTATGCACAACCATCTGGATCTGCTGGATACTTTCAAAATAACTTTTACGTATATGGTAAAGTGCAAAAACCTTGCAGAATCTGCAACAATATCATAACACTTATACGACAAAATGGTCGTAGCACTTATTTTTGCAATGCATGTCAGAATTAAATTTTATTTTTGCATATGACACTCTCACCTGAAAAAGATCCTTTTGATTTGTTCTCAAAGTGGTATCAAGAAGTACTTAATTTTCCGTGTAAAGAGTCAACTGCAATGACGCTAGCAACGTGTAGCAAAGACTGCATTCCATCTGCAAGAGTGGTATTACTAAAGGAGTATAGTAAAGAAGGTTTTGTGTTCTTTACTAACGCAAACAGTAGAAAAGGGAAAGAATTGACTGAGAACCCCAAAGCTGCACTCGTATTTCATTGGACAGAATTTTCTAGACAAGTACGAATTGAAGGAGAAGTTAGGCTTCTAAGCGGCAAAAAGGCTGACGAATATTTCTCTTCTCGAGCACGTGATAGTCAAATTAGCGCGTGGTGCTCAAAACAATCAAGAGTTCTGAAAAATTGGCAAGATTTTGAGAGGGCTATAGAATTGAAAGAGAAAGAATTTCACAATACACAAGTTTCTCGTCCTGACTTTTGGGTGGGATTTTGCGTAATCCCAAAGGTAATTGAATTTTGGCAAGAAGGTGAATATAGGAGACACACTAGATTTAGATATACTCTTGTTGAGAAAAGCAATTGGAAAGTGGAACAATTATATCCCTAACGTTAGAGAAAGCTACTCTGCAGATCAAAGATAAGGATTTATTGTCATAACAAGGAAAGTAACTTTTTATGGCTTAAAACTTGTTGTATGTAACGTATTGTATAGTATTTCCTAAAGTGAATGATAAAGGTATAATAAAGTATATAGTGCACCCATTTGTCTAGACCATTTTTTTAAAGTGATCCGATTTTTAAAATGAATATGTTGATAAATACGTCGACACACATTTAAAGTATTTATCAATATATTCATTTACTGTTTATGATAATAAAGATCAGCAGGAACTTTATAATTTAGAGTCTGATGTAGCCTTCTATAGTTATACCAACCAACAAAGTCATTTATTATAAGATTCAAATCTCTGATACTATTTGGTCTATAATAATATATAGCTTCTTGCTTTAAAGTTCTCCATAAGCGCTCAACAAATATATTGTCGAAGCAACGTCCTTTATGGTCCATACTGATTTTAATATTAGCATGCTCTAATTCCGTAATAAAGTTGTAGCAAGTAAACTGTACCCCTTGATCACTATTAAAAATCTCATGTTTACCTTGTTTTAGAGCTTCTTTGAGAGTATAAAGGCAAAATCCAGCATCGAGATATGGTGATAATGAATGAGCAATAATATAGCGACTATACAAGTCCATTATTGCCACAAAATAGACAAACTTACCTTCTACCATAATATATGTTATATCAGTAGCCCATACCTGATTAACTCTACAAATAATCAAATCTTTGAGTAGATAAGGATATATTTTATGCTTTTTTCTTTAATACTTGTATTACATCTTTTCTACAATACAGCCCACTAATCTTCATTTTTCATAATTCTTAAGATTTTTGCGATTGACTACTACCCCACTCGCTATGATTTCAGCAGTAATTTTACGATATCCATAACGGCAATCAGAAGCCAAATATACTTCTTGAATCAAATTTGCTACTTCACTTTCGTTATTAATTATAGGCCTATAATATAGGCTAGATCTGCAAATCCCCAATAAATCAGCATGTTTCCTAATTGACAGATCAGAATCTTTTTCTATAAACCTTACTCTATCTTTTTTGCTTATTTCAGTAATTTTTTTCAAATAGCTATTTTCCACTGTCAATTCTCCTATTACTTTATGTAAACTTTCTATTTCTTGCGCTAAGATTCTTTGTTTTCTCGCACTTTCACTTTCTTCAACAAATAGGTCTTTTAACCTTGCCAATACTCTATCACGCCAATCATATAGATTTGTTGATGGTATTTTATATTCACTACATATCTCAGCTGTGCTTTTTTGATTTTTTATTGCTTCCAAAGCTATCTTTGCTTTTAACTCTGGTTCATATTTTTTTTTGTTGCCATTCTTTTACCCCTTTACCTTCCTACTCGGATCAACCATTTTTTTGTCTAGTTTATGGGGTGCATTATAATATTTCTGGAGCAGATGTCGAAAGATTTAGGCACGAAAGAAGCCTTTCTTGTAATGGATTGTGCAAGTTGGCATAGATCAAAAAGTTTGAAAATTCAGGAAAACATTACCATCATATACTTGCCTCCTTATTCACCGGAACTGAATCCTGTTGAAAGGTTGTGGCAATATATCAAATACAATACTTTACGCAATAGTATCTACGATACCATAGGTTTACTTGAAGATGTTTTGTGTAATTTTATTGTCAATATTTCCAGTACTACTATTAAACGAGTTTGTAATGTTTCTTATTTGTTCCGTCAGTAATGGATTTTGGTATTACTCCTCTTATTCTTCGAAGCTTCTCTTCATCAAGTTTACTTACCTGCTCAAAATTTATACCTTCCCTAATATTGCTTCTACTACTTGTTTCTTAAGTTATCCAAGAAGTCTAATGGCAAGCACTGACCACTTTTGCTTCAGATGCCCTTGAACAGATATTATTACTAGAAATTAAACATCAAACCAACTTCAATATTATGAGTGGATATATCGTCTGCAATAGGTGTTGGAATATTAAAGTAACGATAGCCGAGAAAGGTTTTAACTTCTGGAATTACTGAGTAATCAACACCAAGCTTTATTTGATAAACAAGCCAAGGAACATTCAGTGGCACTAAATTTTTAGATGATTTATCAATCCTTTTTAATCTAAAAACTGTTGATCCTATACTAAGACCAATATACGGAGCAAATTGAGTATTTTGAACATTAGGGTTATAGTAAAAATTTAATAAGAATGCAGATACACTTGCTGATTTATCAAATACCGGAGGAGAGTTACTATCTTCAATATTGACTTTAGAATACATGGTCTCAAAATCAACTCGTCCATTTTCTCCAGCATAGTAACCTACAGATATGCTGCTAAGCCACTGAAAATCAATTTTACCGTTAAATTTTTTTATGTTTTTAATTTCATCTCCTAAGAATAGGTCTAAAAGAAAACTACCATAACGGCCCTCAGCTAAAGCAAGAATTCTTTTTCCTATTTCACGTATACCCTCCACAAATACTTCTGAGCTATCAGAATATATCTTACCACCATTAGCACTAACATAGAAATCAAGTTTTTTTGATTTTTCCTTTGTAGGTTCAGCTTGATCTGCAATACTTGGCCACATATTTTTCTGATTAGCTACTTGGAAAACAGAAGGTGAACTACTTTCAAGTTCTTGACATTTTATTGGCACTTCTTTTTCAGTAACTTCTTCAGAATGTATCACACTTTCATTATTGTCCGTTTCTAATTTTAAGGGCTGCACTTGCTCAATGTGTGTATTATTACTGATATAAGTAATAACAAAATAGACACACGTAATGAAGATGAAAAATAAAGCAATAGATATTCTAATTATCATAAATGAATTATCACTTATAGTATAACTACTATATCATATATTCCTTTAATGTACAAAAATTAAGAAATAATATTTCCAATTAAACAATTATTTTCTATTCCTTTAACATGAGCTTTCACAATACTTTTAGCTTGAACTCTTGATGTAAGTTTTATTAATGCAAAATTTTCTGTTCTACCAATATTATTCTGCTCAACCAAAACGCTTTGCTCAGTGCCGAGCAAAGACTGATAAAAACTGCTCATCATTTCTCTATTTATTTCTCTTAGATGCTTTACTCGTTCTTTACGTACATTCTCTGGTATTTGTGGCATCCGTGCAGCAGGTGTGTTTTTCCGCTCTGAATATGGAAAAGCATGTAGATAAACTACATTTATTTTTTTCAGTAAATCAACTGTATCCTGAAACATTTCATCAGTTTCTGTTGGAAATCCAGCAATAATATCAGCGCCAAATGCTATATTAGGTCTTAAGCTCTTCATTTTATGACAAAATTCTATCACTTGTTCTCTATTGTGACGACGTTTCATTCTCTTTAGTATTAAATTATTACCAGACTGTAGACTCAAGTGTAAGTGAGGCATAAGTCTTGACTCATTAGCTATTAAATCCATTAGTTCATCATCCACTTCAGCAACATCAATAGAGGAAAGTCTTAGTCTCTTTAACTGTGGTATATCCTTTAAAACTCTTCTAATCATTGAACTGAGTGATTGCTTACCAAACAAATCTGTACCAAAGTCAGTAATATCAACACCTGTAAACACCACTTCTTGATACCCATTTTCTATAAAAATCTTAATTTGCTCTATAATATTGTTTACTGGCACAGATCGATTATTTCCTCTTGCCTCAG
Organism: Wolbachia endosymbiont of Frankliniella intonsa; assembly: GCF_029856955.1. Classification (NCBI taxonomy): domain Bacteria; kingdom Pseudomonadati; phylum Pseudomonadota; class Alphaproteobacteria; order Rickettsiales; family Anaplasmataceae; genus Wolbachia; species Wolbachia endosymbiont of Frankliniella intonsa. The sequence goes on along the minus strand of NZ_CP097148.1, from coordinate 1,255,599 downwards.
TAATTGAGCAAAATGTACAACTATGATTACAACCATTTTGAATTTCAATAAATGCCCTTGATTTATCTTCAAATCCATTAATGAGAATAGGTTCTACTTGGTTATCACTTACTAAGATTTCATCATTATTTAGTAGATAATTTTCAGCTCTTAGCTTGTCTTGATTACCTAGAACTTTACTTACACCAGGAATATCACTATATGATTTAGGATCTAATTGAACGGCACAGCCAACTACGATAATTTCTTTACTTGGGTCGTTTTTATAGATCTTACGTATTTTTTGCTTCACTTGGCGTTCTGCTTCGTTTGTCACTGCACAGCTATGCACTACAACAACATTTTCTCTCTTTGCTTTTTTTAATGCTTCTTTGATTAACTCACTCTCGTAGAAATTTAGACGACAACCAAATGTTATTACTTCATTCATGCTTTTGCTTTAATAGATCTAAATTATATCAAATATCCAAGCAAAATGACTATTTTTTTGGTAGATATTATAATTTAAGCATAACCTCTAGAGTTGAAAATCACAGGAAGAATTTGTAGATATACAGTAAGATCATTTAGCATTAAAAAAAGCTTAAGGCCAATGATGTTAACCTCAAGCGAATATAAACCAAAAAACATTTTGCTAAACCTTGAAGCTCTACCATGCAAATTCATCTATATCATTTGGTACATAAGTGTCAGAATAAGCTTCATCCAAACTTTCTGCTTTCCATGGAAGCCATGAAGAAGGTTTTATCTTCTCTAAAACTTTACCTGGTATTGATGTTATCTCTTGCTTTACGTCTTCTTTTAATTTTTCTATTTGTAACCGAGCAAAATCTTCCACGCGAACCATGAGTTTATCTGTTAGCTCTTTTATCATGTCTTGATTTTGTTCTGCAACTTTCTTTGTAATAGGTACGACAATTTTACTTATAATCTCCGTTCCTAATGGAACAACGATTTGCTTTGCAACCTGATCACTAACAGGTTTATAGTGCACCCATTTGTCTAGACCATTTTTTTAAAGTGATCCGATTTTTAAAATGAATATGTTGATAAATACGTCGACACACATTTAAAGTATTTATCAATATATTCATTTACTGTTTATGATAATAAAGATCAGCAGGAACTTTATAATTTAGAGTCTGATGTAGCCTTCTATAGTTATACCAACCAACAAAGTCATTTATTATAAGATTCAAATCTCTGATACTATTTGGTCTATAATAATATATAGCTTCTTGCTTTAAAGTTCTCCATAAGCGCTCAACAAATATATTGTCGAAGCAACGTCCTTTATGGTCCATACTGATTTTAATATTAGCATGCTCTAATTCCGTAATAAAGTTGTAGCAAGTAAACTGTACCCCTTGATCACTATTAAAAATCTCATGTTTACCTTGTTTTAGAGCTTCTTTGAGAGTATAAAGGCAAAATCCAGCATCGAGATATGGTGATAATGAATGAGCAATAATATAGCGACTATACAAGTCCATTATTGCCACAAAATAGACAAACTTACCTTCTACCATAATATATGTTATATCAGTAGCCCATACCTGATTAACTCTACAAATAATCAAATCTTTGAGTAGATAAGGATATATTTTATGCTTTTTTCTTTAATACTTGTATTACATCTTTTCTACAATACAGCCCACTAATCTTCATTTTTTCATAATTCTTAAGATTTTTTTGCGATTGACTACTACCCCACTCGCTATGATTTCAGCAGTAATTTTACGATATCCATAACGGCAATCAGAAGCCAAATATACTTCTTGAATCAAATTTGCTACTTCACTTTCGTTATTAATTATAGGCCTATAATATAGGCTAGATCTGCAAATCCCCAATAAATCAGCATGTTTCCTAATTGACAGATCAGAATCTTTTCTATAAACCTTACTCTATCTTTTTTGCTTATTTCAGTAATTTTTTTTTCAAATAGCTATTTTCCACTGTCAATTCTCCTATTACTTTATGTAAACTTTCTATTTCTTGCGCTAAGATTCTTTGTTTTCTCGCACTTTCACTTTCTTCAACAAATAGGTCTTTTAACCTTGCCAATACTCTATCACGCCAATCATATAGATTTGTTGATGGTATTTTATATTCACTACATATCTTATACCAATTCCCGCTATAGAAAGAACAGATAGAGAATAATGGGGAAAAAGTCATACTAGAGTAAGTGAAATAGCGAGGTATAAATGGCATTAAGGTCAAAACTATTAGACGAAAGAGTTGTAAATTTAGCGAAAGAAATGTTAAAAAGGTAAGAAATAACGCATATGTTTCAAAAAGTTACAAGCGGTGATAGCAGGAAAAGAAAGTAGTATAAGCGCTGTGGCAAGAATATGTAAAATTTCAAGGACTGCTTTGACTGAATGGATAAAGCATCTAAAATTTGGTAGAGTAGAAAAATTATTTGCCCCGTTTCAGCGGAGAAGAAAAAGCAAATTAAACAAAAATCAACGTGAGCAAATTGAAATATGGGTAGAAAGAAATCCAAATATTACTATTAAGGAAGTACAAATAAAAATCTCAGAGGAATTTGCCCTAAACATCAGCAAATCAACAGTGCACCGTGAGATACAAAGGATGAAATTTTCTTACATAACACCGAGGCCAATGGACCATAAACAAGATAAAAACAAGCAAGAAGAGTTTAAAAGATACTTCAATAAAATAGTCAATTTCCACCCTAAAAGGGAGGTGTTTTTTTGATGAATCACGATTTGGGACTCATTCAAAAATCGGACACGGATGGTTTAAAAAAGGGGTCAGAACGCAGGTTAAAATGAAAATTGGTAGACAAAATTTCTATATCTAAAGTGCGGTAAATCCAAGAAGTGGTAAGAAAATTAGCCTACTTGCTCCATATGTAAACACTGATTGTATGAATATATTTCTGGAGCAGATGTCGAAAGATTTAGGCACGAAAGAAGCCTTTCTTGTAATGGATTGTGCAAGTTGGCATAGATCAAAAAGTTTGAAAATTCAGGAAAACATTACCATCATATACTTGCCTCCTTATTCACCGGAACTGAATCCTGTTGAAAGGTTGTGGCAATATATCAAATACAATACTTTACGCAATAGTATAGCTCTTTTCATAATGGTCCAAACGGTTTAAAATAAGAGTTTATAGTAGTGAAGGTAAGTATGCCAGCAGCATATAGTTATGATTTAAGAAAAAAAAGCAATGGAGGTACTAGACGAAGGGGAAAGCAGAGAAACGGTAGCAGCAAGATTTAAAATTGGAAGAACTACATTATGGGAGTGGCAGCAAAGAAAAAGAAACAGGAGATTTTCAGTCGAAAAACTTGGAAATGGAGGTTATAATCATAAAATTACCGACTGGAATAAATTTACTGAATTTGCCAAAAACATGGTGGAAAAACTCTATCGGAAATGGCTAAGCTTTGGAGTAATGTTAGTATCCCAACGATTCATCTAGCTCTTAAAAATTGGACTCACACGCAAAAAAGACATATGGATACAAAGAAAGGAATGAAGAAAAACGTGCTGAATTTTTGAAAATTATAGCAACGAAAGAACCTCAAAACTTAGTATATATAGATGAATCTGGTATTGATAATACCGAAGACTATCCCTATGGATATTCTCAGAAAGGACAGCGATTTTATGCCCTAAAATCTGGAAAGAAAACTCAACGAATTAGCATGATTGCAGCTCTAAATAGTAGAAAAATAGTTGTTCCGTTAACATTTGAGGGCCATTGTAATATGGATATCTTTAATAAATGGTTTGAGCAGTTTTTGACACCGATTTTGGAACCTGGACAAACTGTTATCCTTGATAATGCTACTTTTCATAAGTCTAATAAGATTACTGAACTTGCTAAAGAAGTTGGTGCTGAAATTTTGTATCTTCCTACGTATTCCCCAGATTTCAATAAAATTGAGCATCATTGGTTTGCTATAAAAAATAGAGCTAGGAAAAACATCCCTCTATTCACATCTTTTCGTCATGCTGTTGATTCTGCTTTTCTATGAACTTTCCGGACTATTATGAAAAGAGCTATATCTACGATACCATAGGTTTACTTGAAGATGTTTTGTGTAATTTTATTGTCAATATTTCCAGTACTACTATTAAACGAGTTTGTAATGTTTCTTATTTGTTCCGTCAGTAATGGATTTTGGTATCAGCTGTGCTTTTTTGATTTTTTATTGCTTCCAAAGCTATCTTTGCTTTTAACTCTGGTTCATATTTTTTTGTTGCCATTCTTTTACCCCTTTACCTTCCTACTCGGATCAACCATTTTTTTTGGTCTAGTTTATGGGGTGCATTATAGTTCAGTTAGCCCAATCATTTCTAATATATTCATGCATCATGTGTTTGATATATGGATGAAAAAGAACTACCCGACAGTACCATTTGAGAGGTGTGTGGATGATGCGATAGTGCACTGCAGAACAGAGAAACAGGCAGAGTTTGTGAAAGTAATGATCGAAGAAAGATTGGCTGAGTATAAGTTGAAATTGCATCCTGAAAAGACACAGATAGTGTACTGTAAGGATGACAATAGGAGTGGTGAATTTCCTAAACAAAGTTTTGATTTTCTGGGTTACACATTCAGACCCAGGTTAGCAAGAAATAAAATAGGGAAGTATTTTGTTTCATTTCTTCCAGCAATTAGCAACAAGGCCAAGAAAAAGATTACTACAACCATAATGTCATGGAAAATGCTACGAAATACGCATATAACATTAGAGGAGATATCAGGAAAAGTAAATCCAATAGTCAGAGGCTGGTATCAGTACTATGGCAAATTTTACAGAACTGAAGTATACAAATCTCTAAAGAATATAGAGCGCCATCTAGAAAAGTGGGTGAAAAGGAAATATAAGAGACTCAGGAGTCACGGAAGACTAGCAAGACAATTTCTAGGAAAGGTGAGAAAGAGGTCTCCGGATATTTTCTATCACTGGACACTAGGGTTAGGCCAAAAGGATGAATAATGGAAGCTGTATAAATCGAGAGGTTTACGTACAGTTTTGCGAGAGACTGGTGGGGAAGTTCCACTGGTCTACTCTCCTTAACGCAAAAACTGTAAATCATGGCAAAGATGACTTAACACCAATGCACCTTGCAATTTTTGCAAACACGCCAGAGTTTATAGAATTGCTAGCTAGCAATGGTGCGTCAATTGATGAAAGAGAAAGCACTGAAGGACATACACCTTTTCACCTTGCTACTTTATATGGAAATAAAAGTGTAATACAAGCCTTAGTTGACAAGGGACAGAATATTGAAGATATTGATAATAATGGGCGTACAGTTTTATTTTTAGCTATTAGGCAATGCACTGAAGCAAAGAATGATAGCAGAGTAGAAGTTATCGAGTATTTGATGAATAAACTCAAAGCAGACATAACGAAAAAAGATAATAATAACAACACAATACTTTTTCCTGCTGCTAATAATTGTCCTGGAAAAGTAGTGGAACTCATCATTAAACAATATATAGAAAGCTTTGGTAGAGATCAGTTGAAGGATTTTATCAACCACAAAAATAAAGATGGAATAGATGCTTTGGATATTGCACTCAATAGTGGAAATGAAAAGGCCATTGAAGTACTTAGCTCATATGGAGCAGATATCGAGAATAAAGTAACTCCCAAGATTACTGTAGAAAAACCACATAGTACCTTAGATGGAGCAGAAAGTATAGAAGTGGTATCCCCAATCAAACAAAAACAAAATCAGCTCTAAATTCCTTGCTTTATTTACATTCTTTCTATAGCACGATATATTAATGTTAGAATAGGGTATGTTTGCAGGTCAAAATAATAATCAACAGCAAAATAGAAATAGAGTACAGGCTTTAATAGAAAGAGTGCAAAATGCTTACAACAACACTAATAAGATTAAAAGATTCATTAATATAGTTTTATTAGTAAGTATGATTGCTTCATTTTTTCTTCTTGTACAGCTCTCTTTGTATTTATCATTAGTAAATTATTTTTTCAAAACAAGGGAAAATGAAAAAAGATTATCAGCGTGGCCAAAAAATGTTATTAGAATAACATTAAGCATTTTTTTAATTGTACACATTATTAATTCTTCTGTGCTTTTGGTACTGCCTATATTGTGTTTATGGTTGCTAAACAAATCACTCATTGAAGACATACAGCAGTTTAACGATTTAATACAACAAATTCCAGAGGAAGAAAGGCCTATTTTCTTTCAAGATTTAGCAGCCATTCCTTTTATGGCACAAACTACTCATGACCCAAGTGCAGTTGCTAGTATAAACTTGAGTGTTGATAGACTCATAGAAAAGTATAAAGAGAATTTAAGCAAAGATGAATTCTATGTGCAGCTAAATATAGGCAACACAACCTACATTGAAGAGTACATCAAACAGTCAAATGAATTTACAGAAGGCGATAAATCTCATGCACTTAAATGCTTAAGATTTATCAATAGAACAGGAGATAATTTTAAAGACAATCATAGTAAGTTAACACTAAAGAAAGCAGCTATTTTATGTTGGAAAGCCTGCAATGATAGAAATAAAGGGACAGAAAATCAAAGAACTCCTTTGAATGATGAAGACATAAAAAACAGAAAAGATATGTTTTTAAAAGGTCTTGTAGACGCTGCAACAACTTACGGTAATCAAGGTCAAAGTTGTGCAGGTGGAACATACAATAAATTATTTGAGTCTTTATCTGTCTTACATCCATCAGTGGTTATTACACTAGATGGAGAAGAGGCTAGAGAAATGATAAAAGAAACGATCACACAAAAATTCCCTGAAATGGCCAAAGCCAATTTCACCAATTTCCCTGGAATAGAACAAGAAAGGATCCGTAGCGAGTTACAAGAGTTATCATCTGAAACAGTAAGGTATATTATGACTACGCATTCAGCTCTTGAGAGAAGGTGTCAAGAGTTCAGCAATAGATTAAACAATGATAAAAAGAATGAAATATTAAAAGAGTGTATAAGCAACTTATCCGGTGTTGATCTAGAAAGTCCAATTGAAAGAAGAAGGTAAATTGTATTTGATTGTGGCCATTTATTTTGAAATATGAAGCAGAATTTTGTGTGGTTGTTTCAATTTAAGTCTATGTATTGAAATAACATGTAAAACCACTTCGTGTAGGTGATGTATTATATTTTATCTATATGTCAAGAATCCTTCTCTCAACTTAAAGATGTTGCTAATCAGCACATACAAATGTAATATTAATTAATATTTATAAATAAAGCAATTCCATGGAAAGCAATTACAACGCTGATGCAATAAAAATCCTAAGAGGTCTTGATGCTGTAAGAAAGCGTCCAGGTATGTACATTGGTGATACTGATGATGGATCTGGTCTGCACCATATGGTGTACGAGGTTGTTGACAATGCGATAGATGAGTCTTTGGCTGGGTATTGCAGTAAGATTGAAGTTAGCATAAATGAAGATGGTTCAGTTTCTGTAACCGACAATGGTCGTGGCATTCCAACAGATATTCACCCAGAGGAAGGGATATCAGCAGCAGAAGTGATAATGACCCAATTGCATGCAGGAGGTAAATTTGACAGCAACACCTATAAGGTTTCCGGAGGATTACATGGTGTTGGTATCTCAGTTGTGAATGCGTTATCAAGCTGGTTGGAATTGACCATCTGGCGCAATAAGAAGGAATACTTCATGCGCTTTGAAGATGGTGAGTCTGTTGAATCTTTAAAGGTAATTAATGAAAACAAAAATAAAATAGGAACTAGAGTAACGTTTATGCCATCAACGGGGACTTTTAGTAGTATTGATTTTAGTTACTCCACTCTTGAGAGTCGCATCAGAGAATTGGCATTTTTAAACTCAAATATTGAGATCATTTTGTGTGATCTCCGTAATAAACCACATGTAAAGTCTCATTTTAACGATAGTAAAGAGTCTGAAGATAATTTTGGTACAGCTAATTTTGTACGGTACTTAGACAAGAATAAGACACATGTTACTAAAATTGCCAGCATTAGAGATGATGTAAAAGATCTAGGTACCAGTGTAGAAATATCAATGGAGTGGAATGATTCCTACTATGAGAATATGCTATGCTTCACAAATAATATAAGACAACGGGATGGTGGTACGCATTTGGCAGGGTTTAGATCTGCACTAACCAGATGTATCAATAACTATGCAAACAATGAAGGTTTTTTGAAGAAGGCAAAAGTGAATTTGACTGGAGAAGATGTTAGAGAAGGCTTAACTTGTGTTTTATCTCTCAAGATGCCTGATCCTAAATTTTCTTCACAGACAAAAGATAAATTGGTCAGTTCTGAAGCGCGGGCAGTTGTAGAGAGCATAGTTTTTGACAAGTTGAGTACAATACTTGAAACTGACCCCAAGTTAGCAGCAAGTATAGTAGAAAGAGCGATTAGGTCAGCAAAAGGAAGAGAAGCCGCAAGAAAAGCACGAGAGTTAGTTAAAAATAAAAACAATATTAATATTGCAACTCTACCTGGAAAGCTTGCCGATTGTCAGGAAAAAGTTCCTGAGTTATCGGAATTGTTTATAGTAGAGGGTAATTCCGCAGGTGGTACTGCAAAGCAGGGACGTAATCGTAAAACACAGGCGGTACTTGCTTTAAGAGGGAAAATTCTAAACGTAGAACGTGCAGGGCTGGATCGTATTTTTTCATCTGCAGAAATTGGCTCTCTGATCACGGCAATTGGGGCTGGAATAGGGAGTGAGCACTTCGATATTGAAAAAACTAGGTATCATAAAATTATCATTATGACAGACGCAGATGTTGATGGCTCGCATATAAGAACTTTGATTCTAACTTTCTTTTTTAGACATATGCGTGAAGTAATTGAAAAAGGATATTTATACATAGCGCAGCCACCGCTCTATAAAGTTACAAAAAATGCTAAAGATACTTATATCAAAGATGATGAAAATTTTGAAGAGTATATAGTAAATTCAGCGATTAAAAGATTAACATTAAATGGTGTAGGCAAAGATTTGCGTTTCGTTTTGAATAACTGCCTCAGTATTTCAAACATTAGCAAAAATTATGATAGGGAAATACCAAAAGATCTCTTAGAATCATTGCTAATTTTAAGCAAAAAGAATGCTCTATTGTCTGCTGATGAGATATTAAAATATTTAAAATTGATGTATAGTGAATATAATTGGGAAGTAGAAGTAAAAGATGAGGAAATTCACATTGCTAAATTGTTTCAAGGGTTAGCAGACAAATATGTATTCTCGCTTAGTATGCTTGAAAGCAAAGAAATACGGAATATATTTAGTTCTCTTGATAACATAATTGACTTATTTAATGGTGATTCATTTTTACAGTCGCAAGAAACTGAAATAAAAATAAAGTCTCCAAGTGCACTCGCAAAAATAGTGATGGATTATGGTAAAAAAGGTTTAACTCTGCAGAGATTTAAAGGCCTTGGTGAAATGAATGCTGATCAGCTTTGGGAAACTACACTCAATCCAGAAACTAGAACTCTGCTAAAAGTTGAAATAAAAGATTGTGAAGAAGCAGATAGCATATTCTCGGTGCTAATGGGTGATATAGTTGAACCACGTCGTGACTTTATAAATAACAATGCACTTAACGTGCATGATATTGATATTTGATTTTAGAAATCTAGATATGAAGGCCCTTAGGGCTTAGCATTGTGTGCCAACACAACATTTAAAACGTACTACTAATCAGTCTATTTCAGAAATCTGAATTGATCTTGATTGTATTACTATTTTCGATCATAAATATATAGATTTTCTGCCCTATTGTTGTTATAATTAATACCTCGCTAAAATTGAATATTAATGAATGAATTGAGAAGGCTCACTATTACAGAGATGCATGATGGACTTAGGCGGGGAGATTTTTCTGCTGTTGAGCTTGTAGAGACGCATGTTAATGCAGTAGAAAATGAGCAACTAAATGCATTTGTAACAAAAACCCCAGAAATCGCGATAAAAGCTGCTAAAATAGCAGATCAATACTTCTTTAAACAAAAAGATAATATTTCACCACTTATGGGCATACCAGTTGGTGTTAAAGATTTATTCTGTACAAAAGGAATAAAAACAACAGCATGCTCAAAAATGCTGGAAAATTTCATCCCGACTTATGAATCTACGGTGTCTAACTTGCTTTTAAAAAATGGAGCAGCCATGCTTGGTAAACTTAACATGGATGAGTTTGCTATGGGTTCTGCGAACACAAACAGCTATTTTGGTCCTGTTGAAAATGTGTGGGTTAGAAAAAGTGACGGAGAAAAAGTTGTTCCTGGTGGGTCCTCTGGTGGATCTGCAGCATCAGTTGCTGGGTTTTTATGTGCTGGAGCATTAGGAAGCGATACTGGTGGGTCTGTACGTCAACCAGCAGCTTATTGCGGAGTAGTGGGAATAAAGCCAACTTATGGAAGGTGTTCGCGTTTTGGTATGATTGCATTTGCGAGCTCTCTTGATCAAGCAGGAGTAATTACTCGTTCCGTTTCTGATTCAGCGTTAATGCTGGAAACAATTTGTGGCTATGATGAAAAAGATTCAACATCGAGCAAAAGGCCAGTGCCTAAATTTTCCAGTTTTATAAATGGTGATATCAAGGGTAAGCGCATTGGTATACCAAAAGAGTATAAGATGGATGGAATTTCAGATGAAATAGTTCATAATTGGGAAAAAGTTTCTTCCAATTTAAAAGAAAATGGTGCTGAAGTTGTTAACATTACTCTGCCTTATACTAAATATGCTATACCGGTTTACTATCTAATTTGTTCTGCTGAAACTTCATCTAATCTTGCTCGCTATGATGGTGTACGTTATGGATTCAGGGTTGATGCTGATACCCTTGAAGAAATGTATTCGCTAACAAGAGCAGAAGGTTTTGGTAAAGAAGTGAAAAGGAGAATTTTAATTGGTTCTTATGCTCTTTCTTCAGGTCATTACAATGAGTATTATGAAAAAGCACAGTGCATTAGGGCATTAATCAGAAATGATTTTATAAAAGCGTTTGAAAAAATAGATTACATACTTGTGCCATCTGCTCCAACAGAGGCTTTTGGCTTAAATGAAAAGCCAGACCCGCTAATTATGTGCATCAATGATGTGTTTACGGTGCCGGCAAGCTTAGCAGGGTTGCCTGCTATTTCTGTTCCTGTTGGACTTTCCAATGAAGGCTTACCACTTGCTTTACAAGTAATTGGAAATTATTACGATGAAGCTGGAATATTAAATATGGCAAGTGTGATAGAGCAAAATTGTGGCAGAATAGTTAATTCCCTTACGTAATATGTTTTCTTATAGTAACTATAGCATTATGATTATTTTGGCTATAGGAAACAAGAGCTTGATTTTTATAGCTAAATAACAGACCATCAAAGGCACACATAAATATCTACAATGAAAGAAAAAACTTTCACAATCATTGATGGTTATGGTTTTCTTTTCAGAGCTTACTATGTCTTACATCATTTAACTACCACAGCTGGTATTCCAGTAGGTGCTGTGTACGGTTTTCTTAATATGGTTCTGAAGTATATTTCCCATTCGGACTACTTAACTATAGCACTTGATTCTGGCAAAAAAAATTTCAGGCACAGTTTATATTCTGAGTATAAAGCAAACAGAGTAACACCTCATGAGGATCTAATTCCACAATTTACAATACTGAGAGAAGCGGTAGAAGCTTTTAACTTCAGCTATGAAGAGATTGAAGGCTATGAAGCAGATGACATAATTGCAACACTAGCTGCAAAATATGCCAACCACGAAGACTTTAAAGTAGTAGTAGTCTCATCAGATAAAGACTTATTTCAACTTTTGAATTACAACATTCTAATATTTGATCCTATCAAAAATATATACGTAGATGAAAAACAAGTGATAGAAAAATTTGGTGTAAATTCAAATAAGCTTCTTGATTTATTTTCTCTAACTGGAGATGCATCTGATAACATTCCAGGCGTTCCAGGAATAGGGGAAAAGACTGCAGCTAAATTGCTGGATAAATTTGATTCGTTGGATAACGTTATAGAAAACATCAATAACATTGAGCAAACAAGAGTTCGTAATATTCTTACTGAGCATAAGGAAAAAGCACTAATTTCAAGAGAACTTTTGTCACTATGCAAAAAAGTAGATCTTCAACATGATATTGTAAAATATGAAGTCCATCCTCCAAATATGGAAAAATTGTTATCCTTTTTGAAGAAATATGAATTTAATTCATTGATAGCAAAAGTAGAAAAGCTCTTTTCTTATAGTGGATCTAGCACAAAAGAGAAAATAGAATATAGTAGTGAAGAATTAGAAAAATTTTTGGAGCATTGCAGATATGAAGGTAAAATTGCAATTCATTGCCACTTTGAGAACAATAGATTGAACAAAATCTCCTTATCTTGTAGTGAGGATAATATTTTCTACATAGATCAAAGCTGCCTACAAGATGCACTTACTATAATAAATTCAACTTTATTTTCAAATGGGGTGCTTAAAATAGTACATGATATTAGAAAGATCAGAGAAATATTTCCTACAATAGAGAGAGTGCTAGACTCAATTGATGACCTGATGATCATGTCATACAGCCTTGACACAGGTAAGCATGATCACAGCATTCCAAACATAATTGCACACAATTTAAGTAAAAATGTAGAAACTTTCTCGGCAAAAATTTTAATAGCGATCCATGAGAAACTGACACAAAGATTATTTCAGGAAAAACTTTTTACGATTTACGAGCGCTTTGATAGACCTCTCATGAAAGTAATATTTGATATGGAGCAAAATGGAATACTGCTCAATATTCAAAAACTACAGGAATTGTCTGATAAGTTTGAGCAGCTAATTGCTGTACTTGAAAACGATATACATAATTTAGCAGGAGAAAAATTCAACATTGCATCGCCAAAACAATTAAGTGATGTTTTGTTTAATAAAATGGAGCTAAGTAAAAAGAAAAAGTCAAAATCTGGGTCTTATAGCACAAACTCTGAAGTTCTAGAGGCACTTGAAGAGGAGGGGACAGAAATCGCAGGTAAAATTTTAAGTTGGCGACATTCAAGTAAATTAAAGGGTACCTATACTGACGCGTTAATAAAACAGGTTGATCCGCTTGATGGTAGAATACATACAAGCTTTTCAATCACTGTGACTGCAACTGGAAGGCTGAGCTCTAGCAATCCTAATTTACAAAATATTCCTATCAGAAGCGAAGAAGGTAGTCTTATCAGGCAAGCCTTTATTGTGCCAAAAGGTTGCAAGATAATTTCTGCTGACTATTCACAAATAGAATTAAAACTCCTGGCACACGTTGCAAATGTTACCGCATTTAAAGAAGCTTTTGCAAACAGGCAAGATATTCATGATATCACTGCAAGACAAGTTTTTGGAGTGCAAGAAATAGATGAGCAATTAAGACGCAAAGCAAAAACCATTAATTTTGGCATTATATATGGCATTAGTCCATTTGGCCTTGCAAAGCGACTTGGCATTACCTTTCAAGAGGCTGCTGAATACATTAATTACTATTTTTCTTGTTACCCAGAAATAAAGGTCTATATGGAAAAAGCAGTATCTATCGCGAGAAATCATGGTTATGTAGAGACTTTGTTTGGTAGAAGATGTTTTGTAAGAGACATCAACAATAAAATTCCTTATCTAAGACAATTTGCAGAAAGGGCAGCAATAAATGCACCACTGCAGGGAACTGCCGCTGATATAATAAAACGCGCGATGATTCGGCTTTTTGATCAGTTAAAGTCAGGTAAAATAATCCTCCAGGTTCATGATGAATTACTTGTAGAAGTGGAAGAGAGCAGAGTGCAAGAAACAGCAAAACTTATGAAAGATATAATGGAAAATGCAGTAGAAATCTCTATACCACTTGAAGTAGAAATAAAAATTAGCGACAACTGGGGCTTTTCTTAATTATACCGTAGACCCTAAGAACCTGTCTTGAAAGGACTTAATTAACAAGCATAGTCATATTAAATATTTCTTGAAGTAAGGAGAGTACACTCATACGTCAAGCAAACAACATTTACCTAAAATTCTGTGACATTAGCAGCTTTCTTGCCCCGTTTTCAGTAAACAGTGATTCTTCTATATATTAGAAAAATTTTTATTTTAATTAGCGTTAAACTATAGGCGCCTATTGGTTTTTAGCTAAAGTATAGCTCTTTTCATAATGGTCCAAACGGTTTAAAATAAGAGTTTATAGTAGTGAAGGTAATACCAATTCCCATTAGTAATAAAACACATGAAAAGGAGCTCTTTTTGCCTATAATTAGGGAGTTAAGCAAATTTATAACCTACCTCATTTGTCTTGCCAATAACGATTATTGGTATAAGTATGCCAGCAGCATATAGTTATGATTTAAGAAAAAAAGCAATGGAGGTGCTAGACGAAGGGGAAAGCAGAGAAACGGTAGCAGCAAGATTTAAAATTGGAAGAACTATAGTATTTTCTAAAATGAATGGATAAATTTCCATTATGGTATTACCAACCAAAAGTTGTAAGTCTGTACATTTATACATTAGAGGTCTGAGGCGGCTTTTGATGGTATGCCAACAGTGTTCTATGGGATTCAAATCTGGTGAATATGTTGGAAGATACAGCACATGAAAGCCAAAAGACTCTATTAATGATTTTGTTTTAGTGGTCTTATGAAATGTAGCATTATCCATAACTATGGTTGTGCCAAGTGGCAATTTAGGTAATAACATCTTCTCCAACAATATATTGAATACCTCTTTTTCACACCCACCTTTGAAAGTCATTGGTGCAATAAATCTCATTCCAATCCACCCGGCTACTATACTGATTCTCTCTCGAGTTCTCCCTGGAACATCTGCATAAATTTTCTTTCCTCTTGGAGCACGTCCATATTCTCGGTATAACTTATTATCAACTCCTGCTTCATCTATATATAAGATGCTGGAATGTTCTATTTTTGAGATTTTATCAATAAATTGCTGCCTATCTTCTTGATTGCGCTCTTGATATAGTGTGACTTTTTTAAAGTAATTTTTAGCTGTTTTAGTCTATACCAAATTGAATTTATTCCAAATCCAAGATTTTGTTTCATCTCTGCCAGAGTATGATCTGGATTCTTTGTAACATATTCTTCGAGTATTTTTGGGTCTATTTTTCGAATAAAGCTACCGTTTTTAGATGGCTTTAAGCTTTCACCAGCAGCTTTCTTTTTTAACCAGCGGTACAGAGTTGCTATTCCTATCTCCATGAGCTCTGCTATCTCAACCTTTGTCTTCCCTTTTTCTATCATCAATACTGCCTTTTCCCTTAAATCCACACTATATGCCATTATAACTCAAATACTTTATTATACCTTTATCATTTGCTTTGGGAAATACTATAGTTATGATTTAAGAAAAAAAGCAATGGAGGTGCTAGACGAAGGGGAAAGCAGAGAAACGGTAGCAGCAAGATTTAAAATTGGAAGAACTACATTATGGGAGTGGCAGCAAAGAAAAAAAGAAACAGGAGATTTTCAGTCGAAAAAACTTGGAAATGGAGGTTATAATCATAAAATTACCGACTGGAATAAATTTACTGAATTTGCCAAAAAAACATGGTGGAAAAACTCTATCGGAAATGGCTAAGCTTTGGAGTAATGTTAGTATCCCAACGATTCATCTAGCTCTTAAAAAAATTGGACTCACACGCAAAAAAAGACATATGGATACAAAGAAAGGAATGAAGAAAAACGTGCTGAATTTTTGAAAATTATAGCAACGAAAGAACCTCAAAACTTAGTATATATAGATGAATCTGGTATTGATAATACCGAAGACTATCCCTATGGATATTCTCAGAAAGGACAGCGATTTTATGCCCTAAAATCTGGAAAGAAAACTCAACGAATTAGCATGATTGCAGCTCTAAATAGTAGAAAAATAGTTGTTCCGTTAACATTTGAGGGCCATTGTAATATGGATATCTTTAATAAATGGTTTGAGCAGTTTTTGACACCTATTTTGGAACCTGGACAAACTGTTATCCTTGATAATGCTACTTTTCATAAGTCTAATAAGATTACTGAACTTGCTAAAGAAGTTGGTGCTGAAATTTTGTATCTTCCTACGTATTCCCCAGATTTCAATAAAATTGAGCATCATTGGTTTGCTATAAAAAATAGAGCTAGGAAAAACATCCCTCTATTCACATCTTTTCGTCATGCTGTTGATTCTGCTTTTCTATGAACTTTCCGGACTATTATGAAAAGAGCTATAAAGGTCAAATATCTGGAATTCTGGACATAAAATCCCCCTGTGTAAAAAAAAGATTAGAAAAAAGTGCAGCGCACATACAACAGAGATTAATCATATTTACATGCACTAAAGAAGATACGCTACGCTTTTTGATTAAAAATTTGACTGAAAAGTCTGCAGACAAAGATATATTTTGAGCTCTTAAAATATCTCTAACTGTAATTATAATCAGATTTAAAATATATGGAAGCAATTTTTTACATTCCCTTATCACTTATATCATTTGTTACTTTTCTATTTTTTGCTTTATTCTTTTCTTTTTTTCTCTTTCAAGACAGGTTCTAAGAAATTTGAACTAATACGAAAAATATGCTATAATTATGGCATAGGTAAATGAAATAGGTCAACCATGACAGTTCCACCAGTAAAAGCAGAGTCTTCAAAATCACCTATAAAGGAAAGTGAGATAATTTTCAAAGAAGAACATAAGGCAATTTATGATGCCTTCATGGAAGAATTACAAGATAAAGCCAAATCACAGGAGAGCCCACGAATAACTAATGTTTTCATATCAGATTATGAGTACATACTACTTAATAATGTCAATCCAGAAAAGATAAGACCACTCAGTGAAGAGAATTTTTGTCAGTTTTTACTTTCTGTGCTTAAAGAAATTAGAGAGAAAAAATTAGCTAGAGAGGAAGATAGTAAAGTAAAGCAAATAGTAGAAGGATGCTTAGATGATGTACGTGGTACAGAAGCTAGGGATTGGGTTGTTGATTTTGTTAAGCGTAAAATACCTGGAAGAGGATTATTAAAAAAAATACCAGGTCTTGGAAAAGTTTTAGATGTTAAGGAAGAAGAGGATAAACCACTACTTAGTGATGAAGAGATGGTAACAAAGTTCTTACGTAAAGTTTTTCTTCCTATTTTTTTTTCCATTGCTTCAATATTAATTTTTGGTCCTACTACACTTGCGATAATTGCTGCTGTTATTGGTACAATATTTGCTGTAAAGGGAGGAATTGAAGTTCTTTTTTCAAATAATAGGCCGGGTACTTTATATGACCCTAGCTCACCAGATAAAGATGATATAGAAAAGAGAGAAAAATTGAATGAAAAAATTCGCAATGGCATTGATGATATTTTCAAAACCGAAATCAAAGAAATTACTGAACAAATTTCTCAGGGAGACGGAGAGAATAAACAGCATTTTGCTTCTGAGCGAGTTTGCAGTCCACGAAAAGAAACACCTTCTACCCTTAAACAACCTACTTTAGATCAGCCAGCCAAAAGCACAGAAAAGACAGCAGTCAATTAAGACCTATTTGCCAAAGGTGAATTGTGTAATAGGTCTTTTATTGTTTTATAACACATACAACGGGAGTATGATCAGATGGGTTTTCTAGTTTACGCAACCTATCATCTATGTAACATGTTTCCAATTTATCTGCAGCTTGTGGCGATAGCAGAATATGATCTATTCGCATTCCTTGATTGTTTCTGAGTGAATTACCTTGATAATGCCACCAAGTGAATTGTTGTAAGTTGAGGTGAGATATTCTAAATGCATCTTTAAAACCAATATTCAAGATCGCTCTTAATTTCTCACGCTCTTTTATATGAAAGCACACTTGGCCATTTAATAAATTTGAATCAAAAACATCAATTTCATCCAGTGCAACATTATAATCGCCAGCTATAATAGTTAACTCTTCATTTTTCAACAAAGTGCCCATCCTTTCATATAGGTTATCAAAAAACTTGAGTTTATACTCAAAAGTATGAGAGTCTGTTCTTTGACCGTTTGGAACGTATACACTTCCTACCCTTACTTTATTATTGGTGTGTTTTATCACACACTCTATATAACGTGCTTCTTGATGACTCTCTACAACATCAATTTTTAATTTTTCCAGTATTGGATATTTAGATAAAACACAAACACCATTTCTTGCAACCTGTCCATAGACAGCATATTCATATCCTAACTTTTCTATCTCTGCATAAGGAAATTGCTCTTCTGTACATTTTATCTCTTGCAGCAAAACTATATCTATCTGACTATCAACTATAAAACTACAAAGTTGGTTAATTCTTTTACGTATGGAGTTTACATTCCAAGTTGCAATCTTTAGCATCAACAATCCTTATTAATTATATCAATTAAACTCTCCCCTGTGGGCAACCTCGATGTTATAATTTTTTTCCACTTGATTAACTTTAAACTATCAGCAATGTTTTTACTCATGGTATATGCAACTGTATTATTCATCACAGGAGATAGCCCACTTTTTAGAACTAATGAACAAAATACCCTTGCAGTTTGTGAGGAAAAAAAAGCAACGCTATCAATTTTACCGTCCAATAGTAAATTTTTACACCTATTAGTTAGACTCCTTTTAGTAATTGTTTTATAGAGTACAACTTCTCTTACGTTAAAACCTTCTTCAGATAATCTTTTTTTTAGGTCACATGATACTTCTTGTCCCCTTATATATAAGAACTTTATTGCATTTGAATAATGAGATTTTATGAATGATATCAGACCATCAACGTTGCTGTCTGCTGAGATTATATCGGAAAATCCAAAATTTTTTGCAGCCTGCATAGTTGAATTACCAACTGTAATAATCGAAAAGTTATCCTCTTTGCATATTTGACTGAAAGCCTTTACACTGTTTTTACTTGTAGATATCACAACATCAAATTCGTGCGCGGATATATCAGGATTTAAGTACTTTATTGTGAATAATGGCTCTATAAAAACTTTGTACCCATATTTTTTTAGCGTGCTTCTTGTGCTCAACGAATGTAATAAAGGCCTTGTCAATAAAATAGACTTCATTCTGGTTTATTTCACTAGCAGTAAAATAATATCCTTTATACACAAATTATTGAATAAAAACTTTCATTTTTTAAGTTTCTTGCATAATCTAGAAAAAAGGCAAAAGAAACTCCATAATTGGCCCAGTGCTAGAAAACTGATCTTAAATAAGTGAAAATTTTGACTAAATGGAAAAAAGGATGTTACTCATTGAGTAACATCCTTTTGGAGAAAGTAGGTAGTTTTATTTACTTTACTTTTATGTGTGGAGTTTGCTGCTCTGCTTTAGCTTCAGCAGTTACTGTTGAAGAAGGTCCCACCAATTTTTCCAAAGAACCTGTCTTTCTTAAGTTATCTTGGGTTTTTAACTTGCCATTTTTCTCAGTGAACATACCATGTTGCGGAGAAGAACTTGGTGAATTGAACCCACTATCAGAACTATGAAGGTAACTGGCAAAGCTAGAAGTTGTAGCAGTACTGTGAGTGCTTAAAGAACCCATTGAATTGCTTCTTAGCGGTTTCTCCGGAGCAACATAAAAACGGCTATTTCCTATCTCCGCAGATGGCATCTCATCCTCAGAAATCCTTTTATATCCTGTGCAAGTAACTTCCTCTGGCTTTTTGACACCTTTTAGTGGTGATAACAACTTGCTCCAAAATGAAGTAGGTTCTTTTACTTCCCTATTCTCATTAGGATTTAATAAGTCTGCTTTGCTGCTAACAGTACTTATAGAACTCGTTGAACTACTACCTGATAAGCTATTTTCCAGTGAATTCATAGAACTTGCTTTATGCCTTTTTGCTGACTTATTAAGCCTTTCTAAAGTATTAAAAAAATTATGCTCTTTTTTGCATTCTCTAATAATTTCCTTAATCTCACCATGATGTTCAGAAAAAATTTCATATAGGTTGCTATTATCTTTATCTAACAAATGTTGCAACTTCTTAGCATCTAATTTATTGATAAAATCTATTTGCTGATCCAATAGGTTGGTCAACTGGTCCTTTTTGGCACTTCGTTGATCATCAATAGGATAAGATTTTTCTGATATTTTTCCTACCAATTTAGAAAACATTTCCTTAGTGAAAGCAGAGCCGTTTACGGCCTTGTCTTCAAAAACTTTCTTGGTAAGCATTTCCTTTACACTGTTGAAATTTCTCGTTTTTTCTGTTGTTTTCAAAATAACAGTTTGATCTTCATTACCTATTGAATATGGGATACCATCTAAACTAGACATGCTTGCACCACTATCACTCATCTTCCTTCCAAGGTTTTGAATGTTATCCCCCATTTTTCTTAATGTAGAGCTAGCTCTCTCTTGTGTTGCCTGTTTTACAGAACTTGCAGTTTCTTTTACCGAATTCTTGGCATATACAGCACCATCTTTGATTTTTCCGCCAATATGCTTCGCCCCTTCAACTGTTTTTTCTGCTGACCATTTGAGTCCTTTATATCCAGATTGAACTGCTTTTACAGCAACTTTCACAGCGAAAAATAGAGTAAGACCAACTATAGCACCTGGTATAGCAAGTGTTGCACCAACTGCCAAAAGTGGTAGCACTGCTGTAAATAATCCACTTGCTGTACCTACTACAAGGGCCTTATCTCCTTGCTTCATTTTAGAGAATTCTGTATCTCCTTTTACCAGATCCATAATTCTGTCTTTTAGCTTCTTGGGATCGTGAATGATATCTGAATTTAATGAAGAATCTTGAATCATTTTAAGATCATCTTGCTTATTTTCAACAAAATTTGAAGAGTTTTTTTCACTAGGTGACATTTTTAACCTCACTATTAATTAAACATACTAATATTGTATATATCTGATTCTTAAGTTAGGGTTAATTCATCTAACAATGTTCATTTGCACTCAAATGATTTTACTTGATGTGTTTTGTTGAAAGGACAGAAAATTAGTGATTGTTGCGGTATGATGTTTCGTTTGGATTATCTATAGTTGAAGTAAAAACTCATAATCCTCAAGGGGTAGATTTTTCCGTAGCCTTAGCAGGAACTGTGTTTGGATCTGATAATTCTGTGTTTACCTTAGTTGGCTCTAATGGAGTTTGCAGTTTTTCCGGTTTATCGTCTGGAATTGGAGTAGGCCAATCCATAATGTTTTGTGGTATGTTTGTTCGAGCTTCTTCTTCCTTATCCTCTTTTTGACCTATAATTCACCCCATAAACTAGACAAAAAAATGGTTGATCCGAGTAGGAAGGTAAAGGGGTAAAAGAATGGAAACAAAAAAATATGAACCAGAGTTAAAAGCAAAGATAGCTTTGGAAGCAATAAAAAATCAAAAAAGCACAGCTGAGATATGTAGTGAATATAAAATACCATCAACAAATCTATATGATTGGCGTGATAGAG
The DNA here is from genome assembly GCF_029856955.1 of Wolbachia endosymbiont of Frankliniella intonsa. Classification (NCBI taxonomy): domain Bacteria; kingdom Pseudomonadati; phylum Pseudomonadota; class Alphaproteobacteria; order Rickettsiales; family Anaplasmataceae; genus Wolbachia; species Wolbachia endosymbiont of Frankliniella intonsa. The sequence continues at coordinate 1,234,170 of NZ_CP097148.1, read as the reverse complement.
TATTGGCAAGGTTAAAAGACCTATTTGTTGAAGAAAGTGAAAGTGCGAGAAAACAAAGAATCTTAGCGCAAGAAATAGAAAGTTTACATAAAGTAATAGGAGAATTGACAGTGGAAAATAGCTATTTGAAAAAAAAATTACTGAAATAAGCAAAAAAGATAGAGTAAGGTTTATAGAAAAAGATTCTGATCTGTCAATTAGGAAACATGCTGATTTATTGGGGATTTGCAGATCTAGCCTATATTATAGGCCTATAATTAATAACGAAAGTGAAGTAGCAAATTTGATTCAAGAAGTATATTTGGCTTCTGATTGCCGTTATGGATATCGTAAAATTACTGCTGAAATCATAGCGAGTGGGGTAGTAGTCAATCGCAAAAAAATCTTAAGAATTATGAAAAAAATGAAGATTAGTGGGCTGTATTGTAGAAAAAGATGTAATACAAGTATTAAAGAAAAAAAGCATAAAATATATCCTTATCTACTCAAAGATTTGATTATTTGTAGAGTTAATCAGGTATGGGCTACTGATATAACATATATTATGGTAGAAGGTAAGTTTGTCTATTTTGTGGCAATAATGGACTTGTATAGTCGCTATATTATTGCTCATTCATTATCACCATATCTCGATGCTGGATTTTGCCTTTATACTCTCAAAGAAGCTCTAAAACAAGGTAAACATGAGATTTTTAATAGTGATCAAGGGGTACAGTTTACTTGCTACAACTTTATTACGGAATTAGAGCATGCTAATATTAAAATCAGTATGGACCATAAAGGACGTTGCTTCGACAATATATTTGTTGAGCGCTTATGGAGAACTTTAAAGCAAGAAGCTATATATTATTATAGACCAAATAGTATCAGAGATTTGAATCTTATAATAAATGACTTTGTTGGTTGGTATAACTATAGAAGGCTACATCAGACTCTAAATTATAAAGTTCCTGCTGATCTTTATTATCATAAACAGTAAATGAATATATTGATAAATACTTTAAATGTGTGTCGACGTATTTATCAACATATTCATTTTAAAAATCGGATCACTTTAAAAAAATGGTCTAGACAAATGGGTGCACTATACTTGTCCCAATCCTGTTTTCAATCCTTCAATTATGATTACCATCTCTAAGACAGACCCTAAGTTTTGATAATGTATATTAATTTTTTCACTACTTAGGCTACCTCGATTGCTATCCCAGTCGATAGCAATGTTAGTAAACATAGAATTAAGGCCTTCATAAATATCTTTCAATAGACTTGATTTCTCTGAGTTTATTCCATCACGTTTAATACTACTAACATAATCATTAAATGACTTTATTTCTTCAGAATATGTAAAGACACTGTACAGTTCTTTACGTGTTACTCTATCTTGTATTTTTTGTTTTATTTTTTTTAATATCTCACCACTAATACATTTTACCTCATAAAACTATTCAATATTATATACATAAACATTAGGGAATGTTAGCACTTTCTACATGCTTGCGCACTTCCTATTATTCCTTTAACATAGCCGACACTTTTTTTGAATGAGAAATCACTTTATTAATCATATAATTCTCATGATTGTTACCTATTTTAGGCAATTCATACAAATAATTAACCATTATCCCGGCTGACTGACTAATGCCTTTTTCAGAAGTATCAGCAATCCAGTTTAGTTGTTTTATTGATGCACCATTGCTTAAATGAAAGTGTGCGACCGGATCATAAGCACCACCACTACTGCTTTTAACCTTTAGCAAATAGTGTGCACAAAGTTTCAGTAGGGACTGTTTTTCGCATTCAATGTTAGTTTTTATGCTTTCTAAAATTTCTGTACCTGATTGTTTTATATTAAGCTTACCTAATAAAGCTAAGTCTTGATTTTTTAGCCATTTTGTAAATCCAGGAACTGGAGAAAGAGTTGCATACACTTTTACGCTTTTAAATTCTTGCGATAGTTTTTCTACGACTCTCTTTATTAAAAAGTTACCGAGGCTAATTCCAGATAAACCAGTTTGAGTGTTTGATATTGAATAGAATATAGCAGTACTTGCACTGCTTGGGTCACTTGAGGGCACTGACTCATCCAAAAGGTGTTGAATACTATCTGAAATCTCATTCATCAATGCAACCTCTACAAAAATTAGAGGTTCGTTTGGTATTTTGTAATGAAAGAAAGCAAAACAGAGACGATCAGAATCTAGCCTATTTTTTAGGTCACCCCAAGAAGAAATTTTATGTACAGCTTCATATTTTATAAGTTTTTCCAACAATGATGCAGGTGAATCCCAGGTGATTTGATGAAGATCAAGTAGATCAACATCAACCAAAGTACAGAGTATATTTTTTAATTCATTTTCTAGTGGGTTTAGATTTTCATATTGGTTCTTTAGCTTAAGCACATCAGAACGCATATCAACAATAAACTTAAGACCTTCTGGTAAGGAGATAAACTGCTTCAATATTTTAGAGCGTGGTGATTCAAGGACTTTTATTAAGTCTTGTTCAAACTTATAGCTCGACTCAGAATCTTGATTTTTCTTATATACTTTTATTTCTTCATCTATTTTCGTTTTATCCGGATTGAACTTTTCTGCCAGGGTTTGTAAAAATTTTATTTGACCTGCCTCTGATAAACTCAAGTACAAATTACCAAGAGATACGGTGTTCTTACGTGCTGAGACTTCACCCCCCTTTGGGTTTAAGCATTCGTTCATCTTCAAGACTAAACTATCGACATCGCGACTACTACTTAAATCAGGGTTAATATTGCCAACCCATGATCTTACAGCGTTTGCTACTTCACCTAGTATCTTAAAAAAGCTCTTTGGTGCTTTCTGATCTTCAACTTTCACTATATCAGTTTTTGCTAATGATTCTTTTGTCATAAATTCCTTTTACTATGTATCTATCTTAATTTAAAGAAAAATCTTAGTCTACAAAGAAGGCATATACTTTCATGTTACAACTATTTTATAATCTATTTAAAATTTTCGTAAAGAGAGTTAGATTTTTAAATTTATTATTCTTCTTATAAAAGTACTTTTATTATAAAAATGACCTTTTTTCTCTTCCTTTTTCGGGTAAGGATGATTTTTTAATTACCTAGGCGAAGTTACTTAATTTTTACACATCTATTGTAAAGTACAAAATCTGACTTTGGAATGAAAATGCTAGCTGATGCTTGGACTTTATTGATACTTACGCTACTTGAAACTATACTTGGCATAGACAATTTAATCTTTATTTCTCTAGCAATAGATAAGGTGCCAAATCTGCTGAGAGAAAGAGCCCGCCTTATAGGTTTTGGCTTAGCGCTATTGATGCGTTTTGTAATACTATTTTTTACATCATATATACTATCAATGCAAAAGCCTATATTTCACGCTGTATCGCTAGATATCTCAGTAAAGGATTTACTTATGATTGCAGGAGGGTTATTCCTTATTGTTAAAAGTTCTATAGAGTTATGGAGCGAAATTTTTGTACATAAGGAGAACAAAACAAAGGCAAATGTTAAATCACAATTTTTTTTAGTTGTGCTACAAATTATATTAATAGATTTAGTTTTTTCGGTTGATTCGATATTAACTGCCATATCATTAACCCACAATATGATAATCATTGCCATAGCATTTACATTTTCCATACTAGCGATGCTATTTTCATCAAGTTATACCGCTCAGGTAATAAAATCCAACCCAAGCTTAAAAGTAATTGCCATTCTATTTATTTTACTCGTCGGTGTATATCTCACACTTGAAGTGCTTCACATAGAGCTACCAAAAGCATGTTTGTATTCTTCATTTATGTTTGCATTGCTTGTGGAAGCTATAAGCAAAATAAAGAAAATACAGCCTTGAAACTATTTTACACGAAGCAAAAATCCAATCAGTGCGTGACGTACAACTGTGCGAACATTTTCTAGCAGGAAGGTGTCATCCCAATGCTTGACACTGGGATCCATTTTTCCATCATCAAAAACATTGTATTTTTACATTACTTTTATGCTTACCAACTTAACTGGATGCCAGTGCCCAGACACTGGCATCCTACAGATAATGTTCATACAGCTGTGCGTCACGCGCTCTACTGTCAAGCAGCTTCTTGCTGTCCATTTAAGACGGCAGATGATTTCTCTGCTCCATCAACTTTAGTACTAGGCTTTAGTAATGCATATGTAGCACAACCAACTACCAGTGCTGCTGCTGTAACTGCAACCACTGCTATAACGATAGGTATCAACTGAGCTGTAATTGTTCCAGTTGTAAAAAGTGCCACTGCTATAGCAGTGCCTAATAATGTATTCACTCCACCGGCAATCATTCCCTTATTACGTGCTTTTACAAAAGAACCTCCTCCTGCGTCTAATAGAGCTTTTACTACGTCTTGATTCTTAGCATAATCTAAAGGAGTCTTTCCATATTTATTTACTGCGTTAACATTTGCTCCTCTTTCGAGTAAAACCTCTACTGTCTCTTTGTGACCATGCAAAGCAGCATAGAACAAAGCAGTGCAACTAAAACTATCTTTCTCATTAATATCTGCTTTTGCTCCGATTAAAAACCCTACTGTCTTTTTGTAACCATTCCTAGCAGCTATAATTAATAACGTCAACTTTGCGTATAGGTCAATATCAAATACATGATTTACATCAAAATTACCTTTCTCCCACTCTTGATATAGACCTTGATCCTGTTCCTTTAGTTCTTTTTGTATTTCCTTAATTATATTATCTTTATTTAAATCTCCCTTAGCCTCAATCGTCCTCAGTACTTTTTCCAGTGATTCATAGTTTCTTGTCGTGATTTTACCTTCAATATTAAAAATGTTATTTAATTATTACATAATAATGATAAAAAGTCAATTAAAACAAGCTAATAACTGGGATTGTGAATAGTAAATTAGATTCAAGTAGCCTCTGCGGTGTCATTCAACTTCGTTGTCATCCCAGTACTCCTTTTTCTGTCATTTCAGTGCGTGACACTGGAATACAGATCAAGTACGGCTATCATCCAAATAACCCTTCGTTGTCATCCCAGTACTGGGATCCAGGAACCAGCGTCACGCGCTGGAATGACATTAAATAGTTTTCCTTAAAATTTGAGTTATGCAAGCATCCTCTTTGGTGTGATTAGAGTAGCTGAAACTGGAATGAAATTATTGCTACTCCCACTCAATAGTTGCTGGTGGCTTGGAAGTTAAATCATACACAACTCGATTTACCCCGGAAACTTTGTTAACAATTATACTACTGACGTCTTGCAAAAACCTCCAAAATACTAACGAATGTTGATCTTTATTTTCAAATGGAAATGCATCGGCTGTCATGCCATCAGATGAAGTCACAGCCCTTAAAGCGCAAACATATCCGTATGTACGATTATCTCCCATAACTCCCACAGTTTTTACTGGTAACAGTACAGCAAAAGCCTGCCATATTTTATCATACAGATCAAAATTTTTCATTGTGTTGATATATATTTCATCTACTTCTTGCAATATTCGTACCTTTTCTTCATCAACCTCACCTATGATCCTCACTGCAAGTCCAGGTCCAGGAAATGGATGTTGCAATATTATCTCATCTGAAAGCCCAATTTCTTTGCCAAGCAGCCTTACTTCATCTTTAAAGAGATAGCGTAAAGGTTCTACTAGTTTCAGATTCATTTTTTCTGGCAACCCACCAACATTGTGATGAGATTTAATTGTACTAGTGTTTCCTGAAGCGTGCCCTGATTCAACTACATCAGAGTAAATGGTGCCTTGCATTAAAAAATCCACATCACCTATTTTTTTTGCCTCTTCTTCAAATACTTCGATAAAAGTATTGCCGATAATTTTTCGCTTTTCTTCCGGATCAGTTATTCCCTTTAACCTACTTAAAAACAAGTTTGATTTATCAACGTAATTTATTGGAATTTCTTTTAACATAGCAGTGGTCTGGCTCTTACGCAATAACCCAGTATCGATAAAAATACAGTTTAATTGTTTTCCTATAGCTTTGTGTGTAAGAACTGCTGCAACACTTGAATCAACCCCCCCACTTACTGCAGCAATTACTTTTTTCTCCCCTACTAAGTTTTGAATTTTTTCCTTCTGTTTTTCAATGAATGACTTCATTGTCCAATCTCTCTCACAATTTGCAATATCTAAGAAATTAGAGAGAAGTTTACTACCATTTGTCGTAGGTTTAACTTCAGGATGGAACTGAGTGCAGTAAATCTTCCGCTGTTCGTTGGCAATTATTGAGATTGTTTGATTTATTATACCTGAGGCAATAGCAGTAAATCCTTGCGGTATAGTTTCGACACTGTCTGCATGGTTCATTAGCACATCGACTTCGGAATTAACGTTCCAAGTATCCTTTATAATTGGGGATTCTTTTAGTATCTTGATTTTAGTTTTGCCAAATTCCTGATTGAATTCTTTTCTTACCTTTGCCCCGAAATAATGACAAATGAGTTGCTGTCCATAACATATTCCAAGTATAGGAGTGTTTATTGTTTCGTTAAGTTTTATAATTTTATGTGCTACTTCACTTACTTCAGAGCAATTGTCATTTACAGATTGCGGTCCTCCAGAAAAAATAAATCCATTGAATTTTGATACTGTTTCGAAATCGATATTGCTTGGAAATATTTCACAGTAAACGCCCATTTCCCTGATTTGTCTTGCAATAAGCTGTGTAAACTGTGAACCAAAATCAATAACGGCAATTGCTGACAATGTGCTCCTCCATATTATTTAAAGCAATATTTGATAATAAAGAAAACAATAAAGTAAGTAAACTAAGACCTGTTTAAAAACTTTAATATATGACTAAAGCAACTTAAATTTACCGCAACAGATTTGTGATTAAGCTGTCTTAATTATCATTCTGATACTCTCTTCTTATCATAATAGCAACCCCAACATCTTTCCTTAAGTTGATGCCATTGCCTGAACGGATACGTTTAATATATATATAAATTACTATCTTTTATATCTAATAAACCAAGTGTTGGTACGATTGTTGCTTTCAGGAAGATGACGGTTTCTACTGTCTTGGCCAGTTTTTTTGACTTTTGATGCAATAAGTTTTGGTTATCTTTTCTATGATCTATAAGCCCACCAATTACCATAACTTCGCCGCTCTTAATTTTTAACGTAGAGTGCATTTCTCTGGTTTCAATAATTGGAATGTCACTATTTAATTTCATTTTATTCTGCTGTGCGACATATTCTATATTTGGGTCTTTAGTGTAATCGTTAATTCTTGATAAGGTTGGATGTATATCCATGAATATTTCATTAGTATCAATGTTAATGCTTGGGTGGATTATTAACACCACACCTATTGGAGTGCTATTCATCTTGGTAATTAAGGCATGATTGGAGTTTCCGGTATCTTTCTGTATATCGGAAGTAAAATAGATATGGTTTTTAGTAAATGAAATCATTGCTTGCTGATTATTTATAGCATGTACTCTAGGGCTTGAAATTACGGTTGAAGTGCCAAATTTATTTAAAATTTTTACTAAATCTCCTAAATCACTCACACTAGAGTTAATTGCTAGGTCAATAATAGAGTTACCTTGATTTGTTATAGATTTGGTTTCATTATGCAAATCATTTAAGTTGATACCAGAAAGGTATTTATCGTCTAATAAAACTTCAACTATTTTGGCCTCGATCATTACTTGAGAAGACGCCAATTTCTTAACTTTATTAATATATTCTTCAACAGCTTTGTGAATATCTTTTCTAGCATTTAGAATAATGACACCAGCTTCTCTGTTGGATGAAAGAAACTCACCATCATCTACTCCGTTAACATCCATTATTGCATTTAAGCCTTTTTCTAATGAATTCCATAAATCACTGCTATATTGAGATTTCATATAGTTTCTATCACCATCACTGTCGGTAATATTGTTACCAATGATAAAACTCCTTTGCGCAGAGTGTTGAATATTGATGAAGTCTACGTAATAATTTTGTGCATATGGCAAATCTTGTTCAATTCTAATTACACCATTATTCATTGAGTAACGCAATTTGGCGCTGTTGGCTATATTCTGAATTACTTCGTTTATGTTCTTATCTTTTAGTTTTAAAGTAATATTACCTGATATTTTGGGGTCTATGTCTAAGTTAATGTCAGAAAGTTTTCCTATCTCAATCAGTAAATCCTTTACTGGTACTTTTTCATCAACATTAATCGAAAGAAACTGATTACTGGTTGTAAGATCGGGAAACTCTACCGGTAAAGGTATCATTTCTGGTATTGCTGGTTCGTTATTCTTCAAAGGAGTATTATATTGTTGCAACGAATAATCGTGCTTATAATTGTCTATATTAACAGAATGTTGCTTGTTAGGTAGATGTGTACAAGAAATAATGAAAAGGAGTATTAAACATTTTAAAATAGCCATGAGGGCAACATACAAATCTATACTAATAGTTTTCTATAAAAATGTTAAAAATGTATTTAATTGTATCCGTTCAGGGGAGTGGTTTAAGAAATGATAGATAGGAGATTATGAAAAGGGTTTTAGCCGCATGAAAGTGGGATGAAAAGAAGCACTGGTTTCACATGCGTCTGAACAGACACCATTTTACAGCATTTTAAATTTGTCCTGTGGAATGTTTGTACAGTTGCGATAAAAATTACTTGACAAATTTTGACAGCTTTGTTATTTTGATAGTGAAGATATTCTACAGCTCGAAATCTATCTTCGTCTGCAGACTTTTCAACTTCATTAATTTATAATCTCTAGTTAAAGTATATTGTACTTATGTATAGATAACTTCTATCATAGCTATATACATTTTTCTGAGTTTTTTTGTATTACTTAGGAGGATCATCATGTTTAAAATCATGGATTACGCATATCATTGACATAAATGCCTTAAAAGGACAGATGGTACCTACGTCCTCTTTATATAGATTATGTATTTGTTCAGATACGACTAAATTGTGTCTAGTGTAGAAAAAATTAGACAAATTCAGCCTTATATAGAACCAAATTCAACGGAAGTAGAATTATCCTCATTTCCATAATAGTAAGGATTTTCTTCTTCCGTATTATTAACAGCAGTTTTTAATAGTACTTCCTTATCACTATTCCATGCAACTTTCTCCATAATTGGAATATAATCCTTACACTTTTGATTATCTCCACAATCCTTGATTTTACTATCATCATTTAGATAACGCTTCAATGCATCATAGTATACTTTAGTGTTATTACCCTCTTTATCTATCATTTGTCCTAAGGTATTAACAAGTATCAATGGTGCAACTTGTTTTGCTTTTACAACACTTGTTTCACTGGACTCTCTAAAGAGATTAGGACATGCTCCTCTGAAAAAAAAAGCTCTTGTTGAATTCTGGATTACTACGGTAAACGTTCGGGTAACAGAAACTCTTAATCTCTTCTTCTTGACACGCTAACTCTATTTGATCATCGACACATTTTTCACATTCTATATTACCAAGCCAGGATATTGAATTAAGATCCTCTGTAAAGGCAAATTTAAAATTTACTGCACCATAATTACCATTTGCTCCCTCTTCTATATATTTTGCAATCTTAGGATTACTGTACATCTCAGGATATAATTCCTTTAGTAAATCAGATGCACTAAAACCTTGACAACCTATCTTATTATCAACTTTATAAAAATGAGAATATGGCCCACAATTTTCATACTTGGAACAATCTTAGGTTACTTTTTGAGATGTAATTTCTCCATTTTCATTCTCTCCTTCATCAGTAACAGGTTCGCCCGTATCAATTTAACCTTCTCTATCGGTAACAGGTTTATCTATACCACTTCCTTTTTTACATTCTTCAGCTATTTTTATACCACTTAGTCTCTGCTGATGATTGCTCTACATTTTAATTTCCGTCGCTGTTCACAACATTACACTCTGGAACTACATACCTAATATCGCATGCTGATTTCTCTCTTTATCTTCTGCAAATTAATTAAATGAAGGGTATTAAGTATCCACACTACTAAAAAAAGTGTGGTACAAAATATAAACATTGCAATGAGTGTCAGCAGTAAAGAACCTTCTATTGCTACTCCACCTTTTCTAAAAATACTTGCTGGCTGATGAAGAGTAGAACATAAATTCACAGAAAATTTTACTATGGGAATATTTATAGCACTAAAAATGGCAAATACTGCTGATGATTTCTCTGCTCTTGCTTGATTATCAAAAGCGCTCCACAATGAAAGATAACCAACATACAGAAAAAACAAAATCAGCATTGAAGTAAGCCTTGCATCCCATACCCACCAAGTACCCCATGTTCCTTTTCCCCAGACGCTACCTGTGATTAAGCATATTGCCGAAAAGACTGTCCCTGCAGGAGCAGAGGCATGTGCTAAGACACTAGCAACACTATTGTTCCATACCAAAGAAATGAAACTGAGTGATGCAATGAGTCCGTATATTCCAAGAGCAAGCCATGCAGAAGGCACATGAAGATACATAATTCGTACAATTTCTCCTTGTTTATAATCTCCTGGGGAGAAGAATAATGCCAAGAACATTCCAATTAAAAAACATGCGAAACAAATAACCCCAAGCCAAGGTAGAGCTTTTTTAGCAAAAGAAGTGAAATTTGTAGGCTTTAATAAAAACATTCGTTTTGAGAATAATTGTGTTAAGAATTTATCAATTAGTTTGAGTTTTATCAACAAGATAGTTTTTCTATATTTACGTAGTATAATAAATTAGCACAATTTCATTAGCAGATTGCTTGCTATTATTTTTATTATAACGTTGATGACCCTTAAAAAGCTCAACCTACACTTAGTGTCAGATTCAAGTGGTGAAACTGTTATATCAGTTGCAAAATCAGCTCTGAAACACTTTCGTTCTGTAGAAACGATCGAATATGTTTGGTCTTTCGTAAAAGGAGAAGAGCAGATTGACAAAATTTTAGAGGAAATTAATAGAAAAAGTGATGAGCATAATTTTGTTATATGCACTATTACTAATGATGAGCTAAGAAAATATCTAAAAAATAATTGTATAAAGCTAAAAATTCCCTACAGAGCGATATTATCACACATTATTAGGGAAATCTCATCCTATCTTGAAATTGAAAAAGACGAAAAACTTGACTTACATGCTGAGATAAATAACGAATATTTTCAGCGCATTGAGGCAATAAACTATACCATTAATCATGATGATGGACAAAATATTCAAGATATTGATAAAGCCGATATAATTTTGGTTGGAGTTTCACGCACATCAAAATCTCCCACCAGTATGTATTTAGCTTACCGAGGCTATAAAGTTGCAAATGTTCCTTTTGTTAGAGAGATACCCTTTTACGTCGACTTAGCAAAATTAAAAAATAAACTGACTATAGGAGTAACAATAGACGTAAGAAGGCTAATAGAAATACGCAAAAATAGACTGACTTCAATTAATAATGAAGGTAATAATATATATGCTGACCCTAGAAAAGTAGAAAAGGAAATTAAAGAAGCAGAGGAGTTCTTTAAGCAAAATAACTGGCCAATTATTGATGTCACGCAAAGGTCAATCGAAGAAGTATCAGCAACAATTATACAGTATTTTAATAAAATGTGAAAAATTTATCAATTGACTAACTCTCTGTCAGTGATCATAATGTAAGGTAATTCTATTCTTACTGTAGATATGAAAGTTAAAGGGTCACTAAAATCTCATCGTAACAGAGATAAAAATTGTAAAGTTGTGAAAAGGGGTGGTAAGGTTTATATTATAAATAAGGTAAAGCCAAGATGTAAAGCGCGTCAAGGTTCTTAGCTTTTTGTTTTCCTTTTTATGTCATATGTTTTTCATATGGAAGCATGGTTAGAAAGAAACAAAAATTGTTGCATAGCACTGCCCATTTCTTCTCTTACATTATATTTTGGTATTAACATGATTACAGGCAGACGTGTCTCGTTAACATTAATTAACTTAAAAAAAAGAAATTAATTACGTGCGTCAACAAGTCCATGAATTTTAGTTCCACCATAAGCCATCTTGAGCTTGAGAATTTTTTCTATATATAGGCTGAGCATGAATGACATCTGATCATCAATTATGCAAATCTTGTTGTGCATACTTAAGTCATTTTGCCAAAATTCCCTTTTTGCATCACCTTTTAAACCTCTTGTTATATTTCTGTAATTGTGGTAAATTTTTGATCATTGGCAGCCACTTCTCCACACTGCTTCCATACATATTCTCAACTTCTTCTCGCTTTTACTGTGTATTCCTTTTGTGCTCTTTAAAACGGTAGCTTCTATATATATATTTATTGTCATTAGGCTAATTTACCGCTTTTTTTTCCATTTTTATACTTCCTGCCCTTGATTAATTTGACCTGCTAACATTTTTTTACAGGGCCTGCTATTAACTCTGCACAATTTATTCTTATGGTAAAAACTTCTTCTTCACTCTTATTTTTCCTTAACTTGACGCATATGGTTTGTTAAATACTCCCGTCTGTCAAGGAATTTCTACTCATGAAGGTTATGGCTTGCAAGATTACTGAAATTTTGAAAAATGTAGTCTACTTCTATATTCAAATATATCAAGCAGTAATTCAAAATTAGCTATTGTACCTTTTGCACTATTATATGCAAGGTTGAGCAATTCTCTGTCCTCATATAAATCAGCAAATTTAAACTCCATGCACCCTGATTGTTTTGTGCCTAGAATATCTCCGCTACCCCTCATCATCATATCCTTTTCAGCAATATAAAATCCATCTTGTGACTCACACATAATCTTTAACTTTGAATACGAACTTTTACTGAGATTGTCATATAACAGTACACAAAAAGAAGGTTTATTTCCTCGTCCTACTCTACCTCTTAACTGATGTAATTGCGATAACCCGAACTGCTCTGCATTCTCTATAATCATAATAGTTGCATCTGGTACATCTATGCCAACTTCTATCACAGTAGTTGCAACAAGCAGAGAAAATTCATTCCTCTTGAAGGAAAACATCACTTGATCTTTCTGCTCTTGAGTTAGTTTTCCGTGTATTATTCCAACTCTATCAAAAAATGTCTTTTGTAGTTCCTGAAAGCGCATTTCTGCTGCGGCAATATTGAGTTCTTCGTTTTCTTCTATATATGGACAAATCCAATATGCTTTTTCGCCTCTATTTATAGCATCTTTCAGTCTTTGAATAATATCTGATACTTTTTTAACGTTCATAATAACGGTTTTTATTGGCAATCTAGATTTTGGTTTTTCCCTTAAAATAGAACATTCAATATCACCATACATAGCTTGCTGCAAGGTTCTTGGAATGGGAGTTGCAGTAACAAAAAGTATATCGGTATTTTCTCCTTTTCCTACCAACCTATTCCTCTGTATCACTCCAAATCGCTGTTGTTCCTCTATGACTGCGAGTCCTAAATTTTTAAATGTAACGTTGGCTTGAAATAATGCATGAGTACCAATTACTATATTTAAAATACCACTTGCAAGTTCGTTCATAATAATCTTTCTTTCCTTGCGCGCAGTTTTACCGGTAAGCAAAGCAACTTTTATATCAGTAGAAGATAGAGCTTCTTCGATCCAATTATAATGTTGCTCAGCCAAGATAGTAGTTGGTGCCATTAGAGCTACTTGCATGTTATTTTCTACCACATTCAGCATCGCAAAGAGTGCAACTACAGTTTTGCCACTCCCAACGTCACCTTGCAGCAGACTTACCATGCGGTATCTGGATTTTTGTCTTTCTGAGATTTCATCTATCGCTCGAATTTGATCATTTGTTAATTGGAACGGTAATTCATTTAAGACCTGCTCTTTGTATTTACTCAATATTATAAATTCTTTTCCCTCTTTTTTTACATGATTTTCCCTTGCAAGCTTTAGTGCCAACTGGTACGCAAATAGCTCATCATAAGCAAGTCTTTCTCTGCAAACTTCTGCTTCTGCGAGTGAGCTCGGTCTGTGCAATCTTATGATGCTTTCTTTCCAATTCAGCCATTTCTTTCGCTTGATTAATGTTTCATCTATCCACTCTGGCAAATCAGGCAAATCTTTTAGATTAGAACTTATTATGTTTCTAATGCTCTTGTTAGTAATACCGCGACGTAATTGGTAAATTGGCTCTATGCAGGCTATTTCTTTAAATAGATTGATATCAGACAACATGTAATCTGGGTGAGTAATTTGCCAATGTTCGGCAAACTTTTCAAGTTTACCACTGATTACTATATCTGTTCCAACTGGAAATAATTTATACAAATATTTAACTGAGTAATTAAAAAAAACTATAAATAAATACTGACTTTCACTTTCAACGATTATTTTATATGGCCTACCTCTAACAGTGGGGCGCTGGTGCTCATACACTTTTGCCACAAAAGTTGTAAATTCTCCCACTTGAGCATCAGGTAGTGATTTACTTCTATCCACATAACTGAGTGGCTTATAAAATAGCAGATCTACCACTCTGTCTCCACCGCAAAGTTTAGGCAATATTGCGGAATGAAACCTTGGTATATTCTCAATTTTACTATTTAGAAAAGTCAGCACACTTGACTGTTCATCAACATTCATACTGTGTAAAACCGTTTATTCATAATAGAGCCTTGCTAAAATCCTGTCACCCTATTATGACTGTCTATGTTAAGTATATTATTGACATATTAACTATTTTTATGTATTATTATACTATCAGCAATTCATATCAAAGTATTAATAATGAACAACTCTATACAGGAAAAAAAAGGGAAATCCAGTCGTTACACTAAAAGCTCAGTCAGAAAAGTTTGATTTTAGCAAATTAAGAGCTGGTAAAGAGAATGTGGGAGCAAACTCTGGTAAACAGATGCACTTAGATTTTCCAAGAATGAAGTTTATTATCAACAAAAAGGATATAGATCAAGATTTTATTAAGCAATTATATGAAAGACATGCTGGTTTAATTGAAAATGACGAAAATGGAGAAAAGAATTATCGCCAATTTGCAAAAGAAGTTTTTCAGGAAATGTTTAAATATGCTGAAGCTCAAATCCCAAGTAATTCCATTTTGGAAGAGCTAATCACTCATTGTAATCAAGCAGGATATGTGGGTCCGTTAATGGGAAATGATGGATCTTTAACTACAATAAGCCTTAAACATGGATTAAGTTTTAGATCTATTGATTATATAATACATATTAATTGTGATAATAATAATCACGCAGCAATTACAGTTAAAGAACCAATTTCTGCATGTGTTACAGAAAAGCCAGAAGAAGAGTTATGTAAGTTGGGTAGCTCACTGGAATTTACACTTGAATTTCAAGATGGGAAAGATGATGTGATATATAAAGATGGCAAATTGTCACTTACTGTGCCCCGGAAATTGAGAGATTACAAAATTGATGGCAGAAGTTTATTTGATATTATTAAAGAATATTTCTATAAATTCTGCGAGAAGTTAGGGTTCAATTTTGAAGTAGAAATAGAGCATGATTTAGGTGATCCGATGACCTACCTCGAAGAGGTAGCTCTGCACATTCATAGCAATGAACACGAAAATACACTCTAAAACTAACAATTAAAATATCTCAAGTTCTGTTAGCTTATTTGCATATTCAGTTGTACTAGACGCAACTTAATCTGACAGAAAAACTAATATCAATCTCTATGTTTGATGTTACTAATATTTTTCTAAAAAGCAATATGCTTGCTATCAAGAAAAGTCTGCATAGCAATATTTACCTAAATGAGGCCTTGTCTCAATTCCTAAATATAGCTGTGATTTTCTGGTTTATCATAGCCCATATCAGTCAAAATGCGCGATAATAGCACCATCAAAGAAAGATATATTAAAAAGATTAGCGGCAGTAATTGCAGTTTTCTCTGTTTGCCATAGCAACTCTTGAGTAGGTATCAATAATAATGATAATCTATATATCTGCTATAAAACCTCGAGATCCGTAGAATAGGGCTGACTAAGGTTCTCATACATTCCTGTATGCTGAGAACATAAAAGCTCTTTTGATTCTATTCCTAAATCCTCAAGTATTTGCTCCTGTTCAGCTATAAGTTCTAATAGACCTGTTCCACTTTCACTTACTTCACTTCGTTGAAGACACATAAGTTCTGTTAACTCTGCTATGTCTTCTCTAGAAAGCTGATTTTTTTCAGAAAAAGTTGCTTCACTCATATGGTCCTCTTTTTGATATAAAGAGTATCTTATACAAGCATCGAACAGAAAAATCTGTCAAATCAGAAAGAAACACACAAATTTAAGTTTTTAGTAATTTTCAAGTATAGTTGTAGAGGGAGCGCCTCTGCAGTTATGATCGACATTTTCAATGGTGCATAAGTGCCCGTATGCAAGCATGGTCTTGGAAGGAACGGTCAAATCATTGATGGAGTCATTTAGACTACCTCGGTTAGGAGATTGTACTATCAACCGTTCCAAGCTGAAGCGTTTCCCTGTAACAAATTATATGTAGGAGTTAGCATGAAAAAAGCAAAAAGTAAATTAGAAATAGTGAATCCTAATGCAGCAGGAATAGACATTGGTTCAGCTGTACACTATGTGTGTATACCTGAAGGAGGAGATGAGCAACGCGTTCAGAAATTTGGTTGCTTTACTGAAGACTATAATGCACCCCATAAACTAGACAAAAAAATGGTTGATCCGAGTAGGAAGGTAAAGGGGTAAAAGAATGGCAACAAAAAAAAATATGAACCAGAGTTAAAAGCAAAGATAGCTTTGGAAGCAATAAAAAATCAAAAAAGCACAGCTGAGATATGTAGTGAATATAAAATACCATCAACAAATCTATATGATTGGCGTGATAGAGTATTGGCAAGGTTAAAAGACCTATTTGTTGAAGAAAGTGAAAGTGCGAGAAAACAAAGAATCTTAGCGCAAGAAATAGAAAGTTTACATAAAGTAATAGGAGAATTGACAGTGGAAAATAGCTATTTGAAAAAAATTACTGAAATAAGCAAAAAGATAGAGTAAGGTTTATAGAAAAAGATTCTGATCTGTCAATTAGGAAACATGCTGATTTATTGGGGATTTGCAGATCTAGCCTATATTATAGGCCTATAATTAATAACGAAAGTGAAGTAGCAAATTTGATTCAAGAAGTATATTTGGCTTCTGATTGCCGTTATGGATATCGTAAAATTACTGCTGAAATCATAGCGAGTGGGGTAGTAGTCAATCGCAAAAAAATCTTAAGAATTATGAAAAATGAAGATTAGTGGGCTGTATTGTAGAAAAGATGTAATACAAGTATTAAAGAAAAAAGCATAAAATATATCCTTATCTACTCAAAGATTTGATTATTTGTAGAGTTAATCAGGTATGGGCTACTGATATAACATATATTATGGTAGAAGGTAAGTTTGTCTATTTTGTGGCAATAATGGACTTGTATAGTCGCTATATTATTGCTCATTCATTATCACCATATCTCGATGCTGGATTTTGCCTTTATACTCTCAAAGAAGCTCTAAAACAAGGTAAACATGAGATTTTTAATAGTGATCAAGGGGTACAGTTTACTTGCTACAACTTTATTACGGAATTAGAGCATGCTAATATTAAAATCAGTATGGACCATAAAGGACGTTGCTTCGACAATATATTTGTTGAGCGCTTATGGAGAACTTTAAAGCAAGAAGCTATATATTATTATAGACCAAATAGTATCAGAGATTTGAATCTTATAATAAATGACTTTGTTGGTTGGTATAACTATAGAAGGCTACATCAGACTCTAAATTATAAAGTTCCTGCTGATCTTTATTATCATAAACAGTAAATGAATATATTGATAAATACTTTAAATGTGTGTCGACGTATTTATCAACATATTCATTTTAAAAATCGGATCACTTTAAAAAAATGGTCTAGACAAATGGGTGCACTATAGATGATGTATTAACACCTGCATTTGTACCTTGGTCTTGTGTTTTAGGAACTGTAGTTTCGTGATCACTTGCCTGGATTCCTCTACTTTCATATTCAACTTCAGTTTGAGTTGAAGTAGCTACTTTCGCATTTACTTCACTCATCTCATCTGCAAGTGATTTCCCAGATTTAAGTTGTCGAATTTTCCTCTCTAAATCTTCATTTTTTCTTTGTAGTTCATTGAATTCTTGAGACAATTGTTTCATCTCTTTAGCCAATGCATTGTTTTTCCCTTTTTCTTCCGTCAATTCTTCTACCAACTGCTTTTCGTGATTATCCTTTAAACCTTCTAACAATGTTTTCTTTAGATCGTTTTCCAAATTTGCATTCTTTTTTTCTAGCACACTTAACTTAGCTTCACTTTGCTCTAATTTTTCCTGCTGCTCTTCATTTATTCTATTTATTGACTGAATCTCACTTTTTTTATCGTTCAATTGACTCATTAAATGTGTTATTCTAGCGTTTTCATCTTTTTCACTTTGTTTTAGTGCGTTTACCTCTAGTTCTAATTGCTTAATGTCTTGATCCTTTTCAGCTAACTCTTTTTCCTTTCTTTTCAATTCATCTTTAAATCTTGTGAATTCTTTTTCCAGATCTTGCTTTCCCTCATTTAGTGTTCTTATTCCTGTACCACCTTCCTTTTCTATCTTTTGATTAAGCTCTTCTGATTTTTTGAGTTTCTCTGTAAGTGACTTAATAGAAGCATCTTGTTCCTCGATTTTTTGATCTCTTTCACGCATTGCTTCCTGTTGTTCGTTAATTTCATTTCTCAGGTAATCACGTTCCGAGATTAGATCATCACGCTGCTTTGCCTGCTTTGCAAAATATTGAGCAAGCGTTTCTTTTTCTTCTTTTAACTCCTCAATTCCATCTATAATTTCATCCACTCTATTTTCTGATCCTTCTTGTTCGTACTCTTTCTCGTCATCAGACATGCTATTCTCAAGCATTTCATCTTCTTCGTCACTAAATTCACTAACGCCAGAGAAAGAACTTCTACGCGAATCAGGAGAAGAATATCCACTACTACTTGGTATAGGTGACTGTGGTGGATCTTTTGTAAATATTTCCTCTGCCAGCGTTTGCTGCTCGTTCACACTTTTGCCCATGTCAGTAAAAGTTTGATGCAGAGTTTTTCCGTTGATAAAAACTTCTGTGTTTTGTTCTACTAATTCTAATATTTTCTTTTTTGTTTCTTCTGATTCTAAATCTTTGAAAATTAAATCACCAAATTTTGGTGCATCAATCACTTTTTTTATGCCCTTAGAATTTACTTCCACAGTCATGCTACAATCTACGCTATTGCCTTTAGAATCCTTAGCCTGCCAGTTGATGGTCATCTTACATGAGCTTGGACCAGCAAAATCATAGTGCCTTTCGCTGCCTTTTTTGGTTGCAGTTATTTGACTATAGTATTTTCTAAAATGAATGGATAAATTTCCATTATGGTATTACCAACCAAAAGTTGTAAGTCTGTACATTTATACATTAGAGGTCTGAGGCGGCTTTTGATGGTATGCCAACAGTGTTCTATGGGATTCAAATCTGGTGAATATGTTGGAAGATACAGCACATGAAAGCCAAAAGACTCTATTAATGATTTTGTTTTAGTGGTCTTATGAAATGTAGCATTATCCATAACCATGGTTGTGCCAAGTGGCAATTTAGGTAATAACATCTTCTCCAACAATATATTGATACCAATTCCCGCTATAGAAAGAACAGATAGAGAATAATGGGGAAAAAGTCATACTAGAGTAAGTGAAATAGCGAGGTATAAATGGCATTAAGGTCAAAACTATTAGACGAAAGAGTTGTAAATTTAGCGAAAGAAATGTTAAAAAAGGTAAGAAATAACGCATATGTTTCAAAAAAGTTACAAGCGGTGATAGCAGGAAAAGAAAGTAGTATAAGCGCTGTGGCAAGAATATGTAAAATTTCAAGGACTGCTTTGACTGAATGGATAAAGCATCTAAAATTTGGTAGAGTAGAAAAATTATTTGCCCTGTTTCAGCGGAGAAGAAAAAGCAAATTAAACAAAAATCAACGTGAGCAAATTGAAATATGGGTAGAAAGAAATCCAAATATTACTATTAAGGAAGTACAAAGAAAAATCTCAGAGGAATTTGCCTAAACATCAGCAAATCAACAGTGCACCGTGAGATACAAAGGATGAAATTTTCTTACATAACACCGAGGCCAATGCACCATAAACAAGATAAAAACAAGCAAGAAGAGTTTAAAAGATACTTCAATAAAATAGTCAATTTCCACCCTAAAAGGGAGGTGTTTTTTTGATGAATCACGATTTGGGACTCATTCAAAAATCGGACACGGATGGTTTAAAAGGGGTCAGAACGCAGGTTAAAATGAAAATTGGTAGACAAAATTTCTATATCTAAAGTGCGGTAAATCCAAGAAGTGGTAAGAAAATTAGCCTACTTGCTCCATATGTAAACACTGATTGTATGAATATATTTCTGGAGCAGATGTCGAAAGATTTAGGCACGAAAGAAGCCTTTCTTGTAATGGATTGTGCAAGTTGGCATAGATCAAAAAGTTTGAAAATTCAGGAAAACATTACCATCATATACTTGCCTCCTTATTCACCGGAACTGAATCCTGTTGAAAGGTTGTGGCAATATATCAAATACAATACTTTACGCAATAGTATCTACGATACCATAGGTTTACTTGAAGATGTTTTGTGTAATTTTATTGTCAATATTTCCAGTACTACTATTAAACGAGTTTGTAATGTTTCTTATTTGTTCCGTCAGTAATGGATTTTGGTATGAATACCTCTTTTTCACACCCACCTTTGAAAGTCATTGGTGCAATAAATCTCATTCCAATCCACCCGGCTACTATACTGATTCTCTCTCGAGTTCTCCCTGGAATATCTGCATAAATTTTCTTTCCTCTTGGAGCACGTCCATATTCTCGGTATAACTTATTATCAACTCCTGCTTCATCTATATATAAGATGCTGGAATGTTCTATTTTTGAGATTTTATCAATAAATTGCTGCCTATCTTCTTGATTGCGCTCTTGATATAGTGTGACTTTTTTTTAAAGTAATTTTTAGCTGTTTTAGTCTATACCAAATTGAATTTATTCCAAATCCAAGATTTTGTTTCATCTCTGCCAGAGTATGATCTGGATTCTTTGTAACATATTCTTCGAGTATTTTTGGGTCTATTTTTCGAATAAAGCTACCGTTTTTAGATGGCTTTAAGCTTTCACCAGCAGCTTTCTTTTTTAACCAGCGGTACAGAGTTGCTATTCCTATCTCCATGAGCTCTGCTATCTCAACCTTTGTCTTCCCTTTTTCTATCATCAATACTGCCTTTTCCCTTAAATCCACACTATATGCCATTATAACTCAAATACTTTGTTATACCTTTATCATTTGCTTTGGGAAATACTATATCTTTCTCCAAAGATAGGTTATAAACCTTACCTTCGTCGCTGGCTCTTAAAAGGGCGCTAATCTCTATTGGTTTTTCTTTATTTTCAAACCTAATTTGAAAGTCATTATCTTTTGTTGTATATACTAAGAAATTTTCACCTGGTAGAGATTCTTCAAATTTTTTATGTGTTGCAGTTATTGATTGCTCAAACTTTTGAAACTCATTTTCCCACTTTAAATTTATCTGTTCTTTAATTTCCTTATCTTTGCGTAAAGGGCCAATAAAATACCAAATTAAGTTTTTTTCCTCTAATTTTTTTATAAAATCCTGAAAATTGTT
This sequence comes from Wolbachia endosymbiont of Frankliniella intonsa, assembly GCF_029856955.1. Taxonomy (NCBI): domain Bacteria; kingdom Pseudomonadati; phylum Pseudomonadota; class Alphaproteobacteria; order Rickettsiales; family Anaplasmataceae; genus Wolbachia; species Wolbachia endosymbiont of Frankliniella intonsa. The sequence goes on along the minus strand of NZ_CP097148.1, from coordinate 1,212,482 downwards.
GCAAGGTTCAATGAAACTTAAAATATCATTTTTCTTTTGCTCATCTACATCTAAATCTTGATTTTCAGCTATAAATAAGTTTTCTTTTGGCATAATTTCTATTTTTAGAGAACTGTGTTATAATATTAGCATATTTTCTTAAAAAATCAACTAATCTTATAGTTAAATAAACTTGAGTATTTGGCGGGAATGTTATATATTAACCACTACAAGAAGTGCAGTATGGACAATACTATTATAAGAAAATACGATATTAGAGGTGTGGTAGGCAGAGACCTGCAGATCAGTGATGGGTATGAAATAGGCAGAAAATTTGGTCAAACTGCAGCTAACGTTTGTGTAGGCTATGACAGCAGGATAGATTCACCAAGTATAGAAAAAGAATTAATCATAGGCTTAATTTTATCCGGTGCAAATGTTATACGCGTTGGGCTCTGTTCTTCACCTATGCTCTACGCTGCAACAATGCAGGTAGATCTTGGGATTATGATCACTGCTTCTCATAACCCCAGAGAATATAACGGCTTTAAATTTTTCAGTAGTAAAAAAGTTTACTCAGATCAAGAAATGAAGGAAATTATAGGCAGTACAATTAAAAACAGCACGAAAATTGGAAGCTTAATTAACACGAATACATATAGTGAATACATTCACATATTAAAAAATGCACTAAAAAATAATACTACACGCAAGCTAAAGATAGCCTGGGATTTTGGCAATAGTCCAACAATTGTAAGGTATATTGAAAAAGTTTTACCAAGTCATATACACATCATAACCAATAACTCTATAGATGGGACGTTTCCACTGCATGACCCAGATCCCATAGAAGAAAAAAATCTTGCTCAGTTAATCAGTATTGTCAAGAAAGATAAATGTGATCTTGGTATTGCACTTGATGGTGATGGTGATAGGGTACGCTTGATTGATAATAAAGGTAATGTTGTTTCCAATGATCACTTGTTTATGATTTTTTCACGTGAAGTATTGGCGGAATACCCAAAAAGCAAAGTTATTGCCAACGTAAAAATGAGTATGAAAGTGCATGATTTCGTTAGCAAATTAGGAGGGCAAATAATTACCTGTGCCACTGGACACTCACTGGTTAAGAAAAAGATGGTAGAAGAAGGGGCCAAGTTTGCCGGTGAACTCAGTGGGCATTTTTTCTTTTCTGAGCTGGGTTTTGATGATGGAATATATTCTGCTATTAAAGCCATTGACATTTTACTTAAGAAAAACCAAAGCCTATCTGAGGTGATTGAAGATTTACCAAAGTTATATATCACTCATGAAGTGAAAATTGTGGTGAAGGATGAGAAAAAATTTCAAATAATTGAATCAATCAAGGAGACACTAAAGCAGCAAAACATTGTATTTTCAGAGCTTGATGGAATTAAGGTAACTGATGATAAAGGTTGGTGGCTTCTTAGAGTATCAAATACGCAAAACTGCATAACAGCAAGATGTGAAGGAAATACCTTAGAAAATTTTGAACTCACTAAAAAAGTTTTGTTTTATTACATTGATGCACTAAAATTATACATTTAAATTTTTTTGATGATTTACTTATTCGTCAATGTTTGCAGTTTTGTTTGATTAGTAATGGGAATTGGTATGATCTATGGCGCACTGCTGTGGCGCTAACAAGTAGCAGAATAACACTGTCTAATCTAGTTTAGCTATAGAAAATGAACACTCACTTTTCTTTATTGTTTTGAGGTTTTTCTTGATCAACCATTTCCTCACCAATCTCTTTTATTTTTAGTATCAATGACTCTGGTACATACATGTTAATTACTTCTTCTGTTGTCACAAATAAAGCCTGATAAGAGTGTGAATTTATTATCCAATTGGGCAATATGTCTTCTGCGTCTATTTTATACTCTCCCTCTTTTTTATCATATACTGCGTGGCAATATAAGTGCACAGCAAAAAATAGTACATAAGAAAGCAATATTCCTCTGAGTGCTCCGACAAAGATTCCAGTAACTCTATCCATTAATCCCAACCTTATAGGTGATAATATGTACATTAGCCAGTTATTCATTGTCATGAATGTAAGATTAAGTATGATAAATACAGAGATTGTAGAAAGTATGTTTTGTGTAACTTTAGAGTCAAAATACTTACTATAATTTATAATAAAAAAATCATAGTAACTAGCTGTCAAAAAGACTGATAAGAGCAAGAACATTAATGCACATAGCTCTTTTATAAAACCTCTAGTTATCGATATTATTACACACAAGACAATAATAAAGATAATTAGGCTATCGAAAAACATATTTTTTATCTATATGATTTTCAAGATATAATAGTTGTAAATAACAAAGTTGTAAAATTAATTGTGTTGATATTTTATCAGCTGGTCTAAGTACCGAGCAATCATATCAACTTCTAAATTTAGGTAATTACCTGTTTTGTTATATTGAAAAGTTGTATTTTTCCATGTGTAGGGAATAATGTTCACAGTGAATTCTTGGTTGATAACTAAATTGACCGTAAGGGAAACCCCATCTAGCGTTACAGAACCTTTTTTTGCAATAAATTTAATTAATTCTTGTGGGCATGATAGTCTGATTTCATGAGATTCTAAATTTTGATTGATTGTTAAAATTTCTGCCGTGTCATCCACATGACCCTGAACCAAGTGGCCGTCAATTCTGTCACTCAGTTTCATTGCTTGTTCTAGGTTTATTTTTTTCCCTGTTTTCCACGTATTTAAGTTAGAAACCTTCATGGTTTCTTGAGATACTTGAACTGTGAATACATTGCTCATTATGTTGACAACAGTTAAACACACTCCGGAGCAGGATATTGAATCTCCTTTGTTTATAGAGGATAAATTTTGCGTCTCAATATGGAAGATTTGATCAGAGTTAGGGTGGATAGTGATATCAGTTATAGTGCCAATATCTTTGATAATTCCTTTAAACATGCAATAAAATAAATAATTATATCACAAAAGATCTTATTTGTTAGGTGCGCAAAGGAAGATCTTTTTTACTTATCTTCTCAATAGATTCTACAGAATATTCAGAATATAGAAAGTAAGCTAGGCTTAAAACGCACAGTGTAATTAATATTGGTAACCCTATGTTTAATGTTATACCAAAATCCATTACTGACGGAACAAATAAGAAACATTACAAACTCGTTTAATAGTAGTACTGGAAATATTGACAATAAAATTACACAAAACATCTTCAAGTAAACCTATGGTATCGTAGATACTATTGCGTAAAGTATTGTATTTGATATATTGCCACAACCTTTCAACAGGATTCAGTTCCGGTGAATAAGGAGGCAAGTATATGATGGTAATGTTTTCCTGAATTTTCAAACTTTTTGATCTATGCCAACTTGCACAATCCATTACAAGAAAGGCTTCTTTCGTGCCTAAATCTTTCGACATCTGCTCCAGAAATATATTCATACAATCAGTGTTTACATATGGAGCAAGTAGGCTAATTTTCTTACCACTTCTTGGATTTACCGCACTTTAGATATAGAAATTTTGTCTACCAATTTTCATTTTAACCTGCGTTCTGACCCCTTTTAAACCATCCGTGTCCGATTTTTGAATGAGTCCCAAATCGTGATTCATCAAAAACACCTCCCTTTTAGGGTGGAAATTGACTATTTTATTGAAGTATCTTTTAAACTCTTCTTGCTTGTTTTTATCTTGTTTATGGTGCATTGGCCTCGGTGTTATGTAAGAAAATTTCATCCTTTGTATCTCACGGTGCACTGTTGATTTGCTGATGTTTAGGGCAAATTCCTCTGAGATTTTTATTTGTACTTCCTTAATAGTAATATTTGGATTTCTTTCTACCCATATTTCAATTTGCTCACGTTGATTTTTGTTTAATTTGCTTTTTCTTCTCCGCTGAAACGGGGCAAATAATTTTTCTACTCTACCAAATTTTAGATGCTTTATCCATTCAGTCAAAGCAGTCCTTGAAATTTTACATATTCTTGCCACAGCGCTTATACTACTTTCTTTTCCTGCTATCACCGCTTGTAACTTTTTTGAAACATATGCGTTATTTCTTACCTTTTTTAACATTTCTTTCGCTAAATTTACAACTCTTTCGTCTAATAGTTTTGACCTTAATGCCATTTATACCTCGCTATTTCACTTACTCTAGTATGACTTTTTCCCCATTATTCTCTATCTGTTCTTTCTATAGCGGGAATTGGTATAAACATCAGCAAATCAACAGTGCACCGTGAGATACAAAGGATGAAATTTTCTTACATAACACCGAGGCCAATGCACCATAAACAAGATAAAAACAAGCAAGAAGAGTTTAAAAGATACTTCAATAAAATAGTCAATTTCCACCCTAAAAGGGAGGTGTTTTTTTTGATGAATCACGATTTGGGACTCATTCAAAAATCGGACACGGATGGTTTAAAAGGGGTCAGAACGCAGGTTAAAATGAAAATTGGTAGACAAAATTTCTATATCTAAAGTGCGGTAAATCCAAGAAGTGGTAAGAAAATTAGCCTACTTGCTCCATATGTAAACACTGATTGTATGAATATATTTCTGGAGCAGATGTCGAAAGATTTAGGCACGAAAGAAGCCTTTCTTGTAATGGATTGTGCAAGTTGGCATAGATCAAAAAGTTTGAAAATTCAGGAAAACATTACCATCATATACTTGCCTCCTTATTCACCGGAACTGAATCCTGTTGAAAGGTTGTGGCAATATATCAAATACAATACTTTACGCAATAGTATCTACGATACCATAGGTTTACTTGAAGATGTTTTGTGTAATTTTATTGTCAATATTTCCAGTACTACTATTAAACGAGTTTGTAATGTTTCTTATTTGTTCCGTCAGTAATGGATTTTGGTATTAGACCGATACTTTCCCTTTTTTCTGTTGGCACCAATTCCTTTAAAATTGACACTTTTCCCAGCGGCAAGTGCCATAGGCAGAGTGCTGATATAGAAGCTGCTACTAAAAATAGACAAAAATAAGTCTCTTTCGAAGAAAACATAGCTTTTAATGGTGATTTGAGCCTAATATTAGTAGGCAATCGAGTTTTAGCTTCATTTGTTTTGGTAAATGGTCTACAGCTTTGCTTGGTAAAATTTCATGAGAAACATTTTTAGGCTGTGGAGAAGGTTGGCCTGAAACTAATTTAATCAACTGCTCTTTTTTTCTATATACTTGCTTGTGTAAATACTCTTTTGGAAAAGAAGATTTGCCGGCTGTTTGTGTTATCTTCAGCATTTCTAATGCTTCTGATATCTCATCTGGTTCTAATACTTCATGTAGTTGTTTATCTTGGAAATAAATAATATTAAACATTGAGTCGAAAATATTGTGAAATATTTCTGGATCTTGATTTTTATATTCACTTACTACTTCTACGAATATTTCATCGAGTTTTTTTCCCTTGTGCTTAGCTACATTATCTATCATAGCTACTCTATAGTATTTTCTAAAATGAATGGATAAATTTCCATTATGGTATTACCAACCAAAAGTTGTAAGTCTGTACATTTATACATTAGAGGTCTGAGGCGGCTTTTGATGGTATGCCAACAGTGTTCTATGGGATTCAAATCTGGTGAATATGTTGGAAGATACAGCACATGAAAGCCAAAAGACTCTATTAATGATTTTGTTTTAGTGGTCTTATGAAATGTAGCATTATCCATAACTATGGTTGTGCCAAGTGGCAATTTAGGTAATAACATCTTCTCCAACAATATATTGAATACCTCTTTTTCACACCCACCTTTGAAAGTCATTGGTGCAATAAATCTCATTCCAATCCACCCGGCTACTATACTGATTCTCTCTCGAGTTCTCCCTGGAACATCTGCATAAATTTTCTTTCCTCTTGGAGCACGTCCATATTCTCGGTATAACTTATTATCAACTCCTGCTTCATCTATATATAAGATGCTGGAATGTTCTATTTTTGAGATTTTATCAATAAATTGCTGCCTATCTTCTTGATTGCGCTCTTGATATAGTGTGACTTTTTTTTAAAGTAATTTTTAGCTGTTTTAGTCTATACCAAATTGAATTTATTCCAAATCCAAGATTTTGTTTCATCTCTGCCAGAGTATGATCTGGATTCTTTGTAACATATTCTTCGAGTATTTTTGGGTCTATTTTTCGAATAAAGCTACCGTTTTTAGATGGCTTTAAGCTTTCACCAGCAGCTTTCTTTTTTAACCAGCGGTACAGAGTTGCTATTCCTATCTCCATGAGCTCTGCTATCTCAACCTTTGTCTTCCCTTTTTCTATCATCAATACTGCCTTTTCCCTTAAATCCACACTATATGCCATTATAACTCAAATACTTTGTTATACCTTTATCATTTGCTTTGGGAAATACTATAGCAGCTTGAGCTTAAATGAAAACTCTTGTGTATCACTTGTAATATTTTGTGAGCGAATGGTTCTAATCTCCAGTACTTCATTAGAAAATGCCTTACTTATTTTTTTAGATCTATCCTTAAAAAACTTAGGTAAATCCTCAATTTTGTATTTTTTCTTAGTTTCTATGTTACTACTATGCATGAGTAAATTTTTTAATGTAGAGTGAAATAAAAAACATAATTAGTCAATAAATTAATAATTATAGCACCCTTGCATAACAGCGGCGCGTTGGATTCAATAAGAGCAGAAGAAGTTACTTTACAAACCTCATCAGTTTCCTTATCATGACAATAAGAGTATTTATCCTTGTTTTTGATCTCTGCAGATTTAATAACAAAATTCAGTAAAAAACTCAGATATTTATTGGCAAATTACATAAAATTATAGCGGCTTTTTTATTTTTTCTACATTCAGCCAAAATCCGCTTAAAATAAGCGTTAGCACATTATTGCAACGCCAATTTACATTATAAAACTCACTACTGGGTGATTCTTTTGCCTTTTTTTCGCTTGATAAATTTTTTAATATTATGGATTAGTTAGGAGTCCTATAGAGATGTCATTCCAGCACTTGATGCTGGAATCCATACTTTCTGCAATCTCATCGAAAACGTTGTACCACTTTCTATGCTAGTTTGCTTGTGAGTAACTTGGATCCCAGTGTCTGGGCACTGGGATGACACCACAGAGAGCACTGGAATGACAAGAAGGAGAGTGCTTGGATGACAACGTTTTATCAAAATAGTTTTATTGATGATATTAAAGATTGCACTATAATGAAAGTTTAAGCTAGCGTTTTTAAGGTGAATAAAGAGCTAATAAGTGAAATACCTTTACTTGAAGATAAGGCAGTTTCTGAGATTGAAAATGCTGCTTCTTTGCAAGATTTAGAAAAAGTTAGGTTGTCATACTTGGGGAGAAAGGGTGTAGTAAAAGCTTATTTCGATGACTTAAAGAATATAGATGATGCAGGAGAAAAACGCTACCTAGGTGCAGTGATTAATGTTTTACGCAATAAGATAGACCAGCTTATAACAAGCAAAGAAAATGAACTGAAAGATAAAGAAGTTAAGTTAAAACTGCAAAATGAAGCAGTTGATATCACACTGCCTGTCAGACCAGAAAGAATTGGCAAGATTCATCCACTGAGCAAAGTTATAAGTGAAGTAAAGCTCATTTTTGCACATATGGGCTTCAAAGCAGTTGATGGTCCTGATATTGAAGATGAATTTCACGTGTTTGATGCGCTAAATACTCCAAGTCATCATCCTGCGCGAGAGGAGCAAGATACCTTCTACTTAAAGAATAAAATAAACGATAAAAGAATGGTGCTGCGCACTCATACCTCATCTGTGCAGATTAGAACCATGAAAAAGACAAAAACTTTTCCAATTAAAATAGTAGCTGCAGGCAGGGTATACAGAAATGACTTTGATGCAACTCACACTCCTATGTTTCATCAGATAGAAGGGCTTTATGTTAATGAAAATGTCAATATGGGCCAATTAAAATTTACTATTCATCGCTTCCTTAGTAAATTTTTCGGAGATAAAGGTCTAAAAATACGCTTTCGTAATAGTTTTTTTCCTTTTACTGAGCCTTCTGCAGAAGTGGACATAAGTTATAAAGGTAGTAAATGGATTGAAGTGCTTGGATGCGGTATGGTGCACCCAAATGTCTTTAAAAATGTTGGCATAGATCATACTAAATACAGTGGTTTTGCTTTCGGTATTGGCATAGAAAGGCTAGCAATGCTGAAATATCAAATTAGTGATCTAAGGAGCTTTTACGACAATAGAGTTAGTTGGCTCAACCATTATGGTTTTCATTTTTCGTCTTTAAGATAAGTGACAAATAAATCTTATACATTTGTTGTACTTGCTGCTGGGCATGGTAAACGAATGAATTCAAGCTTGCCTAAGGTTCTGCACAAAATAGGTAATTTCTCCATGCTTGAGCACGTCATTTACAATGCAAAGCAGCTGAATCCTGAAAAAATAGTTATTGTAGTCGATTTGCCTTTAACTCAAAGGCTGAAATGCTTTGAGGGTATAAAACTAATTACACAAGAGTCAACGCTCGGTACAGGGGATGCAGTCAAAATTGCAATGAGAAACCTGAAAGAATTGTCAGATATAGTTGTTGTGCAGTATGGGGATACTCCACTAATAAAAAGCAGCACAATAACTAAAATGATAAGCTGCTTAGGAGAGAGTAATGCTTTAGTTTGTCTTGGGTTTAAAACTAATAATAAAGGATACGGTAGACTAATTATTGAGAATGGTTCCCTAAGAGAAATCGTAGAAGCACAAAATGGTAGAAATAATGATGAGGAATTTCTTGCTAATGCCGGAATAATGGTTGCACGTGAAAAGAATCTACGTGAATTGGTGGAGAAAATAGAGTCTAATAAACAAGCTCATGAATATTACTTGACCGATATCGTTTCCATTGCAGTAAAGAGTAATTTAAATGTCGGCTATGTTATTGCTGATGAGGAGGAGGCAACTGGCATAAATAATAGGAATGACCTTGCAACGGCCGAGTTTTACTTTCAAGAAGAAAAAAGAAAGTTTTTCACTAACTCTGGAGTAACGCTTGTTGCTCCAGAAACTGTTTTCTTCTCTCTTGATACGCAAATTGGTATGGATTCGATTGTTTACCCATACGTTTTTTTTGGTCCTGGAGTAAAAATAGGATCTGGTGTTAGGGTTGGTTCATTTGCCAAATGTGAAAATACAACAATAGGTGATGGTGCAATCATAGGTAATTTTGTTGAAACAAAAGCAAGTGATATAGGTATAAATACTAAGATAAAGCATTTAAGTTATATAGGAAATACTCAGGTAGGGCAGGGGAGTAACATAGGTGCAGGTACCGTTATTTGTAATTATGATGGGAAAAAGAAACATAAAACAAATATTGGAAGCAATTGTCTTATTGGTGCCAATAGTTCATTAATTGCACCGCTTAATGTGCATGATGACTCTGTCATTGCAGCAGGTAGCGTTATAGTGAAAGATGTGCCAAAGGGAAGTCTTGCAATTGCAAGAGAAAGGCAAGTAACTAAAAAAATAAAATAATTCCAATTTTTTTTTCTTGATGGTTATGCTTATATATGCATATGATGAGATCTTAGATAAAAATGAAAAAATTATTTACCTTGTTGGTTTGTTGTTCTCTTTCAGTACCATCTTTTGGAGTTGATTGGATTAAAGATAGAATTTATACTTCTTTGTCATATAGCCTACTTGGTGTTAATTATGACGTTGGTTTTCACTATACAGATAGCGTTAAAATTTCAGTTGGCTATGTAATCAAACCTACTCTTGATGAAGAATTTGGAGCAGTGGTGGGGCTTATGGCAAAGCTTCATTATCATCATAAATTTGAAAATACGGGTATTACTCCTTATATTACTGCTGGTGTTGGTGCTGTTATAGTGCGTACAATGAAGGCTAAACCTAATGTAGGTAGAGCTGATAGTATAGGTGAAAACATAAGTGCTCTACTTGGAGAGGCTTTCAAAGCTGTAGTCAATGATGAATTTTTTTCTTATCAAATAGGTTCTGGTATTAATCTTCCACTTTCTGAAAGAACAAGTGTTTTTGCTGTTTACAAATTGCAAAGGTTTCATAAAATTTTCCATGGAATTGAGCTAGGAGTGAGTTTTAATTTATAAACTCTGATTGAATATTTTTAGTAAAGGCTAGTGGGAAATTATATTGAAGTGAAAGTAAGTGATGTAGACTCAAATGATGATTGCAGCAGATAGTGAAAGATATGCCAATTTGCAATTGCAAGAGAAAGACAAATAACAAAAAAAATAAAATAATTCCAATTTTTTACTTGCAATTTATACTATTTTTAATATTTATATGCTTGTGTATGCATATATTAATCTTTGGAGGATAAAAATGAAAAAGTTACTTACTTTCTTGGCTTGCTGTTCTTTGTCAGCACCGTCTTTTGGAGTTGATTGGGTTAAAGATAGAACCTACACCTCTTCGTCGTATGGTATGCTTGGTATTAATTATGATCTTGGCTATCATTGTACAGATAGCATTAAAATTTCATTTGGTCCTGCAGTTAAACTTGTTATGAGTGAAGGGATTTTAGACGCGGGACTTATGACAAAGCTTCATTATCATTATAAATTTGAAAATACAGATATTACTCCTTATGTTACTTTTGGTGTAGGAGGAGTTGCTAAAATTCCTCTTTCAGAAAATCAAGGGCCAGACGTAGAAGAATTTTTTTCTTATCAAATAGGTTCTGGTATTAATCTTCCACTTTCTGAGAGAACAATTGTTTTTGCTGTCTACAAGCTGCAAAAGTTCCATGAACTTTCGCATGGGGTTGAATTTGGAATGAGTTTTAATTTGTAAGCTCCGATTGAATGTTTTTAGTGAAGTCTGGTTGGAATTTTTGTTGAAAAAAAGCAAGTGATATAGGCTAAAATGATGATTGCAGTAGGTAACAAAATGTGACAAACAGAAGTTTGGCAATTGCAAGAGAAAGGCAAGTAGCTAAGAAAGTGATTCCGATTTTATTATGTAAGTTATGTAATTTTTAACTTTTCTGTGAGTATATATGCGTATATTCATGGTTAGAGGGTGAAAATGAAAAAATTACTTACTTTAGTAGTCTGCTGTTCTCTGTCAGCACCGTCTTTTGGAGTTGATTGGATTAGAGATAGAATCTATACTTCGTCGTCATATGGCAATCTTGGTGTTAATTATGATCTTGGTTATCACTATACAGATAGTGTTAAAATTTCGGTTGGTTCTGTAGTTAAACCTATTCTCACTATTCTCAATAGTCAGTATAACCTTGCTGGACTAGAGTTGGGACTTATGGCAAAGCTTCATTATCATCATCAATTTGAAAGTGCGGATATTACTCCTTATATTACTTTTGGCACAGGAGGCATTATTGCAATATCTCAAAAACAAGAAGGATTTTTTCCTACCAGATAGGTGCTGGTATTAATCTTCCACTTTCTGAGAGAACGAATGTTTTCGCTGGCTATAAACTTCACAAGTTCAGTGATTTTTCTCATGGTTTTGAACTTGGAATGAGTTTTAATTTATAAGCTCCGATTGAATGTTTTTAGTGAAAGCTTGAGTTTTTATTAACGTCGTAAAGTTTTCATGAGACTAAGAGAATTTGAGAGTAGTCAAGTTTTAAAACTTGACTACTCTCCACGAGGAAAAGCAGATAAAGGTAGAAGTATTTCATGTTTTTATTTATATTGACAGTATGTGTGACATCATTTACGATTAGTGTTAATAACAATAATTGATATTTGTCATGTTTGCAGTAATCGAAACTGGTGGAAAGCAGTATTTAGTAAAAAAAGGCAGCATAATTAAAGTAGAAAGATTACAAGCTGAAGAAAAAGAGGAAGTGGAAATCAATAAAGTGATTCGTGTTTCAAGTAATGGCTTATCTTTTTCATCTAATGCTGTTGTTAAAGCTGAAGTACTGGAGCAGTGTAGAGATAAAAAAATTATAATCTTTAAGAAAAAGAGAAGAAAAAATTACCGTAGGAAAAATGGTCATAGGCAGTATATTACTGTTCTTCGTATCAATGAAATCAGTCTTCAAAAGTAAGAGGTAAGATATGGCAACTAAAAAATCAGGTGGTAGTTCCTGTAATGGTAGAGATTCGGCAGGGCGTCGGCTCGGGATAAAGAAGAATGGTGAGGTTATTCCAGGTAACATAATTGTACGTCAAAGAGGTACAAAATTTCATCCTGGAAAGAATGTTGGTATGGGTAAAGATCATACGATTTTTGCTAAAACGAAAGGCTGGGTGAGTTTTAGAAAATCATCAAATAAAAAGACGTTTATTGATGTTGTGCCTACAGATGATATGCAAGCCTTGGCTTGAATAGATACGGGTCTGTAGCTCAGGTGGTTAGAGCGCACGCCTGATAAGCGTGAGGTCGGAGGTTCAACTCTTCCCAGACCCACCATTTAAATTTGCAATAGTTTTGATATCGTGTAACTAAGCGATGGTTTTACATAAGAATTCAGTAACCAGTGAATCAGTAGCAGCCGGTCATCCAGACAAAGTAGCAGACCAGATTTCAGATGCAATACTTGACGAATACCTTTTTAATGACTCTTCCTCTCGTACTGCAATAGAGACTTTAGTTACTAAAGATAATGTTATTATAGCTGGGGAAGTATTTGGGCCGAACATTGAAAATAGCAAGATTGAAAGTATTGTACGTAATACAATAAAAGATATTGGTTATGAGCATGATGGTTTCCACTGGGAAACAGTGAAAGTAAATATATTACTACATGAACAATCAAATGACATTGCAATAGGTGTGGATCAAGGTGCTGGGGATCAGGGCATAATGTATGGCTATGCAACAATAGAGACAGAAAGCCTCATGCCAGCACCCATTTTTTATGCACACTCGATTCTGAGAAATATCATGAGTATGTTCAAAGAGGTAAAGTTTGGTCCGGATGCAAAATCGCAAATCACTTTGGCGTATGAGAATAACCTTCCAGTGCGTGCTGAAAGTATTGTTCTTTCAATACAGCATCTTGAGGATCTGAGTCAATCGAAAGTGAAGGAAATAATTTATCCTTACATAGCTTCATCTTTACCTGAAGGGTGGATGTGCCCTAAAGAAAATCTCTTAGTCAATCCAACAGGTAGATTTGTTATTGGTGGACCAGTTGGTGATTGTGGATTAACCGGACGAAAAATTATGGTTGATACTTATGGAGGCTATATTCCACACGGTGGAGGAGCGTTTTCTGGAAAAGATGCAACAAAAGTTGATAGATCCGCAGCTTATATGGCGAGATACCTTGCTAAAAATATTGTCTTTGCAGGTTTAGCTGAACGTTGTCTTGTGCAGCTTTCTTATGCAATTGGTGTCTCAAAACCTACTTCATTTTACATTGATACATTTGGCACGAATACAATAGATGAAGAGAGGATTAAAGGGTTTATTGAAGGTAACATAGATTTATCAACTAAAGGCATAATAAGACATTTATCACTTAATCGTCCTGTATATAAACGTACAGCCTGCTATGGGCATTTTGGTAAAAAGTTAGAAAGTGATGGTGGATTTTCTTGGGAAGGTGTGGACTTATCTACTGATTTTTGTGAAGAATTTAATATAGAAGAAAAAAAAGAGAGAATTTCTTCAAACTATTAAACTCTTTTATTTCTAGCTTGATACTGATATAATAACTTATTATTAAATTGCAAGTAACTTTTTAGTAATTATACCAGTTTTAATATTTATGAGGCTTACAAGATGTCCAACAAACCAAAAGAAGAATTTTACGATATTGCTGTAAGAGAGTCATCTAGCCTTATTGAAAAAATAATAAAACATCCTTTCAATGTTGAATTGATGAACAATACGCTAGATTATGAAAAGTTCAAATTTTATCTTCAGCAGGATTTTTTATATTTAGTGGACTGTACTCGTGCTTTATTGATCATTGCAGCTAAAGTTCATGACATTCAAATAATGAGCAGCTTAATAAATGTGGCAACAGGAACATTTGATGTTCGGAGGCAATATAAAGAACATTTTGGAGATTGTGATTTATCTGATAATCACAAAAAATCAAGAGCCTGTTCTGCCTTTACTGACTTTTTCATGCGCGCTGCATATCACAGTTCTGTTGCTGAAGCTTTATCAGCATCTTACCCTTGCTTTAACATATACCAAATCATTCTACATAATATGATGAGTGAGGTAACACCTGATGAGGTTAAAAATAGCAAGTACGAAGGATGGATCAATATTTACAATAGCAAAGCAATGAATGCTGCAATTGATGAGTTTACTAATGTTACGAATAAATTTTATAAGAAAGCTGGCGATTGTGAAAAAAAGAAGGATGCATGAGTTTTTTAAGAGAGGTTTAGAGCTAGAAATATTGTTTTGGGATGAGATGTATTCTCTAGCGTAGTCTGTAGTATTAACACTAAATTATATTCTAGTTTATGTGATGTTCAGTGGTATAATTAAGAGGTATTATGGGTCAAATCTTTTAAAGGATATTATTGAGCATCCTTTCAATGTTGAATTAGCAAATAATACTTTAAACATAGAAAACTTCAAATTTTATATACAACAAGATGCATTCTTTTTAGCTGATTATATTCGTACTGTTTTAATGATTGCATCAAAAATGGAGAGTTGTAACAACATTGTTCCATTTATTGAGGTGGCTAAAGGGGTAATAGAGATTATGAAAGTGTTATACAACCACTACTTTGCTGTGTATTCAATAAATCGTGGAGAAAAGTCGCTTGAGTGTTTCAATTTTACTAACTTTCTTTTGTCTACTTCATATAGCGATGTATAATGCACCCCATAAACTAGACAAAAAAATGGTTGATCCGAGTAGGAAGGTAAAGGGGTAAAAGAATGGCAACAAAAAAAAATATGAACCAGAGTTAAAAGCAAAGATAGCTTTGGAAGCAATAAAAAATCAAAAAAGCACAGCTGAGATATGTAGTGAATATAAAATACCATCAACAAATCTATATGATTGGCGTGATAGAGTATTGGCAAGGTTAAAAGACCTATTTGTTGAAGAAAGTGAAAGTGCGAGAAAACAAAGAATCTTAGCGCAAGAAATAGAAAGTTTACATAAAGTAATAGGAGAATTGACAGTGGAAAATAGCTATTTGAAAAAATTACTGAAATAAGCAAAAAGATAGAGTAAGGTTTATAGAAAAAGATTCTGATCTGTCAATTAGGAAACATGCTGATTTATTGGGGATTTGCAGATCTAGCCTATATTATAGGCCTATAATTAATAACGAAAGTGAAGTAGCAAATTTGATTCAAGAAGTATATTTGGCTTCTGATTGCCGTTATGGATATCGTAAAATTACTGCTGAAATCATAGCGAGTGGGGTAGTAGTCAATCGCAAAAAAATCTTAAGAATTATGAAAAAAATGAAGATTAGTGGGCTGTATTGTAGAAAAAGATGTAATACAAGTATTAAAGAAAAAAGCATAAAATATATCCTTATCTACTCAAAGATTTGATTATTTGTAGAGTTAATCAGGTATGGGCTACTGATATAACATATATTATGGTAGAAGGTAAGTTTGTCTATTTTGTGGCAATAATGGACTTGTATAGTCGCTATATTATTGCTCATTCATTATCACCATATCTCGATGCTGGATTTTGCCTTTATACTCTCAAAGAAGCTCTAAAACAAGGTAAACATGAGATTTTTAATAGTGATCAAGGGGTACAGTTTACTTGCTACAACTTTATTACGGAATTAGAGCATGCTAATATTAAAATCAGTATGGACCATAAAGGACGTTGCTTCGACAATATATTTGTTGAGCGCTTATGGAGAACTTTAAAGCAAGAAGCTATATATTATTATAGACCAAATAGTATCAGAGATTTGAATCTTATAATAAATGACTTTGTTGGTTGGTATAACTATAGAAGGCTACATCAGACTCTAAATTATAAAGTTCCTGCTGATCTTTATTATCATAAACAGTAAATGAATATATTGATAAATACTTTAAATGTGTGTCGACGTATTTATCAACATATTCATTTTAAAAATCGGATCACTTTAAAAAAATGGTCTAGACAAATGGGTGCACTATAATGTTTATGAAGCTGTAACAGTTCTTTACTCTTGCCATTTCATATATAAAATTGTTGTTGATAATATGAGAAATAAAATTAAAAAAAATAATAGGTATAAGGATTGGCTTGATTTTTTTGGCGTTAGTTTAATGGAATCTGGATGTGTTGCTTTGGAAGATATTGTTGACGAATATTGTAACAAAGTAGGAGAAAGTGAAAGAACCAGAATGCTAGAATTATTTAAAATAACTGCACAATTTGAGTTGGATTTTTGGAGTGGGGCATATAATTTTTCAAGATTTAATCAATTTCCTAAGAAATATTGACAATTTTAAGCTAATTTGTATGCTTAATACGTATTTTTGAAGATGATATGAAAAGTAAAGAACATGATTTTCATTTAGTGGACCCAAGTCCCTGGCCAATTGCCATATCAGCAGCAATTCTTGTTCTTGCAATTGGATTAGTTGGTACACTCCATAAACAAATTTCTGGAATATTTGGTTTAGTTTTGGGAATCTCTGCGGTATCAGGAGTGCTGTTTTATTGGTGGAGAGATGTAATAAGAGAAGCAATTTATGATAAATGCCATACTGCCATTGTAAAACATGGACTCAAGCTTGCAATGTACTTATTTATCCTCTCGGAAGTTGTGTTTTTTATAGCGTTCTTTTGTTCATTCTTTAAAGCCTGGCTTGATCCGGTTTTTTTATTTGAAGCGTTTTCTCCTACAAAAAAAGTTGAATGGCCCCCTGAAGGGATTTTACCACCGGATCCGTGGTCTTTACCATTTATGAATACACTAATATTATTGCTTTCTGGTACAACAATTACTTCAGCACATCATTTTTTACTTGAAAATGATAAAAAAAGCATGATTAAAATGCTGTCTATAACTATATTGCTTGGGATGTTCTTTATAATAGTGCAAGCAATCGAATATCATGAAGCAAGTTTTTCTTTGCGAGAAACAGGAGAAAAACTTATTTATACATCTAACTTTTACATGATTACTGGTTTTCATTGTGTGCATGTTATAATAGGAATAATATTTTTGTCAGTATGCTTATTTAGAGCTCGAAAAGGTCAATTTACACCTCAAGATCACTTATGCTTTGAGTTTGCTTCTTGGTATTGGCACTTTGTCGATCTAGTCTGGATATTTTTATTTCTGTTTATTTATTGGTTAAGCCTTTATTAAGTGATTAAAATAATAGGCCTAGATCCAGGGATGAGTAAGACTGGTTGGGCCATTATTAGACTGGAAGAAAAGAATAATATTAAATTTTTGGGTGGCGGTACCATATCAACTGATGTTAAATTGGGTGTAGGTGAACGTCTACATATAATTTTTGAACAATTAAAGAAAGTAATTTTCCTATACTCTCCAAATGAAGCTGCTGTGGAAAAAATTTTTATTAATAAGAATCCAAAATCTTCGCTAACTTTAGGATATGCAAGAGCAATTGCAATTTTAATATTACGAATGACGGATTTACCCATGAATGAATATGATGCAAACTATATAAAAAAGAGCATTACTGGAAATGGTCATGCTGATAAGGGTCAGATTATATTTATGGTCAAGCAAATAGTTAAAAGCTCAAATATAAAATGTCACCATACTGCTGATGCTCTCGCTACAGCAATTTGTCATGCTTATACGAGAAATTTTTGTTTTATTGAGTAGTTTTACATGAATTCAGTTTAAAAAACTATTTGATGGCGTTTATCTTATCCAATGTTCGTTGCAGAATAATACATGCAGCAATTTTATCATCTATTTTTTTTGATTTTGTGATTGATATTCCAATAATTTTTAGTGCGTGAGTTGCAAGAGATGTTGATAGACTTTCGTCTTGTAGGTATATGTGTACTTTGCATTTTTTTATTATTTTATTTGCAAACTTGATTATTACTTTGCACCATTCGGTCTCTTGTTCATCTATTGTGAATGGTAGTCCTATTACCATTGATCCAGCTTCATTTTCTTTAAGCACTCTATTTAGATAACCTAAATCTTTGCTCATATTTCTTCTATAATATATACTATGAGCTGTAGCTATAAGCTGTGTTTTATCACTAAATGCTATGCCTATTTGTTTTTCTCCCATATCAAGGCACATTATACGTCTATCTCTTGGAATAGACTTTAGAAATTCATCTGGATTTCTATGTAGCATCTATGAAAACATAACTTTTGTACAATTGTATTTTTGTGAAAGTAAGTTATGTACAGTCTACTGGCATGATAGACATTCATCATAATTAATATCTGTTTTTTGTTGCAATATTTCACTTTTTTTGAATATGTCATGTGAGACCTTGTCAGCTCTCTGCATTGATTGTGATCTGCAGTAATACAAGCTTTTTAATCCTTTTTTCCAAGCAAGCATATGTATTTTGTGTAAGTAACGTTTATGCACATTGGCAGGTAAGAACAGATTTACTGATTGAGATTGACAAATATAAGGAGTTCTATCACTTGCATGTTCTATGATCCATTGTTGATCAAGTTCGTATGCTGTTTTAAATGTCAGTTTTTCGTGCTTGCTAAGAAAATCTAAATGCTGAACAGAACCCTCATTTGTTGAAATTGAGGACCATGTTTCATCATTGTCTTGATTTTTTTCTGCTAGTAGTTTTTGCAAGAATTTATTTCGTACTACAAATGAACCTGTAAGTGTCTTCTGTATAAATACGTTTGCTGCATACGGCTCTATTCCAGGAGAAGTGTTGCCTGCGATAATCGAAATTGAGGCAGTTGGAGCAATAGCGAGCTTATGTGTAAACCTTTCCATTAGATCGATTTCTTTAGCGTCAAGACATGGCCCTTTTTCTTCTGCTAATTTTTTAGAAACTACATCCGCTTGCTCGCGCAAATGCTTAAATACTTTTTTATTCCATTGTTGGGCTGTTACTGATTCAAAAGGAACCATTTTACTTTGTAAAAATGAATGAAAGCCCATCACACCAAGACCGATACTACGCTCTCTTATTGCGGAATATTTTGCTCGCTGTATTTCATTTGGTCCGTGGTTTATGAAATCCTCTAATACATTATCAAGAAAACGCATTATATCTTCTATGAAAAGCTCATTATCTTTCCATTCTTCGTAGTATTCAAGATTTACGGATGATAAACAACATACAGCAGTGCGTGACTTTTTTAGGTGATCGTAACCTGTAGTTAAAGTTATTTCACTGCATAGGTTTGACATTTTGATGTCTAAGTTGAGCTTTTTGTAAGATTCTGGCTTATTGTTATTTGTTGCATCAAGGAAAATAATGTAAGGTTCTCCAGTTTCAACTCTTGCTGTTAATATTTTAATCCATATATCCCGTGCTTTTACTGTTGAAATAACTTTATTGTTATGAGGGCTTATTAAATCCCATTCTTGATCATCTTCAACAGCTTGCATAAACTTATCTGTTACTATTACAGCATGATGTATATTTAATGCTTTGCGATTTGGGTCACCACCAGTTGGCTTACGTAAATCTAGAAACTCTTCTATTTCTGGATGCCATACAGGAAGATAAACTGCTGAGCTTCCTCTTCTTAAGGATCCTTGGCTGATTGCAAGCGTCAGAGCGTTTTGTACTACGATAAATGGCACAATTCCTGATGTTTTACCGCTACCTTTGACACTTTCACCAATTGAACGTAAATTTCCCCAATAACTACCTATTCCACCACCACGTGCAGCGAGCCAAACATTTTCATTCCATAGATCAACTATTCCCTTCAAGCTATCTTCAGTTTCATTAAGAAAGCAGGAAATAGGCAATCCTCTTTTTGTACCGCCGTTACTAAGTATTGGTGTTGAAGGCATGAACCACAAGTTGCTCATGTAATCATAAAGACGTTGTGCATGTTTTCTATCATCAGAATAGTAATTAGCAATACGTATAAAGAGATCTTGATAACTTTCATTTTCTATTAAATACCTATCCAATAGAACTGCTTTTCCAAAATCGGTTAATTTACTATCTTTTGCGTAATTAATAGTAATGTAATTCATAAGGCTCCTTTTATGATAATATAGAAATTTATTTGAGAGATTTCTCGATTAAGTTGTTGAATTTGTTTGTGGATGTTGTAATGCAAATAAGATACCATCAACCTGACTGCCATATATTTTACAGTAACTCATTTGACTTATTTGCATATTTGTTTCTTTTGCGACATGCTGAATATAATCTTCTGAATGACGAAAATAATCTCCTTTGTTTACAAAGTCAATACCTTTACCTTCCTTTCTTCTTACTAAACATACAACAACCCCTTTTTTGTTTGTCAATCCTTTTGCTAGTTCCAATTCTGCTAGAAAATCATGTAGATAGTGTAGCACTTCAGCAAAGATAATTACATCATACTGCTGGTTCTTCTCTTGTTTAAGAAACTCTTTCATTTCTGTATGTATTAACTCATCGTAAACAGGTTTACCTTTTATAAGGCATCCTCTTGCAATATTGAGCATTCTATTTGAGATGTCAACTCCTGTTATGCGACTTCTAATACTACTTATTTTTAGGAAGTGACCACATATTCCAGTACCGCAACCAAGGTCTAGTATATTCAGTTTAGAAGTGGAGTTGTTAAAGACTTTTGTAATTATCATGTGTACGAGTTCATGCCCTCTGTATTGTTTGGCAATTAGCCAATGCTCAACAAAATATTCACCTGTGTAATCAAAATATTGTTTTATGAGATTTTCAGGCAATTCTACGATATCTGATGTGTTTGTTATTTTTTTAAAGTAGTAAGAAGCTTCTTTGTGACTACTATCTAATTTTAGCGTCTTTGTTAAATAATTATAAGCTCTATTAGTATTTCCTACTGCAAAATGACATCTTCCAATATTATACCAGATTATAGGTAAATTGGGGTAGAATATGCTAATTAACCAAAATCTTAACTTTGCATCTGATATATTACCTTTATAGAAGTGATATAACCCGATTTCAATGTTGGTATTTAACAGGTTTTTAGATTTTTCAAGAAGCGCTACAATTTCTTTATGGAGAGTATTGTATCTATCCATAATGAAATTTTTTACTTTTTTAATATTTAATAAGCCAGTGAGCTTAGATATACAATTTAAAGCAAAGTTTTTTATAAAAGATAGATTACTTTTCATACATTAGAAATACTCCAAATGTTCATTTTCATTTTTAAGTAACTAATTTTAACACATTTTATCTTACAAAATATCTTTTTCATTAATTTTTCTGTACATATCAATTTGTCGAATATTTCTCAGATTGTACTGTTTAAGATTGCTGGTATATTGTTGTTGATAATAATAGGTAAATGTTTTGTGTAAAAAGGCGTTGACATATGATTTATCAGATTGTAACATATAAAAGATTAGTTTTTAGATGTTTGAAAAGTTTTATGGTAGAGATTATTTAATCTCAATTCAACTGTAAGTTAATATTTAACTCTGCATATTCTACATATAGTCAGATAAATAAATTATTAAGAGCACTTGATGGATGCCTTGGCGTTAAGAGGCGATGAAGGACGTGGCAGGCTGCGATAAGCTGTGGGAAATTGTCAACAAATTTTGATCCGCAGATTTCCGAATGGGGAAACCCAACTGGCTTAGCTAGTTATTATATACTAAGTATATAAAGCAAACTTGGTGAACTGAAATATCTAAGTAGCCAAAGGAAAAGAAATCAACCGAGATTCTGTTAGTAGTGACGAGCGAAAGCGGAAAAGGCTAGTGATTTAAAAATAAGAATTAGAATACTCTGGAAATGGTAACCATAGAAGGTGATAGTCCTGTATAAATAGAAAGTTTTTAAATCCTTAAGTAGGGCGGGGCACGTGAAATCCTGTTTGAATATGGGGGGACCATCCTCCAAGCCTAAATACTCCTTAACGACCGATAGTGAACAAGTACCGTGAGGGAAAGGTGAAAAGAACCCCGGGAGGGGAGTGAAATAGAATCTGAAATCAAGTGCTTACAAACAGTTGGAGCTCTATATCAATTTATTGATATTTAGAGTGACAGCGTACCTTTTGCATAATGGGTCAGCGAGTTAATCTATGAAGCAAGCTTAAGCCGGTAGGTGTAGGCGTAGCGAAAGCAAGTCTGAATAGGGCGTTTAGTTTTGTGGATTAGACCCGAAACCAAGTGATCTAGTCATGACCAGATTGAAGGTATGGTAAAACATACTGAAGGATCGAACCAGTTAATGTTGCAACATTATTGGATGAGTTGTGATTAGGGGTGAAAGGCCAATCAAACTTGGAAATAGCTGGTTCTCCGCGAAATCTATTTAGGTAGAGCGTTGTATGTATCTTGTTGGGGGTAGAGCACTGGATAGACTAGGGGGATTCATCATCTTACCAAATCTAACCAAACTCCGAATACCAACAATTAATTATACAGCAGACACACTACGGGTGCTAAGTCCGTGGTGGAAAGGGAAACAGCCCAGATCACTATCTAAGGTCCCAAAATTACAGCTAAGTGGGGAAGGAAGTGGAAAAACCATTACAGCTAGGAGGTTGGCTTGGAAGCAGCCATCCTTTAAAGAAAGCGTAACAGCTCACTTGTCTAAATAAGTTTTTCTGCACCGAAAATGTACCGGGGCTAAAGCTGTATACCGAAGATGTGGGTGCTTATTAATTTCGATTAATAGGCGCGGTAGCGGAGCGTTCCGTAAGTCTGTGAAGGCGGTTTGTGAAAACTGCTGGAGATATCGGAAGTGAGAATGCTGACATAAGTAGCGTAAAAGAGTGTGAAAAACACTCTCACCAAAAATCTAAGGGTTCCTACGTTAAGTTAATCTGCGTAGGGTTAGTCGGTTCCTAAGGCGAGTCCGTAAAGGAGTAGTCGATGGCAATTAGGTTAATATTCCTAAACCTCTTAAGTGTGACGGGTTTTGTATTTGTATAGGTCTTATTGGATTGATCTATGCTTAAAAGAAGCTCCAGGAAATAGCACTTATATTTATGAGGCCGTACCGTAAACCGACACTGGTGGATGAGTAGAATATACTAAGGTGTTGAAAGAATGATGTTGAAGGAACTCGGCAAATTATACCTGTAACTTCGGAAGAAGGGTAACCTGCTTTTAGGCAATTATGAGTAGGTGGCACAAAATAGGGAGTAGCGACTGTTTACTAAAAACACAGGACTCTGCAAACACGTAAGTGGAAGTATAGGGTCTGACGCCTGCCCGGTGCTGGAAGGTTAATAGGAGGGGTGCAAGCTCTGAATTGAAGCCCCAGTAAACGGCGGCCGTAACACTGACGGTCCTAAGGTAGCGAAATTCCTTGTCGGGTAAGTTCCGACCCGCACGAATGGCGTAACGATTTCTCCACTGTCTCCAACATCACTTCAGCGAAATTGAATTCCCCGTGCAGATGCGGGGTACCCGCGGTTAGACGAAGAGACCCCGTGCACCTTTACTATAGCTTTACATTGCTATTAAAAGTGTTATGTGCAGGATAGGTGGGAGACTTTGAAGTTATGGCGCTAGCTATAATGGAGTCAACCTTGAGATACCACCCTTTACACTTTTGATATCTAACTATGTTTCATTATCTGGAACTAGGACATTGTATGGTGGGTAGTTTGACTGGGGCGGTCGCCTCCTAAAAAGTAACGGAGGCGTGCGAAGGTAAGCTAGAGCTGGTCGGAAATCAGCTTGATAGTACAATGGCATAAGCTTGCCTGACTGCGAGGCTGACAAGCCAAGCAGAGACGAAAGTCGGTCATAGTGATCCGGTGATTCTGTATGGAAGGGTCATCGCTCAACGGATAAAAGGTACGCCGGGGATAACAGGCTGATGGTGTTCGAGAGTTCATATCGACGACACCGTTTGGCACCTCGATGTCGACTCATCACATCCTGGGGCTGGAGAAGGTCCCAAGGGTTCGGCTGTTCGCCGATTAAAGTGTTACGTGAGTTGGGTTTAGAACGTCGTGAGACAGTTCGGTTTCTATCTTCCGTGGGTGAAGGAAATTTGAGAAGATCTGACTCTAGTACGAGAGGACCGAGATGGATATACCTCTGGTGTACCAGCTGTTATGCCAATAGCATCGCTGGGTAGCTATGTATAGATGGGATAATTGCTGAAAGCATATAAGCAAGAAACCCTCTTCAAAAAGATTTCCCAATTAAGGCCGTGGAAGACTACCACGTTGATAGGCTAGGTGTGGAAGCATGGTAACATGTGAAGCTAACTAGTACTAATAGCCTGATTGATTTATTTCCTTTCTATATGTGCATATGCAGTGTTAAATATTAAATTGAAATTTGTTAAGTCAGAAATTTTTATTGACTTGGTGACTATAGCAAAAATGAACCACCCGATCTCATTTCGAACTCGGAAGTGAAACTTTTTAGCGCCGATGATACTTAAAAAGGGAAAGTAGGTCGTTGCCAAGCTTATAAAAATTTCTTTTTATCTATATCTGTTCAGTAGAGCGATGAAACAAGGTAAACATAGAGTAGCTCTGAGGTAATATAACTAATCTTTTAGAACTTTGCAAAAACTTTAAAATAAAAGTAGAAAATTTAAAAGTAGAATTTGTCACCTATTTGCAAATGAGGAGGAGAGATACTAACATTTAACAAATCATCAAACAATTGATCTTCCGAAAATCAAACTTTATATAATTGAATATTAATTAAGTTGTTGGAGATGAGGAGAAAGAAGAAGTAGCAAACTACCAAAAAGCAGATACATTTGGTCCAATAGTTAGGTGATAATTGTAGCACTCAGTGGATTTTATAAAAATTCAAAACGTGAAAATTATAAGTGATGTTTTTAATGTGAATTGAAAGCGTATCAAATAGTGAATATAGAATTCCCTCAAAATGCAAAAAGGTGTATGAGCAAATCGAATAAGAAAAGTGAGGTTTTGCCCATCAACGTGTTATAATAAAGGTAAACTTGGTTAGTGCTGAAGCAATACTGCAAGTTTTAAAGGGAAAGAAGATTTAAAAGACAGTGTATGTTGCAATCCTAATAGTCGCTGACAGGTACTTTGAAACATAGCTGGACTATTGAAGTTAAAATTCTGGGCTGTTACTTAAAAAACGCATCCACTGAATTGTTTATGCTAAAAAAAAGCTTTATTAAAAAATGAAACAGAAGTGTAAGAAAGTTGCAAAACGTATAAGGTATTACTTGAAGCTACCTATCTGAAGCAACTGGAGCTTTTCAAGTTGCGAAAAATATTTTAAAATCTGAAGGAATGGTGTGAAATTTTTTAAGTAAACCAGAAAGTATTCCACTATCGCGCTGAACAGCAAATTAGGCATTATATCATTTACTGTAAAAGCTCATATTTTACGTAATCAGAGCTGCGAATTTGAAAGGATAATTTCATTATACTTAACATGGAAACAAAGAGAATTATACAATCCCCTGCCTATCGTTTCTTGAACCACTCCCTTGAACGGGTACTTTTACTTTTATCAAACTATTCTCTTATTGTAATAAGTTGCTTCTATATTTAAGTTTAGCAACTTCCCTCTAGGATTATCCTTATTTTGTTCTAAGTATTGGCTTTGTTCAAATGCCATTCCCCATTGTGTACGATAGCTAGACCTTCTATATTCATAAAAACTCTCTTCAGCATTATTTGTATCGAGCTTTTTATCTTCTTTTCTTATACTCTCTACCATCAAGCAGCCACATCTATTAATTTATTTTAAAAAGTTTACTTATCTTATCATAAAAAATATATCTGTAAATACTTTAGTGAAAATTTCTTCTTATTTTATCTTTCTTTAAGCAAATATTGAGGTCTTTTTGTAAATTTTTATAGCCTGCTTGCATAATGTTTTTATGGGTTAGTATTATGTAATAGTATCCTACATTACTTATATTAGAAATGGTAACTTTAGCTAGCATTCGTAATTGCCTTTTTATTTTATTTCTTTTTGCTGCTTTTCCGACTTTTTTACTGATAGCCAGACCTACTCTAATAACATGAATATACTTTTCAGGTTCTCTTTCTTTTATAGCATATAGTGATATATATACCCCTCGATAAAAAAGACTGTCAGGTGCTAATCTGTTTTTAAAAGCAAAGGAAAACTCTTTTTTTTTATGCTTACTATGCGCATAATTTATTACACCCTAATGAGCGACGCTTATTAAGAATTTTTCTTCCAGCTTTTGTTGACATACGTGAACGAAATCCATGTTTGTGCTTTTTTTTTAAATTTTTTGGTTGAAATGTTCTTTTCATTGTTTTTATATTAATATAAATATTTATTTTAAATTATTTTTCTCTATTGTCAAATAATGGTCAACTTCTATGGCATTCTTATTGAATAAAATTTGATATATGGAAAAATGAATTTAATTATAGGCGTACCTGTTTTACTAATCCTTTTATTTTGTTTGAGTAAGTTTCAAGCAGTAAGTAAAGTTAAGTCTTATATATATTTGAGTTGTATGTGGATGCTACCTTGTTTGTTAGCATTCTATGATGGTTATTTTATAACTTCTATTTCTATAGCGTTATTTTTTTTTATGCTGATTTTTATCTTTAAAGGTAAAAGAAATAAGATGGTAAAATTTTTGTTATTTATGGCTTTAGCAATATCACTTTTTATCACTTTATTTATAATGCTATCTATTTTTGTTCAGTCCATTTCTTTTTTTAATAAAGTAGCTATTTCAGAATTCTTATTTTGCTTAAAATGGAAGCATAATGTAGCTATTATTGGCGAAGGAGAGGTGGGATGTTTTGGTATAGCGCCACTTTTAGTGGGGACATTACTTATAACTATTGTAGCAATGTTAGTTGCGGTGCCGCTTGGTTTATTTTCTGCAATATATATTAGTGAGTATGCGAGTGAAAAAGTGCGTTATGTTATTAATACAGCCTTACAGGTTTTGTCTGCTATTCCTACTGTTGTATATGGATACTTCTCAGTTGTATTTTTGTCTTTTTTTATAAAGCAGGTAGCAAATTTTTTTAATTTAAGTATACACTCAGAAAGTGCTTTGATTGCTGGTTTATCGATCGGGGTAATGATTCTTCCTTTTATTATTTCTTTGCTTGAAGATGCTATAAGATCTGTTCCAAAAAGTTTGCGTTATGGTTTTATGGCGCTTGGTGCAACTCCAGCGGAAACTATATGGCATATAACAATACCTTATGCAATGCCTACAATTTTAAGTGCAATTTTATTATCAATTTCAAGAGTGATAGGTGAAACAATGATTGTACTAATGGCTGTGGGAATCAATGCAAATTTGACCTTTAATCCTCTCAATTCAGTTACTACTATTACTGTACAAATTGCTACATTACTTACCGGAGATCAGGATTTCAATAGTGTGCAAACTCTTGCTGCTTATGCGCTTAGTTTAGTGTTATTTGTTATTACTTGGCTATTAAATGCATTTGCACTATTTATAATGAAACGTAACTAGTAAGTGTTTTTATATTGCAAAATTTCGGTTAATAATATAAGATTTATTTTTTAGAAGTTCTTTTATAGAATTATAGTGTTAGGTGATGAAAGAGATGAATATAGGTAGAACGGTTAAGATAACTCAAGCAGTTGTTGATCTAAAATTTGAAGGCGAGTTACCTAAGATATTTAATGCTTTAAAAAGCAAACTAAAATGTAAGGGCAAGGAGCTAGTTTTAGAGGTTTCACAACATATAGGTGACAATATAGTTCGTTGCATTGCTATGGATAGCACAGATGGTATGTCAAGAGGTGATGAGTTTGTTGATACAGGTGCACCAATATCAGTTCCGGTTGGACGCTCAACTTTAGGAAGGATTTTTAATGTTGTAGGGGAGCTTATAGATGAGTGTGGTCCGCTAAAAGGAAAGTATGATTTAGAACCTATACATAGATCACCTCCAAGTTTTACTGAGCAGAAGATACAGGAAGAAGTTTTAGTTACAGGAATAAAGGTTATAGATCTTCTTGCTCCTTATCTTAAAGGAGGAAAAATTGGCTTATTTGGTGGAGCTGGTGTTGGTAAAACAGTTCTGATAATGGAGCTGATTAACAACATAGCAAAAGCTCATAAAGGATTTTCTGTGTTTGCTGGAGTAGGAGAGAGAACGCGTGAAGGTAATGATCTTTATAACGAGATGATTACTTCGAATGTAATAGATATAAATGAGCACGAAAAATCTCAAGCCGTTTTGGTTTATGGTCAAATGAATGAACCTCCTGGAGCAAGGGCTAGGGTTGCTTTAACAGCACTAACTATGGCGGAGTATTTTCGTGATCATGAAAATCAAGATGTTCTATTTTTTGTAGATAATATCTTCCGTTTTACTCAAGCTGGCTCTGAAATTTCTGCTTTGCTTGGAAGAATACCGTCGGCTGTTGGTTATCAGCCAACTCTTGCGACTGATATAGGCGCTATGCAAGAGAGAATAGCCTCAACTACTGCTGGTTCTATTACTTCTGTACAGGCTATATATGTTCCTGCAGACGATTTGACTGATCCAGCTCCAGCAACGACATTCTCTCATCTTGATGCCACTACAGTATTGTCAAGGCAGATAGCTGAAATGGGTATATATCCTGCTGTTGATCCACTTGACTCAACTTCTCAGTCTTTATCTGCTGAAATCATTGGTGAAGAGCATTATAATGTGGCTTATGAAGTGAAACGTATATTGCAAACTTATAAGTCGCTGCAAGATATTATCGCAATACTTGGTATGGATGAACTATCTGATGAAGATAAAATTATTGTTGATAGAGCTCGTAAAATTCAGAAGTTTCTTTCTCAACCTTTTCATGTTGCGGAGGTATTTACTGGCATGTCTGGCAAATTTGTTTCACTTTCTGATACTATTTCTAGTTTTAAAGGAATTATTGAAGGTAAATATGATAACCTGCCAGAAGCTGCTTTTTATATGGTGGGAAGTATAAGTGAAGCAATAGAAAAGGCTGAATCAATAAAAGCTGAAGTTGGAGCCGGACATTAAAGATTATGAACACTTTTAAGGTGCAATTTTTTTCTCCTGATAATCGAATTTCATTCGATGAAGTGGTTTCGCTTTCAGTGAATGGGCTTGAAGGAGAGCTAGTGATTTTAGCTTACCATTCTCCTTACTTAATTTATTTATTGCCTGGTATAATTACTGTTCAAATGAGTAACCAGACAAAGGAAAAAGTTGTAATTGATAATGGTATATTAGAGGTTGCAAATAATAATTGTAGCATTATAACGAATCAAATTCAGGTTTTTGATCATTTGACTCATGATGAGGAATCATTAAAAGATAAGAGAGTTGGTATATATTTAAGTTATCTTGATGTCAAATCTCTTTAGGGGCTCTTTTTGTGTTCAAGAAATGAGTTTACTCTTGTCATTCCCACTTCAAGTAGCTGACACACAACTGTACGAACATTATGGTTCAGGGAAGATGTCATTCCAGTATCTTCCTTCTTGTCATCCGAGTGCGTGACACTGGGATCTATCTTATTTTCATCATGGATATGATTTTAACATATGTTCCTAGAATCTGTTGTCCATTGCATAATTTGCAAATGTTTTTATGTCCAGATCCCAGTGTCACGCACTGGGATGACATTGTTTATTATGTGCCGTATTGCAATGTTCGTACAGCTATGTGTCACACTACTCGGATGACAAGAGGGGCTACTTGAATAAAGAAGCCGCTGGTTTCATATGCATCTTTAAGAATTTCCACGCTGACTTTGGCTACACACCTTTGATGGACTGCTGATTAAGTCTAGAAGTGAATTACAGTGATCGCTATGAAATGCGCTATCAAGGCTTAAAGACCTAGGTTTTTTTTCTGAATCATCAATTTCCTCTGTAAGCTGGTAAAACATTTTTGAATTGTTATCAAAAACTTCCTTTTTATTAACAAGTACTTGATCAATTACTGGACTTAACAGTTCTACTTGGCTATTTAAGTATTGCACTGTACCTTTTAGCTCTTTTTTTTCTCTTATTAATCTTTCAATCTCATCTTCATATTCTTTAAACTTTAATTCCAGTGATGGACGGTACTTATTAACTATTTCTTCTTCTATCTCCTGCCGTAATTGCCCTCTTATTGTCTCGATCTGCTCATCTTTAAGCTCTAGCTCGTTCTTTAACGTTTCAAAATCCCACGTTAGCTGATCTTCCTCTTGTTCATCAGATTCCAAATGTGCGTTATGCTCATTTTCTAAATTTTGTATTTGAGATTTATAGCTCGCTATACACTTATCCCTTGCACTTATCATGTGTTCTGCTTCCTCTATCTCTTCCTCTTTTTTTTCAAACTGGTTCAATTTACCTTGTAGTTTCTCTTGTTCTACATTAGCAGTTTTTAGCTTTTCCTTCAGTTCTTCTACCTTTTCTTCCAGTTCCTTATTTTTTCCATAAATTTCTTGAATTTTCTGCTCTTGCTCCTTATTGAGCTGGATTATTCGCTCATCTGTTTTACTCATTTCTTTCTCAAGTCTTTGTTCCTTTTCTTTACACTCAACTTGTAAATCATTGCACTGTTCCTCCAATTCCTCAATTTTTTGCTTAGCCTCCACGAGTTCTTGTTCTGATTCTACTTGCTTTGCTTTTAACACTTGATTTTCTTCTTTTAGTAATAATAACTCTTCTTTCAAATCTGATATTTGTTGTTCACTGCTTTCTTTTGTACTATTGCTATAGTGTTCTAATTGATCAAGCTTGTCTTCCAAACTATACTTTTCTTCTTTCAGTTGATTTAATTCCTCGTGCAATTTTCTTAACTCACTTATCAACTCTTCTTTTCCTGCATTGGCAAATTCCAGCTTTTTCTTCAGGTCTTTCTTTTCTTCATATGCACCTTCAAGTTCTTGCGCTCTTTCTTGCAGCTCTGTTGACATATTTGCTAGTTTTTCATCTTTTTGTGTCAGTTCAGTTTGTAATTTTGCATTTTTTTGCTTTTCTTCTCCAAGTTTATTCTGTAAATCACTATTATGCTCTTCAAATTCTTGCTTGGCCTCTTCGAGCCTATGCTGTAAATTGTTCCTCTGCTCATTTAATTCTCTAATTTCTTTCTCAGCTTTTGTAAGCTTTTGATCTAGTTGTTGTGAATTAACTTCTGTTTGAGTTGCAATTGCCTGAGTTGCAATCTGCTGTGGATTAACCTCTGATACATTGTTGCTAGTGAAAGAAAGAATAGGATTGCTTTTAGCATCATTTTCAAGATCTTTCATCTTTTCGTCTTGATTGATTACGATATGTTCGTTATTTTGCAGATTACTAACAGCCGGTGCAATGTTAGCATTTTTGTTCTTTTTCAATAATTCTTTGACATTGTCATGTAGAGAGAGACCTTGAATATATAATTCTTTATTTTGTCTTATTAATTCCAAAAACTCCTCAGGTGGCGATTCAAAATCTTTACCATTAAACTGTAGTACTTTAGTTATACCAGAATTACTTACATTCATAACCATAGTACAGGTAAAAGTTTTCCCATCCTTGTCCTGCACAGGCCAAGTGCTTGTCATTTCATAATATGCACCCTCTTTAAATTCATAATGTCTTTCCTTACCTTTTCGGTAAGCGTATATGTCATGCTTTTTATCGCAATAGATATTCAATGTGCTAATATCCCTTTCTTGCTGTAAGATATCACTAATTCTTATTGGCTCACTTCTATTGTAATTAATAAGATTAATGTTTAACAATTTATCAGAATTGTTAGTTTCTACATAAAAAGCTCGAAGGTCTATGTCTTTGTCTCTAAAATACTTACTTACAGCTTTTTTTGCCTGATTTGCTAATTCTATAAAGTTTTTTTTAAAGCTCTTGTTGAAAGATAGATCTATATATGCTTGCTTAAAATTTTCATCATTTGTTAAATCCATGAGCAAGTCATAAACCTCCCATTTTTCCTGACAATGTTTTTCTAAAACAGTAATGCTATTTTTTCTTTTCAGCTCTGCTAATATGTTTTTCAATGTCGGGAAATTTGTTGACATAGTATACCCCTTGTTACTATTGTTCTGATAATATATTTACTTTAGGAGTGATTAACTACTTTTATATTAACCTTTTTAGTTGAATTTAATTGCGAGCGTTAAACTCGAACTTAGTCATTTTGTTTATTGTTCATCACTACCTATTTGTGTTACTATACTAATACTAGCACTAAGTTTTAGGCTATGCAAGAATTTCTATTGAACGTAAAGCTATAGTATTTTCTAAAATGAATGGATAAATTTCCATTATGGTATTACCAACCAAAAGTTGTAAGTCTGTACATTTATACATTAGAGGTCTGAGGCGGCTTTTGATGGTATGCCAACAGTGTTCTATGGGATTCAAATCTGGTGAATATGTTGGAAGATACAGCACATGAAAGCCAAAAGACTCTATTAATGATTTTGTTTTAGTGGTCTTATGAAATGTAGCATTATCCATAACTATGGTTGTGCCAAGTGGCAATTTAGGTAATAACATCTTCTCCAACAATATATTGAATACCTCTTTTTCACACCCACCTTTGAAAGTCATTGGTGCAATAAATCTCATTCCAATCCACCCGGCTACTATACTGATTCTCTCTCGAGTTCTCCCTGGAACATCTGCATAAATTTTCTTTCCTCTTGGAGCACGTCCATATTCTCGGTATAACTTATTATCAACTCCTGCTTCATCTATATATAAGATGCTGGAATGTTCTATTTTTGAGATTTTATCAATAAATTGCTGCCTATCTTCTTGATTGCGCTCTTGATATAGTGTGACTTTTTTTTAAAGTAATTTTTAGCTGTTTTAGTCTATACCAAATTGAATTTATTCCAAATCCAAGATTTTGTTTCATCTCTGCCAGAGTATGATCTGGATTCTTTGTAACATATTCTTCGAGTATTTTTGGGTCTATTTTTCGAATAAAGCTACCGTTTTTAGATGGCTTTAAGCTTTCACCAGCAGCTTTCTTTTTTAACCAGCGGTACAGAGTTGCTATTCCT
This sequence comes from Wolbachia endosymbiont of Frankliniella intonsa, assembly GCF_029856955.1. Taxonomy (NCBI): domain Bacteria; kingdom Pseudomonadati; phylum Pseudomonadota; class Alphaproteobacteria; order Rickettsiales; family Anaplasmataceae; genus Wolbachia; species Wolbachia endosymbiont of Frankliniella intonsa. Next base: position 1,179,492 of record NZ_CP097148.1, on the reverse strand, counting down.
ATCTCCATGAGCTCTGCTATCTCAACCTTTGTCTTCCCTTTTTCTATCATCAATACTGCCTTTTCCCTTAAATCCACACTATATGCCATTATAACTCAAATACTTTGTTATACCTTTATCATTTGCTTTGGGAAATACTATAGTAAACTTCAGAAATTGGTTATGCTAATTTTGTTAATAAAATGCAACCAATTAAGGAAAGCGCTATACTGTGTCTCAGTGCAATATTTTCTTTCCTAACGGACTGAAAATTGAGTTGAGTTAAAAATCCGATTTTATTTAATACTTTTCAAAGATGACAATATTTTGTAAAAATAGGTTTTTAATAGGACAATAATATGGAAATTTTTCTTGATAGTGTTGATTTGAATGAAATTAAGGAGCTAAAAGAGTTCATTGATGGTATAACAACTAATCCTTCTTTAATAGCAAAATATGGACATAAAGATAAGTACGAAGATTTAGTAAGCGAAATATGTTCTATTATAAAAGGACCTGTTAGTGTTGAAGTTGTTGCAGATAGCCATGAAGATATGGTTAAGGAAGGCCTTAAGTTAGCGAAAATCGCTAGTAATATCGTAGTAAAGTTACCCCTTACACATGAAGGATTAATTTCTTGTAAAAAGTTGTGGACAGAACATAAAATACCTGCTAATATCACATTATGTTTTTCTCCTGGACAAGCACTGTTTGCCGCTAAGGCCGGTGCTTGTTTTATTTCTCCCTTTGTTGGTCGCCTTGATGATATAAGCTATGATGGCTTATCGCTAATAGAAGATATATGCACTATATATTCTAATTATAATTTTAAGACAAAAGTTCTTGTTGCATCAGTAAGAAGTCCAGCACATGTAATAGAAGCTGCACGGCTTGGTGCTCATTCAATTACTGTGCCAGCAAAAATACTTAGACAGTTAATTAATCATCCACTTACTGATCAAGGGCTCGCAATATTTGAAAAAGACTGGGGCGTAAAACAATAAATGACATTGCTAAAAAAAGACATAAAAACACAATAATTTATATAAAAAGGACATAGGTACCATCTGTCCTTTAAAGACATGTAGGTCAATGATATGCGTAATTCAGTGTTTTAAACATGATAGTCCTCCACTAATAAAAAAGATTGAGAAAAATGTATACAGCTACGACCGAAGTATAGCTAAAATATATTTTAACTGAAGATTATAGATTAATTGAATTGAAAAGTCTGCAGACGAAGATAGATTCCGAGCTCTAGAACACCTTCACTTTCCATGGTAACAAAACTATTATAGTTTGTCAAGTAATTTTTTATCGTAATTTTACGAACGTGCCATGCCAGTAGTTATATCTAGTTAAATTTGTAAAGTAATACAGTGTTTTCGATAGTTATAAAAAAGCTGGATTTCAGTACTGGAGTAACATTTTGGAAATTGGGATGAAAAGAGGGAAAGTACTGGTTTGAAATTAAGTTTTTTGGATTCCAGTGCTGGAATGACAAGAGAGGAGCTCCAGGTACAGCTGTTACCTATAGAATGGCAGTACTAGAATGATAACAAACTGAATGACATATTTAATCTCTATACAGATGTACATCACGCACCGATTTCCATTCAAGGTAATGTCATTCCATCATTGGAATCCAGTTAGATTTGCTAGTATAAAAGTAATACAACATTTTTGATGATGGAAGCCATTACTAGGATAACAAGAAAGGAAGTGCTGATTTCAGTGTTTATACGTTAGCCATGCATCTAAAAATTTATAAACAAAAGATTACACTTCACAACTTTGTGATGGAATAAGTTTTTCAATGCTGTTGACGCAAAACTCAGTTGTATTATTAGCTATTTCATCGAATTTATCATTTATATCCTTACCTATTTTTTCATCTTTAATATATTCATACAGAGCTAAAATAGCTATAGTTGAACATATTGCGATGAAACCAACTTTTGCTGTAATAAGTAATGATATCCCACCTGCAAGTATAGACACTGCTCCAATAGCTAGGTTTATAATTTTATTTTGTGTTGATTGATTCTCTTTATCCTCTAAAACGTTTGATATTGCTTTTGAGGCAATTTTTATTGCTATTGCTGTAGTTGGGATTATAACAAACATCATAGCTATTTTTGCTAAGAGAAAAATTGATGGTAGCATTATTACAAGAAACAGTGAAGCACCTCCTATAAATAACCATTTCTCATTTATTTTTTTAGACTGATCTGTATTATTAGGCATTGCAACCCTCCACTTTCATTAACAGTTTATTCATATAATATGAAACATGCGATAGTCAAGATGTTTTTGTGTGGAGAAGTTTGCGATTGAGTTTTGAAGAGCTTTAGCTTTACAAGATGGTAGATTTGGTGATTATCGTAAGATTCTTGCAGTCATTTTAGTGGGAAGAATTTGTAAAATATTAAAAAATAACCGCCAGAAAATTGGAAACGCTATAACTTTCTTTCCTTTAAATATACTTTTTAAAATATATGCTGCATCTTTTTCTGGCTCCCATATGAAGGGAAGTGGTTTATTAGACTTAAACATATCTGTTTTTACTGGCCCTGGCATTATGGTGATAAACTTTGTGCTACTGTTAGCATGTTGGATTTTTAGTGATTGAAAACAACTTTTTAGTGCTGCTTTGCTGGCACAGTATGCAGAAGCATGTGGTGTTGCATGCATAGCAACAAGAGAAGATATAAACGCAAAAGTTGCCAAGGAATTATGATGAATCCATTCTTCAATCCAGTTGATAACGCCAAAATAATTGGTTTCAAATGTTTTTCTATGAATGTTGGTATGAAACTTATCTTCTATTTCGCCACATCCTGCATTAAGAAAAAAGAGATTTGGTATAATATTTTGCTTTTTTAAAAAATCAGACGAGTTTTTAATATTTTCACTTTTGCTTGCATCACATGTTATAGGTAAAAAATTACTACCTAATTCTTCTTTTAATTTTTCCAGTTTTTCAGTGCGCCTTGCAATGCCAACCACAAACCATCCATCTTTAATGAGCAACCTTGCTAGACTTTCTCCAATGCCAGATGATGCTCCTGTAATGAGACAAGTTTTTCTATCCATGTGAATTTACATAACGTGAAGTATGAATGTAATGACTATTGCCTATTCACACAAGTTAAGTTTGCTATAATTTTGCTGAATAATAAAAAAAAGAAATCTACTTATAATTTTGAATTTTATATAAACTTAAAGGGAAGTTTAGTATTTGCTTACTTGTAATTTAAAATTCTTATATAATATTTTAAATAAGTTGAGAGAATTAAATGCAGGATGCAGCTTTAGTTTTACAAGATGGCAAGTGCTTTTTGGGAAAATCGGTAGGTAAAAGAGGCAAATGTATAGGTGAAGTTTGTTTTACCACTGGTATGACAGGTTATCAGCATACTATAACAGATCCTTCTTTTGCTGATCAAATAATAGCGTTCACTTTTCCTCATATTGGTAATGTTGGAATAAATCACAAAGATAATGAAGGAGAAAAAGTTTTTGCAAGTGGTGTGGTTATGCGTGAACTTTCTCCTATGTCTCACTCTTCTTCATATATTAGTTTAAATGATTGGTTGGAGAAAAATAATGTAGTTGGGATATCGGGAATTGATACTAGAGCTTTGACGAGATATTTGAGAAAACATGGATCTCAAAATGGAATGATATGTCCGTCAAGTGAGGCACATACATTAGATGAATTGAAGAAATACAAATCTGTAAATGGAATAGAAATGACTAAGAAAGTCAGTTTAAGTAATAACTTTCAAAGCGCTCTTAATGCAAAATATAGGCTTGTAATTGTTGATTTCGGTGTAAAAAATAGTATAATCTCACGCTTAGTAGAACTTGATTGTACGGTTGAATTAGTCAAACCAGATACAGGTTTTGCTCACAAAATATTAAGCATGAATCCAGATGGTATAGTGCTTTCAAATGGCCCTGGTGATCCACAAGAGATAGGAGAGAGTGTAATTTCAGAAATAGAAATTATTGTGAAATCTAAAATACCAGTTTTTGGCATATGCCTGGGCCATCAATTACTTGCAGTTACTTTGGGAGCAAAGACTGTCAAGATGGATATTGGTCATCGAGGGAGTAATCATCCAGTTTATGATCTGGAGAGTAAAAAAGTTGAGATAACTAGCCAAAATCATGGTTTTGTTGTTGATTCAGCTTCTCTTCCAAGTAACGTTGAAGTTACTCATATTTCTCTATTTGATAATAGTGTAGAGGGGATAATGATGAAGGATTACCCAGTCTTTTCTACTCAATACCATCCAGAAGAAGCGCCAGGTACACATGATTCACATTACTTGTTTGGGCGTTTTATTGACAATATTTTGTTATATAAAAGTAAAATCTAACTGAAATCAGTTAGATTAGCTTTTATTACTTGATCTTTTGGATTTGGATGTTTAATATTAGGAATAATAAAACTTAAGTTAAGGTAGTGTTCTCTTAACAGATTTTTGTGGAGGAGTGACCGAGTGGTTAAAGGTAACAGACTGTAAATCTGTCCGCATTGCGTGCGTAGGTTCGAATCCTACCTCCTCCATTGTGCGGGTATAGCTCAATGGTAGAGCTCTAGCCTTCCAAGCTAGTGACGTGGGTTCGATTCCCACTATCCGCTCTTTTTTTGTTGTATTTATATAAAATCAACATATTATTTGTTGATGTATTTATATTTTAGGTAGAAGAGTTAAAATTATGACAGCGATAGTAGAAGCATTTGGAAAGCCCCATGTAAACGTGGGAACGATAGGACATGTGGATCATGGGAAGACAACGTTAACAGCGGCGATAACAAAGCATTATGGTAATTTTGTAGCATATGATCAAATAGATAAAGCGCCAGAAGAAAGAAAGAGAGGTATAACAATAGCAACAGCGCATGTTGAATATCAAACAGAAAAGAGACACTATGCACACGTTGATTGCCCTGGACATGCTGATTATGTAAAGAATATGATAGTAGGTGCAGCGCAGATGGATGCAGCGATATTGGTAGTGTCAGGGGTTGATGGGCCGATGCCACAAACGAGAGAGCATATATTGCTGGCAAAACAGGTGGGTGTTGGATATATCGTGGTATATATAAATAAAGCTGATGTTGCTGATGCTGATATGATAGATTTGGTAGAAATGGAAGTGAGAGAGTTGCTGAGTAAGTATGGATTTCCAGGTGATGAAGTGCCTATGATAGTTGGGTCTGCGTTAAAAGCATTAGAGGATGATGGTAGTGAGTATGGAAAGAAATCAATAGATAAATTGATGGAGAAGTTAGATGAGTATGTGGCAGTACCTCCAAGGCCTATAGATTTGCCGTTTTTATTGCCAATAGAAGATGTATTTTCAATATCGGGCCGAGGAACGGTAGTAACAGGAAGAATAGAGAAGGGGGAGATAAAGACAGGGGATGAGATAGAGATAATAGGTCTGAAAGCGACGCAAAAGACGATATGTACTGGTGTTGAGATGTTTAAGAAGTTGCTAGATAAGGGAAGTGCAGGACTCAATGTAGGAATACTACTAAGAGGAACAAAGAGAGAAGAAGTGGAGAGAGGGCAAGTATTGGCAAAACCAGGGACAATAACTCCGCATAAGAAATTTAATGCGGAGGCGTATATATTGAAGAAAGAAGAAGGAGGAAGGCATACACCATTTTTTGGAAATTATCAGCCACAGTTTTATTTAAGGACAACGGATGTAACTGGGAGCATAAAATTGCTAGATGGAAAGGAGATGGTAATGCCAGGGGACAATGTAAGTATAGAAGTGGAGTTGCAAGTACCAATAGCAATGGATAAAGGATTACGTTTTGCGATAAGAGAAGGTGGTAGAACTGTTGGTTCTGGCGTTGTTTCGGAAATTTTAGAATGAGTGTAATAACTAAGATGAAGCAAGATATATATATTAGAATCAAAGCTTTCGATTGTTCTTTATTGGAAAAGTGTATTCGCGAGTTTATTGATCAATTAAAGCAGTTTAATGCAGATTTATCTGGTCCGATTGCGTTGCCAAGAAAAGATTCTAAATTTACTGTTAATAGGTCTCCTCATGTTGATAAAAAATCTCGTGAGCAATTTGAAATGAGAATTTCTAAGCGGTTAATTGTTGTACATAATCCTACTTCTACTCTGATGAAGATGCTTGCAGATTTATCTTTTTCTGCTGGTGTAGAAGTGGATTTAAAGGTTAAGGAAGTTAATATTTAGGAAAAGGAAATGAAGAGAATAAATTCGCTTAGGAGGATTGGTTTGTTAATGACGAATGTTGGCCATACTGCTATGTATTTTGATAATAGTCGCATGGCTGTAACCTTATTGCATCTCAGCGAAACTTATATTATCGATATAAAAGGACAAGATAAATGTGGCTACAATTCAGTCATTTTAGGCACAGGGGATTTAAAAAAAATAGCAAAACCTCAGTTGGAATATTTAAAGAAAAAGGGTATAAATAGTAAATGTAAATTATACGAAAGTAGATTAACTGATCTATTCGGAATAGAATGTGGTAAAAAGGTGGGGGTTAATCATTTTGTAGTTGGTCAATATCTTGACATTACGGGTTATTCTTTAGGTAAAGGGTTTGCTGGTGTGATGAAGCGGCATAATTTCAGTGGGCTTAGGGCATCCCATGGAGTTTCTATTGCTCATAGATCACAAGGTTCTACTGGTCAATGTCAAGATCCTGGTAGAGTATTCAAGGGGAAGAAAATGGCTGGTCATTTAGGTAATAGCAGAGTAACTGTACAGAATATGAAAATATTATCCATTGATTATGAAAATAGCATAATTGCTGTAAAGGGTAATAATGTTCCTGGGTTTAAAAACTCTTATGTTTTTGTGAGAGATGCGGTTAAAAAGCCTTTACATAAAGATGTTCCTTTTCCAGCAGTTCTGCTGTTGAATATGAGTGATGATGCTAATAATTTGGTGAGTTAGTTATGGAATGTGAATTAGTTGATCTATCTAATAATAATGTAGGTAGTGTTGAGCTTAATCCCTTGATATTTTCTGCCAAGCAAAAATTGAGTATTTTGCATGATATAGTGAGATGGCAATTAGCAAAGAGAAGAGTTGGTGCTCATAAAACAAAGGGTATCAGTGATGTTTCTGGTACAACAGCTAAGCCGTATGGTCAAAAACGTACCGGTAGGGCGAGACAGGGGAGCTTCCGGTCTCCTCAGTTTAGAGGTGGTGGAATTATTTTTGGTCCTGTTGTGAGGAGTCATGCTTATTCTCTTAATAAAAAAGTACGTAAATTTGGTTTGAAAATTGCTTTATCTCTAAAATATTTAAATAATCAAGTTATTGTTCTTGATAGTTTAAATGTTGATGTGAAGAAAACATCTAAAATGTGTGAATATATTAAAAATTTTAAATTTTCTTCTTTTTTAATAGTTGGTGATTATGGAGATGATTTGTTACGTGCTGCTAAAAATTTGCATTATGTAGATTTAATCAAACCTATTGGGTTAAATGTTTTTGATATATTGAATCATGAATGCGTGATGTTAACAAAAGACACTTTAAAGCATCTTGAAGGTAGATTGTTATGATTAAATATAATAATATAATAAAATCTCCTGTAATCACAGAAAAGGCTTCTCTTTTAAGAGAGAAGTTTAATAAATACTCTTTGTATGTTTTTGTAAATGTAAATAAGCGTCAAATAAAATCGGCAATAGAGTCTTTATTTAATGTCAGAATTTCTTCTATAAATGTTATTAGAGTTAAACCTAAATATAGACGTTTCAGGGGTGTGGTTGGTTGTAAAAAACAGAGAAAAAAGGTTTATTTTTCTTTGATAGATGGTCAAAAATTAGATATAATGAGCGTTTAATATGGGTATGAAATTTTTTAATCCTGTTACTCCGTCTTCTCGTGGGACTATATTAATAAGTAAAGTTGGTTTATCAAAAGATAAGCCAGAGAAGTCTCTTGTGTTTGGTAAGAAATCCAGTGGTGGAAGAAATAATCATGGTAGAATTACAACTCGTCACAGGGGTGGTGGTCACAAGAAGAAGTATAGAGTTATAGATTTTAAACGTAATAGAAGTGATCAGGGTATGGTTGAGAAAATAGAGTATGATCCAAATAGAAGTGGGTTTTTAGCATTAATATCATATAAGGAAGATGATACTAAATCTTATATATTAGCTCCTCAGGGTATGAAGCCTGGTGATGTTGTGACAGCTGGAGATGATGCTGATATTCTGCCAGGTAATTGTTTGTTGTTGAAATATATACCTGTTGGTTCTTTTGTTCATAATGTTGAATTGAAGCCAGGTGGTGGTGCTGTAATTGCTAGAGCTGCGGGTTGTTGTGCGCAAATTGTTGGTCGTGATGGTCAATATGTTTTATTGCGGCTTAGATCTGGTCAAGTTAGGTTGATTTTATCTTCTTGTAAAGCTACTATTGGTGTAGTGTCTAATCTTGATCATAAAAATAGAAAGCTGGGTAAGGCTGGGAGAAGTAGGTGGCTTGGAATTAGACCTGCTGTGCGTGGAGTTGCAATGAATCCGATTGATCACCCTCATGGAGGTGGAGAGGGAAAAACTTCTGGCGGTCGTCATCCTGTTACTCCTTGGGGTGTTGCAACAAAAGGAAAGAAAACTAGGAAAAAAAATAAATCTAGTGATAAGTATATAAAAAAATTGAAAGGTTAATTTATGAGTAGATCTGTGTGGAAACCACCTTTTTTACATCCATCTGTACTAAGATTAGTTCAGAGGGCTTTAAAAGAGGGTTCTATTAATAAGGTGATAAAAATTCATTCCAGGGCTTCTGTAATTCTTCCTAATTGTTTGGGTTTAAAGTTTGCTGTTTATAACGGTAAAGATTACATTCCTGTTAGTGTTGATAATCAGAATATGATAGGTCATAAATTCGGTGAATTTTCACCTACTCGTAAATTTACTGGGCATGGTGGTGATAAAAAGGCAACAAGAAGGTAGGAAATTGATATGAAAAATAGGGATATAATAGTTGAGGCTGGTTCTAAGGTTTTAAGATCAACTCCTCGCAAATTAAATTTGGTTGCTGATTTAGTGCGTAATAAAAAAGTTTCTTTTGCTAATGTACAATTAAGATTTTGTGAAAAAAAGGCTGCCGGTTTTATAATGAAGGTGTTGAATTCTGCAATTGCTAATGCTCAAAATAATTATGGATTGAACCTTGATAATTTATATATAAAGGAAATTTTAATAGGTAAGTCACTTACTTTGCGTAGAGTATATCCAAAAGCTATGGGTAGGGCTAATAGAATGAGCAAATTTTATAGTAATATAACTATAAAATTGAAAGAAATTGTATGATTTATAGAAATGGAAAATTAATAAGGAAAGTGTAAAAATATGGGACAGAAGGTTAATCCTAAAGTATTTAGATTGCAAATAAATAGTAATACCTGGGATTCTGTTTGGTGTGCTACGGACGATTATAAACAGAAATTGCATCAAGATCTATTTATTCGCAGTTATATAAATGAATCCTTTGATCATGCTGGTATTTCTAAAGTAACTGTAGAGCGTACAGTTACTTTAGTGTCTGTAATAATACATTCTTCTAAACCTGGGGTTATAATAGGTAAGAAAGGTTTGGATGTTGAGAAGATAAAGCAAAAAATAGCTAAAAAAGTAGAAAGTAGTGTTGAAGTGAATGTAGTAGGAGTTAAAAAGTCTGAAATAGATGCAGTTTTAATATCAAGGAGTATTACACATCAGCTAGAAAAAAGGATTTCATGTAGAAGAGCGATGAAAAAAGCTATTCAAAATTGTTTGAAGGTGGGTGCTGAGGGTATTAAAGTAAGTTGCTCTGGGCGTCTTGGCGGAGCTGAAATAGCTCGTACTGAATGGTACAAAGAAGGTCGTTTGCCTTTACACACTTTGCGTGCTAATATAGATTATGCTTTTTGTGAAGCGAAGACTATATGTGGTATTATAGGAGTTAAAGTTTGGGTTTATGTTGGTAGTTAAGGTATATTGAGATGTTTGTTCCCAAAAAGAGTAAATATAAAAAGGTATTTAAGGGGAGAATAAAGGGTAATGCTAAGGGTGGTAGCACGCTGTCTTTTGGAGATTATGGATTAAAAGCTATGGAAGTAGGTAAGGTTCAGTCCAAGCATATTGAAACTGCAAGGCGCGTAATATCTAGAACGTTAAAACGCTCTGGTAAAGTGTGGATAAGAATTTTTCCTGATACTCCGGTTAGTAAAAAGCCAGCAGATGTACGTATGGGTAAAGGGAAAGGTAGTGTTGAATTTTGGGTATTTAAAGCTAAGCCCGGTAGGATTTTGTTTGAAATTAGTAGTGATGTTCCAATGCATTTAGCAAGATTGGCGCTTGAAAAAGCGACTGCTAAGCTTCCTATGAAGTGTAAATTTATATCTAATCATAATTGAATGGAGTTGCAATGGATATGGTTAAATTTCAATCAGAATCTTCACAAGGATTACATGAACTTCTTGTGAGTTTGAGGAAAGAATTTGTTAATTTGGCTTTTCAAAAAAAGCTGGGACAGTGCAACAATTTTTCGCGTTTTAGCTTAATAAGAAAGAGCATAGCTCGTAGTCTAACTGTATTAAATAGAAGAAAGAGAGAGGGAAAAAATGCCTAAGAAGGTTTTTTGTGGTGTCGTAACTAATGCTGAGTCTGATAAGACTGTAAAGGTTTCGGTGTTACAAGTGTATAAGGATAGGCTGTATAAAAAAGTTATTAAAAAATACAAGAAGTATACAGCACATGATGAGAATAATAGTTGCAAAAAGGGAGATAGGGTTTTAATACAGGAACATAAGCCTATTTCTGTTACTAAAAAATGGGTTGTTATCAATAGCTAAAAAGGAATAGGTATTTATATGATTCAAAAAAATACATTGTTAGAAGTAGCTGATAATTCTGGTGCGCGTGCAGTGCTTTGTATTGGCTTGTTAGGTGGTAGGAAATCTGCATCTGTAGGTGATACGATTATTATATCTACTAAGTCCATTAACCCAAAAGGTAAAGTTGAAAAAGGAAAAGTGTATAAAGCAGTTGTTGTTAGAGTAAAAAATAGTGTTAAGAAATCTGATGGTTCTGTAATTCGTTTTTCTAGCAATGCTGTGGTTTTAATTAATGATCAAGGTGAACCACTTGGCACTCGGGTGTTTGGTCCAGTAAAAAAGTTGTTATCTGGTTCTTTTATGAAAATAATGTCATTAGCTGATGAGGTTTTATAATGAGTGCTAAAATAAAAAGTGGTGATGATATTATAGTTTTAACTGGTAAAGATAAGAGAAAAATTGGTAAGGTAATCAAAGTTATAATACGTGATGCTAAAAAGAAAGTAGTTGTTTCTGGCGTAAATGTGTGTAAGAGACATACTAAACCAAGAGCTGGTGGTGGTGGTATATTGAATAAAGAGTTAGCTATTGATGTATCAAATGTTGCAATATTGGATCCTAAGTGTAAAACTCCAACTAAAGTAGGATTTAAGATTATAGATGGTAGAAAAGTGCGTTTTGCAAAAGTTTCTGGAGAAGTGATAGATTAGGTTGATATGTTTAAACAATTGTATAAAGATAATATAGTAAAATCCTTAAAGGATAAGTTTAATTACGGCAATGTAATGCAAGTGCCTAAACTTGTCAAGGTGTGTATCAATATGGGCGTTGGAGATGCTGCTACAGACAATAAAGCGATAAATGAGCCATTTGATAATCTACATTTGATTGCTGGGCAAAAGCCTGTGTTAACCTTTGCAAAAAAATCTATTTCTGGTTTCAAAATTAGAAAAGGTGCAACTGTAGGTTGTAAAGTGACTTTGCGTAGAAATAAAATGTATGAATTCTTAGAAAGATTAATATATATTGCTTTGCCAAGGGAAAAAGATTTTAGAGGGTTTAGTGTGAAGCAATTTGATGGTCATGGTAATTTTTCCCTTGGTATCAAGGAGCATATATCATTTTTAGAAATAGACTATGATAAAATAAGTAAAATTAGAGGTATGGATATTAATATTATAACAAGTGCAGTTAGTGATAAGGAAGCAAAGGAATTATTACTGGCTCTTAAATTCCCTTTTTTTGATAATTGAGAGAAAATATATATGGCAAAAAAATCCATGATACAGAAGAATCTTCGTAGAATAAAGTTATGCGATCAATATAGGGAGAGAAGGGAAGAATTAAAATCTATAATGAATAATAAGGATTTATCTATTGCAAAAAGGTTTTCAGCTCAAAGTAAGCTGATTAAAAAATTGCCTAGAGATTCTTCTAAAATCAGAATTAGGAATAGATGCGCTTTAACTGGTAGGCCGAGAGGAGTATATAGAAAATTTGGTTTATGTAGGATTGTTTTACGTGATTTGTGTTCTTTTGGACAAGTTCCAGGGGTTACAAAATCTAGTTGGTAAATGTGATATAAGGAGTGTAATAGTGTCGTTATCTGATGGTATTGGTGATTTTTTAACAAGAATACGTAATGCTCAATTGGCAATGCATAGGGAAACAAGAGTCCTATTCTCTAAAGTGAATTCTTCTATATTGAAGATCTTAAAAGAGGAAGGGTATATTCTTAATTATGAAAAGCAAGAGAGTGATAGTATCCCTTCGCTTGTTGTGCAGTTGAAGTATTATGATAAATCACCTGTGATTAATGATATAGCTAGGGTATCAAAGCCAGGTTGTCGTTATTATTCTAAGTGTAAGGACATTTCTAAAGCATATAATGGTCTTGGAATTTTTATTATATCTACACCGAAAGGAGTGATGACCGATTATAATGCACGTAGATTAAAAGTTGGTGGAGAAGTTTTGTGTCGTGTATTTTAAATGATAGGAGAAATGTATGTCTCGTATAGGTGCCGCACCTATCAATATTCCTGCTGATCTTTCAGTTGAGTATAATGATGGCAGGGTATTAATAAAAAGTGTTAGGGCAGAAAAAGAGCTGAACTTGTGTAGTGGCATTCTGTGTCAGATAGTTGATAATCAATTGTTACTTTCTGTTGATCAAGGCAGGGATGATTATGATAAAATAAAATCTATATGGGGAACTTATAGAAGTAATATTAATAACATGATTAACGGTATGCTTAATGATTTTTCTGTTGATCTTGAGATTAATGGTGTGGGGTATAAAGCAGAATGTGATGATAAGTATTTGACTTTATATCTTGGTTATAGTCATAATATTAAGTATAAAGTGCCTAAAGACGTTGAGATTAAGTGTATAAAGCCAACTCATTTAGTGATTCGCGGTATGGATAAGCAAAAAGTCTATATGGTGGCTTCTGATATATGCAAAATTAGAAAATATGATCCTTATAAAGGTAAGGGTATTGTAATAAAAGGCAAATTTATGCTCCGTAAGATTGTAAATAAAAAGAAGTAATTAAAATGAAAAGATTGTATAATTTTTTAAGTAGCTATGAAAAAAGGAAACTTCGTAATAGAGCGAAGTTCGATAAGAGCGCTGGACGTTTACGTATATCCGTATTTAAGTCTAATAAACATTTTTACGTTCAGTTGATTAACGATGCAAAAGGAATAACCCTAGCTTCTGCTTCTACTTTGGATGATAAAATTAGGAATGTATGTAAAGGTAGGGTCAATGCTGAAACTATAAAACAGGTTTCTTCTTTAGTGATTGAGCGTCTGCCTAGTACAAAATTGCAGCAGCGGTTCGTCTTTGATCGGGGAGCATATAAGTATACAGGATTGATTTCTCAATTTGCTGAGGCTTTAAGAAGCTCTGGATTTAAATTTTAGAAGGTTTTAAATATGGCTGTAAAGAATTTACAAAATAATAATGATTTATCAGAACTTTTGGTTTCAGTGCGAAGGGTAACAACGGTTACTAAAGGTGGTAGAAGATTTTCATTTTCAACTTTGGTTGTTGTTGGTGATGGTAAGGGTAGGGTAGGATGTGGAATAGGTAAACACGCAGAGGTTGCTGAAGCAAGAGTGAAAGCTGTAAATGCTGCAAAGAAGTCGATGATTAGGGTGTACTTACGTGAAGGTAGAACTTTACATCATGATATTAAAGCTAAATTTTGTTCTGGTGAGATAGTTTTAAGAGCTGCAAGAACTGGAACAGGTATTATTGCTGGTGGAGCAATGAGGTCGGTTTTTGAGGTATTAGGTATAAAGGATGTGGTAGCTAAGTCTACTAGATCAAATGATCCCCATAATATTATATGTGCAGTATTTAAGGCTTTTGATGTTATGTTATCTCCTCGCCAAGTGGCAGGTAAGAGGGGTAAAAAGATTAGTGAGATAGTTGGAAATAGGTAAAGTATGAATGATGCTGTAAAATTAAATTCTGTGTTTACCAAATTATCTAAGAAAAAGAAGCCTAAATTATTAGGTAGAGGTATTGGTTGTGGTAAAGGTAAAACATCCGGTAGGGGTCATAAAGGGCAAAAAGCGAGAAGTGGCGTTTCTATAAATGGTTTTGAAGGTGGACAGCAGTCTATATATACTCGTTTACCTAAAAGAGGTTTTAAGCCTATACGCAAAAACTTATACTCTATATTTAATGTTGGTGATGTACAGTGCTTAATGGAAGCTAAAAAAATAGTCAAGGATTCTATCATAGATAAGGAGCTACTGCATAAATTAGGTTTTATCAGATCTGTTAAAAGTAAAATCAAACTTCTTAATAAGGGTAAATTAAGCGAAAAATTTGTGTTTCATGTTGATTTTGCATCAGAAGCTGCAAAAAGATCTGTAGCTTCAGTTGGTGGTAGTGTAGAAATACTATCGTAAATCATGAGCAGTAAATTTGCATTTAATAGTTTGGATTCTACGTTGTTATATAAAAGTGATTTACTAAAGCGTATATTTTTTACGCTAATGGCTTTAGTTTGTTATCGTTTAGGCACTTATGTTCCTATTCCTGGAGTTAATCTTGATATAATCAATGATATATTTCCAAAAGAGAGTTCTGGTGTTTTTGGAGTATTTAATTTATTTTCTGGTGGCGCTTTAGCTAGAATGACGATCTTGGCGTTAAACGTTATGCCATACATAGTTGCATCCATAGTTATGCAATTATTATCTTCTGCCGTTAAAGGAATCAATGAAATTAAAAATGAAGGAGAGTTAGGACGTCGAAAGATGAACTCTTATATACGCTATATGACTATAGTGTTTTGTATCTTTCAATCAATTACGATCTTAATAGGGTTAGAAAGAATGAATAGGGAAGGGGTATTAGTTGTAGTTGAACCTGGTATTATGTTTCGTACTATAGGTGTCTTTAGCCTTCTAGGTGGAACTATATTTTTAATATGGCTTGGTGAGCGGATCAGTGTGAGCGGTATAGGCAATGGTATCTCATTAATCATTTTTACTGGCATAACATCTGAATTGCATAATGCTTTATCATCTCTGCTAACATTAAATAAAAATGGTAGTATGTCGTTTTTCATTACCCTTTTTGTTATAGCATTGTTTTTTTTACTGCTCCTTTTAGTCATTTTTACAGAATCTTCTTATAGAAAGGTAATTGTTCAATATCCCAAAAAACAGTTTAAAAAATTACATAATCATGATTTTACTTACATTCCATTGAAGATCAATTTATCTGGTGTAATACCAACTATTTTTGCTAACGCAATTCTATTAACGCCTATTTCAATTGCAAATTTCTATAAAGGTCATGCCATTGCTGATTTTATTTTAAACTACTTTATGGCAAATAAAGTGATGTACATTATAACTTACTTAATACTCATAGTACTTTTTAATTTTTTCTATACCAATTTTATATTTAATCCAGAGGAAAATGCTGATTTTCTTAGGAAAAATGGTGGTTTTATTCCTGGTAGAGGCCCTGGAAAACATACTTCTGATTATCTTCAAGATATAGTTTTTAAATTAACATTTATTGGGTCTGCGTATTTGGTGGTAATATGTACTATACCTGAAATTATGAGGTATCATTATGATATACCATTTATTTTTGGTGGGACGAGCTTGCTGATTATAGTTAACGTTATTACTGATACTATTATGCAAGTACAATCTTACGTTTTTTCAAATAGGTACGATAGTTGGATAAAGAAATATGAGTCTAAAACAAGGAGACTAAAGTGATTATTACAATTTTTGGTCCTCCTGGCTCTGGTAAGGGTACTCAGTCCAGTTTGTTAATAGCAAAGTATAATTTTAAATTAGTTTCAGTAGGAGATTTATTAAGGAATATTATATCTAGTGGGAGTAAGTTAGGTAAAGGAATAAAGGATACTGTTGAATCTGGTAATTTAATTCAAGATGAAGTTATATGTAAATTATTGTGTGACCAGCTTGGATTAATAGATGGTGATTTTTTGTTAGATGGTTTTCCAAGAAATTTAAATCAAGCTCATTTTTTAACTCAAGTTTTGCAAAAAAGATGCAATAGGGATGTTGATCTTGTAATTGAGTTGCAGCTTGACGATAATATTGCAATTGATAGATTAAAAGATCGTCTTACTTGTTTGGATTGTAAAAGTATATATAGTATATCTTCTTTTAAGAATACTACTTGTGCTAAATGTAAAAGTACGAGATTGGAGAAGAGAATTGATGATGCTAATATGCTTGCAATTAATAAGAGGATAAGAGAATATCATTCTCAGATAAAGGGTTTGCGCGAGTATTATAAGGGCAAGTTGTTAACAATTAACGCTAATTTGAGTGTTGATAGAGTAATGCAAGAGATTGAAAGTAAAATTTCTTGTAATTTGATTTGACTATAAGTTGTTTTATGGTATAAATTAAGAGTTATTATTAATAAAGTATCGAGGTATCAGTGGCACGTATTGCAGGCATAAATGTTCCGGTGAAGAAGTGTATTCCTTTTGCATTAACTTATATACATGGTATAGGTATTACTACTGCGAATATAATTTGTCGTAGCTGTAAAATTGATGAGCGTAAGCGTGTTTCAGAATTACAAGATGAAGATATAGAGAAAATTAGTAGTTTTATTAGGCAAAAATATGTCATAGAGGGTGAGCTCAGAAAAAAAGTGGCTATGGATATAAAATCTTTAATAGAAATCGGTTGCTATAGAGGATTAAGGCATAGAAAAGGTTTGCCTGTGAGGGGACAAAGAACCCATACTAATGCTAAAACTCGTAAAGGCAGATCTAAATTGCCTATTGCTCGAAAAAAATAAAATTTGTTATTATCGTGAGTTTTTATGAAAAAAGTTAAAACGGTTGGTAAGAATACAAAAAGGTTTATTACTGGTATTGTCCATATTCGTGCAACTTTTAATAATACTTTTGTAAATGTGACTGATGTTTGTGGTAATACGCTTTACCAGACTTCTGTTGGTGCATGTGGTTTTTCTGGTTCGAGAAAATCCACACCTTATGCTGCAGGTAAGGTTGCCGATTCTGCTGCGAAGAAAGTAATAGAGAGATTTGGTATGAAGGTTGTTTCTGTAATAATTCGTGGTCCTGGTTTTGGTGCAGAAGCTGCAGTTAAAGCACTTAGGAATTGTGGATTGACTGTCACTTCAATTGCAGATAAAACGGCGATACCTCATAATGGGTGTAGACTAAGGAAAAAAAGAAGAGTATAGGATATTTGGAAGGTTTTTGTATGTATTATAGTGATAATGTCTCTTTCTATGGAAATTTAGATAGATTAACTAAGCCTAATGCGATTAAGGTAATATCAGGTGATTCAAGTAAAAAAGGTGATATAGTTCTAGAACCTTTGGAAAGTGGTTTTGCTTTAACGTTGGGTCATGCATTAAGGCGTGTAATGTTGTCTTCTCTTCGCGGTAGTGCTGTTTATGGAATAAAAATTGAAGGCGTGAATCATGAATTTACTTCGATCCAAGGAGTTAGGGAAGACGTAACTGATATAGCATTAAATATGGGCATGTTGAGATGTAAGCTAAATAACACGTCTAATAAGTGCTTAAATTTGAGCGCTAAAGGGCCTTGTCAAGTATTAGCTGGAATGATAGAAACTGATGACCAATGCTCTATTGTTAATAAAGATTTGGTGATATGTACACTAGGTCAAGATGTGGAGCTTAACATTGCTATATATGTTGCTAGCGGAAAAGGTTATCTTCCTGTAAATAAATATAAAGAAAATGAATTTTTAAAGCTTATGAATGAACAAGATTTAATTGGTTTCATTCCAGTTAATGCTTTATATAGTCCTGTCGAGAGGGTTTCGTATAGAGTAGAGAATAGTCGTGTTGGTCAAGTTACTGATAAAGATAAGCTAATATTGTCAATTGAAACTGATGGTACAATCTCTCCAAGTCAAGCTGTTGACTATGCTGCAAGAATATTACAGGAGCAATTTCAGCCTTTTATTAGTTCTGATATGAGTTATAAAAAATCGCAGGTCTCTTTGTCTAGTGGTGCTAAAGATTTGGGCTATGATCCTGTTCTATTGCGTAAAGTAGATGAAATGGAATTATCTGTTAGATCTCATAACTGTCTGAAAAATGAAAATATCACTTATATAGGTGATCTTGTGCAAAAGACGGAAGTTGAAATGTTAAGAACTGCTAATTTTGGCCGAAAGTCTTTGAATGAAATCAAGGCAATTTTAAATAATTCAGGTTTGTCTTTGGGTATGAATATACCAAATTGGCCTCCTAAGGATATAGATGAACTGGCTAAACAACATACTGATGAGGATTAGGTAGTATATGAAACATGGAATAAAGAAAAATAAACTTTCTCGTTGTACCGAGCATAGGTTATCAATGTTAAAGAATCTATCTATCTCGTTAATTAATCATGAGCAGATTGTAACTACTTTACCAAAGGCTAAAGCACTTCGTCCATATGTGGAAAAGTTTATTACAATTGCTAAGAATAACGATTCTTTACATGGTAGAAGGCTTTTGCTTTCACGTCTTCATAATAGTAAGTTAGTAGTTGATAAATTATTAAGCGTTCTAGCTAATCGTTATCAAGACCGTAAAGGTGGATATTCTAGAATAATAAAATTTGGTACTCGAAAGGGTGATTGCGCTCCAATGGCAGTGATAGAGCTAGTTGATAGAGATATTTCAGCAAAAGGTGAGATTTATAGTAAAAATAAAAAAGGAAGCAAAGTAGTTACACAAAGCTAATTATTCTTTTTATGGTAAGTAGGTTACGCTATTTTGTAGGTTACTTTGGAGAATTGTTAGTTTCGATATATTTAAAGCTGAAATTCTATAATGTTATAAAACGTCGCTTTCGTTGCAAGTTGGGTGAAATTGACTTAATTCTATCTAAAAAAAGGGAGCTGATTTTTATAGAAGTTAAAACAAGTTTATTTGGAAAAGAAGTACCGATATCTCATTTTCAGTGTCAGTCTATTATAAATTCTTCTAAATATTTCTTAAGTAAAAATCTTGATTTTTTAGATTATTCAGTCAGATATGATTTGTGTTTTCTTTCCTTAAGGAGAAGACCTATTTATATAAAAAATGCTTGGATTGAACAATGGTAGCTAAAATAATTTAGATTTACTAGAACAGGTAATTGAATATGAAAAACAATAATTTAGTTTCATCTTATGCTAGAGCACTGTTTCATGTCTCAGGAAGCAGATTAGGTATTATAAGAAAAGAAGTAGAATTTTTGTTAGCTTTTTTTAAAGATCAAGATGTTTTTGTGTATCTATCTCATCCTATGGTTTCTCTTTTGCACAAAAAAGAAGCGATACTTTCTATAAAGGAGAACTTGAGTGAAAACTTAGTCAAATTTATTATGGTTACACTTGCAAACAAGCGCTCCCGTTTATTAATCCTTATATTAGAAAAATTCTTAAATCTTGTAAGGGAAAGTGAAAATGAATTGGAAATTACTATAAAATCAGCAGAGATTTTAAAGAAACCTGATATAAAAATAATTACTGAATCTTTGAACTTTCTTGGTAAAATAATAAAAGTCATTCATGTGGTTGATCCTTCTATACTAGGTGGCTTTGTAGTTAGGTATGGTTTTAACTTGATTGATGCTTCGCTTAAGAGTTATTTGGATAGATTGGTTGATTTGAGTAAAATGGAAATGTTGAAAATAAGGAATTGTATATGAAGAATAGCATAAATGCCTCTGAAGTAGTAAACATAATAAAAGAGAAGGTTGAGACATTTGATAATCCTATAAAACGAGAAAATATAGGTGAAGTAATTTCAGTAACGGATGGTATCACATTGGTCTATGGGCTGGAAAAAGCAAAGTTTGGTGAAAAGGTATCTTTTGCAAGAGGTGTAGAAGGAATAGTTCTTGATTTAGATCATGATACAGCTGGAATAGTTGTGCTTGGCAATGACCGTGATGTAAAAGAAGGGGACGTTGTAAAATGTAGTGGTGATGTTGTACAGGTGCCTGTAGGTCATGAATTATTAGGGAGAGTTGTAAATGCATTAGGCGATCCTATAGACGATGGCGGAGAAATTAGAGCCAAGAACAAAATGTATATAGAATCTAAAGCGCCAGGTATTATTGACCGTAAATCTGTGCATGAACCTCTGCAGACAGGAATTAAAATTATAGATTTGTTGATTCCTATAGGTAGAGGCCAACGTGAATTAATTATTGGCGATAGACAAATTGGTAAAACCACTATTGCGATTGATACTATTATCAATCAGAAGAAGATTAATGATGAGGTAAACGAAAATCAAAAAATTTACTGTGTTTATGTTGCTATTGGACAAAAAATTTCGACAGTAGCAAAAGTGGTGAATAAGCTAAAAGAAAGTGGAGCATTAGAGTATACAACCGTAGTTGTGGCTAGCGCATCTGACTGCGCGCCTATGCAATTTTTAGCACCTTATACCGGTTGCACTATTGGAGAATTTTTCCGTGATAATGGAATGCATTGCTTGGTGGTATATGATGATTTATCTAAGCATGCTGTGGCATATAGGCAGATGTCCTTATTGCTCAGACGTCCTCCTGGTCGTGAAGCTTATCCTGGAGATATATTCTATGTACACTCTCGCTTGCTTGAAAGAGCTGCCAAAATGTCTGATGAAAAAGGACGGGGATCTTTGACTGCTTTGCCGATTATTGAGACTCAGGCTGGCGATGTATCTGCATATGTTCCAACTAATGTGATTTCAATTACCGATGGACAAATTTTTCTTGAGTCTGAATTGTTTCACAAAGGATTTCGCCCTGCAGTGAATATAGGTTTATCGGTTTCTCGGGTTGGCTCTGCTGCACAATTGAAATCTGTGAAAAAAGTTGCTGGTTCTATAAAGCTGAGTTTGGCCCAATATAGAGAACTGGAAGACTTTGCTAAATTTGGTTCTGATCTTGATGCTACTGTTCAATTGTCCTTAAACAAAGGTAAATACCTTATTGAATTATTAAAGCAAAAACAGTATTCACCTATGCAAATAGAAGAGCAAGTATTGCTTATGTATATCTTTTCTAATCTGTATGGTCAATTAAATAAGGTACAGGTGAGCAACATCAATAGGTTCGAGTGTGATCTTATCAATTATTTTCAAACTGTTCACCCTGGAGTTTTAAAAAAGTTGTCAGGTGACATTAATGATGATATAAAAGATGATATTCTTGGTATTGTGAGTGATTTTGTCACTCAATTTAATTGCGTTTAGGCGGTGATTATGACTTCATCCATTGTTAACAAGTTTCCTATTACAAGGGAAGGTTTTGAGAGTATGCAAGTCGAACTTGAGAAATTAAAGGAAGAAAAACCTTCTATCATACAGGCTATTTCTGATGCTCGTGATCAAGGCGATTTATCTGAAAATGCAGAATATCATGCAGCACGGGAAAGATTAAGTTTTATTGAAGGCCGCATAATTGAGGTAGAGAGTAAACTTTCACATGCAGAAGTGATAGAAGTAAAAAATTTGTCTGGTGACACAGTAATGTTTGGTGCAACTGTTACGGTAAGTATGCTCGGTGATGATAACAGTGAAATAGAATATGTTTATAAGATTGTAGGTGGGTATGAAGCTGATGCTTCAAAGCAGTTGATCTCTACGGATTCACCACTCGGTAGTGCTTTAATTGGCAAAAAAGTTGGTGAGTATGTGGAAGTGATAGTGCCAAATGGAGAGAAATTGTATAAAATAGTTAAGATTGAGTTTAAGTAAATCATGGTACAAGTAACTTATCCTTCAATTAGTCTACCCGGTATTTCTTCTGTGGAAGATGTATTGAGGGATGCTATTTCTGGTAAATTATTCATTTTAGTTGACGATGAAAACAGAGAGAATGAAGGTGATCTTATTGTATTAGCTGAGAAATTAGAGCCAGAACATGTGGCTTTTATGGTTAGATACGGTACAGGGATTGTTTGTTTAGCAATGACTAAAGTTCACATGAAAAGGTTAGGCCTTAGTTTCATGGAAAAAAAAAATGTTGGTGAAAATCATACTGCTTTTACTACATCAATTGATGCACGTTATGGTATTACTACGGGTGTTTCAGCTGAGGATAGAACAAAAACTATACATGTTGCTATTGATAAAAATAGAACTAAGGATGACATTATAACTCCCGGTCATATTTTTCCTGTGATTGCACATGAGGGTGGAGTAGAGCAACGTGCTGGTCATACTGAAGCAAGTGTTGAGATAGCTAAGTTAGTGGGATGTAATCATTCTGCAGTTATTTGTGAATTAGTGAATGATGATGGCTCTATGATGCGCTTACCCCAGTTGCTTGAATTTGCTGAACAACATAATATTAAGTTAACTACCATTGATAAACTTATCAGTTACGTTCAAAATTTAAACTAGCGTTTATAGATTCGTATAGTTTAAGTGTTAAAATACAAAATTCCTCAAAGTTATACAAACAAGGAATTTCCATGTCTAAGCTTTTTGTTTTACTATTTTTTTTCGTATACTGTAATAGCGCTTACTCTGTTAGTATTATTAGAGATAATGAAGTGGAAGCGGTAGTTAAGGATCTAGCGCAACCTTTATTTTCTGCTGCGGGTATTGATAATGATAAAACAAAAGTTTTTATAGTTGATGATAGATCGATTAATGCTTTTGTAATTAACAATAATAGCATTTTCATTCATTTAGGGCTTTTACAATATTCGACTGAACCTTATGTCTTACTTGGTATATTAGCACATGAAATTGCTCATATATCTGCTGGTCATGTATTACAAATGAGTAGTGCTGTAGGTTATTTTCAATCAATAGCAATGATTAGTTATATGGTAGGATTAGTTTCTAGTATTGTCATTAACCCTCAGGTTGCGAGTGCAATCTTGATTAGTGGTGTAACGCTTAGTTCAAGGTTGTTTTTTAACTATTCTCAAGAGCAAGAGAGTGTAGCAGATAGCTATGCTTTAAGATACCTAGATGAATCTGGCTATGATAATTTGGGTATGAAAGAGATTTTTGACTATTTTAAGAGTATTGAGCATGAAAACACTGAAGAGTATTTCCGCACTCACCCACTTAGTGATAAGCGTATATTTGCTGTACAGAATTATAAGGTTAAAAACAATATAAAACCAATCCTTGCAGATAAATTGCTGAAGTTTGAGCGTATGGTTGCAAAGCTAGACTCTTTTTTTGCTCCTATTCATGTGTTATCTAATAAATATGAAGGTAGTTCTAAGTATGTAAATGCTGTAATTTACTATAGGAAAGGAAAGATAGAAGAGGCTATTACTAAAGTTAATTCATTGATTCAAGAGTCACGCAATGATCCTTATTTATATGAATTAAAAGCGGAGATGTTATACAAAGCTGGAAATTTAAGTGAAGCAATAAAAATGTATGAAGAATCACTTAGATATTTATCTGAGAAGAATAACTATTTAGTGAAACTTGCGTTATCTCATACTTTATTATTACACGGTGAAATAGAGAAGGCAATTTTTTACCTAGAGCAGGTTGCAAACGTAGAAACAAATAACGCCTTTGTCTGGAAGTATTTAAGTATTGCATATAAACGTAGCGCTGATATGGCAATGTATTATTTTGCTTTGACGAAAAAGGCTTGTATTGAAGGTAATTTAGAGAAATTTATGAAATACGCCGATTTAGCTGTTAAAAGCTTACCAAAAGACAGATCTTACTTGCTACAAATTGAAGATATGAAACAACAATACACACAAAAACACGCTTACTTTTAGGATTATTTTCCACACTTATCCAGCATATCTTTTACTTCAGTACTTATATTGGGTATAATTTTCATTATAATCGTTTTGGCGCCAAAAAATACACCACAAAACATACCTAAGGCAAAGAGAGCTGGCCATGGCATTCTACCAAATATTGCAAGCAAAGCTGCACCTATTATGACTACAGTCATAAGTGGTCCGCCTATTCCCCAAACGTAACCAATAATGTTGCATATTACTTGGGCAGTTGTATCTTCTATGTCGCTAGCAGCACTTGCGTAATCTGAAAAAGAGAGAAACAGCACTATACATAAAGCATTAAAAATTTTTTTTGTTATATAGCTCATTCTTTTGCCTCCAAGTAATAAACTAGTGTGAATCTAAATTTATATATATTTATTTTAAGGTAAAACTCATAGTTTGTCCATAAATAAGTGTTGCTACATAAATAGCCCACCATTGATGTTAAGCACATGCCCCGTTATATATCTTGCTTCGTCGCTTGCTAAAAACAATACCCCTGCTGCTATTTCTTCTCCTGTTCCCATTCTTTTCATTGGAATATTATCTAATATTTTTTCTTTTTGTTTTTCATTTAAAACTTCAGTCATCTTAGTATCTATAAACCCAGGAGCAATGCAATTTACTGTTACACCGCGACTTGCAACTTCTTTTGCTATAGATTTGCTCATAGCTATTATTCCAGCTTTTGATGCTGCATAATTTACTTGCCCGGCATTTCCTGTCAATCCTACTATTGAGGAAATATTTATGATTCTTCCCCAGTTGTTTTTAATTAATTTTCTGCATGCTTCTCTATTTAGTTTAAATGTAGAGTTCAAATTAATATCAATTACCTTTTGCCATGCTTCATCTGTCATTCTCAACAATAAGCTGTCTTGTGTAATTCCTGCATTGCATATGAGTCCATCAAAGCCTTTCATCAACTCACTTGCTTTATTTATTAGTTGATTTACCTCTTCAGGATTTGATAAGTCGCAAGGAAGTACGTGAATGTTTTTTTCATATTTTTTAGCAACTTCTTCGAGTACTTCTTTTTTTGTACTAGAAATACATAAAGTTGCTCTGGCCTTATGCATAATTTCTACAATTGCTTGCCCTATCCCGCCTGATGCACCAGTAATCAGAAATTTCCTGTCTTCTAATCCGAACATGATAATTTTTATATTATTCCAGCCCTTAACAGAATATTAAAAGAATTGCAATAGATTTTTTTCATAACTTTCATTTAATAGAAGCTTCTTGACAACTCTTGTGTTTATTGGCGAAAATTATGGCGGCTGCATGCCTTTTTTTATTTTTTTCTATTCAGCCTAAACTCGCTTCGTTTAAGCGTTAGCACATTATCAATTACAGTAATAAAATCAGCACCATGTGGATTCTTTTGCCTTTTTTTGACTGGTAAATTTCTTAACACTTATAGCTAAAGTAATTTTAGAGAGCCAGCGCGTGACTAGTTCTTATTACTTGATCAGTCTTCTGGATCCCAGTACTGGGATGACAGGAGTGTGAGATAAGGCTACATTCATACTCCAACAGGTATGACATCATAGAGGTCATTGAGATGACAGACTTGAATGACAATAGGGACATTAGAATGAAAGGAAAAGAGGCTATTTAATTGTGCTGAATTTTACAAAATTTATTACTCCTGCCTGACAAATTTATTAGAATAGTATGTATAGTATGTTTATTAGTGAAAATCCGAAAAAAATGCAAGAAAAGTTAATATATTACTTTAGCCAAAGCAACTGTGAAGGTAATGCAGCAATGAGAAATCTACTGGGAGGGAAGGGAGCAAATCTGGCAGAGATGTGTAACATTGGCATTCCTGTTCCACATGGTTTTACAATTTCCACTGCTGTTTGTCAGGCCTATTGTCAAGATAATGAATTGTCTTGTGATCTACGTAACGAGATAAAAAACTACATGGCGATGCTCGAAAGTGACATCGGTTGTAAATTCGGGGATTCAAATAATCCTTTATTAGTTTCCATACGCTCTGGTAGTGTGAATTCAATGCCGGGCATGCTTGATACTATTTTAAATGTTGGTCTAAATGATGAAACCGTTGTTGGGCTTGCAAAAAAAAGTGGCGAACGTTTTGCCTATGATAGCTACTGTCGTTTCATCATGATGTACTCGAGTGTTGTACTACAGCTTGACCATCACTTATTTCAAGACATTGTTGATAGTGAACAGCAAAAAAGTGGAGCAAAAAGCTTAGCTGATCTTAATGTTGATGTTTTAAAGAAAATTGTTAATGATTTCAAAGAGATAGTATATGAAAAAACTGGAAAGCATTTCCCGCAGAACGTTGAAGAGCAATTGTTAAACTCGGTTAATGCAGTATTTGCCTCTTGGAAAAACGATAGGGCTGTTTCCTATAGAAGAATACATAGTATTTCTGAAAACCTTGGAACTGCAGTTAATGTACAAGCAATGGTTTTTGGCAATCTGAACGATAATTCTGCAACCGGCGTGATATTTACACGTAATCCTTCAACTGGAGAAAAAAAGCTTTTTGGTGAGTTTTTAGTTAATGCTCAGGGTGAGGATGTGGTTTCTGGTGTTTATACTCCTATGCCAGTTAACGGCGAGCAAGAAAACACCATAGAGAAGTTGCTACCAAACATCTACCGAGAATTATGCGCGGTATGTGAAAAACTTGAAAGTCATAATAAGGACATGCAGGATATCGAATTTACTGTACAGGACGGTAAGTTATGGATTTTGCAGACTAGGTCTGGCAAGCGCACAGCCGAAGCTGCTATTCGCATAATAGTTGATATGGTAAACGAAGGAGTGATTACAAAAGAGGAAGGAATATTGAGAATTGATCAAAAAACTTTTGACAATTTATTACATCCAGTTCTTGATGTTAAAATCGATCAAGAAGTAATAGGCAAAGGACTGCCAGCTTCTCCAGGCGTTGCTTCTGGATATGTAGTATTCAGTGCAAGTGATGCTGAAAAAGCTGCAGAGCAGGGTAAAAAAGTAATTTTGGTAAGATCAGAGACGAGCCCTGAAGATATTAATGGAATGAATGCTGCAAGTGGAATAGTAACAGCGCGAGGAGGTATGACCTCGCATGCCGCTGTTGTAACTCGTGGAATGGGTAAACCATGCATTTGTAGTCTAAATGGACTTTATATTGATAAAGATGAAAAATTTCTTTCTATAGGGGATATAAAAGTAAATAAAGGTGAATCAATCACCATCAATGGAGGAACAGGAGAGGTTATGCTTGGTATTCTCCCTACAATTTTGCCTGAATTATCTCAAGAATTCAAAACGATAATTAACTGGGTAGATGAAATCAAAACAGTGAAGGTGAGAGCGAATGCTGATACTCCAAAAGATGCAAAAATTGCAAAAGAATTCGGTTCAGAAGGTATAGGATTATGTCGCACAGAACATATGTTTTTTGCTAGTGATAGAATCGAATTCATTCAAAAGTTGATAATAGCTGATGATGAAAATGAAAGGACAAATGCATTAAATAAACTCGAAGAAATGCAAAAGTCTGATTTCAAAGAAATATTTTCTATTATGGAGGGCAGGGAGGTTACTATACGTTTACTTGATCCACCTCTACATGAGTTTTTGCCCCACAATCAATCTATTATAGAGAAAATTGCCAAATCACTGAATAAGTCAGTTGAATCAGTAAAAAATAAAATAGCGCAGTTATCAGAAAAAAATCCAATGCTTGGCCATCGAGGTTGTAGACTTGCTATTTCTCATCCTGAAATATATAAAATGCAGATTAGGGCAATACTCAGTGCTGCAAGTGAATTAAGGAAAGAAAAGAAGATAGAAGTGAAACCTGAAATCATGATTCCTTTTATCATGAGTGAGAAAGAGTTTATTCTGATATGCGAGTTAATAAAGAAAGAAGCCGAAAATTTCGATGTGAACTATTCAATTGGAACGATGATAGAACTGCCAAGAGCAGCACTTATTGCTGACAAACTCGCAAAACACGCAGAATTTTTTAGTTTTGGCACTAATGATTTAACACAAACAACTATGGGACTTTCACGAGATGATTCAGTTAATTTCCTCGATTCTTATAAGGAAAGCAACATATTCAAAAACGATCCCTTTGAGGTGCTAGATGTCGAAGGGGTAGGGGAATTAATCAGAATAGCTATCGAAAGGGGCAAAAAAACCAGAAAAGAAATTAAACTTGGTATATGTGGAGAGCATGGAGCGAATCCACAGTCCATAGAGTTTTTCATCAAATCAGGGGTTGATTATGTGTCATGCTCGCCTTACAGAGTACCGATTGCAAAATTAGTGGCAGCACAGCTTAGCATAAGTTTGTTGGGCAGCACAACTGTACGAACATAGATTTCGCTAACAAGTAGCGGAATGATGATTTTTCAAATTGTCGATAAATCTAAGTCAGTTTAGCTATTTTGCTGCTACTTTTTTTCTTAATATCTTAAGAAAGATTGACTTTTTGTCTAAAATAATATACGATAAAATAGTAGTGAGTGAGGTAAAAATGTCAATATCAAAAGAACATAAGGAATATTTACTAGAAAAGTTTAAATATGCTGCCAAAGAATTTGGCAAGTCTGGTACAAAGTCCAATCATCTAGCAGTACCAAAGGAACAGCAACTCTCTATTGATTTAGGTAATAGAAAAGTTTTTGGTATCATAAATAAGATTCTGTATTGGATAGAGAATAATTTTACTTATTTTTTTTCACGATATAATTTGTTTCCAGAAGTTGGAGTTGAAGGAAGAAAAATTCCTGGAACTAATACAAGGGTTAAGTATTTTACTCCAGATGACCAAGCAGAATATACTAAAATTCCTTATAAAGGAAAATTATACGTGGACTTAATTCCAGAAGTGGAAGGTAATAAGTTAAAAGGCTTTAAAGGCAAACTATATGATACAACTGATAAAATTAGTAAGGGTAAAAAAGGTTGTGTAGCTTATGTTATCACGCTTGATGGAAAATTAGTAACTCATGAACATATTAATGTTAACAAAAGCGAATGGGCTTATCGTCATTCAACTCTTGCAGGTGGTAGGCCAGTTTTATGTTCTGGTTTAATGAAAGTGGTAAATGGTAAAATAACTTATATAGACAATAATAGCGGGCATTATAAACCATAATCAGCAAACTTATACAATGCAGTGAAAAAGTTAGAAGGTCTATTTTCGAAAGATGCGAAAGTTGTTTGCCTACCATATTGGATTAGCTTGAAAAAACAAATTCCGCTTATACGCAAAATTAGTCTAGCCAAACGAGAACCTGTAGAGAAATTCTTGGAAAGGATGGAGAAAAAAGGGAAAGATGGATTGACTCAATATGAAAGACATTTTCACAGGATAAAAGAATTTAATGAAAAATACTCAGAGAAATTAGAAAGCCAGTCGGTTTATGCTAAAGTAGCTGCTCATAATTATAAATCAGTGCCTATTTCAGACTGCAGTAATCCTAAAATAATAAAAATGGCAATAGAACACTCAATAAGGAGAATTATTGGAGCAAATTATGTCTATAAACCTACAGTTGCGCTTGCTAAGGCACAGGTAATAGATAAAGATGGAAAGCTGCAAGAAACGGACGAAATAGTAGGTATAAATGTTGCTTTTCACCATGAGAATGATCGTGATGGCTTTGCTAAACTTCTAGATTTTAAAAAGTATAGCTATATTTGCGAACCTCATTTGCAAGATAAAAAAAATAGAGCCGATATGGAAAAATTAATGCCCAATGAACATACAGTTTTTATGAGTACAGACCAGGCTAATAAATTTATAAAGGGCACTTTACAAATTAAAATTGATAGTGTTGAACAATTGAGTACCAGTTTGGTGATGGGCTAAAGCTCTGTTTAAATATATATTTAGTTTTGTTACAATATTCTTATTTTCATCATATAATATGATGGAAATTTTATGCACAACTTTTTTATTTGATTAAAAATTGCATTTTTGCAATAAAAACTTATTTATTGTAAGAAAACTTGCTCATATAAAACTATTTATAGAGTGACAATAGCTGTGTTATACTTATACCAATTCCCGCTATAGAAAGAACAGATAGAGAATAATGGGGAAAAAGTCATACTAGAGTAAGTGAAATAGCGAGGTATAAATGGCATTAAGGTCAAAACTATTAGACGAAAGAGTTGTAAATTTAGCGAAAGAAATGTTAAAAAAGGTAAGAAATAACGCATATGTTTCAAAAAAGTTACAAGCGGTGATAGCAGGAAAAGAAAGTAGTATAAGCGCTGTGGCAAGAATATGTAAAATTTCAAGGACTGCTTTGACTGAATGGATAAAGCATCTAAAATTTGGTAGAGTAGAAAAATTATTTGCCCCGTTTCAGCGGAGAAGAAAAAGCAAATTAAACAAAAATCAACGTGAGCAAATTGAAATATGGGTAGAAAGAAATCCAAATATTACTATTAAGGAAGTACAAATAAAAATCTCAGAGGAATTTGCCCTAAACATCAGCAAATCAACAGTGCACCGTGAGATACAAAGGATGAAATTTTCTTACATAACACCGAGGCCAATGCACCATAAACAAGATAAAAACAAGCAAGAAGAGTTTAAAAGATACTTCAATAAAATAGTCAATTTCCACCCTAAAAGGGAGGGGTTTGTTTTGATGAAAGACGATGTGTGTCTCTTTCAAAAATCGGACACGGATGGTTTAAAAGGGGTCAGAACGCAGGTTAAAATGAAAATTGGTAGACAAAATTTCTATATCTAAAGTGCGGTAAATCCAAGAAGTGGTAAGAAAATTAGCCTACTTGCTCCATATGTAAACACTGATTGTATGAATATATTTCTGGAGCAGATGTCGAAAGATTTAGGCACGAAAGAAGCCTTTCTTGTAATGGATTGTGCAAGTTGGCATAGATCAAAAAGTTTGAAAATTCAGGAAAACATTACCATCATATACTTGCCTCCTTATTCACCGGAACTGAATCCTGTTGAAAGGTTGTGGCAATATATCAAATACAATACTTTACGCAATAGTATCTACGATACCATAGGTTTACTTGAAGATGTTTTGTGTAATTTTATTGTCAATATTTCCAGTACTACTATTAAACGAGTTTGTAATGTTTCTTATTTGTTCCGTCAGTAATGGATTTTGGTATGACATGGTTAATTTTGATCAGGTTCTTGTAGTGTTGTATGTTTCAGAAAATGAAGTAAATAAAATAAAACTGGGTAGTGCAGCGCAAATTAATTTGCTAGACGGAAGGGAATTAGTAGGTGAAGTGAGTTTTATTAGTAAAATTGCTGAGCCTAAAACTGGATCTTATAGAGTGGAGGTCAAGGTAACTGATAATGAAATTATATCCTTGCAAGGACTGACTGCTAGTGTAAGCCTACCTTCAGGTGAAAAATTTGCATATAAAATTCCTTCTTCAGCCTTGAGCTTAAGTGACGATGGTGTTCTTGGAATAAAGATTGTTGATGACAATAATTATGTAGTATTTACACCAATAGAAATTGTTGATCATGAAAACGATGGTGTTTGGGTGGTGGTAAATAACGAAAATAAGCCTATAAATTTAATAACATTGGGTCATCTATCTGTTAAGCCTGGTGATAAGGTATAACTCGAATGTAACATGACAACGAATCCTGTCATCCCAGTGCGTGGTCATAATCTCATCAAAAACTCAAAATTCCTGGACCCCACCTGGGATGACACCAAATGAGCTACTCGCATTTTTGAGGTATAAATCACAATATTTGTACAGTTGTGTGTGTGCTACTAAAAGGATGTCATTCAAGTAGCTGACACTAAAATCGAGAAAAGAAGGCAGTGTCTGGACACTAACACTATGTTTTTATCTATCTTATTTTGCCACTCTGCTGTGTAAACTTACTCTGCAATAACCTTTTTTTCTTTTAGCAAATTTTGTAACTCACCTTTTTCATACATCTCACGAATTATGTCACAACCACCAATAAACTCTCCCTTTATATATAATTGTGGAATTGTTGGCCAATCAGAAAAACTTTTTATGGACTGACGTATTTCATCATTCTCAAGCACGTTGATGCATTTAAACTTTACATTTAAGTTTTTGAGAATTGACACGACAAGTCCAGAGAATCCGCATTGAGGAAAGTCAGAGGTGCCTTTCATATACAGCACTACATCGTTTTCTGCTATGTCTTTTTTTATTTGTTCAAAGTTGTTCATAAATATCACCTTAATTTTAAGCTCCAGTTTCTAGTTGCAATGCATGTATAGACTGACCTTCAAGAGCCTTATATACCATTCTGTGTTGTTCTATTTTTGTCTTTCCAGAAAAACACTTGGAAGTTATTTTTAAATGATAATGATCATCATCTCCAGCAAGGTCCTTAATCTTTATATCAGCATCAGGAAATGATTGTTTGATAATTTTCTCTAACTCGTGAATTGTAATAGTCATTGGTTTATTTTAATTATAAGCCTAAAATATGCAATTGATTATTGTGAAGACAATAAATTGAGCGTATTGAGAGCACTAGCAAGACGAGATTTTAGTTGACTTGCATACTCATTCCAGTCCTCTATTTCCTTTCTTGCCACACCTGAGGTAACGGCAGCTTTTGCAACAGCAGGAGATACCATAGAAATTAATCTTGGATCAAATGGAGTAGGTATTATATATTCACGTCCATAGCTCATTTTACGACCGCCATAGGCTGCAGATATCTCGTTCGGCACTGGCTCACGGGCAAGCTTCGCTATTGCATCTGCAGCTGCAATTTTCATTTCTTCATTTATTGTCGTTGCATGTACATCAAGTGCTCCTCTGAATATATAAGGAAACCCCATTACGTTATTGACTTGGTTGTTATAGTCTGACCTACCAGTTGCAATTATTGCATCTGGCCTTACAGACTTTGCAAATTCAGGCCTTATTTCTGGATCAGGATTAGCAAGAGCAAAAATGATCGGGTCTTTACCCATGCTTTTTAACATCTCTTCGCTGAGCACATCCTTTGCAGAGAGTCCGATGAATACATCAGCGCCTTTTATGGCATCAAGTAGAGAACGTTCTTTAGTGTCAATTGCATATTTTCCCTTCCACTCATTCATGTCCTCTTTTCTGTCTTTGTGTATTACTCCTTGTTTGTCACATAGTACTATGTTCTTAGCGCCCATGGACTTTAGTATTTCCAAACACGCAATACCAGCTGCTCCAGCTCCATTCATGATGATCTTGACATTCTCTAATTTCTTTTCAGCAATATCGAGGGCATTTTCTATACCAGCTGCAACAACTACTGCAGTTCCATGTTGATCATCGTGAAAAACCGGAATATCCATCAATTCATTTAGACGTTTTTCTATTATGAAACAATCAGGAGATCTTATATCTTCTAGATTTATTCCCCCCCAACTTGGCCCAAGATACCTTACTGCATTGATGAAATTTTCTATATCTTCTGTGTCAACTTCTATATCAATTGCATCAATGTCAGCAAAACGCTTAAATAAAACAGCTTTGCCTTCCATGACGGGTTTTGAAGCAAGAGGACCGATATTGCCAAGTCCCAGCACTGCGGTGCCATTTGAAATGACAGCCACATAATTGCTTTTTGCCGTGTAATCATAAACAGCTTTAGGATTTTTAGCTATTGCAAGGCATGGGGCTGCAACACCAGGGGAATAAGCAAGTGATAGGTCATACTGTGTGGATAAGGGTTTTGTTGGTATAATCGACACTTTACCAGGTTTACCACCCCTATTATGATACTTCAGTGCTTCTTGTTTTGTGGTGTTATATAAATCATTATTCATTCTTATGCTTTGAGCTTATTGTTAGTAATTTTTTAAGTATATGGGGTTTTTATGAATGTTCAACTATTAGCTTGTGAACTCTATTGTACTTCTGTATAAATTTATCTACTAAGTAGGGTGATGTGACATGCTTAAGAAAAACGTGCCTAATTTGCTAACAATTTCTCGTGCGCTCGCAATACCGGCAATAATATCAAGCTTTTATATAGAAAGTAAATATGCAAGTCTAATAACAATATTGATCTTTATGTTTGCGTGCATTACAGATTTTTTTGATGGTTATTTAGCGCGTGCATGGAAAGTCCAATCGAATTTTGGCAAGTTATTTGATCCAATTGCCGACAAGTTAGTAGTAGCTTCAACAATAATCATGCTAGTTTATAAGCATAAGATAGATGATATTACAATTATACCGTCAGTTATAATTGTTTGTAGGGAGATATTAGTTTCAGGCTTGCGGGAGTTCTTGATAGCTACAAACGTTAGTTTACCTGTGAGTAAGGCTGGGAAAATTAAAACATTTTTGCAGATGGTTGCTATAGTAGCGTTAATAATGAGTGATTATGAAGCAACTAAATATATAGGTGTGGTTTGCTTATGGGCTGCGGCTGTTATGACTATGTGGTCAGGCTATAATTACATTCTAGCTGGCATCAAACAGATTGACTAAATTACTTAAGAGCATACAAAGAAAGTTAATAATTTCACAATATTGACTGATTAGTTAAAATCCTGTATAATGTATTAGTTTATAAATTAGTCAATTTTGTATGACTGGTATTATTATAGATAGCTTTAATACTGAGTCTTCCTTTAAGAGATCAAGTTCTGAGAAAGATATTAAAATAGAGGATTTTTTTCGAGATTTCTGGTCAACAGTTGATGAAGAAGAAAAAAAAGAGAAAAAAACTTGAGCAAGAATTATTAATACTTGAAGAAGAAAAAAAAGCAGAAGCTGGAACAGGAGTTATTAACGTTAAAAAAAAGAGAGCTATATAGAAAATGTGTATCATTGGCAACAATGGTTCCATTTGCATTGTTTATGGCAATTGAGCTGGAAAAAATATGTAGCGATCAGGTATTACTTGGCCTTATAAGCACCTCATTAGGCCATACTATATTACCTTTCACAGTCTTATCCCTTATTTGCACGCTATATTTAATTTATAATAATAGAAAAATAGCACAAAAAGAACGAGAATTGGAGAATATTGAAAGTGGGAAAACAGTAGAAAAAGAAAAGAGAGACCTTTCTTGTACCGTTGATGATTACTTTAACTATGCTGATGCTGCTTTAGTTACATTAGTTATTGTGGCTAGCATAGTAGGTGAAGCATTGGAGAAAGGAATAATAGGAGACGTAGCTTTTTCAATTTCTAGTCTATTTTACTTTGTAGCGAGTGCTACTTTCTGCTATCGCGAGTACAAGAAAAGTAAAAAATATGAAGTAGAAAAAGAGCAAGATTTTGATGAGAAATCTGAAAAAAAGACAAGCAATATGTCTGCAGCTAAGTTAATGCTCGCTGGTTCTTCTTTATTACTAATCAGGAGAATAATATTGATTTCTGGAGTAGCATTAGCATCATCTTCTGTTGGGCCTGCTTTAGGTCTGGTAGGTATTGCTCTTTTGATGGTAGGAAGTGGATTGATCACACATTCTTATAGTAGAAAGCTAGAGAACGTAGAAGTGAGTGGAAAGGGTGTTGCAATAGGTGGTGGTGCGAGCAATATAGGTAATGGTGGCCAAGAGCCGCTTTTCGTTCGATGATAATGCCAAAAATTTGTTTATTTAGGTAATATTTAGTCTATACTTTATTTTGATCAAAAAAAATCTTATGTATAAGACTTTAATCATATGCTTTTTTCTTCTGACTTGCCCCTTCACGCAGTCGTATGCGAATTATCTTGAACACACTGAAACTGAACTATATGAGGAGGCAGTTAAGCTTTATGATCAGAAAAAATATAAGCAAGCTATTAGAGCATTTCAAAAGATAGAGGATTTGTATCCTTTATCTTATTGGGCAATGAAAGCCAAATTATTGTCTGGTGTTTCTCACTATAATATGGGTAAATACAGCGGTGCTGCAAGTGATGTGGATGATTATATATACGTTTATCCAAATGGTGAAGATTTGCCATATGTATATTACTTAAGAGTATTATCTTATTACATGCAAATTAACAAAGTGCAGCTTGGGCAACAAATTTCATATAAAACTTTAGAGCTAGCTACTGAATATATTAATCTTTTTCCGAATAGCGAATATATAGAAGAGATCAAAGAAAAAGAAAAATTAATCACAGAACATATATCAAAAAAAGAGTATTCTATTGGTGAATTTTACCTAAAGCGTGGTGAATATTTAGCAGCAATTAAGCGTTTTCAAGATATGATAAGCAATAAAGATTCTAAATATTCTTCTAGAGTTATTAGTTATTTAATAACAGCTCACTTAGCTCTTGGCCTTGACTTAGAAGCTGAGCAGTATGAAAATATGTTAGTAGAAGGGGTGAATTAGTTTTCTTATGGCTGGTCATTCACAGTTTTCAAATATAAAACATCGAAAAGGTGCTCAGGATGCAAAGCGCTCGCAAAAATTTACGAAGCTCATTAGGGAAATAACAGTTGCTGCAAAACAAGGGCTACCTGATCCCGAGCTTAATCCACGTCTTCGCTCTGCTATCTTTTCTGCGCGAAAGGAAAATGTACCAAAAGATAAAATAGAAACAGCAATAAAAAATGCAGCTGGTAACGTTGCTGGAGAAAGTTATGAAGAAATACAATATGAAGGCTGCGGACCTTCTGGTGCTGCACTTATTGTCCATGCTCTGACAAATAATCGCAACCGAACTGCTTCTGAGATACGTTATATCTTTTCTCGCAAAGGCGGTAATTTGGGAGAAACAGGATGTGTGAGTTACCTTTTCGATCATGTAGGCTTAATTGTCTATAAAGCAGAGGGTATAAATTTTGAAGATTTATTTAACTATGGAATTGAATTAGAAGTATTGAATGTTGAGGAAAATAACAAGGAAGAATTATATGTTATAACTTGTGAAGTGAAAGATTTTGGTAGAGTGCGTGATGCTTTCTATACAAAATTTGGAGAACCAGAACTTGCTCGTCTTTCATGGCAACCAAAGGACCTGATTGAAGTTAGCGACAAAGAATTAATTGATAAATTATCTACATTAGTTGAAGAGCTAGAAGATAATGATGATGTGCAGTATGTTGAAGGTAATTTTATTTTTGCTGATAAACTATGAGGCTGGTAATATTTCTACTGCTTTGTATTTTACCAGCATATGCAACTCAAACATTTGCGCAGAAAGACTATTGTCATTCCAGTGCCCAGACACTGGAAATTGATTGTAAACAGCACGCTATACAACATTTTCGATTAAAAAACTGGTCAAGCACTGGAATGACACTAACCCACTCTCCAGTGTTATTCCAAGACGGGATCAGGAAAAAAAAAGCTACAGAAAGTGATAGAAAGTTGTTATTCATATCCAGTGACATAAAATCCTCTTTTTTTGATGCAGAAGGTTTGGCGCCAGATACAATAATGAGATTAATCGGCATATATAAAGATTATGGTGTAGATTTTAAAAAAGACATTGTGCCAAAAGGTAAGTTGGAGGTTCTTTTTGAGAAATCGCTCGGTAATCAGAAGGCTGAAGAAAAAATTTTATATACTTCACTCACAACAAGCAATAAAGCTATAAGTTTATATTATTATGAGTCACAAAACAGCAAAGAAGAGTATTTTAATAAAGAGGGGGTAAGCTTGAAGAGTAGCGAAATTTTTGTAAGTCCTTTAAACGGAGATTTTCCTATATCCTCGAATTTTGGTAATAGAAAGCATCCCATTCATGGTAAAATTGCTTTTCATAAAGGAGTAGATTATGCAGCTAAACTTGGCACTCCTATACACGCCACTGCAGAAGGTGTAATAGAATATATAGGAAAGAATGGTGGCTATGGGAATTACATCAAAATAAAGCACAACAATAAATATTCAACTTGTTACGCACATATAAGCAAATTTAGTAGCGATGTAAAGTTAGGCTCTAAAGTAAAGCAGGGTCAGGTTATAGCTTATGTTGGTAGCACTGGTGTTGCAACAGGGCCCCATTTACATTATGAAGTTATGTATAATGGTAAACACATTGATCCGCTTACGATAGCTCATGGCAATGAGATAAAGTTGCCTGATTGTGAATTAAGAGAGTTTAAATTATTTGTAAGTAAGGTAGATGAAATAATCAGCAGAGAGGGTGCAAGTGAAAAAGCAATCTGATGAAGACAGTACAGATAAAAATACAATAAATGATAGAAATCTAAGTAAAATTCGGGCTTTTCCCGTACTAATAGCGCTAGGGTTAATTTTATTGGTACTTTTTGTGTATGACAGCACAATTGCACTTGGAGTTGCTGCTGTTTCAATATTGACTTTTTCTCAAGGATTTTTCGTTAATGATCCTAATGAAGCAAGAGTGATAGAGTTTTTTGGTCATTATATTGGAACTTATTTTAAGTCTGGAATATGCGTAACGCTTCCATTTTCGAGTAAATATAGAGTTTCTTTGAAATTTCAGAATATCAATACAGAAAAAATTAAAGTTAATGATGCTAATGGAAGTCCGATAGAGATTTCAGTAGTAATTGTTTGGAGAGTGAGCAGTCCTGCGAAGGCATATTATAATGTTAATAATTATCATGATTTTGTTTTTGTGCAAAGTGACTCGGTAATTAGAGAACTGGCAAGTAATTATCCGTATGATAGCGAAAACGATGAAGAATCTTTGCGTAAAAACTCTGACAAAATTTCAAATGAATTGCGGTCAATGTTACAACAAAGATTGAATATTGCTGGAATTGAAATTGCAGAAGCGAGAATATCGCATTTGGCGTATTCATCTGAGATTGCACAAGCAATGCTGAGACGTCAACAAGCACATGCCATCACCTCTGCAAGAAGGCATATAGTGCAAAATGCAATAGGAATTATCGAAGAAGTAATAGCCCATTTTGAAAAAAATAAAAGCTTACAATTGGATGTAAAACAAAAGGTTCAATTGATAAACAATTTGCTAGTTGCTCTGATCTCTGAGCAGGATGCACAGCCGACTATTAGTTTGGATAATAATTAGCATATAAGCCGATTGGGTTTCATGAATGCAAGTCACTGTTAATTTCTTGATTAATAGACTAAATGATGTTATAAATTACACGCATTAGGGGTGCTCTAAAAAAGCTGAGAGTACATAAAGTACAACCCTTTGAACCTGATCTTGTTAAAACAAACGTAGGAAAATGTATATAAATATTGAAGAATGCTTTGGCTTCATCCCGTTCATTACATCTCTCATTGGGTTATTGCCTCAAGTATATAGAGCATATATCACAAAACTTACTCGTGACGTATCGATGCTAATGTTGGTGAATTATCTTATTTTTTCATCATCTC
Source organism: Wolbachia endosymbiont of Frankliniella intonsa (assembly GCF_029856955.1). NCBI lineage: Bacteria > Pseudomonadati > Pseudomonadota > Alphaproteobacteria > Rickettsiales > Anaplasmataceae > Wolbachia > Wolbachia endosymbiont of Frankliniella intonsa. Next base: position 1,140,110 of record NZ_CP097148.1, on the reverse strand, counting down.
GGCTTATTTACGGTATTTGTCAGGGTTTAACTTTTGTGATACTCAGTAATATTGCTGGATTAGTGATCAGTATAATATCAATTGTTCAAAAATGTTACTACGATGCAAAAACTGCACGAAGCGTTTTATAACCATATGCTACATTGTAGCGTGGAGCAAGAATATCGTTCTATTGTAGTACTAAATCGAGAAATACCTGATTCATCGTTTTTTAAACAAGATATACCTGTTATTGCTGTAGATGGAGGAGCAAATAATCTTCTATCAATTGGCGTAAAACCTGATCTTGTAATAGGAGATTTGGATAGTATAAATCCGAATTTACGTGCTGATTTAAATACAGTATATCTACCTGATCAAGATTATTGCGACTTTTCTAAAGCAATGGCTCACTTAAAAACAGTAAAGTTATTGCCATCAATAGTAACGGGTATTACTGGAGGAGCAATTGATCATATACTACAAAATATTAACTTTTTTTTTAAGTACAGATAGTATCTTTTATATGCCTTCGCCTCCCATGGTGGGGTACGCCTTACAAAAAGGTATAGTATTTCCCAAAGCAAATGATAAAGGTATAACAAAGTATTTGAGTTATAATGGCATATAGTGTGGATTTAAGGGAAAAGGCAGTATTGATGATAGAAAAAGGGAAGACAAAGGTTGAGATAGCAGAGCTCATGGAGATAGGAATAGCAACTCTGTACCGCTGGTTAAAAAAGAAAGCTGCTGGTGAAAGCTTAAAGCCATCTAAAAACGGTAGCTTTATTCGAAAAATAGACCCAAAAATACTCGAAGAATATGTTACAAAGAATCCAGATCATACTCTGGCAGAGATGAAACAAAATCTTGGATTTGGAATAAATTCAATTTGGTATAGACTAAAACAGCTAAAAATTACTTTAAAAAAGTCACACTATATCAAGAGCGCAATCAAGAAGATAGGCAGCAATTTATTGATAAAATCTCAAAAATAGAACATTCCAGCATCTTATATATAGATGAAGCAGGAGTTGATAATAAGTTATACCGAGAATATGGACGTGCTCCAAGAGGAAAGAAAATTTATGCAGATATTCCAGGGAGAACTCGAGAGAGAATCAGTATAGTAGCCGGGTGGATTGGAATGAGATTTATTGCACCAATGACTTTCAAAGGTGGGTGTGAAAAAGAGGTATTCAATATATTGTTGGAGAAGATGTTATTACCTAAATTGCCACTTGGCACAACCATAGTTATGGATAATGCTACATTTCATAAGACCACTAAAACAAAATCATTAATAGAGTCTTTTGGCTTTCATGTGCTGTATCTTCCAACATATTCACCAGATTTGAATCCCATAGAACACTGTTGGCATACCATCAAAAGCCGCCTCAGACCTCTAATGTATAAATGTACAGACTTACAACTTTTGGTTGGTAATACCATAATGGAAATTTATCCATTCATTTTAGAAAATACTATACTACCTTCATACGAAGAATCGTGTTACAGTAGTTTAGGTTATATTCAACCATCTAATCCAATACAGCAAAATAAGTTGTTGTAGTGAAGGTATAAAGAGAACAAGCAAAATTATATTTATAATTTTGCTTCCTTTATCATGACTTAGAACATGCAGCAACATGACGATTTGTCTATGCTTTATCAAGTATATTAATGGGTAAATGAATTTTAATACAATCTTATTATACTTATAAATACGTTATATGTGAGAAGATATGGAAGATTTTATGACTGCAAGAAGGAAAGATGATGCTGTGATATCTGTTTGTCAGGATAATGAGAAAAAGAACGTATTAATCTCGGGACTCAATCAAGCTGCAAGGAATTTATTAAAATGTGAGGAAGGGAATTTACTTAATAAGCCGTTAATTAATATTTTAAGTAAAAGAGCAGCTGAAGATATGAAAAGCTATTTGGAGTATACTCAAGATGGGCGCGATTTGCCCGATATATTGCCAAAAGTGATAGGCTTTTCTCTAATTGATGCTAAAGGAGAAGATATAAAAACAAAGGTAAAAGTTTTTCGCACCACGCAATTTACTAATAGCAAGATTAATTATGAGCTATTGATACGTGACATTAGCCTGTTTCATAAGCTAGCAATGTTTAGGGATAAATATCTGATGGGTAAGAAATATAAAAAACACAACTTGTTTGATATACCAGACAATGAGTCCACTATTTTGGAGTTATATGTTGTATTGAATTTTGCCTTTGAATATCAAATTAACGCAGTTATAGGGATAATAGGTTTTAATAGTAAATTGAATGAGACAAACAATGCATTGAGTTTGATCATAGAGCATTTTTATAAAAATTGCCGTAGTGATGATTTTCTAGGATGTATTGATGAGAATAAGGTACTTTTTATTTTGATGAACTGTGATGCAAATAACACATCTAAAATAGTTAATCGTATACATTCTTCCATTAACAAGCAGTTATTAAAGCGAAAACTATCAAGTATATCAATTATTTATGGAAATATAATTCAAAAACATAGTGTGAAGAATGCTTAAACGCTTTTGTCATTAATTGCTTTGTAGTATCTAAGTTCTACACAATATAAGGATTGTTTTTTATTTCTGTTAAGCTTATATTAAAAATTTAAGCTTGCCTATGAGGTTACTGATCACACTATTTTCATTATTATTCGTGGTAGGGAGTGCTAACGCTAGGGTAATTCTAGATAAGGAGATATTTTATGCAGAACTAGATGGAAAAATAGATTTAAGATTTGGCTACGCTTTCAACAGAGATTATTTTAGCTCTACAAAAGACAAGACCTCAAGCTATTCAGACCTGCGCTTTCTTTATTTGCAGCAAGTTTATCCAAATACACAAATGGGGTTTGATGTTAAGGTAGGAGTTTCTGGTATTGCAAACTTAAAGGCACTAGACATAGAAAAGTTAGAAATGGAGAAGTGGTATTTTATCATAAAGAACCAGGAATTTGGATCAATTGAATATGGTAAAGGAAGTTTAGTTAGTCAGAGTATGTTAATTAACACTTCAAAAATTTACACAGCTGCCGGAGGAATAAATGGTCATTGGACAAATTACTCAAATTTGCGCGGTAATGAAAAAAAAGATAATGATCCTGGGTATGATAAAGATGAGGTATTTTGGGTAAAACCCAATATTTACAGCGACTATAATGGACTAGAGCTGAAGTTAAAACAACCAACGATAAACTATCTTTCTCCTGAAATCTATAACTTTCAACTTGGACTCAGTTATGTTCCAGGAAAAAATAATTTGCAATATAACAATCTAATAGCCGCTGGTCTTTCCTATAAAAATGGCTTATCAGATGAAATAAATTTTACTACTGCTTTTACTGGTGAGTTTGTAAGAGAAAATTTAACTGATTGCTCGGATGGTACTTCTGAAAATTATAAATGCCGTAATCAATTGCTACACTGGAATTTTGGCTTGAAGCTAAAACTTTTTGAACTTGATTGCATTTTTTCGTACGGTAATGGCGGTAAATCTGGTGAGAAACGTAGTCCTGAAACAAGTAATATGAATTATATAAATGCAGGTGTTGCTTATCATTCTGATTCTCGTAAAGTGAGCTTAACATATTTTAGTAGTAGCAGGGATATTGTAGGCAAAGGTACAAACGAATTAACATCACAGGCTTTCAGTCTTGAATATCCATTAGCTCTTGGCACTTCATACTACTTCGATATTGTAAAATTTATTACCAAAGAACCTGAAATCGAAAGTAATAACTCCGGGTATGTGCTTTTGTCTGGGCTGAAGCTAAGTTTTTAATGAAATAAACGGTTTGTAAGTGTTGTAATGTGGTAAATAGTAAGCAATGAGAGTAAAATCGAGTTGTTAATATATGTGCTATTTAATATGATAAAAATAACTATCATATAAGATTTTTAATAAAAAGACATTATGTCACTAATCCAAGTGTAGGCGATTATTAATTAGCAAACCAAATCCTTCACAAAAGAGTACCTCATTTCATTCTCTTTTTTCTTTTTTATATATAGAAAAATTAGATAGTATTGTGAGTGCGGTTTTTTCTGTATTCTGATGCTTCTCAATTCTATAGTTCTCGGGTTAAATTTTCTTTTTTTACTGTTATTTCTCTTTTTCGTCGTAAAAAAGAATAGAAAGCTAAGTGAGGAGAAAGCAAATCTTGAACTTAAATTAGAGCGTGAGCTTCAAGAGGCAAAGCGAACTTTACTGAATAAGGATGAAGAGATAGTTGGGTTGAAAGTCAAAAAAGCAGAGCTTGAAGTAATTCTACAAAAAGAGCGTGAGGAAAAGAAAAAGGAAATAGAATTACTGACAAAAGCAGAGGAGAGGCTTACAAATACTTTTAAAGCGCTTTCTCTTGATGCTTTGCAGGTAAACAACAATAATTTTCTGAATTTAGCGAAGGAAGTAATCGATAGTAAACTAAAAGAAACAGAAAGTGATTTCAAAAAAAGGCAAGCAACGATCAACGAAGTTGTCACTCCAATAAAAGAAAAGTTAGAAAAATTCGATAGTGAAATACGTGACTTAGAGAAGGAGAGGGTAGGGGCCTATGAAGGTTTAAGGGAGCAAATTGGAGCATTAATGAGTCAAACTTCTAGCCTTGCTAACGCCCTGAGGAAGCCTCACATTAGGGGAAAATGGGGTGAAATGCAGCTAAAAAGAGTAGTGGAAATGGCGGGAATGATTGAATATTGCGATTTTTTGACTCAAGCCTCAGTAATTGATAAAAATGAGGACAATTTGTTGCGTCCTGATTTGATAATAAAAATGCCATCAGGAAAGCAAATAATAATAGATGCTAAAGTACCACTTGATTCTTATATGGATGCTATGTCGCAAAATGATTTGCAGATACAAAGGGAAAAATTGAAGAATCATTCTCTGGCAATAAAAAAACATATAAACGATCTAGGCAGAAAGGAATATTGGAATCAGTTTGAAAATACGCCAGAACTTGTAGTACTTTTCTTAACAGGAGAAGGAGTTTTCAGCGCAGCACTGGAGTGTGAACCAGCTTTGATAGAAATTGGAATAGAAAAAAAAGTTATTATTGCAACACCGATAACTTTAATTGCGCTGCTTAGGGCAGTAGCCTATGGATGGAAGCAAGAGGTGATAGCAGAAAATGCAAAGAAAATAAGTAAACTAGGCCATATTTTATATGAGCGAATCTGCACAATGGGCGAAAACTTTGACAATTTACGCAGGAGCTTAAAAAGCGCTGTCGACCATTACAATAAAACTGCTGGCTCGCTTGAGGTAAGAGTATTTCCCGCTGCTCGAGAATTCAATAATCTTGGTATACATGCAAAAAATAAAGAACTCACTGCTGCAAAAGAGTTGGAATCTTTACCACGCAGTTTACATGCTGAGGGGTTGAAAGTAGATTAGTATTTCAGGTCTACTTAACTTACATTTGCTGATTAAAACAACTTTCTAAAAATTTTTTTTATATAGCTCAATTCCTGCACATCATTTGCTGCATAAACAGGTATAGTTTGTTGCTCAGTACCAGTTATTTCTACAAAAATTTTGCCCACTTCTTGACCTTTTTTAATTGGTGCGGGTACCATATCTTTATACTCAATACGCACTTTAATTTTATTATGTAATCTGCGGTTATAAGTTATGGTAACATCGTTTGCAACTGTAACGGGCACTTTTTTATCTTTTCCATAAACAATATTTATTTCTTCAACTACGCTATCCTTAGCAAATATTTTCTTGGTATTAAAATGATTTAAGGAATATTGTATTAGTCTTTTTGCTTCCTCTATTCGCTCTTTCTCGGTGTCCAAACCATTCACAATAGCAAAAATTCTCCTATCGTTCCGTTTTGCAGATGCTATAATGCCATAACCACCAGCACTTGTATGACCTGTCTTTAGACCATCAACTCCAATATCATGGAAAAGTAAAAGATTTTTATTTTTTTGTACAATATCGTTATATGTCAAATATTGTTCAGAGAATAGATCATAGTATTCAGGAAAATCGGTGAAAATTCTTTTTGCCAGTGTTACCAAGTCTTTTGCGCTCATAAAATGGTTTTCATCTGGCCACCCGCTTGAGTTAACAAAATGACTATCATTAAGATTTAAATCTTGTGCAACTTCATTCATTTCAGCAACAAAATTCTCCTCTGATCCTGCAATACCCTCGGCTAGCGCTATGCATGCATCATTACCTGAGGCAATTGTAATTCCTTCAAGTAGTTCTTTTACCGTAACAAATTGACCTTCTTTCAAAAACATAGAAGATCCTTTCCTTTCCCATGCTTTTCTACTTACTCGAAATTTATCTTCCATTTTTATTATTCCAGCTTTTAGATAATCAAAAGCTACATATAAAGTCATTAACTTACTCATTGAAGATGGGGCCATTTTTTCACTGGAATTATGGTCAAAAATGAAAGAGTCTGAAGCTAAATCTAAAACAACTGCTTGCTTTGCTTTAGTTCTAAACTGATATGAGTACGAATTAAAAGGGAGTATAAAAATTAATAGCAAAGTTACTAATTTACTTAACATATTTATAATTTTAAATTTATAGTGTACTAATTAATAGTATGATTTTGCACGAGCATTTCAATAGATCTCTCGCATAAAACTTCCTTGACAAACTGCGCCAGCCCCCTTATTATGACAATAAGAGCATTTATCCTTGTTTTCGATCCGCGCGGGTTCAACAACAAAAATTCAGTAAAAAACTCAGATATTTATTGGCAAATTACATAAAAATTATAGCGGCTGCATGTCTTTTTTTATTTTTTCTACATTCAGCCAAAACGCTCTTATTTTAAGCGTTAGCAGATTATTACAGCGCCAATTTACATTATTAAACTCGTTACATGGGGATTTTTTGCCTTTTTTCGCTTGGTAAATTTATTAATATTTGCAACAAAGCCCACTGGGATAGAGGCTACTTGAATGACAAGAAGGAGGGAGCAGGAGATGACAACACTGCCATTAAGTTAAGGGAAAGAGAAGTTAAGATTGGACAAAAAATTTGAAGTGATTGATAATTATGGTAAATACTAGGGTGAATTTTTAAGAAAAGGGAGTCTGAAAAGTGCAAGTTATTTAAAAAAGTAATAATTGCAGGTTATTTTGCAAAGAATGTACTAATACAATGATACTGAAAAGATATCTTGAATTTAAAACACATGTTTTCTAGCTCTTTTCTGGTAGTTGAGTGAACGAATATCAGATATCTTATGACGATCAACTCTTCTCCCTTTTCTTACCACTAAAGTGTTCATCAAAAATAACTGTGATAGTCGATACATAATGCAGTCTATGTCTGACTCTGTAGAAAAATTATCAAAGGATAAGTTTTTAATCGCATTAAATGAGACAGATTTATTGATGCTTTTTTAGTTTACTATTCTGTGAGCTCAATGTCTCTTCATCATCTTCTATCATGATACTTTCTAGATTACTGATGAAGATAGTTGACCAAAAATCCTGCTTGATAGTTTCAATACTTTTTCCTGTGAAATTCTCTAAATTTAATCTTCCCTTCAGCCTAGAAAAAAATGTTTCTACTCCCCAGCGCAAGTAATATAATCTCTCAAACTCTTCAACTGTAAAACGTTTCTCATCTAACAGAGATGTTACTAATACTTCAACTTCTCCAGAAGAAAGTATTATTTTGACTAACCTGAATTTCATCTCATCAGGTAATCCTAGCTTTCGTAGCTGTCTTGCTACTTTAATAGGTGCGGTAGACACTACCACCGTACTAGATGGGCTTTCCGGCTTAAACATAGCGTTTATTTCATTGAAAGACGAACTTGAACAGCGAATTATATAATTGATTTTCCTTCCTGTAAGCTCAGCAAGAAATCGATAAGATACGTATCCTCTATCACAGATTAACAAATCGTCTGATTTTATGGATTCAAGCATACCGATCGCTAAATCAACCTCATAGCTGTCACCTCTACTTAGCACAGATTTTATTGCAATATTATTTGGCACATCGTAGCAAACTTCAAAGGTTGCACTTGTATAGTCTTCAAATCTCTGGATTCGATTTCATACTGCTCTTGAGCCAAACTCGCCTATTATTTTGTCGCTCTTTGGCAGAATCAGTATTGAAGCATCAAATGCAAGTACTCTGAAGCCATGGTGGGTTTTAAATTCCTGATCTTGTTAGTATAGGGAAACTATAGTATTTCCCAAAGCAAATGATAAAGGTATAACAAAGTATTTGAGTTATAATGGCATATAGTGTGGATTTAAGGGAAAAGGCAGTATTGATGATAGAAAAAGGGAAGACAAAGGTTGAGATAGCAGAGCTCATGGAGATAGGAATAGCAACTCTGTACCGCTGGTTAAAAAAGAAAGCTGCTGGTGAAAGCTTAAAGCCATCTAAAAACGGTAGCTTTATTCGAAAAATAGACCCAAAAATACTCGAAGAATATGTTACAAAGAATCCAGATCATACTCTGGCAGAGATGAAACAAAATCTTGGATTTGGAATAAATTCAATTTGGTATAGACTAAAACAGCTAAAAATTACTTTAAAAAAGTCACACTATATCAAGAGCGCAATCAAGAAGATAGGCAGCAATTTATTGATAAAATCTCAAAAATAGAACATTCCAGCATCTTATATATAGATGAAGCAGGAGTTGATAATAAGTTATACCGAGAATATGGACGTGCTCCAAGAGGAAAGAAAATTTATGCAGATGTTCCAGGGAGAACTCGAGAGAGAATCAGTATAGTAGCCGGGTGGATTGGAATGAGATTTATTGCACCAATGACTTTCAAAGGTGGGTGTGAAAAAGAGGTATTCAATATATTGTTGGAGAAGATGTTATTACCTAAATTGCCACTTGGCACAACCATAGTTATGGATAATGCTACATTTCATAAGACCACTAAAACAAAATCATTAATAGAGTCTTTTGGCTTTCATGTGCTGTATCTTCCAACATATTCACCAGATTTGAATCCCATAGAACACTGTTGGCATACCATCAAAAGCCGCCTCAGACCTCTAATGTATAAATGTACAGACTTACAACTTTTGGTTGGTAATACCATAATGGAAATTTATCCATTCATTTTAGAAAATACTATATATCATCATTTAACTCTGAAAACGCAGTATGCTTTAGCTTCTTTCTTGCTTGAGTAAATGCACTTGCCGTAATTGTGTAATCTTTTCTTGTATGCAGAACAAACTCATTAAGCATTACTTGTAATGACTTTACACTCTTTCTAAAAATCAGGAGAAATACACTAATGAAGGGCAGATTTCTTTTTCGTGAGAAGTCTTTTGAGGATGCTCTGTGTGCGTTTATAAAGTTTAAACTCATCAATTTATTTTTTATAAACATGATTATTCTTTTTTTTACTCATGTCATTACTTCTTTTAATTTGTGGATCTTACCTGATTTTACAATACAGTCCATCACTTTCCCTTAACTTAATGGCAGTGGGTTAACTATAAGGATGCATGGGGATGGACTCCTTTTAATTGTGCTGCTGCAAGAGGCAATATAGAAGTAATGAATTGTCTAATAGCCAATGGAGCAAATATTGAGACGAATGATCCACAGAAAATATTATTTTCTATTCATCCATATAATTTTCTAAAAGCAGTAAATACTATGATACAACTTGAAATATGTAAGGATGTGATAAAATTGGTGGAAACTGATCTTTTACGTTATGCTTCCAGAAATGGTAATATACTAATGGTATGTGCTTTATTAGAAGCTGGAGTAAATGTTAATGCAAGTGACGATTTATGATCAACTGCTTTACATAAAGCTGCCAAGTATAACCATCCGAAAGTAGTAATGACCTTAATTTCATATGGAGCAAATGTTAATGCACAGAATAACTCAGGCGAATGTCCTTTAAGTTATGCTATCGAACGTAGACACTGGATAGTAGTAATGACCTTACTATTTTATTGCGCAAAAACTTCATTGCCTGATCACTGCGGTGAAACTGTAAAAGATTTAGCTGAACGTCAAGGTATAAGTAATCTTCTAATAGAAGCAGAAAAAAGAGCACCAGATATACTTACGCGGCTTAACTTAGAATTAAGTATACTCAGAAACAAAGCATTAATGACAGTGCAACACACAGATTCACATATGGTGCAACACATAGCATCACATATGTTGAGAGAAATAGAATTACATCTATCTATCAGCTTTGAATTTATGATAAGAGATCAAGATAATCAAATTGAACAATTACAGTATAACGCTAAACTTAATGAAAAAGGAGTAGTACTTATAACTGACCCCATTAAATGTATGCAGTTAGGAACTAACACTAAAGCGTGTCCAGCTGAAATGGATGGAGTAAAAGAACAAATATTACATAGTCCTTGCAGGTGGTCATATCGCACTAAAAATGTTAATGTAGGAAGAGTAACATCTTTAGCTAACGGCATTGAGTGTATGAAGTTAGGGCCTAACACTGAAGCGTGTCCAGGCCCTAGTACTAAAGAGCCTAATACTCACCTCTCTATGATCGAGAAACTATCATTGTTACCACTTTACTCAGCTGTAGGAAAATATGAAGCTGTTATAAATAGTTAAATAATCCTCTAAATTCCAGCACGTAGCACTCGATGCAAGTAGCTGAAACTGAGGAGTACATTAGCTATGTTAGATTTTAGTTTACACAATAAAATTTTTATAAGTAAGATGTCAGAAGGTATCAAAACTATATTAGTAGAAGACAATAACGCTAGGCTCGATAGGTACATCAGAAGAATTTTTCCCAATTTGAAACAATCTGCAATTGAGAAGTCTTTAAGGAAAGGATTAATCAAGGTTGATAATTGCACGGCAAAATCCAGCGATAGGGTAAGCTCTGGGCAAACTATAATGATAAGATACTTAGACTATATTGAGAACACTAATTCTGACTGCAAATATAATGAAAAGTTAGTGAATCTACTAAGAGAGAACATATTATATGAAGACGAATATATAATAGCTATAAACAAACCCGCAGGGGTCATTGTTCAAGGCGGCATAAAGGTAAAAATTAGCATTAGTGATTTGCTTGATCAAATAAGAGAAGGGGAAATATTCAAAATTGTCCATAGACTTGATAGAGATACAAGTGGAGTAATAATATTCGCGCGCAATGCTAATATTGCAAGATATCTTATGGAAGAATTTAAAGGACGGAGAATAAAAAAAACTTACCTAGCATTGACTTATGGTATACCGAGCAAAGATAATGGAACAATAGACTATCCGTTGGTGAAAAAATATATTTCAGGGCAAGAAAAAGTAGTCGTTGATGAAGATTCACCTCAAAATGCCACTACACATTTTTCAACTATAGCAAAGCTAAAACACAATACAGCTTATTTAAAATTACAACCAATTACGGGTAGAACTCATCAGTTACGTGCACATTTAGCTCATATAAATTGTCCTATTATTGGTGATGGTAAATATGGTGGTAAAAAAGCTTTTATTGATGGGGTAGTAAATCAGATCCACCTTCATTCGCATTCTTTATCTTTAAAATTGCCAAATAATAAAGAAATCACTATTACTGCTCCTATCCCTAGGCATATCGAAAAATCTATTGAAGTGCTATCTTTCAACTAAAACGATTTCACCAATCAACTTTTCTATCTTTGGCTTTAATTTGAAGTACAGATATTAGGCTAATTAATGCACAGATAGTAAGATAAATGCCTGCTGCAAGTTTTGTTTCAGTTTTTTCTATAAGCCACATGCATATCGATGGAGAAAGACCACCAAAAATACCTGCAGATATGTTATGTGCTAGGCTAAAGCCAGTGCATCTAACTTTTGTTGGAAATAACTCGCAGGCGAGAGAATTATATATTCCAAAAGATGAGCCTATCGGCACACTTATTAATAGAAAAGTGAGCGTTACAATATAGTGGTTATCATATGATAATAGTGAAAGTGCCGGCAAACTGACACAAGCTAAAGCTAATAACGTAGGAATGATCACGTTTTTTCTTCCAACTTTATCAGACAGTATTGCAAACAGCACTGCAGACGTCCCAAATGTAATTTCAACCATAATCCTTACTACATTTTTAATATCAATATCTGAAAGAATAAGCTCTTTTACAGATATGTTGTAAAACATGATTACTGAATAAACAATTGCGTTTTGAGCAATGCCAAGTCCAATTGCTATCACAAATGCTCTTTTATAATTCTTGATTAATTCTAAAAAGGGAGAATTAGATAAGCTTTTATTTTGGTCATGAGTTTTGTATGCTAGACTCTCTTCCATTATGTACCTTATTAAAAAGCCTATTACACCCATAACAGAGCAGAAATAGAAGAGCAACCTCCAGCCCCAAATTTCATAATTTTCACCTGTAAACTTTTTGCAAACAGCTATCATTACAAAGCATATAATAGAACCAAGAGCACCACTAAAAGCTTTCATGCTACCTAAAAAGCCTAGATTTTTTTTGTCTCTTGAATGCTCTATTAAAAAAGCTGAATTGATACTTGTTTCTCCACCTGCTGCCATTCCTTGTGTTATTCTACAAAGCAGAAGCATTATAGGAGAAAATATTCCGATTTCTTTAAAGCTTGGTATAATCGCAATTGCAGTAGATGATATCGAAGCTAATATTACGGAAGTCAGCAAAATTTTCCTTCTGCCGTATTTATCTCCAATGTAACCAAAAATAAATGCACCAAGTGGTCTAAATCCAAATCCAATTGCAAAACTGCCAAGAAATTTGATTGTGCTTAAATAATCACTTTCTGAAGGAAAAAAAACGTTGCTTATTATATGCGTTAAAACTCCAAACAGAGTTACTTCATACCATATAATCATATTGCAGATTATGCTTGATAGTATTGCTTTTTTAATATTGTTCATAACTTCCAGTTTACCACACTCCGCTATAAAAATTTTTATTCAACAACCTTTAAAGACAACTCACGTAAATGCTTATCCTCTACTTTAGAAGGAGCACCCATTAGAACATCTTCACCTTGCTGATTCATAGGAAAACAGATTACTTCACGAATGTTCGTCTCATCAGCAAGCAGCATAACCATTCTATCAACCCCTGGTGCTATTCCACCATGAGGTGGCACTCCAAACCTAAATGCACGCACGAGCGCACCGAATTTTGTATCAACTTCCTCTTTACTGTAGCCTGCAATGGCAAAAGCTCTGTACATAATATCTAGTTTGTTATTACGAATTGCTCCACTTGACAGCTCTATTCCATTGCAAACAAGATCATATTGGTAAGCAAGGATATCCAGTGGATTCTTTTCTTCTAAATCTTTCAAGCCACCATGTGGCATAGAAAATGGATTATGAAAGAAATCAATTTTTTTACTTTTATCTTCATACGCAAAGTAAGGAAAATCAATCACCCAACAGAATTTGAAGATATTGTCATCTATAAGACCTAGTTCTGATCCCAAAAGAATACGCACTTTCCCTGCAATTGTTGCTGCCTCATTCTCTTTGTCAGAAGCAAAAAATACACTATCTCCAGGCTTTACATTTGTTATTTCTTTTATAGAATTTAACCTATTGTCATCAAGAAATTTAGCAATTGGTCCTTTTGCAATGCCGTCCTTATCAAATGTTATATACCCAAGACCTTTAGCACCTAATTCTTTTTGCGCATGTTCTATTTTTTTATCAAAAAAGCTGCGTGGTTCCTCTGCTGTTTTAGGAGCAGGAATGGCTCTCACTACCATACCGCGTTCAATATTGCTTTTGAAAATATTGAACTCTGAATCACGGAAAATTTCTGTTACATCGCTAATTAATAATGGATTACGCAAATCTGGCTTATCAGATCCATATTTGAGCATTGCTTCTTTGTATGTAATACGTGGAAAATCTTTATCGACAGACTTGCGAGAAAATTTCGCGAACACTTTATATAAAGTAGATTCAATAACCTGAAATATATCTTCTTGAGTCACAAAAGACATTTCAAGGTCGAGCTGATAAAACTCCCCAGGAGAACGGTCAGCCCTTGCGTCCTCATCACGAAAACAAGGTGCAATTTGAAAATATTTATCAAACCCTGAAACCATAAGTAACTGCTTAAAAATCTGAGGAGCTTGTGGTAATGCATAGAATTTACCAGGATTTAGTCTGCTTGGCACTAAGTAGTCACGTGCACCTTCAGGAGAAGAGGCAGTAAGTATTGGGGTTTGAATTTCCAAAAATTCTTGCTCTATCATGAGCTTCCTGAGTTCTGCGATGATTTGTGAGCGAAGAATAATGTTATTGCGGACTTTTTCTCGCCTTAAGTCAAGAAAACGATATTTAAATCTCATATTTTCTGGGTATTCTTGCTCACCGGCAATGCTTGCCAATATACTCCTTTCTTCTTTTGCTATTTCCTCATCACAGTGTAATTCAACTTCCGATTCAACTTGTAAATTACTAACTATAACTTCAATTTCTCCTGTGGAAATAGAGCTGTTTACCGTGTCTTCAGTTCTAGCTTTTACTATTCCTGTGACAGTAATCACACTTTCTGATTTTAAATTTGAAATTTCATCAAAAAAGTCTTTGTCATTATTGAATACCAGTTGAGTAATTCCATAAAAATCTCTTAAATCAACAAAGATTAGGTTACCATGGTCACGTTTACGGTACAGCCACCCAGAGAGAGTAACTTCCTTTTCTACATCATTCTTCCTTAATTCATTACACGCGTGAGTTTTATAGAAGTTCATTTAATTGAAATTTCTAGAATACAGAAAGATTATAAAATAAATTAACCTTTGGGCAAGATAATATCTAAAGATCCTTTACAAACAATTCTGATGTGGATATAATTTTTTTGATTGTGTGTATTGAGGTGTATTTATGAATCCTGAAGAAAAACTAGACAAAATTCTAGCTGAAAGAGAGAAATTTCAATCTAAAAGTGAGAAGAAACATTCTGTATTAAAAAAGCTTCTTAGAGCTGTTAAGGAGAATGACTTAGAAAAAGTAAAATCAATTTTTGAGAAAAACAGCTCTATTATTAAAGATGTTGTTACTCATATTAATGCCCCAGATGGTGAAAATTTATTAGGTTATGCTATTGATAGTAAAATGGCTAAATATCTAATAGAGCAAGGTGTACAATTCGTCAATGCAGTCGGAAAGGCAGTTATGAAAAAAGATTTAGAGTTAGTCAAATCAATCTGTCAGATGAATAAATCAATAGCTAAAAATGAGTTATCGCGAAATCCTGAGCCACTACAACATGCAACTCATGATCACAAATTTAATGATAAAATTGTAAGGTATTTGATTGAACAAGGTGCAAATCCTAATGTAACTGATCGTTTTGGTCGTTACTCACTTCATCTGCAAATTGCACGAGGCAATTTCAAAGGAGCTAAGGCTTTAATAGAAAACGGCGCGGATGTTAACTTAATAAATCAAGAGGTAAAAAGCTATCGGAAATTAATTATTGGTGGTATTGCGTTAAAGGGTGAGACTGCGTTGAATTTTGCAATTAGAATATATGACCAATATAAAGACATAGACGATGAAAAATCTGATGAAACCTTAAAATTTATAAGTTATTTAATAGAACAAAAAGCAAACTTAAATATTAAAGGTTGTAATGAGAGGGTCCCTTTAGATATTGCTATATCTAATAATTCTCCAAAGATAGTAGAATTATTGATAAAAGCTGGTGCTGATCTTAATGTTGGAATGGAAAAAGCAGAAGGTGTTTTAAAGTATGCAATTACTAAAGGGCATATAGATATAGGGAAAGCTACAATTCGATATATTTTGAAACATGACTCACACTGTTTAACAACTTCAAATAAACCAGATCTTCTCAATGACCAACAAGAGTTATCAGTCTACTGGGACGAATATAAAGCTCAAGTTAAAGAACTTAATGATATAGTGGAAGATAGAATTGACTTGACTGGTGACGGCTCTACCCGTCCTATAATGAGAACAGTGAGTGGCTTTTTAGATCATGAAAGTAGAAAAAATCTAGTAAAATCATCATTCATATCTAGTGCTGAGGCACCAGAAAATTTTTGTCCGAGAAAGCTGGCTGTTATAAGTGTAGCTGCAATAACTTGCGCTTTAGCATTATATTTTCTTGCTCCATTAATCATTGGGTCTGATGCTGGAATTGGTACTCAACTAGCATTAGGAGCTGTAGGTGCAGTTGTAGGTGGTGGAACTGTAATCTTGACCAATGTGGCAATAGATCAATGCTACGTTAATTCAGCTACTCAGAAAGCTGACTAAAATTAAAGCGCCATAGATTGCTAAAACTCCATAATTGTGGAGTAATATAATGTTACTTTCCTCAAGCCTTTAGCTCCTCAAATACTTCTCTTGCTCTGTTTAAAACAGAATCAGGAAAACCAGCAAGTTTTGCTACATGTATTCCATATGACTCATCTGCAAAGCCCTCAATTACTTCATGTAAAAAGATGACTTCTCCTTTCCATTCTTTTATTTTCATACAAAAACATTTCACATTTTCTAAGTATTCACCTACTTTAGTCAATTCATGATAATGAGTTGCAAAAATGGCGCGGCACTTATTTACATTGTGAATATGTTCAATCACTGCCTGTGCAATAGATAATCCATCATACACTCCTGTGCCCCTACCAATTTCATCAAGTATCACCAAGGAACGATCTGTTGCCTGATTTACTATCGTTGCTGTTTCGATCATCTCTACCATGAAGGTAGAATAACCAGCTGTTATATTATCTGTTGCACCAACCCTGCTAAATATCTTGTCAATCACTCCTATATGCGCACTCTCTGCTGGCACAAATGACCCCATGTGAGCTAAAACTGCAATGAGAGCGTTTTGCCTCAAAAAAGTGCTTTTTCCCGCCATATTAGGCCCAGTAATTAGATGTATACCAGCTAAATTGATGCTATTTGAAATGAATTTATCGTTAACTTCAACCACTGGATGTCTTCCGCTACAGATATTGAACTCTTTGCTGTCATCAATGATGGGTTTTACGTAATTATTTTGCACTGCAAGCTCTGCAAACGCGGTTCTAATATCAAGTTTTGCCAAAGCATTTGCAGCAAGAGCAATTTTTTCAGATTCTTTAGCGACTTCACTACACAGTTCACTAAAAATTTTCATTTCTAAGCCGATTGCAGCATCACGTGCCGTAAGAATTTTATTTTCTAGTTCTTTCAATTCATTAGTAGTGTAGCGCATGCTATTTGCTAAGCTTTGTCTATGAATAAATATATCCGAAGTTATTTTGTGATTTGCCGACACTTCAACGTAATAACCGAGTATGTTGTTATGTAATATTTTAAGTGCGGCAATACCAGTTAGGTCGCGATAAGATTCACGGAGTTTGGTTATTAGTTTATTACTATTATTTAATATGTAGGATAACTCAGATAATTCTGAGTTGTATTTTGAGTGAATAAATCCTCCTTCTTTCACGGAACTGAGGTTATTATCAAGTATAGCACTATTTAACAGTTCAAATAGGTCTTTATGATTGCCAAGGCTTTTATGTATTGTGCTTAGTTCACTTTCGTCACTACTTATCACCTGAGTAGTAGACACTGGTTCCTTTTCTCTGGTCAAGCACTGGAATGACATCTGAGAGTTAATTTCTGATTTTTCACTTAAACAATAATTATGCAAGGTAGACAGAAACTCAGACAACTCTAAAGTTTTTCCTAGGCCTATTTTTAATAGGTTCATATCCTTTGGTGAACCACGCCCTAGTATTAAGCGCGATAAAGACCTCTCAATATCTGGAATGTTAGATAATATCTCTCGTATTTTTCTGCGTGGCTCATGATTATTTACAAAAAATTGAGCGGTGCTGAGCCTCAAATTAATTGCCTTAGAGCAAGCAAGGGGTGAAGCGAGCATTTGGTTGAGCAGGCGTACACCAGAGGCTGTAACTGTGTGATCAATAACTGAAATTAGTGAACCTTTCTTTTCACCAAATTGAGTTGAAAACAACTCAAGATTTCTCCTTGCTGAAGCATCAATAAGCATGAAATTTTGTTGCTTATAGTTTTTTGGGAATTCAAGCCTTGGAATGGAGCCCCTTTGTGTTACTCTGACATATTCAAGCAGTGCACCGCACGCCATGATTTCTACTTTGCTGAAATTTCCTATACTCCCAAGTTCCCTGATTTTATAAAACTCGCATAACGTTCTGTGAGATTTACTATACTCAAAAAAACTCTGTGCGTGTTGCGTAATTGATATTTTATAATTTTTTAAAATCGATCTAATTTTTTCGTCCTCAGTGAATTTTTCAGAAATTAATAATTCTCTTGGTGATATACGCAATAAATCACTATCTAGAGCTTTCAAATTCGTTAAAGTGTGAAAAAACTTTCCCGTTGATAATTCAAGACAACCAATAGCATATTCGTCATTTTGTTCAACTATGCATGCGAGATAATTATTGCTTTTATCCTCCAGTAGCGAATCTTCTATAATTGTACCTGGAGTTACAACTCGTACTACATCACGTTTTACTATGGATTTATAGCCCCTCTTTTTTGCTTCATCAGCAGTTTCTAATTGGTCACAGATTGCTACTTTGAATCCTAAATCTATTAGCTTGTGCAGGTAAGACTCACTACTGTGTGCTGGCACTCCACACATTGGTATTTCTTGCCCATTTGAATTGCCCCTCTTGGTTAGCACTATATTCAGCAATTTCGCAGCTTTAATAGCATCATCGAAAAACAATTCATAAAAATCGCCCAGTCTATAAAACAATAGATGATCCGTGTATTGAGCTTTCAAATTTAAATATTGCTCCATTACAGGGGTATTTTTTTCTCTTATTAAGTTCATAACATTTTTAAATATGTTAGCAGCAAACCACTTACTCTGGTGTTGGTTATTTTATTATGGATCAATATTTTTTTTTAGCTATAGTACAAAAACAAACAGTTTGAGGTAGAATTATGGAATATGAACGGTTGTTAAAAATATTAAGGACAATAAGTGACTTAAATGAGAACAATATAATCGAAAGGGTAAAAGAGGAATTGGAAAAAGAAGATCCAGACACGTATAAAAAGTGGCAAGATAATGGATTTAACATAAATTATACATTCGATGATCAAAGTACATTGTTACATATAGCTGCTAGAAATGATCTTGTAAAGATAGCAGAGCTTTTAATAAAAAAAGGGGGTAATGTTAATACAGCAGATCAAGATGGATGGAATCCTTTACACTTTGCTGCTGCAAGTGGTAGTATAGGAGTGGTAGAGATTCTCATAGCAAACGGGGCTAATGTTAATGCAGCAGATCAAGATGGGTGTACTCCTTTGCATTCTGTTGCTCACAATGGACATAAAGAGATAGTAGAACTCCTATTAGACAAGGGGGCTAATGTTGATGCAGTAGATAAAGTTAAGATAACTCCTTTACACGCTGCTGTTCGCTTTGGTTATACAGAGATAATAAAAGTTCTCATAGCAAACGGGGCTAATGTTAATACAGCAGATCAAAATGGGTGTACTCCTTTGCATTGTGCTGCTCACAATGCAAATAAAGAGATAGTAGAACTCCTATTAGACACGGGAGCTAATGTTGATGCAGTAAGTCAGGCTGAGAGTACTGCATTACATCATGCTGTTTCTGCTGAAAATTGCCAAGTGGAAATAGTAAAAGCTATCATAGAAAAGGAAGCTGCTGTTGACATAGCGGATAAATACGGGCGTACTCCGTTATGCTGGGCTATTAGAAATGGCTATTCAGAAATAGCAAGAATTCTACTTGAAAACAAAGCAGATCCTTTATTGGGACATAAAAGTTTTAACACATTAAAGCTCTTGATTGAATTAATAAAAAATGATTTTAAGCACTCTAAGAAAGCAGAAGAAACACAGCAACAAGAGGATGATGAATATGAATTGATTAAATACTCGCTGGTACTTCGCAATGACTGTTCTTTAACTGATATTGCTGAAAGAGGTGCATTTGGTAAGCTGATATCTACGTGGCTTGTTGACATGTCCAACTTAACAGAGAGTCAGAAGGAGTTGAATAAAAAATTCTTAAGTACTTTTAAAGACTTTCCACATGTTACTTATAAGGATTATAAGAACGATGTTGAAAAAATTAAAAAATTTTTACTGGATCATAAAAGTAATCAAGATCTAAAAACAATCCTCAACCTTAAAAGAGGAGAATCTAAACTGACAATACTGCATATTCTATCAAGTATGGAATGTAGCAATGCGGGAGAATTCATAGATTTACTGTTGAATTCAGGTGCTGATCCTAATGAAAAGGACGACACAGGAAGAACGCCTTTGCATTATGCTACTCGTTCTGGTCATTGTGGTACAATCATCAAATTGCTTCTAAGGAAAGGAGCTAATCCTGATATAAAGGATAAGAAAGGTAAAACCCCAATAGAATTTGCAGTTAATAATCCCAACCGTAATATTAAAGAGTACTTTTTAACTGATGATGTTCTTTATGGAACTTTTCGTAAAAAAACACAAGTTGACCTTAATGGAGAAGACAAATATATAAATTTATGGAATGATTTCACACTAGATAAGCAAGACCCATTGAAATATTTAGATCGATTAGATAAAGCTCAAGACATAAATCAGCTAGAACAGGTTGTAAATGAAGCTATAAAATCTAAGGTAAGGTTCAATCTTACTTGTGAGGGAAATATATATGAAAATACTTATGAGAGTAAGTATAATTTTACAGATTATGTAATAAGAAGAATTAGTGAATTAAAGATTTTTCAAGGTGAAAGGGACATAGAAGTTGCTAGTCGCATAGTATGTAATTTGGTAAAAAGAGGTGCAGTATTTGAAACTCTAAGTAGTATAATTGTAATTGATAAACTAGAGAAGTTTAAAGACCACAAAGCTAATCTGAAAGAAGCACGTAAAAGCTATATACATTATTCTCTAAGGTTTTTGGAAGCTGCAAAAAACGCAACTACTGGCAAGGTAAAAGAGGCAAAAATGGACAACTTCACTTTCTACTTGAAATACTCAAAGAATAGTATAGTCGAGGTTGCAAAAATCATAAATGGAACAGATGAAAGCACAGAATTTCGAAGAGACGTGATAGCAATCGGTGAAAGCGAGATAGAAATTTTAACGGAAGGTGGGGTAAGAAATTATACTTACCTTATAGGTAATATAGTACTGACTTTTCATACTGATTTGGGAAAAGTAGATGCTAGATTGTATTCTGATGTGCAAAATGCAGGAAAAATTATAGTAGAAGTGAGTAACAAGGAGGAAATATTGGAAAAGTTTAAAAATTATAAAGAAGAGTTAGGTGAGAACTGCTTGCTTGGTGGTTCTTCTGTCTACGAAGCTATTAAGCAGGGATATTTTAAAAGGCCTGAGGAAGTAGATTCCATATATCATGTAAGTTCTTCATTAGAAAATATATCTTTATTTCCTATTGTACAACAGAACATAGAGAAAATTCGCTAGCAAGGTTAGTGTTGCTTAGCTTAAGTTTAAATTGCCAAAAAATGCAATTTATGATACTGAAGGAACTACTTTTTTGCTAGAAGGCAAAGCAGCAAGGAGCGAACCAAAAGCGATAAGAAAGGATCCAAGCCAGATTATAGACATTCCAGGTTTATAGTGCACTTTAGCTGCAATTTTGCTCTTACTCTTATCAATCTCTCCAATTACAACATAAATATCAGAAAATAAATTGTGGTAGATACTGCTTTCAACATTTTTCTGACCTTCCGCAAGGTAAAATCTATATTCAGGAGTTACTTCACCTAATATCTTATTATTCAGCAAATTCCTGATATCCATTGTACCCCTCACTGCATGGAAATTTTTTTCTTTTATTAGCTCAATATTTCGTAAAGTAACTTTAAATTTATTGACTGTTATGCTGTCTCCTATTCCCAAGTAGTTTTCTTTTTTCTCCTGCCAACCAACTGAATAAGATATACCAAGCACTAGAATTGTCACTCCAGCATGAGCAAGCATCATTGCATAGTAGGACTTAGAAACTCTTCTTGCTAATAAAATTGATTCACCAAATGCTACCTTAAATAAACAAATTCTTTTACTATATGCTTCTAAAACAAAGATTAATAATGCTATGGAGATTGTAATTGATAGCACAATCATTAGCTCCATGTGAAAGATAAACGGCAAAATAGCTGCAGCACTACAAAATGAAAATCTATATTCACGGAATATTGGCAATAGACTATTTCCCTGCCAACTGCAGTATTGCCCTATCATGGTGAGCACTAGAATAGCTAGTGCAATAGAGTTAAATAAAGAATTGTAATATGGTGCTCCAACTGAAATTAATTCACCGGTTAAATACTCAAGCACTGTAGGGTATAAAGTGCCAACAAATACGATAAAAAATGCAGTAATAAATAATAGATTGTTTATTAGCATCATTGTAAAACGTGAGAAAATAGGGAAGTTTTGCTTTGGTATGTCCCCTGATGTCATTCCAGCGCGTGACCACATATTTTTTTCCTGGATCCCAGTGTCAAGCACTGGAATGACAGGTGGTTGTGCAAGAGATCTATTCTTTTTTACAAATACGATAAATACTACTAAACTACTGACTGTAATTACGCTGAGCAAAGCTAATATATATAATCCATATTTTGGATCATCCGCAAATGTGTGCACTGAGGTAAGTATTCCTGAGCGGACTAGAAATGTTCCAGTCACACTCAATATAAAAGTTGTAAGCGTAAGTAAAATAGCGAAATTCCTTAAAGTATTGAAATTTCGTACAACGAGCAACAAATGTGTCAGCGCCACTGCAATTAGCCAAGGCATCAAAGAAACGTTTTCCACTGGATCCCAGAACCAGAATCCACCCCAACCGAGTTCACGATATGCCCACCAGCTACCCAAGCTGATGCCCAAAGTGAGCAGCGACCAAGAAATAAGTACCCAAGGCCTGACAATTTTAGCCCAAACATTTCCTTCAGTATTTAAAATTAATCCAGCTATAGAGAGCGAAAAAGGAACGCTAAATCCAAGGTACCCCAAATATAATACCGGTGGATGAATAGCAAGGCCTATATCCTGCAATATCGGATTAAAACCCAGTCCATCTGTTTCAATGCCTGGCATTTTAGTGAAGGGGCTGGATTCAAGTAAAGTGAACAGTAAAAAACAAAAGCAAATCAAGCCTTGGGTGATAAGAGATATTTTTTTTAATTTACTACCATTAGTTCGTTCTGGTGTCATGCAAGTAGCTGACACTGGAATCCAGTTTTTATTACACTGCCATTTGATGTACTCATTTGCAATTAAATTGTCTGGATCCCAGTGTCTGGGCACTGGGATGACAGAAGGTATATAAATATCCATTAGTAATAAATACATGACAAGCACTAAGGTCCAAAGCAACATAGACCCTTCTTTATTTCCCCAAACACCACAAATCTTATAGATTAAAGGTTTTGTTGTGTGTGAGTGGTAATATACGTTTTCAAGTGAGAAATCATTTTTAATGTGGCAGTATATCAAAATAGCCATTGATGCTGACACACAAAAAAATATGGCAGAGGAGACGAATCGGTAAGAACTAAACGGTAGAAACAAATAAGTTAAAGATAACAAACAGGCTACCAATAACAATATATTCCCAAATTCAGGCATAAGATTCATATAATGATATTACTAATAATAAATTGGGAGTTAAAGTTTTAATATAGGAACAAAGTTTATAATGCACCCCATAAACTAGACCAAAAAAATGGTTGATCCGAGTAGGAAGGTAAAGGGGTAAAAGAATGGCAACAAAAAAATATGAACCAGAGTTAAAAGCAAAGATAGCTTTGGAAGCAATAAAAAATCAAAAAAGCACAGCTGATACCAAAATCCATTACTGACGGAACAAATAAGAAACATTACAAACTCGTTTAATAGTAGTACTGGAAATATTGACAATAAAATTACACAAAACATCTTCAAGTAAACCTATGGTATCGTAGATACTATTGCGTAAAGTATTGTATTTGATATATTGCCACAACCTTTCAACAGGATTCAGTTCCGGTGAATAAGGAGGCAAGTATATGATGGTAATGTTTTCCTGAATTTTCAAACTTTTTGATCTATGCCAACTTGCACAATCCATTACAAGAAAGGCTTCTTTCGTGCCTAAATCTTTCGACATCTGCTCCAGAAATATATTCATACAATCAGTGTTTACATATGGAGCAAGTAGGCTAATTTTCTTACCACTTCTTGGATTTACCGCACTTTAGATATAGAAATTTTGTCTACCAATTTTCATTTTAACCTGCGTTCTGACCCCTTTTTAAACCATCCGTGTCCGATTTTTGAATGACTCCCAAATCGTGACTCACCAAAAAACCCACCTCCCTTTTAGGGTGGAAATTGACTATTTTATTGAAGTATCTTTTAAACTCTTCTTGCTTGTTTTTATCTTGTTTATGGTCCATTGGCCTCGGTGTTATGTAAGAAAATTTCATCCTTTGTATCTCACGGTGCACTGTTGATTTGCTGATGTTTAGGCAAATTCCTCTGAGATTTTTATTTGTACTTCCTTAATAGTAATATTTGGATTTCTTTCTACCCATATTTCAATTTGCTCACGTTGATTTTTGTTTAATTTGCTTTTTCTTCTCCGCTGAAACGGGGCAAATAATTTTTCTACTCTACCAAATTTTAGATGCTTTATCCATTCAGTCAAAGCAGTCCTTGAAATTTTACATATTCTTGCCACAGCGCTTATACTACTTTCTTTTCCTGCTATCACCGCTTGTAACTTTTTTGAAACATATGCGTTATTTCTTACCTTTTTTAACATTTCTTTCGCTAAATTTACAACTCTTTCGTCTAATAGTTTTGACCTTAATGCCATTTATACCTCGCTATTTCACTTACTCTAGTATGACTTTTTCCCCATTATTCTCTATCTGTTCTTTCTATAGCGGGAATTGGTATCAGAAGTATCAAATTGTCTTTCTTAGATAGGAGTAACCAAACTTGGAGGTAATCTCAACAGGTAGGTTATAATATAAGAGGTGGAGCTATAATATGCCAAGTAGTGGAAAATTTAAAGTGAGGGTAGCCAAAATAATTAGGGATACCAGACTAAGTTTGATGATCCCAATACTAAAATGGATGAAATAGGAATAAGAAATACAAGACTAGAATTGGTAAATAAGTGGTTAATGTGTTTTCCATATTGAACTTACAGCACGTAGCTTTGATATAGAAGTTTGGGTAATGTTATGATAGTAATTTATATAATTCTATGTGCAATCTTTATAGCGATTTTAGACAGTTCACTAGATTCTTAATTAGGGGATATGTCTAACTTAGGAAAGATTTTCATCAATGTTGAAGTGAATAAGTAGGAGTATTATGTTTTTTCTTTGAGTTGTGAAATTTCAGAATGAGAGACACCAGTAATGTGAGCTATAACATCTATAGAAACACCGGCCTTGAGCGAGTTTTTTGCTACTTCAATTTTACCTTCAATTTTACCTTTTTGATGGCCGATTTGGATGCCTTCATGTTTAGCATCATCAAGTTTTTGTTCCAAGATAGCAGCTTCTTTCTGTAAATCCATTACCCTTTCTTCATAAGCTAATAGGTCCTTCTCATTCCAATGGAACTTATCTAATTCATCATATGCTAGCTTTATTATTGGTGATTTTTCTGCTATTTTTCTTAAATCTTCATCAGTTGTTTCTTCTGCATATTTAAAGAAAAATAGCCAACGATCTACTACATTTTCTAGCTGCTCTTCTCTACTTTTGGGAAACTTTGGTAACTCAATGAAGATAAATTGAAAATCTTTTAAGTCATGCTCATTAGTTTTTTCATCTCTTATGGTATGGCTAGATATATAATCAAGCTTATCAGGAAATAAATTACAATTAGAAATAGCAATAAAGAAAACCTTCTTTAAATCAATGTACTTACCACCTTTATCAGCCTGCCTTGAGTAAGCCTTAGCAGCATATAATTGAGCCCGTTTTTCGAAGCCTTTATCACGAGCGAGTTGCATCTCAATCACGTATCTGGCCCCAGTGGAATCTCTGCACAGAACATCAACAATACTCTGCTTATCAGAGGCAATTTCAGGGTCCATAATGGTGCTAAGGAATTCAACTTCTTGTATAGTATTTATTTCAGTAAACCCCAAAATATCATTCAAAAAGTGAATAAGGATATTCTTATTTTTTTCAGTACCGAATATTTTCTTAAATGTTAAATCAAGCTTGGGATCTAAAAATTTTGAAAGAGCCATAGGGAATCGACTTAAAAAGCATTAATAATTATACACAATTGTGAAGAAATATTCAACGTTTTTGTGCTAAAGTCTATTAAAGTTAGCTAAATTTCAAGAGTTGGCAAAAAAACTACCTTCATAGATGACCATAGAATGCTACTGCGCACCTTAGCTGTTTGTTTTATCATCTTTTACAACTCCCTCCATAAACCCCAGCAAATGAATTCATGAGCTATAAAGAGCTTTAAAAACACTTATTTTGGGTGTGAGAGATTAACCTCCTAATAAAAATACAAGCCCAAAAGCTCAATTATGATTTACCTAATATCGTGAGGACAGGTTCATTAATCTCCCACACCTCTACATGATAAAGATCTTGAAACTTAGTGTCAACATTTCAGTAGCAAATTTATGTTAAATCTATATCCTGTCAATATGGACAAAAAGAAGGTTATAATATATACAGATGGATGGAAATCCGGGGCCTGGTGGATGGGCAGCCGTGGTGATGTATGAAAATAAAAGTATCTTTATCAAAAAACGCATCTCTGGAGGTGAAGAAAACACAACGAATAACAAAATTGAGTTAGAGGCTGTGATTAACGGGCTAAAGATGTTGAAAGTTTCTTGCAAAGTTGTTTTACACACTGATAGTCAGTATATTAAACAAGGTATAACAGAGTGGATCAATAAGTGGAAAACAAATGGTTGGAAGACAGCTGATAAAAAGCCAGTAAAGAACAAGGAATTATGGAAGGAATTGAATGAAATTGTCTTGCAGCATGATATTAACTGGAAGTGGGTTAAGGCTCACAGTGGTAATACCTATAATAAAGAAGCAGATAGACTTGCTAGAAAGGAATCTAAAAAGCTAAAATATAGAGATTGTGAGATCAAGAAATCACAAAAAAATAGAGGGAGCTCTAAGTTTTATAGATTGGAGGGAGTGTTATGGCAATAATTCTTTTAGACACAAAAACTATAAATCGTATAGCAGCGGGAGAGGTAATAGAAAGGCCAGCAAAAGGAATTAGTAGAAAATGCAATAGATGCTGGAAGTTCAGAGATAGAGATCAAAATAGAAAGTGGTGGGCGTAATCTTATAACTGTAACAGACGATGGAAATGGAATAGAAAAGGAAGATTTGGAACTTGCGTTTATGCGCCACTCTACTTCAAAATTAAGCGATAGTGAGTTAATAGAAGTCAAACATCTTGGCTTTAGGGGAGAATTCAATTGCAGCAGTAAGTAGAATGAACTTATCGTCTAAGGCAAGTGGAGCAAAGGAAGCATGGTCTATAAGTTATGAAGGAGGAGAAAAAATAGGAGAGGTTATCCCTTGTTCTTTGCTACAGGGTACATATATTGAAGTTCGTGACTTATTTTTTGCCACTCCAAATAGACTAAAATTTCTAAAAACCGAAAGGGCAGAAACACAAAGTATTGTTGATATTGTGAATAACTTAGCGATGATTAATTATAGTATTGGGTTTACTCTCACTTCCGGTAATAAAAGCTCTTAAAATATGTTAAGCAAACTTCGCTGTTCAACAGATTATGTGAAATAGAAGAATTTCAAAACAATTCACTGGAAGTTAAAGAGGAAGAAGAAGGCATCAAACTTAAGGGACACATCTGTAAACCTAATGTCAATCGTGGCAACTCAACTCAAATTTATACGTTTGTTAATGGAAGGCCAATCAAGGATAATCTACTTATTGGTGCAATTAGATATGCGTATCACGATTTTATTCCAAACAATAGGTATCCTTTTGCATTGTTGCATTTAGAAGTACCATATGACCAAGTAGATGTAAATGTGCATCCAAATAAATCGGAAGTAAGATTTCAGAATAAAAGGCTAATATATGAAATAGTGAGAAGAGGGATAATAAAAACACTATCAACGAGATTTGCAGCGGGTGATCAAGGTATTGAAGAGGAGATAATTTTTAATGATAGTAAAAGCCAAGAGCAGGTTGATAGTCAAGAGAAAAAAGATCAAAAAGAGTTTTATGAAAAGAGACCAAGTCTTTTAGAAAATCGTCTAATGAAATAATTCAATTCACCAGATGAAAGAAGGCAAAGCTTACCAGAAACGTTTAAATATGGAGAATCTCCACCCCAAAAGGGAACGATGGTTTTAGAAAGGAAGCAAATTGATTTGGTAGAGCTCTAGGATATGCACGTTGTCAGGTCCACAATACTTACATTATTGCTGAGGCTGGAGATAGGCTGATTATAGTAGATCAACATGCAGCCTATGAGAGGTTGATATACGAGTGCTTAACAAGCATAAAAAGACAAAAACTTCTCATTCCTGAAATAGTTGAAATTAAAAACCAAGCTGGAATGGAGATGGTTAAAACTTATAAAGATAAGCTTTTTGAAATGGGTTTTGGTATTGAAATAGAATCAGAAGATAAAGTAAGGGTAAAAGAAATACCTGCAATCTTGGGAACAATAGATATAAAAGAGATGCTAGTTGATATAGTAGATAAGTTAATGGAAATAGAAGATACTCTACCAATAGAGGATAAGGTGAACAAAATATCATCCATAATCGCTTGCCACGGAGCAGGAAGAAAAATGAAATTGGAAGAGATGAATGAGATACTAAGACAAATTGAGAAAACTCCATATTCTGATCACGGAAGACCAACGTATATAGAAATGAAACTAAGTGATATAGAAAAATTGTTTGAAAGGAGATGAGTTCAGTTTGTCAAAAAGGTTCCCAATTAAGTATAAGTAACTGCTCTTCTGATTATGAGTATAAAATGTGAAAAAAGAGAATAAATGCTCTAATTTTTAGATTACAAAGTAATAGGACAGGAAGTAAGAAATCGTAGGCTAGCAAAGGGATATACTCAAAAAGATTTAGCAAAAAAATCGGAACAACATATCAGGTAATACTGCAATATGAAAAAGGAACACGCAGAATTTCAATTGAGAAATTATAGCTCTTTTCATAATAGTCCGGAAAGTTCATAGAAAAGCAGAATCAACAGCATGACGAAAAGATGTGAATAGAGGGATGTTTTTCCTAGCTCTATTTTTTATAGCAAACCAATGATGCTCAATTTTATTGAAATCTGGGGAATACGTAGGAAGATACAAAATTTC
Source organism: Wolbachia endosymbiont of Frankliniella intonsa (assembly GCF_029856955.1). Classification (NCBI taxonomy): domain Bacteria; kingdom Pseudomonadati; phylum Pseudomonadota; class Alphaproteobacteria; order Rickettsiales; family Anaplasmataceae; genus Wolbachia; species Wolbachia endosymbiont of Frankliniella intonsa. The sequence goes on along the minus strand of NZ_CP097148.1, from coordinate 1,110,737 downwards.
AGCACCAACTTCTTTAGCAAGTTCAGTAATCTTATTAGACTTATGAAAAGTAGCATTATCAAGGATAACAGTTTGTCCAGGTTCCAAAATAGGTGTCAAAAACTGCTCAAACCATTTATTAAAGATATCCATATTACAATGGCCCTCAAATGTTAACGGAACAACTATTTTTCTACTATTTAGAGCTGCAATCATGCTAATTCGTTGAGTTTTCTTTCCAGATTTTAGGGCATAAAATCGCTGTCCTTTCTGAGAATATCCATAGGGATAGTCTTCGGTATTATCAATACCAGATTCATCTATATATACTAAGTTTTGAGGTTCTTTCGTTGCTATAATTTTCAAAAATTCAGCACGTTTTTCTTCATTCCTTTCTTTGTATCCATATGTCTTTTTTTGCGTGTGAGTCCAATTTTTTTAAGAGCTAGATGAATCGTTGGGATACTAACATTACTCCAAAGCTTAGCCATTTCCGATAGAGTTTTTCCACCATGTTTTTTGGCAAATTCAGTAAATTTATTCCAGTCGGTAATTTTATGATTATAACCTCCATTTCCAAGTTTTTTCGACTGAAAATCTCCTGTTTCTTTTTTTCTTTGCTGCCACTCCCATAATGTAGTTCTTCCAATTTTAAATCTTGCTGCTACCGTTTCTCTGCTTTCCCCTTCGTCTAGTACCTCCATTGCTTTTTTTCTTAAATCATAACTATATGCTGCTGGCATACTTACCTTCACTACTATAAACTCTTATTTTAAACCGTTTGGACCATTATGAAAAGAGCTATATATGAGTTAGCAGAAGCATTATCAACAACTGCTAGAGATCTAGCTTGCGTACAAGAAGTATCAAATGAGGGAAGGTATGAGGAAGAGGAGGTACTAAATCTAGTAAGAAGACATAAAGAGATTAAGGATCAAGAATTACGTGAAACGTTTTATTTATTAACTAAATTCATCCGTATTAGTGAGGAAGAAAGTGGAAAGGCGGTAAAAATAGAAGTAGCAAAGGGTTTGGTTAAGGAAGGAGTTTCTATCTCTCAAACGACCAGTTTATCTATTGATGAAGATGATAATGATGAAAAAAAAATTTCTATTCCGTATAAAGTAGGTCGAAGAATAAAAGAATGGAGGTTGAGAAGAGGATACACACAAGAAGATTTGGCAAGTAAAGTGGGCATAAAGAATATATGAGTATGAACAAGGAAGATATACTTGAAATGCTAGATGAAATAGCAAAGAATTAATATTACAGATCTGCTTCCAGAAACAAGAGAAAATGAGAATAGTGAAGCAGAGCTATCAAAGTTAATAGAAGAATACAAAAAGATTAAAAGCCAAGTAATGTACTAATAAAATCTCTGTTTGAAGGCATACGGATTTGCGAAGAGAAAGTGAAAAGAGCAGAAAAGATAAAGGATTTAGTGAAAGGAGGAATTTCTACCGATATTATTTTGCAAATAACAGGCCTCTCTTTAGGAGAAATTCAACAATAAAAAATCAGTATATATTAATATCTTTACTCTTAGATGAAAAAATAAGTAAAAAAGATTGAAAAATTGATTTGACTTCACTCGAAAGCTATGGCTCTATGCCAATGCTGATAAAAAAACAGCAGTAAATATCTAAAAAAAGTTTGTTGTTAGTGAAGGGTAAATTATATGAATAAAAGTAAAGAAGAAATCGAATTCATAATATTAGAAAGCAAAGGCAAAGTACTACTTGATCGTGAAATAATGGAAACGTTTCTAAGTGCAGTACATGAAAGACCACAAGCTCAAGAAATTGCTAAAAATCTGGTGAATAGCTATACGGGAGTAGGAAGGATTTTAGTCCGAGAAATGGATGACCTGAAAGTTATAGAAGGAGTAACTGATTCTGCAGTAGCAATGATTATGTGTGTTAAGGAAACACTAGAAAGGGTGCTCAGAGAAAAGCTTAAGAGTGACCCAATAATGGACTTACAAGGGCTAGTAGAGTATTTGAACGTAAGTATAGGACACTCAGAAAGGGAATGTGTAAAAATACTGTATTTGAATAAGAGGCGCCAATTAATCGGAGAAGAATCCTATATTGGTGAAATGGAAAAAGCACCAGTATACATAAAGGAGATTACAAGAAAGGCATTAATAAGAAAAGCGACGTCAATAATAATATCGCATAACCAACCAGAAGGAAGGTTAAAGCCATCTGATGAGGATGAAGCTGTAACTAAAGACTTGGCTAAAGCTTGTCAGACTATAGGGATTAGGTTACTGGATCACATTATCATCACAAGTGTTGGGTATTTTAGCTTTAAAGAGCAAGGACTGTTATAAAGCAGATATTTGAAGATTTTCATGAGTTGTTTAACTACTTGAATGAAGAAAGTATTTGCAAGTGCATTAATTATTGCTTACAATTAATGAGAAAGTATATACTAAATTAATAATAAAGTAATAAAGTCGGTTATAGACTTAGTTAAATATATTTAATAGCGGAGGCTAATATGAGTAATAAAATAATTGTACCTTTTGATGATCAAGAAGGAGGTACTTGCGAGTTAAACATTGATCTTGATAGATTATCAAAAGGTGAGGTGTTAAATGCTATTGTAGGAATAGGTCGTACTAACACCTTTGTAAGAAAAATTAATAAGGCTAAAAAGCCTGAGGAAATATCACTGCCATTAAGTTAAGGGAAAGTGATGGACTGTATTGTAAAATCAGGTAAGATCCACAAATTAAAAGAAGTAATGACATGAGTAAAAAAAAGAATAATCATGTTTATAAAAAATAAATTGATGAGTTTAAACTTTATAAACGCACACAGAGCATCCTCAAAAGACTTCTCACGAAAAAGAAATCTGCCCTTCATTAGTGTATTTCTCCTGATTTTTAGAAAGAGTGTAAAGTCATTACAAGTAATGCTTAATGAGTTTGTTCTGCATACAAGAAAAGATTACACAATTACGGCAAGTGCATTTACTCAAGCAAGAAAGAAGCTAAAGCATACTGCGTTTTCAGAGTTAAATGATGATATAGTTTCCCTATACTAACAAGATCAGGAATTTAAAACCCACCATGGCTTCAGAGTACTTGCATTTGATGCTTCAATACTGATTCTGCCAAAGAGCGACAAAATAATAGGCGAGTTTGGCTCAAGAGCAGTATGAAATCGAATCCAGAGATTTGAAGACTATACAAGTGCAACCTTTGAAGTTTGCTACGATGTGCCAAATAATATTGCAATAAAATCTGTGCTAAGTAGAGGTGACAGCTATGAGGTTGATTTAGCGATCGGTATGCTTGAATCCATAAAATCAGACGATTTGTTAATCTGTGATAGAGGATACGTATCTTATCGATTTCTTGCTGAGCTTACAGGAAGGAAAATCAATTATATAATTCGCTGTTCAAGTTCGTCTTTCAATGAAATAAACGCTATGTTTAAGCCGGAAAGCCCATCTAGTACGGTGGTAGTGTCTACCGCACCTATTAAAGTAGCAAGACAGCTACGAAAGCTAGGATTACCTGATGAGATGAAATTCAGGTTAGTCAAAATAATACTTTCTTCTGGAGAAGTTGAAGTATTAGTAACATCTCTGTTAGATGAGAAACGTTTTACAGTTGAAGAGTTTGAGAGATTATATTACTTGCGCTGGGGAGTAGAAACATTTTTCTAGGCTGAAGGGAAGATTAAATTTAGAGAATTTCACAGGAAAAAGTATTGAAACTATCAAGCAGGATTTTTGGTCAACTATCTTCATCAGTAATCTAGAAAGTATCATGATAGAAGATGATGAAGAGACATTGAGCTCACAGAATAGTGAACTAAAAAAGCATCAATAAATCTGTCTCATTTAATGCGATTAAAAACTTATCCTTTGATATTTTTTCTACAGAGTCAGACATAGACTGCATTATGTATCGACTATCACAGTTATTTTTGATGAACACTTTAGTGGTGAGAAAAGGGAGAAGAGTTAATCGTCATAAGATATCTGATATTCGTTCACTCAACTACCAGAAAAGAGCTAGAAAACATGTGTTTTAAATTCAAGATATCTTTTCAGTATCATTGTATTAGTACATTCTTTGCAAAATAACCTGCAATTATTACTTTTTTAAATAACTTGCACTTTTCAGACTCCCTTTTCTTAAAAATTCACCCTAGTATTTACCATAATTATCAATCACTTCAAATTTTTTGTCCAATCTTAACTTCTCTTTCCCTTAACTTAATGGCAGTGATCCAGTACTGCTCATACCAATTCCCGCTATAGAAAGAACAGATAGAGAATAATGGGGAAAAAAAGTCATACTAGAGTAAGTGAAATAGCGAGGTATAAATGGCATTAAGGTCAAAACTATTAGACGAAAGAGTTGTAAATTTAGCGAAAGAAATGTTAAAAAAGGTAAGAAATAACGCATATGTTTCAAAAAAGTTACAAGCGGTGATAGCAGGAAAAGAAAGTATAGTATAGCTCTTTTCATAATGTTCCAAACGGTTTAAAATAAGAGTTTATAGTAGTGAAGGTAAGTATGCCAGCAGCATATAGTTATGATTTAAGAAAAAAAGCAATGGAGGTACTAGACGAAGGGGAAAGCAGAGAAACGGTAGCAGAAAGATTTAAAATTGGAAGAACTACATTATGGGAGTGGCAGCAAAGAAAAAAAGAAACAGGAGATTTTCAGTCGAAAAAACTTGGAAATGGAGGTTATAATCATAAAATTACCGACTGGAATAAATTTACTGAATTTGCCAAAAAACATGGTGGAAAAACTCTATCGGAAATGGCTAAGCTTTGGAGTAATGTTAGTATCCCAACGATTCATCTAGCTCTTAAAAAAATTGGACTCACACGCAAAAAGACATATGGATACAAAGAAAGGAATGAAGAAAAACGTGCTGAATTTTTGAAAATTATAGCAACGAAAGAACCTCAAAACTTAGTATATATAGATGAATCTGGTATTGATAATACCGAAGACTATCCCTATGGATATTCTCAGAAAGGACAGCGATTTTATGCCCTAAAATCTGGAAAGAAAACTCAACGAATTAGCATGATTGCAGCTCTAAATAGTAGAAAAATAGTTGTTCCGTTAACATTTGAGGGCCATTGTAATATGGATATCTTTAATAAATGGTTTGAGCAGTTTTTGACACCTATTTTGGAACCTGGACAAACTGTTATCCTTGATAATGCTACTTTTCATAAGTCTAATAAGATTACTGAACTTGCTAAAGAAGTTGGTGCTGAAATTTTGTATCTTCCTACGTATTCCCCAGATTTCAATAAAATTGAGCATCATTGGTTTGCTATAAAAAATAGAGCTAGGAAAAACATCCCTCTATTCACATCTTTTCGTCATGCTGTTGATTCTGCTTTTCTATGAACTTTCCGGACTATTATGAAAAGAGCTATACTATCATAACATTACCCAAACTTCTATATCAAAGCTACGTACTGTAAGTTCAATATGGAAAACACATTAACCACTTAGCATTTAATGTCTACTTCATCCATTTTAGCATTAAGACTATCAAACTTGCTACTGGTTGTTTCCCTAATTATTTTGGCTACCCTCACTTTAAATTTTCCACTATAGTATTTTCTAAAATGAATGGATAAATTTCCATTATGGTATTACCAACCAAAAGTTGTAAGTCTGTACATTTATACATTAGAGGTCTGAGGCGGCTTTTGATGGTATGCCAACAGTGCTCTATGGGATTCAAATCTGGTGAATATGTTGGAAGATACAGCACATGAAAGCCAAAAGACTCTATTAATGATTTTGTTTTAGTGGTCTTATGAAATGTAGCATTATCCATAACTATGGTTGTGCCAAGTGGCAATTTAGGTAATAATACCAAAATCCATTACTGACCGAACAAATAATACCAAAATCCATTACTGACGGAACAAATAAGAAACATTACAAACTCGTTTAATAGTAGTACTGGAAATATTGACAATAAAATTACACAAAACATCTTCAAGTAAACCTATGGTATCGTAGATACTATTGCGTAAAGTATTGTATTTGATATATTGCCACAACCTTTCAACAGGATTCAGTTCCGGTGAATAAGGAGGCAAGTATATGATGGTAATGTTTTCCTGAATTTTCAAACTTTTTGATCTATGCCAACTTGCACAATCCATTACAAGAAAGGCTTCTTTCGTGCCTAAATCTTTCGACATCTGCTCCAGAAATATATTCATACAATCAGTGTTTACATATGGAGCAAGTAGGCTAATTTTCTTATACCAATTCCCGCTATAGAAAGAACAGATAGAGAATAATGGGGAAAAAGTCATACTAGAGTAAGTGAAATAGCGAGGTATAAATGGCATTAAGGTCAAAACTATTAGACGAAAGAGTTGTAAATTTAGCGAAAGAAATGTTAAAAAAGGTAAGAAATAACGCATATGTTTCAAAAAAGTTACAAGCGGTGATAGCAGGAAAAGAAAGTAGTATAAGCGCTGTGGCAAGAATATGTAAAATTTCAAGGACTGCTTTGACTGAATGGATAAAGCATCTAAAATTTGGTAGAGTAGAAAAATTATTTGCCCCGTTTCAGCGGAGAAGAAAAAGCAAATTAAACAAAAATCAACGTGAGCAAATTGAAATATGGGTAGAAAGAAATCCAAATATTACTATTAAGGAAGTACAAATAAAAATCTCAGAGGAATTTGCCTAAACATCAGCAAATCAACAGTGCACCGTGAGATACAAAGGATGAAATTTTCTTACATAACACCGAGGCCAATGCACCATAAACAAGATAAAAACAAGCAAGAAGAGTTTAAAAGATACTTCAATAAAATAGTCAATTTCCACCCTAAAAGGGAGGTGTTTTTGATGAATCACGATTTGGGACTCATTCAAAAATCGGACACGGATGGTTTAAAAGGGTTCAGAACGCAGGTTAAAATGAAAATTGGTAGACAAAATTTCTATATCTAAAGTGCGGTAAATCCAAGAAGTGGTAAGAAAATTAGCCTACTTGCTCCATATGTAAACACTGATTGTATGAATATATTTCTGGAGCAGATGTCGAAAGATTTAGGCACGAAAGAAGCCTTTCTTGTAATGGATTGTGCAAGTTGGCATAGATCAAAAAGTTTGAAAATTCAGGAAAACATTACCATCATATACTTGCCTCCTTATTCACCGGAACTGAATCCTGTTGAAAGGTTGTGGCAATATATCAAATACAATACTTTACGCAATAGTATCTACGATACCATAGGTTTACTTGAAGATGTTTTGTGTAATTTTATTGTCAATATTTCCAGTACTACTATTAAACGAGTTTATAATGTTTCTTATTTGTTCCGTCAGTAATGGATTTTGGTATAACTATCGCTTAATTTTGAAGTAGAGTGGCGCATAAACGCAAGTTCCAAATCTTCCTTTTCTATTCCATTTCCATCGTCTGTTACAGTTATAAGATTACGCCCACCACTTTCTATTTTGATCTCTATCTCTGAACTTCCAGCATCTATTGCATTTTCTACTAATTCCTTTTGCTGGCCTTTCTATTACCTCTCCCGCTGCTATACGATTTATAGTTTTTGTGTCTAAAAGAATTATTGCCATATTTTCAACTCTCAGTCTGATGAAGATATAGCTTCAATGTTAATAAAAATCAATCTCTATTAGGCATCTTCACTGATTTCAAAACAGAAATAATTGTAATAAAGATGTATAGAAACCCTATAAAGCTTAAAACGCTAGTCCTTCTGAGTAGATCATTCTCTGACTAACATATTTGAATTTTAGTTGAATATTTCTTCAGAATTGTGTATGATTATTAATGCTTTTTATCTTAATTTCTCATGGCTCTTTCAAAATTTTTAGATCCTAAGCTTGATTTAACATTTAAGAAAATTTTTGGTACTGAAAAAAATAAGAATATCCTTATCCACTTTTTGAATGATATTTTGGGGTTTACTGGAGTCAATGCTATTCAAGATGTTGAGTTCCTCAGCACCATTATGGACCCTGAAATTGCCTCTGATAAGCAGAGTATTGTTGATGTTCTGTGCAGAGATTCCACTGGGGCCAGATACGTGATTGAAATGCAACTCGCTCGTGATAAAGGCTTCGAAAAACGTGCCCAACTTTATGCTGCTAAGGCTTACTCAAGGCAGGCTGATAAAGGTGGTAAGTACATTGATTTAAAGAAGGTTTTCTTTATTGCTATTTCCAATTGTAATTTATTTCCTGATAAGCCTGATTATATATCTAGCCATACCATAAGAGATGAAAAAACTAACGAGCATGACTTAAAAGATTTTCAATTTATCTTCATTGAGCTGCCAAAGTTTCCTAAGAGTAGAGAAGAGCAGCTAGAAAATGTGGTAGATCGTTGGCTATTTTTCTTCAAATATGCAGAAGAAACTACGGATGAAGATTTAAGAAAAATAGCAGAAAAGTCACCAATAATAAAGCTAGCATATGACGAGTTAGATAAGTTTCATTGGAATGAGAAAGATCTTGTAGCTTATGAAGAAAGGGTAATGGATTTACAAAAGAAGCTGCTATCTTGGAACAAAAACTCGATGATGCCACTCAAAAAGGTAGACAAGAAGGTAGACAAGAAGGCATCCAAATAGGCCATGAAAAAGGCAAAGCAGAAGGCGAAAAACAGGCTAAAATTGCTGTGGCAAAAAACTCACTTAAGGCCGGTGTATCTATTGATGTTATTGCTGAAATAACCGGACTTTCTTTAGATGATATTAAGAAATTAATTTAACCTTATTCTTAGTCAAATGACCTTGGACTGAAGCATTACTTAAATAACTTTGAGGCTCTAGACCATAAGTGTTGAAAGTGCTATAAGTGGCGTGATACAAGGTGATTGACGGCATGTAAATTCCCTCCTGATAGTAAAACAATTGAACGTATAAAAGAATCATTAAGATCCAATGTGAATTGTAATAGTGCTATTTTGAATCCGTGTAGATTATTTTTGATTTTATAAACAAGAAATAACAAAGCCGTAATAATAATCATGTAAATATACACTTTCATGCCATTCATAGTATGGCTTAAAAAGTGCTTATATCCAAGATTTTGCTTTATAAATTTAAAGAATACCTCTATGTCCCACCTGCGCCTATATAGCTCTGTTACTTCATAAGCTAGCATTTCAAGCAAGTTGGTTAAAAACCATATTTCATCTCCTGCCTTATTTCGAATTTTTATTAAACGTAGGTCATGCTTTTCTGCTACTTTACCTCGTGCACGATAAAGATTAACTATTATATCTTCTAAAATCTCTGATCCATCCGATTTTTGTTCTCTTATAACTTTGTTCCTGCTTATAACATCATGTTTTCTTCCTACTTTAACTCTTGTGATAAATTTGTACTCCTTTTCATCAAATTCGGCAAAAGTCCCAACTTTTCTGATTCCTCTATCAAATAATAAAATATCCTCTTTTTCAACTTTAGCTTCATTAATGGCTCTCACTAATGCTATATCTTCACTACTTTCTTCTTGTCCTTTACAAAATCTTATACTTGTAGGCAATTGATCCTTTAATCCTACACTCACTTTAACTTGACTGTCGTTACTTTTACCGCCTATTTTTAGCCCATCTTTTATGAGATATCCCGATAAATTTATGATCGTCGAATCAAACTTATGTAAGTTATTTGATGTTTTTTGGGGTAATAGCTTTTTAATCTTGCTCATCAAATCAATATATACTCCCTTAAAATATTCTGGATTTATAACTTTTAACCTTTTGACAAACCACTGTATGTTACTGTACTTTTATCGCTATTCTTATCCATTATACACCTGTTTATTACCATTTCTAGCGCTCTTGGGCTTGTTTTTTGCCCCATTAATATTAACTTCATTAGACCTTTAAATATAATCTTGCCCAACAATTTAGTATTACATTTATCTACTTCACTTAATTTTCCTAGCCTTTCTAAATCCTCATCTTTTATTAAATTTAGTACTCTTTCTATTTGATCCATTATTGCCTACATTTTCTTGCAATAACAGTTCTTTATACCTTTCTGATACTACTTTCAACACTTATGGGCTCTAGACTCACCTGCTGTTTTTTTGTAGGAGGACCATTTTCATCTTGATTAGCTGATGGTTCTTGATTGATACCCAAATCAGAGAGCTTGCGTTTTGAACTGATAACATCTTTTCGAATCACTGGCTTAGAATCTATTACTACAGAAACTTCTGAAAATAGATCTACAAAAGCTTCTTGTTTATCAGGAGATAATTGGTCTTGACTTACATACAAAAACTTTACTATGTTTTCTACTTTTACATATTCGATTATCTCGTCTGCTACTTCATTAGTTATTGGAATACCTCTGATATCCAGGTACTGAAGTTGACTATTATTCTTTAACGACTGAAATAAACTTTTTATTGAATCTCCAGCTTCCAACTTGCTATGAGCAAGGTTAAGATACTTAAGACCGATATTGGAACCTAAATACTCAGAAATAATATCAATAGACCCCCCATTAAGAGAATAGCCTGAAATATCTAAATATATTAAAGATCGATCCTTTTAAGGTATTAAATAACCCTTTTATTTCCAAAGAAGGATGTTTTACAGTATATCCACCACAATTAGCAATACTTAAAAAGCGTAATTTGCTACTCTCTAAAAGCCCTGGTAACGCTTGTATGGTAGTTTGACCTATACCACCATAATTATCAATATTTAAACCCTGAATGTTACTGCCCTTTAATGCATTAACTACTTTTTCTAAACCACTATCTGTTATATCCATATCCGATAAACTCAAGAATTCTAAAGAATTATTACTGCCTAATCCATTATGTAGCTTGTTCCATAAATCATCTTCATCCATTTCATTCGTTATGAAATTATGTGATAAATTAAGCTCCTTAAGCACCTTCTCTTGCTTGTTTGATATAGCAATAAATATTTCTTTTATCACTTCCTCATCTAAAGAATTACCAAGAAGATTAAGAGTAGTAATTTTTGATTTATCGACTAATTTTATCATTGCACTTGTTACGTCTTTAGCATCATGTAAGGAAGTGCGAGAAAGGTCTAAAATACTAATACGGGTATCTTCTAATACATTTACTAACTTTTTATACCCTCACCTATAAAATTATCATATAACTTCAAACTCTCCAATTCTCTAAACTGCTGCACAAGCTTTACTAATGAATCCATTCCTTCTTCAGTTATTTCATTGTTCCCTATATCTAGTTCTTTTATACTTGATTCTGTACAATACTTTACAACATCTTCCATCACACTATCAGTTATACCTGTTTCACTTAGGTTCAATGAAACCAGCTTTGGATGATTATGTAAACCACGAGCTATTTGCTTAGCAATTCTTTTGCTAAAACCTTGAGATACGTAATTTCCAGAAAGATCTAATTTTTCTATGCTGGTATTACTTTTCAAAGCTCCAAATATTTTACTGTAATCGGGAGTAATGAGTCCAATATCATTGATAATTAAATGGGTAATCTTATTGCTCCTAATGAGCTTAGCAAGTAAGGCAATAGCTTGTGATTTAGAACCGTATGAACCTATATCATTGTTAGATAAATCTAGAGAAAATGCTCCTTGCTTACTTTCTATTAGAGCATTTATTAACTCTACTGCTCCTTCTGGGCTAAGGTTATTACTAGAAAAGTCTAAGGAATCAATCTCCACATTTTTGTTTGCTTTTAGAAATTCAGTTAATTCTTGAACTTGACAATCCTCCAAACCTATATTGGATAGATCCAAAAACTTATCAATACCAGGTTTAAATTGTGCTAAATATTCCTCAATACTCTGAATTTTTTTAGATCTAGATCCCCAGCCCTTTAACCGATCTCTTCCTACATCAACCCAATTCGGAAAAGTTTCCCCTTTGCTCACTACAGTTGATTCCAGTAATTTCAATTCGTTTATATCAGGACTGAAAATTTCCCTTGCGGCTAGATTGCGGCTGAAAACTTTCCTCCTTTTTTCAATTTGACTGTGCTGATCTGATGTTTCTAATTCTTTCTCATCAGTAGCGGCTAGATTGTGGCCGAAAACTTTCCTCCTTTTTTCAATTTGACTGTGCTGATCTGATGTTTCTAATTCTTTCTCATCAGTAGATGATCCATATTTCTCCTCTAATATTTCTATCATCTCTTTCTTCATGGCTTCACTAAGGTTTGTAAGCTGTTTTAATTTACTCAACTGTTCTTTCCTATAGTCAACATTTTCCTTATCCTTTACATCATTTTTGAGGCATGTTCTAGTAAAAGATGCTGATAATCGCTTTAATAATGCATCTATCACTTCCACATGCTCTTGTGTACCTAAGCTCAGTACAATACTAAGTATCCCCTGATCAGCTATATACTCTTCTGCCACCTTTTTTTGCCACGGTTTACTACTCTTCTCATAGTATGCTTTATACAATGAGTACTCACCTTTATCCATCATATGATCAAATAGATTTTTACCAGAACCATCAGGAGCATATAACAACTCACTTACATACTCATTTACTTTATTACTCTTATATAGATCTTTTATCTTGTTAACCAAGAAGCCTAAAATGCTCTCTTTAGTACCTTTATCGTCCGTATCACTTAGAATCGTAAAAAATAGTGCATTACGTCCACCATGTAACGTACTGCGCGTAATATCAATACTGTTTTCTCTTAATAAAGACTTTACTGAACCTTCTCTCCCTGAATAACATGCAAGCATCAAGGACGTTGCTTGTTGTTGTTTATCATAACTATAAAACTCCCATTTTTTATCTCCATTTAATTTTACTGCATAAATTGGTGTATTTAACCCCTTTGATAATGTTTTATCATCTGATATATCTTCATTATTATATATTTTTTGAAACAATTTAGGTACTACAAAGTACTTTTCCCTACTATACCCTAAACCTTGAGCAATTTTTTCATCAAGCTCAATAACATGATCATAGTAAACATCTTTTACACTATTATAACGCTGTGATGGTGTTAGATCGTTATCTGTTGGATGTAAGTAAATGGGGTTGTAATTACCTAATTTAGAAAAATAACCTTCCCCATAATCAAAAAGTAGTTGTGAATTGGGAGAAATATCCACTTTTGCATAAAACGTAACCTGTCCTTTGTTCTGGAATTTTTCTATAAAGTGCTGAAGGTTAACGTTATTTATTGATCCGTGATTTAGGTAACTTGCCCAGTTGCGCTTTTTCTCTCCATCTATGATGGTTTTCTTACCAACGTTGAACACATATAAACTTTCCAGATTTTCATCTTGGCTCATCCTCTCTCCTGCAAAAGTCCCTAAAAAAGTTCCTGCTTTTATTTCATCCTTTGCAAATACTCCCAATTCTTTTCTCCTTTCAATGCAGCAACTTGCGCGATCAAAATTTTAGGCTCTCCTTTCTCTACATTATTCTTATAAATGCCTCTTCTACTTTCAGCTTCAACACCTGGCCTATACTCAATTTTTCCCTCTTTCTCAAGTTCTTTCTTGAACTCTTCTAACGTATACTTTTTCAACGAATCCTTATCGATTAAAGGATTACTTTCTGTAATTGTAAAATCATTCTTTTCTGGCAACAATAATTGTTCTTCAGCTTGAGAATTATACTCCTCTGAATTTTCTCTTCCCTCTCTATAAGACAAACCTTTATCTTTTGCCTTACCTAAGTTACTGATCACACTAGCAAAACTTCTTCCTCCTTTCTCCAAATGTTTTGGGTCTTCTTTCCTCTCTCCTTCCTTATTAAGCAAAAGATTATACAAATCCTCAAAAGCTTTTGGTGCCTTAGCCCCTGCTCCACTTAAGATACTGGAAACAGTAACCAGATCTATTCCTTGTTTTTCTAGAACTGTTAGATACTTTGTCTTCTCCTCTTCCTCATCAAACCAAAGATGATACAAATCCTTAAAAGCATCTTTTGCCTTAGCCCCTGCTCCATGTAAGATACTGGACACACTAGCCAGATCTATTCCTTGTTCTTCTAGAACTCTTAGATACTTTGTCTTCTCCTCTTCCTCATCAAACCAAAGATGATACAAATCCTTAAAAGCATCTTTTGCCTTAGCCGCTGCTCGAGTTAAGATATTGGACACAGTAACCAGATCTATTCTTTGTTCTTCTAGAACTCTTAGATATTTTGTCTCCCCTCCTTCATCATCAAACCAAAGATAATACAAATCCTTAAAAGCATCTTTTGCCTTAGCCCCTGCTCCACTTAAGATACTGGAAACAGTAACCAGATCTATTCCTGCTTTCTTCAATTTTTTTATGTATTCTTTCTTCTCATCAAACCAAAGATAATACAAATCCTTAAAAGCTTTTGGTGCATTAGCCCCTGCTCCACTTAAGATACTGGACACACTAGCAAGATCTACTCCTGCTTCCTTCAATTTTTTTATGTATTCTTTCTTCTCATCAAACCAAAGATCACACAAATCCTTAAAAGCTTTTGGTGCATTAGCCCCTGCTCCACTTAAGATACTGGACACGCGAGCCAGATCTACTCCTGCTTCCTTCAATTTTTTTAGGTATTCTTTCTTCTCTCCTTTCTCATCAAGCAAAAGATCATACAAATCCTTAAAAGCTTTTGGTGCCTTAGCCCCTGCTCCATGTAAGATACCGGACACGCGAGCCAGATCTACTCCTGCTTCCTTCAATTTTTTTAGGTATCCTTTCTTCTCATCAAACCAAAGATCACACAAATCCTCAAAAGCTTTTGGTGCCTTAGCCCCTGATCCACTTAAGATACTGGACACGCGAGCCAGATCTACTCCTGCTTCCTTCAATTTTTTTAGGTATTCTTTCTTCTCTCCTTTCTCATCAAGCAAAAGATCATACAAATCCTTAAAAGCTTTTGGTGCCTTAGCCCCTGCTCCATGTAAGATACCGGACACGCGAGCCAGATCTACTCCTGCTTCCTTCAATTTTTTTAGGTATCCTTTCTTCTCATCAAACCAAAGATCACACAAATCCTCAAAAGCTTTTGGTGCCTTAGCCCCTGCTCCATGTAAGATACCGGACACGCGAGCCAGATCTACTCCTGCTTCCTTCAATTTTTTTAGGTATTCTTTCTTCTCATCAAACCAAAGATCACACAAATCCTCAAAAGCTTTTGGTGCATTAGCCCCTGATCCACTTAAGATACTGGACACGCGAGCCAGATCTACTCCTGCTTTCTTCAATTTTTTTAGGTATCCTTTCTTCTCATCAAACCAAAGATCACACAAACCCTTAAAAGCTTTTGGTGCCTTAGCCCCTGCTCCATGTAAGATACCGGACACGCGAGCCAGATCTACTCCTGCTTCCTTCAATTTTTTTATGTATTCTTTCTTCTCATCAAACCAAAGATCACACAAATCCTCAAAAGCTTTTGGTGCCTTAGCCCCTGATCCACTTAAGATACTGGACACGCGAGCCAGATCTACTCCTGCTTCCTTCAATTTTTTTAGGTATTCTTTCTTCTCATCAAACCAAAGATCACACAAATCCTCAAAAGCTTTTGGTGCCTTAGCCCCTGCTGCATGTAAGATACCGGACACGCGAGCCAGATCTACTCCTGCTTCCTTCAATTTTTTTATGTATTCTTTCTTCTCATCAAACCAAAGATCACACAAATCCTCAAAAGCTTTTGGTGCATTAGCCCCTGATCCATTTAAGATACTGGACACACTAGCAAGATCTACTCCTGCTTCCTTCAATTTTTTTAGGTATCCTTTCTTCTCATCAAACCAAAGATCACACAAATCCTCAAAAGCTTTTGGTGCCTTAGCCCCTGCTCCATGTAAGATACCGGACACGCTAGCCAGATCTACTCCTGCTTCCTTCAATTTTTTTAGGTATCCTTTCTTCTCATCAAACCAAAGATCACACAAATCCTCAAAAGCTTTTGGTGCCTTAGCCCCTGCTCCATGTAAGATACCGGACACGCTAGCCAGATCTACTCCTGCTTCCTTCAATTTTTTTAGGTATCCTTTCTTCTCATCAAACCAAAGATCACACAAATCCTCAAAAGCTTTTGGTGCCTTAGCCCCTGCTCCATGTAAGATACCGGACACGCTAGCCAGATCTACTCCTGCTTCCTTCAATTTTTTTAGGTATCCTTTCTTCTCTCCTTCATCATCAAACCAAAGATGATACAAATCCTTAAAAGCTTTTGGTGCCTTAGCCCCTGATCCACTTAAGATACTGGACATACGAGTATGAACATTATTTTCGAATACAGTCGAAAACATTTTTTTTCCTTCTTCTGTATCTAAAAATTCCCTAAAAGGAGCTACATTTTTTTTACCTATAGCCTTAGCAAATCTGTCAACTGGATTAATTGTCATCTGAGCGTTTGACGAGGAGAGTCCTGCGTTGCGAAACCATCTGCTTTACATATTGCACTTCTTTCAATACTTCTGAAGCCAATTTCCTCTTTTTTAAATAATCTATTGGAAATGCTATGTGCGACATAGAACCCTTACCGCCTCCATATACAAAACCTAATATTTACCCATTATAATAAATAAAATCGGCAATGCAAGTAATTTCTACGCATATTTTGACATTTTATTTTCAGGCTATTTTATTTAAGTTTTTGAGCTAAGCTTGTAGAAGAGCTTCATTCCATCTTTAAATTTTGTTTTTGCTTTAACTTACCCCCAATTTTCTTTTTGTTATCAATATTAATCTAGCAACATATTTCACTAAAAATTTTAATAAGATAACCATTTCCAGAACTCAAAACCAGCTAATGAGAGAAGAGTTTGTTTTGGGATGGGTTGGTCTACCAATTGTACCATACGAACTTTTTTGTATGGTGATTTCATTATACGCTAAAACTAGCCATATTAGCCCATTTCATCCATATCTACATACGAACTGTTTTGCATAACTTTGTTGCAAAGATTTCAAGCTTCTATTTTTATAACCTTATTTTACGTGGCTTGTTCTCGCAAATGTATGACCTTTTTTGAAGGAGTAAATAATTCAATTCTTTATAACACTAATTAGCATGTTACTTTCACTAAAGTTATTCTTCCAAAAAGACTACTCATTGCTTTAATGGTATCATAATGTTTTGCATATAAACCTATTCTGTAAAAATTCATATTTCAACCAATTATAATTATGATATATAATATAGAATATAGAATATGTTTATTTTAGTAGGGGGGTATAGGTATGCTTAATTCAAATCAGATAGCACATGTTAGTAATGGTTGTGAAGACACTACTTCTCGTGTATTTGAAGATTTGCCTGAAGAAGTATTTGAGATTAGCAGTGAAGAAAATCAAGTAATAGATAGTTCGGAAAGTACAATAGAAAATCTACAACAAGAAAATTTTGATCTTAAACAAAAAGTAGAGTTACACAGACACTATAAGGAAAGAGAAGAAGAGTATTACGAAGAAGTAAGTCAGCTTACCGAAGATAAGCAAACCCTAGAAGGGAAAATTAAAAGGCTTGAAGTTAGAATGGAGAAACAGGAAAGAAATGCACGTAACATCTATGAAAAAAATGAAAGACTAGAAGGATGTCTGCGAAATGAGGTCTCTATTAATAATTCTACAATTAACCTCTTAAATGAGGAGTTAAAGGATAAGAAAGATGAAATTCATTTCATGAAGATAACAAATGAAAAGCTAAACAAAGATTTGGATCAAGCTGAGACTTTAATAAATAGGTTAAAAGATCAGTCTGAAGAGAAGGAAAAGCAGCTGGAAGA
Organism: Wolbachia endosymbiont of Frankliniella intonsa; assembly: GCF_029856955.1. Lineage (NCBI taxonomy): Bacteria > Pseudomonadati > Pseudomonadota > Alphaproteobacteria > Rickettsiales > Anaplasmataceae > Wolbachia > Wolbachia endosymbiont of Frankliniella intonsa. The sequence continues at coordinate 1,093,021 of NZ_CP097148.1, read as the reverse complement.
TTTAATAAAGAATTTAACAGATGATAATAAGTATTTACAAGAAGTTGAATATCTGAGAGGTGATGTAAATCAAGAGAAATTAAAAAATCATGATTTGATTGAAGAGTTGAATAGATTACAAAAAGAAAATGATGATCTAAAGTCTAAACCTCTATGTTTTCAGACTGGAATGTTACTCTCAGATGAACTCAGTGAGGTAAAGATCAAGGCAGACAAGTTTACTCACAAGGAAATCAGTTATAATAGAGGTAGTTGTCACCAGGAAAAAATTAATGAAGCAGGTAAATTACTCGATAAAGGTTATTACAGTTTTTCTGAGCAAGAAACAGAACTAAGTACTGATCAAGAACGTTCAAAAAAAGATAAAACCTTGAAAAGGCTACTAAAAAAGTTCAAGGAAGAGCAAGTCAATAACAAGTATCAACTGATTAAAGAATATTTATGCTCTTCATTTGAACGTTGCAGTTTCACATTTCGTGATTGCTCTTTAATGGATATTACTGAAGATACGTTTGATAACTTAATGCGTATATGGTTTGTTCACAGATCTAACTTAATAAAAAGTGAAAATGAAAAGAAGTTAAATGAAGAATTGTTAAGTATTTTAAGCTCTACAGGAAATAATTATGCTAAGAATCTTGAGAGGTTTTTACTCGACAACAAAGACAATCAAGATTTAAAAACTGTTCTGAATCTCAGAAGGGGAGAGTCTAGATTAACTGTACTACATGCATTATCAAGCGTAGCTGATAAAGATAAAGACTATGATAATGCTGTGGGTTTGCTTTTAAAAGCAGGAGCTGACCCTAATATACATAATGATAGAGGGCAGACACCCTTGCATTGTGCTAATGGATTTAACAGTATAGCTTCTCTTCTAAAAGCAGGAGCTAATCCTAATCAGCAGGATAATCAAGGGAAAACTCCTTTGCATTATGCTGCTAAAGTTGGGTTAGATAAAGAAAGTATAAATTTGTTTCTAGAGAGCAGGGCTAAGCTCAATATACTTGATAAACAGGGAAAAACTCCTCTAGATGTTGCAATTGATAATGATAACAAATATATAGAGTGCTTTTTCACTGACAATCAGAAAAGATTAAAAAAGGAATTATCTAATAAGTTGCACTTTCAAGGTGATTCAGTTGGCCTTACTGAAGGTCTCAAGAAGTTTTTACATAAACATAAAAATGATCAAGATTTAAAAGTGGTTTTCAATCTTTGTGAATTTGCAATCGTCCCGGAAGTAAGAAGATTACTTTTTTCAGAAGTAGGAGTAACTTACAAAATGGTCTGTAGAATGGAAGAATATGTTCCAGAATCTAGCTTATGGTATAATTTAATATTAAATCAAAATATGGAGCTGGATGAATTATTTAAAAAAGCATCTAAAGTTCAAAATATGTACCAACTATCAGAAATTGTAGATCAAGCTATACAGTCTGGAGTAAGATTTAATCTTCCCAGGTCATTTTATGATGAATCTGGAGAAGAAATATATAATTTTATGGATCTTGTAGTAAACAAAATTGGCAAATTAGACAGTAACTTTGAGATTGCTAGTGAAATATTATTTAAATTGTTATCAAGAGGAGCAATGTTATATAGCGTAGATGCTGAGGATTTATTTGATACTCTGGAATGGGAATTTGAAGGCCACAAAAAAAATATAGTAAAAGCCTATGAAGATTATATCAATCGTACTACAAAATTTATGGAAATTGCTAAAAGTGCAACCAATGGTAGGATAAAAAATGCAAAAATGGATAACTCCTCTTTTTATTTAGAATATTCAGAGGATAGCACGATAGATGTTGCGAAGATTACAGATGGAGAAAGAGATTTAGGATTCACTCAGGAAGTAGGGTGTGGGAGAAATATAATAAAGATTGGTGAAAGTGAGGTAGAAATTATTACTCAAGGAGGAATAAGAAATTATACAGACCTTGCAGATGGTAGTGATATAGTACTGACTTTCGATACTAGTTTTGGGGAGTTAGAAGTGAGATTATATCCTGATAAGGAAAATGAAAATTTGATAACAGTAGAGGTGAATGATAAAGATCTGCTGGATAAAATAGAAAACTATAACGAAAAAATAGGCAAGAATTGCTTGTTGGGAGGTTTATCGGTTATTGAAGCCATAGACCGAGGTGTTTTTGCTAGATCTGGTGGATTAATGCTTCCTGAAGTAATAAGCGAATCCAACAAGCAGAAGGGCTCATGGGTAAAACGTGAAGAGTTAAGAAGGGATTCTAAGGAGGAAATTGCTAAAAGGCATAAGTTATTACAAGATTTACGTAATATTGAATCTAGTATTGTTAAAAAGGAGAAGAGCTTTGACATAAAAACTCATCTGGTAGATATCTTTAAAACTCTATCTAGGTTATCTGAAGAAAAAGAGGATATTTCTAAAATAGATTTAGTTAATAAGGCAGAAAGAGAGAGTAAAAGGTTAGGACTAGAAGGTAGATACAATTGGAATGGGATTTTTAATTTAGAGAAAGAAGATACTGAAAAAGCAGAAAAACAAGGTGATAAAGAGCAAAAATCAAACATACCTGATGACTTCTATTTAGGGCACGCAATCAATAATGGAAGCTGTTTTTTTGATTCATTCAGGCAAAGTCTGGAACAACAGAAGGGAATCAAAGTTACTGTAAAGCAGTTAAGGAATGAGTGTAAGAGATTTGCACAAGACAATCCTCCAGAATGGTTTATAAGTAAAATTGGCAATGACTTTGATGAGGTTGAAGGTGAGTTCGTAAATCGTGGAATTACGTGTAACCAATATATCAATAGCATTGGAAAGAATGAATTTTGGGGACGTTCCGATATCGAGGGCAGAATACTTTGTGATAAGTATGGTGTGAAATTGCATGTTGCAGAAAGTAACCCATTGCACACTATTGATAAGCAACAAGATCCGTTCTTGCATCAGTTAATAGATAGCTCAGGATCAAAAGCAGGTAAGATAGATTATAGTCACAATAGTGTCTTACATATTGTAAATGGAGGCCATGATCATTTTCAACCCCTACTTTATAGAAATAAGGCCTTGGCAAGACAAACGCAAGAACAAAAAGATTCCTTATGCTATTCAAGCTTGCCAAGCTGTAGTATGGATGAGTTAAAGATAGAAAAAGGTCAGGTAAGGAAGCAGTATTACTACTACACTGCCATTAAGTTAAGGGAAAGAGAAGTTAAGATTGGACAAAAAATTTGAAGTGATTGATAATTATGGTAAATACTACGGTGAATTTTTAAGAAAAGGGAGTCTGAAAAGTGCAAGTTATTTAAAAAAGTAATAATTGCAGGTTATTTTGCAAAGAATGTACTAATACAATGATACTAAAAAGATATCTTGAATTTAAAACACATGTTTTCTAGCTCTTTTCTGGTGTAGTATTTTCTAAAATGAATGGATAAATTTCCATTATGGTATTACCAACCAAAAGTTGTAAGTCTGTACATTTATACATTAGAGGTCTGAGGCGGCTTTTGATGGTATGCCAACAGTGTTCTATGGGATTCAAATCTGGTGAATATGTTGGAAGATACAGCACATGAAAGCCAAAAGACTCTATTAATGATTTTGTTTTAGTGGTCTTATGAAATGTAGCATTATCCATAACTATGGTTGTGCCAAGTGGCAATTTAGGTAATAACATCTTCTCCAACAATATATTGATACCAATTCCCGCTATAGAAAGAACAGATAGAGAATAATGGGGAAAAAGTCATACTAGAGTAAGTGAAATAGCGAGGTATAAATGGCATTAAGGTCAAAACTATTAGACGAAAGAGTTGTAAATTTAGCGAAAGAAATGTTAAAAAGGTAAGAAATAACGCATATGTTTCAAAAAGTTACAAGCGGTGATAGCAGGAAAAGAAAGTAGTATAAGCGCTGTGGCAAGAATATGTAAAATTTCAAGGACTGCTTTGACTGAATGGATAAAGATCCTAAAATTTGGTAGAGTAGAAAAATTTTTTGCCCTGTTTCAGCGGAGAAGAAAAAGCAAATTAAACAAAAATCAACGTGAGCAAATTGAAATATGGGTAGAAAGAAATCCAAATATTACTATTAAGGAAGTACAAATAAAAATCTCAGAGGAATTTGCCCTAAACATCAGCAAATCAACAGTGCACCGTGAGATACAAAGGATGAAATTTTCTTACATAACACCGAGGCCAATGGACCATAAACAAGATAAAAACAAGCAAGAAGAGTTTAAAAGATACTTCAATAAAATAGTCAATTTCCACCCTAAAAGGGAGGTGTTTTTTTTTGATGAATCACGATTTGGGACTCATTCAAAAATCGGACACGGATGGTTTAAAAAAGGGTTCAGAACGCAGGTTAAAATGAAAATTGGTAGACAAAATTTCTATATCTAAAGTGCGGTAAATCCAAGAAGTGGTAAGAAAATTAGCCTACTTGCTCCATATGTAAACACTGATTGTATGAATATATTTCTGGAGCAGATGTCGAAAGATTTAGGCACGAAAGAAGCCTTTCTTGTAATGGATTGTGCAAGTTGGCATAGATCAAAAAGTTTGAAAATTCAGGAAAACATTACCATCATATACTTGCCTCCTTATTCACCGGAACTGAATCCTGTTGAAAGGTTGTGGCAATATATCAAATACAATACTTTACGCAATAGTATCTACGATACCATAGGTTTACTTGAAGATGTTTTGTGTAATTTTATTGTCAATATTTCCAGTACTACTATTAAACGAGTTTGTAATGTTTCTTATTTGTTCCGTCAGTAATGGATTTTGGTATGAATACCTCTTTTTCACACCCACCTTTGAAAGTCATTGGTGCAATAAATCTCATTCCAATCCACCCGGCTACTATACTGATTCTCTCTCGAGTTCTCCCTGGAACATCTGCATAAATTTTCTTTCCTCTTGGAGCACGTCCATATTCTCGGTATAACTTATTATCAACTCCTGCTTCATCTATATATAAGATGCTGGAATGTTCTATTTTTGAGATTTTATCAATAAATTGCTGCCTATCTTCTTGATTGCGCTCTTGATATAGTGTGACTTTTTTTTAAAGTAATTTTTAGCTGTTTTAGTCTATACCAAATTGAATTTATTCCAAATCCAAGATTTTGTTTCATCTCTGCCAGAGTATGATCTGGATTCTTTGTAACATATTCTTCGAGTATTTTTGGGTCTATTTTTCGAATAAAGCTACCGTTTTTAGATGGCTTTAAGCTTTCACCAGCAGCTTTCTTTTTTAACCAGCGGTACAGAGTTGCTATTCCTATCTCCATGAGCTCTGCTATCTCAACCTTTGTCTTCCCTTTTTCTATCATCAATACTTCCTTTTCCCTTAAATCCACACTATATGCCATTATAACTCAAATACTTTATTATACCTTTATCATTTGCTTTGGGAAATACTATAGGTAATGCTTTCTCCACATATGAATTTAAAATCTCTGGAATCTCATTAAATTTACTACCTATGATTTTTCCAGTAACCACTTCTTGCATTTCCCAAAAATCAATATTTAACCGGTGCATTTGTATACCATCTTTCAATTTAGCTTGCTGCTCTAATACTTCCCTAAACCCATTTGTAATATTTGATGCATATACCTGTACTTTTTCTGGTGATATAGGCTGATCTGCTGAAAGAAGTGGAAGAACAAATTTTCTACCCATTGTATTCATAAAGATAGGAACAAGTAGCATGAGACCAATTATATCTGATTGTGCATAAACTTGTGATATTGAACTTGCAGTACTTGACGCTCCTTTAGGTAAAGCAGCTCCAAAATTTGTCGATCCTTCAACTTTTTTCCAACTAGAAGACAAACCTTTATTAGAAACATTCTCTTTTGATATACCTTGCACTGATGATTTTCCAGAATGCGATACATTAGTACTATCTCCGTATAACCCATTTACTACATTTGATACCACCATTTCACTTTTTTCTTTTACCCAACTACAAAAATCATTTATCCATGAAGATACCTTACTTGCTCCACTTGTAGCTTGATTATTTCCTACTGCAGGATTATCATTCTCAACACTACGGTCATCGCCCTCCAGTTCAAGGTGAGCAAAACGTAGGTACCTTTGCTCTCCATTATGATGACGATGCCTACGTTGTGAATGCCCCTCGCTTTGTTCCTCTCTTAAAGCCTTTGCCAATTTTGACCTCTTATACCTCTGTGCTAATTCTAAAAGAGTGTGATCATAATTGTTGTTAACATTAACAGCCCCTGCCTCTGAAAGCTTTCTTACTACATTTAAGTAGCCATTCCTTTTAGCTAAGTGCAGAGGAGTATTATCATCATTGTTCTTAGCATCAATTTTAGCCCCTTTCTCTATAAGCTTTTCTACTATACTTAAATAACAATATTCTGCAGACAAGTGCAGAGGAGTATTACCACTATAATTGTCCTTAGCATCAATTTTAGCACCTTTCTCTATAAGCTTTTCTACTACATTTAAATGATCATATTTTGCAGCCCAGTGCAGAGGAGTATTATCCTTATTGTCCTTAGCATCAATCTCAGTCCCTTTCTCTATCAGCTTTTCTACTACATTTAAATGATCATATTTTGCAGCCCAGTGCAGAGGAGTATTAGCATCATTGCCCTGAGCATCAATCTCAGCACCTCCACTATACGTGGTAGCAAGAAATTCATGACCATAATTATCACTACCAGAAATCATTTAGGCCTCCATATAAAATCACCCAATTTAATGAAGCAACAGTAAGTTATTCGATTTAAACTTAGACAACAATATTCTTTTATAATTAACACAGCTCCCTCACAATATAAGGAAAAATAAAGCTCTCTGTTAATGAAGAACCTTATACCCATTTCTATCTTAAAATAAATCTGCTATATAGCCTATTCCACTCTTAAATCTTGTCAACCCCCATTTAGAAATTTTTTATGAAATAAATTTTATGAAAATTTTTAGCGAATCTCTATTAACTTAGCAATATATAATACTAAATATTTAAATATTATACTTATTGCCAGCAATAAAAACCAGCTAGCGTGAGAAGAGTTTGTTTTGGGATGCGTTAGTCTACCGCGCGATACATACGAACTTTTTTGTATTCTGACTTTGCTATACGCTAAAACTAGCCATATTAGACCATTTTATCCATATATACATACGAACTGTTTTGCCTAAGCTTATGGAAATAATTTAAATCTTCTATTTTTATAACCTTATTTTTACGCAACTTGTTCTCAAAAATATACGATCTTTTTTGAAGGAGTAAACAATTGAATTGTTTATAACACTAGCTAGCATGGTATCTTCACTAAAATATTTTTTGAAAAAGTTAATTGACTTATAAATAATTCTCTACTAATACTGGCATGTGTTTGTTTATTCTGCTGAAGTTGCTCCATACAGGTTTGCTGTAAAAACTTCAGCAGTTTCCGTACTCCTTTAAAGCATAATCCATCACGCTCTTAATAATAGTGATATCAAATATAGGTCTTAACTATTTTAATCTATAGTAAAATTAGCTCAAATTTGCAGTCATAAGCAACTTTTAACCTATCTACATACTCCATTGTTACTTACCATAAAAACTTAACAAAAATATGAGTAGTAAAAAGATTGTGTTGAAATTAGCTTGACCAATATTATATATTGTACATAATATATTCTATATCTAGGCTAGGAGGTAGTATGGATACAGAGTCAGTAAAATATGTTGTAGAATCTATCAGTGAACAAAAGCTAGGAGAGGAATTAAATACTGAGCCATGGCATTCAAAAATTGAGTGTAATAGCAATGAGGGACCAACGCCTGAAGATGACATAACAGATTTAGATGATTATAGTTTGTTTTTTCAAGGAATAAGTAATCGTTCGGAATGTTATGACCTTGATCAGAGACATGAAACTAGGGAGGCTGTTGACACATGTGTAAAACATACATTGTCGTATCAGAGTGAAACTGATGATAGTGATTTATATTGGAAAAATTACCCTATTAGTCCAAGAGACTCTGCTTTAATTAAGTTAGATCTACTACTGACTGAAAGTGAGAGAAGTCTAATTGATGAATTTCGTAAAGAGTTAAAAGATGTAGTAACAAAAAATGATCAAGGTTATAGGGATAAGCATGAAAATTTTACAAACACTGCTTTAGAGCGTATTGCTTTAGAGCGTATAGAGTGCATAACAAATAAATATTTGCAAAAAGGGATAAGACTCAATTCAAAATATAACGATGATAAGTATACTATAACAAGTTTAATTTTTAAGGAAATAAGAAATATCCCTGATAGAATACTACAGCATAAGGGATTACCACCTTATGAGAGTTTATCAGACGATAGTGAGACTATAACAAGTTTAGTTTCTAAGGGAATAAGAGATATTCCTGCCTACGAGGGTGTATCAGATGATAAAAATATAGGTATTATACGCAATATCATGAGTAATTTACTATTAAAAGGTGGAAGAGTAAAATGCAGTTCCTTTTATGATGATAAGTTATTGTATGCAACTTATGGGTTCAGTTATGAGATTTTTGCAGAACGTGAAGAAATCGATAACAAGCTAAAAAGTGTAGCAGATGAAGGTATTATAAACAGTAGTGCCCAAGGCAAAGCTTTACACGTAGAAATGGATAATGGATATTTTTATGTAAAATATTCGCAAGATAGCACTGTTGAGGTTGCAAAAGTTATAAATAATCCAAAAGTGAAAGATTTAAGTTTTAGACATCATATATTTCATGTTGGAAAGAGTATAGTAAGAGTTGAAAATGTAGGAGGAAAAAGAAATTATACAGACGTTTTAGAAGGTGGCATTGAAATGTCTTTTACTACTGAAGTAGGAAAGATTAGTATTCATCTACGTTCTAGTGATAAAGACAACAATAAAATTGAAGTAAAGATAAGTGACGATGACAAGAAGAAACTTGATCAATTAAAAGATAAGGAAGAAATAGGAGAAAATTGCTTACTTGGTGGATATTCAGTACATGATGCGATTAAACGAGGATATTGTGAAAAACATGAAACACTACGTCAATCTTCTGAAAAAATTACCTTATCTAATGAAAAGAAAAAAAATAGTTGGTGTGAGATAGTAACAAATTCAAAACAGACAACAAGCCGTACTTTAGGGTAAATGCTAAACTGCTTGATTGTCTAAAGATCTTATATTACTCACCATAAAAACTTCACAAAAGCTTAACGACGTGAGTAGTAAAAAGATTATGGTTATTGACTTAATGTTACATATCGCATACAATGTATCATATATCTTAGCTTAGAGGGATAAGTATGGGTGAGTCTAATGGGATAGTAAAATCTATTATCAATCTACTAAAACCAAAATCCAAACCAGAGCCATCTGATTTTGAATATGAATCAATTATAGAACATCTATCATCTAAAGAGCATTTATTAAATGAGCTGATGAATGATATGTGGTACTCAGGAGATTTACCATCAGTTAGAAATTATAATGAACCATCATCTTTGATAGATAGCAAACTTGGATTAAGTGAACAGATTTGTGTTTGGTTTGCTCTAGATCACGATCTTACGCCAAGTCAAAAAAATTTAAACAAAAAGTTACTTAGTGCTCTAAAATGTTTAGCTTCTAACTGTGGTTCATTTGATAATACTGAGCCCCTTGAAGAATTTTTACATGATAATAAAAACAATAAAGATTTAAAAGTAATTCTTAACCTAAGAAGAGGAGAATCTCAGTCAACAGTATTGCATGCAATTGCAGGAGCAAATATTGGTGGATTTCGTCGCACAGGAAATCAGGCCATAGATTTACTCTTAGAAGCAGGTGCAGATCCTAACATACAAGATAATAAAGGAAAAACACCACTATACCTTGCTGCTGCTAAAGGTCATTACGATAATGCAAACTCTCTTCTCTTGAAAGGAGCTAACCCTAATATAACAAGTAGAAAGGGGAGAACTCCACAACAAATAGCAACTAATAAACTCTGCTATAATATAGAAGAATTATTTCTAACTGATAAACAGAAAAAGTTAAATGCAGAATTGTATGACTTACTTGTACTCGATTCAGACTGCACTAAAAATTTAAAGGAGTTTTTAAGTAAGCATAAAAGAGATTCAGACCTAAAAGTGGTGCTAAATATTCGGCAAGGAATGGGTGAATCAAAAGTGTTTTCTTATGTTGATCCTTTTTCTTGGGACAATGAAGGTCTTATTCAAGAGTTAAGAAAGATATTTTTAGAAGCAGGAGAATTAGATTATGGTATAAATATTTATCGTCAGCAAAAGGAAGGACAGGCCAGTAAATTACTCGTTAATTTAACTTCAAATCAAAAGGAGAAGTTAAATAAGTTTTCTGATAAGGTATTTAGAGCTCAAAACATGGCTGAACTTGAAGAGATTGTAAATGATGCTATAAAGTCTGGTATACGATTAAATTATTCTTTTTCACAAGATTTCTTTTCAGGTAATGAGTAAACTTTTACCGATTATGTGATGAAAAAAATCAGTGAGTTGGAAAAAAATCCTAAAGTTTCTAGTAGTATAATATGTCAATTAGTATCAAAAGGGGCAGTGTTTGGTAATATAGTTGATGCTAACACACTGACATCAGAATTTAAAGAGCATAAAACTAACCTAAAAAAAGCTTATATAGATTATGTTAGCAATTCTCATAAGTTTATTTAAATCGCAAAAAGTGCAACCAATAGAGAGCTAAAAGATGCAAGAGTAGACAACTCCCTTTTTTACTTAGAATATTCTAAAGATAGTAAAATAGACATTATAAAGATAACAGATGGGGTAAGGGATTTAGGTCTAACCGATGGAGAGGTAAAGTGTGGAAGAAATATAGTAAAGATCGGTAAAAGTGAAGTAGAAATTAAAACTGAAAATGGCATAAGGAATTATACAGATCTTACAGAAGGCAGCGATATAGTATTAACTTTCTATACTAGTTTGGGAGAATTAGAAGTTAGATTATGCCCTCATGAAGAAAATAAAAATTGGATAAAAGTAGAGGTGAGTGAAGAAGGCCTACTTCTACTCGATGAAATAGACAGTTATAATGAAGCAATAGAAGATTGCAATGAAGGAATAGAAAATTATGAAAAGATAGGGCAAAATTGCTTATTGGGAGGTTTATCGGTTATTGAAGCTATAGACCTAGGTGTTTTTGCTAGATCCGGTGGATTAATGCATCCTGAAGTAATAAGCGAGTCTAACAAGAACAAAGATTCATGGGTAGGACGTGAAGAGCTAAGAAGAGTTTCTGACTCTAGGGGAAAAATTGCTAGTTTGCCATAAAAGTTGAAGATTATTATTTAAATACAAACTACTATAATTTATAGATTAAGGAAATTGTACCAATGTCTTCTAAGAATACTCTTTTATATTGTTTTTAAGCTGGCTACAAAATGAGGATATGGGACATACAATTGGCTGAGCTGCCTTTTACACTCCAGTTCTACTATTAAAATATGCAGCTAAAATTGGATCATTTTCTACCATTGTTGCACCTAATATGCTAAAATCTTCATCACTTGTATTGATATTTTTACATAATTGATTTTGTAACATTTATTTGCTCTTCTATATCGATTTCAACATCTTTTTGTGTGGCCCTTTGTAGTAGCTCCTTTTGCAATAACCTTTTTTAATTTTATGGCACATACTTTTTTCGATGTTTTTTTCATGTTGTTTTTATAAACGTTACGACGCTGAGCCGTAAAACTTCTCTAATTGTTCACTCCACAGCATCGGTATTTCTCTCAAATCAACTGTGTGATTCATAGAGGTTATTGCAACTAATTTGTCAGATCAAGTCTGAACTTAAAATACCTGTTAAGAGGTTTTATTTTTTGAAGTGACTTTAACTCTTGGTTGTGTTTGTAATTTTGCATGACAAATGTTTCTTTTGATGAGATATAATTTTTTTGTATTTCACTTAGACAAGGAATTGTTTTTTCCAGTTCTTTATATTTTTCCCAAGGAGTCTTTCCCTGAAGAGAGCTATGAGGACGTTGTTTATTATAATATTCTTCCCAATCCCTAAGCTTGACTTGCAATTCATAATCCTTAATGTTAACGCTACTATAAAATTCATCTAAATCTGTACGCTGCGCTCTTTCTACTTTACCATTTAAATGTGGGAAAACGGCTTAATTGGACGGAATTTTATTTTCCATTCTTTTAGACACTCTTGCACTTCGTAAGCAAAAAATTCTTGTCCTCTATCGGTCTGAATCCTTTGACAATGAAATGGAGCCCTTTCCCTTAATTGTTTTAGGAAATCCAGAGTATTTTTGAAGTACGCCTTGAGTATAATGCGATAACTTTATAACGCGTACAATCATCTATAGCAGTATATTGATAAAGCCCCGAAGATATTTTGCAAACATCCATTTGTACACGCTCTCCTGGCACTTTGCAGTTATAACGCTTAATCTGCTTGCGATAGTGGCGCTTAATACGTAAAAGACTTACATCGTGTTTCTTCAAAACTTTGTGTATAGTAGCCAATGCAAAAGAGATATCATGTAAACGCTTTAATTCAGCTTGAATACGTCTTGCTCCTAATTTTCTAGCTTTTCTCAGATGAAGAATGAGCTGTTCATTTGACTTGTTGATTTTTTGTAAGGGTAAAGTTTTAGTCCTGCTACTAAGGTTTGACAATCCCTGTTCACCTAGCTTTTCATAACGTTTGTACCATTTTCGTAAGGTAAAGCGTAAAATGTTATAGTGTTGACATACTTTGCCTGCATGACCTAATTTTTGTATAATTCTATCCAATTCAGACGCAACTTAACTTTGGTATCCATTTACTGATTGCCTCTTGTTGATGAATTTATTCATATTATTTTAATAAGGTATTTAAACTATCACAAGTCAAAGTTTTTATTTTATCTTACATTTTTGCTGTAATAACCTCTATGAATCACACAAATTATTTAACAGGAGAGAATTTTTTCCCGTAGGCACAGTACCTAAGAGAGAAGTGGTACTTACTGCAGGTGTTGATGTTCAAAAAGATCGTTTAGAAGTAGAAGTTGTAGCCTGGGGAAAAAGCCGTGAAAGTTGGTCAATAGACTACCGAGTATTTGAAGGAGATACAGGAAGTAGAGAAGTATGGAAAAGACTTTCGGAGTTACTCAATCATCATTTTATCGGTGAAAATGGCCTTGAATATATGATAAGTATGATGGCGGTTGATGCTGGATATGCAACACAAGAAGTATACAATTGGGTAAGAGGTCATCAAGGATCTGGAAGAGTAATGGCAGTAAAAGGTGTAAATAAAGCACTAGTACCACTTAGCAGCACAAGTAGAGTAGATATAACAGTTGGAGGACAAAAGCTCGAGAGGGGAATCAAGCTCTGGCCAGTTGGAGTATCAATATTAAAGTAAGAGCTTTTTCAATTACTTAATATTTTAAAAGATGGTGAAGAAACACCGCCAGGATATTGTCATTTTCCTGAGTATGCACCTGAATATTTTAAGCAGCTAACGGCAGAGCAATTAGTCAGCAAAGTGGTGAAAGGATATACCAAACAGGAGTGGCAAAAGGTAAGAGAAAGAAATGAAGTACTGGATTGCCGAATTTATGCGAGAGCAGCATCTATTGCGCTTGGAATTGATCGTTTGCCAGAGAGTAAATGGAATAGTTTGAGTGGAAAAATGGAAAGCAAAAAACCTAAAAAAGTGAGACAAAGCAAATGGTTGAATGAGAAGTAATACCAAGTCCCGTTAGTAATGAAACACATGAAAAAGAGCTATTTTTGCCTATAATTGAGAAGTTAAGCAAATTTATAACTTGCTCAATTTGTGTTCCCAATAACGAATGTTGGTATAAGATGTACAACGAAGAGTATTTAATTCAAGTCGAAGAAGCGATAAAGAAACTGCAAAACGGAGAAAGAGTTGTCTCAATTGCATATGGTGACCATGTGGTGAGATATGCTGAAGTGCAGATAAATGATTTGCTCAGCCTAAGACAACTAATCAAAGCTGAGCTAAAAGTTGCAGGTGTGAAGAGAAAGATTGTTTTTTCAACAAGTAAAGGGATTGACAAAATTATGTAAAAATGTTATAGTTTGAGGTTGGTATCTTGCAATAAATAATATGGCTCAAAGTCAAGGAAGGATTAATGTTAATGTAAATTTTGAGGGGGAATTTGCTCAGTACCTTACAGAAATGGCGAAAGTTCAAAATAGAACTATAGAAGAAGTTGTAAAGGACCTAGTGGAGGAAGAAATTGAAGCAAGTAAATTATCTGAAGAAGATGATGAAATAGATGAAGTAGATATAGAGTTAGCTAAGATTTCTCTTGAGCGTGATGCTAGAGGTGATAAAGAAATTAGAAGTGAGGATGTGGACTGGAATAGAATATTATCTGGAAAAACAGTCTAAAGGTGGAGATATAAGCTGAGATACGATATTATCTACTCAAAAAGAGTTCTTGAGGAGGACTTTCTTGCGTTACCAACAACGATAAGATCTAGGGTGAGAAGAGCTGTAGATAGTCGTCTTGCAACCAACCCTAAAGCAATAGGTAAAGCATTATCTCATGAATTTAAAGGGTATTTTAGAATACGAGTAAGTGATTATCGTGTAATTTATAGGATAAACTACTCAAAACGCACAGTAACTATTACTGCAATGGGACATAGAAAGGACATTTATGAAAGCAGCCCAGAATAAGATTGTGCACAAGCCTCATGCATAAGTGTTAACAACCAGGCTATCCAGCAGCTTGCTGTAATTTTTTAATGTAAGATTTGCGCAGTAACCTGCTGCATAATTAACAATTCAAAAATGCTATTAAAATCATTCAAGCAATTATTCAACAAACCAAAGATAAAAAGCTCAGCCTGGGATGCAGCAGTCTCGGGAAGAAGATTTTTTCACTTTCAACCAGAGTTAGGAAGTATAAACAATTTGCTGTCTCAAAACCTTGAAACTTTACGTAGTAGATCACGTGATATGGTGAGAAAAAATCCATATGCAGCAAATATTATTGATACAATAGTAAGTAACTCTATTGGAACAGGAATAAAACCACAATCAAAAGCAAGAGATGAGGAATTTCGAAAGAAGGTGCAAGAATTATGGCTGAAATGGACAGATGAAGCAGATAGTAGCGGAGTAAGTGATTTTTATGGATTACAAGCTCTGGTATGCAGAAGTATGGTAGAAGGAGGAGAATGTTTTGTACGTTTGCGGATCCGAAAACCTGAAGATGGTCTGTGTGTACCTCTGCAATTACAAGTACTTGAGTCTGAACATTTAGATAATAAAACAAATCAAACTTTAGCAAATGGTAATGTAATAAGAAACGGGATTGAGTTCAATAGACTTGGGCAGAGAGAAGCATATTACTTATTTAGAGAACACCCTGGTGAAAGTACCTTTGGAGAGTCAGTAAGAGTGCCAGCAAATGATGTTTTACATATCTATAGACCACTAAGACCTGGGTAAATTAGAGGGGAGCCTTGGCTTTCTAATATACTGCTGAAGCTCTATGAGCTTGATCAATACGATGATGCAGAGCTGGTGAGAAAGAAAACAGCAGCAATGTTTGCTGGATTTATTACGAGACTCGATCCTGAAGCAAATATTATGGGAGAAGGTGAAAGTAATGAGCAAGGAGTAGCACTATCAGGTTTAGAGCCAGGAACTATGCAGCTTTTAGACCCAGGTGAGGATATAAAATTTTCAGAGCCATCAGATGTAGGAGGAAGTTATGAAGCATTCATGAGACAGCAGCTGAGAGCTATTGCAATAGGTACAGGGATAACATACGAGCAACTAACTGGGGATTTAAGTGGTGTTAATTATTCATCCATTAGAGCAGTACTGATAGAGTTTCGCAGAAGGTGCGCAATGTTGCAGCATAACGTGATAGTGTTCCAGTTTTGTAGACCTATTTGGAATAGATGGCTAGAATTAGCAGTACTTTCTGGAGAACTGAGTATAGATGAAAAAGTAGTAAAAGCAGGGAAAGAAGAAGTAAAATGGATACCACAGGGATTTGATTGGGTGGATCCACTGAAGGATCAGCAAGCACAACAAATGGCAGTAAGGAATGGATTTAAGAGTCGATCGGAAGTAGTATCAGAAATGGGTTACGATGTAGAAGAAATTGACCAAGAAATAGCAGAAGATCAAAAGCGTGCTAATTCTTTTGGACTTTGTTTCGATTCTGACGTTAACCATAAAAGGGAAGGAAGGTGATGTGGATAAATAAGCCAATAATGGTAGAGAGAAGAAGCTTTGAACTACTATCATTATATGTGTGATTCATAGAGGTTATTACAGCAAAAATGTAAGATAAAATAAAAACTTTGACTTGTGATAGTTTAAATACCTTATTAAAATAATATGAATAAATTCATCAACAAGAGGCAATCAGTAAATGGATACCAAAGTTAAGTTGCGTCTGAATTGGATAGAATTATACAAAAATTAGGTCATGCAGGCAAAGTATGTCAACACTATAACATTTTACGCTTTACCTTACGAAAATGGTACAAACGTTATGAAAAGCTAGGTGAACAGGGATTGTCAAACCTTAGTAGCAGGACTAAAACTTTACCCTTACAAAAAATCAACAAGTCAAATGAACAGCTCATTCTTCATCTGAGAAAAGCTAGAAAATTAGGAGCAAGACGTATTCAAGCTGAATTAAAGCGTTTACATGATATCTCTTTTGCATTGGCTACTATACACAAAGTTTTGAAGAAACACGATGTAAGTCTTTTACGTATTAAGCGCCACTATCGCAAGCAGATTAAGCGTTATAACTGCAAAGTGCCAGGAGAGCGTGTACAAATGGATGTTTGCAAAATATCTTCGGGGCTTTATCAATATACTGCTATAGATGATTGTACGCGTTATAAAGTTATCGCATTATACTCAAGGCGTACTTCAAAAATACTCTGGATTTCCTAAAACAATTAAGGGAAAGGGCTCCATTTCATTGTCAAAGGATTCAGACCGATAGAGGACAAGAATTTTTTGCTTACGAAGTGCAAGAGTGTCTAAAAGAATGGAAAATAAAATTCCGTCCAATTAAGCCGTTTTCCCCACATTTAAATGGTAAAGTAGAAAGAGCGCAGCGTACAGATTTAGATGAATTTTATAGTAGCGTTAACATTAAGGATTATGAATTGCAAGTCAAGCTTAGGGATTGGGAAGAATATTATAATAAACAACGTCCTCATAGCTCTCTTCAGGGAAAGACTCCTTGGGAAAAATATAAAGAACTGGAAAAAACAATTCCTTGTCTAAGTGAAATACAAAAAAATTATATCTCATCAAAAGAAACATTTGTCATGCAAAATTACAAACACAACCAAGAGTTAAAGTCACTTCAAAAAATAAAACCTCTTAACAGGTATTTTAAGTTCAGACTTGATCTGACAAATTAGTTGCAATAACCTCTATGAATCACACAGATGAAAATAGTTAAGACCTATATTTGATATCACTACTATAAGAGCATGATGCTTTAAATGAGTACGGAAACTGCTGAAGTTTTTTTTACAACAAACTTGTACGGAGCAACTTCAGCAGAATAAACAAACACATGCTAGTATTAGTAGAGAGTTATTTATAAGTCAACTAGCTTTTTTAAAAATATTTTAGTGAGGATACCATGCTAGTTAAAGAATTGAATTATTGACTTTCTCCAAAAACATAAAAAACATCGTATATTTGTGAGAACAAGCAGAGTAAAAATAAGGTTATAAAAATAGAAGATTTAAATTATTTTCATAAGCTTAGGCAAAATAGTTCGTATATAGATATGGATGAAATGGTGTAATATGGCTGATTTTAGCGTATAATGAAATCACTATATTAAAAAGTTCGTATGTATCGTTTGGTAGACCATCCCATCCCAAAACAAACTCTTCTCACGTCTCTTGATTTTGAGTGCTGGAAATGGTTGTTTTGCTTAAGATCTTAATAATATATTTTGCTAAATTAATATTGATTTACTTGCGGAAGAATAATGAAGACAAGCTCATGACGAAAGAAAATTCAAAATAAATAAAATGTCATGTATTGAGTCTATTAAGGGTCTTTTGCCTAAAACTACTTTGGGTTAGAAAATTTTTCTATACATAATGGTAATTGACAAAGTTTTAAAGGTGTAGGAATATGACTAAAATATATTAAATCTTGTTAGGGGGTAAGTATGGATTACGAAGATGTACAAAAGATATTACTAACGTCTATCAAAGAAGATGATCCTCATAAAGGGTTTAAAGGGTTAGAGATTAAGAGATATTGTATTGCATATCAGGGACTATTTAGTAGATGGAATAGCATAATACTACCACCTTTTTTAAAGAAAATTCTAGAAAGCAAAATTTGTTGGAAAGTCGATTATACCTTAGGTTATGTTAAACTCGATAGGTATGCACTAGGGAAAAAATTGTTAGGCTTAAAAACTGAAGATGGACAAAAATCTCTTCTTGATTCCTTTGACCGTTACAGAATTGCCTGCTGGTGTTGTTTTGAGGACGAGATAAAAGCTATTTTTGAGGAATTTAAATTAACATTAGGTAATAAACCAGTAGAGAGTTTGGTTAAGGGATTTGATAATGGGGCTTTAATGATTTACTGGTCACATGCTATAAATAACCAAGAACATCAGTTAGAATTAAATAATGAGCATCCATACGTTTACGCTTTTAAATGTGCAATGCTAGAAAAGCATGTCGAAGCCTTAGAATTCTTTTGGAATAAGTTGCAATCAATTGATTCTGTATCTCCAAAAAGTAAAGAAGATTTATTAATGGAAGTAGCCTATAATAAAGGACGTTTTTCTACTGATGATGTTGGTATGGTTGATTTTTGCCTACGTCATCTTGATCCTAACAGATATCATGAATTATTAAAAAGAGATTTTAAACAACACGGATGTTATTATACTTTAAGTATATTAAGAAGAAACCATTCTTTCGAAAATGCCAGAAAGCTGTTTGAACATTTGAAGTCGGAAAATTTATCTCCTGAAGCTTATAGTACATCAATGTTTGGAGCGTTAGATTCGGTTCTTTCTGTACCAGATGATAGTTTTATTAAGTCTGGTAGTGACATGCTTACCTCCATGTGGAATCGTCCTGGCTTTGGAACTCATAAGCAACACTTTTTAGATGAGTTGAGTATAGGATACGCATCTAGAAATAGAATTGCTTGTCTGATCAAAAAGAATGGGGATATTAAGATATTGCAGGAAATTATTAAATCTCTTAATCAAGAGCAAATGCAATCTATTATGGAAGAAGATAAATCAATACATGAGATATTCACTAGAATTAGAGATAGGCAATTAGATGGTAGAGGTGATAGTCAGTTGCCAAGTTCATCATTAGATGTAGAAACTATACAGCAGAAGGTAACTGATGTTAGAAGCAAAGTGTAGAGTTTCTCTTTTTGAAAATTCAGTTACTTAGACTTAAACGAAAGCATACAAAGAATTTTAGTGAGAGTAAAAATTGTAAAAGGTTAAAATCAGGAGGCGGTTATGGTTAATAACGATCAACAGCAAGAAAAACTACAAGATTTCGAGCTAATGGAGTTACTTTTTAGCAAGGTAGATTCTTCAACTTCTGATGCAGCGGATTCACTGGATAAATCTTTTGAAGCAAGATATCAGTCATTGGTTGATCAAATACAATCCTATAGTATTTTCTAAAATGAATGGATAAATTTCCATTATGGTATTACCAACCAAAAGTTGTAAGTCTGTACATTTATACATTAGAGGTCTGAGGCGGCTTTTGATGGTATGCCAACAGTGCTCTATGGGATTCAAATCTGGTGAATATGTTGGAAGATACAGCACATGAAAGCCAAAAGACTCTATTAATGATTTTGTTTTAGTGGTCTTATGAAATGTAGCATTATCCATAACTATGGTTGTGCCAAGTGGCAATTTAGGTAATAATACCAAAATCCATTACTGACCGAACAAATAATACCAAAATCCATTACTGACGGAACAAATAAGAAACATTACAAACTCGTTTAATAGTAGTACTGGAAATATTGACAATAAAATTACACAAAACATCTTCAAGTAAACCTATGGTATCGTAGATACTATTGCGTAAAGTATTGTATTTGATATATTGCCACAACCTTTCAACAGGATTCAGTTCCGGTGAATAAGGAGGCAAGTATATGATGGTAATGTTTTCCTGAATTTTCAAACTTTTTGATCTATGCCAACTTGCACAATCCATTACAAGAAAGGCTTCTTTCGTGCCTAAATCTTTCGACATCTGCTCCAGAAATATATTCATACAATCAGTGTTTACATATGGAGCAAGTAGGCTAATTTTCTTACCACTTCTTGGATTTACCGCACTTTAGATATAGAAATTTTGTCTACCAATTTTCATTTTAACCTGCGTTCTGACCCCTTTTAAACCATCCGTGTCCGATTTTTGAATGAGTCCCAAATCGTGATTCATCAAAAAAACACCTCCCTTTTAGGGTGGAAATTGACTATTTTATTGAAGTATCTTTTAAACTCTTCTTGCTTGTTTTTATCTTGTTTATGGTCCATTGGCCTCGGTGTTATGTAAGAAAATTTCATCCTTTGTATCTCACGGTGCACTGTTGATTTGCTGATGTTTAGGGCAAATTCCTCTGAGATTTTTATTTGTACTTCCTTAATAGTAATATTTGGATTTCTTTCTACCCATATTTCAATTTGCTCACGTTGATTTTTGTTTAATTTGCTTTTTCTTCTCCGCTGAAACGGGGCAAATAATTTTTCTACTCTACCAAATTTTAGATGCTTTATCCATTCAGTCAAAGCAGTCCTTGAAATTTTACATATTCTTGCCACAGCGCTTATACTACTTTCTTTTCCTGCTATCACCGCTTGTAACTTTTTTGAAACATATGCGTTATTTCTTACCTTTTTTAACATTTCTTTCGCTAAATTTACAACTCTTTCGTCTAATAGTTTTGACCTTAATGCCATTTATACCTCGCTATTTCACTTACTCTAGTATGACTTTTTCCCCATTATTCTCTATCTGTTCTTTCTATAGCGGGAATTGGTATAAATATAGTAATTTTACACTAAAATTTTTAGTTTTGTTTCTGTGGGTTAGTTGGTACGAGCCTTGCCTTTAAGAATATGTAAAATCACAATTATTACGAATAACATTCCACCAATAACTGATACAGCTCCACCCGTAATAAAACAAGCACGTGCCAACATTGATGAAATACTTGGCAGATCTGCCACTTTTCTTAAGGCACCATATCCACCAAGCCAAACAAGTCCATTAATGTGGAGAAAATGTCCCAAGCTATATGCATAAATCTGTAATCTTACTATGGAGCTTTTTATTTCTTTACAGCCCAATTTTGGTAACAGCCAGTAGACAAAATTCATAAAAGCTATAGTAATACCAACCACAGAACCGTGATAATGCGCAGGGATGGTGACATTTCCTTCAATAGTTAGCACTCCAAGCACACCTCCATAAATGAACAATACAAACGAGTGGAGAAGATAATTGCCCTTATCATTGAGCAGAGTTTTTATGTTGCAATACACTAATATTGTTAAAAAGCACGGCAGAACTGCTCCAGCAATTCTCATATGCCAGGTAAAAAACTGTATCAATTCAGCACTATCCGCCGAATAAATAAAGTATATAAACGGCGCACCTACGGTCAAAATTGTGTTTATAAATAGTGGTAAAATGGTAATTTTATTTAGACTAATATAGCGAGCATTCAGTATGATCAAATAAACTAAAAACATTGCTTGAGCAAAGGCAAACTGGAGTAAATGTCCTCCTCCCCAAAAGAGATATTCATAAAATAAATTCTTGTCTGAGTGATATAGACCTGGAGGCATATTTTTATGTGCTAAAACAACACAAAGAAATGATGACACAAGTATAATGACCAGGCCAATTTGTCCGATTGAAAGATATGAGTCTTGTTTATTTGATATGTAGGCTAGAGCTGTATTTATCAATATGATGGTAATGAAAAGACTGAGTCCAAGTAAAAATAATTTGTTTTGTAATACAGGTATATAGTTACTTTTGATAACTTCAGTATTTGGAACAAATGCAGATATAAACATTAGCAGCATGGAAAGGATTGAGAGAGTCCATGAGAAGTTAAACCAATGATTGGTGTTTTTTAAGTTTATGATGAAGAGCAGAGATATTATAGAGCACATCCATACCAAAATTGACAAATTTACGTGTATCACCAGTGCATTATCAAAGATATATTGTGCAGAAGGAATGAGAGAAGAAATAAAAGGCAATCGTAGAAAAATAACAATTATTGACAGCAGTCCAGAACAAGCAAGAGCAAGTACTGCCAAGAATATCCATTGTCTGCAAAGTGAAGCGTTATTTTGTATGTTGAGCATTTACTTTTAGGTACTATAGCATAAGACAATGTACATTTTTCAAATTGATATGCATAGTTTAAATGAATGACATTACAACAATATCTTTCATCGTGAAAATGCTGCGTCCATTTCCATTTCATATTATGGTAATATTACTGACAGCGTTAGTCTGGGCTATCGAAATGTGTTTTAATCAATACTTGAAAAAATTATTACAGTAAGAGAATCTTTACATAATGGCATGACATTACGTTAATGCTTTTGATCCAAAATTAAGAACATTTTCGTTGTGATTTACGTTTCTAGTATGTATATTAATGAATCTTGTTTTCACTAAATAATGAAAATAATAATTGTCATGATAATGTTATTGTATACTAACTATACAATGGCAAGCGAACGAATAAGTTTAGTAGATAAAAAATTATCTCAAGGATATGTAGCTCCAATACTTACAGAAAATAGCGTTATTTTGCCAGACAAGCACGGTACCTTATATTCCTTTGATATCGATAACCCAAGAGTTATAAATTGGAAATTATACCTCTCAAGTAGGAAAAAAATTGATAATATGAGTTTATCGGGCTACAAAGAAAATGTTTTCTTTGTAGTGGATAACATTCTACACACAATAGATGCGAAAACAGGGGAGATTCAATGGGAAAAAGAATTAAGAGCTCCGGCAAGAGGGAAAGCAATAGTAATAAACAATAAGTTGGTAGTATTGACTATTGATAACTATCTACATGTATTTGATATAAAAGATGGCAGCCCCATTTGGGCTTATCAAAATGTTATAAATGAGGTTCGAGGTTTATATTCCATCTCACCAGCAGTCTCTAATGATAAAATAATGGCACCATTTTCAAATGGCGAGTTAATAGCTTTTAATGAAGAAGGTAAAAAACTATGGAGCCAAAAATTAGCTACAAATCTTTTAGAAACACAGCTTACAGATGTAACTACTACACCTAGAGTACACGATAATATCTTAATAGCTACGAGCAACTCTTATATTTATAGCATTGACGTAAACTCAGGAAATATTTTATGGTCAAGGCCACTACAAGTGAAAAGTATATCAAACATTGAGTCATATTATAGCCCTCTTATTCCTGCAGAGAAACAAAAAGAAGGCGGAAGAATTTTCATGGTGACTAAAGATAATAAGGTAATTGGCATCGATATACAAAGTGGAAAAACAGTTTGGACATCTGATTTTATAGAGAATGTGCAATTGTTTGTTCCAATTATGTATTCCCATACGCTTTGGGTAACAAGTAATAAAGGTTCAATATTTGCTTTTCCTGGATCTGAAAGTACAGGAAGGGTAATTAAAATACCCGGTAATGTGTTTCATGCTCCAGTATTTACCCATGGTAAGATGTATATAACGACTGAAGGAAATGGTGTTTATTCTTTAGAAAATAGGTTTGTTTTTTATGACTGATTATGATTTGATTATTATAGGTGGTGGTCCAGGTGGTTACAAATGCGCTATCGCTGCTGCAAAACTTGGATTAAAAGTTGCTTGTATAGATAAAAACGGCATTTTTGGTGGCACGTGTTTACGAGTCGGATGCATACCTTCTAAAGCGTTACTCCATTCCTCTTATCAGTATGCTCACACGAAAAATAATCTATCAAAACTTGGCATAAAAGTTAAGGATGTAAGTCTCGATTTGAGACAAATGATAGGCTATAAAGACGCTAGAGTTCAGGAACTTGGAAAAGGCATAGAATATCTGTTTAACCTTTACAAAATTACTAAGATCAATGGACTTGGAAAAATTACTTCTTTTGATCAAGGCAACCTTGAAGTTTCAGTTGAAGGTAAGGTGCTGAAGACAAAAAATATAGTAATTGCAACCGGTTCTGAGGTTGTTTCTTTGCCAGGAATTAATATCGATGAGAAAAATATTATTTCATCAACTGGTGCATTGTCTTTAACTGAAGTACCAAAAAAACTTGTCGTAATCGGAGCCGGGGCAATAGGGCTTGAAATGTCTTCTATATGGAGGAGGCTAGGGTCTGAAGTCACTGTAGTAGAATTTTTTGACAGAATCGCTGCAGAAATGGATGGAGAATTAAGTAAGTTTCTACTTTCTAGTCTACAAAAACAAGGAATAAAATTTTTACTTAGCACTAAAGTTGAGGGAATAAAACAAAGTAGTAACTCTTTGAGTGTGAAAGTTTGCTCTGTAAAAGATGATCAAACAAACACTATAGAGGCGGATAAGGTATTGGTGGCAGCAGGACGCAAACCATTTACTGATGGTCTTGAAAAAATAGAAAAAGACAGTCGTGGCTTTATTAAAGTCAACAATAGTTATGAAACCAACGTAAAAGGAATATTTGCTATTGGTGACGTAATTGGTGGAGCAATGCTTGCTCACAAAGCTGAGGAAGAAGGGGTGGCAGTTGCAGAGATACTAGCAAGGCAATTGCCTCACGTTGATTATGAAATCATACCGTCAGTCATTTACACCCACCCTGCAGTTTCTTCAATCGGTAAAACCGAGGATGAACTGAAAAGTGTTGGTCGAAAGTATAAACTTGGTAAATGTCAATTTGCTGCAAATGGTAGAGCAAAAGTCACTGATGATGCTGAGGGATTCGTGAAAGTTCTGACTTGTAGCAAAGCAGATACAATACTCGGTGTACATATCATAGGAGCATACGCTGATACGCTAATCAATGAAGCAGCGGTTGCAATGGCATATGGTGCAGCAGCAGAGGATATATACAGAATTTGTCACTCTCATCCTGATATAAATGAAGCCTTTAGGGATGCGTGCATCGATGCTTTCTTTAAAAAGTAACTGTGGACCTCGGTTCAATCATTGAAAAATGGTATGATTGGCTAAAGTACAACAGGTCTTACTCACCAAACACTTTGGAGTCATACATGAGGGACCTCAAGGATCTTATAAGTTTCCTAAATACTCACATTGGTGAAGAAGTAAATGTTGGCTCTTTAGAAAAATTAAGCATACCTGAACTGAGAAGTTGGTTTACCTCTCGTTATGCAAGAGGTGTAAATGCGAGATCTAACACTCGCGCATTGTCAGTAATCAGAAATTTTTTCAAATATATAAAAAACAATTATGAAATAAATAATGAAGCGGTATTTTCTTTATCAAGGCCAATTCAGAGAAGAACTCTACCTAAAGCACTTTCAATATCTAACATAGAAACTCTATTGAAAGAAATGAAATTGCCTGATCTAGGCGAGCCTTGGGTGGTAAAAAGAGAAATTGCAATTGTCGTTCTGCTATATGGTACGGGCTTAAGAATCACTGAAGCACTGAATCTTAAGGTTAGTGATATTAGCAATGAAAGTTTAATAGTAACAGGTAAGGGAGATAAACAAAGGCAGGTATTTATTCTTCCAGTAGTAAAAAAGTGTATACAAAAATATATAAAAGCTTGTCCCCACTTTGACGAAGCGGGACATCTTTTTGTGGGGGTAAGAGGAAAAAAATTGGGAAGAACTTATGTTGCTAATCGTTTGCAAAAAATAAGAAGATTTTTAAACTTACCAGAAATTTTATCTCCACATGCATTTCGCCATAGTTTTGCTACTCATTTGCTTCAGGAAGATATTGACATAAGATCAATACAACAGCTGCTTGGCCACTCAAGCCTTGAAACTACTCAAGTTTACACTCACCTAAATTATCAAGATGTCTTCAATATGTATAAAAACTTTCAGAAGAGTTTGAATAAAAAATCGAAATCTTAACTTCGTCTTAAATCGATAATATTGCCGAACTGAGTGCTTGCAACATCATTCAGTACTATACTTGCTTTATATAAGCAATAGTGACCAGCAGAGAAGAAAGCAAAAACGTTTTGCAAAAGGTTATGAATGAAAGAGAATAGACAGCAGAATTTAAATTAGAAGCTATGTAAAGAAACAAGTCAAGCAAATAGCAAAAGATCTGGGACCGTACACCTAGGCAATACGCGTCAAGTTAAGAGATTGTGAGCAAATTTAGAGAAGTTAAGGTGGATACCCTAGTTTTTCTGCACTTGTCTTTTAATGAAAACTGCGACCAAGTTATGGTAAGCTTTTTGAGAAAAATATTTAAGCCTTTAATTTTATTATTTAGTGCTAAAAATAACTCTCTAACCCGTCTTTTTAGCTCAATAAATGCCTTTGTTAAGCTAAGCTCCGTATTTTTTTTCAGTTCTGTGCAACCCACTATTCCATGAAATATAAGAATTGCACACAATTTGGCATATAGCTCACATAATACTCTGTATGGCTTTCCTCTCAGCTTATCAATCCTTATATTACTCTTATATAATTTGAACAATAATTCAATTTGCCATCTTATTCGGTAAACTACTAGTATTTGCTCAGCATTAATCTTACTTTTGGAACATTAGTTATAAATATTGACCAATTTAGTAACTTTTGGTTCCTTTGAGAAGATGTGTATCCATGTGATCTTGCTAACCTATTAGCCTTTCTTCTTCTAGCCACAGCTTGTTCTTCAGTTAGTTTTTAAATATAATTCTTACTTTAACCCTTGTCTCTTTTCCTAACAATACCTCCTGTTCTAGAAAAGATCGATCTCCCAAATGTTCTAGTAAATCTATTTTTGACCTGTCTCTATATCATATATGTTAGTATCGGATTTATAACGACTTATGAAATAAGCTCCTATTTCATTGATGTGTTTAAAAGAACTTGGCACAAAATAACCCAAATCAGATATTAGTAAATCGTTGTTCGATATATTGCTTAAATGGCTTCTATAACCCTGATCTGACCTTATTCCTTCAGTTATATTAAGCTGGTCTAATGTCTGGTTTAGGTAGTCAAAAACTAATTGTAACTTTATTCCAGACTTAGTATTGCTTTCATAACCACTGTAGCTGGTACCATAACCTTTATACATGTCTTCCATACTGTTAGGTAAGCTAATGTAGCTGCTGTCTAATAATTTAACACCTCCAAAGTGCTTCAAGATTCTGCAATCAACTTGTAAGGTATTTTTAAGTAACGTTAAAGATTCATTATACATTCTTTTCATAAATTCCACTGCTTCCTTGGTAAATCTAAAGTCCAGACCTTGTTTTGTTATATTTATCGAGTCTTCATTCAATAATTGACACACTGTCTCTATACTACAATTATCAACCCCTATATTACCCAAAACGATGGCTTTTATGAACTACGAGCCTTTTAGCTTCCTCTTTCTTTTTATGAACCCTGTTGTAGCTGAGATTTTATCTGCTTTTTCATTAAAAAATTCTTTGAGCTTTTTTGAGATGCAAACTATTCTTTTCATTGTATAAGTTCTCCGTTTTCTTTGTTAGATTTAAGAGAACTTATATCTTTTCTTTCTCTTCCTTACACTAAGTTTATTACCACAGTTCCTTAACTTGACGCGTATGGTTTCAACACCACTTTCAATATACCCATTCAATACTTTTTTAGCCTTATCTTGAAGCTCTAGTCTCGCCTCCTTTACATTATTGAAATCTTGGATAACGGCTTTATACACTTCATCTTTATTAAAATTGGCATTGTATTTTATTAAAAAAGATAATATGTGAAAACTAGCTACAGCAGTGTGAATTGATTTATTCTTTTCTTTTATCTTACCGAGCAAAAACAAAAACCTTTGAATGAAGTCATGATAATCATCTTTTTGTTCTTCAATTTTATTATTATTATATGAATTACCAATCATTATTACCTCACAACTAAATAATTAGTATAGTAATACGAATGCTAAGTTACATCAATCAATAAACTTACAGTAAATTTTCCATTCTCAGTTATAAGCTCTGCTTCTGTACTCTCAACCCATTCTATCACTTCAGCATTGCAAACTGACTGCAAATCATGCTGAGCAGAATAATTTAACTCATCCTCTTTTACACTCGCTTTTATCATCAACTTTTGTATAAGATGCTTAACTGATACGTTATTATCTGCTTTTATTTTTCTCACAAGGTTTAATATCTGCACGAAATTATCTCCCATTTCCTCAGAATACTTATCATAGGTAAGTTCTTCCTTGTTAGGCCAATTACTTTTATTGTGAACGGAGTTATAACTATACAACTGATGATATATTTCCTCTGTAATGTATGGCAAAAATGGTGCAAATAACCTCAAAATAATATTGAGTACATATGCCAAACTCTGTTTCGCACTCATGTTTGCCTCGTTGTCCAATGCATCTCCATATGCACGTTTTTTAACTAACTCTAAGTAATTATCACAAAAATCTTTCCAAAAAAATTCTTCTATTGCGCTCAAAGCTTCGCAGTATTCAAACTGTAATAGGTTGTTCGTCGTTTTTTCTATCACTTTATATAATTTGGACAATATCCACTTATCCATCGTCTCACTGATGGAATTTATGCTCAATGCTTGATGTTTTTCCATAAACATGGAAACAAATTTGCTAGCATTCCAAAGTTTCGTAACAAGTCGTTTGCCAATTTTGAAGATATTTTCAGAGTATACTGTGTCAACTCCAAGTCTTGAGTTTGCTGCCCAATAGCGTACTACGTCAGCTCCATAGGTTTCAAGCATTACATGAGGAGTGATGATATTACCTTTTGATTTACTCATCTTTTTTTTATCATCAGCCAAACACCAACCACTAATCATGATATTTTTCCACGGCAGTGAATCTGCATGATA
This sequence comes from Wolbachia endosymbiont of Frankliniella intonsa, assembly GCF_029856955.1. NCBI lineage: Bacteria > Pseudomonadati > Pseudomonadota > Alphaproteobacteria > Rickettsiales > Anaplasmataceae > Wolbachia > Wolbachia endosymbiont of Frankliniella intonsa. The sequence continues at coordinate 1,063,940 of NZ_CP097148.1, read as the reverse complement.
ATGTGCCTTCAAAATCGTATAAAAAGCCCAAGTTCTTATTATCTCATGGCTTTGGCTGCGCAGATCTGCAGGAAATATCTTATCATACCGATGGCTTGGTAAACCGAGCTCACTGTTTACTGCCAGTGCACTTAGTTGAGGAGTGATCGCACTTGTTGCCCAAGTGTCCATCACATCTTGATCTGGAGTAACTTCTTCTCTGCTATAGCCTTTCGGCAAACCTTTTAATGGATCGATAGGTAAATCCTTTACTTCAGCTAGAATGATTTTGCCTTCTTCTCCCTTACGTTTTGAATACCAAACTGGAAATGGTACACCAAAATAACGCTGTCTTGAGATGCACCAATCCCAACTTAGCCCTTCTATCCACACCTCCATACGTTTACGCATAGATTCTGGATGCCAATTACATTTACTCACTTTATCTAATACTTGAGTTTTTTGCTCTAAAATCTTGACAAACCATTGATAAGTAGGTAATATTTCAAGCGGCGCACAAGATCTTTCAGCACATTTAACAGAATGAGAAATGCTAGTGCTTTCTATTAAAAGTCCTTTTCCACTGAGGATTTCAATGATCCTCTTTCTTGCTTCTTTAACTTTTAGTCCATGGATCCCAGTGTCAGCTACTCGGATGACACCGGCATGTGTCTCCTCTGTCACCTGAGTAGCTTGATACTGGGCATCTTTCTCCCCTGTCATCCCAGTGCGTGACACTGGGATCCATTTTTGATCACACACTGCATGCAGGTTTATCCTTCCATCCTGATCAATTATAATTGTCACCGGCAGATTATGCTTTTGCTGCCAATATATGTCGAGCTCATCACCGAATGTACAGCACATAACAAGCCCAGTGCCTTTATCTATTTTGACCTTATCATCAGCTATTATTGGAACTTTTGCCTCTGTAATTGGCACTACGGCTATTTTTCCAATCAGATGGGTATATCGTGCATCTTCTGGATGACAAAAAACTGCAACACATGCAGGAAGTAACTCAGGTCGCGTGGTTGCAATATGAATCTGCTCATTTTTTTCAGTGGAAAAAACTATCGTGTTCAAAGATGACTCAAAGACTTTATCCTCTATTTCTGCTTGTGCAATTGCAGTTTTATCAACTGGGTCCCAAAGAATAGGTTGCATTTTCCTGTATGCATATCCCTTATTGTATAGATCAACAAATGACATTTGAGAAAGTGCCACAGCTTCCCTGCTGATCGTGTGATATTCCAAACTCCAATCATAACTAATGCCGACTGATTTAAACAACTCCTTAAATTCTTGTTTTGACTTCTCAATAACTTCATGGCACATCTCTATAAATTTTTCTCTGCCAACTTCTTTTGCACGGGTTTTATAGGTTTGCTCGACTAACCTTTCAGTCGGAAGACCATTATCATCAAACCCAATTGGATAAAACACATCTTTTCCCAGCATGCGTTGAAACCTTGCAATAAAATCCGTATGGCAATAGCTAAATATATGGCCGATGTGCAACTTTCCTGATATCGTTGGTGGAGGAGTGTCTATAGTAAAAGTGTTATTCTCTTCACCATTCCATTTATAAACTTTACTTCCTTCCCATAATATGTTGTATTTATTTTCAATTTCTCTAAAGCTGTACTTTTCTTCTAACATAAATATTTTTCAGTTTTAAGCTTTAAGTTAGCACAATTGAGCAAATACAGCAATTTTAATGTCTGACATTTTAGTGTCCCCCTTCGGGGATTGTCCCGCCTTGAGGCGAAGGGCAAGTTACAATAGTCGAGTATGCGACGTTATGGGTATAATGCACACTCTAATACCAAAATCCATTACTGACGGAACAAATAAGAAACATTACAAACTCGTTTAATAGTAGTACTGGAAATATTGACAATAAAATTACACAAAACATCTTCAAGTAAACCTATGGTATCGTAGATACTATTGCGTAAAGTATTGTATTTGATATATTGCCACAACCTTTCAACAGGATTCAGTTCCGGTGAATAAGGAGGCAAGTATATGATGGTAATGTTTTCCTGAATTTTCAAACTTTTTGATCTATGCCAACTTGCACAATCCATTACAAGAAAGGCTTCTTTCGTGCCTAAATCTTTCGACATCTGCTCCAGAAATATATTCATACAATCAGTGTTTACATATGGAGCAAATAGGCTAATTTTCTTACCACTTCTTGGATTTACCGCACTTTAGATATAGAAATTTTGTCTACCAATTTTCATTTTAACCTGCGTTCTGACCCCTTTTTTAAACCATCCGTGTCCGATTTTTGAATGAGTCCCAAATCGTGATTCATCAAAAAAAACACCTCCCTTTTAGGGTGGAAATTGACTATTTTATTGAAGTATCTTTTAAACTCTTCTTGCTTGTTTTTATCTTGTTTATGGTGCATTGGCCTCGGTGTTATGTAAGAAAATTTCATCCTTTGTATCTCACGGTGCACTGTTGATTTGCTGATGTTTAGGGCAAATTCCTCTGAGATTTTTATTTGTACTTCCTTAATAGTAATATTTGGATTTCTTTCTACCCATATTTCAATTTGCTCACGTTGATTTTTGTTTAATTTGCTTTTTCTTCTCCGCTGAAACGGGGCAAATAATTTTTCTACTCTACCAAATTTTAGATGCTTTATCCATTCAGTCAAAGCAGTCCTTGAAATTTTACATATTCTTGCCACAGCGCTTATACTACTTTCTTTTCCTGCTATCACCGCTTGTAACTTTTTTGAAACATATGCGTTATTTCTTACCTTTTTTAACATTTCTTTCGCTAAATTTACAACTCTTTCGTCTAATAGTTTTGACCTTAATGCCATTTATACCTCGCTATTTCACTTACTCTAGTATGACTTTTTCCCCATTATTCTCTATCTGTTCTTTCTATAGCGGGAATTGGTATAAGTACGATATGAGAGTACACTTGGTATGGATTCCCAAATATCGCAAAAGGGTGATAATAGGCCAAATTGCTGTTAGAGTTAGGGAGCTGCTAAGGCAGGTTACTATGGAAAATGAGATACAAATTATCTCAGGCAAAGTTGCAGTAGATCATATTCATATGTTTATATCATATAAACCACAGCAAAGTGTTAGTAAAATTGTACAACTTTTGAAAGGAACAAGTTCAAGGTTGATGATGCAAGATTTTGCAAGTCTAAGTAAGCAATTTTGGGGCAGGCACCTTTGGGCACGTGGATATTGATACCAATTCCCGCTATAGAAAGAACAGATAGAGAATAATGGGGAAAAAGTCATACTAGAGTAAGTGAAATAGCGAGGTATAAATGGCATTAAGGTCAAAACTATTAGACGAAAGAGTTGTAAATTTAGCGAAAGAAATGTTAAAAAAGGTAAGAAATAACGCATATGTTTCAAAAAAGTTACAAGCGGTGATAGCAGGAAAAGAAAGTAGTATAAGCGCTGTGGCAAGAATATGTAAAATTTCAAGGACTGCTTTGACTGAATGGATAAAGCATCTAAAATTTGGTAGAGTAGAAAAATTATTTGCCCCGTTTCAGCGGAGAAGAAAAAGCAAATTAAACAAAAATCAACGTGAGCAAATTGAAATATGGGTAGAAAGAAATCCAAATATTACTATTAAGGAAGTACAAATAAAAATCTCAGAGGAATTTGCCCTAAACATCAGCAAATCAACAGTGCACCGTGAGATACAAAGGATGAAATTTTCTTACATAACACCGAGGCCAATGGACCATAAACAAGATAAAAACAAGCAAGAAGAGTTTAAAAGATACTTCAATAAAATAGTCAATTTCCACCCTAAAAGGGAGGTGTTTTTTTTTTGATGAATCACGATTTGGGACTCATTCAAAAATCGGACACGGATGGTTTAAAAAAGGGGTCAGAGCGCAGGTTAAAATGAAAATTGGTAGACAAAATTTCTATATCTAAAGTGCGGTAAATCCAAGAAGTGGTAAGAAAATCAGCCTACTTGCTCCATATGTAAACACTGATTGTATGAATATATTTCTGGAGCAGATGTCGAAAGATTTAGGCACGAAAGAAGCCTTTCTTGTAATGGATTGTGCAAGTTGGCATAGATCAAAAAGTTTGAAAATTCAGGAAAACATTACCATCATATACTTGCCTCCTTATTCACCGGAACTGAATCCTGTTGAAAGGTTGTGGCAATATATCAAATACAATACTTTACGCAATAGTATCTACGATACCATAGGTTTACTTGAAGATGTTTTGTGTAATTTTATTGTCAATATTTCCAGTACTACTATTAAACGAGTTTATAATGTTTCTTATTTGTTCCGTCAGTAATGGATTTTGGTATGAGCCGTAAGTTCTGACAGACGAGGTTATACAAGAGTACATATCTATCCAGGAAGGCGAGCCACTTCATGACAATGATCAATTTCAAATTGATTAAAATTTAACCCTTCACCTTGTAGGTGATGGTTGTTGAGTTTATAATACAAAATTTCTTGATTTTAGTTTTTTATGTATTACACGATAAATTTTTAGTATTGAGGTTTATCATGCCTGATTTTAAATTTTCTGATTTACAAGATCTTGTTAATGCTCTATATGATCCATACTATCTGCCCTCCAACGAAAAAATAAAACTAGCAGAATTGCTTGAGGACGTCTTGGAACTAGAAGTTAAAAAAAGCTCAGAAGATGCAATAGCTACATTGAAAGATAAAATAAGAAATGAATTAAAAAATGAAATGAAAAGTGAAATGAAAAGTGAAATGAAACAAAAAATAAATAAACTTGAGCAGCTAGAGGCGGAAAATAAAGACTTACAAACTAAAAAGGATAGAGCTAAAGGGTTAAATAGATCCTTAGAATATGCAAGGAAGACAGCTCAGAACGAAAATATAGAATTAAAAGCTGAAAAAAAATAAACTAAATACTCAAATCCAGCATTCACAGCAAGAAAAGAAAATATTAGAAGTCAAAAATGAAGCAAATAAACAACATACTGTAATTGCGATTGAATGATGGAGAGACATACTCCATTATTTTAGCACGAAGTAACAAGTTCAATGAATCTGTTCTTCAAAAATAATTTAAACCTTTACAGTAGGAGTAGTCTTATGAAATATTATAGCGGATTAGATTTGTCACTCAAAGAAACTTTTGTAAGTATCGTTGATGAGAAAGGAAAAATTGTTAAAGAAGAAATTGTTGCAAGTGAGAGCAGTGCAATAGCTGAGTTTCTGCTTAGTCAAAGCAGAGAATACGAATCCATAGGAATAGAAAGTGGGCAATTGTCAATATCGATGTGCAAAGAGTTAAGGAGCTTTGAATTACCAGTAATTTGTGTAGATGCGAGGCATATGGCAGCATCATTGTCTGCGAGAATCAATAAAAACGATAAAAATGATGCAAGGGGTATAGCACAAATGATGAGAGCTGGGCTGTATAAAGAGGTATTAGTAAAATCAGATGAGTCTTGTCAAGTTAAGGTAACGCTCGGAAGTAGAAGGCAGTTAATGTATTGCAGAGAGCAAATTATGGGAACAATAAGAGGGCTATTGAAGATATACGGAATAAATCTTGGCAAGAAGTCAAAGATTGTAATCTTTTCTTTAAAAGTGCAAGAAGCAATAAAAGATCTAGATAAAGTCAGTAAGGATTCAATTGAAGCATTAGTTTGTAGTTTGGAAATAATAGAAGAATCAATAAAAAAGCTTGATAAAATATTATCAGAGAAAGGCAAGAAAGACGAAGATTGCAAATTATTAACTACTGTACCAGGAGTTGGTATTATAGTAGCAATGACGTATAAGGCTACAATTGATAATCCACATAGGTTTGAAACATCTGATACAGTCGGAGCCTATATGGGATTGACGCCAAGACAGTACGCTTCTGGAGAAGTTAATCGTCATGGTAGCATATCAAAGATGGGACCGGTAGAATGTAGAAATATGTTGTATGAAGCTGCGCATACAATACTGACAGTTAGCAAGAAAAAATTCAAATTAAAAGCTGGGGAATAAAGCTTGCAAAAAAGAAGGGTGTAAAGAAAGCAGTAGTTGCATTAGCAAGAAAACTAGCTTTAATTATGCATAGAATGTTGGTTGATAAAACAGAATTTTATTATCAATAAACACTAAAGGAGTATAGGACAATAATTTTATTGAAAGTAAAGATAGTAATGCCGATGGAAGGGATAAGCAAGAGCTATGGTTGAAGCGTAGACTTCGTAAACAACATGTTGCCATCCACTTCCGCCCTAACAAGTATAGTGCGGCTTGGCTAAAATTAAACTAGCCATATCAGACCGCGGAGAGAACCATGGAAGCATGCTATTTTTAATTTATATCAAGGATTATGGAGGAAATATGCTATTTTGATCTATGTGAAAATTATTGTTGACTTGTACGCAATTAGAGAACTATAGTATTTCCCAAAGCAAATGATAAAGGTATAACAAAGTATTTGAGTTATAATGGCATATAGTGTGGATTTAAGGGAAAAGGCAGTATTGATGATAGAAAAAGGGAAGACAAAGGTTGAGATAGCAGAGCTCATGGAGATAGGAATAGCAACTCTGTACCGCTGGTTAAAAAAGAAAGCTGATGGTGAAAGCTTAAAGCCATCTAAAAACGGTAGCTTTATTCGAAAAATAGACCCAAAAATACTCGAAGAATATGTTACAAAGAATCCAGATCATACTCTGGCAGAGATGAAACAAAATCTTGGATTTGGAATAAATTCAATTTGGTATAGACTAAAACAGCTAAAAATTACTTTAAAAAAAAGTCACACTATATCAAGAGCGCAATCAAGAAGATAGGCAGCAATTTATTGATAAAATCTCAAAAATAGAACATTCCAGCATCTTATATATAGATGAAGCAGGAGTTGATAATAAGTTATACCGAGAATATGGACGTGCTCCAAGAGGAAAGAAAATTTATGCAGATATTCCAGGGAGAACTCGAGAGAGAATCAGTATAGTAGCCGAGTGGATTGGAATGAGATTTATTGCACCAATGACTTTCAAAGGTGGGTGTGAAAAAGAGGTATTCAATATATTGTTGGAGAAGATGTTATTACCTAAATTGCCACTTGGCACAACCATGGTTATGGATAATGCTACATTTCATAAGACCACTAAAACAAAATCATTAATAGAGTCTTTTGGCTTTCATGTGCTGTATCTTCCAACATATTCACCAGATTTGAATCCCATAGAACACTGTTGGCATACCATCAAAAGCCGCCTCAGACCTCTAATGTATAAATGTACAGACTTACAACTTTTGGTTGGTAATAGCATAATGGAAATTTATCCATTCATTTTAGAAAATACTATAGTTGTCTTTTCTCGTCTACCTTATTTTATCACTCTGATGAACGGATACCTTTATTTTCAATAATTTTGTTAGCAATAATACGGCTTTCAAAATCGATACTTGTTATGTCAGATAGTGATTTAACATCAGAGTACTTGTCAAAATTTTCTATTGTTGATTTTACTACCTCTAATATTTCTAAGAAACCGATTCGTGATTTCAAAAATTCGTTAACAGCCATCTCATTTGCAGCATTGAAAACAATACTGTTTGTATGTGGAGAAGAAGAATTCAACACTTCCATACTGAGCTTTAGTGCAGGAAAACATTTGTGTTCTGGTTCTTGAAAGGTCAATTTTCCTTGCTTTGTTAAGTCTAACTTGTAGTTCAAAGTTGATCTTTCTGGCCAAGACAAAGCATATGCAATAGGAATTTCCATATCAGTTTCTGCAAGCACAGCAAAGCTGAACCCATCTTGATAAACTACAACTCCGTGTACTATCGACTCAGGGTGAACTACTGCTTCAATTCTATTTGGACTCATATTAAACAAATGATGTGCTTCTATTATTTCTAGTGCCTTATTCATCATTGTTGCACTATCAACTGAGATTTTCTTTCCCATTTTCCAAGTAGGGTGACTTAGTGCCTGATTTACTGTGATATTTCTTAATTGTTCAAGGCTATAATTTAAAAATGGTCCACCAGAGGCAGTGAGTATAATCTTTTCTACACATTTATCATCATTTTGCAAAACTTGAAAAATTGCGTTGTGTTCAGAGTCAATAGGGATTATTTGTACGCTCCTTTCTTTAGCTTTTTTAAGTAGTAACTTACCACCGCAAACAATACTCTCTTTGTTTGCTAGAGCAATAACTTTAGTACCGCTTTCTATAACCTTTATAACTGGATCAAGTCCTGCAATGCCAACTATTGCAATAACTGAGAGATCAACTGGTAGAGAAGCAACATTTGCTAGACCTGGAGCACCAACTTCTACTTTGACGTTTGTACCAAGTAGATCTTCTTTTAAATCTTTGTAGAACCTTTCATCAGAAATGGCAGCATATTTTGCATTAAGCAGTTTTGCTTGATATGCAAGTAAATTAAAATTCGAATGGGCACTTAGTGCCTCCACCTGATATTCTTCCTTTCTCTTTGAAAGCAAATCTACAGTCTTTTTTCCAATACTTCCTGTTGATCCTAAAACTGAAACTTTTTTCACTAATTACAATAAAATCTTCTTAGTTATTTAGTAACCAAGCTCATGATCATCACCAACAGATGGTGAAGGACCAGGTGAAAAAGATTGGCCATGATGATCACCTGCATCATGCATATCATGCAAACCATCGGCACTTTGAGCTATTTCATTGTTAGAGTGGGGATAATCATACGGATGATGCCCCTCATCACCGTAGTCCATACCCATTGCTTCTGATGGCATATCTTCTCCACCACCACCTGAAAAATATTCAGCAAGACTTTCAAGAAATTTTATGCCAAACATATTACCTGATTTCCCAAATAACGTTACTAGACTGCTACCACTGACCAAACCTTCAAACACATTATTATAAGCAGCAATTGCTCCTTCATGAAAGTTGAACATCCACTTCATTCCATCCACAATTGTTGCAACAGAGTCACTATGACCAAGACCGAAACCACTTTTCTCACTAGCGGCTTCCTGGTGTTGCTGCTGTGCCTGCCATTCTGCAATATTTGGACCTTGTGCTTCACTCATAAACTTTTATTCTAAGCCTTAAGCTATTATTTTACCAAAAACACTGTAAAATATCAATTGTTTAAGAGAGGTTATCATAAAAATAGCTAACACTAAGCTATTTTTATGATTCTGATTACTCCATACCAAAACATCGATGATGTGCTGTGGTAACAAAGTGATGACTTGAGGTTTAAGATAGCTTCTATTTCTTCTTAGAAGACTGCTCCTCTCTCTTTCCTTTTTATTTTATTATCTTAATACTAACTTACTCATAAATTATTGACAAGTACTAATGATTTAATTATTATTAATATTATATTAATAATAAGGAAGAGGAATGCTTATACCAATTCCCGCTATAGAAAGAACAGATAGAGAATAATGGGGAAAAAGTCATACTAGAGTAAGTGAAATAGCGAGGTATAAATGGCATTAAGGTCAAAACTATTAGACGAAAGAGTTGTAAATTTAGCGAAAGAAATGTTAAAAAAGGTAAGAAATAACGCATATGTTTCAAAAAAGTTACAAGCGGTGATAGCAGGAAAAGAAAGTAGTATAAGCGCTGTGGCAAGAATATGTAAAATTTCAAGGACTGCTTTGACTGAATGGATAAAGCATCTAAAATTTGGTAGAGTAGAAAAATTATTTGCCCCGTTTCAGCGGAGAAGAAAAAGCAAATTAAACAAAAATCAACGTGAGCAAATTGAAATATGGGTAGAAAGAAATCCAAATATTACTATTAAGGAAGTACAAATAAAAATCTCAGAGGAATTTGCCCTAAACATCAGCAAATCAACAGTGCACCGTGAGATACAAAGGATGAAATTTTCTTACATAACACCGAGGCCAATGCACCATAAACAAGATAAAAACAAGCAAGAAGAGTTTAAAAGATACTTCAATAAAATAGTCAATTTCCACCCTAAAAGGGAGGTGTGTTTTTTGATGAATCACGATTTGGGACTCATTCAAAAATCGGACACGGATGGTTTAAAAGGGGTCAGAACGCAGGTTAAAATGAAAATTGGTAGACAAAATTTCTATATCTAAAGTGCGGTAAATCCAAGAAGTGGTAAGAAAATCAGCCTACTTGCTCCATATGTAAACACTGATTGTATGAATATATTTCTGGAGCAGATGTCGAAAGATTTAGGCACGAAAGAAGCCTTTCTTGTAATGGATTGTGCAAGTTGGCATAGATCAAAAAGTTTGAAAATTCAGGAAAACATTACCATCATATACTTGCCTCCTTATTCACCGGAACTGAATCCTGTTGAAAGGTTGTGGCAATATATCAAATACAATACTTTACGCAATAGTATCTACGATACCATAGGTTTACTTGAAGATGTTTTGTGTAATTTTATTGTCAATATTTCCAGTACTACTATTAAACGAGTTTGTAATGTTTCTTATTTGTTCCGTCAGTAATGGATTTTGGTATTACTAATAATAACACACCATCATCAGCTCCGCCACCACCCCCACCTCCACCACCTGCAGATTGGAGAAAAAATTCGAAGCCAGCGAAAAATAACGATAAAAATGAAAACACTCTTGGTAGTACTCCATCAAAAACCAGCAATAGCACTCAATTAAAAAAAGTTCAATCTAAGAGTCCTGTTCAACAATCACCTTTCAATTTTGAAGAGAGTTTAGTATTTAAGAAAATATAAGAAAAAAATAATGTGGATAGCGAAACTGCAGATGAAGGAAGCAATATTAGACATAGTGAGCCAAATAGAGGATTAACTCCCAAGCCTGTATCACCTAGAGTTTTGAGTCCTCAAGAAGATAATTGTAATAGTAACAAACCTTCAGGAACTAACAATAGTACTCAATCAGAAAAAGGGCTATCTGAGAATCCTGTTCAACTTGCAACAGAACAAAAAATCGATACTCCCATTTTGATTAATACTTTAGTTGGAATAAGTAAGACAGCTGCCTTAAAATATTCAATTGCTACTTTGTTGCTATGTATATCTAGTGTTACAGCTGGTATATATACATATCTTTCGATTTCAGTAACACTAAGTGATCCAGTACTTTTCACAGTTATTGCTTTTGTTTCTGCATCGGTTATGTTGAGCTTAGCTGCATATCTTATCAATTCACACCTTTCTGCAATAAACAGCGAGAAAAAAGTTGATCCTGGTAGAAAACAATCACAAGATTTACAGAAAGCAAAAGGACTTGAACATAGCAATACTCCTACACCATCATTTCCAGTAATGTCTGGAATACCCATTGTACCACTACTACCTCCACCACCTCCTCCATTGCCACAAAATGCTATAGTGCACCCATTTGTCTAGACCATTTTTTTAAAGTGATCCGATTTTTAAAATGAATATGTTGATAAATACGTCGACACACATTTAAAGTATTTATCAATATATTCATTTACTGTTTATGATAATAAAGATCAGCAGGAACTTTATAATTTAGAGTCTGATGTAGCCTTCTATAGTTATACCAACCAACAAAGTCATTTATTATAAGATTCAAATCTCTGATACTATTTGGTCTATAATAATATATAGCTTCTTGCTTTAAAGTTCTCCATAAGCGCTCAACAAATATATTGTCGAAGCAACGTCCTTTATGGTCCATACTGATTTTAATATTAGCATGCTCTAATTCCGTAATAAAGTTGTAGCAAGTAAACTGTACCCTTGATCACTATTAAAAATCTCATGTTTACCTTGTTTTAGAGCTTCTTTGAGAGTATAAAGGCAAAATCCAGCATCGAGATATGGTGATAATGAATGAGCAATAATATAGCGACTATACAAGTCCATTATTGCCACAAAATAGACAAACTTACCTTCTACCATAATATATGTTATATCAGTAGCCCATACCTGATTAACTCTACAAATAATCAAATCTTTGAGTAGATAAGGATATATTTTATGCTTTTTTCTTTAATACTTGTATTACATCTTTTCTACAATACAGCCCACTAATCTTCATTTTTTTCATAATTCTTAAGATTTTTTGCGATTGACTACTACCCCACTCGCTATGATTTCAGCAGTAATTTTACGATATCCATAACGGCAATCAGAAGCCAAATATACTTCTTGAATCAAATTTGCTACTTCACTTTCGTTATTAATTATAGGCCTATAATATAGGCTAGATCTGCAAATCCCCAATAAATCAGCATGTTTCCTAATTGACAGATCAGAATCTTTTTCTATAAACCTTACTCTATCTTTTTTGCTTATTTCAGTAATTTTTTTTTCAAATAGCTATTTTCCACTGTCAATTCTCCTATTACTTTATGTAAACTTTCTATTTCTTGCGCTAAGATTCTTTGTTTTCTCGCACTTTCACTTTCTTCAACAAATAGGTCTTTTAACCTTGCCAATACTCTATCACGCCAATCATATAGATTTGTTGATGGTATTTTATATTCATACCAAAATCCATTACTGACGGAACAAATAAGAAACATTACAAACTCGTTTAATAGTAGTACTGGAAATATTGACAATAGAATTACACAAAACATCTTCAAGTAAACCTATGGTATCGTAGATACTATTGCGTAAAGTATTGTATTTGATATATTGCCACAACCTTTCAACAGGATTCAGTTCCGGTGAATAAGGAGGCAAGTATATGATGGTAATGTTTTCCTGAATTTTCAAACTTTTTGATCTATGCCAACTTGCACAATCCATTACAAGAAAGGCTTCTTTCGTGCCTAAATCTTTCGACATCTGCTCCAGAAATATATTCATACAATCAGTGTTTACATATGGAGCAAGTAGGCTAATTTTCTTACCACTTCTTGGATTTACCGCACTTTAGATATAGAAATTTTGTCTACCAATTTTCATTTTAACCTGCGTTCTGACCCCTTTTTAAACCATCCGTGTCCGATTTTTGAATGAGTCCCAAATCGTGATTCATCAAAAAAAAACACCTCCCTTTAGGGTGGAAATTGACTATTTTATTGAAGTATCTTTTAAACTCTTCTTGCTTGTTTTTATCTTGTTTATGGTGCATTGGCCTCGGTGTTATGTAAGAAAATTTCATCCTTTGTATCTCACGGTGCACTGTTGATTTGCTGATGTTTAGGGCAAATTCCTCTGAGATTTTTATTTGTACTTCCTTAATAGTAATATTTGGATTTCTTTCTACCCATATTTCAATTTGCTCACGTTGATTTTTGTTTAATTTGCTTTTTCTTCTCCGCTGAAACGGGGCAAATAATTTTTCTACTCTACCAAATTTTAGATGCTTTATCCATTCAGTCAAAGCAGTCCTTGAAATTTTACATATTCTTGCCACAGCGCTTATACTACTTTCTTTTCCTGCTATCACCGCTTGTAACTTTTTTGAAACATATGCGTTATTTCTTACCTTTTTTAACATTTCTTTCGCTAAATTTACAACTCTTTCGTCTAATAGTTTTGACCTTAATGCCATTTATACCTCGCTATTTCACTTACTCTAGTATGACTTTTTCCCCATTATTCTCTATCTGTTCTTTCTATAGCGGGAATTGGTATCACTACATATCTCAGCTGTGCTTTTTTGATTTTTTATTGCTTCCAAAGCTATCTTTGCTTTTAACTCTGGTTCATATTTTTTTGTTTCCATTCTTTTACCCCTTTACCTTCCTACTCGGATCAACCATTTTTTTTGTCTAGTTTATGGGGTGCATTATAATGGATTTTGGTATAACTTAAGGTAACAAAGATAAAAAGCCTTGAAGTTTTTACATGTCGATTGGTGGTATAACAGGATTATGGTTAGTATTTCTGAGTGCGCTATTTCTGGTACTCTGGTTCGTTTTTTGCCATTTGATAAGAACTTATTTGCAAAATTTTCATCTACTACACGACAAAAATCCTCGACGCAGCAGTAAAGTTCTGTAATATCTTTCTTCATGGGTAACCTCTTAAATTATTGCTAAAATACTTGAGTTTACCCTATTTCCCTCTTTATTAATTCTGCTTTTATCTGTTTTCTAATCCATAACTGGGGTCAGTAGTGCAAGAAATCTAATTTCTACGTTAAATATGGAAGTTCTAGTTTGTTGAACAGAACGTTGATAAGTATCAATAAGAAGCTCCCTTTTGAGTAAACTTTTCTGCAACGGAGTTATCGTAATAACACCCCTTATGTACGTTGCATGAGCAAATTGGTCAAATATACGAAAGAGTTATAATACAGATTTTACTCAAAAAATATTGAAACAATCTCACACATCTTAAACTAAGTTCTCAATTTCTCAAAGAAATCTTTTAACAAAAGAGAACATTTTGTTTCTAATATTCCACCATAAACTTCAGGTATGTGGTTACAGAATTGAAATATTCTAGTGCCGTTTTCAACTCCTCCACCTTTGGGATTGTAAGCCCCGAAGTACAGACGTTTAATTTTTGCAAAAGAGATAGCTTGAGCGCACATCGGGCACGGCTCTAACGTTACGTACATTTCAGCTTCATAAAGCGTGGAAGTTGAAAATGCTTGTCTAATTGTTAACATTTCTGCATGTGCAGTTGGATCATTAGATATATTGTGTGCAGAGGAGATGATATTGTTTCCATTAACTATTACAGCACCTATTGGCACTTCGCCATCTTTCTGAGCAAGTTTTGCTTGCTCTATGGCAAGTTCCATGTATTGGTACTTAAACATTAGGTGCTTGGGTAAATATAATTTTCTTTTCTTGTCTTTTCTATTTTTTCTAGGTTATAGAATTCACTAAGGACTATTGTCCTTTTTACAAGGCTATCTATTTCTCGCTTTAAATATTTTTTTATTTCTTCTACCGATTTTAGTTCGTTTATAGCTACAACTACTTCTTCCATTATATCCTCTATAATTTGATCCTCCTCTAATTTATATATTATTTGTTCTACATGCCTATTCAATTCCTCGAAGGTCGCAGATCCATATGTAATGCTATCTTTACTATTTCTTAGTAACATTTTTTACCTCTCTATTAGAATAGAGTTTATTAAGTTCTATTAAACTCTATTGTCAATAGCTGCCTTAATAAATGATGTAAAGAGAGGATGAGGAGAAAATGGTCTTGATTGAAATTCTGGATGAAATTGCACACCAATAAACCATGAGTGATTTTTTAGCTCCACTGCCTCTATGCATGTTTTATCTTCTGATATACCACTGCATATCATTCCATTCTCTTCTAAGTTATTTTTATAATCTAAATTAACTATATATCTGTGTCTGTGTCTTTCTGAAATAGTGACACTACTATACACATTTGCCATTTTTGAATTTGGACTTACATTACACTTGTATGTTCCAAGTCTCATGGTTCCACCAAGATCAACGTTCTTACCATCAGCGAGCTTGATGATTGGGTGTTTGCAAGTATAAAATTCTTCAGAGTGTACATCTTCAAGCTTAATAACGTTACGAGCAAATTCAATCACTGCAAGCTGCATACCAAGACATATTCCTAAAAAAGGAATGTTATTTACACGGGCATAGTTTATTGCTAATATTTTACCTTCTATTCCATTATCACCAAATCCTCCCGGAACAAGGACTGAATTAGAGCTTTGTAATTTTTCTCTGATAAACTTTGCATCTATAGATTTTCCATTCTCTTCTCTTGAGTTGACCCAATTTATCTTCACTCTAGCTTTATTACTAATTGCACCATGGTTTAATGCTTCAATCAGTGATTTATATGCGTCAGGAAATTCAGTATATTTTCCTACTATGGAAACGATAACTTCTTGTGTTGGATGTCTAATAGAGTGTACTATTTGGTCCCATTCAGGTAAGCTTGGTTTTGGCTTACTTAAGTTAAAGTGATCCAAAATTTGTGTCACGAGCCCACATTGATTATACAAGGACGGTAACTCGTATATATGGTTTACATCAGGAGCAGGTATTACGTTAGATAAAGAAACATTGCAAAGATTGGCTATCTTTTCTTTTTGATTATCGGAAATTTCTTTTTCACTGCGACATAATATAATATCTGGTTGTAACCCCGCAGAGTTTAACTCTCGAACTGAATGCTGTGTCGGTTTTGTCTTTAATTCTTGTGCTGCAGTGAGATATGGTATTAAAGTTAAGTGAATAAGGATAACTTTTTGCTTTCCTAGTTTATAATTAACTTGGCGTATAGCTTCCAAAAACGGTTGGCTTTCAATATCACCTACGGTTCCGCCTATTTCGCATATTACAAAATCTAAATCTTCTGTACCATTAAAAATGAAAGATTTGATTAAATCTGTCACATGAGGAATGATTTGCACAGTTTTGCCTAGATAATCACCACACCTTTCCTTCTTTAATAATTTATTATATACTTTACCAGTTGTTATATTGTCGTCCTTGCTTGCTTTAATTTTAGTAAAACGCTCGTAATGTCCAAGGTCTAAATCAGTTTCAGCACCATCCTCAGTAACAAATACTTCCCCGTGCTGAGCTGGGCTCATTGTTCCAGGATCAATGTTGAGATATGGGTCAAGCTTTCTGATGCGAACATTGAATCCATGAGCTTGAAGAAGTGCTCCCACACTTGAAGCAACTAAACCCTTACCAAGTGATGAAACAACTCCACCTGTAACAAAGATAAACTTGGTTTCTTTCATTAATTTTCAAATGGAACAGAAGTTGATTGGCCTTCTTGCTTCTTTTCTGATATAATCTTCTCTGCAATTGATTTTTTATGTACATCTTTTGAACATAATCCTGATAGTAACAGTGTATTTATAATGAACAGCCCAGCAACTATAGAAGTTATTCTACTGAGTGGATTTTCAGAAGACTTTACCGGAATTATTGAATTCATTCCCTGTTGTGAATTACTAAAGCCACTTAATGAACTACTTCCAGGTGGCTGCAGGAGCACTAAAATTACCAATACAACAACTAATATTATTTGAAGTACACTAAGTACTGTTACTGACATTATAAATAGAGCTAAAAATAAAGATTTTAGGAGCATAGGGATCATAAGTCAAGAATATCTTTACCCGAGTAACTTGACTACTGGAACCCAAGTATGTATTAAACCTTATTTAAATTATGAGCTATCACATTTTAAAATACAAAGATTATGAACCAAAAATGGATGAAAGTTCTTTTATCGCAGATGGTGTGCGTATTATAGGTAACGTTGAAATAGGAAGGAATGCGAGTATCTGGTTTAATTGTGTGATCAGAGGAGATGTTGGATCAATCGAAATAGGTGATGAAACGAATATTCAAGATGGCACCGTAATTCATGTAGATAGAAATCAAGGCGGTGACACGATTATTGGTAGTATGGTGACGGTTGGACATTTTTGTGTGTTACATTCATGCACGATACATGATAAAGCATTTATTGGTATGGGCTCTGTTATAATGGATCATGCGATTGTCGAGTCTGAAGCTATGGTAGCTGCTGGTTCACTGGTGACACATGGAAAAGTGATAAAAAGTGGTGAAGTATGGGCTGGCAGGCCAGCACAATTCTTCAAAAAAATGTCAAATGAAGAAATAAAACATATTACACAATCTGCACAAAATTATATCATGCTGATGAAAGAATATAAGGCTATATGCTAGGTTGAGAAATCTTCAGCTCTGATGCACATTCTACGTTAACTACTTCAAAAGTTTCTTCAACTATATAATGCTTATCAATATAAGCTTCTTCAACTCTAGGAATATGCTGATTAATAAAACTACCTCTGACTAGAATATCCTTTATTGGCCAGTTTGTTTCTGTTGGAGTACCTGATAGCATAGCTGCATATTGTGCTTTTGCTGATTTTAGAGAAAAAGACATAATATTGTTTAAGTTAAGAAAGAAATTTACACGACTCCTGCAGTATTCAAGCGATTTGCCCACTGGATAATATGGTATTTCACCTACAACCTTTCTTATTAACCAATTGCACTCTTTGGTAAGTATGCTTGCTTCTTTTGGAACTTGTAGCGGTATTATAATATCATTGCTAATTCTATTTTCTTCTTGAGAAAAAAGTTCGGTATAAGCTCCTTTTTTTCTGTGTTTCTCAAAATACTTAGGAAAATAAATATTGAGATATTCAGAGTGTAATTCTATTCGATTTTTCTGATCATTTTCTAAGATAAACGTATATTTATCACCATTTTGCTTAAGTTCGCATAACTTAAATTTACTAAGGTCAGAGTCTGGAAATGGCTTTTTAATTTCAAAAGCAAGTGTAAGAGTGTGCGTTGTGTGATCAAATTCATTTTTTTCTTGTAGACCATCTTGTAGACTATAGTACTTATTTTTTTCATACTCTTTTCCTTCTATGTTAGCACTCACTTCCTCTTCATCCAAATTTTCAATATCATCAAAAAATTCTTCTTCATCCAGATCTCTTTCTTTTTCACCTGGCTCTTGTTCTTTCAGAGAATCATACCATACATCCTCTTCATTAACTTTCGCCTCTATTGTATTTTCTACACTTATTTTTCTTGTATGATCATTTCCATTGCTAGCAGTTGTTTGATAATGTGTATCGTTAGTTTGAAAAAAGCTCTTTACTTTTGATATTAAGCTAATCCATGAAAGTCTGACTTGATTAAGTAGCCATTTAAAACTCTTCATTGTTTTACCCCAACCTAATTACTAAAAATTGTAACAGAATAAATTAAATATGTCAATAAGATACACAAATTGTACTAACTGGGAATTAGTGGCAGCACTTAACATCTGTGTAAATTTTGACATAGGCGTTTTCTGCATTTTAACCAAATCAGTAAGGAGAACACCTTTGATATTCTCCTTTTAGAAGCAACTTGAATAAAACTGATAAAGTTTGAATTAAAGTGTGATTAGGAAAGTGAGTGATGAGAACTCTTTATTTGGACTTCTTTTGATTCATCTATTTTAGTATTAGGTCTTAGTGCTTCATATGTAGCACCACCAGCTACGAGTGCAGATGCTGTAGCTATGCCAATTATTGCTAATATACTTAGTCTAGTTGTATGTTCAAGTATAGTACTTGCTACCAGCCCAACAGCAAGACCAACACCAATAACAGCAGTGTACAACATTCTAGGATTATTTGAATTAGGCATATAGCTCACTAACTCTCTGCAACACTTTTCTGATTCTTTCTTTATGTCCTCGAGCTTATTTAGATCTTCTTCTATTTTAGCATTTAATTCTAGTTTCTTACATAATTCTCCTAAGAAACTCACTCAACTAACTCTTCTTGTTGAACTAATATGTAGCCAAATTCCCTCGCTTTTTTGATCAAATTTTTTACAATTCTATCTTTATAGCGTGTTTCATAGTATTCCATTCCTTTTTCTACATATTCCTGTCCGTATTTGAGCATACTATAAAATATGCATGCCATTTTTCTTGCAGTAGCTGTTATTTCTTTTGGTTCTCCCAGTCGTTTTTTCAATCTTCTGTAGTATGCACCCAACGCACTTTTACTCTTTCCTACAGAATGAGCAGCTATTCGCAAAGCATTTGCAGCACGGTTAATGACTTTACGTGTTCTTGTATTAAACACTTTTTCCCCTGTAACTTTATTAGCAGGACTGAGTCCCAACCACGACGAAAAGTGCTTTTCTGTTGGCCATTTACTGTGGTTTATACCAACTTCTGAAATTATGGTTTGTATACTTAATACATCAAATCCAGGAATTTTAGTGAAATCCATACCAGTGATTCGGTGCAGTTCCTCATACAAAGCAAAGCTTGGCTTACTTTTGCTATTTTTATTCTTTTGCTTACTTAGCTGTTTGCTTTCACAAGACTTTGTTTCAAACGTTTTATAATAGGCTTCAATATTTCTATCACATTCTGCTATTTTTTCTTGATAAATATTATATAGTTCAAATTCTTGCTTTAGCGTGAATAAGTGTTCTTCTCTATAGTCACCAGCTAACGCTTTTGCAATAGTAGACTGATCATTTTTCATTCGCACGTCCCTGAATTCTGCTAATTTTTCAGAATCTCTTTCGCCTTCAATTATAGCTTCAATGATTTTCATACCAGTTATCCCAGTAATATGACTAATAACCTTGTGTAATTGTATATTCATTTGAATTAATGCCTTCTGCATACGTAGAATATGCGTAGATGCACTTTCAGTGAGATTTCTGCGCTGCCGCACGTAACTGCGCAATACACACATCTGATTATCTGGCCTAAACGATCCATAAAGCAGTCCTTAGCTATGCAGTTGTTGGAGCCATTGGCAATCTTGAACGTCAGACTTCCTACCAGGTACATTCTTTACATGCCGTGCATTTACCAATCTTACCTCGAATTTATATGACTCAAGTATTTGAAATAAAGTAATCCAGTATACTCCTATAATTCACCCCATAAACTAGACAAAAAAATGGTTGATCCGAGTAGGAAGGTAAAGGGGTAAAAGAATGGAAACAAAAAAATATGAACCAGAGTTAAAAGCAAAGATAGCTTTGGAAGCAATAAAAAATCAAAAAAGCACAGCTGAGATATGTAGTGAATATAAAATACCATCAACAAATCTATATGATTGGCGTGATAGAGTATTGGCAAGGTTAAAAGACCTATTTGTTGAAGAAAGTGAAAGTGCGAGAAAACAAAGAATCTTAGCGCAAGAAATAGAAAGTTTACATAAAGTAATAGGAGAATTGACAGTGGAAAATAGCTATTTGAAAAAAAAATTACTGAAATAAGCAAAAAGATAGAGTAAGGTTTATAGAAAAAGATTCTGATCTGTCAATTAGGAAACATGCTGATTTATTGGGGATTTGCAGATCTAGCCTATATTATAGGCCTATAATTAATAACGAAAGTGAAGTAGCAAATTTGATTCAAGAAGTATATTTGGCTTCTGATTGCCGTTATGGATATCGTAAAATTACTGCTGAAATCATAGCGAGTGGGGTAGTAGTCAATCGCAAAAAAATCTTAAGAATTATGAAAAAATGAAGATTAGTGGGCTGTATTGTAGAAAAGATGTAATACAAGTATTAAAGAAAAAGCATAAAATATATCCTTATCTACTCAAAGATTTGATTATTTGTAGAGTTAATCAGGTATGGGCTACTGATATAACATATATTATGGTAGAAGGTAAGTTTGTCTATTTTGTGGCAATAATGGACTTGTATAGTCGCTATATTATTGCTCATTCATTATCACCATATCTCGATGCTGGATTTTGCCTTTATACTCTCAAAGAAGCTCTAAAACAAGGTAAACATGAGATTTTTAATAGTGATCAAGGGGTACAGTTTACTTGCTACAACTTTATTACGGAATTAGAGCATGCTAATATTAAAATCAGTATGGACCATAAAGGACGTTGCTTCGACAATATATTTGTTGAGCGCTTATGGAGAACTTTAAAGCAAGAAGCTATATATTATTATAGACCAAATAGTATCAGAGATTTGAATCTTATAATAAATGACTTTGTTGGTTGGTATAACTATAGAAGGCTACATCAGACTCTAAATTATAAAGTTCCTGCTGATCTTTATTATCATAAACAGTAAATGAATATATTGATAAATACTTTAAATGTGTGTCGACGTATTTATCAACATATTCATTTTAAAAATCGGATCACTTTAAAAAAATGGTCTAGACAAATGGGTGCACTATAGTGCTTTAACTTTTCCTTCATTCAGTGCTCCAATTATGCTTATCCTCTTTCTTTTAAACCTTGGGCAAATAACCTCTTTCCTCTTTGAGACCACCCATATTCATAAAATTCATTGTCCTCTATTCCAGACTCATCTATGTATATCAAGTTTCCTTTATTTATTTCTTCTACTTTTTTTTATGAACTCTTTGCGTTTCTCTTTATCTCTTTCTCGATAAAGAAAAGTTTTTTTTATATGTATAGTTTACTTTGCTAAGGTAGTTATATACTGTGCTTCTACACATATTACCAAATTCTTCAATTATCTTTTCAATTCTAATATCCTGATTTCCATTCAGAAATTTGATAAATCTATTCATATCTTTAATCTTATGGCCATATCCTTTGTGATAGCCTGAAGATGGTTTCTGTTTCTTTTTTCCTTTTCCTCCACAAATATATTGGTTTTATGCTCACTTTGAATATTTGACTGATTTTTTTATCGTCATTGTTTTTTTATCGACTCCTTTGAGAACACGTTCTTTAAGATCCTCACTATATGGACTTGGCATCTTCTTCTTTCTCATTACTTATTATACCATTCTAACCAATTTTGCCATATAGCTAAACCTTTCTTGGGTTAGCTATAGATGATAAAATATTTGATTCTAGTTCTTTATAGTCTACTAATCCGGTAGTTCTATTTGCTTGACTCATTTCAAACCTCCATTTTTTATATCAATTTATTACTTTTCTTTTCGGCTTGACACACCTTTTTGAACGTTCCCCACTTTTTCTATCACCTTTTCAAATTCTTCTACAGTTAAGCCTGTTATATTACGAAAATTTCTTGGGTGTTTCTTTATATTGTGGTAATACCAATTCCCGCTATAGAAAGAACAGATAGAGAATAATGGGGAAAAAGTCATACTAGAGTAAGTGAAATAGCGAGGTATAAATGGCATTAAGGTCAAAACTATTAGACGAAAGAGTTGTAAATTTAGCGAAAGAAATGTTAAAAAAGGTAAGAAATAACGCATATGTTTCAAAAAAGTTACAAGCGGTGATAGCAGGAAAAGAAAGTAGTATAAGCGCTGTGGCAAGAATATGTAAAATTTCAAGGACTGCTTTGACTGAATGGATAAAGCATCTAAAATTTGGTAGAGTAGAAAAATTATTTGCCCCGTTTCAGCGGAGAAGAAAAAGCAAATTAAACAAAAATCAACGTGAGCAAATTGAAATATGGGTAGAAAGAAATCCAAATATTACTATTAAGGAAGTACAAATAAAAATCTCAGAGGAATTTGCCCTAAACATCAGCAAATCAACAGTGCACCGTGAGATACAAAGGATGAAATTTTCTTACATAACACCGAGGCCAATGCACCATAAACAAGATAAAAACAAGCAAGAAGAGTTTAAAAGATACTTCAATAAAATAGTCAATTTCCACCCTAAAAGGGAGGTGTTTTTTTGATGAATCACGAGTTGGGGCCCATTCAAAAATCGGACACGGATGGTTTAAAAGGGGTCAGAACGCAGGTTAAAATGAAAATTGGTAGACAAAATTTCTATATCTAAAGTGCGGTAAATCCAAGAAGTGGTAAGAAAATTAGCCTACTTGCTCCATATGTAAACACTGATTGTATGAATATATTTCTGGAGCAGATGTCGAAAGATTTAGGCACGAAAGAAGCCTTTCTTGTAATGGATTGTGCAAGTTGGCATAGATCAAAAAGTTTGAAAATTCAGGAAAACATTACCATCATATACTTGCCTCCTTATTCACCGGAACTGAATCCTGTTGAAAGGTTGTGGCAATATATCAAATACAATACTTTACGCAATAGTATCTACGATACCATAGGTTTACTTGAAGATGTTTTGTGTAATTTTATTGTCAATATTTCCAGTACTACTATTAAACGAGTTTGTGTGATTCATAGAGGTTATTACAGCAAAAATGTAAGATAAAATAAAAACTTTGACTTGTGATAGTTTAAATACCTTATTAAAATAATATGAATAAATTCATCAACAAGAGGCAATCAGTAAATGGATACCAAAGTTAAGTTGCGTCTGAATTGGATAGAATTATACAAAAATTAGGTCATGCAGGCAAAGTATGTCAACACTATAACATTTTACGCTTTACCTTACGAAAATGGTACAAACGTTATGAAAAGCTAGGTGAACAGGGATTGTCAAACCTTAGTAGCAGGACTAAAACTTTACCCTTACAAAAAATCAACAAGTCAAATGAACAGCTCATTCTTCATCTGAGAAAAGCTAGAAAATTAGGAGCAAGACGTATTCAAGCTGAATTAAAGCGTTTACATGATATCTCTTTTGCATTGGCTACTATACACAAAGTTTTGAAGAAACACGATGTAAGTCTTTTACGTATTAAGCGCCACTATCGCAAGCAGATTAAGCGTTATAACTGCAAAGTGCCAGGAGAGCGTGTACAAATGGATGTTTGCAAAATATCTTCGGGGCTTTATCAATATACTGCTATAGATGATTGTACGCGTTATAAAGTTATCGCATTATACTCAAGGCGTACTTCAAAAAATACTCTGGATTTCCTAAAACAATTAAGGGAAAGGGCTCCATTTCATTGTCAAAGGATTCAGACCGATAGAGGACAAGAATTTTTTGCTTACGAAGTGCAAGAGTGTCTAAAAGAATGGAAAATAAAATTCCGTCCAATTAAGCCGTTTTCCCCACATTTAAATGGTAAAGTAGAAAGAGCGCAGCGTACAGATTTAGATGAATTTTATAGTAGCGTTAACATTAAGGATTATGAATTGCAAGTCAAGCTTAGGGATTGGGAAGAATATTATAATAAACAACGTCCTCATAGCTCTCTTCAGGGAAAGACTCCTTGGGAAAAATATAAAGAACTGGAAAAAACAATTCCTTGTCTAAGTGAAATACAAAAAAATTATATCTCATCAAAAGAAACATTTGTCATGCAAAATTACAAACACAACCAAGAGTTAAAGTCACTTCAAAAAATAAAACCTCTTAACAGGTATTTTAAGTTCAGACTTGATCTGACAAATTAGTTGCAATAACCTCTATGAATCACACAAAGGGGCTACTTGAATGACACACTTGAATTTACGCTATAAAGTGAACCGGTTTGGTGTGCTGCTGTTGTTTGCAGTATTGTAGTGCTAATTTTTTACTTCGGTAGTCTTTTTATTGTCATTATAATTATAAGAATAGTTGAGGCCAATTAATATGAAAACTTTTACGAAAAATTTTAAAGGTAAGGAAAGAAGGCTAGAAGAGTTCAATGAGAAAGTTGAAGACATATCAGCTGTAGCTCAAGATAAGTTTGCACATGAACTTGAAAATATCGCATATGAAAGTGTGCAGAAATTTCGCATTCTACTTGCTAAAGAGATAAACTCCACTTTCAATAACATTCATTCTCAGAATGTCAATCTACTAAAATCCGGCTTAGTAAACTTGATCAATAAAAAAGGAGAAACAGCGTTAATACGTTCTCTTCTCAATATACTTGTACGATAGAGTTGCTGCTGCAATTTAATATTAAGTGATAACTAAAATAAGTAAGATTTTTTATGGATAAGTCTTACTTATTTTAGCTATATATAGAAAAGGAGGGTTGTTATGTCAACAAGACTAAAGTATCCAATTATAAATATACAACGTAAGTCTAAGCCTAAATCTTTTCCAGTAACTTTAGGAGAGGTTAAATCTTTTTTACGAATTAAAAATGATCAAGATGATAAGTTGATTTCAAGTTTTATTTTTATGGCAACTGATTATGCTCAGTGGCATATGGAAAAGTCTCTAGTAAAGCAAACGTGGCAAGTTTCATATGAAGGTTATATACCTCGTAGAATCTATTTAAGCTATGGTCCTGTGAATAAAATAATATTGGCTACTGATAAGAATAGAAAACTTAGTTATTATTTTAGTGATATAGGAAGCTATATTGAATTTTCAATTATTTGAACATAATAAGGGCTGATGTTGTATACGAAGCTGGCTATGACAGAGTTCCTGAGCAAATAAAGCTAGGTATTATGCAGCATGTTTCTGCTCTCTATAAAAATCGTGAATCAGAAGTAAGTAGCCATTTATCTGAGGTAAAGAAGGTGTATTCTCCATTTCGCGAACCAAAGGTTGTTTTGTAGTTCCTGTTTGTCATTCAATAGCAGATACAACAGATGGTGTCATACCAGTACTTGGATCAAGATTGCGAGTAATGAATTGGGTTTTGTGAGTATGGGTTTTGCATTATAGAATGAAGTGTTTTTGGTTAAGAAAACTGGATTCCAGTGCTTACTGTACAAAAATTGTAACTTAATTCCATAAGGGAAGGTGCCATTCCAGCGCTTACTGTAAAAACATTGTAACTTAATTCCATAAAGGAAGGTGTCATACCAGTACTGGTATCCAGGAAAATTGATTCTAAATGAGCAAACATTTTCAATAAAATGACCAACAAGAAAAATAGTTAGGTAAAGCTGGATCCCAGTACTGGGATGACACCAAAAGAACTATTGGAATAACACCTTCTTAGTGGAAATTGATCACAATGTTCGTACAGTAAGCACTGACCATTTATTACGTAAATTATCTACAAATTGCAATGTTCTTAGCCGTATCTGTGAGATGGAAAAAATTCAAATTATAAATGAGTTGTATAATAGTATTTATGCAGCATTAAAAGCAAACTCTGATTTAAAGAAATATGTTACTAACATCTATGATTACCCGCCTAAGCAGGTTACTATTCCTTATCTGATGTGCATAGTAAATTATGTTAACCTGCATATGCTATCTAATTTTGCTACAAAAGTAAGATTTTCATGCGACATATATACTTATCATATAAGCAGCATGCTTGCTGCTATAAAGCATGTTAGCTTGGTGGTAAAGAGCATTAGTAGTGAGACCATTTTTGAAAGTAATTGTGCTATGAATCAGCATGATGAAGTTTTACATTCAACAATTAATTTTGATATTTTAATACAAGGAGGTAGCGATGAGCAAATTACAGCTGAAAATTAAAGGTCATGACAATAATTTTGTTGTGCTGAATAATATACGAAACTTAAGGTTTACTTTGCGTAATAACAAAGAGGAGATGAAAGATATTTCCTCTTTTGGCTGGAGAAAAGTGCTTGATTGTGCTGGAAGTAGAAAGATTACAATAAAAATTAATGGCATTTTAAATTCAGTATTGGCTGATGAATTATTGCGTAATTCTGCAATGTTAAACTCTAATAATGATTATGAGATTAGTTTTAATTCTAAGGAGAAGATAAAACTCAGGTGTTCGGTTGAATTGTATGAGAGATATTATGATCCTGCCACTTTTGACAGCTTCAATGTAGTTTTAGCCAGTGCTGAAGTTGTGAACACTTTTCATTAGTGTTAATTTAATTTTTTCATATACAATAATAATAAGTGGGAATAAATTAAAAAAAATTATGAACGATGAGGATCTTTTCGAAGAAGACGATGATAATATTGAAGAGAATAGCGATGACAGAAGAGAAAGGAATTTGAAGAATGAAAATCATCTGGAAGAGCAGTGCAAAGAGTATTTAAAACCTTTCGAGGATATTTTAAGTCAAATTGATGAAGGAGTTGATAATTTAGATAGTTACGAAAGGACTATGCAAGTAAAGCGAAGTATAGATAGGCTCATAGAAACCTTATATAGCCAAGCAGCATCTGAGGATATTGATGTAGAACTTGAAACCACAAAGCACACTCGCGATAAATCAGAATCCAAGAAAAGAGTTCTGGAAAAGAGAAAAAAACAATTGATGGAAGAGATCTTAAGTGCTCAACAACAAAAGGAGCTAATGAATAGTAGGGAAAAACATGAAGTAGCAAGTGATGGGGATATTCAGAAGGCAAAAGCACGAGTGAAGTCTTCAATTAGGGGGGTCTTGTTTTCAGTTATTGCTCATAGAATGGATCCAAGAAGGAGGGCAGGGGAAACTGCTGATGACAATGAAAAGCAAGCTCTTATGTACGATAGAGAAGCAGTTGGTGGAGTTTTAGGTGGATTATTCAAGGCGTTTTTAACTGCAGTTGCTGCTGTTGTGCGCGAAATTGCTAAACCACTTCAACATATGAATACACAAGAGACGTCTTTTGCAAAACAAGTTGAAGAAAGCAGAAACCAGGATTCACAGAAAGGTCGATCTGTGTAGGTCAAAGTATAATTTCAAAAAAATTTTTGAAATCGTATGTACTAAACAATATCTACTCAACGCAAATTACAACAAACGCAGTAGCATAATCTTGATCATCACTTAGAGAAAGGTGTATCTTGTAGTCTTTCGAGATGAAATCCTTTGTGATAGCAAGATGTGGTTTTCCCCTGATATTACTGTATATTTCTATATCTTTCATTATAATTCCTTGGCTGAATCCAGTGCCTAGCGCTTTAACAAAAGCTTCCTTTGCAGCAAAGCGTTTAGCAAAATATTTTGCCCTTACTTCTTGGCTATTATATTTTTTGCTTATCTCTATCTCCTTCTTAGTATAGACTTTATTGAGAAATTTTTCCCCGTATTTTTGTGATATCCTCAATATTCTGGGTATATATACTATGTCAGTGCCAATACCGTATATCATTTTGCGCTAAAACGATTTATTGCTTCTTCAACTTGTATTTCCTCTACCTCTCCAGTTGCTCTATTTTTTACTTCAACTGTATTTTCACTTACTACTTTTTTTCCAACAATTATTTGCCACGGCAAGCCTATCAGATCCATTCTGGCAAATTTCACTCCTACACTTTCGTCCGTATCATCATAAAGCACTTTATCGCTTTTCAAAGCTTTGTATATTTTATCTGCAGCCTCCGTTACTTTCGTTTGTAAATTGATCAAACCAACTTTAAAAGGAGCTACTGCCTCTGGCCAGATAATTCCTTTATCATCATGGAAAGCTTCTATTATTGCGCCAACAAGCCTTGAAACTCCAATACCATACGAACCCATATGCATGTTAACATTTTTTCCATCTTGAGAAGTAACACTTGCCTTCATAGGTTTCGAATATTTATCACCAAAATAAAAAATATGCCCTATTTCAATACCCTTGCTAACATTTAACTGTTCTTGCGGTATAGGACAACTTTCAGGATCATGCATATCGTCTGCAACTGCATATATGCTCTTCAGACTTTCAATATCTTCACTCTCTAGTAGTTCAGAAAATTTATTGTCATAATATAGAGTGCTCTCACCGGTGTTTGCCAATATATGAAATTCATGACTTAAATTTCCTCCAATTGGTCCTGTATCTGCCCTCACTCCAATTGGAGTGAGTTCGATGCGTTTGAAGATTTTTATGTAAGTTTTATACATCAAATTATATGAATTCAGTGCACCTTCGTAATCTACATCAAAACTGTATGCATCCTTCATCAGAAATTCTCTGCCTCTCATAACGCCATAACGAGGTCTTACTTCGTCACGAAACTTCCACTGAATTTGATATAAACAAAGTGGTAAATCTTTGTAACTTTTTACCGTATTTCTAATCAAATCAGTTACCACCTCCTCATGTGTTGGACCAAAAAGCATATCGCTTTCATGCCTATCTTTAATACGTAGCATTTCTTTGCCGTAATCATCGTAACGTCCTGACTCTCGCCAAAGACTTGCTGGCTGCACACAAGGCATCAACACTTCAATCGCACCAATTTCATCTCTGATAATATTTTCAATATTTTTAAGTACCAAAAGACCAAGCGGCAGCCAAGAATAAATTCCAGATGCTGTCTGCTTGATTAAGCCCGCACGTAACAAATATTGATGAGAAATAATTTCAGCACCAGCCGGGGTTTCTTTTAAAGTTGGCAGGTAATATTGAGATAAACGCATTTGATAAATCTGATTGTACTAAGTAATCTTAATACAATCAGGCCTGTAGGTAAACTTATTTTAAGAAGAGTGTACTACTTTCTCTTACCTCGATCTACGACACTTTGAACTTGAAATGGTTTTTGCACCTCACTATTCACTGAGTCAACATTATTTGCTTGTGCTGCAGGAGAAGCTTCATATTTCGTTTTTGAATTAACAGGCTTAGGCGATATCGGTGGCTTCTCTGCCTTTAGTGTAGAACGTGGTATAATTCACCCCATAAACTAGACAAAAAAATGGTTGATCCGAGTAGGAAGGTAAAGGGGTAAAAGAATGGCAACAAAAAAAAATATGAACCAGAGTTAAAAGCAAAGATAGCTTTGGAAGCAATAAAAAATCAAAAAAGCACAGCTGAGATATGTAGTGAATATAAAATACCATCAACAAATCTATATGATTGGCGTGATAGAGTATTGGCAAGGTTAAAAGACCTATTTGTTGAAGAAAGTGAAAGTGCGAGAAAACAAAGAATCTTAGCGCAAGAAATAGAAAGTTTACATAAAGTAATAGGAGAATTGACAGTGGAAAATAGCTATTTGAAAAAAATTACTGAAATAAGCAAAAAAGATAGAGTAAGGTTTATAGAAAAAGATTCTGATCTGTCAATTAGGAAACATGCTGATTTATTGGGGATTTGCAGATCTAGCCTATATTATAGGCCTATAATTAA
The DNA here is from genome assembly GCF_029856955.1 of Wolbachia endosymbiont of Frankliniella intonsa. Lineage (NCBI taxonomy): Bacteria > Pseudomonadati > Pseudomonadota > Alphaproteobacteria > Rickettsiales > Anaplasmataceae > Wolbachia > Wolbachia endosymbiont of Frankliniella intonsa. The sequence goes on along the minus strand of NZ_CP097148.1, from coordinate 1,033,741 downwards.
TAACGAAAGTGAAGTAGCAAATTTGATTCAAGAAGTATATTTGGCTTCTGATTGCCGTTATGGATATCGTAAAATTACTGCTGAAATCATAGCGAGTGGGGTAGTAGTCAATCGCAAAAAAATCTTAAGAATTATGAAAAAAATGAAGATTAGTGGGCTGTATTGTAGAAAAAGATGTAATACAAGTATTAAAGAAAAAAAGCATAAAATATATCCTTATCTACTCAAAGATTTGATTATTTGTAGAGTTAATCAGGTATGGGCTACTGATATAACATATATTATGGTAGAAGGTAAGTTTGTCTATTTTGTGGCAATAATGGACTTGTATAGTCGCTATATTATTGCTCATTCATTATCACCATATCTCGATGCTGGATTTTGCCTTTATACTCTCAAAGAAGCTCTAAAACAAGGTAAACATGAGATTTTTAATAGTGATCAAGGGGTACAGTTTACTTGCTACAACTTTATTACGGAATTAGAGCATGCTAATATTAAAATCAGTATGGACCATAAAGGACGTTGCTTCGACAATATATTTGTTGAGCGCTTATGGAGAACTTTAAAGCAAGAAGCTATATATTATTATAGACCAAATAGTATCAGAGATTTGAATCTTATAATAAATGACTTTGTTGGTTGGTATAACTATAGAAGGCTACATCAGACTCTAAATTATAAAGTTCCTGCTGATCTTTATTATCATAAACAGTAAATGAATATATTGATAAACACTTTAAATGTGTGTCGACGTATTTATCAACATATTCATTTTAAAAATCGGATCACTTTAAAAAAATGGTCTAGACAAATGGGTGCACTATAGTATTTTCTAAAATGAATGGATAAATTTCCATTATGGTATTACCAACCAAAAGTTGTAAGTCTGTACATTTATACATTAGAGGTCTGAGGCGGCTTTTGATGGTATGCCAACAGTGTTCTATGGGATTCAAATCTGGTGAATATGTTGGAAGATACAGCACATGAAAGCCAAAAGACTCTATTAATGATTTTGTTTTAGTGGTCTTATGAAATGTAGCATTATCCATAACTATGGTTGTGCCAAGTGGCAATTTAGGTAATAACATCTTCTCCAACAATATATTGAATACCTCTTTTTCACACCCACCTTTGAAAGTCATTGGTGCAATAAATCTCATTCCAATCCACCCGGCTACTATACTGATTCTCTCTCGAGTTCTCCCTGGAATATCTGCATAAATTTTCTTTCCTCTTGGAGCACGTCCATATTCTCGGTATAACTTATTATCAACTCCTGCTTCATCTATATATAAGATGCTGGAATGTTCTATTTTTGAGATTTTATCAATAAATTGCTGCCTATCTTCTTGATTGCGCTCTTGATATAGTGTGACTTTTTTAAAGTAATTTTTAGCTGTTTTAGTCTATACCAAATTGAATTTATTCCAAATCCAAGATTTTGTTTCATCTCTGCCAGAGTATGATCTGGATTCTTTGTAACATATTCTTCGAGTATTTTTGGGTCTATTTTTCGAATAAAGCTACCGTTTTTAGATGGCTTTAAGCTTTCACCAGCAGCTTTCTTTTTTAACCAGCGGTACAGAGTTGCTATTCCTATCTCCATGAGCTCTGCTATCTCAACCTTTGTCTTCCCTTTTTCTATCATCAATACTGCCTTTTCCCTTAAATCCACACTATATGCCATTATAACTCAAATACTTTGTTATACCTTTATCATTTGCTTTGGGAAATACTATAGTGCGTTTTTCATGCCTTTTTTCACTTTAGTGACAAGCTTTAAACCTCTATCGAAGAGTTCCTCAAAGAGCTCCTTCTTGATATAGCCTTTTATAGTGCACCCATTTGTCTAGACCATTTTTTTAAAGTGATCCGATTTTTAAAATGAATATGTTGATAAATACGTCGACACACATTTAAAGTATTTATCAATATATTCATTTACTGTTTATGATAATAAAGATCAGCAGGAACTTTATAATTTAGAGTCTGATGTAGCCTTCTATAGTTATACCAACCAACAAAGTCATTTATTATAAGATTCAAATCTCTGATACTATTTGGTCTATAATAATATATAGCTTCTTGCTTTAAAGTTCTCCATAAGCGCTCAACAAATATATTGTCGAAGCAACGTCCTTTATGGTCCATACTGATTTTAATATTAGCATGCTCTAATTCCGTAATAAAGTTGTAGCAAGTAAACTGTACCCCTTGATCACTATTAAAAATCTCATGTTTACCTTGTTTTAGAGCTTCTTTGAGAGTATAAAGGCAAAATCCAGCATCGAGATATGGTGATAATGAATGAGCAATAATATAGCGACTATACAAGTCCATTATTGCCACAAAATAGACAAACTTACCTTCTACCATAATATATGTTATATCAGTAGCCCATACCTGATTAACTCTACAAATAATCAAATCTTTGAGTAGATAAGGATATATTTTATGCTTTTTTTCTTTAATACTTGTATTACATCTTTTTCTACAATACAGCCCACTAATCTTCATTTTTTTCATAATTCTTAAGATTTTTTTGCGATTGACTACTACCCCACTCGCTATGATTTCAGCAGTAATTTTACGATATCCATAACGGCAATCAGAAGCCAAATATACTTCTTGAATCAAATTTGCTACTTCACTTTCGTTATTAATTATAGGCCTATAATATAGGCTAGATCTGCAAATCCCCAATAAATCAGCATGTTTCCTAATTGACAGATCAGAATCTTTTTCTATAAACCTTACTCTATCTTTTTTGCTTATTTCAGTAATTTTTTTTTCAAATAGCTATTTTCCACTGTCAATTCTCCTATTATAGCTCTTTTCATAATAGTCCGGAAAGTTCATAGAAAAGCAGAATCAACAGCATGACGAAAAGATGTGAATAGAGGGATGTTTTTCCTAGCTCTATTTTTTATAGCAAACCAATGATGCTCAATTTTATTGAAATCTGGGGAATACGTAGGAAGATACAAAATTTCAGCACCAACTTCTTTAGCAAGTTCAGTAATCTTATTAGACTTATGAAAAGTAGCATTATCAAGGATAACAGTTTGTCCAGGTTCCAAAATAGGTGTCAAAAACTGCTCAAACCATTTATTAAAGATATCCATATTACAATGGCCCTCAAATGTTAACGGAACAACTATTTTTCTACTATTTAGAGCTGCAATCATGCTAATTCGTTGAGTTTTCTTTCCAGATTTTAGGGCATAAAATCGCTGTCCTTTCTGAGAATATCCATAGGGATAGTCTTCGGTATTATCAATACCAGATTCATCTATATATACTAAGTTTTGAGGTTCTTTCGTTGCTATAATTTTCAAAAATTCAGCACGTTTTTCTTCATTCCTTTCTTTGTATCCATATGTCTTTTTTTGCGTGTGAGTCCAATTTTTTTAAGAGCTAGATGAATCGTTGGGATACTAACATTACTCCAAAGCTTAGCCATTTCCGATAGAGTTTTTCCACCATGTTTTTTTGGCAAATTCAGTAAATTTATTCCAGTCGGTAATTTTATGATTATAACCTCCATTTCCAAGTTTTTTCGACTGAAAATCTCCTGTTTCTTTTTTTTCTTTGCTGCCACTCCCATAATGTAGTTCTTCCAATTTTAAATCTTTCTGCTACCGTTTCTCTGCTTTCCCCTTCGTCTAGTACCTCCATTGCTTTTTTTCTTAAATCATAACTATATGCTGCTGGCATACTTACCTTCACTACTATAAACTCTTATTTTAAACCGTTTGGACCATTATGAAAAGAGCTATACTTCTCGAAAGCATACTAAATTCTCCTCAATCTATAATTTATTAACATAACTATAAAAAAAACAAAGAAAATTGCAAGTAATTTAGTTAAAAATTTTAGAACTAATTATAATTCCAAAAATTTTTCTGCATCAAGTGCAGCCATGCACCCTGTACCTGCTGCAACTACTGCCTGGCGATATACCTTATCTTGAACATCACCAGCGGCAAACACCCCTATCCTACTGGTTAGAGTTGTTCCAGGTTTCGTAATTATATAACCTTGCTGATCCATTTCAACAAAGCCCTTAAAAATACCTGTATTTGGCGCATGCCCAATTGCAATGAACACTCCATCCACTTTTAATTCCTGAAATTTATTGGTTTTCGTCGATTTAATTGTAATGCCAGTAACTTTTTTAGGATTTTCTTCTCCAAGAATCTGCTCTACGGTATGATTCCATATTACCTTTATCTTATCATTTTTAAAGAGCCTGTCTTGCATTACTTTCTCTGCTCTTAACTTATCACGCCTGTGTATCAGTATAACTTCCTTAGCAAATCGAGTTAAAAATATTGCTTCTTCAACAGCAGTATTTCCACCACCAACCACAGCTACAACTTTATTCCGAAAAAATGCACCATCACAAGTTGCGCATGCCGAAACTCCGTAACCTTGAAATTTCTTTTCACTCTCGAGGCCAAGCCACTTCGCTTGCGCACCAGCTGCGATTATAATTGCATTCGAATAGTAGTCACTAGCATTACCACAAGATCTAAATCTATACTCATTAGAATCCTCAAGTTGTTCAACGCTTTTTATTTCGTCATCTATTATCCTTGCCCCCACCTTCTCTGCATGCAACCTCTTTTGTTCCATGAGTTCTGGACCTTGTATAGAAATAAAACCTGGATAGTTTTCAACATCCGTAGTAATTGTAAGCTGACCACCAGGTTGCATTCCTGTTACTACAATTGGCTCTAAATTTGCACGTGCTGCATATATAGCAGCAGCATAACCCGCTGCTCCAGATCCAATAATAAGAACTTGTGTACTCAATTTATAATTCTGCACTGTGTGAGTTTAGATAATCAGCCACTCCTTCATCGCTTGCCTGCATTGCTGGCTTACCTTTTTTCCACCCTGCTGGACATACTTCACCATGCTCTTCATTATGTTTTATTGCATCAATAATTCTAATAAACTCATCGATATTACGCCCTAAAGGAAAATCATTTATCGATTGATGACGTACAACAAACTTATCATCAATAACAAAAGTTGCTCTTAGTGCAATTGAGTCATCATATAAGACCCCATAGTCTCTTGATATAGACTTTTTGATATCAGACACTAAATTGTAGCTAACCTCTCCAATACCACCATCATTAACTGGAGTGTTTCGCCATTTATAGTGTGAAAATTTTGAATCTATACTTATTCCCATCACTTCAACATTACGTTTTGAAAAATCTTCTATTTTGTTGCTAAATGATATCAACTCAGTTGGACAGACAAAAGTAAAATCAAGTGGATAGAAAAAAAGGACAGCATACTTATCCTTTATATGTTTACTTAAACAGAAATCATCAACTATTTTTCCACTAGCAAGAACAGCCGAAGCAGTAAAATCGATAGCGGATTTTGTTACAAGATTCATAACTAACCTATTCATTCTTAATATTTATAATTTTATACCTTGATACATTTACATGCAAGTTTTCTCTAGCCCCAATCCTATAAAAACGGTTCTGTCGCACTATAAACCATAGGAAAGAAGATCATTAAAGGTGGGATTATAGGAGTTATGAAGCCATTAACATAGCAAAATTCTCAAAAGTAGAAACATTATTTTAATAATTTGTCTTTTTTGAATCATACGAATATTTTCTATGCCTGTGATGGTAATCTTTGCGGAATGGAAGCTTTTAAACCCAAGCATTGGCTTTATTAGTTTTTTGATAAATCTATCAACAATATTATTTAGATATTTTATTTGAAGAACTGTAATCTTCAGAAATTTCTTCATTCAAATCATCAAGAGCAGCAGTATTACTGCCGCTTTTATCAATTACAATTTTCTCAGGAAGACAGTTACTCCTGAAGGCTTTACGAAAGAATGCAAGTGCTGAAGACTTGTCTCTACTAACACACAAGAGTACAGTATATAAATAAACCCATTTACCCTTTAATTTAATGTAAGTCTCTCCAACTATAGTATTTCCCAAAGCAAATGATAAAGGTATAACAAAGTATTTGAGTTATAATGGCATATAGTGTGGATTTAAGGGAAAAGGCAGTATTGATGATAGAAAAAGGGAAGACAAAGGTTGAGATAGCAGAGCTCATGGAGATAGGAATAGCAACTCTGTACCGCTGGTTAAAAAAGAAAGCTGATGGTGAAAGCTTAAAGCCATCTAAAAACGGTAGCTTTATTCGAAAAATAGACCCAAAAATACTCGAAGAATATGTTACAAAGAATCCAGATCATACTCTGGCAGAGATGAAACAAAATCTTGGATTTGGAATAAATTCAATTTGGTATAGACTAAAACAGCTAAAAATTACTTTAAAAAAGTCACACTATATCAAGAGCGCAATCAAGAAGATAGGCAGCAATTTATTGATAAAATCTCAAAAATAGAACATTCCAGCATCTTATATATAGATGAAGCAGGAGTTGATAATAAGTTATACCGAGAATATGGACGTGCTCCAAGAGGAAAGAAAATTTATGCAGATGTTCCAGGGAGAACTCGAGAGAGAATCAGTATAGTAGCCGGGTGGATTGGAATGAGATTTATTGCACCAATGACTTTCAAAGGTGGGTGTGAAAAAGAGGTATTCAATATATTGTTGGAGAAGATGTTATTACCTAAATTGCCACTTGGCACAACCATAGTTATGGATAATGCTACATTTCATAAGACCACTAAAACAAAATCATTAATAGAGTCTTTTGGCTTTCATGTGCTGTATCTTCCAACATATTCACCAGATTTGAATCCCATAGAACACTGTTGGCATACCATCAAAAGCCGCCTCAGACCTCTAATGTATAAATGTACAGACTTACAACTTTTGGTTGGTAATACCATAATGGAAATTTATCCATTCATTTTAGAAAATACTATACTACCAACCTGCTTCTTTCTTTTCCTTACTGCCTCATCTATCAGTGGTGATAACCCACCTTTGTAACGTAGCATTTTGCTCCCCTTATACTCATCATTTCTTCCAAATCTCGATAGCTCAAAGAGAATCGACATTTCATGTATACAGATAACATCCTCTGAAAAGCTAAATCCTTTGAAATATGGCAACAATTTTTGATTGATACGAAACATCTTTGCTTTTTTTTAGACAATTATATCATTCTTCTTTCTACTTCCCTACAAATGAGACAGAACCCTAAAAAAGGTGGTAGTTTAACCTACCATCTCCTCTGGTTTCACTATCCTTTCAAACTCCTCCTCAGTGAGCAGTTGAAGTTTTGCTGCTGCTTCTTTTAGAGTGATATTTTCTTTATAAGCAAGCTTCGCTATTTTTGCTGCATTGTCATATCCTATATGCGTATTTAATATAGTAACTAGCATTAACGACTGATTTAGTAAATCCTTTATTCTTTCTTCGTTTGCTTTAATATCAACTACGCATTTCTCTGCAAAATTTAAACTTGCATCAGCTAAAAGTCTTATGGACTGCAAAACATTGTAAATTATCACCGGCTTAAACACGTTCAATTCAAAGTGACCATTTGAGCCACCAATTGTCACGGCAACATGATTTCCCATAACTTGAGCACATACCATAGTCACCGCTTCGCATTGAGTTGGATTCACCTTACCCGGCATGATTGAAGAGCCAGGCTCATTTTCTGGTAACATTATTTCTCCAATTCCGCATCTTGGACCAGAACCAAGTAGCCTTATATCATTTGCAATTTTCATCAAGCTTACTGCTACTGTATTGAGTGCTCCACTGAGCTCAACTAAAGCATCATTTGCTGCTAGTGCTTCAAACTTATTTTTTGCTGAAATAAATGGAAAATTAGTGATTTTTGCCACTTCTTTAGCAAAATCCTCAGCAAAACCCTTTTTAGTATTGATTCCCGTGCCAACCGCGGTGCCACCTTGTGCAAGTTCATATACATTGATCAGAGTTGACTTTACTCTCTCTATTCCCTTTTTAATCTGAACTGCATAGCCAGAAAATTCCTGCCCAAGTGTTAGAGGAGTTGCATCTTGCAGATGAGTACGCCCTACTTTTATTATATCTTTAAATTCATGAACCTTATTATTTAGCGCTTTATATAATTCTTCAAGATTGGGAATAAGCAAGCGGTTTATTTGCTCTGCTACTGCTATATGCATTGCTGTTGGAAAAGTGTCATTTGATGACTGACCACAGTTTACATGATCATTTGGATGCACTGGAGACTTACTACCTAAATCACCGCCCAAAATTTCTATTGCACGATTGCTGATCACTTCATTCATATTCATGTTAGTCTGAGTTCCAGACCCGGTTTGCCAAACAACAAGTGGAAATTGATTATTAAATTTACCGTCTATTATTTCCTTTGCAGCTGAGCAGATTGCATCCCCCACTCTATTATCTATGCTACCCTGCTTCATGTTAACACGTGCTGCTGCAAGTTTTACTATTGCTAGCGCTTTAATCAGAAACTCTGGCATTTTCTCTGTACCAATTTTGAAATTTTCCAAAGAACGCTGAGTCTGAGCTCCCCAGTAATGTTCACTTGGTACTTTTACTTCTCCTAAGCTATCTGATTCTATTCTAACTTTTTTATCCATATTTCCTCATTCTAGTGCTTGACACTACATATATGAATTAATTAAATCAAATTGTATTTCAGTGTCAAGTTGAGACATTTTTAGTGAAGACCTTAGAAAATTTTCAAGCCATATCTTTTGCTTCTATTATTTTTTTATTGTTATTAAGGCAATCATGCAACCTTAAGCAATAAACCTACTTTCACTCTCTATAAGGCTATTCTACTTAGAGATTGAATAGTGAAAAAATCTTTAAGCGCAGAAGCTATACCTTTGTTTGCTTTCTCTTTTTTTACTTCTACAATCATATAACCCAACATTGCACCTAACGCTAGACTAACGGTCGCTGATGCTGCACAAACTGTAATCACTGCTCCCGCAGAACATGATATTGTCATACCGGCAACATAACCTATTGCACCACTCACGCCAATGCAGACGTATTTCTTCCGCAGTTCTTTTTGTATGTAACCTTTCAGATATTCTTTTACATCTAAATGCCCGTTTCTAGTAGCATAATTCAGAGCAGTGTTTTCATAGCCATCTTTCACATTAACATTTGCTTTTGCTGTTTCTATCAGGTACTTTACTACCTCTAAATAGCCACTTCCAGCAGCCCACATTAGAGCAGTTCTTCCATAGTGATCTGTTGAATTAATATCTTCTTTCTGTTTTTCTATCAGGTATCTTACTGTTTCTAATTGACCATTTTTGGCAGCTGAAAATAATCCTGCATGATTGTTAATCATTTGTGGAAATGATAATATTTTTAGTTTAGAGGGTTGTAACTCTTTAGTATTAAAGTTTAATTGTGCTGGAACAATTTCTACTTCAAGCTCTACATGTTCTCTTGTGAAACGATCAAGTAGGCTTTTTACCTGATCAATTGTTTGAATTCTTACCTTATAATACCGCAATAAAGAATTGATTATTTCCCTGTTGTTAAGAAAAAATATCACTAATTCTATTTTACCTGTTAAATCTTTAGCATAGATTGAGTATTCTATATTTAATCTATCTTGTGAAATATTTTGTATTGTCTCACTCTCTGTCCAAATTCTTACCTGTTCATTAATTATCTTACTTACAAGCATCGAACAGAAAAATCTGTCAAATCAGAAAGAAACACACAAATTTAAGTTTTTAGTAATTTTCAAGTATAGTTGTAGAGGGAGCGCCTCTGCAGTTATGATCGACATTTTCAATGGTGCCTAAGTGCCCGTATGCAAGCATGGTCTTGGAAGGAACGGTCAAATCATTGATGGAGTCATTTAGACTACCTCGGTTAGGAGATTGTACTATCAACCGTTCCAAGCTGAAGCGTTTCCCTGTAACAAATTATATGTAGGAGTTAGCATGAAAAAAGCAAAAAGTAAATTAGAAATAGTGAATCCTAATGCAGCAGGAATAGACATTGGTTCAGCTGTACACAATGTGTGTGTACCTGAAGGAGGAGATGAGCAACGCGTTCAGAAATTTGGTTGCTTTACTGAAGACCTTCATAACTTAGCACAGTGGTTGAAAAAGTGTAAAGTTACAACAGTAGCTATGGAATCAACAGGAGTATACTGGATTACTTTATTTCAAATACTTGAGTCATATAAATTCGAGGTAAGATTGGTAAATGCACGGCATGTAAAGAATGTACCTGGTAGGAAGTCTGACGTTCAAGATTGCCAATGGCTCCAACAACTGCATAGCTAAGGACTGCTTTATGGATCGTTTAGGCCAGATAATCAGATGTGTGTATTGCGCAGTTACGTGCGGCAGCGCAGAAATCTCACTGAAAGTGCATCTACGCATATTCTACGTATGCAGAAGGCATTAATTCAAATGAATATACAATTACACAAGGTTATTAGTCATATTACTGGGATAACTGGTATGAAAATCATTGAAGCTATAATTGAAGGCGAAAGAGATTCTGAAAAATTAGCAGAATTCAGGGACGTGCGAATGAAAAATGATCAGTCTACTATTGCAAAAGCGTTAGCTGGTGACTATAGAGAAGAACACTTATTCACGCTAAAGCAAGAATTTGAACTATATAATATTTATCAAGAAAAATAGCAGAATGTGATAGAAATATTGAAGCCTATTATAAAACGTTTGAAACAAAGTCTTGTGAAAGCAAACAGCTAAGTAAGCAAAAGAATAAAAATAGCAAAAGTAAGCCAAGCTTTGCTTTGTATGAGGAACTGCACCGAATCACTGGTATGGATTTCACTAAAATTCCTGGATTTGATGTATTAAGTATACAAACCATAATTTCAGAAGTTGGTATAAACCACAGTAAATGGCCAACAGAAAAGCACTTTTCGTCGTGGTTGGGACTCAGTCCTGCTAATAAAGTTACAGGGGAAAAAGTGTTTAATACAAGAACACGTAAAGTCATTAACCGTGCTGCAAATGCTTTGCGAATAGCTGCTCATTCTGTAGGAAAGAGTAAAAGTGCGTTGGGTGCATACTACAGAAGATTGAAAAAACGACTGGGAGAACCAAAAGAAATAACAGCTACTGCAAGAAAAATGGCATGCATATTTTATAGTATGCTCAAATACGGACAGGAATATGTAGAAAAAGGAATGGAATACTATGAAACACGCTATAAAGATAGAATTGTAAAAAATTTGATCAAAAAAGCGAGGGAATTTGGCTACATATTAGTTCAACAAGAAGAGTTAGTTGAGTGAGTTTCTTAGGAGAAAAAGTTATCAATATTGGAATGATACTGATGACGGTAGTTTAATTGTCACCTAGATATGTCCATGCTATGAAAATTAGAAGCTGAATTCTTTATTACAGGCGTATTAATCAACCCTCATTCTAGAGCTAGAAGTTAGTAAAATCTCCTGTATAATAAACTGATATGACGCAAGTCTATTATACAGGCTATGTGCATTATCTTCCGCGACCTGTGTTTGTTTTTTCTACTTCAGGAGTATTGACAGGCGTTACCGATGGATCATCAATTTGCTTTAAACCTTCACTTGCGCTTTGGTCTTGATTTGAAAGGAGCTCATTTTGTTGTTGCCCTTCATCATTTAGCGTACTTTTTTGAGCAGTTCCTTTTATATCCTTTACACTCTTTTTATCTTTACCAAAAAGTTTTTCGAATATTTTCTTCAGAAAACGTACCAAAAAGCCTTCTTCTTTTTGATTTTCTTTCGTTTGAGCTATATTTTTCTTTTCACTCAACTGAGATTTTTTATTATTAGATTTTTTTTCTGTAGCATTCCTATCCACTGAGACTTGTTTTAACGAAATTTCAGGCTTTTTGTCGTTCGGTTTATCTTTTATAGGATCTTTGCTTACTGAAGGTTGTGACTTAGTTACTGTATCTGTTTGGACAGAAATCTTTTCTTGTTCAAAGTTTCTATCTTCTGAAACAGCTTTTTCATAAGTATCTGCCTCACTAACTGAGTCATGAATTTTGTCTGTTTGAGCAGAGGTCTTTTCTTGTTTATTTTGCTCAGAAATTTTGTCTTCTAGTATAGTTGCGGTATCTTGAGATTTTTTACTACTTTCAAACTCTGCAGCTTTTTCACTTGTAAAAACGTCTTTTCCTTCATATTTTTGTTTAAATTCAGCAACCTTTTCAAAATCTTGAGCTATTCTTGTAGCTGCACGATCCATTCGACCTTCAAGATTCTGAATCAATTTTGCAATAATCTTCACTTCATCTTTATGCCCTTTTTGAGCTTTAAGTTCCCGGTGCAATTCAACAATAATTTTTACTTTGTCTTCCAATGAAGAGTTCTCTGGTTTAAACTCCCGATTCAATTCGACGATCTTTTCAAAATCTTTAGCTACTTTTTTAGCTGCACGGTTCATTCGATCTCTAAGACTACGATTCAATTTTGCAATAGTCTTGATTTTATCTTCTAGTGAAGAATTATCTGCTATAGAAACATCTTTTAACCTTTTCTCGAGACTTTGTCTAGTTACTTGCCTTTTGTAATCTTTAAGATCTAGACGCAACTCATTGATAATCTTCACTTTATCTTTCAGCGACGTGCTTTCTGGAAAAGCGCCTGCAAAAGCATCTTGAAATTTCTTCTCAATATTTGATATATCTTGAAGCTGTATCATACCTACTATATAAAAGCTTATGCTAAAATAAGTATACTAGGTATTATGTAAAAATGATTAACATAGAAGCTTTATCATCAAAATATTATTTACTTATTAGTTTAAAATACGTCACAATATAAAAATGAAAAATATCCGATTAGCGGTAGTATTCGATTGGGATAATACCTTAGTTGATACTCAAGATAATATTTCTAATGCCATTAAGCATACTTTAGATTTGATGGGATCTGGCAGTAAAGTTGTTGATAGAAATTCTCATGAATCAAGAAAGAGCTACATGGTCAATTTGTTTGGTGATCAGTGGAAAAAAGCGAATCAGATATATCAAAAATACCTAGATAATGCATTGTTACAAAATATTACTCTGAATGAAGGAGTAGAGAAAATGCTGCAGACACTGAAAAGCCACAATATTTACCTAGCGATAGTTAGCAATAAGAAAAATACTAATTTACGTCAAGAAGTTGCCTACTTTAAACTAGATTCTTACTTTGAAAGAATAGTTGGATCATGTGATACTGCAGAAGATAAGCCATCTGCAACTCCACTGCTATTTGCACTAGAGGAGAGTACGCTACCTGTAAATATAGAAAATGTGTTTTTTGTTGGTGACAGCATCACAGACATTCTATGTGCACAAAATGCAAATTGCTTACCTATTGTATACGGACAATCAATAAGAGGTTATGAAGATTTGTTATATTTTCAACATTTTAATAAACTTACAGAATTCATAGTAAAGTATTTGAAAGATAGGTGGTAATGACAGAGATCGCTAGTGTACACAGGCGCTTTTGCGCATATTTAATAGATGTAGCAATTTTATTAATTCCAACCTTACTAATTGTGTTGTCATTAGGGGATTTTCCATTAATTTTACACCTGTCATACATGTGTATAAATTGTGGCTACTTTACATATTTTATATCTTCAACAGCTCAAGCAACTCCTGGTCAACAGTTAATGAATATATATACTATCACTTTAGATAGTTCTAAAATAGGTTTGAGCTTAGCATTTGATCGCACTATCTCTCAGTTTTTCCTTCCTATGCTAAATAATTCAATTATCACCTTTATCAAACTTTTTCAAACATCAGTAAATGCTTTAAGTACACTAGAAGTGATTATAGTGATGCTTACCTTCAGTTGGTATTTAGTTGCTTGCTTCTCTCAGAGGAAACAGGCATTTCATGATGTGCTATTTGATACGATTGTTGTGAGAAAAATGAATTGATGTTGCCTTGATTGTTATGTAGATTACATTGGTATATTAGCTAAAGAAAGGTTATGAATAAAGAAATAGTAGAACATTTAAATAAATTACTTACAAATGAGCTGACTTCTGTACGCCAGTATCTTTTGCATTCTGCGATTCTTAAAAATAGCGGAATCAATAAACTTGCAGAAAAGATGAGAAAGGAGCTTAATGAAGAACTTGAGCATGCAAATAGGCTGGCAGAAAGAATTTTACTGCTTAAGGGCATGCCAAATTTTCAAGATACAAATAAAATCTCAAAGTATGAAGGAAAGTTCACAAAAGATACAATGAAGAAAATCTTAGAAGATAATTCTAACTTAGAAGAAGAAGGTATCAAGGGCATCAAAGAGGCAATTTCCGTTGCTGAAAAAGAAAAGGATTTCGTGAGTGTAATGTTATTAGAAGAACTACTGAAAAATGAGGAAGAGCACTTACATTGGATCAAAGAACAGATTGACCTTATTGAGCTTATGGGTATTGAAAATTACTTGAGAACACAAATATAGAGTGTTAAGAAAAACAGTATTTATTTTCATTATACCTTTTTTACTTCTTTTTTCACTCGGGTTATGGCAGTTATTTAGATTGAGCTGGAAGAATAATATTATCAAAAATATGGATCTTCCGGTTATTCATCTACTGCCTAGTGATAATCTTTCAAAGTTTAACTACAGAAACGTTAAAATCGACGGAATTTTAAGTGATATAGAACTATATGTTTTCGCAGGTCAACGTGGCTATCATGTTCTGTCTCCTATGTTGCTTATCAATGGACATTACATGTTAATAAATAAAGGAATAGTCAGAGAAAAAAAAGAAGAAAAAGCAAAAATTGAAAAAGTAGCTGCTGATGGCGTTTTGTATTGTGATGGTAGCAAAAATTGGTTTATCAAAAATGATATTGCTTCAAATACATGGTTTACCTTAAGTACAGAAGAAATCTCCAATGATCTAGGTATTAAGCTAGAGAAATGTATATTGTGGCAAGACAATTTTGGTGGCAAATTGACTATACAGCCAATAAAGCATCTTGAATACGCAATTACTTGGTTTGCACTTTCCTTGATTTGGCTCATTATGTGCGTATTTTACTATAGGCAAAATATATATAAGTCGTAGAGATACAGTGTGGAAAAAGAAAAGCTACAAATAAAAAAAATGCAACAAAGTGGAAGGAAATACTTATTACAAGGGTTAGTGATATGTCAGTGTTGCAAATCCGTTTATTATGGAATGAGTAATGCTAAGGGAGGAAGAAGTTACTATCGTTGTCCTGGAAAACGTTTTGGTGAATGTAACAGCAAATCAATACGCGCAGATATACTAGAAGGGGTAGTATGGGAAGAAGTGAAGATGTTAAGAGGGCATATAACGAAGGAAAAGTGTGATTTATCAGAGGTAGATTGGGAGACTAAATTTAATATAATTAGAAAGTTAGTTCAGCGTATTGAAATTGATGATGATAATGTACATATGGTGTTTCGATTAAAAGAACTCGCTCTCGAAAGACAAAAAGAAGATATTCAACCTTGTACCAGAATTATAAAGAATGTAGTGCTATCAAATGCAATAGGAATGCATAAAGTTAGCAATGCCCTGGCTGCAATATCAGTTGCAGTGAAACTTGGAATTAGTGATGAAGAGATTAAAAAAGGTCTTTTGGAATTTAAAGGAGTAGCAAGGAGATTTTCTTTAATTGCCGATATTAAAGGTGTTAAGTTAATTGAGGACTATGCTCATCATCCAAATGAAATACAGGCAACCCTGTCAGCAGCACGTTTGACCACTAAAGGAAAGGTAACAGGAATTATCGAGCCGCTTCGTTTTGCTCGTATTCGTAATTTTTTTGATGAGTTCGTACGAATTTTCATGATGTTTGATTATGTAATTCTCACTCCTGTCCATCCTCCACAAGATAAGCCTATTCCTGGCTGTGGAATTGATGATATACAAAAAACCTTGATCAGTAATGGGTTTAATGATGTGAAGATTATGAATGATGCTTTACTCATTTCACATTTTATTAGTAATTCGACAAGTTCAGGAGATGTAGTATTATTTATTGGTGCTGGTAGTAATATAGCTAAACTAGCGAAAGAAACTGCAAAGCTGCTGCTAGTAAAATAAACTTAAGCATTGGTGATTTATATGATAAAATTGTGTAGTAAAACTGGATCCCAGTGTCTAGGCAAACAACTGTACAGACATTGCGATATGGGGATAGCTTCCATTAAGAATGGTGTCATCCCAGTGCCCAGACACTGGGATCCAGAAGACTTAACTTTAAATAAGTGGCTGTATAATAAAAACTGGATTCCAGTGTCAAGCACTGACCATCCGCTACTCAAATTACCTGTATATTGCAATGTTCGTACACTGAAATGTTACAGCGCTGGGGTGACATTTCCCGAACGTGAACACAATTGTGAATCTAGTGGAGGTTTAGCATGATGAAAAAGACGATCAGCAGTGTATTTGCAAGAGAAATTTTAGATAGCAGGGGTTACCCAACAATTGAGGTAGAAATAGAACTATGTGATGGAGCAACAGGTAGAGCCGCTGTCCCTTCTGGGGCTTCGACCGGTAAACTAGAAGCATTGGAGCTGAGAGATCAAGATGAAAAAAGGTATTGTGGTAAAGGAGTGCTGAAAGCTGTTCAATCTGTGAGTGGAGTGATAGCAAATAAAATCATTGGCATGGATGCAGCAAACCAGAGTGCAATTGATAAAGTTTTAATTGAACTAGATGGAACAAAAAATAAATCTAAACTTGGAGCAAATGCAACTTTGGGTGTGTCTCTTGCTGTTGCAAAAGCAGCAGCAAACAGCTTTAAAATGCCGTTATATAAGTATTTGGGAGTAGGGGAAGAGCAGATGCCAGTTCCGCTAATTAACGTCATTAATGGTGGAGTACATGCAGATAATAAACTCGATTTTCAAGAATTTATGATTCTTCCGGTTGGTGCTGAAACTTTCAGTGAAGCAATCAGAATATCTGCAGAGGTATTTCATAACTTGCGCAGCATTCTTAAGAAAAAGGGTTATAGCACAAACGTAGGAGATGAAGGTGGTTTTGCACCAAACATTGGAAGCACTGAAGAAGCTCTTAATTTGATAATTCAGGCTGTAGAATCTGCTGGTTATTCGATGAAAAATCACTTTGAACTGGGTCTTGATGTTGCTGCATCTACTTTTTATGAAGATGGAGTTTATAAATTTGAAAACAGAGAACTCACTTCAGAGGAATTGGTTCAGTATTATTTTGACCTTGTAGGCAAATATCCAATAATTTCTATAGAAGATGCAATGAATGAAGACGACTATGAAGGTTGGAAATTACTTACTGTAAAACTTGGGAATAAAGTTCAATTGGTTGGAGATGATTTATTTGTTACAAATTGTGAACTAATAAGTAAAGGAATAGAGGAAAAAATGGCAAATTCTGTACTAATTAAACCAAATCAAATAGGAACGCTTACGGAAACTCTTGATGCTATTGAAATGGCAAAATCAAATGGCTATAGGGCTATTATTTCGCATCGCTCAGGTGAAACAGAAGATACAACGATATCCCACATAGCGGTTGCATCGAATTGTGGACAAATCAAGACTGGTTCGCTGTCGCGTTCTGATAGGCTTGCAAAGTATAATGAATTAATGAGAATAGAAAGTTCATTAGGAGAAAATGCTAAATATTATTGTGGGTTAGCATGGACTTCATAGACGAAGTTAAATTATATTTAAAAGCAGGTGATGGTGGCGATGGCTGCGCAAGTTTTCGTCGAGAAAAATTCGTTGAATTTGGTGGCCCAAACGGTGGTAATGGGGGCAAGGGAGGAGACATAATTTTCATCAGTGATGCAAATCTCAACACTTTGCTTAATTTTCGTTGTCGAAGACATATTAAAGCAAGTAGTGGAAAAAGTGGCACGAGTAGAGATAGATCTGGCACGGCAGGAAAAGATATTATACTTAAAGTTCCAGTTGGTACACAAATAATCGATGAAGAAAGTGAGGAAGTGATAGTAGATCTTGATAAACCCGACATGGAATTTCAAGTAGCACAAGGTGGAAAAGGTGGACTTGGAAATACTAAATTTAAATCTTCCACCAATAGGGCACCAAGGCATTTTACTCATGGTCAGCCTGGTGAGGAAAGAAACATAGTATTGAAGCTAAAAGTTTTATCTGATGTTGGCATTATTGGTATGCCAAATGTAGGTAAATCTAAATTTTTAACCCGCTGCTCGAATTCTGATACGAAAGTAGGCGATTATGAATTTACTACTATAAGACCACATTTAGGTGTAGCAAAAGTGGATTATAGCGAAATTGTAATAGCAGATATTCCTGGAATAATCGCTGATGCTCATCTTGGAGTTGGGCTCGGACACAAATTTTTAAAGCACATAGAAAGGTGCAAAATTTTACTGCATTTAATTGATGTAACTCACGATGACATTATTTCAGCTTATAATTGTACGCATAATGAACTGAAGCTTTACAATAGCGATCTTGTTGAAAAAGAGGAAATTGTAGTGTTAAATAAATGTGACTTATTGGAAGAAACAGAAATTCTTGAGAAGAAGAATCATTTAGCCAATTATCTTGATAGAGAAGTACTGTGCTTATCAATCGACGATGATTTACAGCCCATCTTAAGATTATTAAATGAAAAAGTGAAAATTAACGAAATTAATGTATATGATCCTTTTAAGATGTGAATTTTTTATTTGACAATCAAAGTCTGGATTCCAGTGGGTATAGCTCTTTTCATAATAGTCCGGAAAGTTCATAGAAAAGCAGAATCAACAGCATGACGAAAAGATGTGAATAGAGGGATGTTTTTCCTAGCTCTATTTTTTATAGCAAACCAATGATGCTCAATTTTATTGAAATCTGGGGAATACGTAGGAAGATACAAAATTTCAGCACCAACTTCTTTAGCAAGTTCAGTAATCTTATTAGACTTATGAAAAGTAGCATTATCAAGGATAACAGTTTGTCCAGGTTCCAAAATCGGTGTCAAAAACTGCTCAAACCATTTATTAAAGATATCCATATTACAATGGCCCTCAAATGTTAACGGAACAACTATTTTTCTACTATTTAGAGCTGCAATCATGCTAATTCGTTGAGTTTTCTTTCCAGATTTTAGGGCATAAAATCGCTGTCCTTTCTGAGAATATCCATAGGGATAGTCTTCGGTATTATCAATACCAGATTCATCTATATATACTAAGTTTTGAGGTTCTTTCGTTGCTATAATTTTCAAAAATTCAGCACGTTTTTCTTCATTCCTTTCTTTGTATCCATATGTCTTTTTTTTGCGTGTGAGTCCAATTTTTTTAAGAGCTAGATGAATCGTTGGGATACTAACATTACTCCAAAGCTTAGCCATTTCCGATAGAGTTTTTCCACCATGTTTTTTGGCAAATTCAGTAAATTTATTCCAGTCGGTAATTTTATGATTATAACCTCCATTTCCAAGTTTTTTCGACTGAAAATCTCCTGTTTCTTTTTTTCTTTGCTGCCACTCCCATAATGTAGTTCTTCCAATTTTAAATCTTTCTGCTACCGTTTCTCTGCTTTCCCCTTCGTCTAGTACCTCCATTGCTTTTTTTCTTAAATCATAACTATATGCTGCTGGCATACTTACCTTCACTACTATAAACTCTTATTTTAAACCGTTTGGACCATTATGAAAAGAGCTATAATTTGTATAATTCTGTGTGCAATCTTCATAGCTGTTTTAGACAGTTCACTAGATTCTTAATTAGGGGACATGTCTAACTTAGAAAAGGTTTTTATAAATGTTAAAGTGAATAATTATGTTTTTCGGGAATGTTCAAAAAAGCATACGCGTCAAGTTAAGAGATTGTGAGCAAATTTAGAGAAGTTAAGGTGGATACCCTAGTTTTTCTGCACTTGTCTTTTAATGAAAACTGCGACCAAGTTATGGTAAGCTTTTTGAGAAAAATATTTAAGCCTTTAATTTTATTATTTAGTGCTAAAAATAACTCTCTAACCCGTCTTTTTAGCTCAATAAATGCCTTTGTTAAGCTAAGCTCCGTATTTTTTTTCAGTTCTGTGCAACCCACTATTCCATGAAATATAAGAATTGCACACAATTTGGCATATAGCTCACATAATACTCTGTATGGCTTTCCTCTCAGCTTATCAATCCTTATATTACTCTTATATAATTTGAACAATAATTCAATTTGCCATCTTATTCGGTAAACTACTAGTATTTGCTCAGCATTAATCTTACTTTTTGGAACATTATAGTATTTTCTAAAATGAATGGATAAATTTCCATTATGGTATTACCAACCAAAAGTTGTAAGTCTGTACATTTATACATTAGAGGTCTGAGGCGGCTTTTGATGGTATGCCAACAGTGTTCTATGGGATTCAAATCTGGTGAATATGTTGGAAGATACAGCACATGAAAGCCAAAAGACTCTATTAATGATTTTGTTTTAGTGGTCTTATGAAATGTAGCATTATCCATAACTATGGTTGTGCCAAGTGGCAATTTAGGTAATAACATCTTCTCCAACAATATATTGAATACCTCTTTTTCACACCCACCTTTGAAAGTCATTGGTGCAATAAATCTCATTCCAATCCACCCGGCTACTATACTGATTCTCTCTCGAGTTCTCCCTGGAACATCTGCATAAATTTTCTTTCCTCTTGGAGCACGTCCATATTCTCGGTATAACTTATTATCAACTCCTGCTTCATCTATATATAAGATGCTGGAATGTTCTATTTTTGAGATTTTATCAATAAATTGCTGCCTATCTTCTTGATTGCGCTCTTGATATAGTGTGACTTTTTTTAAAGTAATTTTTAGCTGTTTTAGTCTATACCAAATTGAATTTATTCCAAATCCAAGATTTTGTTTCATCTCTGCCAGAGTATGATCTGGATTCTTTGTAACATATTCTTCGAGTATTTTTGGGTCTATTTTTCGAATAAAGCTACCGTTTTTAGATGGCTTTAAGCTTTCACCATCAGCTTTCTTTTTAACCAGCGGTACAGAGTTGCTATTCCTATCTCCATGAGCTCTGCTATCTCAACCTTTGTCTTCCCTTTTTCTATCATCAATACTGCCTTTTCCCTTAAATCCACACTATATGCCATTATAACTCAAATACTTTGTTATACCTTTATCATTTGCTTTGGGAAATACTATAGTATCGGATTTATAACGACTTATGAAATAAGCTCCTATTTCATTGATGTGTTTAAAAGAACTTGGCACAAAATAACCCAAATCAGATATTAGTAAATCGTTGTTCGATATATTGCTTAAATGGCTTCTATAACCCTGATCTGACCTTATTCCTTCAGTTATATTAAGCTGGTCTAATGTCTGGTTTAGGTAGTCAAAAACTAATTGTAACTTTATTCCAGACTTAGTATTGCTTTCATAACCACTGTAGCTGGTACCATAACCTTTATACATGTCTTCCATACTGTTAGGTAAGCTAATGTAGCTGCTGTCTAATAATTTAACACCTCCAAAGTGCTTCAAGATTCTGCAATCAACTTGTAAGGTATTTTTAAGTAACGTTAAAGATTCATTATACATTCTTTTCATAAATTCCACTGCTTCCTTGGTAAATCTAAAGTCCAGACCTTGTTTTGTTATATTTATCGAGTCTTCATTCAATAATTGACACACTGTCTCTATACTACAATTATCAACCCCTATATTACCCAAAACGATGGCTTTTATGAACTACGAGCCTTTTAGCTTCCTCTTTCTTTTTATGAACCCTGTTGTAGCTGAGATTTTATCTGCTTTTTCATTAAAAAATTCTTTGAGCTTTTTTGAGATGCAAACTATTCTTTTCATTGTATAAGTTCTCCGTTTTCTTTGTTAGATTTAAGAGAACTTATATCTTTTCTTTCTCTTCCTTACACTAAGTTTATTACCACAGTTCCTTAACTTGACGCGTATGCTTCTTTGAACATTCCCAAATTTTTGAAAGGTTTGAACTAATATAGAAAAGATTTTATAAAAATATCAGTCTATTAGTGTCACGGCAAATTGAATTATTTACTCCTTCAAAAAAGGTCGTATATTTTTGAGAACAAGCAGCGTAAAAATAGGATTGTAGAAATAGAAGATTTAAATTATTTCAATAAGCTTAGGCAAAACAGTTCGTATGTAGATATGGATAAAACGTTCTAATTTGGCTAGTTTTAGCGTATAATAAAGTTGGCATACTAAAAAGTTCGTATGTATCGAGTGGTAGACCAATGCATTCCAAGAAAAATACTTCTCACGTCTTTTAATTTTGAGTATCATAATGGTTATTTTATTTAAATTTTTAGTAGAGTATATTAAAAGTCCAGTTTACTTAAATCTGTTCGATACTTTCCCTCATCTCTTGCCTGAATATTCTTTCTTTATACACTACCTATTTCTTGATTTGTGGACAATCTCTTAAATAAAACAGCACGAAAATAAAATAATTGTTTGTATTTTTAATTTTACTTATTATCCTGTAGCTATATATGGAATATGGTCTTATACCAATAATCGTTATTGGGAAGACAAATGAAATAGGTTATAAATTTGCTTAACTCCAATTATAGGCAAAAAGAGCTCTTTTCATCTGTTTTATTACTAATGGTAGTTGGTATTACACTATTATATAAAACAAATTTAAGGTGATTATGTTAAGCTTAGAATATCTAAAAGAAAAGAAGAAGGGGAATAATTTACTCGTTGGTGAACTATTAGGGCAAGAGTGGGTTGCGTATCAACAACTACAGGAAAGAAAAACGATTTTAAAACGCCCAAAGCGTGATAGTGAAGATTTCATGAAGAAATGCAAGGAAGCTTCCGAGAGTGAAAATCTGCAAGCTAGTGATTTATGCCAATTTCTTCGTAAAAATCCACCAAGCCTTTCTGTCAGTTTACATGTCGGACATACAGACCGTGTAGTGTACAAGATCGTTAAAGTAATATTACGAGATCAATCATATATATTGAATTACAATGATGCTCGTAATGTCCTTGTTTTACTGTTTAGTCGTATTAAAAGTGCTGCTTTTTATGGCAAAAAAATGAGTGATGATGAAAACAAAGAGATAAAGGGATTACTGCACGAGCTTGTGAAAAAAGATCTGCGTGGTAATTTAAATTATGCAGATGCTGCTCGTATTCTTTCTTCAATCGCAGATCTTGGTTTGAATTTTTTTCAAAATCAGGAGAGTATAAGGCAATTTATTGTTAATCTTACAGCAGCAAAATCTTATGGTGAGTTAATTCCTCAGGATGCTTATGATATTTTATTTGCAATCGGGAGGATTAGTTTAAAGTCTTTTGTGGACGATAATCTTAGAAGTATAGAGAGCTTTACTTTGAAGATTGAACAAACTCTTAGCTTAAGGGGGGTTAATTTGCCACAATTAGCTCGACAACGTAGGTCACCAGAAGAAGATTTATATCAGGCGAAAGAGAAATTTATAACATCTCTTATGGGAAGAGTAAAACATGATACTTCTTTCAGGGAATTTTTAAATACATCTGAGGGAACGAATATGTTTAATGTTATATATAGAGAGAAAGTGAACACCAAGATAACCTCTATATTAGGTGGAATACACAGTGGTTCTGTAAAGAGTTTAAAAGATTTATATAACCTTTGGTTTGATGGAAATGGACGGAAAGGATATCGTTTAAAAACCTTAGAAGAACGTGGTGTAAATCTAACTAGGATGTCATCTATCTTAACTCGATCGGGAGCTAAAGGTCCAGATGCTTTTAAACAGTTATATGACCTTTGGTTTGATGAAGATAGACAGAAAGGATATCGTTTAAGGACCTTAGAACAACATGGTGTGGATCTGGTTAGGATGTCATCTATCTTAAATGGATCGGGAGCTAAAGGTCCAGATGCTTTTAAACAGTTATATGACCTTTGGTTTGATGGAGATAGACAGAAAGGATATCGTTTAAGGACCTTAGAACAACATGGTGTGGATCTGGTTAGGATGTCATCTATCTTAGCTGGATCGGGAGCTAATGCTGCAAATGCTTTTAAACAGTTATATGACCTTTGGTTTGATGGAAATGGACGGAAAGGATATCCTTTAGAAACCTTAGAAGAACATGGTGTGGATCTGGTTAGGATGTCATCTATCTTAGCTGGATCGGGAGCTAAAGGTCCAGATGCTTTTAAAGAGTTATATAAACTTTGGTTTGATGGAAATGGAGAGAGAGGATATCGTTTAAGTACCTTAGAACAACATGGTGTGGATCTGGTTAGGATGTCATCTATCTTAAATGGATCGGGAGCTAAGGCTGCAGATGCTTTTAAACAGTTATATCAAAGTTGGTTTGATGAAAATAGACAGAAAGGATATCGTTTAAGGACCTTAGAACAACATGGTGTAGGTCTGGCTAGTATTTCATCTATCTTAAATGGATCGGGAGCTAAGGCTGCAGATGCTTTTAAAGAGTTATATAAACTTTGGTTTGATGGAAGTGGAGAGAGAGGATATCGTTTAAAAGCCTTAGAACAACATGGTGTAGGTCTGGCTAGTATTTCATCTATCTTACATGGATCGGGAGCTAAGGCTGCAGATGCTTTTAAAGAGTTATATAAACTTTGGTTTGATGGAAGTGGAGAGAGAGGATATCGTTTAAGTACCTTAGAACAACATGGTGTGGATCTGGCTACGATGTCATCTATCTTAAATGGATCGGGAGCTAAGGCTGCAAATGCTTTTAAAGAGTTATATGACCTTTGGTTTGATGGAGATAGACAGAAAGGATATCGTTTAAGGACCTTAGAACAACATGGTGTGGATCTGGCTACGATGTCATCTATCTTAAATGGATCGGGAGCTAAGGCTGCAAATGCTTTTAAAGAGTTATATGACCTTTGGTTTGATGGAGATAGACAGAAAGGATATCGTTTAAGGACCTTAGAACAACATGGTGTGGATCTGGTTAGGATGTCATCTATCTTAAATGGATCGGGAGCTAAAGGTCCAGATGCTTTTAAACAGTTATATGACCTTTGGTTTGATGGAGATAGACAGAAAGGATATCGTTTAAAAGACTTAGAAGAACATGGTGTGGATCTGGTTAGGATGTCATCTATCTTAAATGGATCGGGAGCTAAAGGTCCAGATGCTTTTAAAGAGTTATATGACCTTTGGTTTGATGGAGATAGACAGAAAGGATATCGTTTAAGGACCTTAGAACAACATGGTGTGGATCTGGCTACGATGTCATCTATCTTAAATGGATCGGGAGCTAAGGCTGCAAATGCTTTTAAAGAGTTATATGACCTTTGGTTTGATGGAGATAGACAGAAAGGATATCGTTTAAAAACCTTAGAAAAACATGGTGTGGATCTGGCTACGATGTCATCTATCTTACATGGATCGGGAGCTAAGGCTGCAAATGCTTTTAAAGAGTTATATGACCTTTGGTTTCATCGAAATGGAGAGAAAAGAGATCGTTTAAGAACCTTAGAAAAACATAGTGTGGATCTGGCTACGATGTCATCTATCTTAAATGGATCGGGAGCTAAGGCTGCAAATGCTTTTAAAGAGTTATATGACCTTTGGTTTCATCGAAATGGAGAGAAAAGAGATCGTTTAAGAACCTTAGAAAAACATGGTGTGGATCTGGCTACGATGTCATCTATCTTACATGGATCGGGAGCTAAAGGTCCATATGCTTTTAAACAGTTATACAAACTTTTGTTTGATGTAACTGGACGGAAAGGATATCGTTTAAAAACCTTAGAAGAACATGGTGTGGATCTGGCTACGATGTCATCTATCTTAGCTGCATCGGGATCTAAAGGTCCATATGCTTTTAAACAGTTATATGACCTTTGGTTTGATGGAAATGGACGGAAAACGCAGTATTATGGAAATAAATTGAAAGAAAACAGGAATGATGACGTATCGCTTGTCGAAGAGAGTGAAATAGATGATGGAGTAGAGCCTATCGAACAGGAAGCAGAACTTGAAAGTCCTAATGTGGAAATGACTACCAAGAAAAAGAAAAGACCTTCATCACTAGAGCAACAACAAGCTAAAAAAGCAAAACAAGGATCATCAAGTGGGCAGGAAGCAGAACTTGAAAGTCCTAATGTGGAAATGACTACCAAGAAAAAGAAAAGACCTTCATCACTAGAGCAACAACAAGCTAAAAAAGCAAAACAAGGATCATCAAGTGGGCAGGAAGCAGAACTTGAAAGTCCTAATGTGGAAATGACTACCAAGAAAAAGAAAAGACCTTCATCACTAGAGCAACAACAAGCTAAAAAAGCAAAACAAGGATCATCAAGTGGGAAAGAATGTCTTGCTGTTTTGAGGCACAAAAGAGAAGTAGAAAGTAGATGTTTATTCACCTGGGAAGATGTAGATGCGTTTAATGAGGAGAAGGATGAGAGAAGGGATTTTAGTAAGATTAAGATAGATAGCGAAAAGTTCATCAATTACGTTAAGGATTTTCCGCAAAAAAAGGTGAATCAGCTAATTCAGCTGGCAGATGAGGTAAAAGTTACAGGTAACGCTAGAGATCTTGTTAATAGAATCATTAGAGATCAAAAAGTTATGAGTCATTTAGAGAGAGCAGGGGAAATCTCCGAAATGACCATGCGCGGAATGATGGCTAAAAATGTATTAGCTGACTTTTTAAATGGTAATTATCAAGGCGTAGCAGTTAATGTGGGTTTTATGGCAGGTGGTCAAGGATTTGCTAAGGTTGCTGAATCTGTATCTCTTAAGGGATTAAAATTAGCTGAAGAAGGAAGACTGTTAGTTGGTGGAGCTTTAAAAGCAGCATCACCTTTTCTTGCTCGTGGTACTTCTGCTTTTGTTATCTACGATCTAGTCAATCAGATAAAAGCATTTAAAAATGGTACAGAAGAAGCACTAGTTGGTATAGTAGGAGATGGTATTTACTTGGGAGTTGAAGCTGCAGAGATTGGTGTGAAAGTTGCTGAAGGTTTTGGAATACTGGAAGGAGTGTCAAGTGTTACTGGTCCTATTGGAGCTGCAATTGGCGCTGTAGTATTTGTTGGCACTGATATTTATATGGCAGTAAAGAGAGTTGATAAAATTGATCAGATTGTTCATCTAACTGGGAATGAGAAGTTTGTTGAAGGTTTACGTGCATTTATAGGTATGAAGCCTGAGAAGTATATAGAAGAGCTCATCGAGAAAAAACAACTTTATAACCAATTAGTGAAGCAAGGACTTGAGTATTTAAAACAGCATAGTGATATTCAAAGATATGTTTCTCCCACTGTTAAGTTAGTAGATGTTTGTTCTGAGGTACCAACTAGTTTTATGTGCAACATCCCCCCGACGTGGGAACTAGACAATATACCAGAACCGCTCAGAGCAGTGTGCTCTACATATATAGGATATGTCAAGAAATGCGTAAAGAAGTTTGAGGTAGATTTGGACAATGTTGTGCTACTTGATAGAAAGGTAGAAAATGTAACGTGGGGTAGTAGAGAAATATCAGAGGATCTTAATGATGGAAAATTGTTTTGTTTCACAAAGGGAGATGGTGAACCTGCGCCAAGTTATGGATCTTATCTTTGTGAAGAAGCAATTGGTGTAGCTGATTTATCCCCTAATAAAACAGGAAACGGAACTCTCATTGCATTGGGAAAAGGAGATGATATTGCGAGGGGATTTAAAGATAGTCCCAGTGTCTTTTTGGTAGAAGATGGTGATAAAAAATTCACTGGAGGTGATAAAGATGACCTTTTTATCCTAATGGATAATAACATTACAGGAATGTTAAAAGGAGGTGGTGGTATTGATACCTTAGATCTAACTAGATTTGCTGGAGATGTTACAAAAGTCGAAGTTGATCTTCTCAACACTGGATATGTAATGTATGGTCTTAATTGCTTGTGGATGGAAGACGTTGAAAGTGTTTTAGGTAGAAAAGGAAGTTCAGAATCTATATTTAGTGCATGTGATACAAAGTTTTTAGATGGACAAGGTTCTTATGGAAACACTCCAGACACTATACTAATAAGAAGTCAAGTAAGTGGTAACACCTGTAGTTATAAGATAAAAATTGTAGTAAGACCTAATACTAATATTAACAATCAAGCTTCTACAGGAGAGTTCAACTACATTGTTTTACCTGAAAGAGGAAAAGCAGTTGTGAATATATCGAGCTTGTTGTCTGGTGAAGCAAGTGATAGACATAATTTCTTTTTTAATTCTTCGGTTTCTCAGCTTATGGGAATATATATTCAGAACGTTACTCAAGTTTACAATCACATAGTAAAGAGTGCTACTTTTAGTTTCGCACCTAGTGGATTTGATAGTAGGTCGTATAATATTAGCGATTTGCTTAACTTACCCGTGAATTTAGAATTTTTGTTTAATTTATTTGCAAGGGGTAAGAGTAACCTTACTAAAGTTCCCAATAGCACAATTAGGATTGATGACATTTGTAACTTCACAGTTGCTGATAAAGATAGATTGATGAGTGAATTTAATAGTGCGTTTTATAACGAAATGTTTAATATAACTATTTCAGATATTCCAGTTAATGCTTCTTATAGATTTGGTAATCAAGCTGAAATAAAGATAGGAAAAAAAGGTAAAGCGTATTTCCTAGAAAGGACTAATAAGTCTAGCGAAGAAGTGATAAGAGAATATTTACCTATAGCGAAGAGAATAGGTGGAATGTCATTTTTTGTTCAATCACTTTTAAGTAATGAGACAGTAGTAATAGGAAGTGGAGATCATGAAGTAATACATAGTAATCCACCTTATAGGAGTCATTTAGTTGGTAATGGTGGTGAAAATGTATATGTAATTGATTCTGGAACTAAGGAGGTTGTTATTCATGATGTTGATGAGGAGAATTCAATAGATGCGATTGACTTAAGCAATGTAGCAAAAGAAGTACAAATAATTAGATCTGGAAATGATTTGTTATTAAAAGCAACGGTGAAAGAGCAAGGTTCATCATGTACTGTGAGTTTGAAAGATGGAGTAGAGAGATATAACAAGATACATGTAATAGTGACAAATGTTCCTATGACAATCAGCATTCACAACAATCAGTGGAGTTTAAAACCGCAGCCTTTAGTGTTTGAAAAGGATAAAGAGATTATTATAGTAAACGATCAAGATGTGGAGAAAGATAGTAAGATTATCACACCTAGAAAAGGAGGAAAGTATAAGTTTGTTCGTAGTAATAATAATGATCTGATGATAACAAATGTTTTTGATGCTAGTATTACTGAAGATGATTTCTGCACCATTACACTTAAAAAGTTCTATATAAAAGATAAGATGAGAAAATTATACATACAGTTTGCTGATCAAGAAATAGTGTTAAGAGATCATGAGAAAGAAATAAGTGAGGCAAGAGATGTAAGTATTGTAAAAAGAGAGTATAGGGAAGAAAATACAAAACAACGCAGACGTCGTCGTGACACTGGAGGTTATCATGTGCACTCATCACGAAAATCTCTTGTTGCGGATTTAAATAATCAAACTGAGATAGCAGCAAGTAGTGGCACAAGACCGTCTTCATGGATAAATGATTTATTTGGTTGGATAAGAAGCTCTGTGAGTGGGTTATTAAGTTCTGAGCCTGCATTACCTAGGAAAACATCAATCACTCCAACTCCAATCTCACAAGTTGATGCACCAGTGGATGTAAATGGTACAATAATGTTGCTTGACGTGCTTGTAAGAAAGTTTACGGGTAAAAAATATATATCTGAAGTAGATCAATCTATACCTTTATTAGAAGCAAGAGGTTATGCACTCAATATTACAAAGGGATTTGAGAAAGTAGTAGAGCGAGCTGGATTAAAAAGTGGTGTATCAATGCATCGATTAAATATTGATTTTGTGGAAATATATAAAGAAGTTACAGGAAAAATCATGAGTGGTAAATTTGATGAGATCTCAGGAGTTTTAAGTTCGTATTTAGAGAAAGCATGTCCTAGTAGAGAAGCAGGATGTCCTGGTAAGTTAAGTTCGAAGAAGTTTGATAAGTTTATGGTAGAGTTTAATAGCAGGATAAATGTTGTACTAAATCGATCGATACAACGGATATTACACAACGTAGATGGTAGATTAGAAGTTGATGGTGCAAAGCAAATGAATTTAGAGCCTCAAAGTTATTTAAGTAATGCTTCCGTTCAAGGCCATTCAAAAGTATCAACTTGTCTTTCTGATATAGGAGTAACTAAGCTTGTGAATAACCTCAGTAGGTAGATTAAAATATGAGAGATGGAGATATAATATGTCAAGTAGTGGAAAATTTAAAGTGAGGGTAGCCAAAATAATTAGGGAAACCAGTATCAAGTTTGATGGTCTTAATACTAAAATGGATGAAGTAGAAATTAACTGCTAAGTGATTAATGTATTTTCCATATTGAACTTACAGCACGTAGCTTTGATATAGAAGTTTGGGTAACGTTATGATAGTAATTTATATAATTCTTTGTGCAATCTTCATAGCTGTTTTAGATAGTTCACTAGATTCTTAATTAGGTGATATGTCGAACTTAGAGAAGGTTTTCATAAATGTTGAAGTGAATAATTATCTTTTTTCCTTGAATTGTAAAATTTCAGAATGAGAGAGACCGGTAATTTGAGCTATAACATCTATAGGGACACTGGCCTTGAGTGAGTTTTTGGCTACTTCAATATCCCTTTCTTTGCGACCTTCCACTCTGCCTTTTTCATGGCCGATTTGGATGCCTTCTTTCCTGCCCTTCTCTTCTCCAATTTGGATGCCTTCATGTTTAGCATCATCGAGTTTTTGAGCAAGGACACCCTGTTCATCACAAATACGCTTGATTTTTTGTTCATAGGCAATAAATTCTTTTTCTGACCAGTTGAACCTATTTAGCTCTTCATACGCTCTTTTAATTATTAGATCACTTCCTATTATTCTCTCTAGCTCTTCTTCACTATAGTATTTTCTAAAATGAATGGATAAATTTCCATTATGGTATTACCAACCAAAAGTTGTAAGTCTGTACATTTATACATTAGAGGTCTGAGGCGGCTTTTGATGGTATGCCAACAGTGTTCTATGGGATTCAAATCTGGTGAATATGTTGGAAGATACAGCACATGAAAGCCAAAAGACTCTATTAATGATTTTGTTTTAGTGGTCTTATGAAATGTAGCATTATCCATAACCATGGTTGTGCCAAGTGGCAATTTAGGTAATAACATCTTCTCCAACAATATATTGAATACCTCTTTTTCACACCCACCTTTGAAAGTCATTGGTGCAATAAATCTCATTCCAATCCACTCGGCTACTATACTGATTCTCTCTCGAGTTCTCCCTGGAATATCTGCATAAATTTTCTTTCCTCTTGGAGCACGTCCATATTCTCGGTATAACTTATTATCAACTCCTGCTTCATCTATATATAAGATGCTGGAATGTTCTATTTTTGAGATTTTATCAATAAATTGCTGCCTATCTTCTTGATTGCGCTCTTGATATAGTGTGACTTTTTTTTAAAGTAATTTTTAGCTGTTTTAGTCTATACCAAATTGAATTTATTCCAAATCCAAGATTTTGTTTCATCTCTGCCAGAGTATGATCTGGATTCTTTGTAACATATTCTTCGAGTATTTTTGGGTCTATTTTTCGAATAAAGCTACCGTTTTTAGATGGCTTTAAGCTTTCACCATCAGCTTTCTTTTTTAACCAGCGGTACAGAGTTGCTATTCCTATCTCCATGAGCTCTGCTATCTCAACCTTTGTCTTCCCTTTTTCTATCATCAATACTGCCTTTTCCCTTAAATCCACACTATATGCCATTATAACTCAAATACTTTGTTATACCTTTATCATTTGCTTTGGGAAATACTATAGTATCGGATTTATAACGACTTATGAAATAAGCTCCTATTTCATTGATGTGTTTAAAAGAACTTGGCACAAAATAACCCAAATCAGATATTAGTAAATCGTTGTTCGATATATTGCTTAAATGGCTTCTATAACCCTGATCTGACCTTATTCCTTCAGTTATATTAAGCTGGTCTAATGTCTGGTTTAGGTAGTCAAAAACTAATTGTAACTTTATTCCAGACTTAGTATTGCTTTCATAACCACTGTAGCTGGTACCATAACCTTTATACATGTCTTCCATACTGTTAGGTAAGCTAATGTAGCTGCTGTCTAATAATTTAACACCTCCAAAGTGCTTCAAGATTCTGCAATCAACTTGTAAGGTATTTTTAAGTAACGTTAAAGATTCATTATACATTCTTTTCATAAATTCCACTGCTTCCTTGGTAAATCTAAAGTCCAGACCTTGTTTTGTTATATTTATCGAGTCTTCATTCAATAATTGACACACTGTCTCTATACTACAATTATCAACCCCTATATTACCCAAAACGATGGCTTTTATGAACTACGAGCCTTTTAGCTTCCTCTTTCTTTTATGAACCCTGTTGTAGCTGAGATTTTATCTGCTTTTTCATTAAAAAATTCTTTGAGCTTTTTTGAGATGCAAACTATTCTTTTCATTGTATAAGTTCTCCGTTTTCTTTGTTAGATTTAAGAGAACTTATATCTTTTCTTTCTCTTCCTTACACTAAGTTTATTACCACAGTTCCTTAACTTGACGCGTATGCTTTATCAGCCTGTCTTGAGTAAGCTTTAGCAGCATAATATTGGGCGCGTTTCTCAAAGCCCTTAGTTTTAGCGACCTGCATTTCGACTATGACTTGCAGCCCATTTTCATCCCTACAAAGAACATCAACAATGCTTTGTTTTTTAGAAGCAATATCAGGGTCTTGAATAGTACTTAAGAACTCTATATCCTGTATTGTGCTTTTGCCAGTGAAGCCAAGGATATCATTAAGGAAGTGAATAAGAATGTCCTTATTTTTTTCAGTACCAAAGATGCGCTTGAACGATATATCATTCTTGGGATCGAGAAACTTCGAAAGAGCCATGAGAAAGTAAGATAAAAAGCATTAATAATTATACACAATTCTGAAGAAATATTCAACTAAAATGCAAACATTTTGTATATCTTTATTTGGTAGTATCAACCTGTATAATATTTATGGCAAATATCTCGATAAGGTATCAGATAGCACAAAAAGTAAGGAGCTGGAGGTTAAAGCGAGGTTATACTCAAAAAGATTTAGCGGGAAAAATCGGCGTAAAGTATCAAATAGTACTACAATATGAAAAAGGAACACGTAAAATTTCGATTGAAAAGTTGTATGCTATAGCAGAGATATTGTCGATTGGTATTGTAGACCTAATTCCTGTATCAAATGAAAAAATCCGCCTTGAAGACGAGGAGGAGGAAATTAGTAAGAAAATATAAAACGATTAATGATCAAGAGTTGCGCAAGGTGTTTTACTTGCTAGCAAAATTTACCTGAGTTGGTGAGAAAAGTAGTAGAAAATCGGAAAAATAAAAATTGCAAAAGGTCTGGTTAAAGCAGGAGTTTCTGTTGATACTGTTTCAAAAACAATTGGTCTTTCTGCTAATGAATGTGTTGAAGAAAAAGTTGGTTCTATCTACTACAAAATAGGAAAAAAGATAAAAGAATGGACGGGAATATACTCAGAAGGATTTAGCAGAAAAAATGAGTACAACACGTGATGAAATAAGCAACTATGAGCAAGGACGTGTGGCCATTCCACTGGAAAAATTGTATGCAATAGCAGAAACATTATCAATTAGCATTACAGATCTGCTAATAGAGGAAGATGAGATAGTAGAAAATGAGCTACCTGATTTAATAAAAGAGTACAAAAAAATTGAGAGTCAAGAATTATGCTATGCGCTAATAAAATCTCTGTTTGAAAGCATACAAATTTGCGAAGAAAAAGTGAAAAGAGCAGAAAAGATCAAAGTTGCAAAAGACTTAGTAAAAGAAGGAATTTCTACCGATATTATTTTGCAAATAACAGGCCTCTCTTTAGGCGAAATTCAACAGATTTAAATTCAACCACTATGGATTGAAATCCATAGATTGAGAGAGAGCATGGAATGCTAATTTTCAACTTGAAAGTCACCAAATTTGTCTTCTCTTTTAGAGTGATTCTCAATGTAGTCCTTTATCATTTGATCAGTCACATTTCCGGTAGTCCTGACAAAATAACCAACTGCCCACAAATGATTCCCCCAATATTTTTTCCTTAATTCTGGAAAACTCTGCTGTATTTTTCTCGAGCACCTTCCTTTTATCAGTTGTACTAATTTACTGATACTCAAATATGGTGGTACTGAAACATATATGTGGACATGGCTTGATGCTACTTTACCTCTGATAATTTCTACTTGGTTATCTCTACATACTGCTTGAATTATCTCTCTTGCTTTTAGCCCTATGTCTCCAACAAGAACTGGGTATCTGTATTTAGTAATCCATACTATATGATAAGTGCAATCGTATACCGAATGGCTACTCTTTCTATAATATTTCACATCCCTCTAATTTTTTCACCTTTCAAATTATATTCTTGAAAGGATGGACTTCAAGTCCAGGGTTTTTCTCCCAAATTTGGGACAACAAAAATTGTTTAGAAACAGAAAGAAAGTTCATAAGGCAAGTTTGTATCAAGAGGTCCTTACTCTTAATGATTCTTTTATGGATTTATATTACTAATATAAGAAAAATTAGAGGGCGAGGCTGTGGTAAATATAGAAATTGACACATTACGGGATATACTTCACAGAACAGAAAAAAGACTTAACTCCCCTAATCGCTCAGAAAATTCGAGTTATAGAGAAATTTTAGATGAAATAAAACAAGCAAACACAGAAATATACAATCAATTAAACACAAATATCAATCACCTATTTAGAGTAAGTGGCAATATATTTCTCAACACCTTATTGCATTTTGCTGCTAAAGAAAATTGTCCACAAACTGTAAAACTTCTTTTGAGCAATGATGCAAATATTAACGCAGGAAATTCTCCTAATCATTATACACCACTACACTTTGCTGCCGAAAATGGTCATTCAGAAGTTGTGCGGGAGTTGTTAGATCATGGAGCGAATGTTGATGCAGAAGCTTCTCTACAGCGGAAAACACCACTACACTGTACTGCCCAAAATGGTCATGCAGAAGTTGTGCAGAAGTTATTAAATCATGGAGCAAATGTTGATGCAGTGACCCTTATAGATCAGAAAACACCATTACACTATGCTGCTGAAAATGGTTATTCAGAGATTGTGCAGGAGTTATTAATAAAGGGAGCCGATATCACGAAGAGAAACAACAGTAACCAAACACCGCTCGAATGTGCAGTTGGTAGAGGTTGTGAAGATGCCAGTAAGGTTTTGATTAAATACACATTAGCGCAGAATATTAGTGCAGAAAAGCCGAACTTTGCAACACTACTACCAAGCAACTTACTGCATGAAACATTATCAAAATACTGGGATCTTGAATTAACGAAGACCATTAACATTGGTTCAATAGGAATCAGACAAGTATCACTTTATGATTTTCTTACAGCATATGATGCTAAATTAGGATTATATGTGAAAACATTAAATGCTTTATCGGACCCAGATCAGCTACTAGAAAGATTTCCTGAATTCTCTGATATTCTTAGCAATAGGATTGAAAAAGCTTACTTATATAATGAAATAATAGAAAAAGTACAATTCTACAGAGAAGAAGGATCTATTTTACCTCCAGAGTTAGTAGAAAAGATTAATCAATATTTAAGTCATGAAGATAGGCAAAATTTACTAAAAGCATTAACTCCTTTACAAGGTAGTGGCAAAGACCTAGAGCAAGTTAATAATGAAAGCGAAATGGAGAAGCTAGGTGAGAACAATAGTGAACTGGATAATACTGAGCAAGAATTAAAAACTTTTACTAGAGAACCTATTTCCATCTTTCAAGAGATACAAAAAGCAGAAGAGCAGAAGAAAAAACAACATCTTGAAAGTTTATTAAATGAATTAAAAACTCATTGTCCTAACGAGTTTAAAATAGGAGCTGCAATTGGTAAAGGAGATTGCTTTTTTGATTCCTTAGCTCAAGGATTAAATGAGTTAAAAGATAAAGGCTTAATTGTAAGCGATAAAAGGTTTAATGCAAAATCATTAAGGAAAGAATGTGCAAGCTATGCTGATGAATACAAAGATAAAATCATACAAGATGCAAAAGAAGGAGGCTATTTTGTTGCATTGCAAGGTCCATATGGCCCTATACAAGATCCAGAGACTAAAGAGAATAAAATTGATAATGAAGACACTTTCAAACTCTACTTGAAAGAAATAAAGAAAATATCAGAAGAATCTAACAATCCCATATGGGGAAGAACTGAGATTGAAGGAAAGATGATATGTGAGAAGTATAAAGTTCAAATCACAGCAATAGAATTGAGGAATGAAGAGGTAGGTGGATTACACGTTACTACAAGTGAAGTGGGTAAAAATAGTAATACTATTTATATAGTGAACTACAAGAACCATTTTGTACCACTTCTCAGTGACCTTCAGCAAGATATAAAAGAGATTTCTAGAGAGGAAGCTTATGAAGTCCCACATTCACTTGATGCAGATACTCGAGAGCTTAACAAGGATGACGTTGATAAATGGGCAAAGCCAAAGATCAGCGTCAGAGCAGAGGATAGTACTGCAACTCGATTTGATGGCCAGATTATTTTGCAACTTGAGGATGATCCAGTAGTCATGGAAGCAGCAGCAAGATTAGCTGCCAAACATCCTGAAAGTTCAGTGATTGTGCAGCTTGATGCTCAACGTAATTACCAGGAAGTCTATGGCAATCTTGATACTCTAAAAGGACAAGAAAACCTGCGTTGGCAAGTAGTAGGCCATGGTCGCAGTAATATCATTGATAAAACATTAGGAGGATATAGTGCTACAGAACTTGCAGATGAGATAGCAGATTTTACTATTGAGCTTGATACTGAGTATAACATCAGTAGTTCCCCTAAGTACATCAGTTTGGTCGGATGTTCATTGGTAGATACCATAGAGATGAATTATGCTAGAGAACTTGCACTGTCACTAGATGAGCAGGGTATTCGTGCAGACATTGCTGCAAGATCTGCGCGAGTTGCTGTTACTTATACTGGAAAGAAGCTTACTGAGGACAGTTCAGGTAAGTGGAAACATAAAATCAGCGAAGACAAGATCATTTATGCTTGGAATCAAGACGGTGAATTAGTACCTCAGATTGGCAAGAGAGCAACCGAGCTGCTCAAGTCTATCGATCTTGCAGAAAATTTCCACCAATCCATGTCAGAGCTTTACAAGAGTAATCAATTACCAGAAGGGAAATGGTGGCCAATACTACGTAATGTGGCTAAAGATACTAAGACTGATAGCTACCAGGTGAAATTTATCAATGCTGAACAACAGTTGCAAACAGCTACAACCCATGATCAACGTATTATCAATTTTATTGAAGACTACAATGAAAAATTAGCAATAGTCAAGGAAGCATATGACAATGCTGGTACACAAGGTAGATCTGTTTTTGATGTTGAGTCTGTTGATGGTCTTAACTCAGCATTTATTGTAAAAACACTTATTCCCTGGTTTGCCAATAAAAGTCGTATGGCAGTAGCAGATGATAATGTTCCAGAGATATTAAAGACTGCACTGCAAGTGCATACTTGGGTTAATCTAGCACAGATGGGTCATGGTGCAGTTGAAGACATTGATAAAACCGCTGGGCTATATGAAGCTGCTATTGCCATTAGCGAAGGTAAAGAGGTTGCTAGCGTAACGACTTCATCGCTACAACATGTAAGTACTGGTGCAGGAGTCCTTTTAAATATAGGAAGTGTCGTGCTAGACAGTATCACTGCCATTAAGTTAAGGGAAAGAGAAGTTAAGATTGGACAAAAAATTTGAAGTGATTGATAATTATGGTAAATACTAGGGTGAATTTTTAAGAAAAGGGAGTCTGAAAAGTGCAAGTTATTTAAAAAGTAATAATTGCAGGTTATTTTGCAAAGAATGTACTAATACAATGATACTGAAAAGATATCTTGAATTTAAAACACATGTTTTCTAGCTCTTTTCTGGTAGTTGAGTGAACGAATATCAGATATCTTATGACGATTAACTCTTCTCCCTTTTCTCACCACTAAAGTGTTCATCAAAAATAACTGTGATAGTCGATACATAATGCAGTCTATGTCTGACTCTGTAGAAAAATATCAAAGGATAAGTTTTTAATCGCATTAAATGAGACAGATTTATTGATGCTTTTTTTTTAGTTTACTATTCTGTGAGCTCAATGTCTCTTCATCATCTTCTATCATGATACTTTCTAGATTACTGATGAAGATAGTTGACCAAAAATCCTGCTTGATAGTTTCAATACTTTTTCCTGTGAAATTCTCTAAATTTAATCTTCCCTTCAGCCTAGAAAAATGTTTCTACTCCCCAGCGCAAGTAATATAATCTCTCAAACTCTTCAACTGTAAAACGTTTCTCATCTAATAGAGATGTAACTATAGTATTTCCCAAAGCAAATGATAAAGGTATAACAAAGTATTTGAGTTATAATGGCATATAGTGTGGATTTAAGGAAAAGGCAGTATTGATGATAGAAAAAGGGAAGACAAAGGTTGAGATAGCAGAGCTCATGGAGATAGGAATAGCAACTCTGTACCGCTGGTTAAAAAGAAAGCTGCTGGTGAAAGCTTAAAGCCATCTAAAAACGGTAGCTTTATTCGAAAAATAGACCCAAAAATACTCGAAGAATATGTTACAAAGAATCCAGATCATACTCTGGCAGAGATGAAACAAAATCTTGGATTTGGAATAAATTCAATTTGGTATAGACTAAAACAGCTAAAAATTACTTTATAAAAGTCACACTATATCAAGAGCGCAATCAAGAAGATAGGCAGCAATTTATTGATAAAATCTCAAAAATAGAACATTCCAGCATCTTATATATAGATGAAGCAGGAGTTGATAATAAGTTATACCGAGAATATGGACGTGCTCCAAGAGGAAAGAAAATTTATGCAGATGTTCCAGGGAGAACTCGAGAGAGAATCAGTATAGTAGCCGGGTGGATTGGAATGAGATTTATTGCACCAATGACTTTCAAAGGTGGGTGTGAAAAAGAGGTATTCAATATATTGTTGGAGAAGATGTTATTACCTAAATTGCCACTTGGCACAACCATAGTTATGGATAATGCTACATTTCATAAGACCACTAAAACAAAATCATTAATAGAGTCTTTTGGCTTTCATGTGCTGTATCTTCCAACATATTCACCAGATTTGAAT
Organism: Wolbachia endosymbiont of Frankliniella intonsa; assembly: GCF_029856955.1. NCBI lineage: Bacteria > Pseudomonadati > Pseudomonadota > Alphaproteobacteria > Rickettsiales > Anaplasmataceae > Wolbachia > Wolbachia endosymbiont of Frankliniella intonsa. The sequence continues at coordinate 994,529 of NZ_CP097148.1, read as the reverse complement.
CCCATAGAACACTGTTGGCATACCATCAAAAGCCGCCTCAGACCTCTAATGTATAAATGTACAGACTTACAACTTTTGGTTGGTAATACCATAATGGAAATTTATCCATTCATTTTAGAAAATACTATATTGTAATAACCCTTTAAACTCACTTGAGAATAGCAATGCTGAAGCTGTAGTGAATAAAACAACAGTGGCAGGATTATAACTCAAGGTAAAGAGAAATATCAGGAAGGTTGGCTTTGTTACCTATGAAAGGCCAACTTACTGAAAATCCTATCTTTTTGCAATCAATTTATCAAATTTAATGGGAGTGTTGAGTTTACTAATTTCTCCAAAAACGAGATTAAAGAATTGTAAATAATTTATAGATTCTTCCGAAGAAATTATCTTATTTTTTACTGGCAGACAGCTTGCTTAAACCCGTAAAACTTCTCCATCTGCTCACTCCACAGCATCGGTATTTCTCTCAATTCCACTAACTTCAAACCTCTTGGCTGTCTTCCACTTACTATATCTTCTTTAATTTCTGGTGCTAAATAGTTCAACCTCAAAATTTGCTGTATACGTCTTGTACCTATATTAATTTTGGTACTCAGCTCTTCTATATTTGCGTATTTACCTTCTTCTAGTTGCCGTTTCCACGAATGGGCTCTTACCAATGCTTTCAGTAACGCATTATTTGTTTTTCCTTCTGGTTCGATTAATGTGCATTTGTTTCCTTTCTTTTTTATTGGTATAAATTCTACCTTATTCTCTGAACTCATACCAAAATCCATTACTGACGGAACAAATAAGAAACATTACAAACTCGTTTAATAGTAGTACTGGAAATATTGACAATAGAATTACACAAAACATCTTCAAGTAAACCTATGGTATCGTAGATACTATTGCGTAAAGTATTGTATTTGATATATTGCCACAACCTTTCAACAGGATTCAGTTCCGGTGAATAAGGAGGCAAGTATATGATGGTAATGTTTTCCTGAATTTTCAAACTTTTTGATCTATGCCAACTTGCACAATCCATTACAAGAAAGGCTTCTTTCGTGCCTAAATCTTTCGACATCTGCTCCAGAAATATATTCATACAATCAGTGTTTACATATGGAGCAAGTAGGCTAATTTTCTTACCACTTCTTGGATTTACCGCACTTTAGATATAGAAATTTTGTCTACCAATTTTCATTTTAACCTGCGTTCTGACCCCTTTTAAACCATCCGTGACCGATTTTTGAATGAGTTCCAATTCGTGATTCATCAAAAACTACACCTCCCTTTTAGGGTGGAAATTGACTATTTTATTGAAGTATCTTTTAAACTCTTCTTGCTTGTTTTTATCTTGTTTATGGTCCATTGGCCTCGGTGTTATGTAAGAAAATTTCATCCTTTGTATCTCACGGTGCACTGTTGATTTGCTGATGTTTAGGCAAATTCCTCTGAGATTTTTATTTGTACTTCCTTAATAGTAATATTTGGATTTCTTTCTACCCATATTTCAATTTGCTCACGTTGATTTTTGTTTAATTTGCTTTTTCTTCTCCGCTGAAACGGGGCAAATAATTTTTCTACTCTACCAAATTTTAGATGCTTTATCCATTCAGTCAAAGCAGTCCTTGAAATTTTACATATTCTTGCCACAGCGCTTATACTACTTTCTTTTCCTGCTATCACCGCTTGTAACTTTTTTGAAACATATGCGTTATTTCTTACCTTTTTTAACATTTCTTTCGCTAAATTTACAACTCTTTCGTCTAATAGTTTTGACCTTAATGCCATTTATACCTCGCTATTTCACTTACTCTAGTATGACTTTTTCCCCATTATTCTCTATCTGTTCTTTCTATAGCGGGAATTGGTATAAGTAGAGACAAGTCTTCAGCACTTGCATTCTTTCGTAAAGCCTTCAGGAGTAACTGTCTTCCTGAGAAAATTGTAATTGATAAAAGCGGCAGTAATACTGCTGCTCTTGATGATTTGAATGAAGAAATTTCTGAAGATTACAGTTCTTCAAATAAAATATCTAAATAATATTGTTGATAGATTTATCAAAAAACTAATAAAGCCAATGCTTGGGTTTAAAAGCTTCCATTCCGCAAAGATTACCATCACAGGCATAGAAAATATTCGTATGATTCAAAAAAGACAAATTATTAAAATAATGTTTCTACTTTTGAGAATTTTGCTATGTTAATGGCTTCATAACTCCTATAATCCCACCTTTAATGATCTTCTTTCCTATGGTTTATAGATGCAACAGAACCCCTGAAAATACTTTGATAATTCGAGTGAATGTGAACCTGAGTGGTTTCAAGACTTAAATAGTTGTTGTAAACTTGCTTTTATTATCTTTTAGTTTAAGAAATTAAAAATTTAACGATGAGAATTATAATTACAGACCAAAGTAAAAAGTAGGCTTTTCCATTTGATCTATTTTTCACTTGTAATTTTTTGTCAGCTATTAGGTTTAATTTTTCTATAAGGCTAAATATTCCTTGGATTGTTTTGATGGGATAAGAGCTTTTAATTTTTTCCCTATACCCTATTTTACTTTCATGTTGACTGTTTATCCATGTTTCAACTACTTTCCACATATTGATTTCTGGATAGACTTTCCTACATGTTCCTTCTAATAAAATCATAGTTTTCTGCAGCAATAACAATTGTGTTTGAACTTTCATATCAAAATCACCAGTTATTTTTAGTAGCTGAGTAAGTAATCGAGCAAATGAAATCTTATGTATAGGCTGTCCAACAATGGGCTCACCTATTGCTCTGCAAGCTGTAACAAAATTTCTATGCTGTGATGGAACATAACCGGCTCTAAAGTGCATTTTTGCAACGTGATTATAATTCCTATTTAAAAAGCCTTTGAGTATCTCTATAACGTAATAGCATGTCTCACGATCTATTCTACCCATGATTCCACAATCCAAGGCAATAATATTGTTGTTACTATCAATCATTAGATTTCCTGGATGCATATCAGCATGAAAAAAGCAATCCCTATACACCTGATTACAAAACGATTCTATAAGATTGATAGCTATTTGCTTGCGGTTATTCAGCTTTTCAACTTCGTATATTGGTATAGCTTCCATCCATTCTAATGTTAAAACCTTTTTTGAAGTTCTACTCCAATCTATTTCAGGTACGTAGAAACCTCTGTCATGTTTAGTATTTTCCTTCAGTTCCGAAGAGTGGGCAGCCTCAAAGCGTAGATCTAACTCTAATCGGCAAATTTCAGCAAAAGTTTTGACTAATTCAACTGGCTTCAGCCTTTTTGATTGTTCACTAAATTTTTCTGCAATTTCTGCAAGCCAAGAAAGCATTTTTATATCCCTTGAGAATGTTTTCTCAATATTTGGCCTCAAAACCTTTACAGCAACTTCCTTACCCTCAATTGTAACTGCTCTATGCACCTGAGAAATTGATGCTGCTGCAATTGGCTTTTCAGAAAAACTTGAAAAAATGTCGCTTAATTTACAATTAAACTCACTTTCTATAGTTTTAACTGCTATTTTATACGAAAATGATGGCAATCTATCACATATCAATAGCAAGTTATTTGTTATGTCCTCATTTAAAATATCAGTGCGTGATGAAATGGATTGCCCAAATTTAATGAACACCGGACCTAATCTTTCAAGAGCACGCTTTAGTTTATGACCTTGTATTTTATTTATTGATTTTTTTGATGGTGGAAGTAAATAAGGTAACACATTGTAGCGTGTTAGCACTGTAGTTATTTGCAGAAGACGTAGAATATTTTGAATCATTTCGCTGCGTAACTGCCAAATATTTCATTTATCTCCATAATTTCATCAGGTTTACCTTGATAATAGATAGTATTATTTATGCAAATTATGTAATCTGAGGATGGTAGAGCAGAGTTAAGGTCATGAGAAGTCATGAGAATCGACACTGATCGTTCTTTTGCGATTTTATTTATAATATCATAAAATTTAGCTCGTGCGTTAATATCCATTGCACTGACTGGCTCATCTAAAATGATCAAATCAGATTCTGAAATTAAACAGCGTGCAAGCAGCAGTAATTGTGTTTGTCCTGCAGAGATTTCTAATACTTGATTTTTTAGGATGTTACCGATACCAACCAATTCTATTGCTTCTGTAACAATGGGTTGATTTTTCTTCAATTTCTTCGAGGAGCTATTGAAAAGGAAAGACTCAACTGTTATTGGCATCAAATTACCAATACTAAAATTTTGTGGCATATAGCTAATTTTTATATTGTCAGCGAATACAATACTGCCAATAAAACCTTTATTTATACCAGCAACTGCTTTCACTAAAGAGGTTTTACCTCCGCCATTTGGACCAAGTATTGTAACTATATCTCCTCTTTCTACTGATATATTGATATTATCAAGAACTTTTTTACTACCATGTGCAAGAGTAAGGTTTTCTATTTTTAGAATGAAGTTATTGACATTACTTAACTTTTTGGCGAAAATTGACTTCTTCTCAATATTTATATGAGACATTTACTGATTTTTTTTCTATTACTTTCACTTACACTATACTACAATAGTGCCTTTTCATCCAATTTAAAAATTGTAGCTACAATCAAACCTATACACTCACTTGTAGCTTCTGTTACAGATGGGATTTCAAAGCCAGAATTACTAATGTACGAAATAGTGTATGAACATAACTACATGCTCAGGCCTTCAGATGCAAGTAAATTAGAATCTAGTAATATTATATTTTATATCGATGATTCTTTGGAAACATTTGTTAAAACTTTCGCTAAAGAAAATAAGAAGTTAATACCGCTATCAAGTGCAATCGATCTACTTCCTGCTCGACCACATTCGTTTTCTAGTCACATTCAAGATGAAAAAGATTTGCATATTTGGCTGAGTCCTGAAAATGCAAAAAGTATGATACTTTCTATCAGTGCAACATTATCTAATATAGATAAAGAAAATGCCTATCGATACAATACTAACGCAGAGGAGGCTATAAGAAAGATAGACCAAGAAGTAGAAAAAATTACGAAAGAATTGGATGAGTTAAAAAATCAAAAATACATAGTTACTCACGATGCTTATCAATATTTCGAAAAATATTTTGATTTAAGTTACCCAAGCGCCATTCTTTCTATAGAAGAGGATTCTTACATAGGTATGAAGAGTTTAATGAAATTAAAAAAGGTAATGAAAGAGGAAAACGTTAAATGTATTGTTTCTCATTCACGAGAGGATAGCATAAAGCCTAATGTCTTTTCTAGTGACGTAAAAATGGTGATTCTTGATCCTATTGGATCAGATGTAGAGCCTGGAAAGGATGCATATCTAGATATAATCAGCAGCATTGCACAAAATTTCAAGTCTTGTTTCACTGAGTAATGAGTTCTTTTATCTATTCAGATAGCATTGCAAACTTAGTGCTTTCTATTCCAATCACAACTATACCGACATTATCTACCAGAAGTATATCATCCCAGTCTGGGATTCAGTTAAGTTGGTAAGCATAAAAATATTATGTTAAAGCACAACGTTCTTGATGAGATTAGGGCAAGCCAATGTCAGCTACTTGAATGACACCATTTGCTATGCCCTCAAAAATGAATGCTCGTACAGCTGTGTGCCAGCTACTTGCATCTGCTATTTTTACTCATAATTATCTTGCCTGAACGAACTTAATTTCAAGTGGTTAATTATAGAAATAATCGTATAAAAAAAAGAAGATAACCAATATCTTCTTTTACTCTAATTAAAAAGACATTGAATTGTAATTGTCTATTTCATCTGATATAAGCGATAATTTTATGCTCTCAAAACGGAGATTACTTGCAATATCTGTTAACTGTTCAGTAAGGTTACTTTTTCTGGTGAATGGTGTTCAGGAGCTTTTAATTTTCTATTACAGTCAGCCTTACACCAAGATCTATTAATTTTTGTCAATAAATCATTACCCTCGTATTTATTTTCACACTGTCTGTGGCACAAATTAAGTAAATCAACACCATGCACTGTCAATGAAGAAGAATCTTGTGTAAATTTTACCATAATATACTCCTTAATCTGATTACATCTATATTAACATATAAATGTGAATATCATACTAATATAGTTACTTTTTATGGCAAGTGGTTTTTGGTTATTTTCTAAACTTTCTTTATAAAAACCATAGGCGCCTATGGTTTTTAGCTAAAGTAAAGATCAAGTATCTGGCATTCTGGACATAAAATCCTCCTGTGTAAAAAAGATTAGAAAAAAAGTGCGGCGCACATACGACAGAGATTAAGCATGTGTGTGCACCCACGTACGCTGAAGAAGATACGCCACATTTTTTAATGAGTTTGATTGTTTAATGAAAAAAGTCTGCAGATAAAGATAAATTTTGAGCTCTTAAAACATCTTTTACTATGATTATAGTAAGATTTAAAATATGCGCAAGCAATTTTTTTCTGTAAAAGTTTAACAAAAGAATTCAAAAGTTTGTGAACAACCTCTAAGTGTATGGTCACAGAGTGTGATGGTATATAGACTATCTGGATCATTTAAAGTATCAGATCAAGTTCCATTTAAGGAATAAAAAGACCAGATCAGGACAAAAACGCTACCATTTTCAGCCCTTATTCAGGTGGCTCAATTTCCCGTAACTTATATAAGTTACCGTAATCTTTCAAAACCTCAAACAGACTTTCCCTAATGCAAAACAGTATAACTAGTGAGGAATAAGCCACACTCCTTTTAGCTGTAAGCTTTGCATGATAATATACTTACTTTAATTTTTCTTCTTTAAATAATACGTGTCTTCTGACCACTGGGTCATACTTCCTAAACTCGAGCTTCTTGGGAAGGTTCTTAGGATTACGTTTTTTTACACAAAAATAGCCTGTTAGTTTCTCTTCTCCAGTTTTTGTTGTTTTAGTTGCGGTGCTAACTAGCTTGACAAGCAAAGAAGCATTTTTTTTCGCCATAATTTTAGTGATATAATAAATTCTATGCAAGTTTAGAACGCAAAACACTGAAAGTCAACCCAATAATGCAGGTCGCAAAATTCTTGACAATCAATAATATATTAAGTAGTATAAGAAGATTTCAGAATGAAAAGCAGACGGTAAATAAGTGGCTAGTGATGGCAAAAGGTTATTATTGATAGAAAGTACTACCTGTTCTAACGAGGTAAGGGTTGCCCTACTAGTTAATGGTAGGGTTGTAGAGTTTGAACAAGAATTCAAGGAAAAAAGACAATTAAGAGGTAATATATACGTTGCTTATGTAAAGCGTATAGAGCCTGCTTTGCAGGCCGTGTTCATTGAGTATGGAAAAAATAAGCAAGGTTTTTTGTCTTTTTCTGAGATATCTCTAAATTACTTTAATATTCCAGAAAAAGAGAAGGAAATTTTCCCTGACGAAGGCTATTCGAGAGGTGTGGACTGTTCAAATGATAATTGCACAGAAGAAGGCCTAGATTCTACAGCTAGTAATGAATCCAGCAGTGGTTTTGTGAGGGAGGTACCTTTACATAGAAAATATAAGTTACAAGATGTGATTTCAGTAAATCAAAAGTTATTGGTTCAATTAACTAAAGAAGAACGAGGAAATAAAGGAGCTTCATTTACAACATACGTAACTTTGGTCGGTAGATACTGTGTTTTCATGCCCAATTCCATAAGTAGGGGTGGAGTATCTCGCAGAATTGAAGATACCAACGTTAGAAAACAGTTAAAGGATATATTAAATTCAATAAATTTACCAAAAGGCTCAGGTTTAATAGTAAGAACTGTTGGTGCAGGAAAAAGTAAGAAAGAAATTGAGCAAGATTACGATAATTTGACCTTATTATGGCAAAATATCCAGCAAAACTTCTCTTCTTTAAATGTTCCATCATTAATTTACAACGAAGCAGATGTAGTTATGAGATCTGTACGTGACTTTTGTAGTAATGATACAGAAATTATAGTATCTGATAGAGAAGTTTGTGAAGCGGTAAGAAAATACACTAAAAATGTGTTACAAGGAAAATTACGTCCTAGGTTATATAGAGGCTCTGTTCCAATCTTCACTTACTATCGAGTCGAAGATCAAATTTCTGAATTATATAGCAATAGAGTAGAATTACCATCTGGTGGGTCTTTGGTGATAACCTTAACTGAGGCATTTGTTTCAATAGACGTAAATTCAGGGAAAATGACAGGAGAAGATAACATAGAAGAAACAGCTTATAGAACTAATATGGAGGCATTATCTGAAATATCAAGGCAAGCGAATCTCAGGGGCTTATCAGGGTTAATAGTTGTTGATTTTATTGACATGTTGAAACTTGAGTATTGCAAAAATGTTGAATTTGCTATCAAGCAGGCGTTTAAAGATGATAGAGCTAAAGTTCAATTTAGCTTTATCAATGACTTTGGTTTAATGGTCTTTTCAAGACAAAGAATTAAACCAAATATACAGGAAATTAATACTACAGAGTGCTTACGCTGTAAAGGTATTGGAAGAGTGAAATCAAACGAAGTGGTTGTTGCATCGATACTAAGGGATTTGCAACATATTGCTAGTAAAAATCAAAATAAGTCCTTTGATTTAATAGCACGCAGTGCAGTTATAGCGCACATTTTTAATAATAAGCGTGATATGGTTTCTACAATCGAAAAAGAGTTCAATATTACATTAAATGTTAGTATTGATAATAGTTTAGATGCAGATACATTTATTTTAAAGCAAGGAGACCATATTAATTTTAATGATTATAAGCCATTGCAGAATTCTGGATGTAAAATTGTGAATAGCAGGAATAAAGAATCTGGTAGTTCAGATAAACTACCGGGCAACTTTTGGTTAACTAAATGGCTTTCGCGCCTTTTGGGATCTAACAACTAAACGGGACTTGTAATTAACGAGTTTTATACTTATATATTTTACATCAGATAATATTTAAAAGGGAGTATTCATTATGGGAAGAGCAATAGGTATAGATCTTGGAACGACAAATTCTTGTGTTGCAATGATGCAAGGTAAGGATACAAAGGTAATTGAGAATAAAGAAGGAGCAAGAACTACTCCATCTATAGTTGCATTTACTTCATCTGGAGAAAGGTTGATTGGTGCTCCAGCAAAAAGGCAAGCAACTACCAATGCAAGTAATACTTTTTTTGCAACTAAGAGATTGATAGGTCGCCAATATAGCGATCCTGAAATGAAGAATCTAGGTGTGCCGTATGAGGTATTTGCAGCAAAAAATGGTGATGCATGGGTTAAAACAACTGATAGTAAAGAATACTCTCCTAGTCAAATTGGTGCATTTATATTACAAAACCTGAAAGAAGCAGCTGAGGCTTATCTTGGGGAAGAAGTAAAGGATGCTGTGATAACAGTGCCGGCGTACTTCAATGATTCTCAACGTCAAGCAACAAAAGATGCAGGAAAAATTGCTGGATTAAATGTCCTCAGAATAATTAACGAACCAACTGCTGCAGCACTTGCTTATGGTCTTGATAAAAAGCACGGACACACAATAGTAGTGTATGATCTTGGTGGTGGTACATTTGATGTTTCAGTTCTTGAAATAGGTGACGGAGTTTTTGAAGTAAAGGCTACAAATGGTGATACTCACCTTGGAGGGGAAGACTTCGATAATGCAGTAGTAAATTATTTACTGGGTGAATTCAAGAAAAGTAATGGCATTGATTTGAAAAACGATCCAATGGCTATGCAAAGAATCAAAGAAGCTGCAGAAAAAGCAAAGGTAGAATTGTCAAGTGCAATGGAAACAGAAGTAAATCTACCGTTTGTTACAGCTGATGCAAGTGGCCCAAAACACTTAAATATGAAGCTAACAAGAGCAAAGCTTGAAAGCTTAGTGAATGATTTGATTGAAAGGACTATAATTCCTTGCAAAAAAGCTCTTGAAGATGCTGGTTTGTCTGCTAGTCAAATTGGTGAAGTAGTTCTTGTTGGTGGCATGACTCGTATGCCAAAAGTCATAGAGAAAGTTAAAGAATTCTTTGGCAAAGATCCACACAGAGGGGTTAACCCTGATGAAGTTGTAGCAATTGGAGCTGCAATACAGGCGGGAATCATTCAAGGTGATGTAAGAGATGTATTACTACTTGACGTAACTCCACTTTCTCTTGGTATTGAAACTCTAGGTGGAGTATTCACTCCACTTATTGAACGTAATACTACTATTCCCACAAAAAAATCTCAGGTGTTTTCAACTGCAGAAGATAACCAAACAGCCGTTACAATTAAGGTACATCAAGGTGAAAGAAAATTGGCGATTGATAATAAACTGCTTGGTCAGTTTAGTTTAGAAGGAATACCACCTGCTCCTCGCGGGGTTCCTCAAATTGAGGTGACATTTGATATAGATGCAAATGGAATAGCGCATGTTTCTGCAAAGGATAAAGCTACTGGAAAAGAGCAAAAAATACGTATTCAGTCTTCAGGTGGTTTATCGGAGGATGAAATAAATCGGATGGTGAGAGAAGCTGAGGAAAAAGCACAAGAAGATGAAAAGCGTAAGAAATTTATTGAAGTGAAGAATCAAGCGGATAGTTTAGTTCATTCTACAGAAAAATCTTTGACAGAATATGGTGATAAAATTTCTCCAGAAGATAAATATGCTATTGAGAATGCAGTTAATGAATTAAAGGAAGTTAGTAAGTCTGATAATATTGATGATGCTGATTCAATACAACAGAAGGTTACTAATCTTTCTCAACTTTCTATGAAGCTTGGAGAAGCTATGTATCAAGCATCTCAGCAAAACAGTGCTGAAAATGGCTTTTCATCAGAAGGAAATCCAAATGATAAGGAAGAAAAAGTAGTAGATTCTGATTATCAAGACATAGATAATAAAGAAGAGAATAAGTAATTCGATTGTCATCCCAGTGCCCAGATACTGTGCGATGACAAGAGGAGCGTATTGTTGCTTAAAGGAACTATTGTGGATATTATTAAGACAATAGAAGAAAAATTACGCGATTCAATAGGTATAATTGGTATTAATGTTATAGATGAGTCAGCGAAGCATGCAGATCATTATTTTGCTTCTTCTTCGACACTACCTTCACATATCAAATTAGTATTAATATCTAACGACTTTTCTGGAATGAGCTCTTTAAAGAGGCATAAATTGATCTATGAATTATTAAAGAGTGAAATAGAACGAGTACATGCGATTTCTCTTCACTTGTATACGCAAAGCGAATACAATCTAAAAAATAAATAATAAAAATGTGAACGAAGAGTCTTTATTAGTTAAAGCAGGAAGAAAATTTAATGATTATAAAGGGTCGATGAACCCACCAGTTTATCATTCTTCTACTATATTATTTCCTACTTACAAGGACTACTTAAATGCAGCAAATGGAGAAAGTATATACGATGTAATCAATGATGGTGTTGCAAGGGATTACAGTTACAGTAATGTTGGTACGCCTACTGTTCATTATTTTTCAAATGCACTGGCTGAAATTGAGGGTAGGGGACAAGCACTCATCTACCCTTCTGGATTATTTGCACTTACTTTTGCTATTTTGACTTTCACTAAAGCAGGTTCACATGTCCTGATACAAGATAATAGTTATTATAGGCTAAAGAGATTTGCCGAAAATGAGCTACCAAAAAGAGGAGTAGAAGTAACTTTTTATAATCCGACACAGGATATAACTGATTTAGTTCAGAGTAATACTTCACTCATCATGATTGAGACTCCTGGTTCTATAACGTTTGAGATTTCAAATATAGAGCATATAGTAAAAGTTGCTAAAGCACGTGGAATCGTAACCGTTTGTGACAATTCATGGGCCACTCCTTTGTTGTTTAAGCCGCTTGATTATGGAATTGATATTGCACTATACGCGGTGACAAAGTATCTAGCCGGTCACTCAGATCTAGTGATGGGAGCTATGGTTGCTGAAAGTAAAATTTTTAAATTGCTTTATGAGAGCTATAAAAATTATGGAGTCACCATTCAATCGAATGACTGTTACCTTGCACACAGGGGACTTAGAACATTGCAAACACGCATGAGGAAGCATCAAAGTACAGCAATGCAAGTGGCAAAGTGGCTGGAAAAACATCCAAAAATCAAAAGAGTTTTGTATCCAGCACTTGCCTCCCATCCTCAACATGAATTATGGAAAAGTTATTTCAAAGGGGCAAGTAGCGTATTTAGTATAGTACTAGATAGAGAATATTCATGTGAAGAACTAGGCTGCATGGTTGATCACATGAAAGTTTTAGGCATTGGTGCTTCTTGGGGAGGATGTGACAGTTTGATATTACCAGTAGACCATAGATCTATGTCAAGATCTGTAATGAATTCAGATTATGGTGGAAGTTTTGTGCGAATATTTTGCGGACTAGAAGATCCTGAAGATTTGATTTTTGACTTGAATACTGCATTAATAAGACTGCCATGTTCAAGTGTTAAAGATGATTGTGAGACTGAAAGAGCTACTGCATAACATTGTAAATGCTGACTTTGATATTGAAATCAAAGGCGTCACATGTAATCCTAAGAGAGTTAAAGAAGGTTACCTTTTTGTTTGTGTGTCAGAAAGGAGTAAAGAACACGTAACATGTCTTCCTAATGGATGTGTACACAACTGTGTAGACGTTGTAATACAAGGGGCCAAGAAAGATGTCATCCCAGTGCTCAGACACTGGGATCCAGAAAATTTAATTTTAAACAAGCATACTAGACAATTGTATAATGAAAACTGGATTCCAGTGTACGCTACTCGAATGACAAGTACTCCAAGTTTTGCAGTGCTTTACCACTCGGACCCTCAAGGAATATACAGTGAAATAGTCAGCAGGTTTTATCAATTCAAACAACCTAAATATGTTGCTGCTGTAACTGGTACGAATGGTAAAACTTCAGTGGTGGAATTTTGTCGCCAGATTTGGCAAGATAATGTAGCGTCTATAGGAACACTGGGAACATGTGTCAATAATAATAGAAAAGATAATAGCCTTACAACGCCAAGTGCAGATGATCTTTATTCCACATTGCGTGACATAAATAATAAGAACGTAGAACACTTAGCATTAGAAGCTTCAAGCCATGGAATCGATCAATACAGAATCCATGGACTAAGGCTCAATGCTGCAGCTTTTACTAATTTCTCTCAAGATCATTTGGACTATCACAAAAGTATCGATGAGTATTTTGATGCCAAGAAAAGGTTGTTTGATGAGGTATTGCCAAAAGAAAAAACAGCGATTTTAAATGCAGATATAGGCGAATATGGAGAGTTGCTCAACATAGCTGAAAAGCGTGGCAACAAAGTTATAACCTATGGAAAAAAAAACTCTGACATTACTTTATTAAAGCAGATGCCCACTGCCAATGGTCAATACCTGACAATTCAAATCCGTGATGAAATTTATAACGCATTTTTTCCGATTTTTGGGCAATTTCAAGCATATAATTTGTTGTGTGCAATCGGTATAGTTATTTCATCTGGTATGGACTATCAAAGAATGTGTATAGATAAACTCGCTTCTCCATCTGGAAGAATGGAAAAAGTGAACACTTTTGCATTTGTCGATTACGCTCATACTCCAAGTGCACTCAAACAAGCTCTGTTGTCTTTAAAATGGCACTTCAATAAAAAGATAGTTCTAGTGTTCGGTTGTGGCGGGAATCGTGATCAAACAAAACGTGCAGAGATGGGTAAAATAGCACAAATGCTTGCAGGTAAAGTTATAGTCACAGATGACAATCCGCGCGATGAAGATCCGGGGAAAATTCGTCACGATATTTTGTTACATTGCCCTGATGCACTGGAGATAGGAGATAGAAAAAAAGCTATAGAGAAAGGTATAAATATAGCACATGATGAAAATATGATTCTGCTAGTTGCAGGAAAAGGACATGAAAGATTCCAAATAATAGAAGGCCAATCCCTTGAATTTAGTGATGTTGAAGTTATTAGAGAGGGCCAAAAATTTGCTACTGCTGTTTTGCTCTCTCCTTCATCCAACGCCTGAATGGCTTTTTTCCTTAAGTCATAACTGTACGCTGCTGGCATTTTTACCTTCTTGTTACACTAAATCACTATCTTATCTTGTTCCTACTATTATGAGAAGAGCTATACAAGGATATGAAAGTGGAGATTGTGGTTACAAGATTAGTGAGAGAATATAGAAAAATTGAGGATGAAATATTGCGTGATATAGTTCATTTAGTGATAAAGGCTCTTACAGGTATAGTAGCGCTTCATAAGTAAGAATATTTTTACAAAGAATTTAATAATCACAATTTAGGCAATGATGAAAGTTCTTTAAGAAAAAAGTTTAATACTATCAAGAAAAGTTTGCATAGGCATAGCAATATAATACATAATAATCAAAATATCTAAAATTCTGTCAATTTATTTGCACAGTCAATCACTTGAGAATTCGGAAATTGATTTTTAAACCAAGTGTACTGGCGTTTTGCATAATGCCTTGTGTTTGTTTGAGCAATCTGTATTGCTTCGTCTAAAGTAATCTCCCCTTTTAAGTATCTTATAATTTCTGGTACTCCATGTGCTTTCATAGCTGGCAAATGTGGAGATGGGTTCATGCTAAGTAGGTTTTTTACTTCATCAATTGCTCCATTTTCAACCATTTCAATAAAACGAGAATTTATTTTTCGGTATATATCTTCACGTTTAGGTAGAATTGTATATACCTTAAAATTATTGAAAAAAGGAGGCTGTCTATTTTCTTGCCATACAAAGATTGTCTTGCCAGTTTCAGTGATAACTTCAAGTGCTCTTGAGAGGCGATGTGAGTCATTAATAAATATTTTACCTTGAATCCTTGGATCTTTGCTTAGCACTAATTTGTAGAATTCCTCTTTACTTAAATTTTTCCTAAGTTCATTTACGTTTTCTCTCACTTCCTGGCTTATTTGTGGAATCGATGATAATCCCTTGATTAAGCTACTAATGTAAAGCCCACTTCCTCCAGTGATGATGGGTATTCGTGAATTTTTCAGCGCGTTGTTAACTTCCCTCTTTAAATCCTCTAGCCATAAACCTACGGAATAATTTTCTCTTGCTGAAACATAACCGTATAGCCTATAAAATTCTTTCTGCTTTGGTGGTTGAGCAGTAATTACGGGAATCTCTTTGTATACCTGCTTTGAGTCACAGTTTATTATGCTAATGTTTTTATACTTTTTTATCAAGTTATCGCATAATTCTGATTTACCTGAGGCTGTAATTCCTGTAATAATTACTATATTATCTTTCATTTATATTAATTTAACTAACCTATGATAGGGTGTAGTAAAAATTTGGATTCTACAATCTAAAATTTGGAGACTTTTATGGCAGAAAATGATAACGATAACTCGTTTACTAAGCGTTTTACAAATAGGACCTCTAATGAGACAAGAGGAGGTTTTTCCAGTAAGTATTCATCTCAAAATACCAAAGAACATGCACTAGGAGCAAAAGGAAAAATTTCTGAATTGGCAAACAAAAAAGCTGAAGCCAAGGAAGCTTTTTCTGAAAGTGGCGGCATAAAGAGTAAAAGCAGAACTATCAATGAAAGATCCTTTGCTGATGCAACAAGAAGAAGTAGATCAGATCTCATATATCTAGTTCGTGGTAAAGATCGAGGAAGATCAGCTTGGCACTATGTATTAGTTGATAAAGATAAAAGAGAAATGTTTCTGGCAAAAAGTAGAACTGGCTCTATAGATGTTGCAGATTATGGAGAGATTTTATATTCAGGATGGGGAGATGATCCACCACAGACGATAGTCGATAAAATCAATGAGGAGTTCGTATTGTAGTAAATCTGTTGTAAAAACGAGCAGTTGCTAATAAAATTTACTGTAAGTATACAACAGTAGCCATTTCGGTATCTTAATTGCTACCATATAGCGAGATAACGGTAAAGCCAGAGCTATTGTAGACATAAGTTTTAGCTATATGGTATTTGAAGTAATAAACGCAATACAAAATAATTTGTTAGCATGCTTTCCAACAGAAACAGTATATGCTCTTGCTTGTAATGCGCTAGGTAAAGAATCTATAGAAAAAATATACCGGATAAAGAAGCGTTCTCAAAACAAGCCACTCTCTATATTTGTTAGTGATGTTGATAGTTTGACAAATATAGCAAAGGTAAAAGAAGAATATATCAATTTAATAAACTACTTTTCTCCTGGACCAATGACCTATATTTTACCACTTCAAGATAACAGTATATTACCAAATGAGTTCTTTAAAGATAGTATAGGCATAAGAATTCCTGATCATCCTATTGCGATTTCAATATTAAATGAACTGAAAACTCCAGTAGTTGCAACTAGTATTAACATTTCAGGAGAAAAAAGTATATGCAAAGCAAGAGATATACCTCAGTCTATTAAGCAACACTTATCTGCAGTAATTGAAGATGATGAATTAGTTTCTGGTATAGAATCTACTATTATTGACTTAACTGGAGACAAGATTAAGGTTTTAAGAAAAGGTAAAATTTCATTACAAACAACAAATAACGAATTTTCAAACTAAGATCTATAGGAGAAAGAATGAAAAAGGTGATAGGCCACAACCAAGCAAAAAAAAAGATAATGAACAACTTGTCTGTTCAATCTTGGCTGATCTGTGGTAAAAAAGGCATAGGGAAAGCAACACTTGCACAATCCTTTTCTAATTGGTTTCTTATCAAAAATTACGATGAAGTAGCATTAGACTTACACATTGTTGAAGGTGATACAATAGGAGTGGAAAAGGTGAGAGAAATGAAAAATTTTCTGTACCTAAGCCCCATTCAATCAGAATATAAGATAGCTATAATAGATAGCTTGGAGGCAATGACTAGCAATGCTAAAAATGCAATATTAAAGATATTAGAGGAGCAGCCACAAAATTCTAAAATATTTGTAATTAGCCATAAGCCATATGATGTACAAACCACCATCCGGTGTAGGTGTTTTCAGCTGAATTTACTTCCATTAACTTACGATGAAACAAAGCAGGTTGTTTCATCTCAGTGTAAATTCGACGATAAAATATTTAGTGAGATCATTACTTTGTTTCCTGGAACTCCGGGAGTAATAATAAATGCAATAAACAGTGGTGCTTATGAGTCACATAAGCATTTTTATACATTTTTCCGTAATCTAAATAATTCTGATATAGTTAATAAAATAATTAATAGTGAAATTGAGCTAGAACTAGCATCACATATAATTCAAACCTCCATTTTAGAAAGTGTAAAGAAAGAAGTAAATAATATTGAAATTTTGCTAAGTCAATGGAAAGAAATAGATGAAGTTTTCGTTGCTGCAAAGCAATTTCGCTTAGATAAAAAGCATGTTTTAGCTAATGTAGTTAACATCATGACACAAAAATATAATACTTTTAACATAAATTTATGATAAAATTCTGCTAATTTAATACTTAAATTATATAATTTGACTGATAATAAATCAACTGTATGGCAATCAATAGAAGTTTTAACAAAAACCATATTGAACATGCAGAAAGAATTGAGTTTAATCAAGAATACATCTTTAGATCAAGACGTCACTTTAGAAAAAGGGAAGGAGCTATCAAGTGGCATCTATGAGGAAAATTTTAAGCTAAACAAGGCAATCAATATAGCTACTTTGCCGAGAATTGGCTATCATATGATTAATGATGAACTTGTTGTACGTAATCATATTACGAAAGAGGAAGTAAAGATCCCTAGAGATTTTCATTACTTTAAAGTTGTTAAATCCAATCACGATGATTGTAAATTAACGTTTTGTAATTTTTTAGGTAATGAGTTTTTTGAATATAAAAAGTATGATCCACAATATTCTGGTCTTTCAGATGAATATAAACTCATGGATTTTGGTAGTATAAAAAAGACTAATAATCTAAAACTTAAGGAGTATGTTGGTCATGCACCTAAATTTTTGCTGTAGAAGGATCTATTGATCCTGGATCTGAAAACCATGTAATTGATCTATTTGAGCTAGTCAGAGACGGTAAAGGAAAAAAAAGTGGGAACTCTTGCTGATGAATTTGGTTATTTTGATGATCAAAATAAATTACACTACTATAATTATCACAAAAGTGCAGAAAGTAATACTTATGATCCTGAAAGCTTCAGTGTAAAAATGATAAATTTAGATGTGAGCAAAATTGATAAATTTCACCTTATTGCAGAACAAGGTGATATAATAATTCATCCTATTTTGGAAAATTTAGACATATTTTAAAGTTTTTTAGAGTATCCAGTATATTATATAATTGGGTTTGTATTATGGAAGATAAATTACTTGAATCAGTAAAAAACAAAAGTTACTTCAGGAAAGCAGTTGAATGGTATTGCCACAGATACCTGTTCTGCGTTGTAGAAAGATCTTGGATGGCGTTAATAGCGTTACTTCTCTTAGTATGTTTATTTTTATCACTACTAAACATATACCTATTACTTCCTGTTAAAAAAGATTTAAATTTTGTGAAGTATATGAACCACACAGAAGATGAGTTCTCTGCAATACATAAACTTAGTTTTAGTAAAAAAGAAGATGAGTACATTTCCATAGCAAGGTATTTAATAAGTAAATATATTGAAACATATGAGTCCTCTAGGACTGTTGAGCCAAAGTATCAAGAAAATTTTATAAAAAACAATTCTGTATACAAAATCTACCAAAACTTTCAGGAAAAAGTGAACAATGAAGCTGTTTCATCCACAAGAAAAATTACCAACATAAACGTAACAACATTATCTATTGACCGGTTGACCAAGAACTTAGTTACATTTGCTGGAAACGCTACTGTAGTTTTTACAGCTGAGAAAAATAAGAAGATGAAAGATTATGCTGTGGAGGTCAGCTTCACTTTGTCAAATATAAAAGCAACTCTAGCTGGAATAGTGCCATTTAAATTTATTGTTAATAGCTATAAATATAGATGATTATATTTATAACATTATTTGGTAGCTAAAAAAAATAACTAAAGTGCATATAGCAGTAATAACTGGGGGTAAAACTAGAAGCATTGGTGTCTTTTTAATAAAATAATTTCTAGAAGGTTTTGAGAAAAAGGCGTTGTAAATTATTGGTAAAAAGTATAGAGCATTGAGTATAGTACTAACAATTAACACTAGAGTTACAAACACAGAAAGTGTTACATTACTAGAGTTGAAAACAGCTTGAAAGATGAGAAATTTGCTCCAAAAAGTCGGAGCAGGAGGTACTCCTATCATGGACAATGCACCTATAGTGAATGCTATCATGCTAATTGGCATACTACGTCCTATACCGTGAATTCTATCTATATATTTTTCACCCGTTTTCGTTATTATGATACCTGCAAAAAAAAATAAAGTAATTTTTGCAAATGCATGGCAAACTAATTGAAAGATTGCAATCTTCATGCTGAATTCACTAAAAATTGAAGCGAACAATATAATATACGACAATTGGGAGATGGTAGAGTAAGCAAGCAATTTCTTTAATTCCTTTTGCTTTAATGAAATCAACGATGCAGTAATGATAGTAAATCCAGCAGCGTACGGAAGCCACCCTCCAGCAAACCAATTTTGCTGCACAAAACGTTGCATATTATCGACGCCAAAAGTATATAATATAACTTTGATGATGATGAAAACTCCGGATTTCACAACAGCAACAGCATGTAATAGTGCACTCACAGGAGTTGGTGCAACCATTGCTTTTGGTAACCAAAAATGCATTGGCATTAATGCAGCTTTTCCTATTCCATAAATCAGCATAGCAAAACACACTGCAATAAAAGTGATGAGTGAAGTATCAAACTTGAATATTCCACCACTTACAAAATCTAAAGTATGGAATTCATTATATAATAGGCCTATTGCAGGAAAAAATAATACTAAAGAAGAGAAAAATAGTAAACCAAAGTAATAGCGTCCTGCAATTAATGATTCATTTGTTGAGTTGTAAGTAATCAGAGGGTATGTACTAATAGTTAGAAGCTCATAAAAGACAAATGTAGTGAGCAAATCTCCAGAAAAAGCAATAAACATTGCACAACTGATTGATGTTGAAAAAAAGCATAGAAAACTTGAGTGATTGCTATCAGCATAGTTATTTCTCATATAACATATTGCATATATACTGGTTAGTACCCACAAAAATGATATTAATAAACTGAATATTGCTCCACTAGACTCTAGCTTTAAACTAATATGCAAATTATTACCAAAATCCATGAGAATAAATTGAGAATGATCACCATACACCAAATATAAAGTGCATAGAGATGTATACGCAAACAGAATCATAGAAGAAGCAACAGTAACGCTACTGTTCACTCTGGGCCATTTACTAGTAAAAGAAATAGCTAATGCACTTAAAAGTGGGATCAACGAAGTAATTAACAAATAATTCTCAGTAATAAAAAGTGGCAAGGAAAGAGATATTAAAACAAAATCCATTAAGTAATTCATCTTTCTGTTTAGGTAAAGATAAAATTATATTCAAGTTATAGAGAATTTGCTATTTCTTAGTTGTATATCGGAAGTGTTAAATAAACCATACGCATCAAGTTAAGAAAAAGTGGCGTAAGGAAGAAAGGAAATAAGAAAAAACTACTTTATATATTAAGTAATAAAGTTAGTAATTTATAGATTTTTCTAAAAAAATATCTTATCCTAGATAAGAATTTCCTAAAAAAATAAATGTAACAAATAAAATGCCAATCTTAAATATTGCTATATTTCACGATAGCTACTTAATTTGGCACGTATGGTTTGTTAAACACTTCCAGAATTACTCAAAACCGCTACAGACTATATCTTTCTGTATAATCTTTAAATGCACCTCTATTGGAGTCAAAATGTAGTTTCACACTACCAATTGGCCCGTTTCTTTGTTTTGCAATGATCAGTTCTGCAATATTTCTAATTTTCTCCATTTTCTCTTGCCACTCTCGATGTTTATTACTTCCTTCATTTGGTTGCTTTCTTAATTCATAATATTCTTCTCTATAAAGGAACATTACTATATCCGCATCCTGCTCTATGCTTCCTGAATCACGTAAATCAGAAAGTTGTGGTTTTTTATCATCCCTTTGCTCAACAGAACGAGAGAGCTGTGATAGTGCAACAATGGGAATATTTAGTTCCTTTGCAATTGCTTTTAAACCCTGCGTCACTTCTGAGATTTCTTGCACTCTATTTTCACTACTCCTTTTTGTTGTTCCTCGAATTAACTGCAGATAATCGATAAAGACCAACTCTACATTATATAGTTGATAGAGAAGACGTATTCTGGTACGAAGAGCACTAATTGATAACGCAGGAGTGTCATCTATGATGAAAGGTAATTCTGATAGATCTGTACTAGCATTAATGAATTCGTGTAATTCAAAATCACTAATTCTCCCAGTCAGTGCCTTATAATAACCAATGCCTGAATCTATAGTAATCAATCTTGCGGTCAATTGCTCTGCTGACATTTCAAGTGAAAAGAATGCTACATAATGTTGTTTATCTTTTCTTTTTTTCAAAATCTTACAAGCATTAAGTGCGATGTTCAGCGCCAATGCTGTCTTTCCCATTGAGGGCCTTGCAGCTATAATTAACAGATCAGATTTCTGCAAACCACCAAGAAGCTGGTTTAGGTCTTGAAGTCCGGTTGTAATACCTAGAGCCTCTGGGTTATTCTTCAGCTTGCTGATCTTCTCAACCACATCTTTAATTGAACTTGCAAGCTTTATATATGTCTTATCACCTTGCTTTTTTACTGCTAAGTTGAACAACTTTGTCATTGCCTGCTCAATTTGTACCTGTGCAGGATTTTCAATGTCGTAGTTGTAACTATCGTCAACTATCTCCTGCCCGAGCTTGATTAAGCATCTCCTTAAATAAGTATCACGGATTATTCTGGTCAAGCTATAGATGTCAAGCGCAATGCTTGCCTTTGCTGCAAGTTTTGCTAGGTACTCAACTCCACCACATTCGGCAAATGCTTTATCATTCTCGAAAAACATCTTGAGACTCAGTTCATTAGCAACTATACCGTGTTTTCTGGTTTTAGATATCTGGGTAAAAATGCTTTGATGTAGTGGATCATAGAAATTATCTGCTGCAATTATATCTTCTACTGCATCACAAATTCTATTATCACGAACCATTGCACCAATTAGCATTTGCTCTGCTTCTAAATTGTGTGGCAATTTACATATTTCTTCTCTTGAATCAATAAGATTGGCTAATTCATTCATTTTAAGTTTTCAGAGTAATGATTGATTATTGTAGAATATTCAGTCCTTACTTGAAAGAGAAAAAATTTGACTAATCCTGTGTTGCTTATAGCATTAAAGTAGGCCCCTGTGGTGGAATGGTAGACACGGCAGACTCAAAATCTGTTGCTTGCAAAAGCATGCTGGTTCAAGTCCGGCCAGGGACACTCAAATATTGGAAAATGCTTTATGTTACACAAATTTTTTAATCGTTTATTTTCCATTCTTTCTTCGATAAATGCTATTCAAAGGGTAAAGAAAGATGAAAATGGAATATGTTACGTAACAGGACTTAGACGCTATTTGTCAGTGCTGCTTGATTTAATTATCATCGTTTTGTTCTTGCAGCTTTGCGGCCAAGCCTTAAGCCAACTCTTCATGAACTCAGAGAGCAGTAAAATATTAGGCCAAATTGCTGCGAAATATCAGATGCAAACACCATTATCTGCAGAGGAAACAGCAATGCAGAGTAAACTAATCAAGTTACTAGTTCTAAATCAGATAGTTCAATTTATTATGCTTTTTAGTTATGTAGCATATATGTGGATAAGATTTGGCGCTACAACTGGAAAGTTATTACTTGGACTCAGAGTTGTAAATGCACAAACTTTTGAAAAATTGACTCTAAAACAAGCAATAAAGAGGTTTTTTTCCTTTATATTTTCAACTTCACCACTATTCTTAGGTTTCATATGGGCAAGCTTCGACAAACGTTGCCAAACTTGGCACGATAAGATTGCAGGCACAGTAGTTGTAACAAGTAAAAGTCTTAGATGTATGTTCTCAGAACATAATAGAGTGGATTAAGGGTTCTGTCGCATTTGTAGGGAAGTAGAAAGAAGAATGATATAACTGTCTAAAAAAAAAGCAAAGATGTTTCGTATCAATCAAAAATTGTTGCCATATTTCAAAGGATTTAGCTTTTCAGAGGATGTTATCTGTATACATGAAATGTCGATTCTCTTTGAGCTATCGAGATTTGGAAGAAATGATGAGTATAAGGGGAGCAAAATGCTACGTTACAAAGGTGGGTTATCACCACTGATAGATGAGGCAGTAAGGAAAAGAAAGAAGCAGGTTGGTAGTAGTTGGAGAGACTTACATTAAATTAAAGGGTAAATGGGTTTATTTATATACTGTACTCTTGTGTGTTAGTAGAGACAAGTCTTCAGCACTTGCATTCTTTCGTAAAGCCTTCAGGAGTAACTGTCTTCCTGAGAAAATTGTAATTGATAAAAGCGGCAGTAATACTGCTGCTCTTGATGATTTGAATGAAGAAATTTCTGAAGATTACAGTTCTTCAAATAAAATATCTAAATAATATTGTTGATAGATTTATCAAAAAACTAATAAAGCCAATGCTTGGGTTTAAAAGCTTCCATTCCGCAAAGATTACCATCACAGGCATAGAAAATATTCGTATGATTCAAAAAAGACAAATTATTAAAATAATGTTTCTACTTTTGAGAATTTTGCTATGTTAATGGCTTCATAACTCCTATAATCCTACCTTTAATGATCTTCTTTCCTATGGTTTATAGATGCAACAGAACCGACATATCAGTTGATAAACAGACTAATCAGTTATTGTTTATACCTGTTTCAGTATGAAAATTATTGTGAGGCTTGATTTTATATATATCACTACAGATAATAGACTTTAGTATAAATTAGTAATATGCATCCAATCATATACTTACTTAACTTGTTACTTGATCTTTACAGCTTAGTTCTAATATGCTCAGTTGCTCTCGATTTGTTGATTAAATTGAATGTAGTTAACATGTATAATGAGATTGTAAGCAGCATAATGCAAACTTTAAACAGACTTACCCATCCTCCACTAAAGGTTATCAGAAGGTATATACAACCATTCAATGGATTAGATTTATCCGTGATGATATTGATAATAGCAATTCACTTTGTAAAATATACAATTACTTATTACTTTAAGTAGATGTTAAAAAAACAGCTAAAATCAGCAATATACCTGTTACTCTTAATGTATATATATATATCGGTTTTTAGCTATAATTATCAAGATCCATCCTTAAATACAGCTACAAATGAGAAAGTAACAAATTTGGGAGGAGTAGTAGGTTCATATTTAGCTGATATATTGGTTCAATTTCTTGGACTCGCTAGTATTACAATAGCTACAACCATAGTTTACTTTTTGATATCAAAAAGGCTGCTGAAAATTCTCTATTTAATATTAATCAATTTAGGAATATGTGCTACATTAGCGCAACTTTCGCTCGGTATCACTACTAGGTACATGCACAGTGGAATAGTCGGCAATACTCTAATTGGCCACTGCCCGTTTTACATATTCACAGTAGTAGCATCAATAGGTATTGTAGGATTGATTGGTTGGAAGAGAACGGTTTATTCTTTGCTTTTCCTATGTAAAAAAATATTTTCCCTTTTTACAAAGGTTCTGTTTTTCAGGTTACGTAAAACTACTGATCATTCAATAGCATCGTTAGTAGTAGAAGAAAAATATAGAACCACTAGACAACAACCAAAAGAAAGACAGAAAAAAGCTACCGAAGAGATTTTTAAACCACCTTCTAGCGAGTTTGAGTTTCCAAGCATTCACTTACTTTCCAAAGTAGAAGAATCTGTGCAGAGAAAACAGTTGAATGCATTAGAGAGCAATAAGAATTTATCTCTGCTCGAGCAGGTTCTAAGTGATTTTGGCGTGCAAGGAAAAATTATAAGTGTATGTTATGGACCGGTTGTGACTTTATACAAACTTGAACCACAAGCAGGCACAAAATCTGCAAGAGTGATTGGTCTTGCAGATGATATTGCACGTTCAATGAGTGCACTTTCTGCACGTATTTCAATAATTCGTGGACAAAATGCAATGGGAATAGAATTGCCAAATAAAGAACGAGAAATTGTTATGCTGCGTGATTTACTGGAATCGCCAGAATACCAAAATGCAAACTTAAATCTTCCGATTGCACTAGGCAAGGAAATAAGCGGAAAACCAATTATTGCAGATCTGACTAAAATGCCCCACTTGCTTGTTGCCGGAACTACAGGATCAGGTAAATCAGTTGCGATTAACACGATGATTCTGTCGCTTGTTTATCGATTAAGTCCTGATGAATGCAAGATGATAATGATCGACCCAAAGATGCTTGAGCTTTCAATATATGATGCAATACCGCATCTAATAACGCCAGTGGTAACAGAGCCAAAAAAAGCTGTTATTGCTCTTAAGTGGATCGTGAAAGAGATGGAAAATCGCTATCGTATGATGTCATATTTAAATGTGCGGAATGTAATAAACTATAATCAAAAAATTACAGAAGCGATGAATAGCGGAATAGAATTGGAACGCGTTGTACAGATTGGCTTTAACTCAACAACGGGTAAACCTTTGTTTGAAAAAATACCGATTAAAATGGAGACATTTCCGTATGTTGTGGTGATTGTAGATGAAATGGCAGATTTAATGCTTGTTGCTGGCAAAGATATAGAATGCTCTATTCAACGTTTAGCTCAGATGGCTCGTGCTGCAGGAATACACATCATAATGGCAACGCAACGTCCGTCTGTAGATGTGATAACAGGTGTGATAAAAGCAAACTTTCCAACGAGAATTAGTTTTGCTGTTACTTCTAAGATAGATAGCCGTACAATACTTGGTGAACAAGGGGCTGAACAATTGCTCGGTATGGGTGATATGCTTTATATGGCCTCTGGTGGTAAGATTATTCGAGTTCACGGTCCATTTGTAAGTGATGATGAGGTGCAAAATATAGTTGATCATCTAAAAACGCAAGGTGAGCCAAACTACATGGAGGAAATCACTCAAGAAGATGAAAATTCTTTCGCGGAATCAGAAGGTGAAACAGAAGATGAAGAGAACGATCTATACAAGCAAGCAGTGGCCATCATTCAGAGAGATCAAAAGGTTTCAACTAGTTACATTCAAAGGCAACTTAGAATAGGCTATAACAGAGCTGCAAATATTGTTGAAAGAATGGAGAAAGAAGGTATTGTCAGTGCTCCGAGTTACTCAGGAAAGAGAGAGATATTGGTAGAATAATCGCTAACTTAAATCAAGGAAAGTTATTTCTAAGATCAATAGATCTCTTGCATAACTGGAATTAAAAAGTTCCAGCGCATGACCAGATATTTCTTATTGGATCCCAGTTGTATAGTGTTTAATACTAAATTAATACCAATTCCCGCTATAGAAAGAACAGATAGAGAATAATGGGGAAAAAGTCATACTAGAGTAAGTGAAATAGCGAGGTATAAATGGCATTAAGGTCAAAACTATTAGACGAAAGAGTTGTAAATTTAGCGAAAGAAATGTTAAAAAAGGTAAGAAATAACGCATATGTTTCAAAAAAGTTACAAGCGGTGATAGCAGGAAAAGAAAGTAGTATAAGCGCTGTGGCAAGAATATGTAAAATTTCAAGGACTGCTTTGACTGAATGGATAAAGCATCTAAAATTTGGTAGAGTAGAAAAATTATTTGCCCCGTTTCAGCGGAGAAGAAAAAGCAAATTAAACAAAAATCAACGTGAGCAAATTGAAATATGGGTAGAAAGAAATCCAAATATTACTATTAAGGAAGTACAAATAAAAATCTCAGAGGAATTTGCCCTAAACATCAGCAAATCAACAGTGCACCGTGAGATACAAAGGATGAAATTTTCTTACATAACACCGAGGCCAATGGACCATAAACAAGATAAAAACAAGCAAGAAGAGTTTAAAAGATACTTCAATAAAATAGTCAATTTCCACCCTAAAAGGGAGGTGTTTTTTTTGATGAATCACGATTTGGGACTCATTCAAAAATCGGACACGGATGGTTTAAAAGGGGTCAGAACGCAGGTTAAAATGAAAATTGGTAGACAAAATTTCTATATCTAAAGTGCGGTAAATCCAAGAAGTGGTAAGAAAATTAGCCTACTTGCTCCATATGTAAACACTGATTGTATGAATATATTTCTGGAGCAGATGTCGAAAGATTTAGGCACGAAAGAAGCCTTTCTTGTAATGGATTGTGCAAGTTGGCATAGATCAAAAAGTTTGAAAATTCAGGAAAACATTACCATCATATACTTGCCTCCTTATTCACCGGAACTGAATCCTGTTGAAAGGTTGTGGCAATATATCAAATACAATACTTTACGCAATAGTATCTACGATACTATAGGTTTACTTGAAGATGTTTTGTGTAATTCTATTGTCAATATTTCCAGTACTACTATTAAACGAGTTTGTAATGTTTCTTATTTGTTCCGTCAGTAATGGATTTTGGTATAACTACTAAAAACGTACAATAGTAATATATTAATTAGCTAGGGGGTTAAAAATGGGTATAACCAAATTTGTATTAGGTTTTGATAAATCGGATGTAACAGCATTGCAGGAAAGTCAAAATATTGATGCTAAAAAGTTTCAAGAAGTATTTAGCGCATTAAAAGAATGGCAAGAAGCTCAAAAGATTATAGTGCACCCATTTGTCTAGACCATTTTTTTAAAGTGATCCGATTTTTAAAATGAATATGTTGATAAATACGTCGACACACATTTAAAGTATTTATCAATATATTCATTTACTGTTTATGATAATAAAGATCAGCAGGAACTTTATAATTTAGAGTCTGATGTAGCCTTCTATAGTTATACCAACCAACAAAGTCATTTATTATAAGATTCAAATCTCTGATACTATTTGGTCTATAATAATATATAGCTTCTTGCTTTAAAGTTCTCCATAAGCGCTCAACAAATATATTGTCGAAGCAACGTCCTTTATGGTCCATACTGATTTTAATATTAGCATGCTCTAATTCCGTAATAAAGTTGTAGCAAGTAAACTGTACCCCTTGATCACTATTAAAAATCTCATGTTTACCTTGTTTTAGAGCTTCTTTGAGAGTATAAAGGCAAAATCCAGCATCGAGATATGGTGATAATGAATGAGCAATAATATAGCGACTATACAAGTCCATTATTGCCACAAAATAGACAAACTTACCTTCTACCATAATATATGTTATATCAGTAGCCCATACCTGATTAACTCTACAAATAATCAAATCTTTGAGTAGATAAGGATATATTTTATGCTTTTTTCTTTAATACTTGTATTACATCTTTTTCTACAATACAGCCCACTAATCTTCATTTTTTTCATAATTCTTAAGATTTTTTTGCGATTGACTACTACCCCACTCGCTATGATTTCAGCAGTAATTTTACGATATCCATAACGGCAATCAGAAGCCAAATATACTTCTTGAATCAAATTTGCTACTTCACTTTCGTTATTAATTATAGGCCTATAATATAGGCTAGATCTGCAAATCCCCAATAAATCAGCATGTTTCCTAATTGACAGATCAGAATCTTTTCTATAAACCTTACTCTATCTTTTTGCTTATTTCAGTAATTTTTTTCAAATAGCTATTTTCCACTGTCAATTCTCCTATTACTTTATGTAAACTTTCTATTTCTTGCGCTAAGATTCTTTGTTTTCTCGCACTTTCACTTTCTTCAACAAATAGGTCTTTTAACCTTGCCAATACTCTATCACGCCAATCATATAGATTTGTTGATGGTATTTTATATTCACTACATATCTCAGCTGTGCTTTTTTGATTTTTTATTGCTTCCAAAGCTATCTTTGCTTTTAACTCTGGTTCATATTTTTTTGTTTCCATTCTTTTACCCCTTTACCTTCCTACTCGGATCAACCATTTTTTTGTCTAGTTTATGGGGTGAATTATAAAGACTAAGAGTTGGCGATGTGTATTATACAGACACCAAAAACATGAAGTAACTATCGTTACAATAGGATATAGGGACACCATTTGCGTTTGAAGGAAATATGTTTTGCAATAACCCTATTCTATAATGCAAAACCCAATGTATTACTTGCAATCTGGTGTCTGATCACAAAGGAACCAGTTTACATAAAACTACTTGCCACCTGCAAATTGCAATATCTGTACAGCTGTGGAATTTTTCAAAGCGTTTTTTCTATTGAAGATAAAAGTATCTTTTATATATGATATATAGCAAAATATTAGGGTGCTTATGGTTCCAACTATAGCAATTTTAAGTGGTGGATTTTCTTGCGAAAGAGAAATATCGCTTATGAGCGGAAAAGCAGTAAAGAAGGCGCTTGATAGCCTTTCATATAATTCAATAGAAATAGATGTTGATAGCAACATTGCTCAAAAGCTTAAAAAAACTAATCCCGCTCTTGCTTTTATTGCTCTACATGGACCTTATGGTGAAGATGGCTGTATTCAAGGTTTACTGGAGATTTTAGGTATAAAATATACACACTCAGAAGTTATGGCTTCGGCTGTTGCTATGAATAAAGTGATGTCAAAGCATATATTCCATTCTCTTAATATCGACACTCCAAGAGGTTATGTAATTAGTCGAGAAGATGTGCTAAAAAATAATATTAAAGTTGATTATCCGTACGTCTTAAAACCGATTAACGAAGGCTCAAGCATTGGAGTACACATGATTTTCTCACATGAGGATTACTTAGAGCTGAAAAATAACAGTTCTACTATAATGGAAAAGATGATCATAGAAGAATACATACCGGGTATAGAGTTACATACTGCTGTGTTGCTGAATGAAGCAATTGGCACTATGGAAATACGACCAAAAAATAAATTCTATGATTATGAAGCAAAGTATACAGATGGATTTGCAGAACATATATTTCCTGCTAAAATTCCTGACAACATATATAGAATGACCTTGGAACACGCACTAAAAGTTCATCAATTTTTAGGATGCAAAACTGTTTCCCGCTCAGAATTCCGTTATAATCCTCAAAATAACACTTTAAAAATGCTTGAGATTAATACACATCCTGGATTTACTGAATTATCGTTAGTACCAGAAATTGCAAAATTGACAAAAGGAATTCATTTTAATGAATTAATTAAAATTATTGTCAAAGACAGTTTACACCACAAGAATATTAGAGATCAAGCCGATGTTGAACAATGTTACTAGAAGCCAAAGGAGTTTTTTGCGCAAGTGTGCTTTCATGATTATAACTGCACTTTTCCTTACACTAGTACTTTATAGTTCACTTGATAAAATAACAAATCGATTCAATTACTACTTTACTTGGTGTAACGATCGCTTATCGAGCTTATTAATTAGCAATGGATTTTCAATCGACAAAGTAACCGTTACTGGAAACAAATTTACAAATGAACAGGACATTCTAAGTTTAGTAGATAGAACACAACCTATCATGTATGTATCACTCTCAAAACTAACAGATAATATACAATCTGTAAGCGAATGGATAAAACATGTAAGAATTTATAGGATTTTACCCAACACCTTACGCATTGATGTAAATGAACACAAACCTTTTGCTCTTTGGAAAGATGATAACAGAACTTCAGTAATTGACTCTGAAGGTAAAGTAATCGTAGATGATTACCAGATAGATAACCTCGTTATAATCAAAGGACAAAATTCGTTATCAAGCCTAAAATTCATTAAAGATATACTAGAGAGGAAAACTCAATTAAGTGATCATATTTCTTCTTGTGTTTATGTAGGCAATAGAAGATGGAATATCATACTCGATAACAGTGCCACAGTAAAATTGCCTGAAGATAATCCTTATAGCGCATGGGATTATTTAAGCCACTTGCAAAATACAACCGACTTTACTTTTAGCAATTGGAGCGTAATTGATATGCGTGTTGCTGATAAGATCTTTGTGAAGAAGTGATCTGCTCGGTGCTCCTTTTAATTTCATGCAAGTAGCCCTATAATGCACCCCATAAACTAGACCAAAAAAATGGTTGATCCGAGTAGGAAGGTAAAGGGGTAAAAGAATGGCAACAAAAAAATATTGTAAGTTAAAAATGTGATATAAAAGAGATAAGAGGGAAAGATAGCCCTACTCACTATAGGAATAGGACTATCACGGGCCTGTGCGACCGAAAAAAAATTTGGTATTACAACCGTGTTCATCAAGGTACACTAGCCCTATCCCTCGATACGTTTGAATAGTTGTGTGGGACATATATATGCACCCGTTTACAATCTTAAATTAATAAAACTATCGAGGTTATCATGGTTAGATCTCATCAAAATTTTATTGGTATTGACATCGGAAAATTCAAGAATGTTGTTGCAGTTCACAAGCAGAAGAATGCTGTCGAATTTGACAATAATACTTCTGGTTGGCAACAATTGTGTCAAAAGTTCTCAGATATCTTACCTAATTCTTTAGTGACTTTAGAAAATACAGGAAAATATGAGCTTGGTTTGTCGAATTTTCTTATTGACAAGAATATCACTGTACATCGAGCTAATACCCGCAAAGTAAAAAGTTTTATTTTATCTCACGGAACTTTAGCAAAATCCGATAAATCAGATGCAAGGGCTCTTGCTCAATATGGATTTGAACGCCATAGAACTCTCTCTCTATTTGTACCTACTTCTGAAAAACAATCAACATACTGTAATTGCGATTGAATGATGGAGAGACATACTCCATTATTTTAGCACGAAGTAACAAGTTCAATGAATCTGTTCTTCAAAAATAATTTAAACCTTTACAGTAGGAGTAGTCTTATGAAATATTATAGCGGATTAGATTTGTCACTCAAAGAAACTTTTGTAAGTATCGTTGATGAGAAAGGAAAAATTGTTAAAGAAGAAATTGTTGCAAGTGAGAGCAGTGCAATAGCTGAGTTTCTGCTTAGTCAAAGCAGAGAATACGAATCCATAGGAATAGAAAGTGGGCAATTGTCAATATCGATGTGCAAAGAGTTAAGGAGCTTTGAATTACCAGTAATTTGTGTAGATGCGAGGCATATGGCAGCATCATTGTCTGCGAGAATCAATAAAAACGATAAAAATGATGCAAGGGGTATAGCACAAATGATGAGAGCTGGGCTGTATAAAGAGGTATTAGTAAAATCAGATGAGTCTTGTCAAGTTAAGGTAACGCTCGGAAGTAGAAGGCAGTTAATGTATTGCAGAGAGCAAATTATGGGAACAATAAGAGGGCTATTGAAGATATACGGAATAAATCTTGGCAAGAAGTCAAAGATTGTAATCTTTTCTTTAAAAGTGCAAGAAGCAATAAAAGATCTAGATAAAGTCAGTAAGGATTCAATTGAAGCATTAGTTTGTAGTTTGGAAATAATAGAAGAATCAATAAAAAGCTTGATAAAATATTATCAGAGAAAGGCAAGAAAGACGAAGATTGCAAATTATTAACTACTGTACCAGGAGTTGGTATTATAGTAGCAATGACGTATAAGGCTACAATTGATAATCCACATAGGTTTGAAACATCTGATACAGTCGGAGCCTATATGGGATTGACGCCAAGACAGTACGCTTCTGGAGAAGTTAATCGTCATGGTAGCATATCAAAGATGGGACCGGTAGAATGTAGAAATATGTTGTATGAAGCTGCGCATACAATACTGACAGTTAGCAAGAAAAAATTCAAATTAAAAAGCTGGGGAATAAAGCTTGCAAAAAAGAAGGGTGTAAAGAAAGCAGTAGTTGCATTAGCAAGAAAACTAGCTTTAATTATGCATAGAATGTTGGTTGATAAAACAGAATTTTATTATCAATAAACACTAAAGGAGTATAGGACAATAATTTTATTGAAAGTAAAGATAGTAATGCCGATGGAAGGGATAAGCAAGAGCTATGGTTGAAGCGTAGACTTCGTAAACAACATGTTGCCATCCACTTCCGCCCTAACAAGTATAGTGCGGCTTGGCTAAAATTAAACTAGCCATATCAGACCGCGGAGAGAACCATGGAAGCATGCTATTTTTAATTTATATCAAGGATTATGGAGGAAATATGCTATTTTGATCTATGTGAAAATTATTGTTGACTTGTACGCAATTAGAGAACCATGGAAGCATGCTATTTTTAATTTATATCAAGGATTATGGAGGAAATATGCTATTTTGATCTATGTGAAAATTATTGTTGAATTGTACGCAATTAGAGAACCATGGAAGCATGCTATTTTTAATTTATATCAAGGATTATGGAGGAAATATGCTATTTTGATCTATGTGAAAATTATTGTTGACTTGTACGCAATTAGAGAACCTTGGTTGCACTTTGTCAACGTCGTGATGACATCACGCAAATGAGAACTCAGGAAAAATGTAGACTGGAAGCACCTGAAAACGACCATATAAGGGAAAGTTGTCAAAAAACTATTGAATTCTTTAATGGCCAAATAGATGAACTCAATAATGCTATACAAAAAATCATTGATGAAAGCCATGAGTTACAAGAACATCAAAAAATCCTTAAAACAGTTCCTGGAATAGGTAAAAAGTTATCACAAGATTTTCTGTGTTTAATACCAGAGCTTGGTTGCTTAAACAGAAGGGAAGTAGCAAGTCTTGCTGGAGTTGCACCTCATCCTAGGGAAAGTGGTAAAGCTGTTGGTTATCGAAGGATTATAGGTGGTAGAAGTAATGTCCGTAAAAAGCTTTTTACAGCTGCGATGTCTGCTGCAAGGTCCAAATCTGTACTTGGTGCCTTTTATTCCAAGCTTGTTGAAAGTGGTAAGAAGAAAATGGTAGCTATAACAGCTCTAATGCGAAAAATTATAGTAATCGCTAATGCAAGACTTAAAGAAGCAATTAATTTGCATACTCTCACAATGGTAACTGAAATTGGCTAATGAATATGTGCGTCCGCACAGACTTAAAGCACATATTCATTAGCTAAGCAGAAATTGTTATGGCAGTTGTTTGATATAAAATTTTATTTCTACGACACATAGGTTTTTATTGTCAACATGATTGAACAAAGTTACATAATTACACAAATAAAAAATTTTTAAAAAACATAGTTGATGAGACAGAGTAAGTGGTTGAAAAATGTATAACGAAGAGTATTTGTTTCAAGTTGAACAAGCAATAAAGAAGCTTCAGAGTGGCGAAAGAGTAGTATCAATTGCATATGGTGACCATGTTGTGAGATATGCTGAAGTAGATATAAATGATTTACTAAACTTAAGACAACGTATTAAGGCTGAGTTAAAAGTTGCAGGTGTGAAGCCAAAGAGGAAAATTGTTTTTTCAACGAGTAAAGGGATTGACAAAATTATGTAAAAATGTTATAGTTTATGATTGTTTTCTGGTTAATTATATGGCTCAAGGTCAAAAAAAGGTCAATGTTAGTGTAAGTTTTGAAGGTGAATTTGCCCAGTATCTTATAGAGGTTGCAAAAGCATGGAATAAAACTATACCAGAAGTTTTAGTGTGTCTTGTGAAAGAAGAATTTGAGGCAGAGAAAGAGATGGCTGAAATCATAAAAGAACGTGATGTCCCAGATGCAAAGACGGTGAAAAATGAGGATGTTGATTGGGATAAAATATTATCTGCAAAGACAATTAAAGATGAGTGAAATACAGTATTATCTATTCGGAAAAGGTTCTTGAGAAAGATTTCCTTACTTTACCACCAACAATAAGATCAAGAATAAGAAGAGCTATAGATGAGCGTCTTACAATTGACCCAATTAATCTTGGTAAGCCATTGAGTGGTAGGTTAGTAGGTAGTAAGAGACTAAGGGTAGGTAATTACAGGGTTATTTACAAAACAGCTAAACTAGAATATACAGTAATTATCACCGAAATAGGACATAGAGATACAATTTATAAAAGATAGCAAAAGCAAAACTTACTGAAGTGTAAATTGAAATAAAATCACTCAAATTTGTGCAACAACCTCCTGCATAATTAAAGAGGCAAAATGTTATTAAAATCGTTCAAGCAATTATTCCACAAGCCAAAAATCAAAAGTTCAGCGTGGGATGCAGCAGGGTCAGGAAGAAGATTTTTTCACTTTCAACCAGAGTTAGGAAGTATAGCCTTTCTTATAATAGTTCGAACGTGATAAGATATGTATTTATGACGATAGTGGGCCAGTAGCGTATTACGATACGTTCGGATTATTGTGAAAAGAGCTATATAAACAATTTGCTGTCTCAAAGCCTTGAAACTTTACGTAGTAGATCACGTGATATGGTGAGAAAAAATCCATATGCAGCAAATATTATTGATACAATAGTAAGTAACTCTATTGGAACAGGAATAAAACCACAATCAAAGGCAAGGAATGGGGAATTTCGAAAGAAAGTGCAAGAGTTATGGCTAAAATGGACAGATGAAGAAGATAGCTGTGGAATAAGTGATTTTTATGGATTACAAGCTCTAGTATGCAGAAGTATGATAGACGGAGGAGAATGTTTTGTACGTTTAAGAACGAGAAAGCTGGAAGATAGATTTTCTGTGCCATTACAACTGCAAGTACTTGAGTCTGAACATTTAGATAATAAAACAAATCAAACTTTAGGAAATGGTAATGTAATAAGAAATGGGATTGAGTTTAACAAGCTTGATCAAAGAGAGGCATATTACTTATTTAGAGGACATCCAGGAGAAGGTTCGTTTGGAGAGTCAGTGAGAGTACCAGCAAACGATGTTTTACATATCTATAGATGTGTGTGTACCTGAAGGAGGAGATGAGCAACGCGTTCAGAAATTTGGTTGCTTTACTAATACCAATTCCCGCTATAGAAAGAACAGATAGAGAATAATGGGGAAAAAGTCATACTAGAGTAAGTGAAATAGCGAGGTATAAATGGCATTAAGGTCAAAACTATTAGACGAAAGAGTTGTAAATTTAGCGAAAGAAATGTTAAAAAAGGTAAGAAATAACGCATATGTTTCAAAAAAGTTACAAGCGGTGATAGCAGGAAAAGAAAGTAGTATAAGCGCTGTGGCAAGAATATGTAAAATTTCAAGGACTGCTTTGACTGAATGGATAAAGCATCTAAAATTTGGTAGAGTAGAAAAATTATTTGCCCCGTTTCAGCGGAGAAGAAAAAGCAAATTAAACAAAAATCAACGTGAGCAAATTGAAATATGGGTAGAAAGAAATCCAAATATTACTATTAAGGAAGTACAAATAAAAATCTCAGAGGAATTTGCCCTAAACATCAGCAAATCAACAGTGCACCGTGAGATACAAAGGATGAAATTTTCTTACATAACACCGAGGCCAATGCACCATAAACAAGATAAAAACAAGCAAGAAGAGTTTAAAAGATACTTCAATAAAATAGTCAATTTCCACCCTAAAAGGGAGGTGTTTTTTTTGATGAATCACGATTTGGGACTCATTCAAAAATCGGACACGGATGGTTTAAAAAAGGGGTCAGAACGCAGGTTAAAATGAAAATTGGTAGACAAAATTTCTATATCTAAAGTGCGGTAAATCCAAGAAGTGGTAAGAAAATTAGCCTACTTGCTCCATATGTAAACACTGATTGTATGAATATATTTCTGGAGCAGATGTCGAAAGATTTAGGCACGAAAGAAGCCTTTCTTGTAATGGATTGTGCAAGTTGGCATAGATCAAAAAGTTTGAAAATTCAGGAAAACATTACCATCATATATAGCCTTTCTTATAATAGTTCGAACGTGATAAGATATGTATTTATGACGATAGTGGGCCAGTAGCGTATTACGATACGTTCGGATTATTGTGAAAAGAGCTATACTTGCCTCCTTATTCACCGGAACTGAATCCTGTTGAAAGGTTGTGGCAATATATCAAATACAATACTTTACGCAATAGTATCTACGATACCATAGGTTTACTTGAAGATGTTTTGTGTAATTTTATTGTCAATATTTCCAGTACTACTATTAAACGAGTTTGTAATGTTTCTTATTTGTTCCGTCAGTAATGGATTTTGGTATAAGGTATTTTTAAGTAACGTTAAAGATTCATTATACATTCTTTTCATAAATTCCACTGCTTCCTTGGTAAATCTAAAGTCCAGACCTTGTTTTGTTATATTTATCGAGTCTTCATTCAATAATTGACACACTGTCTCTATACTACAATTATCAACCCCTATATTACCCAAAACGATGGCTTTTATGAACTACGAGCCTTTTAGCTTCCTCTTTCTTTTTATGAACCCTGTTGTAGCTGAGATTTTATCTGCTTTTTCATTAAAAAATTCTTTGAGCTTTTTTTGAGATGCAAACCATTCTTTTCATTGTATAAGTTCTCCGTTTTCTTTGTTAGATTTAAGAGAACTTATATCTTTTTTTTCTCTTCCTTACACTAAGTTTATTACCACAGTTCCTTAACTTGACGCGTATGGTTTATTTAACACTCCCGAGAAATAAGATTATGCTATTTTTTTAATGAAATTTCTTGAGTGGTAGATTATTTTTTACAGCTCTAGCTTAGGTAGCTGTCACTACCTGAAATGTAACAAATAAAATACCAATCTTAAATATTGCTATATTTCACGATAGTTTCTCAACTTGACGCACATGCTTTTGGAACATTCTCATTTGTCAAATAGTTTCTGGCATGCTACACAATCTGTAATGCAGGTTTTAAATTACTTTTACGCAATATTGATCATTCTTGAAAAGCAATCTAACATTTTCTATTCCTTGATTACGAAGCTTTGATGCAGCTGATTTAGCTACTTGAGCGTTTACAAAAAATGCTACATATCCCTTACTTTCTGCATTGTTTTGTTTTGGGTGACGTTTCTGCATTTCTTTTTCATATTGCCTTTTGTAATGAGGAGTATTTTGTATCAATTGTTCTGACCTCTTTCTTAAGTACTCGACTTTTACCTTCGCAAGCCCAGACTTATGAAGTCCTAAAACTTGTGCTGCTTTTTCTGACAAGTCTATTATTCTACCTTCAACAAATGGCCCTCTATCATTAACTCTTATAACAATCTTTCTTCCATTTTCTAAATTAGTAACACGAACAAAGCAGGGTAGGGGCAAGGTCTTATGTGCTGCAGAAATCAAGTGACGATTAAACACTTCACCGTTGGCTGTAATTGTGCCATGATCTTCTATTCCATACCACGATGCTATTCCTACTTCTTCGTAACAGCTACAGTATTTTGGGTGGTAGGTGATACCATTTATTGTATAGCTATTGCCAATTTTATAATGACCTGCAGTGTGATTACACCTATTGCTAAAACTACAACTACTCATCAAAACGAATATTAGACATAGAAAGGCTAGTTTTTTTATCATTGTACTTAGTGAAATGGTTCGATACCATGAGGATTTTAAATTATACTATAATAAATTTAGTAATAAGTAAACGTCTATTGCCAAATATGCACAGCACTAAAAAAGGTTCTGTTGCATCTATAAACCATAGGAAAGAAGATCATTAAAGGTAGGATTATAGGAGTTATGAAGCCATTAACATAGCAAAATTCTCAAAAGTAGAAACATTATTTTAATAATTTGTCTTTTTTGAATCATACGAATATTTTCTATGCCTGTGATGGTAATCTTTGCGGAATGGAAGCTTTTAAACCCAAGCATTGGCTTTATTAGTTTTTTGATAAATCTATCAACAATATTATTTAGATATTTTATTTGAAGAACTGTAATCTTCAGAAATTTCTTCATTCAAATCATCAAGAGCAGCAGTATTACTGCCGCTTTTATCAATTACAATTTTCTCAGGAAGACAGTTACTCCTGAAGGCTTTACGAAAGAATGCAAGTGCTGAAGACTTGTCTCTACTAACACACAAGAGTACAGTATATAAATAAACCCATTTACCCTTTAATTTAATGTAAGTCTCTCCAACTACTACCAACCTGCTTCTTTCTTTTCCTTACTGCCTCATCTATCAGTGGTGATAACCCACCTTTGTAACGTAGCATTTTGCTCCCCTTGTACTCATCATTTCTTCCAAATCTCGATAGCTCAAAGAGAATCGACATTTCATGTATACAGATAACATCCTCTGAAAAGCTAAATCCTTTGAAATATGGCAACAATTTTTGATTGATACGAAACATCTTTGCTTTTTTTTTAGACAGTTATATCATTCTTCTTTCTACTTCCCTACAAATGCGACAGAACCCTAAAAAAGAAGTAATACATATAATCGGTATAGGTGGAATTGGAATGAGCGCAATTGCTGAAATTCTTCATAATTCCAGTTATAAAATTCAAGGCAGTGATACGCGATCAAACGACAATATAGATAGGTTACAAAAATTAGGTATAGAGGTCTATATTGGTCACGATGAAAGTAGTATTAGACAAGCTCAAATAGTTGTACATTCTTCCGCAATAAAACCTGATAATGTGGAGCTAGTTGCAGCAAGAAATAACAATAAAACAGTTTTGCATAGGTCAGAAATGCTGGCTAAAATTATGAAAGGTAAATATGTGATAGCTGTTTCTGGTTCAAGTGGCAAGACAACAACAACAGCTATGATTGCTTCCATTTTTGATCATTCTGGTACTGATGCTACTTTAATTGTGGGAGGAGTATTAAACTCCTATCAGAGTAATTCAAAACTTGGCAAGAGTGACATTTTTTTAATCGAGGCTGATGAGTCTGATGGAACTATGTTAAAAATTCCTGCAAATATTGCTGTTGTAACAAGTATTAATGACGACCATATAGACCATTACGGTACATTTAACGAAATCAAAAATGCATTTTCTCGATTTGTAAACAACGCGGATTTTGCGGTTTTACCTGATTCTGCAAGCGTCAATTATGATGAGAATAATTCTATAACGTTTGGGTTTGGGAATGATAAGATTAGAGCCAGCAACGTCAAACAACACAATAATAGCATAGAATTTGATGTATTGATTAGTATAAACGAAAATAACTGGATTCCATTGTCAACTACTCAAATAGTTGATAGGGATGTGATAAAAGCAGCTTTTGATTCGTCACTTCAATGCTTGAAACGGGACTCTCGTTTCAATGTTGAACAAAATACTATAGAACTCAAGAAGACAATCCCTAGAAAATCTCTACATCCCAAAAAAAGTAAATCGTACTAATGCTATTTGAACGAACTAGCGCAAAAGTAAGCTAAATTTTTTAGGGTATAAAAACAGCAAGAAACAGTATTTTAAAGAAAGTTAGAATTTGATTGGATTGTTGAAAGTTGGCTCTCAAATTTTAGACGCATGAGCAAGCTCATACTTGTTAACTAATATAGACTAGGTGATGTGGAAGAGATACATTTAGAGCAGTCGGCAAAATTGCAATACATATTACCGCAATAACTAGAAATGAGAAGGATCTATATGGTGATTGTAGATTTTTCCAGATCTTGAAAACAATAAATAGACAGTAAATTAGAACTACTGCAAAAAAACAAGAATAGCCACACTGGTTGCTTGACCATCGTAAACGTAGCTTGTTAAGCCGATAAAAATAGCCATGATAGAAGCTCTAATAAATGAAATTGTAGAAGAAGTTGTGCCTTTCATTTCAGGGAAAATATTTAATGATGCATTGAAAATGACTGCTTGACAAATTCCACAGCCAATACAAAAAATAGCCATAGACAGCGTTACTAAGTAGTAAGCACTGGGCATGATTATACTGAATATTAAAAGTGATAGGGATCCAATAGCAATTACGCCTGTACCGGAAATTACACACCAAATTGCTCCAAGTTTCTTTAAGATCTTACTGGAAAACAGGCTAATTAGTGAGAAAGACCCAACCATTGCACCTTGATGTAGCGCATAAATAGTGCTGGATAAACCAAAAGTTTCCATATACAAAAAAGGGCCACAAGTAATGAATGACATATAAGCCGCAGAAAAAAGGCTCTGTGCCAAAGACAACACCATAAATTTTGAACTTGATAATAATTTTTTATAGTCTTTCATCATTTTTTTAGACTAAAAATATCACGGTCCTTTTTTGTTTCTGGTAACATAAAAAGCAGCAAGACCCAAGAGATGAAACAAAGTATTGCAACAGTTGCATAGTTGCCACGCCACCCAACAATTTTGTTGATGAAACTGCCTAATACTGGTGCAATTGCTATGAGAACTGTGAGAATAGAATTCATGATTACAATAAATTTTACTGCTTCGTTGCCTTTATAGCTGTCTGCAATAATTGCAAACACAACTACAGATGTGCTAACACCAATGCCTTGAATAAAGCGAGAGATTAAAAGCCAAG
Source organism: Wolbachia endosymbiont of Frankliniella intonsa (assembly GCF_029856955.1). Taxonomy (NCBI): domain Bacteria; kingdom Pseudomonadati; phylum Pseudomonadota; class Alphaproteobacteria; order Rickettsiales; family Anaplasmataceae; genus Wolbachia; species Wolbachia endosymbiont of Frankliniella intonsa. The sequence continues at coordinate 953,235 of NZ_CP097148.1, read as the reverse complement.
AAACTGACAGCGCAAAAACACAGCCAACAGCACCGATGAGTAGCAAAGTGTTGCCTATGATCATCATCCTTCTTCTGCCATAGCATTCAGACAATGGACCAAAAAATAACCCTCCTATGCAAACGCCTAAAAAATTATAAGCAATAGTTAATTGAATTGTGCCTTCCGGTACGTTAAAATAGCGTACTATATCAGGAAAACTAGGTACAGAAATATCAATTTCAATGAACTTAGCAATTAGAGATAGAATTAATAAAAACGGTAGTAAAACTTAAAATCTTTAATTAATGAATAAAAATATCACATTTAAAGCGTTGAAAGAAGAACATTTTTCACTATTATTAAAATGGGTAGAAACACACCATATAAAGAAGTAGTGGGATGCGGATATAAATTGGACACCAGAGTTAATTGAGAAAAAATATAGCAACTACGTTAAAGGATTCAAACGTTTGAAATCTAAGACACAAATTATTGAAAAACCAATGCACGCATTCATTATTAATTGTGATGGAGTTGATATTGGTTATATTCAATATTACAACAAACATGATTTCCCACCTGAACAGGTCTATAACACTTTAGAACTTCCAGAAAGTTGTGCTGCTATAGACTGGTATATCGGAGAGCTGAATTATGTAGGTAAAGGAGTTGGTTCACAAGCTTTGAATATATTTTTAAACAAATTTGTCTTTAAAGTTTATGAGAATGCCTTTGTCGACCCAGGTATAGCAAATGTTTGTGCAATCCGTGTTTACGAAAAAGTTGGCTTTAAAAAAAATTATGGAAGGTAATAGTGCGATTTTAATGATTAAGGCAAGAATTCCTGAGAACCATTCAAGATGAGTGTTTTTTCAACAATCTACCTAAATTACTACAAGTGGTTTATAAAAATATACAAGGAGCTTTATACAAACTTAACATAATTTAATCATAAAAATATCATTATTAAGTCCTATATAAGAACAAATTTTGGCACTCAGTGAATCTTTTTTTAACTAACTATGAACTTGATTAATTGGAAAATAAATTTTACTTACTTTTACAATACCTTAAAATCTAATATCACTTTATCAGCAAAGATATCACAATAGGCTAGTATGTTCTTTACTCTTTTCCTAAAAATATTACCTATTTACATTACAATACTTATTGGTTACTTAGCAGGAAGATATCTTAAAATTGATAGAAATACTATATCTCAAATACTCTTTTATATAGCTAATCCAATAGTGATTTTATACGGAGTATCTCATACAGAAGTTAATTTAAAAGTAATTTCTCTGCCGATTTTGATATGGTTTATAGGTAGTACTATGTCCTTATCAGTGTATTATCTTTCTTCTTTTTTATTTAAGGACAACACGAGAAACATATTAGCATTTAGCTCGGGCAGCACAAGTATGGGTTATTTTGGTCTACCGATTGCCATGGCTTTATTTGATGAAGATTCAGTGTCTGTGTATGTTGTCTGTTACATAGGAATGGCACTATTTGAAAATAGTTTGGGATTTTATATAGCTGCAAATGGTATCTATACTGCAAAAGAATGCGTATTAAAGTTACTCAAACTTCCTTCATTATATGCAATGATTCTAGGTTTCTTTTTAAGTATATATGATATACAAATACCCACTTTTTTGACAGATGTTATGATAAATATCAGAAGTACATTTATCACATTAGGAATGGTGCTGCTTGGAGTAAGTATTGCACAAATTACAAATTTTAAAGTAGATTGGAAGCTTGCCTTGACCACTATTGTAGCAAAGTACATATTCTGGCCGTTATTTGTTTTGGGAATTGTCTTGCTAGACAAGCATGTTACAGGTATATACGATGAAAGCATCTATAAAGCACTGATGTTACTGGCTATTATTCCGATTTCTGGATCCAGTATAATACTTGCTAATATTTTAAATTACCAACCAGATAAAGCTACTTTATTGCTCCTAATTAGTACTGCAGTGGGACTATTTTATGTTCCACTTATAATATCATTATTTTTTACTAAACTTGTCCCTTTTTGATCAAAAATTTAAGCGCTAGGCCTATTCACAAAACTTGAATTTAGACTAGACTTCTTGGATAATCATAAAAGAAACTAATCCTTTTTTCCTCTCCTTTCTTATTTTTTTACACAGAATAGGAAGTTATCAATTGATGGAATTTTCGCAATAATGTCAATAGCAGTAAGATTTCCTACACCTTTTAGCAGGTCTGTAGTTGAATTTGGATGTTCTATGAGCAGCAACAAATAAATGTAACTTGCCTTTTTCTATATGATGCTATTAACCGAATAGGTATTCGCTTGACATTTCCATATCTTTGTTATCATTAGTAATACTAAAGGGAAAACTAAACTTAATAAGATTTGGAAGCATATTGTTTATAATTCACCCCATAAACTAGACAAAAAAATGGTTGATCCGAGTAGGAAGGTAAAGGGGTAAAAGAATGGAAACAAAAAAATATGAACCAGAGTTAAAAGCAAAGATAGCTTTGGAAGCAATAAAAAATCAAAAAAGCACAGCTGAGATATGTAGTGAATATAAAATACCATCAACAAATCTATATGATTGGCGTGATAGAGTATTGGCAAGGTTAAAAGACCTATTTGTTGAAGAAAGTGAAAGTGCGAGAAAACAAAGAATCTTAGCGCAAGAAATAGAAAGTTTACATAAAGTAATAGGAGAATTGACAGTGGAAAATAGCTATTTGAAAAAAAAATTACTGAAATAAGCAAAAAAGATAGAGTAAGGTTTATAGAAAAAGATTCTGATCTGTCAATTAGGAAACATGCTGATTTATTGGGGATTTGCAGATCTAGCCTATATTATAGGCCTATAATTAATAACGAAAGTGAAGTAGCAAATTTGATTCAAGAAGTATATTTGGCTTCTGATTGCCGTTATGGATATCGTAAAATTATAGCTCTTTTCATAATGGTACAAACGGTTTAAAATAAGAGTTTATAGTAGTGAAGGTAAGTATGCCAGCAGCATATAGTTATGATTTAAGAAAAAAAGCAATGGAGGTACTAGACGAAGGGGAAAGCAGAGAAACGGTAGCAGAAAGATTTAAAATTGGAAGAACTACATTATGGGAGTGGCAGCAAAGAAAAAAAGAAACAGGAGATTTTCAGTCGAAAAAACTTGGAAATGGAGGTTATAATCATAAAATTACCGACTGGAATAAATTTACTGAATTTGCCAAAAAACATGGTGGAAAAACTCTATCGGAAATGGCTAAGCTTTGGAGTAATGTTAGTATCCCAACGATTCATCTAGCTCTTAAAAAATTGGACTCACACGCAAAAAAGACATATGGATACAAAGAAAGGAATGAAGAAAAACGTGCTGAATTTTTGAAAATTATAGCAACGAAAGAACCTCAAAACTTAGTATATATAGATGAATCTGGTATTGATAATACCGAAGACTATCCCTATGGATATTCTCAGAAAGGACAGCGATTTTATGCCCTAAAATCTGGAAAGAAAACTCAACGAATTAGCATGATTGCAGCTCTAAATAGTAGAAAAATAGTTGTTCCGTTAACATTTGAGGGCCATTGTAATATGGATATCTTTAATAAATGGTTTGAGCAGTTTTTGACACCGATTTTGGAACCTGGACAAACTGTTATCCTTGATAATGCTACTTTTCATAAGTCTAATAAGATTACTGAACTTGCTAAAGAAGTTGGTGCTGAAATTTTGTATCTTCCTACGTATTCCCCAGATTTCAATAAAATTGAGCATCATTGGTTTGCTATAAAAAATAGAGCTAGGAAAAACATCCCTCTATTCACATCTTTTCGTCATGCTGTTGATTCTGCTTTTCTATGAACTTTCCGGACTATTATGAAAAGAGCTATAATATTCAAGAAAAAGGTTATGGCAATACAGCTTTGCATCTAGCAATGTCCTTTCAACAAAGGAAAGTGTTACAACTCTTACTAAGTCATCCGAGAATAATGATGTATCTACTAAATAAAAGACTTCAAGATCCTGAGGAATGTGCTAAAAAAATCGTGCTGAGCATTTGATCATAGAAATACAAAAAGCAGAAACAGGAAAACAATTATTGAATGCTCTTTCTAACAGAAATATTGACCGAGCAAAAGAACTATTAAATCAATAACTCAACCCTAATTGTTGGAAAAGAAATTCAAATGGAGAAATAGAAACACCACTTAGCCTGATTATCAAATCATGTTTACAAGGAATAACAGAAAGTAACGAAGAAGTATTGAAAAAACTTTTAAAACATAAGGAGCTAGATTTTAGTCAAATAAAACCAATACCAGCTATAGAGCAAAATTCAAGATTGAAGCAAATCATTGAACAAGCTATGAAAGAGCGATTAACTGATGCTATTAATAGAAAAGATTTGGATGATGTAAAAAAATTAGTAGAAGATAACTGCTTTATGAATGGTCAAATTGTTATTGAGGTGCTTAAAAGTTTTAATCCTGTCAGAGAATATCTAAATAAAAAATTCCCTGCAACTGTGGAACAGTCTTCAGCAAATGTACATAATATTGCCCCGGAAATAAACGACGATTTGATTGCTCAAGAATTGCAGCAGCTCGAAAACCTTAGAAATGAGCTTGAAAGAACAAAGGCTCAACTTACAGAAAAAGAGCAAGAGCTGAATAGGGTCGTAAGTGAAAGAACAATAGACACTGACAAAATTTCACAGTTAGAAAGGGATTTAAGGCAAGAGAGATTAGAACTTCAAGCTCAAAATCAAGACTCAAAGAACAAAAACAGAAAACTTTCAGAAGCAAGCATTTATAATAGAAGGCAAAGTAACTATGCCTCTGCCTCTTTTGTGTTATCTGGAGCATTTGCTGTTGGTACAAGTCTAACAATGGTTCATTTAGCAATGTGTGTTTCGCTTGCTGTAGCTGCATTAACTTTTCTTGCAGTAGGATGTTACTGTTCTTATAACGCAAATACCGCACTTAATAACGTTGAAATCGAAAATGGTAGTTATAGAATAGCTACTTGAGTATTAATTTAAATATTCTTTATTATTGCTAGTTTTATATCATCACTTTAATTTGGTTGTGTTTTACTAAAAAAACTTTAGATTTATTTTATAATTGATACTCAAATATGATTTTGAATTTATTGCAGACAGGGCAAAAGGAAGGCTATAAAATTGCGTATACCAATGCTCGTATTATTGACCCGGAAACTAAACTTGATATAAAAGGTTCATTATTGACTGAAGGGGATAAAATTGTTGATTTTGGCGAATCATTATTTTCAACAAGTGGAGTTGATGAAACAATAGATTGTGAAGGGCTTGTTCTAATGCCAGGTCTTATTGACATTCACGTGCATTTTCGTGAACCAGGTCAAGAGCATAAAGAAACTATACATACAGGCAGCAAATCTGCAGCTGCAGGGGGCGTTACAACTGTAGTTTGCCAGCCAAACACTGTTCCAGCGATTGATAGTGTTGTCTTGGCTAAGTATTTGAAATATAGAGCATTTGAAACTTCGCATGTGAATGTTCAATTTTACGCTAAAATCACCACTTCGGAAGAAAAATTAACTGAAATGGCACTCTTAAAGGAAGAAGGTGCAGTTGGGTTCACCGATGATGGTATGCCAGTTATGAATCCAACGATTATGAGACAGGCACTGCTTTATTCAAGTATGCTTGGTGTTCCTATTGCTCAACACGCAGAGGATTTGAATCTATCTGCTGGTGGCGCAATTAACGAGGGTAAGATTTCTGAAGAATTGGGAGTAAAGGGAATCTTGAGTGCGTCAGAGTCGGTCATGGTGACTCGTGATATACTGCTAATGAAGGACATAGAAAATGTACACTATCATATTTTACATGTCTCTTCAAAAGATTCACTTGATGCTATTAAACGTGCAAAAGATTTGGGATTAAATGTTACATGTGAAGTAACTCCTCATCACTTTACTTTAACTGAAGATATAGTAAAGCAACATGGGGCAATCGCAAAAATGAATCCGCCACTACGTACTGAGGAAGATCGTTTAGCTATGATTGAAGGTTTAAAAACAGGTCTGATTGATTGCATTGCAACCGATCATGCTCCGCATGATCTTAGTTCTAAAGATCTTCCACTTGAAAATGCTGCATTTGGTATTGTTGGCCTTGAAACAATGCTACCCCTTTCACTTGAACTATATCATAGTGGACAAATGGGTCTACTTGATGTGCTTGCAAAATTGACATATAAGCCTGCAGATATCATACATATGCCACGTGGCCGCATACAGAAAAACCTTGTAGCGGACTTAATTTTAGTTGATTTGGATCATGAATGGGAAATTAAAGTTGACAACTTTGCTAGTAAATCAAAGAATTCTCCTTTCGGTGGACGCAAAGTGAAAGGGCACGTAGTACGTACCGTTGTGTCTGGCAAAACTGTATATTTACAGAAGAGTTAGTTATTATACAATTGTGCTCTCAATTTCAATCAATTGTAAAGATTTAATATAAGTGGTAAAATATAGCCACTGAATAAAAAATATATGCTAATTAGTGCGACATCGGAACTGGAAAATGCATGTAAAGAATTGATGGAAAAAGATCCAAAATTTATAGCAATTGACACGGAGTTCATTAGAAATAATTTAACCTACTACCCAAAATTATCGTTAATTCAAATTTCTTACGGAGAGAAGAGTTTTATTGTAGATTCATTAGTGCCAGAAATTGATTTATCATTCATTAAGAAAATGATGCTAAATCAGGGAATAATCAAAGTGTTTCATAGCTGCCGGCAGGATATAGAATCCTTACTCACTGTGTTTAAATGTGTTCCCACTCCTATTTTTGATACCCAAGTTGCTGCTATGTTTTGCCATTATTATCATGACTTTATTGGTTATTCAAAAGTAGTAGAGCAATATCAAGGAATAGCACTGGATAAAATTAAAGCTAAAAATTCAGACTGGTTAAGGCGTCCATTGTCTGAGGATCAACTAGACTATGCAATAAACGACGTGGTATATCTATATGATCTATACCAAATATTGTGCAATAAACTTGAAGAAAGTAATAGGATGAGTTGGTTTCAAGAAGAGATGGAATTATTGGTTGATATAAATAAGTATTTGCATAGTCCAAAAGATGCATGGAGGAGGATTAAATTTAACTATGAAGCAAATCCGAGGCTAATGTTAGTTGTTAAAGCAGTGAGTGAGTGGCAAGAGACTTTAGCACAACGCTATAACATCAATCGCAATAAAGTAATTAATAATGCTGTAATAATTGGTCTTATTGAAAAAAATGTGGAGAGTATTGACGAGGTTTTAGATGATCTTGAGAGGAACACAAAAAATATAAAAGAGGAAGATTTATTAGAATTTATGAATATTTTTAATGAGAATGAGAAGGAGTTTGTGCAGCAAAATTATACTCTGTCAGATAATTATGATAAATCTGTATTTGATATACTCTCGATTATTTTAGAGAGCAAATGTAAGGAAAATAACATATCAAGAAAGTTAGTTTCATCAAAAGATGAGTTAGCTGGTTCAATATCTGGGCAGATAGATAAACTATTCAAGGGGTGGAGATATGATTTTTTCGGTAAGTCAGTTGAATCATTTTTGAACGAAGGCTCAAGGTTTGAGATTTTAATGGTAAAATCTGCTGATAGTATAGCTAAAATTCGGAGTAATCTCGTGAAAAATAACCGTATCACGTGCTGAGGTCTAACGAGTTTATTATGTCTTTCACTTGAGAAAAAACATTTGCGCTGCTATCGATTATGAAGTTACTCATTTGCCTTTTTTCTTCAATAGGTAGCTGAATACTGGACATTAGATTCAGCTTTTCTTTATCCATATTACGCTCACTAATCCTTTGAGATTGCACAACGCTATCTGCATGGATAAAAACAATAAAATCGCAATACAAATGGAATCTCGTTTCCAGCAGGAGTGGAATGTCTAGAACTAGAAGTTTTCTGTTGTTTTCTTTCTCATGATCAATAAAAAATTCTAATTCATTTCGCACAGCGGAATGTACTAAAGACTGGAATTGCTTCCAATTTTCATCATGTGCTAAAAAATATTTAGACAATACTGTTCTATCAATTTTTCCATTTACTACTACCCCGGGAAATTTTTCTTCTGCATAACTTATTATGTTTTTGTCCACTTTATAAAGCTGGTGCACGACAGAGTCGGAATCAAACAAAGCGGCACCAAATTCTTTAAAGCAATTGGCTACAAAGCTCTTTCCAACTGCAATCCCACCTGTTAAACCTATGATCATATAGCAAATTTCTTATAAAACTATATTTATAGCATCTCCTATGCCTATTTAAAACTGAATGCATAGGTATAAAAAGAAAAGCTATTATTTTTTTAGTAATTAAGTAAAATAGAGTGAAAGATTAAGAGGAAATTTTGAAAGATAAGATAAAAAAGATAGTGATTTCAGGGAAAGAAGTGTGGCCAATCATTGAGGGCGGTAAAGGTATTGCAATCAGTGATGGAGGATCAAGTGGGGCATTTGCTGCAGCGGATGCTGTTGGTACGTTTTCTGGTGCAAATGCTAAACTTATCGATGACAATGGCGAGCTGGTACCACTAATTTATAAAGGTAAAACAAGAAATGAAAAGCACGAAGAGTTAATCAAGTATAGTATTGAGGCTGGAGTTAGTCAAGCAAAAATAGCGAATGAAATATCAAAGGGCCGTGGAAGAATACATATGAACGTGCTTTGGGAAATGGGAGCAGCAGAACAAGTCCTTCATGGCATATTAGAAAAAGCAAAAGGCTTAGTTCATGGCATCACTTGCGGTGCTGGTATGCCTTACAGGCTTGGAGAAATTTCAGCTAAATATCAAGTTTATTACTACCCTATTATCTCATCGGCGCGCGCTTTTAAAGCGTTGTGGAAACGTGCTTACCAAAAAATATCTTCTTTTTTACTTGGTGGAGTAGTATATGAGGATCCGTGGCTTGCTGGTGGTCACAATGGGCTCAGTAATAGTGAAGACCCAGAATTACCGCAGGCTCCATTTGAAAGAGTTGCAGAGCTTAGATCTTTCATGAACGAGGTTGGTCTTGCTGAAACGCCAATTGTTATGGCAGGGGGAGTATGGCATTTGAAGGATTGGGAACATTGGTTTGACAATTTACAAATCGGAACAATAGCTTTTCAGTTTGGCACTCGTCCACTTTTAACAAAAGAAAGTCAGATTTCTACAGAATGGAAAAAGAAGTTACTTACTTTAGAAGAAGGTGATGTATTTTTAAACAAATTTAGTCCAACAGGATTCTATTCATCTGCAGTAAAAAATAACTTCATACATGAGCTACAGGAACGAAATTCACGTCAAATAAAATTTTCAGAAAGTGCGAGTGGAGAGTTTAATAATGAATTTGCAATGGGTAGCAGAGGTAGAAAGATTTACCTCACTGTAAAAGACAAAGAGCTAGCAAATGCATGGATTAAAGCAGGGTATACAGAGGTAATGAAAACTCCAGATACAACTGTTATTTTTGTGACACCAGGCAAATTTGCGGAAATAAGACAAGATCAAATTAATTGCATGGGATGTTTAAGCCATTGTCTGTTTAGCAATTGGAAAGATCATGGTGACCATTCAACAGGGCGAAAGCCAGAACCACGGAGTTTCTGTATACAAAAGACACTGCAAAACATTGTACATGACGGCAATGTTGAAAATGAACTCATGTTTTCTGGACACAATGTGTACAGATTTAAGCAAGACCCATTTTATGAGAATGGCTACGTACCGACAGTAAAAGAATTGGTGGAAAGGATATTAACTGGGTATTAGGGTATGGTTGAATTGACAAGAAAACGTTACTCTGTTATAATAATTCTTTATTAATTTAATCTTAATTCTGGGGGAATTTTTATGCATGATAGTGTTTTAAAAAGGTATGCACTTCCCTATATAAAAGAAAATGGCAGTGACAATGGTGTTCAAGAATTTTTATGTTTTCGTGGTATGCAAGATATTGAGAACTGGAGTGATAAAATTTTTGAAGATGAGTATAAGGGATTTAAGCGCAGTAATCGAACTAATGATCAGCACAGTACAGAATATGATAGAAGCGATAGGCAACAAACCACAGTCCCTCAAGTCACGCACGTACATATAAACGATAATAGAGGTTTAGATTTTTGGGATTATTTACTACTTAGCAACCTGTTTGGTGGTCGTACTACAGTTATAAATAACCCTGGTTTTGATACTGTTGGCTACCAAAGCAGAGAAGATAAGAAAAAATACTCAGAAGACAGCAGGAAATTATTAGCTTTAGGGATAGTAGCTGTAGTTGCGTGTGTTGCTTTCCATGCTTTAATGTGTGTTTGGTACAACAGCAGCGAAAAAACGGCTAGAAAGTCAGAAAAAATAGATTATCTAGATAGTCAACTTAAAATGTTCAGAAATATAGAATTTGCAGTTGGTGCAATTTCTTTAGCAGCTTTGATAGGTTGCGCTATTAACCCAGTCTTACCAGTTTGGGGTTTAGTCATTCTTGGCATTATAGCTCTTTTCATAATAGTCCGGAAAGTTCATAGAAAAGCAGAATCAACAGCATGACGAAAAGATGTGAATAGAGGGATGTTTTTCCTAGCTCTATTTTTTATAGCAAACCAATGATGCTCAATTTTATTGAAATCTGGGGAATACGTAGGAAGATACAAAATTTCAGCACCAACTTCTTTAGCAAGTTCAGTAATCTTATTAGACTTATGAAAAGTAGCATTATCAAGGATAACAGTTTGTCCAGGTTCCAAAATCGGTGTCAAAAACTGCTCAAACCATTTATTAAAGATATCCATATTACAATGGCCCTCAAATGTTAACGGAACAACTATTTTTCTACTATTTAGAGCTGCAATCATGCTAATTCGTTGAGTTTTCTTTCCAGATTTTAGGGCATAAAATCGCTGTCCTTTCTGGAGAATATCCATAGGGATAGTCTTCGGTATTATCAATACCAGATTCATCTATATATACTAAGTTTTGAGGTTCTTTCGTTGCTATAATTTTCAAAAATTCAGCACGTTTTTCTTCATTCCTTTCTTTGTATCCATATGTCTTTTTTTGCGTGTGAGTCCAATTTTTTTAAGAGCTAGATGAATCGTTGGGATACTAACATTACTCCAAAGCTTAGCCATTTCCGATAGAGTTTTTCCACCATGTTTTTTGGCAAATTCAGTAAATTTATTCCAGTCGGTAATTTTATGATTATAACCTCCATTTCCAAGTTTTTTCGACTGAAAATCTCCTGTTTCTTTTTTTCTTTGCTGCCACTCCCATAATGTATAGTATTTCCCAAAGCAAATGATAAAGGTATAATAAAGTATTTGAGTTATAATGGCATATAGTGTGGATTTAAGGGAAAAGGCAGTATTGATGATAGAAAAAGGGAAGACAAAGGTTGAGATAGCAGAGCTCATGGAGATAGGAATAGCAACTCTGTACCGCTGGTTAAAAAAGAAAGCTGATGGTGAAAGCTTAAAGCCATCTAAAAACGGTAGCTTTATTCGAAAAATAGACCCAAAAATACTCGAAGAATATGTTACAAAGAATCCAGATCATACTCTGGCAGAGATGAAACAAAATCTTGGATTTGGAATAAATTCAATTTGGTATAGACTAAAACAGCTAAAAATTACTTTAAAAAAGTCACACTATATCAAGAGCGCAATCAAGAAGATAGGCAGCAATTTATTGATAAAATCTCAAAATAGAACATTCCAGCATCTTATATATAGATGAAGCAGGAGTTGATAATAAGTTATACCGAGAATATGGACGTGCTCCAAGAGGAAAGAAAATTTATGCAGATATTCCAGGGAGAACTCGAGAGAGAATCAGTATAGTAGCCGGGTGGATTGGAATGAGATTTATTGCACCAATGACTTTCAAAGGTGGGTGTGAAAAAGAGGTATTCAATATATTGTTGGAGAAGATGTTATTACCTAAATTGCCACTTGGCACAACCATAGTTATGGATAATGCTACATTTCATAAGACCACTAAAACAAAATCATTAATAGAGTCTTTTGGCTTTCATGTGCTGTATCTTCCAACATATTCACCAGATTTGAATCCCATAGAACACTGTTGGCATACCATCAAAAGCCGCCTCAGACCTCTAATGTATAAATGTACAGACTTACAACTTTTGGTTGGTAATAGCATAATGGAAATTTATCCATTCATTTTAGAAAATACTATAGTTCTTCCAATTTTAAATCTTGCTGCTACCGTTTCTCTGCTTTCCCCTTCGTCTAGCACCTCCATTGCTTTTTTTCTTAAATCATAACTATATGCTGCTGGCATACTTACCTTCACTACTATAAACTCTTATTTTAAACCGTTTGGACCATTATGAAAAGAGCTATAACTATCATAAATCAGGACCTGGATATGATTTGGGAGATTCTTCTAATCTTGAACCACCACCTCCTTACTCTCCTCAAGATCCTAATACTGCTCCAAGTGCTCCTTCTTATGATGAAACCAGACTTGGTGGGTTGTTTTCTCATTCTAATGAGGAAAAACATTCTGGAAATCATGGATGTAATATTGATTGTAGAAGGTAAATTGTACAGCAAATAGTGTCATTCCAGTGCTTGACACTGGAATCCAGCTTTTTTGTAATTTTATTGAACATGTTGTATAGTCGTTTGTTTACAATTAATTTTTCTGGATCCTAGTGTCTGGGCACTGGGATGACATTTTTGTGTTTGAGGCAAAATCTGCTATAATATTTAACACACTGCTTTCACAGACGAATGTTTGTACAGTTGTGAAGTTATGGACAACAATATCATAGCAACTCAAACGTAAGTTACTCACATTATACCGCTGCAAAACGCAGCGGTATAATGGCTTTTCAGATTGCTTGTACGATAGGATATATATTGATTTTTATTACTAGTGCAGATACGATGAAGCTTTAAACAGTACAAAATGGAGCAATTTGAGAGCTTTTACGTCACTACGCCAATATATTACGTAAACGACAAGCCACATATCGGCCACGCATATACTTCCCTTATCTGTGATGTTACAGCTAGATTTATGAAATTAGCTGGAAAGAACGTCAAATTTACTACTGGTACAGATGAACATGGACAGAAAATTGAAAAAGCGGCTAAGGTAAAGGGAATAGAGCCAAAAGAATTTACAGATGAAATAAGTGTTACGTTCAGAAAATTGGCCGAGCTAATCAACTTTGATTATGATGATTTTATTCGCACCACAGAAGAACGTCATGAAAAAGCAGTTATAGCTCTATGGAATAGGCTTGAAGAGAGAGGGCAAATATATCTGGATTCTTACTCAGGTTGGTATTCAGTTCGTGATGAAGCGTTTTATCAGGAATCAGAGTTGATAGATGGCAGAGCACCAACAGGTGCTGAAGTTCAGTGGATAAAAGAAGAGAGCTACTTTTTTCGTTTGTCAAGTTGGCAAAATAAATTACTAGAGTTATACGAAAATCAGCCGAATTTCATCTTTCCTGAGAGCAGAAAAAACGAGGTGGTATCGTTTGTAAAATCAGGACTTACTGACCTTTCGATTTCTCGTACTAGTTTTAATTGGGGAATAAAAGTACCAGGGAATGACAAGCACGTAATTTATGTTTGGATAGATGCGCTCACTAACTATCTCACATCAATAGGCTTTCCTAATATAGAAGATGAGGAATATAAGAAATTTTGGACAGACTCCTTCAACGTTCATGTGATCGGTAAAGACATATTGCGTTTTCACGCTGTATACTGGCCAGCGATCCTCCTTGCAGCAGATTTATCACTGCCAAAGCAAATTGCAGTTCATGGTTGGTGGCTGAACGAGGGGGAAAAAATATCCAAATCCCTTGGTAACGTTATAGATCCAATTGGTCTGGCAGAAGAGTTTGGTGTTGATCAACTACGCTATTTTCTCCTTCGGGAAGCAAGTTTCGGTCAAGATGGTAATTTCAGTAAGAAGAACATGATCAGCCGCATAAACTCAGAGCTGGCAAACAATATAGGCAATTTAGTGCAAAGAACAATTTCATTTCTGCACAAGCAATGCTTTGGAGTTGTACCAGTGGTCGATCGCAATTTGCTTAAAGATGATGAGAGTTTACCAAATTGCAAAGCCATAATTGATCAAGTAATGGATCATCTATCAAAGTATGAATTTAACCAGATTATACTCCTGATTATCAATATCTCTTCCAAGGCCAATGCTTACATAGATAAAAGTGCACCCTGGACACTCAGTAAAACCGATAGAGAGCGCATGGATTTAGTAATCTACAAATTACTTGAATACATTAGAATGATTGGCATTTTGCTGCAGCCAATTTCTCCAAAGTCAGCAAAAATGATACTCGATCAGTTGCAAATTCCAAAAGAACAACGTGATTTAAAATCTCTGTGCAACGCATGTGTAAGCTTAGGCATTACACTGCCTAAACCTACGCCGATTTTTTTGAGGATCGATATTTAAAGAATCCTTAGTAAGCCGTTACAAGACTAGACTGAGTTGGCCGTTCTGTAGTTAGCCTTTTTAATTCAACAGAGTCAAAAAAAAGGTTCTGTCGCACTATAAACCATAGGAAAGAAGATCATTAAAGGTGGGATTATAGGAGTTATGAAGCCATTAACATAGCAAAATTCTCAAAAGTAGAAACATTATTTTAATAATTTGTCTTTTTTGAATCATACGAATATTTTCTATGCCTGTGATGGTAATCTTTGCGGAATGGAAGCTTTTAAACCCAAGCATTGGCTTTATTAGTTTTTTGATAAATCTATCAACAATATTATTTAGATATTTTATTTGAAGAACTGTAATCTTCAGAAATTTCTTCATTCAAATCATCAAGAGCAGCAGTATTACTGCCGCTTTTATCAATTACAATTTTCTCAGGAAGACAGTTACTCCTGAAGGCTTTACGAAAGAATGCAAGTGCTGAAGACTTGTCTCTACTAACACACAAGAGTACAGTATATAAATAAACCCATTTACCCTTTAATTTAATGTAAGTCTCTCCAACTACTACCAACCTGCTTCTTTCTTTTCCTTACTGCCTCATCTATCAGTGGTGATAACCCACCTTTGTAACGTAGCATTTTGCTCCCCTTGTACTCATCATTTCTTCCAAATCTCGATAGCTCAAAGAGAATCGACATTTCATGTATACAGATAACATCCTCTGAAAAGCTAAATCCTTTGAAATATGGCAACAATTATAATTCACCCCATAAACTAGACAAAAAAATGGTTGATCCGAGTAGGAAGGTAAAGGGGTAAAAGAATGGCAACAAAAAAAAATATGAACCAGAGTTAAAAGCAAAGATAGCTTTGGAAGCAATAAAAAATCAAAAAAGCACAGCTGAGATATGTAGTGAATATAAAATACCATCAACAAATCTATATGATTGGCGTGATAGAGTATTGGCAAGGTTAAAAGACCTATTTGTTGAAGAAAGTGAAAGTGCGAGAAAACAAAGAATCTTAGCGCAAGAAATAGAAAGTTTACATAAAGTAATAGGAGAATTGACAGTGGAAAATAGCTATTTGAAAAAAAAATTACTGAAATAAGCAAAAAAGATAGAGTAAGGTTTATAGAAAAAGATTCTGATCTGTCAATTAGGAAACATGCTGATTTATTGGGGATTTGCAGATCTAGCCTATATTATAGGCCTATAATTAATAACGAAAGTGAAGTAGCAAATTTGATTCAAGAAGTATATTTGGCTTCTGATTGCCGTTATGGATATCGTAAAATTACTGCTGAAATCATAGCGAGTGGGGTAGTAGTCAATCGCAAAAAAATCTTAAGAATTATGAAAAAAATGAAGATTAGTGGGCTGTATTGTAGAAAAAGATGTAATACAAGTATTAAAGAAAAAAAGCATAAAATATATCCTTATCTACTCAAAGATTTGATTATTTGTAGAGTTAATCAGGTATGGGCTACTGATATAACATATATTATGGTAGAAGGTAAGTTTGTCTATTTTGTGGCAATAATGGACTTGTATAGTCGCTATATTATTGCTCATTCATTATCACCATATCTCGATGCTGGATTTTGCCTTTATACTCTCAAAGAAGCTCTAAAACAAGGTAAACATGAGATTTTTAATAGTGATCAAGGGGTACAGTTTACTTGCTACAACTTTATTACGGAATTAGAGCATGCTAATATTAAAATCAGTATGGACCATAAAGGACGTTGCTTCGACAATATATTTGTTGAGCGCTTATGGAGAACTTTAAAGCAAGAAGCTATATATTATTATAGACCAAATAGTATCAGAGATTTGAATCTTATAATAAATGACTTTGTTGGTTGGTATAACTATAGAAGGCTACATCAGACTCTAAATTATAAAGTTCCTGCTGATCTTTATTATCATAAACAGTAAATGAATATATTGATAAATACTTTAAATGTGTGTCGACGTATTTATCAACATATTCATTTTAAAAATCGGATCACTTTAAAAAAATGGTCTAGACAAATGGGTGCACTATAAAAGGCTATATCAAGAAGGAGCTCTTTGAGGAACTCTTCGATAGAGGTTTAAAGCTTGTCACTAAAGTGAAAAAGGCATGAAAAACGCACTATAGTATTTCCCAAAGCAAATGATAAAGGTATAACAAAGTATTTGAGTTATAATGGCATATAGTGTGGATTTAAGGGAAAAGGCAGTATTGATGATAGAAAAAGGGAAGACAAAGGTTGAGATAGCAGAGCTCATGGAGATAGGAATAGCAACTCTGTACCGCTGGTTAAAAAAGAAAGCTGCTGGTGAAAGCTTAAAGCCATCTAAAAACGGTAGCTTTATTCGAAAAATAGACCCAAAAATACTCGAAGAATATGTTACAAAGAATCCAGATCATACTCTGGCAGAGATGAAACAAAATCTTGGATTTGGAATAAATTCAATTTGGTATAGACTAAAACAGCTAAAAATTACTTTAAAAAAAGTCACACTATATCAAGAGCGCAATCAAGAAGATAGGCAGCAATTTATTGATAAAATCTCAAAAATAGAACATTCCAGCATCTTATATATAGATGAAGCAGGAGTTGATAATAAGTTATACCGAGAATATGGACGTGCTCCAAGAGGAAAGAAAATTTATGCAGATGTTCCAGGGAGAACTCGAGAGAGAATCAGTATAGTAGCCGGGTGGATTGGAATGAGATTTATTGCACCAATGACTTTCAAAGGTGGGTGTGAAAAAGAGGTATTCAATATATTGTTGGAGAAGATGTTATTACCTAAATTGCCACTTGGCACAACCATAGTTATGGATAATGCTACATTTCATAAGACCACTAAAACAAAATCATTAATAGAGTCTTTTGGCTTTCATGTGCTGTATCTTCCAACATATTCACCAGATTTGAATCCCATAGAACACTGTTGGCATACCATCAAAAGCCGCCTCAGACCTCTAATGTATAAATGTACAGACTTACAACTTTTGGTTGGTAATACCATAATGGAAATTTATCCATTCATTTTAGAAAATACTATAGATGCAAAAATGGATTTAAATGGTACGATAATGTTACTTGATGTGCTCGTAAGAAAGTTCACTGGTAAACAATATATATTCGCAGTAGATCAATCTATACCTTTATTAGAGGAGAGAAGTTATGCACTAAATATTACAAATAGATTTGAGGAATTGTTAAATAAAACTGCTATTAAGTCAGGAATATCACTAACAAATCTAAACTTTGATCCTTTGGCAGTGCAATCAGCTATAATTGGAAAAATAATAAATGGAAAATTTTCTGAAATAGCAAAAACCCTATACTCGTTTGCAAAAGAAGCATGTCCAGAATTTAAACAAACTGATAAGTTTCTAGATCATTTGAAAAGCTCTTTAAAAGAGGAAAAAGAAACAGTCATGCTACAACAGAAAGTAGAAAAGCCTTCTAAAGACTTGAGTAAGGAAGTTTCAGGGAAAGTAGAGTTATCTAAAAAGCCGAATACATTCTTAAATGGCACATCAGTAGTTAGAGGAATAAGCAGAGCGATAAATTGAGGGAGCTATGAGGTCTTTTCTGCCTGTAACTGTTTGATCTCATCGAAAGAAAGACCTGTAGTTTGCGATACAACGTCAATAGAGATGCCAGCTTTAAGTAAATTTTTTGCAACTTCAATTTTACCTTCAATTTTACCTTTTTGATGGCCGATTTGGATGCCTTCTTGTCTACCTTTTTCTTGACCTACTCTAAGACCCTCATCAAATTTTTGAGCTAAAGCAGCTATCTCATCCATTATGCGTTTTTTCATTTGTTCATATGCTAGTAACTCTTCTTCTGACCAATTAAACTTATTCATCTCTTCATAAGCTCGTTTTATTATTACGTCACTACCAACTATTTTATCTAGGTCTTCTTCGTTTGTTTCTGCTGCATATCGGAAAAAATAACACCATTTTTCTACTATATTTTCTAGTTGATCTTCTTTTGTCTTTGTAAATTTAGGTAGTTCTATGAATACGAAGTAAAAATCCTTTAAGTCATGTTCAAAGCTATTTTGATCTAAAATGACATGATTAGATTTGTACTCGGCTTTATCTGGAAAAATAATACAATCAGCAACGGCTATGAAGATAATTTCCTTGAGATTATGATAATTATCACCTTGATCAGCTTGACTTGAATAGGCTTTAGCAGCATAATATTGAGCACGCTTTTCGAAGCCTTTGGTCTTAGTGAATTGCATCTCTATGATGTATCTGGAACCTTGAGAGTCCTTACAAAGAACATCAACAATACTCTGCTTTTTAGCAGCAATTTCAGGGTCTAAGATGGTAGCTAAGAATTCAACATCGTGGATAGCAGCTAAGCCAGTAAAGCCTAAAATATCGTTCAAGAAATGAATGAGAATATCTTTGTTTTTCTCAGTGCCAAATATTCTTTTGAAGGCATAATCATTGCGAGCATCAAGAAACTTCGAAAGAGCCATGAGAAAGTAAGATAAAAAGCATTCATAATTATGCACAATTGTGAAGAAATATTCAACTAAAATGCAAACATGTTAGTCAGAAAATGATCTACTCATACCAATTCCCGCTATAGAAAGAACAGATAGAGAATAATGGGGAAAAAGTCATACTAGAGTAAGTGAAATAGCGAGGTATAAATGGCATTAAGGTCAAAACTATTAGACGAAAGAGTTGTAAATTTAGCGAAAGAAATGTTAAAAAAGGTAAGAAATAACGCATATGTTTCAAAAAAGTTACAAGCGGTGATAGCAGGAAAAGAAAGTAGTATAAGCGCTGTGGCAAGAATATGTAAAATTTCAAGGACTGCTTTGACTGAATGGATAAAGCATCTAAAATTTGCTAGAGTAGAAAAATTCTTTGCCCCGTTTCAGCGGAGAAGAAAAAGCAAATTAAACAAAAATCAACGTGAGCAAATTGAAATATGGGTAGAAAGAAATCCAAATATTACTATTAAGGAAGTACAAATAAAAATCTCAGAGGAATTTGCCCTAAACATCAGCAAATCAACAGTGCACCGTGAGATACAAAGGATGAAATTTTCTTACATAACACCGAGGCCAATGCACCATAAACAAGATAAAAACAAGCAAGAAGAGTTTAAAAGATACTTCAATAAAATAGTCAATTTCCACCCTAAAAGGGAGGTGTTTTTTTTGATGAATCACGATTTGGGACTCATTCAAAAATCGGACACGGATGGTTTAAAAGGGGTCAGAGCGCAGGTTAAAATGAAAATTGGTAGACAAAATTTCTATATCTAAAGTGCGGTAAATCCAAGAAGTGGTAAGAAAATCAGCCTACTTGCTCCATATGTAAACACTGATTGTATGAATATATTTCTGGAGCAGATGTCGAAAGATTTAGGCACGAAAGAAGCCTTTCTTGTAATGGATTGTGCAAGTTGGCATAGATCAAAAAGTTTGAAAATTCAGGAAAACATTACCATCATATACTTGCCTCCTTATTCACCGGAACTGAATCCTGTTGAAAGGTTGTGGCAATATATCAAATACAATACTTTACGCAATAGTATCTACGATACCATAGGTTTACTTGAAGATGTTTTGTGTAATTTTATTGTCAATATTTCCAGTACTACTATTAAACGAGTTTGTAATGTTTCTTATTTGTTCCGTCAGTAATGGATTTTGGTATTACTTCGTATGATTTATGTTCTTTATTGCCTTTTCCACTCTGTTTCGAATCTAAAATTTCTTTAAGTCCTTTCTTGAATAGATTAATTGTACTTAAAATATTTGTGTATTCGGCTGCTTTTTCTATAGTGAAACCTGATAATTCATCACCAACAAAATTTTTTATGTCATTATCATTAGTTGGAATATCTTTTCCCAAGACTCTATCTAATATCCCTTTTAATGTTCCAATAAAACAGAGTGGCTTTGTGCTCAAAGGTTCTACATAATTATTCAAGTCGCTATATATAACAAATTTGGCTACATCTTTTGCGTTGTTTGTAAAATTCTTCAGAGCTTGAGATAAATCTTTCAGTGTTTCATCATATTGTTCATTAATTTTTTTTTGTATCCTTCAGCTTTATGACTCTTATCAAAGAATTGAGATTTTTATCATAATTGTCACTTTTAAATAGATCACTCATACCAATTACTGTTTATCGTTTACTCAAATATAAATTCAAAGTATTAAGACCGAGTAAATGTTATATGACTTATCCTCTGACTCATAAACGCTTGCGTTCCTTAATGTGCAAAAAATTTCAATAATCAGCAATAGTATAGAAATCCAAAAAACAAGTAGCTAACACTGGAACCTAGGAATTATGATTGAGCACAAGTTGATGAGTATAGTTGTTTTATGTTGAAATACATCATTTATGGAAAGATTAGATGTCAGTCTAGAATGACACCCTTTCTGGAAAACTCGTATTACAGTGTTTGTATAACTTAATAATTAGAAACTAAAGGAGTTCTTTTTTAAAAAACTTAAGGTATACTTATAAGTATTTGATATCTTTTGTAGTGATTATGCTAAGTCTAAGCTGCCTTTATGGTGATAATGCAGAATTTGTAGAAGAAATGTATAGCCGTTATCTGCAGGGCGATAAATCAATCGGGGAGGATTGGAATAGGATTTTTTCAAGCAATTTAGAAATGAATAAAACGGAAGCCTGCAATGCACAGCACGCAGTCAAGTCGGATGATTCAATTTCTAGCTTAGCAAATTTCTTCAGATCTTACGGTCATTTTTTTGCGGACTTAAATCCATTATCACCGCATGTAAATAAAGAAATAGATTGTCAGAAATATTTGAATATCTCTCCAGCGCATGATGCTGGAATCTATAGAGATATTTACTGCAAGAACATCGGGTTTGAATTTATGCATATTTCCTCTTATGAGGAAAGAGTGTGGCTGCAGGAGAAAATTGAAAATCAGGTCTATACGCTAAGCCCTAAGGATAAAAAAGAAATACTAAGGCACTTGATTGAATCTGAGATGTTCGAGCAATTTCTCCATATGAAATTTCCTGGATATAAGCGTTTTTCTATCGAAGGTGGGGAGTCAGCCATTGTTGCAATTGAAAGAGTTATTAGTGATTCTGCAGCTTTTGGTATTGAAGAAATAGTTCTTGGTATGGCCCACCGAGGACGGCTCAATGTTCTAACCAAAGTGATGGGAAAAGATTATGCGGCAATGCTGTCTGAATTTCAAGGCAATCTTGCATACCCAAGTGGTCTTGAGGTGTCTGGTGATGTCAAATATCACCTTGGTTACTCTTCTGATCGAGCACTTGCTGGTGGTAAAAAAATACACTTAAGTTTATGTCCTAACCCATCTCACCTTGAGGCGGTAAATCCGGTTCTAGCTGGAAGAGTAAGAGCAAAACAAAATACGAGATCTGTGCTTGGCATATCAATTCATGGTGATGCAGCTTTCATCGGGCAGGGAGTGGTTGCCGAAACCCTTACTTTGAGCAACATTGAAGGTTATACAGTAGGTGGTATCGTGCATATTGTTATTAATAACCAAGTTGGTTTTACCGCCAACCCATCCTGCGCACGCTCATCTTTTTATTGCACTGATGTAGCAAAATCAATAGAAGCTCCAATAT
Organism: Wolbachia endosymbiont of Frankliniella intonsa; assembly: GCF_029856955.1. NCBI lineage: Bacteria > Pseudomonadati > Pseudomonadota > Alphaproteobacteria > Rickettsiales > Anaplasmataceae > Wolbachia > Wolbachia endosymbiont of Frankliniella intonsa. Next base: position 931,100 of record NZ_CP097148.1, on the reverse strand, counting down.
TTCATGTTAATGGAGATAATCCAGAAGCTGTGAGTTTTGCTGCGAATTTGGCAATGGAGTATGTGCAGAAATTTAAAAAGGATGTGGTGATTGACATAATATGCTACCGCCAATATGGCCATAATGAAGGCGATGAGCCAAATTTTACTCAGCCACTTATGTATAAAGCAATATCAAAGCATAAAACTCCAGGCACGCTGTACGAAGAGAATCTGACTGCAGAGAAAGTGCTAGGTAGCGATGAAGTAAGTAAATTACGCAGCGAATTTAGAACAAGATTAGATAAAAGCCTTACTGAGTCAACGACTTATACTCCAAAAAAAGCTGATTGGTTTGATGGAGTGTGGTTAAAACTCAGGAGAGCAAAGTTGAACGATTTGAGTGAATATTATACGGACTCTGGTGTTTCACCAGATGAGCTAAAAAAATTAGGTGTACACATAAATAGCAATATTCCAAGTAGTTTTAATCTCAATAATAAAGTCAGAAGAATACTTGATGGCAGAATAGAAAGTATAAATTCCGGTAGCAACATAGACTGGGCAACTGCTGAAAGTCTTGCATTCGCATCATTGCTTAAAGAAGGAATAGGAGTGCGCTTGTCAGGACAAGATTCTGGTCGCGGTACCTTCTCGCACCGTCATTCAAGACTTGTTGATCAAGTAACAGAAGAAACGTTTATTCCACTCAACAACATAAGTGAGAAGCAAGCTCGCTTTGAAGTTATAGATAGCGCACTATCTGAGTATGCTGTGATGGGTTTTGAATATGGATATAGCCTTGATTCTCCTTATTCACTTGTGCTCTGGGAAGGGCAGTTCGGTGATTTTGCAAATGGCGCGCAAATTATGATTGACCAATTTATCTCATCTGCAGAAACAAAGTGGTTGCGGTCAAGTGGTCTAGTTCTACTTTTGCCTCATGGTTATGAAGGGCAGGGGCCTGAGCATAGTTCTGCTCGTATAGAGAGGTTTTTGCAGCTCTGTGCAGAGGATAATATGCAGGTGGTTAATTGCTCTAATCCTGCGAATTATTTTCATGCTTTACGCCGACAAATCAATCGAGATTTTCGTAAGCCTTTAGTGGTGTTTACACCTAAATCACTATTGCGTCATAAAAGCGCAGTTTCTAACCTTTCTGACTTTGAAGGAAAATTTCTTACGGTAATTCCAGAGTGTAGAACAGGTTTAGTTGCAAGTGATAAAATACGTAAAGTTGTAATATGTAGTGGTAAAGTTTATTACGACATAATTGAAATGCTTGAAGCACAAAAAATAAACGATATAGCAGTAGTGCGTTTAGAACAATTTTATCCATTCCCGGCCGATAAACTAAACAATGAACTCGAAAAATATAAGAACGCTGAAATTACCTGGTGTCAAGAGGAACCAAAAAATATGGGAGGATGGTTCTTTGTCAACCCATTGATAGAAGAGGTATTTTCTGGCCTCAATACTCAAGCAAAAAGACCTAAGTGCATTGCAAGACCTGCTGCTGCATCTCCTGCATGTGGTTATGCTAATGTCCATGCTCAGCAACAAGCAGAAATTTTGAAGCAAGTTGCGCAGGCACAACTGTACAAACACTGAGCGGCTTCAAGCAGACTTATTAATTAGACTCTGGCACTTAGATAACTTATACCAAAATCCATTACTGACGGAACAAATAAGAAACATTACAAACTCGTTTAATAGTAGTACTGGAAATATTGACAATAAAATTACACAAAACATCTTCAAGTAAACCTATGGTATCGTAGATACTATTGCGTAAAGTATTGTATTTGATATATTGCCACAACCTTTCAACAGGATTCAGTTCCGGTGAATAAGGAGGCAAGTATAGCTCTTTTCACAATAATCCGAACGTATCGTAATACGCTACTGGCCCACTATCGTCATAAATACATATCTTATCACGTTCGAACTATTATAAGAAAGGCTATATATGATGGTAATGTTTTCCTGAATTTTCAAACTTTTTGATCTATGCCAACTTGCACAATCCATTACAAGAAAGGCTTCTTTCGTGCCTAAATCTTTCGACATCTGCTCCAGAAATATATTCATACAATCAGTGTTTACATATGGAGCAAGTAGGCTAATTTTCTTACCACTTCTTGGATTTACCGCACTTTAGATATAGAAATTTTGTCTACCAATTTTCATTTTAACCTGCGTTCTGACCCCTTTTTTAAACCATCCGTGTCCGATTTTTGAATGAGTCCCAAATCGTGATTCATCAAAAAAACACCTCCCTTTTAGGGTGGAAATTGACTATTTTATTGAAGTATCTTTTAAACTCTTCTTGCTTGTTTTTATCTTGTTTATGGTGCATTGGCCTCGGTGTTATGTAAGAAAATTTCATCCTTTGTATCTCACGGTGCACTGTTGATTTGCTGATGTTTAGGGCAAATTCCTCTGAGATTTTTATTTGTACTTCCTTAATAGTAATATTTGGATTTCTTTCTACCCATATTTCAATTTGCTCACGTTGATTTTTGTTTAATTTGCTTTTTCTTCTCCGCTGAAACGGGGCAAATAATTTTTCTACTCTACCAAATTTTAGATGCTTTATCCATTCAGTCAAAGCAGTCCTTGAAATTTTACATATTCTTGCCACAGCGCTTATACTACTTTCTTTTCCTGCTATCACCGCTTGTAACTTTTTTGAAACATATGCGTTATTTCTTACCTTTTTTAACATTTCTTTCGCTAAATTTACAACTCTTTCGTCTAATAGTTTTGACCTTAATGCCATTTATACCTCGCTATTTCACTTACTCTAGTATGACTTTTTCCCCATTATTCTCTATCTGTTCTTTCTATAGCGGGAATTGGTATGAGTATCTATTAACAGTGGCAGAGCAATTGGTATACTTTGTCTTGATAAATAAAGCAGCATATATCCACAGAAGAATAGTATAGCTCTTTTCATAATGGTCCAAACGGTTTAAAATAAGAGTTTATAGTAGTGAAGGTAAGTATGCCAGCAGCATATAGTTATGATTTAAGAAAAAAAGCAATGGAGGTACTAGACGAAGGGGAAAGCAGAGAAACGGTAGCAGAAAGATTTAAAATTGGAAGAACTACATTATGGGAGTGGCAGCAAAGAAAAAAAGAAACAGGAGATTTTCAGTCGAAAAAACTTGGAAATGGAGGTTATAATCATAAAATTACCGACTGGAATAAATTTACTGAATTTGCCAAAAAACATGGTGGAAAAACTCTATCGGAAATGGCTAAGCTTTGGAGTAATGTTAGTACCCCAACGATTCATCTAGCTCTTAAAAATTGGACTCACACGCAAAAAAGACATATGGATACAAAGAAAGGAATGAAGAAAAACGTGCTGAATTTTTGAAAATTATAGCAACGAAAGAACCTCAAAACTTAGTATATATAGATGAATCTGGTATTGATAATACCGAAGACTATCCCTATGGATATTCTCAGAAAGGACAGCGATTTTATGCCCTAAAATCTGGAAAGAAAACTCAACGAATTAGCATGATTGCAGCTCTAAATAGTAGAAAAATAGTTGTTCCGTTAACATTTGAGGGCCATTGTAATATGGATATCTTTAATAAATGGTTTGAGCAGTTTTTGACACCGATTTTGGAACCTGGACAAACTGTTATCCTTGATAATGCTACTTTTCATAAGTCTAATAAGATTACTGAACTTGCTAAAGAAGTTGGTGCTGAAATTTTGTATCTTCCTACGTATTCCCCAGATTTCAATAAAATTGAGCATCATTGGTTTGCTATAAAAAATAGAGCTAGGAAAAACATCCCTCTATTCACATCTTTTCGTCATGCTGTTGATTCTGCTTTTCTATGAACTTTCCGGACTATTATGAAAAGAGCTATAAATATTGAAAGAAGACAAAGTTCACACCTATTCCCAAATAGCTCTATATAGATGCTAGCATAATACTATATTAGTATAATATTGTTTGACAAGAAGTTTGCAAACAATTAGTGCAGAAAATTACTTACTTAGTATCAACTATGTTTTTAAAAATTTTTTTATTTGTGTAATTTTGCAAATTATATGGGTAATAAAAACCCGCTTGTCATAGAAATAGGATCCTATATCAAACAGCTACCACAGCAATTTTTACTTAAGCCAATGAATATGTGAATAAGTACTTTAAGTCTGTGTTAACGTACTTATTCACAATATTCATTTCAGTTACTGCTGTGTAAATTTTTAAATATGCAAATTAAATTCTTCTTTAAGTCTTGTATTAGCAATTATAGTATTTCCCAAAGCAAATGATAAAGGTATAACAAAGTATTTGAGTTATAATGGCATATAGTGTGGATTTAAGGGAAAAGGCAGTATTGATGATAGAAAAAGGGAAGACAAAGGTTGAGATAGCAGAGCTCATGGAGATAGGAATAGCAACTCTGTACCGCTGGTTAAAAAAGAAAGCTGCTGGTGAAAGCTTAAAGCCATCTAAAAACGGTAGCTTTATTCGAAAAATAGACCCAAAAATACTCGAAGAATATGTTACAAAGAATCCAGATCATACTCTGGCAGAGATGAAACAAAATCTTGGATTTGGAATAAATTCAATTTGGTATAGACTAAAACAGCTAAAAAATACTTTAAAAAAAAAAAGTCACACTATATCAAGAGCGCAATCAAGAAGATAGGCAGCAATTTATTGATAAAATCTCAAAAATAGAACATTCCAGCATCTTATATATAGATGAAGCAGGAGTTGATAATAAGTTATACCGAGAATATGGACGTGCTCCAAGAGGAAAGAAAATTTATGCAGATGTTCCAGGGAGAACTCGAGAGAGAATCAGTATAGTAGCCGGGTGGATTGGAATGAGATTTATTGCACCAATGACTTTCAAAGGTGGGTGTGAAAAAGAGGTATTCAATATATTGTTGGAGAAGATGTTATTACCTAAATTGCCACTTGGCACAACCATAGTTATGGATAATGCTACATTTCATAAGACCACTAAAACAAAATCATTAATAGAGTCTTTTGGCTTTCATGTGCTGTATCTTCCAACATATTCACCAGATTTGAATCCCATAGAACACTGTTGGCATACCATCAAAAGCCGCCTCAGACCTCTAATGTATAAATGTACAGACTTACAACTTTTGGTTGGTAATACCATAATGGAAATTTATCCATTCATTTTAGAAAATACTATATATGCTGCTGGCATACTTACCTTCACTACTATAAACTCTTATTTTAAACCGTTTGGACCATTATGAAAAGAGCTATACTTGCACTGTTGGAAGAGAATTTGGTTAAATCTGGAAAAGAGATCATAGAAGATCGGGTTAAACAAGTTGTTACACGAGTTTTTGAACAAGAGATTAAAAAAAATTCTGTCATAAAGGTATCTTCTGTTCAAAAGTGCGCAAAAGAGTTGTACTTAAATGAAGAAGATAGTAAAGCAGTAATACATTCTTTCACAGACTTTTTAGCTCAAAAAAATAATAGCAATAATGATTCAGTCAAAAAATTTATTGTGAAGGAGTTAATAAAAGCTCAAATAAAATGTTTTTCAGATAAGGTTCAACAACTGGCATCAAGTATAAGAGATAAATTTTTATGCCCAGATCAGAAAATGTGCATTAAAATTTCAGGAAAAAACAATGAATATCGACTCACAGAAAAAGCTAAAGAAGAATACAAATTAACACTCCCATTAACACCTAATTCTTCCATGAGTCACACTACTACATCAAACATTCAGAGAGTAACTAGAGTAGGCTCTTAGCATAAAGCAACAGCTCCTCCTTTGTTAAAGTGTAGGAGCTGTCTTCCCAGTGTTGTCGTAGCAATTCTAAGTTTCTACCTAAACTTTTTCCTGGTTGGTGACCTATGATTATTAAATCATCCCCAGATAAAGGAAATTTTGGAACATTGAATATATTGGCAAATAAAATATACTCATCAACATTTGTTCCAGACTCAATACCACAAATCTTCATTAAGTCACAATATAATTCCTTACCAAATAAAGATATGTATTTCTTTTGCTCTTTTTCTGAAAGCTCTGTTTTAATATTGTTTGATAATAAAAATAATAGCTTTTTCTTTTGCTTATTTGAAAGACGTAAAAACTTGCTCACTTCTTCCCCAAGACTAATCCTATCTTCGGCAGTCCTAAGAAGCAAAGCTAATTTTGTTAGTGCATCGATTGTGGGATCTAGGAAAGGCGTATGGACATACGCTGAGGGTTTTGTAGGAGGTTTAGTGTTGATAAGAAGTGGTGAAGATAAAATTTCGCATTTTACTTCTTTTGGAATAATTTTTTGTAAAACATCAGATTTTTGCATGCTCTTAAGTGTTGGAGCAGGATCATTGAATTCCAAGAGTTTAAATATTTCTTCTCTTATTCTCTCTCCAGAGAGGTTTTGAATCATGTGCGAATGCTTTTTGCACACATCCAATATTTCATCACTTAAATCTCCTATGCATATTTTAGCGTGAAAACGAAACGCTCTTAAAATACGTAGATAGTCTTCCTTAATCCTATCTTCAGCGTTACCTATAAAGTTTAACTTTCGTGTTTTTAAGTCCTGAATGCCACCAAAGTAGTCGTATATATGGCCATGCTTGTCTGCATAAAGAGCATTAAATGTAAAATCTCGCCTTGAAGCATCAGCTTGCCAATCATTAGTAAACTCTACCTTCGCATGTCTACCGTCACACTTTACATCATGCCTTAGCGTTGTAATCTCAAAGGACCTCTTGTGTAAAATTGAAGTGATAGTTCCATGTTTCAGACCAGTTGGAATACTCTTTATATTGCAAAGCTTGAGCGCTTTAATTGTTTGATTAGGCAGCAGATTAGTAGCAAGATCAATGTCGTGAATTTCACGCTGCAAAATTGAATCTCTAACACACCCACCAACAAGCCTTGCCTCACCACCAAATTTCTCTATTGCCTCAATAATTATACTAACTTCGTGATCAATTTTCATATATATCATATTACACAAAATGCAAAATTTTCGCAAAAAGCCTCATATAAAAATATATAGGCAGGAGAGTGGTAAAATAAGAGGGTAAAGTGATAGAGTAAGTCTACAACAAATCCAGTGCCTAGAAACTTATAAGTATAAAAGTAATGTTAAAATACAATGTTTTCGATGATTATAAAAAAGCTGGATGAGCTACTTGCATGACACCTTTGTAGCCTTCTCTTGTCATCCCAGTACCTGCTCAAGTAACTGACACTGGTTCCCTTTATGATGGTGTTATCCTAGTAGCTCATCCAGATTTTTATCAGGAACGTTTATTACTCCTTATTCTTCGCCCTTCCTGCACGCTTACGTTCATTCGGATCGAGGAACTTCTTACGCAAACGTATAGATTTTGGAGTTACTTCTACCAATTCATCATCGTCTATATATGCTATCATATCCTCCAGTGTCATTATTTTTGGTGGAGTAAGCTTTATAGCTTCATCGCTACCTGAAGCTCTTACGTTTGTTAATTGCTTACCTTTAAGTACATTTATTTCTAAATCATTGTCACGACTATGCTGACCGACAATCATACCACAATATACCTTATCTTGTGGCTTAACAAACATAATTCCCCTATCTTGCAGATTGAAAATTGCATACGCTACTGCTTCGCCTTTGTCTGTTGAAATTAAAACCCCATTACGCCTTCCGGAAATTGAACCTTTATGTGGAGCATAACTGTGAAATAAACGGTTGATTATACCAGTGCCGCGAGAATCAGTTAAAAATTCTCCTTGATAGCCAATTAATCCCCTTGATGGCACTAAAAATGTCAACCTAGTTCTTCCACTACCAGAAGGTCTCATGTCATTTACTTCACCTTTTCGAAAGCTAAGTTTTTCCATGATGATTCCACTATACTCATCATCTACATCAATTACTACTTCCTCTATAGGTTCAAGTTTTTTGCCATCTTCTTCTTTAAACAGCACTCGAGGCCGTGAAACTGAAAGTTCAAAACCTTCCCTTCTCATATTTTCAATCAGTACCCCAAGCTGCAACTCACCACGTCCACCTACTTCAAATGCTTCACCACTTGGAGCCAAAGTTACAGTAATTGCAACGTTTGTTTCTGCTTCTGCATATAAACGATCTTTTATAACAGTTGAGGTAAGTTTTGTTCCCTCTTGCCCAGCAAAAGGTGAGTCATTCACGCTTATAGTAATCCCCATTGTTGGCGGGTCAACTGGAGTTGAGCTGATCGCAGTTGTAACTTCTGGTGCTGCTATAGTGTCTGAAACTGAAGCTTTCTCAAGTCCTGCAATGGCAATGATATCACCAGCTACAGCTTGCTCTACTGGAACGCGTTTTAAGCCAGAAAATGAGAGTAACTTAGTTAATCTCCCTCGCTCAACCACTTGACCATCAAGATCAATTACCTTAAGATCTGAGTTAACTTGCGCGATTCCTTGGTAAATCTTTCCTGTCAATATTCTGCCAAGAAATTTATCAGATTCAAGTAAAGTAACCAGCATAGCAAAAGGTGCATTTTGATCATAAACGGAAGGTTTTATGTAATCTATCACCGTTGAAAATAATGGGCTTAAATCTTTTCTCTCATCAGATAGCTCCTTAGCACACCAACCATTTCTACCTGAAGCATAGAGTACTGGAAAATCTAGTTGCTCGTTGGTTGCATCAAGGTTAAAAAATAACTCATATATTTCATTTAGTACTTCATCAATTCTGCTGTCTGGTCGATCAACCTTATTGATTATCACAATCGGTTTTAAATTTGCCTTTAGTGCTTTTGACAACACAAACTTAGTCTGTGGCATTGGACCTTCTGCAGCATCAACCAGTAGTAATACACCATCTGCCATGCAGAGCACCCTTTCCACTTCTCCACCAAAATCCGCATGTCCTGGTGTATCAATGATATTGATTTTCTTATCACCCCACATTATTGACGTACATTTTGCAAGTATTGTAATCCCACGTTCACGTTCTTGATCACCACTATCCATCACTCGTTCTTGAACTTCTTGATTCTCACGAAACGTGCCACTTTGTTTTAACATGTTATCAAGTAAAGTAGTTTTTCCGTGGTCAACGTGTGCAATTATTGCAATATTGCGGATTGATTTAAATTCACTCATTTCTTATCATTTCAAATTTAATTTAATAACAAGTATACGTATAATATATTTAGAGTAAATAACTAAAGCCGTGCTTTCAGAGTATTTTAGGCAGATCATGGAACTCTAACAAAAAGGTTTCATGTTCGCTGTACTTTGTAGCAACTAACACCAAGACAAAGAAGAAGAATCTTGCTTTAGCAGTACATTTATATAAAATTAAAATAAACTAAAGTAATCATTTAAATGCTAACAAGATTCGCTCCAAGCCCAACTGGCCACCTACATGTAGGAAACATACGCACTGCACTCATTTGTTGGATGTACACACGTAATCAAAATGGAAAATTTTTACTACGTTTTGATGATACTGATCTTGAGCGTTCAGATATCAAATATGTAGATAATATCATAGAAGACCTAAAATGGATTGGCATAAATTGGAATTCAAGTTTTAAGCAATCAGAGCGTTTTGAGAGCTATAACGAGGTGTTCTTACAGTTAATGAAAGAAGGTCATATTTATGTATGTTATGAAACAAGAGAAGAATTAGACACTAAACGAAAATTGCAGTTAAAACAAGGACTTCCCCCTATTTACAATAAAGGTGCGTTGCTTTTAACTGAGCAAGAGAAAATTCGTTATGAGCAAGAAGGACGAAAACCACATTTCAGATTTAAATTGGATAGAAATAAAACTGTAAAATGGAATGATGAAGTTAAAGGCGAAATAAATATTGCAACAATTCATATCAGCGATCCTGTAGTAAAAAGAGAAGATGGAATTTATACGTACATGCTACCTTCTGTCATTGATGATGTTGACTTTAATGTAACCCATGTTGTACGTGGGGAAGATCATGTAACTAATACCGCAGTTCAGATTCAAATGATTCAAGCATTAAAAGCGAAAATTCCTATCTTTGCCCACCTTCCCCTACTACACTTTGATGATAGCAAAATATCGAAACGGAAAGGCGGGCTGGATGTCAAGTTCATAAGAGAAGATGAGATTGAACCAATGGCGCTAATTAGCTATTTAGCAAAACTTGGAACATCTGATCCAATAGAAGCTCATGTTGATATGCAGCCTTTAATTGACTCATTTGATATCAAAAAATTTAGCTCAGCATCTTTACAATTCAGCTTGAGTGAAATGTATAAGCTAAATAGCAAAGTGCTGCAACAAATGCCATTTGAAATGGTGCAAGATCGTTTAAGTCAAATTGGTTCAGAGTTTTGGTATTTTATAAGAAACAACATAAACAGGTTTTCTGAGGTGGCCAAATGGTGGCAAGTATGTAAATCCAATATAGAGCCTGTGGTTCTTAATAAAGAATTTATAAAAATAGCGCTAAGCACATTACCTCAAGGTGATTGTAATGAAAACACATTATCAGAGTGGGTTAAAAATATTCGACAGACAGTTGATATAAAGGCAAAAGATCTATTTATGCAGTTGCGCCTCGCTTTAACAGGAACAGAAACAGGTCCAGAACTCGCTAAATTATTAATTTTTATCGGTAGAGAGAGCATTGTTGCAAGGTTAGAAGAAAATCATACAAAAGGTTTAAATGCACCGAATGTATTTGAATGACACCAATAAGCATTGTTCAGGAAATGTGAAAATATTAGATTTCTTGTCATTCCAGTTTCTGCTCCTTTCATTCCAGTGCTTGACACTGGAATCCATAATCTCGCCAAAACGTTGCATTTTAAAATAACTTCTATACATATCCCATATTTCTGGACCCCCAGTGTCAGCTACTTTCATGACAACATTTATAGTATTTTCTAAAATGAATGGATAAATTTCCATTATGGTATTACCAACCAAAAGTTGTAAGTCTGTACATTTATACATTAGAGGTCTGAGGCGGCTTTTGATGGTATGCCAACAGTGTTCTATGGGATTCAAATCTGGTGAATATGTTGGAAGATACAGCACATGAAAGCCAAAAGACTCTATTAATGATTTTGTTTTAGTGGTCTTATGAAATGTAGCATTATCCATAACTATGGTTGTGCCAAGTGGCAATTTAGGTAATAACATCTTCTCCAACAATATATTGAATACCTCTTTTTCACACCCACCTTTGAAAGTCATTGGTGCAATAAATCTCATTCCAATCCACCCGGCTACTATACTGATTCTCTCTCGAGTTCTCCCTGGAACATCTGCATAAATTTTCTTTCCTCTTGGAGCACGTCCATATTCTCGGTATAACTTATTATCAACTCCTGCTTCATCTATATATAAGATGCTGGAATGTTCTATTTTTGAGATTTTATCAATAAATTGCTGCCTATCTTCTTGATTGCGCTCTTGATATAGTGTGACTTTTTTAAAGTAAGTTTTAGCTGTTTTAGTCTATACCAAATTGAATTTATTCCAAATCCAAGATTTTGTTTCATCTCTGCCAGAGTATGATCTGGATTCTTTGTAACATATTCTTCGAGTATTTTTGGGTCTATTTTTCGAATAAAGCTACCGTTTTTAGATGGCTTTAAGCTTTCACCAGCAGCTTTCTTTTTTAACCAGCGGTACAGAGTTGCTATTCCTATCTCCATGAGCTCTGCTATCTCAACCTTTGTCTTCCCTTTTTCTATCATCAATACTGCCTTTTCCCTTAAATCCACACTATATGCCATTATAACTCAAATACTTTATTATACCTTTATCATTTGCTTTGGGAAATACTATAGTTGTTTTTTCTCGTCTACCTTATTTTACTACTCTGCTGAACGAATAACACCAATAGTTAATCTCATGCTGAAAGATCATTTTATGGTCCAAGTCAGTTCTTTTACAGGTCACTTCCAAGCTCATCAAATTTTCTAAGATCTTCTTAAGTTCTGAAAGTTGCAAACTTTTCAAATGAGATTTAAAACTCTGCAATTGTTTGAAGAACAATGGAGGACTCAGCTGGTCAATTGCAGCTTGTTCATTCATTCCATTTTGTATTAACAGCAAAACGCTTTCTAGCCGTAGAAAATAATTTGATATAATACGGATTAATGCTATCGGTGAAAAATTCTCTTGTAATATCAATACATCGGAAATTTTGATGAATTGTCCCATGTCTTTACTCACTATTGCAGAGCACAGATTATCAAGTGTAACATAATCATTGCCGGAGGTTGAAAAGCATAGATCTATATCAGCAAGTTTAAGATCTTTTCTTTTTCCTAGATATAAAACTAATTTTTCAAGCTCTGAATATATAGGCAGTTTGCTATGATTAAAATAAGACTGGAAGTGGTAGATTATCTCACTTGTGCACTCTATATCATTTTGTTTCAAGTAACTTGATATAATATCACAAAGATTACTACCGCTGTCCTTATAGCAGGTAATGACACCGAAAATTTTTGAGCTTTCCATATAACTTTTAGTTGTAGAACTATATGGAAGATCATTTGCTATCATTACTATATAATGATCGCATACATTATGATCCAATATGTTTCTTAACTCTTTAGATATACTTCCACTGATATTTATCAGCTTAACTAACCTTTTTTTAGTAAACATCGAAATGTTTGCCAACTCGGAAAATAACAAGCAAGGCGACTTATTCACTACTGCAAAATCCATCACCTGAACTGAATACTCATTCAAGTTGGCAATTATTTTCTGTACAAAAATATCGACCTTACTATTGTCACTCCCATGAATTAATACACCACTTAAAGTATCGGGTTTCTCAAGGAATTTTTTAACTTTAGATGGCGTGATTCTCATGCCATCTATATTATATGATCACTATTTGGTGGTACATCATTTGATTGCACATCAGTTTCCAACAATTCTGAGCTTTCTTGATTTGCTGTATTCTGCATATCATCAGACACTTCTTTCTTTCCCGTAACATAATTATAAAAATTTTTTATAGGATGTCCTATATATCTAGAAAAAAATCCTTCGGCCATATCTTTCACTCCACAAATTAACAATCAGCACATAAAAACAACGTAGCAAAAACTACTTTACGCTCAGATAGTTACACTCATTTGTTAATGAATTATGAACTTCCGAGACCAAAATTAAGTCGATCTACTTAACACCAATCTTATAAAATAAGCAATGATTAAATACACAGCTGCGATAAGTATAATTGCAGGTCCAGTTAATAAGTCAAAACTTGCAGATAATATCAAACCTGATACTCCAGAAATCACAGAAAAAACTGTTGCAACAATAATCATTTGCATTGGAGTTTTTGAAATGAGTCTTGCTGATGCAGCAGGTATTAACAAAAATGCAGCAATGAGTAATATTCCTATTAATTGAGCAGAAATTGCAATAAAGATAGCGAGTATAATCAAAAATTCTAGCCTAACAAAATTAACATGTACTTTCTCAACTGTTGCCAAATCTTGATTAATCGAAATCATCAGCCAATAGCGCCATCTAAATATTAATATCAAAGTAACTATTACGGAGGTTAGAAAAATTGATATTATATTACTTTGGTCAATCATTAATATGTCACCAAAAAGTGAGCTAATAATACTATTATTACCTGATGGAAGAAAAGACATAAGTATTAAACTCGATGATAAAACTACATTGGTAACTATGTTCAATATCGTATCAGCAGAGTATAATTTATTAAAATTAAGAGAAAGTAGTATAGCAAACATAATTGCAATGAGCATTATACTTACCGATGGGCTGATATTAAAGATCAAAGCAAGTGCAATACCAAGCAATGAAGAATGGGACAAACTATCACCCAAATACGATAACCTTTGCCATATCATAAATGACCCTAGAGCTCCTGTGACTAGGCTAATCATAATTACCGCAATTAGACTGTTTATAAAAAAACTCTGTGTAAATATCTCTAACATGCTATCAGATAACTGACAACAAATCTATCTTCAGATATTAAAACGTTATGGGTTCTGCATGCAGAACCCGTCGTCATAAATTCAAAATTTAAATTCTTTTGCTCCATAAGATAAGACTTCATTGAACAATCGCGTATCTTACCAGTACCTATTATCAAAATCTCTATTTCCTCTGTTAAAAAAGATTTAAAATACTCCTTGTTATTTATATCACTTTCTTTCAATTTAATCACCTTTTCAGGAAAAATTATAATTGAGCCATGATATTCTTGATTATTTACCCAAAATCTTTCTTCCCTGTAACCATCTATAAGATTTTTCTTCTTGGAAATTAAGGGCATAAATCAAACCATTAATTCCGTGTCGCACACCCACCATTCTGGATATTCCTTTTTGATATTTGCCGCTGCAGCTTTTGCACTTTCTTCACTATCAAACATTCCAAAACACGCTACACCACTACCTGACATACGAGAAAGTATAGAGCCTTCTTGTGACTCTAGTGTTGATATTACATTCTGAATTTCAGGTACAAAACCTATTGCTGCTTCTTGAAGGTCATTTTTTGTCTCTTTAAGAAGCTCTAACAAATTCTCCTCAGTGTTATCACTCCACTTAATTGGATTAGAGAAATCCTCTTTATACTTGGAAAATACTTCTGATGTATTCAAAAACTTTTTTTTTGGTTTCACAAGTACAAGACTTATGGGTAAAGAGCATTGTTTAATGGGACATAATTCCTCACCAACACCTCTAACAAAAACTGGCTTACTATCTACACTTGCAGGCACATCAGCACCAACGCTTAAAGCTATATCACTTAAAATTTGCCTATCAATATCCCACAGCTCTCCTAGCGTGCGTATCACAGCTCCAGCATCTGAGGAACCACTACCAAATCCTGCAGCAATTGGTACATTTTTTATAACCTTTACAGTGACTTTAGTTCGTATAGGAGCGTACCTAAGCAGTAGACTCAATGCTTTCGTTATAGTATTATATCGATAATTTATTTTAAACTCAGAGTTTACAAATTGAACTGTAGACTTATCATATCTAAAGTTTTTTTCTCCTACTTTTATCTCTAAAAAATTTGAAAGTTTAGCAAAGACAACCAAACTTTCAATTAAATGATACCCTCTTTCTTCTCTATTTATAATATGTAAAAAAAGATTGATCTTTGCAGGAGCCTTTACACAAAAACTTTCCATCTGTATATCTTCACTAACACTATCTTATTTACTATACTTGAAATGCCACTTCAGTCAAACTTTATACACTCCTAATGAGATCAAATGCCATAAATCCTAACTTCTCTGTATGGGTAAGTGCATCAGCTGGTACAGGTAAAACAAAGATCTTAATAGACAGAGTATTAAGACTTCTATTAGAGAATAAGAGAAATATTCTCTGCTTAACATTTACCAATGCTGCAGCAAATGAAATGGAGGATCGCATTTACAGTACACTTAGTAAGTGGGCAATATGTCCAGAGGGTATATTGGTCACAGATTTAGAACAATTAGCCCAGTGTGTGACCAGAGAAAATAAAGATTATTTAACAAGAGCAAGAAGGCTTTTTTCTGAACTGGAAAATCTTGGTCTTAATATTCAAACTATACACGCCTTTTGTTACAAATTAATCTCCAGCTTTCCTACAGAAGCTGGTATCGCTCCAAATTGTACGTTGAGCGAATGTAAAGAATTGCATTCCATCGTATTTGAAAAAACGCTTCATAATGAAACTGTGCAGGACGATATCAATATCGTTGCAGCTGAAATTGATGAAAATAAGCTGCGTGATTTGCTCTATACCTTATGTATAAAGAGATCAGCTCTAGAAAATAATTTAGGATATATAAAAGATAAACTAATCGTCCCAGACAAGATTGACAATTTACAGAATGAAACGATTGAGCAGATAAAAAGATTAGCTAAAATATTAAGTAAGGGAAGCAAAAGAGATCAGAGTTACAGTGCGATACTTTATGATTGGTGTAATAGCACAAAATCGTCCGTACCAAATGTTATCATCCCAGTGCTTGACACTGGGATCCAGAAAAAAAGAAATATGGATCCCAGTGTCAAGCACTGGGATGATAACAAGATAGAGAACTTAGCTAAAGTATTTCTCAAATCAGAGTCGTACGAAAAAAAGAGCATATCATCCATTATAACAAAGGGTGCTTTGGAAAAATTTGAAGACGTAGAGCAAATGATAGAAAGCATTCAAAATGCATTGTCTACCCATGCAAAGGACATAAATTCTTATCAAATATTCGGAAGAACCAGTAGTTTACTTAGTATATTTAAAGTATATGTTGATCTATATAATAATGAAAAATCAAAGAATGCACTGCTTGATTATGATGATATCATCAATTCAGCAACAAATCTCCTTAGCAATCCAGGCAATAAAGATTGGATATTGTTTAATCTAGACCAAAAAATAGACCACATTCTTGTTGACGAGGCACAAGACAATAGTATTAGTCAATGGAAAATTATAACAAGTCTCTGCGATGAATTTTTTACCGGCAGTGATGAAAAGAGAACTTTATTTGTTGTTGGCGATGTAAAACAATCAATTTACAGATTTCAAGGAGCAAATCCCCATCTATTTAATTACATGCAGCAATATTTTCACACGAAAACCGGTGGTAGAGATTGGTTATCATGTCAACTTGAAAAGTCATTTCGTTCAACTCCAGAAGTTTTGATGCTTGTAGACAGAATATTTAACAATTTTCGTGAAGAAATATCTTTCAATAATAACAAGATAAAACATATTCCATATAGAGAAAACGATCAAGGATACATTGAAATTTGGCCGTTACTGACAGGATATGAAGAGGAAGAGCAGCAAGCCTTACAAATTCATTTAACACAGAGGAAAGATTATGTAGTAAAGAATCGATTACTTGCTCAGGCAATAGCCCAAAGAATTCACAATTGGTTAAACGAAGGGCGGATTTTAGTCACCAAAGATTGCCATATAGAACCAAGGGACATTATGATTTTGGTACGGCAACGAAATGCGCTAGTTGACTACATAATAAGTGAACTAAAAAAAGTAAATGTACCAGTTATAGGCCGAGATTATTTTAGAATTATGGATTACATAGCTGTGCAGGACTTAATAGCTTTAGCTGAATTTTTGCTCCTCCAGGCAAATGATCTTGCTCTTGCAAATGTTTTGAAATCACCGCTATTTAACTTTACTGAGAACGATTTATTCAATATTGCATATAATCGTAAAGAGCAGTCATTGTGGGAAAAAATTCATGATTATCATGAGGTTATTTATAGCGAATTAAACTATCTGATTAACTTATCTCAGACAAAATCCCCTCTTACGTTATTCACGCATATATTACGCAAAGGTAAAAAGAAATTTGCTGCAAGGCTAGGTCTTGAGTGCTTCGAGATTCTAGACGAATTTATGAACCTCGTATTGCAATTTGAGCACCCATCTCTTCAAGCATTTGTTCAGTGGATCAAAGAAAATAATCCTGAGATTAAAAACGATATGCAATCAGAACTCAATGCTGTACGAATAATGACAATTCATAAATCAAAAGGTCTACAAGCTCCAATAGTGTTTTTAGTTGACACAAATACAGTACCAAGAAACAGCGAAAATATTTTGTTTGATGCAACGGAAGCACCATTTTGGTGTGGCAAAAATAGTAATGCTTATTGTAATCAAGTAAAAAGAGAGAAAAAACTAGAGGATTATAACGAATATTTGCGTTTGCTGTACGTGGCACTTACGCGTGCTGAAGATGAGTTATACATTTTAGGCAAAGAGCCAGTGCAAAAGGGCTCTTGGTATGATCTAGTTATTCAATATGGAGCATTATATGAGAGAAAAAAAATATACTTACAGCCGATATTTAAAGAAAAAGTTGAAGTGCTATGCATGAATGCAAACTACCCTTCTATTTATAAAAAACGTGATTATTTTGATGTTCCAGTGATTTCACCTCCATCAAACCTATCAATGTCATTGCAGCACGTGACGCTGGAACCTGGAGAAAAAAATGCCTGGATCCCAGTGTCAAGCACTGGGATGATAGATGAGAATGCTGGAATGACAAAAAGGAGCATTGGGACGAAAGACAGCTATGCAAGAGGCTTAATAATTCACAGTATATTGCAATATATGCCCAAGATAGAGAAAGACAGGAGAAAAAATTGGGTTAGGAAATATCTTGATAGCATAAACACTAGTGAAGATAAGGATGAAATTTACAGCAAAATATTAACCTTTAATGAAAAATATGATTACCTGTTCGACTTGGAGGGCAAATCAGAAATTCCACTTAGTGGAACAATTGACGGAAAACCATTATTAGTGCGGCTAGACAGACTGTGCATAACAGAAGACAAAGCAATCATAATTGACTATAAATCACACCATAACGTTTCTATTTCCTCATCAAATGAAATAAAAAAGCAAATGTTGATCTATAAAACCTTAGTGCAAGAAGTCTACCCAGATAAGCAGGTAGAGTGCGTGGTTATTTGGATGGAAGATTTAACCTTACAATCTTTGATCTAAACTCAAAGGGAGTGTTAAATAAACTCCTTTCAAGCCCTTATTATTCGCGAATTCTATAACAACCCTATTAAGTAAAGATGAAGGATCTACATTAGCTATACCTTGCTCCTGATTATTATAGCTCTTTTCATAATGGTCCAAACGGTTTAAAATAAGAGTTTATAGTAGTGAAGGTAAGTATGCCAGCAGCATATAGTTATGATTTAAGAAAAAAAGCAATGGAGGTACTAGACGAAGGGGAAAGCAGAGAAACGGTAGCAGCAAGATTTAAAATTGGAAGAACTACATTATGGGAGTGGCAGCAAAGAAAAAAAAGAAACAGGAGATTTTCAGTCGAAAAAACTTGGAAATGGAGGTTATAATCATAAAATTACCGACTGGAATAAATTTACTGAATTTGCCAAAAAAACATGGTGGAAAAACTCTATCGGAAATGGCTAAGCTTTGGAGTAATGTTAGTATCCCAACGATTCATCTAGCTCTTAAAAATTGGACTCACACGCAAAAAGACATATGGATACAAAGAAAGGAATGAAGAAAAACGTGCTGAATTTTTGAAAATTATAGCAACGAAAGAACCTCAAAACTTAGTATATATAGATGAATCTGGTATTGATAATACCGAAGACTATCCCTATGGATATTCTCAGAAAGGACAGCGATTTTATGCCCTAAAATCTGGAAAGAAAACTCAACGAATTAGCATGATTGCAGCTCTAAATAGTAGAAAAATAGTTGTTCCGTTAACATTTGAGGGCCATTGTAATATGGATATCTTTAATAAATGGTTTGAGCAGTTTTTGACACCTATTTTGGAACCTGGACAAACTGTTATCCTTGATAATGCTACTTTTCATAAGTCTAATAAGATTACTGAACTTGCTAAAGAAGTTGGTGCTGAAATTTTGTATCTTCCTACGTATTCCCCAGATTTCAATAAAATTGAGCATCATTGGTTTGCTATAAAAAATAGAGCTAGGAAAAACATCCCTCTATTCACATCTTTTCGTCATGCTGTTGATTCTGCTTTTCTATGAACTTTCCGGACTATTATGAAAAGAGCTATAACTTATCACTTTTAAATTTATAACCATTTTGATATGGTAGAGATTGTATAGTTTCCTTAAGCACGTTATGGCAAAAGTGTTTTTCTTTAAATTCAGGAAAACTTTTTTTTCAACTCCTCATTTTTCTTAGATAAAAAGTTCTTGAGATCCTCATTCCCGCGAAGCTTAGATAAACTCTTTGAAATTATAGAATAAGTAGTTGATTTTGCAATAGATACTGTAATAACTTTATCTACCTCTTTAGTTTTTGCTTGTACTTTAGTTTTTTTATTCATACCTTCTGACTCTGTATCAACATTTCTCTTCTCTTTTTTCAATTTCAGTAACTCTTGATTATTTAACAGTAGTTGTTTTTGTGACTGTTCTTTCACAATTGACAAATTTCCCTTTTCAGCTAACAGACCTTTTTTTTCTTCCTCTAGTTTTGTATAGTATTTTCTAAAATGAATGGATAAATTTCCATTATGGTATTACCAACCAAAAGTTGTAAGTCTGTACATTTATACATTAGAGGTCTGAGGCGGCTTTTGATGGTATGCCAACAGTGTTCTATGGGATTCAAATCTGGTGAATATGTTGGAAGATACAGCACATGAAAGCCAAAAGACTCTATTAATGATTTTGTTTTAGTGGTCTTATGAAATGTAGCATTATCCATAACTATGGTTGTGCCAAGTGGCAATTTAGGTAATAACATCTTCTCCAACAATATATTGAATACCTCTTTTTCACACCCACCTTTGAAAGTCATTGGTGCAATAAATCTCATTCCAATCCACCCGGCTACTATACTGATTCTCTCTCGAGTTCTCCCTGGAATATCTGCATAAATTTTCTTTCCTCTTGGAGCACGTCCATATTCTCGGTATAACTTATTATCAACTCCTGCTTCATCTATATATAAGATGCTGGAATGTTCTATTTTTGAGATTTTATCAATAAATTGCTGCCTATCTTCTTGATTGCGCTCTTGATATAGTGTGACTTTTTTTTAAAGTAATTTTTAGCTGTTTTAGTCTATACCAAATTGAATTTATTCCAAATCCAAGATTTTGTTTCATCTCTGCCAGAGTATGATCTGGATTCTTTGTAACATATTCTTCGAGTATTTTTGGGTCTATTTTTCGAATAAAGCTACCGTTTTTAGATGGCTTTAAGCTTTCACCATCAGCTTTCTTTTTTAACCAGCGGTACAGAGTTGCTATTCCTATCTCCATGAGCTCTGCTATCTCAACCTTTGTCTTCCCTTTTTCTATCATCAATACTGCCTTTTCCCTTAAATCCACACTATATGCCATTATAACTCAAATACTTTGTTATACCTTTATCATTTGCTTTGGGAAATACTATACCATACAGAATGGCTTTTTTCACACACACGGTATAGAAGCTGGTCTTACTTTTCATTTTGCAAGCAAAGCTTAACTCTGATAGAGACTATTTTCCTGGTAGCACGTCTGCGTCACACGACTGTAGCTGCTAACCAGGTGACAACTTTCTCGTTATCTGAATATTTTCTTTCTTGTAATTCAGGCTCTTTTTTTTCTCAGTTCCAGCGTGTAGCGCTGGAACAACAATAAAGAACATATAAAGAATGGTTATGAAAGAAGTCTACTTTTTATTCTTAATTAACTCTAAAGCCTTCTTCAGATCTATACTTTCAATATCTGCATTCTTGCCCAAAGCAACGTTTGTTTTACCGCATTTTATATAGAATCCGTACCTACCGTTGCAGATAAAAACTTCTTTTCCCTTTTCATTAAAACCAAGAGATTTTAGCTCTTTGCGTGGGCTGCTCTCAATAATTTGTATAGCTTCGTTTAATTGTGTGTCTAATACCTCCTTAGAGCTTTTTTTAAGAGAAAAGTATCGACCATCATAGAGAATATAGTACCCAAATCGTCCAAGACCTATTTTTAGTTCCTTTCCAGTTTCTGGGTGTTCTCCGATTATTTTCGGCAGGGAAAGTAATCGAGTGGCGGTATTTAGATCAATATCATTAACATTTATATCTTTTGGTACAGAAATCTTTTTTTTCTTTTCTGACTCACTATTAAACTCCAGATAAAGTCCAAAAGGACCTTTTTTGATCATTACCTCTTGGCCTGTCACATCATCTATACCCAAACTTTTTGGATATTCTGAATTGTCATTACTGCCCGTAATTTCTTTTGTATGATTGCATGCAGGATAGTTAGAACATCCAAGAAACACACCGGCTTTTCCAAAATTTAATTTCAATATACCACCAGAGCAATTAGGACATTTTTTACCTATTTCTTCCTTTCCTTCCTCTGAGCAAAACCAATTGACTACCAAATCATGAATACCACTAAAAATCTCATCATGTGTCATTTGCTTAACAGAATTTACATGATTAAAAAATGGCACCCAAAAATAGCCTAGTTCTTTTTTCCAATCTGCATGTCCATTTGAGATTGAATCAAGCCTTTCTTCCATTTGTGCTGTAAAGTCATACTCTACACAACGCTGAAAAAAAGTTTCCAAAAATATAGTCACGATCTTACCGCGGCTGCTTGGAATAAATCTTTTGTTATCCAATGAAACATATTCACGATCTTGTAATACCGAAATAATTGTTGCATAAGTTGATGGGCGACCTATACCGACTTCTTCCATTTTTTTTACTATACTCGCTTCACTATAACGAGGTGGCGGTTGAGTAAAATGCTGTTTCGGATCAACAGAAATCAACTTGCACGCTTCCTCTTCCTTCATGGCAGGTAGCAGGCCTTCATTTTCGGCTTCCATGTTATCTTGATAGACTTTATAAAAACCATCAAAGAATATACTTGATCCACTTGCTCGCAGAATCACTTTCTGGTCAATAGAACTAATTCCAACTACCACTTGATCAAGAATCGCCGATTCCATTTGACTTGCGATGGTTCTTTTCCAGATTAAATCGTACAATTTAAATTGCTCTGGCGTTAAGTAATCCTTAATACTACCCGGTGTTCTATTAATATCAGTTGGCCGGATTGCTTCATGTGCTTCTTGAGCATTTTTGACCTTTTTTACATATTTACGAGGAGACTGCGGTAAATATTTATCACCATATAATGACTTAATTGATCCCCTGATTGAGTTTATAGCCTCATCTGCAATATGAAACCCATCTGTACGCATGTAAGTTATCAACCCTACGGTTTCACCACCAATATTGATACCTTCATATAAATTTTGCGCTACTCGCATAACATTTTTCACATTAAAATACAGTTTATTCACTGCATCTTGCTGAAGACTTGAGGTGATAAATGGAGGAAGCGGGTTTCTCTTAACTTGCTTGCGTTCTACTGTGCTTACAGCATACTGCCTTGACTCGATCTCCCTGACTAAGTTCTTTGCCTCTTCTTCATTCTTAATATCAAATTTTTCTAGCTTTTTATTGTCATAGTGGCTTAGCATAGCAAAAAAAGCCTCATCTTTGCTATTTTGCATTTCTGCCTTTATGCTCCAATACTCCTGTGTTATAAACTTACTGATTTCATTTTCTCGTTCGCATATAAGCTTTAATGCAACAGACTGCACTCGCCCTGCAGATTTGCTTCCCGACAATTTTGTCCACAGCAGAGGTGACAAGCTAAATCCAACTAGATAATCCAAAGCTCTGCGTGCTTGCTGTGCACGCACTAAGTCCATATTAATTTCACGTGGATTTTTTATAGCTTCTTGCACTGCTCTTTTTGTTATTTCGTTAAAGACTACTCTATGAATGTTGCTTTCATCATTGATTGCTTTTCTTTCCTTTAGTGCCTCTATCACATTCCAAGCTATTGCTTCTCCTTCTCTGTCTGGATCTGTTGCAAGGTATATATCTGATGTTTTACTAGCTTCCTTGACTAACTCTTTTACATACTTTTCTGCTTTTTCAATAATCTCATACTTCATGGTAAAGTCATTATCAGGATCAACAGAACCATTTTTCGCTGGCAGATCTCTGACGTGGCCAAAGGATGCAGCCACTTTGAATTCTTTACTCAAATATTTACCTATCGTCTTTGCCTTTGCCGGCGACTCAACTATCAATAATGCCATAATTATTAGTACTTAAAGGTAATATGTTGAAATATATAGAATAAAAAGTAAAAAAATATTTTAATGGTCTTCTCAGTTTTTTAAGTGAATTGTTTTAATGTTAGCAAAAAACCTAATGAAAGAGCCTACTTTACAAATTTTCCCAACTCCCTTACCATAAGGATAACGCTATACTATTTATCTTCGTCTGTGGAGATTAAACGACAAAAGCATAACGAAGTTGTCGTCTTATTTTTAATTTTTTGCACTATGTGCATCTTATTTCTTTACAAAACTTCCAGTTTTTTAACCATATAAGCTGAAACGGGCTGTTTAAGACAGGCCAATTTTCAGGAGTCACAACTAGCTAATAGGGGGGGTTCTTTTGTCTTTTTTCTACTTGGTAAATTTCTTGATATTTGTAGCTAAAGTAATTTAAGAGAGGTGTCATCCCAGTGTCGGAGCACTGGGATGACAAGAAAAGGAGTACTGGAATGACACATTCCACCATGTCATTCCAGCGGATGACCAGATTTTTTTATTTGATCCCAGACTGGCTGGTTATGCAAGTTCCAATTTTAATAATATTTACGTATAAGCCATACGCTTGGGTTGCAAAGTTCTAAAAAGCAGCCAAAATAAAAATAAGTAGACATTTACAAATTAAACTAAGTGTACAATCAACAAACAAGAATATTGATTGCAACAATACTCTGTAGAATCGCAATATGGTATGACAATATGCTCTTTATTGATCTGGTTAATATAATTAGTAGAGAATTTTGTTATGCAAAAGATATCTACTACAGCATATTGCAATTGTTTGGAATTGCAGGAATGGGTGCAATGGTAAGACCACTTGGTGCATCTGTATTTGGTCACATTGGTGATAGGTATGGAAGGAGAATGGCGTTAACGATTGCTATCTTGCTAATATCGATTCCTTCTAGTCTCGTTGCGTTTATTCCAAGTTATAGTAAAATAGGAATAACCTCTACTATGTTGCTTCTTACAATCCATCTGATACAAGGGGTTGCACTTGGCGCTGAGCAAGGAGGTAGCTCTGTTTATCTCATAGAGCATTTACCTAATAAGAAAAAACTAGGAATGTTTTTTGGAATAATAAGTTTTGGTCGCTCCATTGGCATATTGCTCTCTGTGGTTGCAGTGATCATTTGTAAAAAAACCACTGATTTTAACGCTTGGGGTTGGAGGCTGCCGTTTATTTTTTCAGCCATTTTAGGATTAATAAGCGCATATAGTATATATACACTAGGAGAAACTCCAGCGTATGAAAAAAATCGAGAACAAAGAAATTTACCTAATTTACCAATAATAGAGCTTACAAAACGCTATAAAAGAGCCCTGATACTTGCCATTTTAATATCTGTACCTGTTAATGTTTCTGTTGGATTTACCATATTTCTTAGAACAATTGCAAAAGAAATAGTGTCTGTTGAAACTTATGTAACAACGTATGTCAACGAAGTTGTACTCATTATAACCAGCATATTAATGCCGATATCTTCAATAGTGCTTGGAATTTTAGCTGATAAAACAGGAAGAGAACGCACTGCAATCTTATTTATAGTGATAACAATGGTATTATGTTGTCCTATGTTGTCTATTGCATATTACTATAAAAGCTATCTTATAATCATGTTGAGTGTTATGGCTCTTTCTATAATCGAGAGGGGTATTAATCCTATAGGGATAGTTACTGCTGAACTTTTTCCTACTAATGTTAGATTTAGTGGTGTTAGCTTATCACGCAACATCTCTTTTGCCTTGTATGGAGGATTTACTCCTATGATATGCACTTGGTTTACTATAATGTTTCCTAAAATAGACTTTGCTGCTGGGCTTTATGTAATTTTTTGCTTATTAGTCAGCTTAGTAGCAATATTGAAAATAAAACCACAAGATAAAAAGTGTGATTGGTAATTTTCTCTATTTAAATTTATTTCACTTATTTAGCTAATTTTTATTACAATTATAATTTTGGCTTTTATGAAAACTGCATACGTATGTCAATTCTGCGGTCATAGCACTGGAAGGTGGGTAGGAAGGTGTATTGCATGTGACAGTTGGGATACGGTTGTCGAAGAAATAGTACTAAAAACAGAAACGAGAAGTACATCTGCACCAATTTCAATAAAAGCGTTATCAGATAGTGAAATTATTACCCCCGATCGTTTTTTAACAGGAATAGAAGAGTTAGATAGAGTTTTTGGTGGAGGTATCGTTCAAGGTGCTAGCATTTTAATTGGTGGTGAACCTGGAATTGGAAAATCTACTCTTTTGCTTAGGATTGTAGCTAATGTTGTACAACTTTCCTCTTTTGAATGTCTTTATGTATCTGGCGAGGAATCTTTAGAACAAGTGAGCCTCAGAGCAAAGCGTCTTAAGATAAATGAACCTAAAATTAAGCTTTTATCTACAGTATCTTTAACTGATGTAGTAGCAACAATAAGGAAAAATAAAAGTATTAAGTTCTTGATAATTGATTCTATACAAACTATGTATGATAGCAAAGTCACATCAGCACCAGGAACTGTAACTCAAGTCCGTACCTGCGCTCATGAATTGACTGTTCTTGCAAAGCAATATGGTGTTTCTCTCTTAATAGTTGGCCATATAACGAAAGATGGACAAATAGCGGGACCTAAAACCCTGGAGCATATGGTAGATACAGTACTATATTTTGAGGGTGAAAATAGTAATCAATATCGCATTTTACGTACTATTAAAAATAGATTTGGCCCTGCAAATGAAATTGGTGTTTTTGAGATGTCTAAAGCAGGACTCATGCCTGTTGATAATCCATCATCATTATTCTTGACCGTACATGATAGAGAAGTGGTTGGCAGCTCCGTATTTGCAGGAGTTGAAGGCTCAAGACCAATCTTAATGGAAGTGCAAGCATTAATAGCAAGGACTAATATGGCAACTCCAAGAAGAGCAGTAGTTGGTTGGGATATTAATAGATTAGCTATGATAATCGCGGTTCTAAGTGCTCGTTGTAAAATGTTTTTGCATGATAAAGAAGTATACCTAAACATTGCGGGAGGACTCAAAATACAGGAACCATCAGCTGACCTTGCTGTTGCTGCTTCCCTTATTTCAAGTTTAGTAAATTTACCGCTGCCAATTTCTTCAATAATCTGCGGTGAGGTTGCACTTTCAGGAGAAATTAGAAACGTTTCGCATGCTGATCTCAGATTAAGGGAAGCACAAAGGTTAGGATTTAAAAAAGCGATTATGCCTAAAAATGGCAATTATTCTTCTCATGATATTGAGATAATTAAGCTTGGTCATATAAAAGAGTTAAAAGAGATCTTCAATCACAATTAAATATTATCTGCATGAACATTTTGCTTGTGAGAAGGATGTCATCCTATCTTCCATAATGTCATTCAAGTAGGTGACACTGGCTTCTTTTTTTACTGTTTTTACTGTAATTAAAAATTCATTGGATCTTGAGCATGTATTTCATCTACTATAAATGATAATTTTATGCTATCACCAAGGAGATTGCTTGCATTAACTTCTAATTTCTTACTTACACCAATTCCCGCTATAGAAAGAACAGATAGAGAATAATGGGGAAAAAGTCATACTAGAGTAAGTGAAATAGCGAGGTATAAATGGCATTAAGGTCAAAACTATTAGACGAAAGAGTTGTAAATTTAGCGAAAGAAATGTTAAAAAAGGTAAGAAATAACGCATATGTTTCAAAAAAGTTACAAGCGGTGATAGCAGGAAAAGAAAGTAGTATAAGCGCTGTGGCAAGAATATGTAAAATTTCAAGGACTGCTTTGACTGAATGGATAAAGCATCTAAAATTTGGTAGAGTAGAAAAATTATTTGCCCCGTTTCAGCGGAGAAGAAAAAGCAAATTAAACAAAAATCAACGTGAGCAAATTGAAATATGGGTAGAAAGAAATCCAAATATTACTATTAAGGAAGTACAAATAAAAATCTCAGAGGAATTTGCCCTAAACATCAGCAAATCAACAGTGCACCGTGAGATACAAAGGATGAAATTTTCTTACATAACACCGAGGCCAATGCACCATAAACAAGATAAAAACAAGCAAGAAGAGTTTAAAAGATACTTCAATAAAATAGTCAATTTCCACCCTAAAAGGGAGGTGTTTTTTTTGATGAATCACGATTTGGGACTCATTCAAAAATCGGACAGGGATGGTTTAAAAAAGGGGTCAGAACGCAGGTTAAAATGAAAATTGGTAGACAAAATTTCTATATCTAAAGTGCGGTAAATCCAAGAAGTGGTAAGAAAATTAGCCTACTTGCTCCATATGTAAACACTGATTGTATGAATATATTTCTGGAGCAGATGTCGAAAGATTTAGGCACGAAAGAAGCCTTTCTTGTAATGGATTGTGCAAGTTGGCATAGATCAAAAAGTTTGAAAATTCAGGAAAACATTACCATCATATACTTGCCTCCTTATTCACCGGAACTGAATCCTGTTGAAAGGTTGTGGCAATATATCAAATACAATACTTTACGCAATAGTATCTACGATACCATAGGTTTACTTGAAGATGTTTTGTGTAATTTTATTGTCAATATTTCCAGTACTACTATTAAACGAGTTTGTAATGTTTCTTATTTGTTCCGTCAGTAATGGATTTTGGTATTAGATCATTAAACATTAATTTTTGTGAATGAGATGAGATAGAATGAGAAGACTCACATTCCTTAAGGCAGTTTTCCAATTATGTTAGACTATTATATTTTACCAAAAATCCATCTTTACATTTTTTATCACATAAAGATTTTTGCTCTAACGTAGGACCATAACTTAATATATTTTCCGTCATAATATATTCCTTAATTAAAAGTTTAATATAATTTTAACATATAAGTGTGAATATTATTCTAATATTAGCATAATATTTTTCAAAGCAACATAGCTTTATGATACCTTATGAAAAAATTCATATCATTGAGGAATGCAAAGGTGGAATAAAGATTGATAAAAAAACCTTAATTTTGCTATTAACTATAATTGAAACAGTTTTAAATTAGATCCTTATTTCATATTCTTTAAAGTATTTCTATTTTTCGTATTTTTTTTATAAAAACCGTAGGCACCAGTTGGTTTTAAAGTAAAGGTCAAGTGTCTGGAATTCTGGACATAAAATCCTCCTGTGTAAAAAAGAGTTAGAAAAAAGATGCAGTGCACATACGACAGAGATTAAGTATGTGTGTGCACCCACGCACACTGAAGAAGATACACTACATTTTTATTGAAAAATTAACTAAAAAGTCTGCAGACAAAGATAGATTTTGAGCTCTTAAAATATCTCTAATTGTAATTATAATTAGATTGAAAATATGCGGAAGTAATTTTTATACGTTAACGGCTCACCCAACCCAATAATCACCTGTAAGCAGCGTCACATGCTGGAATGAGAACATCTAAAAACGGCTTCTCATGATAATTAAGCTTGGTCACATAAAAGAATTGAAAAAAATCTTCAATCAGATTTAAACAGAGCTTCAGCAAACTCTTTGCCAGTAAACTCCCTTAGGTCTTCTATACTTTCACCAATTCCTATAGCGTGTAATTTCACCTTATAAGCTTCTGCAAGCCCAATCACTACTCCACCTTTGGCAGCACCATCTAGCTTTGTTACAATTAACCCGGTAACACTAACCATTTTACTAAAGGCCTCTAATTGGCTATAAGCATTTTGGCCAGTAGTTGCATCAAGAACTAAAATAACATCATGAGGAGCAGTATCATCCAATTTCTTTATCGTTCTATGTATTTTTGACAGCTCTTGCATGAGATTTACATTGTTTTGTAGCCTTCCTGCTGTATCAATCAAAACAACATCAACGCTATCTTTTATCGCTTGATTTACAGCTCTATATGCCACACTTGCAGAATCGCTACCGTGCTCTCCAGTAACAATAGAGCAATCAGAACGTTCTGCCCAGATATTTAGCTGTTCACTAGCAGCAGCTCTGAATGTGTCGCACGCAACAAGCATAACGGATTTTCCTTTCTCCTTATACTTATAGGCAAGTTTACCTATAGTTGTAGTTTTTCCATTACCATTCACTCCGCACACCATTATTATGTGTGGTTTTTTATTCAAAATGAGCGGCTGCACAACAGGGTTTAATATTGCTTCTATTTCGCTCATTAACTGCTGTGTGATAACGTTGTGCTCAACTTCTGATTCAAATTTGATACTTGCGAGCTTATCAATAAGCAATCTAGAAGTTTTATGACCTATGTCCATGCTGATCAGCAGCTCTTCCAGATCATCTAAAAGCGACTGATTTAATTTTTTTTTGCCAGAAAAAATATTTTTTACTCCATCACTAAAACGGGAGGAGGTTTTTAATAGTCCTTGATAAAGATTACTGAATAAACTCAAGAAATACTCCTTCTAAAATTACCATATAAAGAATGACATGCACTATATGTATTTGTAAAGTAAATACACTCGTAACCTATATATTTTATGAGTAAAATGTACCGCTTGCTAGTGTATTTTACTGTAGTTTTTAACCTAAATATGTTATAATGTAAGTAATGGTTTACGGGTAATCTATGAGTTATAATGAGAAAATTTTAGATCATTACGAAAATCCAAGGAATGTTGGTTCTCTGGATAAAAATGATCCAAATGTTGGTACTGGTTTAGTTGGTGCACCATCATGCGGAGATGTAATGAAACTGCAAATAAAGGTCAACGATAAAGGTGTTATTGAAGACGCAAAATTTAAAACTTTTGGTTGTGGTTCTGCTATAGCTTCAAGTTCTTTGCTTACAGAAATGATCAAAGGAAAAACTATTGAGAATGTAACAAAGATAAAGAATACTCAAATAGTGGAAGAATTGTCTTTGCCGCCAGTAAAGATACACTGTTCAGTACTTGCTGAGGATGCTATAAAAGCTGCTATTCATGATTATCAAAATAAACAAAAACATTGAGGAATATGAGTGAATTTCAAGGAGTAAATTCTGTTAAAAAACCTATCACTCTAACTGCAAATGCAGTAGAGAGGGTAAGGTTTTTATTGGACAAAAAGAAGCATGCTAACCTTGAAGAAGCAATAGGAATAAGAGTTCTAATTAAGCAAAAAGGATGCTCTGGTTTAAAATATGATATTGAGTATGCATATGATGTTCGTCCTTTGGAGTCGGTAATTGAAGAAAGCTGCAGTGATGATCAAAAAGTCAAGGTGCTGATCGATCCAAAATCTATCATGTTTATCCTTGGCTCTGAAATGGATTATGTAGAGGAAAAATTCTCATCAGGTTTTATTTTCAAAAATCCTAATGAGAAAGGAAAATGTGGTTGTGGAGAGAGTTTTCATGTCTAGCAACCATTTCACATTATTTGGAATTGAACCGGCTTTTAACATCAGCTTTGATGAGCTGGAGAAAAAATATATTGAGCTAAGCAAAACTGATATAAATGAAAGAGAGTCCAAAAATATGGAAAATATCAACAAAGCTTATCAGGTACTGAAGTCACCGCTAAAGCGTGCCGAACATTTGTTGGATCTTTTTGACGTAAAAAGCAAAAAAGAGCATCTTGATCCTGAAATATTAAATGAATCAATGGAAATAAGAGAATACTTTCTAGACTGCGATGATTTACAATTTGCAAGTAGGATGATTGATGAAAAGGTAAAAGATTGTACTAAAAACCTAATTAATGCTTTTGCTACAAAAAATTTTGATGAAGCTGCTACGCAAGTTTTTAGATTGAGATATTTATATAAGTCATTTGAGGAGATGAAGGAAAATGCGGCCAGTTCAAATTTCTGAACCAAGTTCAAATGAGGTAGTTTTTGGTATAGATCTTGGAACTACTAACTCTTTAATTGCCATGGTAAATAAAGCTGGCAATGTAGAAATATTTAAAGATGAGCAAGGTCGTGAACTATTACCTTCTGTCATTTCATATGAAAAGGATGTACTAAAAGTAGGCTACGATGTTGGCGAAAACGCTATCTGCTCTATAAAACGCTTAATGGGTAAAAGTGTTAAAGACTTGCATAAAGAAGGTATCAATTGTGAAATAGATAACGAAAGTGAAAAAGTTATTAGGGTAAAATGCTCAGAAGAAAAGTATCTCACTCCTATTGAGATCTCTGCTGAGATACTAAAAACTCTATGCAAGAGGGTAAAAAAATTCACAGGGATGAAAGTTAACAAAGCAGTGATTACTGTACCAGCTTATTTTGATGATTCAGCACGTAACGCAACCAAATATGCAGCAAAATTAGCTGGCATAGATGTTCTTCGCCTCATTAATGAACCAACCGCTGCAGCACTTTCTTACTCCATTGGAAAGAACAATAACAGTGGCATATATGCAGTTTATGACCTCGGTGGTGGAACATTTGACATTTCAATATTAAAATTACATCAAGGAGTGTTTCAAGTTCTTGCAGTTGGTGGTGATACTAAACTTGGTGGTGATGATTTTGATCATCTACTTAGTTTAATCGTGCTTGAAAAGTATAGAGAACAGGTAGGTTTAAATAAAAAATGCTCTAGTGTCATCCCAGTCTGGGATCCAGAAAGTTTGATTGCAATTGAACACACCAGAAAGTTATATAATAAGAACTGGATTCCAGTGTCAAGCACTGGACTGACACCATCTGATACAACTACCTACAAATTACAACATTCATACACTAAAACTGGTATCTGCAATATACGTGCTATAAAAGAGTACCTAAGTGAAGATACCTCTGGCACTTTTGAATTCAGCATCAATGGTGAATTATTTAAGTGCAAAATTACCAAAGAAGAATTCGAGCAAGCAATCAGTCCTTTGGTTAATAAGACTATAAATATAGTTACTCGTACTATAAGCAACATAGATCTTAAAATCGATGATATAAAAGGGGTAATTTTAGTTGGTGGCGCAACTAGAGTGCCATTAGTGCAAAATTCACTAATCAAACTCTTTGGCAATAAAGTGCTGAATGATGTGGATCCGGACAAAGCAGTTGCCAATGGGGCAGCTTTGCAGGCTCATTATTTAACTTCAAACTCAAAAGATAGGAATATTCTCCTTGATGTGCTGCCTTTATCACTTGGCATAGAAACTATGGGGGGAATAGTTGAAAAAATTATACCAAGAAATACACCACTACCAGTTTCAGAAATAAAAGAGTTTACAACTTACGCTAACGGGCAAACAGCAATGAAAATTCACGTTTGTCAAGGAGAACGTGAAATGATAAAAGATAATAAATCTCTAGCACGATTTGAACTCAAAGGTATACCACAATTGCCTGCAGGTTCTGCAAAAGTTGAAATAGGATTTACAGTTAGCATTGATGGAATATTGACTGTCACTGCAAGAGAAAAAACTACTGGAGTCGAACAGACAGTTGAAATAAATTCAAGCTCTGGCTTAAGTGAAGAAGATATTCAAGATATGGTCAATCAGTCAGTAAGTAACTTTGATGAAGACATGAAGGCTCGTTCCCTTGCAGAGGCTAAGATTAACGGTAACAAGCTCATACATCTAGTTGAAAATGTTTCCACTGAGCAAAAGTTAAAAATTTTACTACAGAACACAAAAGACGCTTTACAGGAAAATGACTTAGACAACATTAATAATGCTATCTCTGAGTTAGAAAACTCTGCTTTAGAATTATGCGAATCAGCAGACAGATAGAGTTCATAAAACTTTGTGAAGTACCCTGTCAAATCTCAGAGCAATAGGTAACCTAAAATCAAACGGTAACCAATCAACTTTGCCTAATTTAAACGATAAACCAACCATGCTTACGCGCCCAACTATATTTTCAGTTGGTATTAACCCAATTTCAGAAAACCTGCTATCAAAAGAATTATTTCTATTGTCTCCCATAACAAAAAATTGATCATCAGGAACATAATAAACTGGAGTATTGTACGATAACTTATTAGAAACATTATCTATTAGAATTTCATGCTCCTTGCCGCTCGGGAGTGTTTCGATGTATCTTGCTATATTACTCTTTGACTCATAATCAAAAAAATTTTCAATTTGTCTTCGCTTTACTTTCTGATCATTTAAATATAACTCCCCCTCTATCATTTGCACTTTATCGCCTGGTATTCCTATTACCCGCTTAACAAATCTAATGCTGTCATTTCTTGTAGGCTTGAAAACTATTATATCACCACGCTCCGGAGGGGTATAAAAGATTCTACCGCTAAAGATGTTTGGAGAAAATGGAAAAGAGTGTTTACTATAACCATATGAATATTTACTAGTAAAAATATAATCTCCCTCAACTAGAGTGCTTTTCATTGAACCAGAAGGAATATGAAATGGCTCAAATAAAAAACTACGTATTGATAGCGCAATTAGTAGCAAAAAAAACAGTGAAGATAAAAACTTTCTCGTTCTTGCTATCCGGTTCTCTATCAATTCTTTCAATTTTGTTTTCTTTATAAATTTAAGCTTATCATAACACATAAAAGTGGTAATGTGAAATTTTACTCATGGGTGTTATTGCTCTTTTTCGAAAGTCGAAATAAGCTCTCAAGTAATTGACAGTGATTGATAACCAATAGACATCATTTGCTATGCAATATTGTATAAATCACAATGCTAGTTTTACTGAAAATTATACTATTTTAGATATAGTTATAATATTTAAACTTAAGGTATAGGGATGAACCCTACAATTAGAAAGGTTTTTTGTATTCTACTTATAGTATTATTTATTTCTTTTTCTCATGTTGGAAGTGCTGCTAACTCTAATGACGATACAACTGCTCAAGTAATATGTAATATTATTGGCTACGTTTGGGGAATAGGTGGACCGCTTATGACCGTTATAGTGCACCCATTTGTCTAGACCATTTTTTTAAAGTGATCCGATTTTTAAAATGAATATGTTGATAAATACGTCGACACACATTTAAAGTATTTATCAATATATTCATTTACTGTTTATGATAATAAAGATCAGCAGGAACTTTATAATTTAGAGTCTGATGTAGCCTTCTATAGTTATACCAACCAACAAAGTCATTTATTATAAGATTCAAATCTCTGATACTATTTGGTCTATAATAATATATAGCTTCTTGCTTTAAAGTTCTCCATAAGCGCTCAACAAATATATTGTCGAAGCAACGTCCTTTATGGTCCATACTGATTTTAATATTAGCATGCTCTAATTCCGTAATAAAGTTGTAGCAAGTAAACTGTACCCCTTGATCACTATTAAAAATCTCATGTTTACCTTGTTTTAGAGCTTCTTTGAGAGTATAAAGGCAAAATCCAGCATCGAGATATGGTGATAATGAATGAGCAATAATATAGCGACTATACAAGTCCATTATTGCCACAAAATAGACAAACTTACCTTCTACCATAATATATGTTATATCAGTAGCCCATACCTGATTAACTCTACAAATAATCAAATCTTTGAGTAGATAAGGATATATTTTATGCTTTTTCTTTAATACTTGTATTACATCTTTTCTACAATACAGCCCACTAATCTTCATTTTTTCATAATTCTTAAGATTTTTTGCGATTGACTACTACCCCACTCGCTATGATTTCAGCAGTAATTTTACGATATCCATAACGGCAATCAGAAGCCAAATATACTTCTTGAATCAAATTTGCTACTTCACTTTCGTTATTAATTATAGGCCTATAATATAGGCTAGATCTGCAAATCCCCAATAAATCAGCATGTTTCCTAATTGACAGATCAGAATCTTTTCTATAAACCTTACTCTATCTTTTTGCTTATTTCAGTAATTTTTTTTTCAAATAGCTATTTTCCACTGTCAATTCTCCTATTACTTTATGTAAACTTTCTATTTCTTGCGCTAAGATTCTTTGTTTTCTCGCACTTTCACTTTCTTCAACAAATAGGTCTTTTAACCTTGCCAATACTCTATCACGCCAATCATATAGATTTGTTGATGGTATTTTATATTCACTACATATCTCAGCTGTGCTTTTTTGATTTTTTATTGCTTCCAAAGCTATCTTTGCTTTTAACTCTGGTTCATATTTTTTTGTTTCCATTCTTTTACCCCTTTACCTTCCTACTCGGATCAACCATTTTTTTGTCTAGTTTATGGGGTGAATTATATATATTTACGTTTAAATAAGCGTATTTTATGTAGCGGTATGGGAACTATGACCTCTGCATTTTGAAATATGTCTTTGTTAGTTGTGTACATCCACTTTGCATAGACTTTCACATAATTTAAATTATCAAAAAATTTAAAATTTATAATCATATTTTTGCTATGTTCATCATAAGCAAAAACTGATCTTAATACTTTAAATGGTGAAGGGTTACTGATGCATTTACCACATGTATCAATGTTATCTGGAATTATAGCTCTTTTCATAATAGTCCGGAAAGTTCATAGAAAAGCAGAATCAACAGCATGACGAAAAGATGTGAATAGAGGGATGTTTTTCCTAGCTCTATTTTTTATAGCAAACCAATGATGCTCAATTTTATTGAAATCTGGGGAATACGTAGGAAGATACAAAATTTCAGCACCAACTTCTTTAGCAAGTTCAGTAATCTTATTAGACTTATGAAAAGTAGCATTATCAAGGATAACAGTTTGTCCAGGTTCCAAAATAGGTGTCAAAAACTGCTCAAACCATTTATTAAAGATATCCATATTACAATGGCCCTCAAATGTTAACGGAACAACTATTTTTCTACTATTTAGAGCTGCAATCATGCTAATTCGTTGAGTTTTCTTTCCAGATTTTAGGTCATAAAATCGCTGTCCTTTCTGAGAATATCCATAGGGATAGTCTTCGGTATTATCAATACCAGATTCATCTATATATACTAAGTTTTGAGGTTCTTTCGTTGCTATAATTTTCAAAAATTCAGCACGTTTTTCTTCATTCCTTTCTTTGTATCCATATGTCTTTTTGCGTGTGAGTCCAATTTTTAAGAGCTAGATGAATCGTTGGGATACTAACATTACTCCAAAGCTTAGCCATTTCCGATAGAGTTTTTCCACCATGTTTTTTTGGCAAATTCAGTAAATTTATTCCAGTCGGTAATTTTATGATTATAACCTCCATTTCCAAGTTTTTTCGACTGAAAATCTCCTGTTTCTTTTTTTTCTTTGCTGCCACTCCCATAATGTAGTTCTTCCAATTTTAAATCTTTCTGCTACCGTTTCTCTGCTTTCCCCTTCGTCTAGTACCTCCATTGCTTTTTTTCTTAAATCATAACTATATGCTGCTGGCATACTTACCTTCACTACTATAAACTCTTATTTTAAACCGTTTGGACCATTATGAAAAGAGCTATACTACACCACAAACATTACAGTAATGCTTAGTTAAAAAATTGATTTTTTTACTGCATTCACTACATAAATCATAACTTTTATCAATTATACGTTCACAACTTACGCATACGTTTGGAAATATGAGATCTGTAGCTTTTTTTAATAAGAGAAGATTCATGAATTAAATATGTTAGGTATACCTTTTAAAATGCTCCTCATAACCTAATTATTAAGAAATAGTCGATACTTGATCCAATAAATATGTTTTAAGATACTTGCCTGTAACGCTTTTTGGAGTCTGTGCAACTTTTTCTGGAGTTCCTACAGCAACCACTTGGCCACCTTTTACTCCACCCTCTGGACCAATATCTATTATGTAATCAGCAGTTTTTATAACATGTAAATTGTGCTCAATAACTATAACAGTATTTCCTAAATCAACTAGCCTATGGAGTATTTTCAGTAAATTATTTACATCTTCAAAATGTAACCCAGTTGTTGGCTCATCGAGAATATACAATGTTTTCCCGGTAAATCGCTTTGATAGTTCCTTAGACAGCTTTATTCGTTGTGCTTCACCCCCGGACAACGTTGTTGACGACTGTCCAAGCGTTATATAGCCAAGCCCTACTTCCTGTAAAGAAATCAACTTTTCCTTTATCATTGGAAGATTTTCAAAAAAGTCACATGCTTGATCTATTGTCATATCAAGCACATCAGAAATTGATTTTCCCTTGTAAGTAACTTCCAATGTTTCTCGGTTATACCTCTGTCCTCTACATTGCTCACATTTCACATAAACGTCTGGTAGGAAATGCATCTCGATCTTTAAATGCCCATCACCTTTACAAGCTTCACATCTTCCTCCCTTGGTATTAAATGAAAATCGGCCTATATTGTAACCTCGTGCCTTCGACTCTGGGAGACCTGCAAACCAATTTCTGATGTGAGTAAACATACCAACATATGTTGCTGGATTTGATGCTGGGGTCCTACCAATTGGCGATTGATCAACTTCTATAATTTTATCTATATACTCAAGGCCTTCTATTTTGTCGCATTGACCATGCCTTGCAGATGAATGATTTATCTTGTGTGCTGAGTATTTATATAATGTTTCTATCACTAAACTTGATTTCCCTCCTCCTGATATTCCAGTAACACAAATAAAATTCCCTATAGGAAATTCAACATTTATATTTTTTAAGTTGTTCTCACAAGCATTAACTACCTTTATGAACTGAGTTGTTTGCTTTCTTCTTTTTGAAATTGAAATTTCCTTCTTTCCACTTAAATACTGTCCTGTTATGCTTTCTGAATTTTTTTGTACCTGATCTGGTGTTCCTTCTGCAACGATTTTTCCTCCATTCACGCCAGCTCCAGGACCAATATCAATCACATAATCAGCAGCCATTATTGTGTCTTCATCATGTTCAACAACAATCACAGTATTACCCATGTCTCTCAGATTTTTAAGTGTGGTAATTAATCGATCATTATCACATTGATGAAGGCCAATTGAGGGCTCATCAAGCACGTATAGGACTCCTGTTAAACCAGAGCCAATTTGCGAAGCAAGCCTGATCCTCTGGCTTTCACCACCAGAGAGAGTGCTAGATTCACGGTCAAGTGTAAGGTAATTTAGCCCTACATTCTTTAAAAATGTCAGCCTTTTGATTATTTCGTTTAATATTTTATTTGAAATTTGCCTTTGTTGTTCTGTAAGTTTGTCTGATAAATTTCCAAACCACTTAAGGGATTCATCGATGCTGAGCCTTGATATTTCACCTATATGTTTTTCGTCAATTTTCACTGTAAGTGCTTCTTTTCTCAATCTATAGCCAGCACATTCTTTGCAGTCAGTAACAGAACAATACCTATCAATAAGTGATGCATCGTAATCCATCTGGCGTTCTAGGATACTGACCAAACCTTGAAATTTCATTTCTCTAGAGCCAAAAAGTATTAAATCCTTCACTTTTTGGTCTATATTCTTCCACGGAACATCAAGGCTAAATTTGCAATTTTCAGCCAGTGATAGAATTGCATTTTTTAGCAATCCATAGTTTGTATGCACTTGACGTAACATTGATCCAATTGGCTTTAAAGCACCTTCAGATATCGAGAGCATTTCGTCTGGCACTATTAGCTTTGCATCAACACTTAGTTTTTTACCGAGCCCACTGCATGAACTGCATGCACCGTAGGGGCTGTTAAAAGAAAACAATCTTGGCTCTATTTCTTCAAGAGTAAAGCCAGACTCAGGACATGCAAAATTCTCTGAGAAAGTTAAAGTTTGACCATTTTTATACTCGGAATTGTGGTTATCAGGTAAGTTCACTATTTCTGCATACATTAAGCCATGGCCCAGCCTCAATGCTGATTCTATGCTGCCTGGTAGTCGATTTCCTATATCATCTGACATGGAGATTCTATCTGCAATAACAAAAATATCATG
Source organism: Wolbachia endosymbiont of Frankliniella intonsa (assembly GCF_029856955.1). Lineage (NCBI taxonomy): Bacteria > Pseudomonadati > Pseudomonadota > Alphaproteobacteria > Rickettsiales > Anaplasmataceae > Wolbachia > Wolbachia endosymbiont of Frankliniella intonsa. Next base: position 891,702 of record NZ_CP097148.1, on the reverse strand, counting down.
TTTCTTGTTTTTGTCTAGTTTAGGCAAGTCATCTATATTGTATGTTTCACCATCTATTTTTAGTCTCACGTAACCCTGCTTTTTAATTTCCAATATCTCTTTGAAGTGCTCTCCTTTTCTGCCATGCACAATAGGAGCAAGTATATATATTTTAGTTTCTAAAGGTAATGCTATAATAGTATCTACAATTTGAGATACAGCCTGTTTCGTTATTGGCAACCCAGTTACAGGCGAATAAGGTATTCCCACTCGTGCATATATCAAACGTAAATAATCGTAAATTTCAGTAACGGTTCCAACAGTTGATCTTGGATTTTTTGAGATCGACTTTTGATTAATTGATATTGCAGGAGAGAGGCCTGTGATTGACTCAACATCTGGTTTATCTTGAATATTAAGAAATTGACGTGCATAAGACGATAGACTTTCGACGTATCGGCGTTGGCCTTCTGCATAAATCGTATCGAATGCAAGGCTAGACTTACCAGAACCACTTAGTCCAGTTATAACAACTAACTTATTTTTTGGTATATTGACATCAATACCCTTCAAATTATGCTCTCTTGCACCTTTAACTCTGATCATACTTCATGTACCTTTGACCATTACAGCCTCAAAATACATAAACTCACAACAACTTGCTACTAATTTTTTCAACTGTTATGGAAAACGAAGTAGCATAACTAGTGCAAAACATTTTGCCACACAACTATATGAACATCTGTTTTCGCCAAGTTAGTTCGTACAACAAATGGTGTCATAAAAGTATGTTTTCTACAATCTCATCAAAAACATGCTTACCAATTTTTGGAAACAGGAAATTTTATTTTATATAAAATATAGAATTTTGATAAATTTAACTTTTTTGTGAGATTATGCAGTAATAAAAATAAATTGAGAGGGAAAGGTTGTGGCAATAGAGAAGGAGAAGTTTTTTGAAATAATAAATGAGGTAAGTAAAAGTGGAGGTTTGGATGAAGATAATTTACTTGAAAGAATAAAGAATGAGTTAAAAGGAAAAGATGCAGGAGAGTACAGCAAGTTTAGTAAAAATTTTAGTAAAGAACATCAATTTAGTATAAAATTTTCAGAAGAAGCTGCAGAAGATTGGACGTTGTTACATATTGCTGCAGCATGCAACAATCTTTTGATAGCGGAATTTCTAATGAAAAAGAAAGCAAGTGTTAGCGCTCGAGTAAAAGATGGTTCTAAAAATGATGGGCTAACTGCTTTGCATATTGCTGCTTCTTGTGGACATAAAGACATGGTAAAACGGTTACTAAATGACAATCGAGTCAATCCTTCATTAAAAAGCAAAAATAAGACTCCAAGGGAGGTGGTTGGTAATATAGAAAATAAAGAAGCTATAGTAAAAATGTTAAAGAAAGCAGAACAAAATTTTTATACAAAGCATGAGAAAAAAACTGATGTATCAGCAGATGTTATAAATTCTGTGAAACAATACAATACCATACGTAGTGGTGAACAGGCTCCTGTTACGTGCGAAAGTAGTGACAGTGTAGTAAGTGAGCAATACTTACATGCTGGTGTTAAGAATATGGTAGAAAAATTTGAGTCACCGCAAAGAAAAAGTGCTACATGTAGTGGTAAAAAGACTCCTATTGACGAAAGTGTTAGTAGTGACGACAGCGGTCTAGAACTTGAAAATACATTTAATACCTCTTCCTGCTCCGAAATAAATCACGACGAGGCAGTTGATAATCAAACTTTAGAAAGTTTTCCATCTCAAATTCAGTTGCGAGATAGCCAAATCCAGAAATTACAAGAGGCAGATGAGGAATTAAAACGGGTAAAGAATTGCATTGTTGAACATGAGAATAGGTTAGAAGTACTTGATAAACTAAGTGAAGAGAATCAATCACTAAAACAACAAATACAAGATCTAAAAAGTAAAAATACAACACTTAATAGTGAATTAAGCAAAACCAAAGCAAATAAAGTATTACTAGAAAAAACAGAAAAAGACAACTGTCTTTCTTAAAAATTGCTTCTGTAAACTTTTCAATCATGTTGACAGTAGGTGTTGCCTTTAGTGTAGCCTTCCAATTACCAATTCTATTGATGATTGCAACTTCTGTTATGTCTTCATTGATAGTCGGTGGAGTTACATACGCACTATCACCGCAACCTACTGAATTAAAAGAAGTAAGTATTCAATGCTCAATGCAACATGATGCTTGTAAAACTTAACTTGTGCGCTTCCTGGTAATTTTGATATAGTTATTTCAGTTGAAATCTACAGGTTTACAAATGGCAATCTTAAGTGTAAGAGAAGCTTTATGCACAGCGATCAGAGAAGAAATGCAAAATGACCCTGATATATTTATCATGGGTGAAGAAGTTGCAGAGTATGATGGTGCTTATAAAGTAACGAAAGGATTACTGAAAGAGTTTGGAGAAAATAGGGTAGTTGATACACCCATTACTGAACATGGATTTGCTGGTCTTGCTGTTGGAGCAGCATTTGCTGGACTTAGGCCAATAGTGGAGTTTATGACTTTTAATTTTTCTATGCAGGCTATCGACCAAATCGTAAATTCCGCAGCAAAAACAAATTATATGTCGGGTGGACAACTTGGATGCCCTATAGTATTTCGTGGACCAAATGGAGCTGCAGCAAGAGTTGCTGCACAACATTCTCAGTGCTTTGCATCTTGGTATTCGCATGTTCCAGGGTTGAAAGTAATAGCACCTTACTTTGCCTCCGATTGCAGAGGTCTGCTTAAAGCTGCAATTCGTGACCCTAATCCGGTAATATTTCTAGAAAACGAGATCGCTTATGGACATGAGCATGAAGTTCCTGACTCTGAGCTATCAAATAAAGATTATCTACTTGAGATAGGCAAAGCTGCTGTTATACGGGAAGGAAAGGATGTAACTATCACTGCTTTTTCATTGAAACTAATGGATGCGTTAAATGCAGCAGATTTACTCTCTAGTGAAGGAATAGAAGCTGAAGTTATCGACCTCAGAACCTTAAGACCACTTGACACTGAAACAGTTATTAACTCTATTAAGAAGACCAATAGATTAGTAAGCATAGAAGAGGGTTGGCCATTTGCAGGAATAGGAGCAGAACTCTCAGCCATGGTTATGGAACAAGGATTTGACTACCTTGACGCTCCGGTTGTACGGGTAACCGGCAAGGATGTCCCCTTACCTTATGCTGCAAACCTAGAAAAGAAAGCATTACCACAAGTGGAAGATATAGTTGAAGCTGTGCAACAAGTCTGCTTTAGAAAGAAATAGTCCTATTGACTCTTTTTTTTATCTCCCGTTCCACATTCTTCCATAAAAGAGGCATTTGTAGAGTTTATACCACCCATTACTTTTATGACAATAGTTTTAGCGCCAAAAAACACAGCGCAAAATACACCGAGGGCGAAAAGAGCAGGCCACGGCATTCTACCAAATATTGCAAGTAAAGCTATAATTCACCCCATAAACTAGACAAAAAAATGGTTGATCCGAGTAGGAAGGTAAAGGGGTAAAAGAATGGAAACAAAAAAATATGAACCAGAGTTAAAAGCAAAGATAGCTTTGGAAGCAATAAAAAATCAAAAAAGCACAGCTGAGATATGTAGTGAATATAAAATACCATCAACAAATCTATATGATTGGCGTGATAGAGTATTGGCAAGGTTAAAAGACCTATTTGTTGAAGAAAGTGAAAGTGCGAGAAAACAAAGAATCTTAGCGCAAGAAATAGAAAGTTTACATAAAGTAATAGGAGAATTGACAGTGGAAAATAGCTATTTGAAAAAAATTACTGAAATAAGCAAAAAGATAGAGTAAGGTTTATAGAAAAAGATTCTGATCTGTCAATTAGGAAACATGCTGATTTATTGGGGATTTGCAGATCTAGCCTATATTATAGGCCTATAATTAATAACGAAAGTGAAGTAGCAAATTTGATTCAAGAAGTATATTTGGCTTCTGATTGCCGTTATGGATATCGTAAAATTACTGCTGAAATCATAGCGAGTGGGGTAGTAGTCAATCGCAAAAAATCTTAAGAATTATGAAAAAATGAAGATTAGTGGGCTGTATTGTAGAAAAAGATGTAATACAAGTATTAAAGAAAAAGCATAAAATATATCCTTATCTACTCAAAGATTTGATTATTTGTAGAGTTAATCAGGTATGGGCTACTGATATAACATATATTATGGTAGAAGGTAAGTTTGTCTATTTTGTGGCAATAATGGACTTGTATAGTCGCTATATTATTGCTCATTCATTATCACCATATCTCGATGCTGGATTTTGCCTTTATACTCTCAAAGAAGCTCTAAAACAAGGTAAACATGAGATTTTTAATAGTGATCAAGGGGTACAGTTTACTTGCTACAACTTTATTACGGAATTAGAGCATGCTAATATTAAAATCAGTATGGACCATAAAGGACGTTGCTTCGACAATATATTTGTTGAGCGCTTATGGAGAACTTTAAAGCAAGAAGCTATATATTATTATAGACCAAATAGTATCAGAGATTTGAATCTTATAATAAATGACTTTGTTGGTTGGTATAACTATAGAAGGCTACATCAGACTCTAAATTATAAAGTTCCTGCTGATCTTTATTATCATAAACAGTAAATGAATATATTGATAAATACTTTAAATGTGTGTCGACGTATTTATCAACATATTCATTTTAAAAATCGGATCACTTTAAAAAATGGTCTAGACAAATGGGTGCACTATAAAAGGCTATATCAAGAAGGAGCTCTTTGAGGAACTCTTCGATAGAGGTTTAAAGCTTGTCACTAAAGTGAAAAAGGCATGAAAAACGCACTATAGTATTTCCCAAAGCAAATGATAAAGGTATAACAAAGTATTTGAGTTATAATGGCATATAGTGTGGATTTAAGGAAAAGGCAGTATTGATGATAGAAAAAGGGAAGACAAAGGTTGAGATAGCAGAGCTCATGGAGATAGGAATAGCAACTCTGTACCGCTGGTTAAAAAGAAAGCTGCTGGTGAAAGCTTAAAGCCATCTAAAAACGGTAGCTTTATTCGAAAAATAGACCCAAAAATACTCGAAGAATATGTTACAAAGAATCCAGATCATACTCTGGCAGAGATGAAACAAAATCTTGGATTTGGAATAAATTCAATTTGGTATAGACTAAAACAGCTAAAAATTACTTTAAAAAAGTCACACTATATCAAGAGCGCAATCAAGAAGATAGGCAGCAATTTATTGATAAAATCTCAAAATAGAACATTCCAGCATCTTATATATAGATGAAGCAGGAGTTGATAATAAGTTATACCGAGAATATGGACGTGCTCCAAGAGGAAAGAAAATTTATGCAGATATTCCAGGGAGAACTCGAGAGAGAATCAGTATAGTAGCCGGGTGGATTGGAATGAGATTTATTGCACCAATGACTTTCAAAGGTGGGTGTGAAAAAGAGGTATTCAATATATTGTTGGAGAAGATGTTATTACCTAAATTGCCACTTGGCACAACCATAGTTATGGATAATGCTACATTTCATAAGACCACTAAAACAAAATCATTAATAGAGTCTTTTGGCTTTCATGTGCTGTATCTTCCAACATATTCACCAGATTTGAATCCCATAGAACACTGTTGGCATACCATCAAAAGCCGCCTCAGACCTCTAATGTATAAATGTACAGACTTACAACTTTTGGTTGGTAATACCATAATGGAAATTTATCCATTCATTTTAGAAAATACTATAATGTTCCAAAAAGTAAGATTAATGCTGAGCAAATACTAGTAGTTTACCGAATAAGATGGCAAATTGAATTATTGTTCAAATTATATAAGAGTAATATAAGGATTGATAAGCTGAGAGGAAAGCCATACAGAGTATTATGTGAGCTATATGCCAAATTGTGTGCAATTCTTATATTTCATGGAATAGTGGGTTGCACAGAACTGAAAAAAAATACGGAGCTTAGCTTAACAAAGGCATTTATTGAGCTAAAAAGACGGGTTAGAGAGTTATTTTTAGCACTAAATAATAAAATTAAAGGCTTAAATATTTTTCTCAAAAAGCTTACCATAACTTGGTCGCAGTTTTCATTAAAAGACAAGTGCAGAAAAACTAGGGTATCCACCTTAACTTCTCTAAATTTGCTCACAATCTCTTAACTTGACGCGTATGGTTTATTTAACACTCCCGGGCCACTTGAAACTGATTTTTCTTTGCATTCCAGTTATGCAAGAAATCTATTATATAATATTATGATCACCCTCTTGATAGTTTGTTAGCTCCTCTCCTCCTGAGTTACTTGGTGCAATTATTTGATCAGATTCAGTTGATGGTTCATCAGATCCAAACAACCATGAAAAGAAATTACCAAAAAATGACCCTATTAAAGAAAAAGGCTTCATAAGTATACTAAACAAGTTACTAAAAAAAGAGCTTGGCTGTTCTTCATTTGTTGATGATTCACTTAGTGGACTAACACCATTTTGTGTAAGTGTTATGTCAATAGAATGTCCATTATCATCAGCTTCAATTTTTACATCACTTTCTTCTTCTGCACTGATCTCCTGTTGTTCTTCCTTTGGGTCTTGCTCTTGTGTAACTGGTTGGACATTACCTTCTTGTCCAACATCTTCCTCTTGACCTGCTTCATTATCTTTTGATGCTATACTGTCATCAATTTTTTTGGGGGGTTTTAATAATAGAGTTTTTATTTCTTCTGTGCTAGCTGAATCTAAAGGAGTCTTTCCATATTTATCTTGTGCATTAACATTTGCTTCTGAGTTTATTAGAGCTTCTACTATCTCTTTTCTATCATAGTTTGCAGCCCAATGTAAAGGAGTCCTCTCATCCTTATCTACTGCATTAACATTTGCCTTCATTTCTATTAGAATATCGACCATCTTTTCACGGCTCCACGATACATTAGGTAATGTATTCCAGTTGTTTTTTTCAATTACCAGGTGTAAAGGAGTCTTTCCATCTATATTTTTTAAATTAACATTGATACTTTCTACTTTCAGTAGATCGTCCAATTCAGGTATCTCCATCGCTTTCTTTTTTTAAAAAAAAATGCAAAGGAGTCTCTTTATTTTTATCTGTTAGATTAACATTGATGCCTTTTTTGTTCAGTAGAGTGTAGAATTTATCTGTATCTATATCTAGGTCTATTTTTTGAAGAATTAAATGTAAAGGGGTTTCTCCTGCATTATTTTGTGCATTAACGTTTGCTTCTTTATCAAGTAGAAATTTTACTATCTTTTCTGTATCTTTATATCTACTTTTAGCAGCAAAATGTAAAGGGGTACTTAGATCATCACTTTGTTCATCAACCTTTGCTCCTTTGCTGAGTAGAAATTCTACTACGTCTTTATGTCCATATTTAGCAGCAAAATGTAAAGGGGTGCTTAGATCATCACTTTGTGCATCAACCTTTGCTCCTTTACTGAATAGAAATTCCACTACGTCTTTATGTCCATTTTGAGCAGCCAAATGTAGAGGAGTCTCTTCAAATTCATTTTTTGCATCAATTTTTGCTCCTTTGCTGAGTAGAAATTCCACTACGTCTTTATGTCCATTTTGAGCAGATAAGTGTAGAGGGGTCTCTTCAAATTCATTTTCTGCGTTAACCTGTACTTTTTCTTCTCTATTTAACAGATTTTCTACATCATCAATATTACCGCTTTTAGCAGCTTCAAGCAATTTGTCATTGGCATCTTTTATGCTTTGTAATAGATTTTTTATTTCTTCTGTCTTAGCTAAATCTAAAGGAGTCTGTCCTTTATCATTTTTTGTATTAACATTTGCTTCTTTCTTTAATAGGTCTTCTACTGCTTTCAAGTCGCCAAGTCTGGCAGACAGATGTAGAGAAACCTTACAATGCTCAGCTTTTACTTCTTTGTATTTATTTAACACGTGGCGTTCTCGAGAAGAGTCATAAGCAATAAAATCTGCTCCATTATCTAATAGAACTTTTGCTATATCAGAATGATTATTTTTAACAGCCCAATATAGAGAATTACCTTGAGATCCATCATATGCATTAACATCAGCTTCTTCAGTTATTAGGCGCTTTGCTTCATTAAGATCACCTCTTTTAGCAGCATCAAGTAAAGCAGCATCTATATTTCTGATTGAATAATTCATTTAACACTTCTCTATAAAATTGCATTACTATAGTAAGGTAGTTAATAATTCATGAACTCTTGGTTGTAGAAATAATGATTATCCTTCGTGTTTTTGAGTGTATTTAAGTAAACTATATATAAGAATTGCAATTATAGAACATACAACTGTTAATAGTAAATTTGGTAAAATGCCATAAGAAAAGAATTTTCCTACTATGTATATTCCAACAGCCCCAAACATCATATTGCAAAATGAGAGAACTGCACTACCAAGCCCTATACTTTTGACCGTTTCTAAAGCAGAAGTTACGTTATTGCTGATTACGAGTGCAAGTCCTATATTGCTTGGAATCCAAAGAACTTGAAGAATAAGTACGTTCAATTTGTTCATGAAATAAAAATATACCAATAAACCATCAGATATTATTGGTAATACCAAACCTATGATTAGCATCTTGCTCACTCCTATTTTTGGTACGTACCTTCTGTTAATTAAAGTGCCGATTACGTAAAATATGACTATGATTGATATGAGATAGCCAAAATATTGTACTTCAATACCCATTGATTCAAATATGAACGGATAGTTAGCAATGTATGCCCAAAGCCACATGAAAGTTAATCCATGAATGGCTGAAAACCCAAGGAAACGATAATTCCTGAATATTGATATATATTGCTTGAAGATATTAATACTGGCTTTACTTTTATTTACAGTCAGCGTTTCTTTCAGCTTCAAGTAAATAAAAATGAGCATAATAATTGCGGCAAGTGATATGATAAAAAACAAAAACTTCCAACTATAACCATGTGAAATTATATAACTGCCTACCACTGGAGCTATTCCAGGTGAAAGTGCTACTACCATATTTAACTTTGAGATTACTCTTGAGTATTCACTACCTGAGTACATATCCCTGATTGCTGCATATCCGACAACGCCTGCAACACCAGCTCCAGCTCCTTGTATAAAACGGATTAATATTAAAAGTATAATATTATCAGCTATGCAACATGCAATACTTGCCAAAGTAAAAATTGTCATACCAATAAGCATTATTAGGCGCCTACCATAATAGTCTGACAATGGGCCATAAATCAATCCAGATATTGCAACTCCTAATAAATTTAAACTGATCGTAAGCTGCGCTATATTACCTTTCATCTTAAAATAGTTGGCAATACTTGGCAATGCAACTGAGTATAAGTCTGTTGCCATATCAACAACTGCTACAGATAATATAATAATAAGAGAGATGATATTTTGTGAAAAAGCTGTCGACACTAATGATTTACTGGATTAAATATGTTTAATTGTAGTATATTTTTCTCATTAGTATATTAATTTAACTGCTAATCTCTGTATAAAATATGGATAAATCACAATTAGTTAAAGAGGTTTTCGATTCTGTAGCAAATCGCTACGACATTATGAATGATATAATGAGCCTTGGAATGCACAGGCTATGGAAAGAGAAGATGGTAAGTAGTGTGCATTTTAAAAATCACTCCAAGGTTTTGGATATTGCTGGAGGAACCGGAGATATAGCTATAAGAATAGCAAGAGGTGAACCAAGTACTCAAGTTACAGTATGTGATATAAATCAAAACATGCTGGACAAAGGGCGTGATAAAGCAATAAATTCAAATCAGCTAAATTTCAATTGGGTATGTGCAAATGCAGAGAGCTTACCATTTGAAGATTCCGAATTTGATTATTATACAGTAGCTTTTGGTATTCGAAACTTTTCCGACCGTAAGAAGGCTTTAAGTGAAGCATATAGGGTATTGAAGCAAAATGGACAATTTGTCTGCTTGGAATTTGCCCCTATGCATTATCAAAATGAGATATTCACCAAATTTTATGACTTATACTCATTTAAAGTAATTCCTAAAATTGGTAGCATAGTTGCTAAAGATAAGGGTTCTTATGAATATTTAGTGAAAAGCATCAGAGAATTTCCAACTCAAACTAATTTTAAAATGGAAATTGAAGAGATAGGCTTTAAGAATGTTGAGTTCTATAATATGAGCTATGGAATAGTAGCATTACATATTGGAACAAAATGAATATTAAACTCTGGTCTATTCAGTAGTTTTTTTTTTGCTAACTTTCTGTAATTTCGCAGCGTTTTTCCTTCAGTAGAAATCAAGCTAAAGTTTCTTGAACGTATTGCTCTAACGAAGTACACTGTAAACTAATATTGTAACTTTTTCCTGAAGCTAAAATCTATATAATTAACTTAAAAATAAAATGCGATCTAACATTAAGAAGTTATTTTATTATATAAAACCTAATCTACATTATTTTACCGTAGCTTTTATTGCAGTTCTATTTTCAGCTTTAACGATTCTTCTTTTTGGTAGGGGCTTAAGTAACATAATTGATTCTGGCGCAGAGCATAACTTTACTACCAAGCTCGTAGTTTCAATACTGATAGTTTTAGGCATTTCTTTCACTGCATTTATTCGGTTATATTTCATTGGCATTGGCAGCGAAAAAGTTATTGCAAGAATTAGATATGACTTATATAGCAGTATTACTGATTTACAACCAAGTTTCTTTGAGAATACAGGTGTGCAAGATGTTATCTCAGCACTCATTACTGATACCTCTGCATTGCAATCGATAATAAACAGCAGCTTATTGACAATATTGAGGAATGCAGTTGTACTAACTGGTAGTGTTGCAATGCTGTTATACACAAATCTACATTTAACCGCATATGCAGCTGCAATAATACCCATACTGCTCATTATCATGACTTCACTTGGAAAAAAAGTTCGCAATTATGCACGCTTTGCTCAGGATAAATTAAGTGAGCTTGCATCATTTAGTGAGGAAAATTTTAGATCTATAGTAACCATTAAATCATTTGTACTAGAAGAAAATGAAAAAATTCGTTTTCAGAAACATCTAAACTCAGTATCAAAATCATACGAAAAATTAGTACTCTTGCGTGCTATTTTAGTAACTCTAGTTATCACGTGTGTGATAGGTTCGCTAGTTATTTTGCTTTTTTTTGGAATAAAAGAAGTCTTAAGTAATAATATGACCATTGGAGAACTCTCCTCATTTGTGTTTTATTCAGCGCTTGCTTCAGGGGCTGTAAACAATCTAAGCGATAACATCAGTGATTTGCAACGAGGTCTTGGAATTGCAGAGCGTTTATTTGAATTTATGAACATGAAAAGCTCTATATTAGATAGTGATAATCCTATAAGGATCAATAGTGTTCAAAAAGGAATTTCGTTTAATGATGTAACATTTTTTTATGCTGATAAGCCAGCATTAAATAACGTATCATTTTCTATAGAGGCAGGCCAATCAGTATCAATTGTTGGACCATCTGGCAGTGGCAAGAGCACCATTTTAAAGCTTTTGCTCCGTTTTCACGATCCAAGTGAAGGCAGTATTACTATCGATGGACAGAATATTAAGACAATTGCGCTAAATGATCTAAGATCGCTGTTTGGCTTAGTACCACAAGATCACATGATATTTTCTTGCTCAATAATGGAAAATATACTATATGGTAAACCAGATGCTGAATATGAAGAGGTGAAGCAAGCAGCTATCAGTGCGTATGCAATGGAATTTATTGATAACCTGCAGGATAAATTTGATACATTTGTAGGAAAAAGAGGACTAAAGCTTTCCGAAGGACAAAAGCAACGTATTATAATAGCAAGATCAATACTGAAAAATCCTCAGGTTTTAATACTGGATGAAGCAACCTCTGCCCTTGATTATAAAAGTGAGAACCTCGTGCAAAAAGCACTGAGCAAATTAATGCAAAACAGAACAACAATTATAATTACGCACAGGCTATCAACCGCACTCAAAGCTGACAAGATTATAGTGATTAATTGCGGGAAAGTAGAAGAAGTAGGAACTCATGATTCTCTAATGAGTAAAGATGGGCTGTATGCAAAATTGGTGAAGATAGGGTAGAAATTTAAATCATAATGTTGTTAACATGCTAGATTTAGCAATCAAGTTATGAAATCTTTAATTATTTTAAAGTACAATAATATCATGGTATTTTTCAAAGGATTATTATGGTTTATAACTACAGTAATTTACCAAAATTGCCATTTACGGCTTATAATTTACCAGCAGCTTTACCAGTATCGAACTATGCACAAGCTTGCACACCTCCAATGGCTTATAATTTACCAGCAGCTTTACCAGTATCGAACTATGCACAAGCTTGTACACCTCCATTTGTACCTTGTGCTACTAATTCCTGCCATAATTATTTTAACTCGCATCATAACTATTATGACACATGTCATAATCCTTGTGATGGATTTGGTTTTTTTTTATTAGAAGATTGTTTTTAAACAATTCATAAACGCACGTGCTGCCACCTAAGAGCACATGGTCTCCCATGTGCTTCACATTTTGCTTAAAAATATAATAAGCAGGTGCTTGATTTTCATTTGCAGCGACATAGCAGTTCTACCAAAATTTATTTCAGCAACACAACTATAGTATTTCCCAAAGCAAATGATAAAGGTATAACAAAGTATTTGAGTTATAATGGCATATAGTGTGGATTTAAGGGAAAAGGCAGTATTGATGATAGAAAAAGGGAAGACAAAGGTTGAGATAGCAGAGCTCATGGAGATAGGAATAGCAACTCTGTACCGCTGGTTAAAAAAGAAAGCTGATGGTGAAAGCTTAAAGCCATCTAAAAACGGTAGCTTTATTCGAAAAATAGACCCAAAAATACTCGAAGAATATGTTACAAAGAATCCAGATCATACTCTGGCAGAGATGAAACAAAATCTTGGATTTGGAATAAATTCAATTTGGTATAGACTAAAACAGCTAAAAATTACTTTAAAAAAAAGTCACACTATATCAAGAGCGCAATCAAGAAGATAGGCAGCAATTTATTGATAAAATCTCAAAAATAGAACATTCCAGCATCTTATATATAGATGAAGCAGGAGTTGATAATAAGTTATACCGAGAATATGGACGTGCTCCAAGAGGAAAGAAAATTTATGCAGATGTTCCAGGGAGAACTCGAGAGAGAATCAGTATAGTAGCCGGGTGGATTGGAATGAGATTTATTGCACCAATGACTTTCAAAGGTGGGTGTGAAAAAGAGGTATTCAATATATTGTTGGAGAAGATGTTATTACCTAAATTGCCACTTGGCACAACCATGGTTATGGATAATGCTACATTTCATAAGACCACTAAAACAAAATCATTAATAGAGTCTTTTGGCTTTCATGTGCTGTATCTTCCAACATATTCACCAGATTTGAATCCCATAGAACACTGTTGGCATACCATCAAAAGCCGCCTCAGACCTCTAATGTATAAATGTACAGACTTACAACTTTTGGTTGGTAATACCATAATGGAAATTTATTATTCATTTTAGAAAATACTATATTGCGTAAAGTATTGTATTTGATATATTGCCACAACCTTTCAACAGGATTCAGTTCCGGTGAATAAGGAGGCAAGTATATGATGGTAATGTTTTCCTGAATTTTCAAACTTTTTGATCTATGCCAACTTGCACAATCCATTACAAGAAAGGCTTCTTTCGTGCCTAAATCTTTCGACATCTGCTCCAGAAATATATTCATACAATCAGTGTTTACATATGGAGCAAGTAGGCTAATTTTCTTACCACTTCTTGGATTTACCGCACTTTAGATATAGAAATTTTGTCTACCAATTTTCATTTTAACCTGCGTTCTGACCCCTTTTTTAAACCATCCCTGTCCGATTTTTGAATGAGTCCCAAATCGTGATTCATCAAAAACTACAGCTCCCTTTTAGGGTGGAAATTGACTATTTTATTGAAGTATCTTTTAAACTCTTCTTGCTTGTTTTTATCTTGTTTATGGTGCATTGGCCTCGGTGTTATGTAAGAAAATTTCATCCTTTGTATCTCACGGTGCACTGTTGATTTGCTGATGTTTAGGGCAAATTCCTCTGAGATTTTTATTTGTACTTCCTTAATAGTAATATTTGGATTTCTTTCTACCCATATTTCAATTTGCTCACGTTGATTTTTGTTTAATTTGCTTTTTCTTCTCCGCTGAAACGGGGCAAATAATTTTTCTACTCTACCAAATTTTAGATGCTTTATCCATTCAGTCAAAGCAGTCCTTGAAATTTTACATATTCTTGCCACAGCGCTTATACTACTTTCTTTTCCTGCTATCACCGCTTGTAACTTTTTTGAAACATATGCGTTATTTCTTACCTTTTTTTAACATTTCTTTCGCTAAATTTACAACTCTTTCGTCTAATAGTTTTGACCTTAATGCCATTTATACCTCGCTATTTCACTTACTCTAGTATGACTTTTTCCCCATTATTCTCTATCTGTTCTTTCTATAGCGGGAATTGGTATAAGTAGCTGTAAATTGCTTATATAAGATCTTAAACAGCTGGTTTAGGTGCTGTAAAATTCATACTTTTTGTGATCAGCTAAGTAAAAAGTCAAGCCTAGGGCAACTGACTGAGCTTTTCTGATTTATTGTCCCAAATTTGGGACAATAAAATCGAGATGTCAATTACAGGACTTGAGCCTGTTAAAATCTTCTTCAGCGTGATATGATGAACGGGTTAATGGACTTGATGCAACTACCAAGAAGCCTTTAGAATAAGCAATATATTTATAATGCTCAAACTCTTCTGGAGTAACATATCTATCAATTTTTGCATGCTTTGGAGTTGGTTGCAAATATTGACCAATTGTAATGAAGTCAACTTCGGCGCTACGTAAATCATCCATAACCTGAAAGATTTCTCCTTTTGTTTCTCCAAGACCAACCATAAGCCCTGACTTCGTGAAAAGTTTAGGATTAATCTGTTTCACCATCTTTAGCAAATATAGTGAATGAAAATAACGAGCTCTTGGTCTTATTTTTGCATACAGCCTTGGTACTGTTTCGATGTTGTGGTTATAAACATCAGGTGATGCAATAGCTATTGCTTCAAACGCTCCTTTCTTATTTAAAAAATCAGGAGTGAGGATCTCTATTGTTGTTTCCGAAGTTATCTTTCTAATTTCTTCTATACACCTTATAAACTGATTTGCACCACCATCTGGTAAATCGTCACGGTCAACAGAGGTAATGACAACGTGCTTTAAATTTAACTTTTTTATTGCTTTTGCTAAATTTTCTGGTTCATGAGGATCGAGCTTATCAGGAATGCCAGTTGCAACGTTGCAAAACGCACAAGCACGAGTACAAACAGAACCGAGAATCATCACAGTAGCATGACGTTTATTCCAACATTCACCAATATTTGGACACGCAGCTTCTTCGCATACTGTATGTAAGTTATGTAGCTTAACAGTATTTAAGGTTTCATTGAATACTTTACCAGCTGGAGTTTTTGCTCTGAGCCATGTAGGCTTACTATGCATTTGAAACAGCTAGCTCTACCTCTTGTTTTGCTAAAACTTTCTTTAATCTTCTTTTTATCTTTTGCGCTTCTTTGCTTAGTTTAATTGTTTTTGTGTTGAGCAAGAAAGCATCAAGATCACCTTTATAGTCTATAGTTCTTAAAGTTCTTGTTGCTATACGAAAGCTAAACTTTTTGTCTAATATATTACTCGTCAATGTAACTTTATGTAAATTTAAGAGAAAGGTACGCTTTGTTTTACGATTTGAATGCGATACCTTATTACCAAAAGACTTTTTTCTATTTGTTAATTCACAAATTCTACTCACTTCAATATACCAATTTATCCTATTCAACCAGGTTAACCTGATATAGTTAAATAGTCAACTCCCTTGCTTGATTTTTATACCGTATACTGCTTTATAGCCAAAAAACACTGTAATTTTTTCTATTACAAGAGAAACCATATGCTGCATTTCTAATGCTTTACTGCCATTTGTTACTAACAGATGCAGAACACCAGAATTTACGTTTTGTGCGTATGAGATCTTTTGTGGTTTTGTACATTCTGCTAATTCCTCTCCAACTATACTTTTCCAGTTTAAAATAAGACGTATTTCATTTTTGCTGATCTTATTTTTCATGCATTTTAATGCATAGTTTTCTATTATAGATTTTAATTTCTTTGGCCCGCTATATTTAAACATCTTTCCAGTGCTTAAAATTAAATTATATTACAACTTTCTTATACAAAAAACTAACTTATTGTTTTCATGATCCTCGGCCTCACACATAAAAAGCAGTATTTGTATATCTAGCATTTGCCAGAATTTTGTGTTTCCTACCTTGTAATCATTTTTAATTTTAATTTGTTAAATTATTATGAAGCTAATTAAAATTCGGGTAAAGTATAGTATTTCCAAGAAAATTATCTTTTTACTGTATGCAGTAATTTTCTTATAGCTATCTGTTTTTTAAGATCTTTCTGCAATCCAAGCTGCTTGAATGGCCTCTAATATTTTTTCATTACAATAATTTTTATCATCATCAAACTCTTCTAAATCCAAGACTTTTCTTTTAAGTTCAGTGAATCTAATACTAATTATATCTTCATTTGGAAATTTCTCTTCTAGAGCTTCTGCAATATCTTCTATATCAAGCCATTTCATACTTTTTTAATAAATTAAACTGGTGCCCATGGGGAGACTTGAACTCCCAAGGTCGCAAAACCCACGGATTTTAAGTCCGCTGCGTCTACCGATTCCGCCACACGGGCCTTATGTTGTTTATCTAGAGTAAAATTCTACTACTAAATTGACTTCCATGTCTGCTGAATAGGGGACTTGGGAATATTGAGGCGCTCTCAAATACTTCACTGAAAGTGCTTTGCTATCTGCCTCTAAATAATCTGGAGCCTTACGTTCTTGTTTTTGTTCAGCCTCTATTAATATAGGAATTTTTGCTACTCTTTCCCTTATTTTTACTATATCACCAGGCTTCACTCTATAACTTGATATGTTAACCACCTTATCATTAACTGTAACATGTTTATGAGATATAAGCTGTTTTGCCGAGTAAATTGTTGGCACAAAACCAGAGTGATATAAAACAGAACTTAACCTTGATTCCAAGGCACCAATAAAATTATCAGCCGTATAACCTTTTCTTTTGTAAGCATCTAAAAATGTACGTCTAAGCTGCTTACTTGAAATTGCATAGTAGAACTTAAATTTCTTATGTGCAGCAAACTGCTTACCAAAATCAGATAACTTCTTAAATCCAAGAATACCATGCTGACCTGGAGGGTATTTTCTTTTATTGACTGAATCTTTTGCTCTACCCCATAAGTTTACACCAAGCCTGCGACTGATTCTATACTTTCTATTGATAACAGTTGTCATACAAAAATTCTCACAATCTAACTATAAATTATTAATGATTTTAACATTAAGTGTCAACTTGTTTTTGCCACTATGATATAGTATACTTCACTTTTAAGTTTTCCTATTAATACATGAATCATCTACTACTAAAATCCATGGCAAATGCTGTACGCTTTTTATCAGTTGATGCAGTACAAAAAGCAAATTCTGGACATCCAGGTATGCCACTTGGCATGGCAGATGTTGCCACTGTATTATTTGCTAAATATCTAAACCATAACCCTGATGATTCTCAATGGATCAGTAGAGATCGTTTCGTCCTATCAAATGGTCACGGTTCAATTTTGCAATACTCTATATTATATCTGACAGGCTACATTAGTATAGATGAACTAAAAAACTTCAGGCAACTTACATCAAAAACTCCAGGTCACCCAGAATTTGGCTTAACTTCTGGTATAGAAGCAACAACAGGCCCGCTTGGTCAGGGATTTGCCACTGCTGTTGGCATGGCACTTGCTGAATCGATTCTTGAAAAGCAGTTTGAAATCAGTCACTACACTTATGTAATGCTAGGAGATGGTTGTCTTATGGAAGGTATAAGCCATGAAGCAGCTTCCCTTGCTGGGCATCTTAAATTAAATAAGCTGATAGCACTTTTTGACGATAATGGCATCTCTATAGACGGCTCTACTAGCCTCTCTTGCTCTGATGATGTAGAAAAGCGTTTTTCAGCGTATGGATGGAATGTTGACAAAATCGATGGGCATGACTTTGATGCTATATCCCTTGCAATAGAGCAGGTGCAAAAGTCTGATAAACCTACACTAATCTGTTGCAAAACTATTATCGGAAAATTTTCAAGCCGTGCTGGCACATCTTCTGCTCATAGTGGTGCCTTTACAGAGGAAGATGTAAAACAGATGAGAGAAAAATTAAATTGGGACTATGAACCATTTCGTGTACCAGAAGATGTGAGAAACGCTTGGATAGAAACAGTTAAGAGGGCAAAGCAAAACTATACATCCTTGATCAATAAAGAACTACAAAGAAGACTTGAGAAACGTTTGCCGAATAATATCGAGAGTGATTTGGCTGATCTGAAGAAACAAATATGTAAGCTAATGCCAAACGAAGCTACTCGATCTTCTTTCGGCAGAGTAATGGAACTATTAACTAAGTCTATGCCAGAACTAATTGGTGGCTCTGCTGATCTTACCGGTTCAAATTGTACTAAATATAAGCATATGCAGACAATAGATAGTAATAATTATAGCAGCTCTTATGTCCACTATGGAGTGAGAGAGCACGCTATGGCAGCTTGTATGAATGGTATGGCTCTTCATGGTGGAATTATTCCTTATGGTGGAACTTTTTTAGTATTTTCCGATTACTGCCGCCCTGCTATACGTCTTTCAGCTTTGATGAAACAGCAGGTTATATATGTAATGACTCATGACTCAATTGGAGTAGGGGAGGATGGTCCAACTCACCAGCCAATAGAGCATTTAGCTTCTCTGAGAGCTATACCAAATCTGTATGTTTTTAGGCCAGCAGATGCAATTGAAACTTTGGAGTGCATTAGCATTGCATTGGAAAAAAAAGAATCTCCATCGTTATTTGCACTTTCAAGGCAAAATATTAATTACATGTACTCTTATACTGACCAATTGGCCAACCTATCAAAATTTGGTGCATATATACTATGCGAATATTCAGGGAAGCTAGAAGTGACGATATTTGCTACCGGATCTGAAGTTGAAATTGCAGTTGAGGCAAGAGAAAAATTACAGAAAAAAGGTGTAGGTACAAGGGTCATTTCTATGCCGTGTTGGAGGCTTTTTGACGAGCAAAGTGATGAATATAAAGGGGTAGTATTAAATAATGACAGCATCAAAGTTGCAATTGAAGCTGGAAGTGAAGTGGGTTGGCATAAATATATAGGCTCAAATGGTATATTTATTGTCATGAAAAGTTTCGGAGAATCAGCACCTTATGAAGCTCTTTATAAGCATTTTAATATTAGCGCTGATTATGTAGTAAAATGTGTTTGTGAATAACACTTTTTGTCATTACGCTGCGCATAAAATTACTTAATGAACTCAGCCAGTACCGTTATTATGATAAGAAAGCTAGTGAAATGTTTCGAGTAACTTTTTCTTTTCTATGAGCTACTTGACGGCAAGAATAAAGTTTTAATCATTCCATGGTTTATGTATAATTTTCAAAACTTAATTGGTATATATGAAGGTAATAATAGGTAGCGCTAGTAAACGATTAGGAGATTCAATAGCAAGTGGGCTAAATGCTCAGATATTCCCCAATCAGGTGTCAAGATTTGCCGATGGTGAGGTAAATGTAGAAGTAGCAAATGATCTACGTAATCAAGAAGTATATATAGTACAATCTCTTTCTTCCCCTGTAAATGATAACCTTATGGAGCTTCTGCTTACAATTGATGCAGCAAAGAGATCTGGAGCCAAGAGAATAACAGCTATTATTCCTTATTACGGATACAGTAGGCAGGATAGGGTTATTAAAAACAATAATATGCAATCTGCTTTAAGTGCTAAATTAACTGCAAATCTTATTCAAACAGCTGGTGCAAATAGCGTTGCTGCTATTGATTTGCATTCAAGTCAAATTGAAGGTTTTTTTGATATACCAGTTACTAATCTAAGCTGTTTTGAAGTATTTGTTAACTCTATATACAAGGAAAACTTGGCAATAGTTGCGCCTGATGTTGGAGCAATTGGCAGAGCTCGTGCTTTTGCAAAGATTTTAGAGGAAAAACACAAGTTGGATAATGATATTGTTGTAGTAGATAAATATAGAGAAAAAGCAGGTACATCTGAGGTAATGAATGTAATCGGAGAAGTTGCAAACAAAAATTGCGTCATTGTTGATGATATAGTTGACTCTGGCGGAACATTATGTAATGCAGCTCTTGCTTTAAAAAACCGAGGAGCAAAGTCTTTAGTTTCCTGCATTACACATGGAATGCTTTCAGGAAATGCAGTTGAGAAAATCTCTTCCTCTTCTCTGGATAAATTAGTAATTACGGACACCGTATTTCACAAATTTGAAAAAAATGATAAGATAGAGGTTGTTTCAATTGCAAATATTTTAATTTGCTTTATGCAAGGAGGTAAAAGTGCCAGCTAGATCAACAGAAGATGTTATCACTTCGTTAATAGAATTTGCAAATAAGAGAAAAATAACAATTACTAAAGAAGAAATGCTTAAAACTGCACAGCTTGTGAGGATTAAGTTATCCGATGATGAGATTCAATACTACTCAAAAGAACTGACAATGCTGGATTGGATACATGATACTTTGTTGAAAGTTAATACTGAAGGTGTTTCTCCTATGCGTTATGGAACTATAGATAAGGATGTCCATGTACGCGATGATATTATAAATTCTCAAAACATTAAAGAAGAAATATTATCCAATACAAAATCGGAGCATGGGTATTTCGTAGTACCGAAGGTTATAAACGATTAGGATAAAGCAAGATTTATACCGATTTTATAGATCTACTTTCAAAAATAAGACCAATCTGGTAAAGAAGCATTCGTTGGAGTAAAAACCATTTTTTGATTTTTCTTTACTAAATCTACTAAATATAATTTAGAGTTGCTTGGTGATTCTGCGTTAGTAAAGATAATTTCTCTGCCATTTGGTAGCCATGCCGGAGATTCAATTTTATGTCCCTCTGAAAGCAAGCGCTCTTCTTTGCCATCTGGCTTCATAACTCCTATGTAAAATTTTCCTGACTGAATTTTTGTAAAAGCTATCAGATCTCCTTTTGGCGACCAAACAGGTGTAGCATATCTTCCATTTCCAAAACTAATTCTCTTGGGTTTTTTGCTTTTTTTAGTGAAATCTATGATATATAGTTGCTGACTTCCACTTATATCAGAACTAAAAACCATGTACTTTTGATCTGGAGACAAAGAGGGAGAAGTACTTATAGCTGAACCTTTAGTAATTTTTTTTGTTCGTTTACTACTTAAGTCTAGAGATAATATATTTGTTTCACCACTCAATGAGTGGGAAATAAAAAGAGATTTACCATCAGGAGAAAATCTTGGTGCAGAAATAACTCCTTCAAATGCGCTGATTATTGATTCAGTGTTATCTTTTAAATTTTTTAATATTATATAACTTTTACCATTTGTGTATGAGATATAAACAATACCCTTTCCATTTGGTGAAAATCTTGGTGTTGACACAAATTTCTCACCATTTGTTAAGTACTTTATATTACTTCCATCTTGATTCATCACAGCAATTTTACGTACGGATTTATAATTGCTATCTTTTTCTTCAGCAATATAAGTGATTTTTGTGTTGAAGTGCCCTTTCTCACCAATCAGTCTATCATGTATCACATCCGAAACGAGGTGAGCAATTTTTCTCCAGTCTTTTGCCGGAAAAACAACTGACTGAGTGAGTAATTCTCTGTTTGTAAAGCTGTCAGATAAACGAAAAGATAGCTCTAAATTTCTGTTTGATACTTCACTTAAACTTACTGTGACTACAGTATCGCTTTTCCAAGACTCAACTTTCGTGTTACGTTTCACATTAAATAAGCCACAATTAGATAGATTTGTTTCAATTACTTTTGTGATGCTTTCGCTTAGCTCACTTTCCACTTCTGTCTTGCATGCACATTTAGATACAACAAGATCAATATTACCAATATTGCTTTTTTTTATATCAACATATAAAACAGCTTTTGTGGAATAAGGAATAAATAACGAAACAAGCAATATTAGTTGAACGAATAATTTCATTCTTTCATTTCATACCTGTTCTATTTGGACTTCAATTATAGGTCTTTTTAGTAAATATTCCTTTAAGATACTAAATATTGAACTTTCAATCTTATTTCTTATTTTTTTTATCGGTTGTGGACTAAATGCTGACTCAACCTTCTCTATGATCTTTTGCATAATGGCTGCATCTTCTTGCGCTTCGAAAACACCAGGTGCAAATACTTTTGGCTTAGCGAGCAATTTGTTTTTCTTATTCACAATTGCTGTTACTACAATAACCCCAGCATCTGTCATTCTCTCACGCATCTTTATAACGCTGCATTCTGGATGGCGTAGCAACGTACCATCAATACCAAAGTAGTCAACATCAATTGAACTAACTTTTTCTCCATTCTCCAAATTAACAATATCACCTGGTGCAATCATTATTGCTTTTTTCACACCGCACTCTTTAGCGAACTTTACATGTGCATCCGTATGAATATACTCACCATGAACTGGAATAGCTATCTTAGGTTTTATCAAAGAATACATTTCCCTTAGCTCTGCTTTTACTGGATGTCCGGAAGCATGAACATTCTCTGTTTTTTCAGTAATAACTTCCACTCCCATCTCAATAAAGGCATTGAGCATGTTATGTGCACGAGTTTCATTGCCAGGAATGATTTTTGATGAAAAGATCATGGTATCACCTTGCTGCATTTTAAATGTTTGATGACTCTTAGCGGCAAGTCTTGAGGTAGCTGCCAGTGGCTCACCTTGACAACCTGTGCAAAGTAGCACCAGCTTTTCCCTTGGAAAATTTACTGCCTCCTTTGCTTCTAGAAACTCAGGAGAATCAGTTAAATAACCACTATCCTGCGCAACTTTCACTATTCTCCATAAAGATCTGCCAAGTAAAACCACTTTTCTATTTAGTGCTTTTGCAGCTTTGCTTATTGTTTCAATTCGCGCCACATTCGAGGCAAATAGCGAGACAGCAACCAATTTTTTAGACCGCTTTATTATATTGTAAATATTATCATAAATTTCACTTTCTGATTCAGGGTCGTGTTTGCTCAGTATGTTTGTTGAATCACAAATTGCTGCAAGTAGATCACCTTTATCGCCAATTTCTTTTAAACGCTCTATATTAGAAATTAATCCAACAACAGGTTTTGGATCAAATTTCCAGTCCCCAGTATGAAGTGCACTACCTGCTTCAGTGCTAATTAATATTGAATTTGCCTCAGGAATTGAGTGAGTTACATTTATAAACTCAACGGTAAAAGGACCCAAATTTATGCTGCCATTTATGTCTACCTCTTTCACAGGTACCACACCTTCCAATCGAAATTCTTTCAATTTTTCTTTGAGAAAGTTAACCGTAAACTTTGTTGTATATATGGGACATTCTAACTCTTCCCACAGATGAGGCACTGCACCACAGTGATCCTCATGTGCATGTGTAATTATTATTCCAAGCAAATCTTTTTTTCTTTGAGCAATAAAATCTACATCAGCGATGAGCAGCTCAACACCTGGCATAGTTTCATCTGCAAAACCGATACCAAGGTCGATCATAATCCACTTGCCTTGATAATGATATAGGCTAACGTTCATCCCAATTCTTCCTACTCCTCCAAGAGGAAGAAATAAAAACTCATTTTTGTTTATGTTCATTAATTTTAAATTATTAAAATGCGAGGATAGCAAAACTTCGACCTTAAATAAAGGAATTTATCACTTTTGCATAACTTAAAAAAATCTTTTCACTAAAAGAGAAGGCTTTCAAATTGGTAAAAAGAATTAAGTGTATACAGCTACCTCTTTATATCATTTAGCAAATTTCTCATTTTTTTTTTACTTTTCCAAAGAATCCTTCGGATTTCTGCTCTACACTTTCATGTTCCTCTTCCTCAAGCGCTTTTAATAGCCCAATCTGCTTTTGGGTTAAATTCTTTGGATTTAAAGTCTCAACTATTAACTGTACGTATAAATCACCACGAGCATGTGAGTTCATATATGGCATACCCTTTTCCCTACAACGTAGTTTGGTACCAGTTTGAGTGCCTTCAGGGACCTTTACTTTTATTTTAGCTCCATCAATTGATTGAATATCGATTTCACCACCAAGTACTGCTAGTGTCATTCTTATAGGCACTTTACAGTGTAAATCTGCTCTATTGCGAGTGAAGATCTGATGAGTAGCTATTTTCACACATACGTATAAATCTCCGCTTTTTCCACCTCTTGCTCCAGCTTCTCCTTTACCACTGACCCTTACTTTAGCTCCTTCTTCTATGCCTTTTGGAATTGAAACGGAGATATTTACTTCATCTCTTTTACGTCCACTTCCAACGCATTTCTTACATTTATTTTGTATTATTTCTCCTTCCCCATAGCATGTAGTACACGTTCTTTCAATGGTAAAAAAGCCCTGTTGAGTTCTAATTCTACCGCTTCCCTGGCATGTGTTGCACTGAACTGGTTTGATTGCTCCTTCGCTACCTGTGCCTTGGCATGTATTACATTTTATATTTGTCACATAATGTATAGGTGCTTGTATTCCTTTAAATGCATCTTCCAAGGTAATTTTAAGTTCGTAGCGCAGATCTGCTCCAGATACTCCTGTTGTACTTCTTTTTGTTCTTGACCCACTTGTACTGCCGCCGAATCCTCCACCAAAAAAATCGTTAAATATATCGCTAAAATCCCCTCCAGCTTGGCTGAAATCAAATCCACCGGAAGCACCATCGTGACCATAACGATCATAACCTGCTCTTTTTTCAGAGTCAGATAGAACTTCATATGCAGCTGTTACTTCTTTAAATTTTTCCTCTGCTTCCTTATTACCAGGATTTCTGTCAGGATGATATTTTAATGCTAGTTTTTTATATGCTTTTTTTATCTCGTCAGTACTAGCATTTCTGCTCACTTCTAGCAGATCATAGTAGTCTTTTTTGTTCATATATAATAGCTCAGTATTTTACCGTTAAAGATAGGTATTACATATATGAATTTCAAGTATGACCTCTATTTCCTATAAAATATGGTGCACCCTGAGCGACTTGAACGCCCGACCTTTTGATCCGTAGTCAAATGCTCTAATCCAACTGAGCTAAGGGTGCTTGCACAAAGCTGACTTTAACAGATTTTATAGCTTATTTCAATTGGTTTAGCTAAAAATAAAACTCTTATCATGTATGAAACCTGTAAGAAATTGTACTAGCTCTCTTAAAGGATAACTTAAGTTAACAGTTTCCAATTACTGTGATTTTAGAACCGCTATCCGAATAAGAGCTTTTCACATTATACTGCCAAGCTGCTAACAAATAGGGGAATGACGGTTATAGTTAAATCTAAACTATTTTGGCTATATCAGAAGACGGGTTATGCAGAAACCTTAAAATACTTCTTGCTTGCCAAGGAGAATAAATACATTCCTAGAAACAAGCAGATACTCAATATCGATGCATAGGAAAACTTGAAAATTAAATCTTTAATATATATTGATAAGCATTTACCTGCAGAAATTTTGTATAGTAGTCCAACACAAATAATCGTACTATCAATGACCGATGCTATAATTAAAGTGATGAAATTTGCCATATGAAAATTCAATTTCGACTTTAATTCTTCAAAAACAACTATGCTTGAGAGAAGAGGGATTAAAATTGCAGTATATAGAACCAGTATCATAAAACTAAAATTTTGCAATTTAAAAAGACAGCATATCACTGTACACACTATTAAGCTGTAAGTAGCTTTGCTTCTACCATAAAACTCAACCATTGAGTTTACAACTAAAGTAGCTCCCACAAATAAGGCAGCACATATCATTAATTTATTTGAAGTGTTAAGTAAAGAAAGACTGATAAGCAAGAGTATTGATAAAATGGACATAATCACCTACCCAAATTTAATAATATGCATTTATTTTAATCAGACATTACACATAATGAAAAATTTGTCTAGCGTAATCAAAAGTTATTTAAACTAGTACCTAAGTCTTTCAAATATATTCTTATAATATCCTTTATATTGAGAGCTTTCTCCTCTGTCACTTTTCCAATACATGAAAAAACTATACCTTTAAACAATTCTTCAAACTTCCGCTGATTTTGCGGGGCAATGGTTACTAATATTCTACTTTGCGATTCAGAAAACATTATTATCTTGTTTATTATGTCTGTATTTTGTGTTTTTCCTATTGGTACTAGTGAAAGATCGATTTCAGCACCAAGATCTCCTGCAATTAGCGATTTTGCCAAAGCAATAATTAAGCCGCCTAAGTTTGGTGCAATTGCAGAGACAATTATTCCATCTTTTATTGCCTGGTTGTAACGTTCATACAACTTCCTAGCGCTCTTTGCATTAACTTTTGGCACGTTGTTATTATCTATTCCACTATATAACTGATATTCAGATCTACCAAGCTCATCGTGGGTTGTACCAAGCACATATATCAAGTCCCCCGGCATTTTCACATCAAGCGATACCGCATTTTCAATATTGTCTATAACTCCAATTGCTGAAATGAGTAGTGAAGGTGGTGCAGATATCATCACTTTCTCGCCATTTTCATCATATCCCTTAAAGTCGTTAAACATACTATCTTTTCCGGATATAAATGGTGTTTTAAATGCAGTTGCAAAGTCGTAACAAGCCTCTGCAGCTCTCTTTAGTTGCCACAGCCTTTCTGGATTATAAGCATCACACCAGCAAAAATTGTCGAGCAACGCTAGATGATTTATATTTCCTCCTGCAGCTACGTAGTTGCGTATTGCAGTGTCAATCGCACATGCTGCCATGTGATAAGTGTCAATTTCTCCATAACTTGAGCCAAATCCCTGCGATTTTACAACACCTTTGTTTGAAGAAAGGACTGGCCTCGAGACAACAGCTTCACTGCACACTCTTCCCTTGCCTTGCAGTGGTTTCAGTATTGACGATCCTTGAACCTCATGGTCATATTGCACCACTATAAACTCTTTGCTGCGTATGTTTGGTCTGCTTAGCATTTCTTTTAGTGCAAAGGTGTCATTCCAGTGATTGACACTGGAATCTATCTCAAGCTCAACTCTGCCATCGCACGTATTTTGACATAAAGTTTTAGATTTATTTGCAGACAAAGCCTGCTGGGTTCCAGTGTCAAGCACTGGGATAACAGGAGAGAATTCTGGAATGACAGCGTATGGGTTAGATTTTCCAGACCATGGCTTTGTTTGTAAATGCACTTTGGGATTACCGTCATGCAGAAATTCAGTTTCGATGTTCATTATTACTGCCCCTGGGGGACATTTAACAACGGCTTTGCCACTTTTGTTGAATTCTCCAATTACACAGACCTCCACATCATGTGTTTTCATGATTTGCTTAAACGCAGGAAGATTTTCTTCTGGCACTGCTAAGGTCATTCTCTCTTGTGATTCTGATATCCATATTTCCCACGGAGCCATACCATCGTTTTTAAGGAGAACCTTGCTCAAATCAACTTCAAATCCGTCTTTTCCCATTTCACCAATGGACGATGATAGACCGCCTGCTCCATTATCCGTTATTGCATTATAAAGACCAAGATCTCTTGCTTTTACGACGGCGTTGGATAATTTTTTTTGTGTTATAGGATCACCAATTTGCACAATTGTTGAAGGGCTGTTTCCCGACAATGCCTCTGAAGAAAAAGTTGCACCGTGAATTCCGTCCCTTCCAACTCTTCCACCAATAATTACGATTTTATCACCGTTTTTGGGTTCTTTTATGTGTGAAGGTGCATTATTTATATTCCGTGGAATAATTCCGATGCTTCCAACAAAAACTAATGGCTTTCCACAGAATCTATCGTCAAAGTATACCGATCCAAGTTGCGTTGGAATACCGGAGCAATTACCAGCAACATTAACACCGTGAATCACTTCTTTCATTATATATTTTGGTGGTAAGATTTTATCAGTACGCTCTTTATCTCTATAAAATTTGCCTTTTGATTCTTTGGCAAAGCAAAAGTAATAAGTATTCATGATAGGTTCTGCACCTTTGCCAAAACCGACTATATCTCGATTAACTCCAAGCACTCCAGTCATTGCTCCACCGAACGGATCGAGAGCTGAAGGACTATTGTGAGTTTCAACTTTATCTACAATCAAGTAATCGTCATCAAAAATTATTCCTCCTGCGTTGTCGGAGAAAACTGACACGCATATGTTAGAATTTATCTCACGCGTTGCACGCTTAATATAATGAGCATATAGACCATCTTTTATTTCATCAATAGGGGAGCAAAAAATATTGTGTTTACAATGTTCAGACCAAGTCTGTGCCAGAGACTCAAGTTCAATATCATATGGATTTCTACCGAGTTTTTTAAAGTAATCCTTTATAGCTTTCATTGCTGCCAGCGAGAGCCCCAAAGTGCCATTACCATCGATTCCATCTCTGCTGATTTTTTCAAGCTCTTGGTCACTTACATTGAGTTTGACAGATTTTGCTCCATTATTACCTGGTGTCATCCCAGTGCTTGACACTGGAATCCATTCTTTTTTTTCCTGGTCACGCTCTGTAATGACACCAGGTGGGGTATTTGGTTTACTGTAATACTTCCAATGGCAATTGCCGTTTTCTTTATAGACAAGTGTGCAATATTCAGTAATAGGATTGAATTCCTGTTTTATGTCATCTTCGGTTGGAAAACCTCCTTGACTTAGAATCAATTTTGAACTTCTTGCCTTGATAGAAACACTTTCATCAATGTGGCCTTTGCTCATTAGATATTCTCTAACAATTTGTTTTGCCGTGTTTCCTACGTTATCGGTCATGCCAGGTAAAAAGCTTATCTCCAAGCCCCACTTTGCTTGTGATTCTATGAAGTTATATTGAACTTTTTCAAGGTTTTCATTGTAGGAATAATAACGGCAGTCTTGTATGACTTTATTATAAAATAGCCCACAAATTTCTTCATGTAATTTTGATGGTAATTCTTTGCTTATGTAAATCAAGTAAACATTAACTACCCTTCTGCGGCCAACTTGTTCACATTTATTAAAAACTTCTATTCTGATGTTTGCCATGTAATATTGTGAAAGACTTTAATATATCATAGCATAATAAACTGCGAGCACATTTATATTTTAAATAATTTCTATACAATAAAACTGTTGTATTAATTGTTACTGTTAGTGGGAAGAGTTTTTACCGTTAATGTGAATGAGTCCTTTTTCAATGTATTGGTTCAGCACATATTTTCTGAATATGAAAGAGAAAAAATTCCCGAGATAAAGATCATACTTCCCTGCAAGAGGGATGTGATAGCATTGCTGAGTGCATTCAAGAATTACAGAACTATAATTTTGCCAGAGATAGTTTCACTAGAAAACATTGATGAAGAAGATTTAATATTAAATCTTGATAGAGTTGAAGTTATTAACCCGACAAAGAGAACGCTGCTACTCATTCAATTTATATTGGAGTGGAATAAAAAACACAATGATAGTTTTCCAATCGATCTAGTTTACAGTTTGCCGTCATTACTTCAATATACCCAAATAGCGGATTGTTATCAGCTTGATGAGCATTCGAAGAAAATGGAGAATTTCATAAATTTACTTATCAAAACTTGGAGTAACACTTTAAAAAATTTAGGAGTAGTAGATATACTAAAGCATAAGAGTGACTACATAAACAATATGATATCCTCCCTGAAGAAAGATCAGCATATGATCTTTATTGGAATTGGAAAGGAGGAGATTTATAAGTTGTTGATTAAAGCTGTATACGACCTGCCATTTGGAAAGATAATTTTACCTAATCTGAATTTGAAAATTAAAGAGAAAGATTGGCAATCACTTGATAAAAAACATTATCAATGTTGCCTGAAAGATCTGCTCGATTATTTAAGTATAGGCAGAGAGGATGTAAGTTTTCTGCCAGAAGAGTGTTCTGATGTCATTCCAGTGCCCAGACACTCGGATCCAGAAAACTTAACTTTAAATGAGTGCACCAGGTGGCTGTACAATAGAAACTGGATTCCAGTGTCAAGCACTGGAATGACATCATCTACTACTCAAATTACCTGCAAATTACAATGTTCGTACACTAAAAATCAGAGGGCTGGGATGACAGGCAGTCCTGAACTAGATTATGTCTTTGATACAACTGCCGATCTAAGTAAAGTTAGTAATGGATATATTGGCAATATTGAAGTCATCACTTGTGATTCCAGAGAGGAAGAAGCACAGGTGACGTCACTAATTATGGAGAATGAAGGTTATGAAAACGTTTCTTTGTTTGTCTTTGATAAATTACTTGCAGCTCGTATGGTGTGCCCCATATCGAAAAACTATTCTTATGTGACGCTTCTGCTTTATAGTATTGAGATTTTGAACTCAAAATGGAACGGTGTGGCATTGCTTTCTCTTCTTAAACATAGTCTAGTGACTTTTGGTTACGCTCAAGAAGAGTACACTCGTATTTTATCTGAGTTTGAGATAGAAGTATTGCGTAGCTTTGATATAAATGGTCTTAAGGATATTATCAACGCTATTAGTACTTGTAAAAAGCTAAGATATAAAGAAGATATATTAATTATTATCAGTAGATTAGAAACTATATTTAATCTTTTACTTAATCTTATAAATTATCCTATTTCTGATATAGCATCAGCTCATTTACAGTGTGTTAATGTGCTTTCTAATGTGAATTTTCTAGAGCTAAATGGTGAAATAGGTAATTTTACTCGTGATTTCTTAAATGCATGTGACGGTATAGCAATTGAGTGTTCCTTAGAGTTATATAGTCAAATCCTGATATTATTTTTAAAAAGGAAGTTTTTTTCTCCAGAAAATAACTTTGATAAATTTAGCTTATATCAAAATAAAGTTGTAATACTTGCTGGATTTAATGATATACCAAATTTTCAGAATCCGTTTTTGAGTGCACTGAATAGAGAAAAATTTAACCTTCCTTCTGTGCAAGAAGAGCAAGGGTACTTTTTGTATACTTTGCGCAATTTATTTGGTGCCGGCAAGGTTTATATTACGAGGCTAGTGAGTGATAGAAAATCAATTCTATTGCGCCGTTTGGAAGTTCTGTTACAAGAACCAAAATATCCTTATCGCAATTGGCTAAGAATATTAAATACACCTGAGTGCATTGTTCCATGTACTCAGCCTATGCCAAAACCTCAAGCCAAAGTCAGAGAAGAAAAAATGCAAGTGATGTCTTGCAGTGCGGTAGAAAAACTGATTCGTAACCCTTATTCATTTTATGTTGAATACATACTGAACCTTAGACAGTTGAAAGACTTAAATTTTAAGCCATCGATATTGGAGTTTGGCACTATGGTACACAATATTCTTGCAAGATATTTACGCAACGAAAAGTCGCTGATGAGTATTGCACGAGAAATATTCTCGTCTAATCGATTCCACTTTTCAAATATGTGGTGGGTAAGGTTGCAGAGGATAATTCAATCTTTTGTTGAGTTTGATAGTACTGGAAACAATCAAGTTGAGTTGGAGAAGAGCTTTTCCTATCCGATATTTCATATTCCAGCGCGTGACACACAACTGCGCGGATGCTGTACAACTTCCACTAAGAATAAGGGTGTCATCCCAGTGCTTGACTACTTGGATCCAGAAAATTTGATTGCAAATGAACACACCAGACAATTGTGTAATAAGAGCTGGTCAGATACTCGAATGACAGAGGAAATTTTATTGACAGCAAGATGTGATAGAGTTGAGTATCTACCAGGTGGGCAAGTAGCAATTATAGACTATAAACTTGGTTCACCACCTTCAAATGAGGAAGTTATGTCAGGATTTTTCCCGCAATTAATTTTACAAGCTTTAGCAGTGGAATACACAACAAAAAAAGAAGTCTCGGAGCTTGCTTATTGGAAACTTGATTATGATAAAATAAAGGTTATTGCTTTGAAAGATTATAGACAAAAAATGCATGAATTTCAGAATATTCTACCAGATTTCTTATCTAATTACTTAAGAGATACTACTCCCTTCATTGCCTCTCCTTATTTTGATAAATTCCTGAGATTTAACATCTACAAACAACTAGAAAGGATAGGGGAGTGGTTATAAATTATATCTCCTCTCATCCAGATCAAAATAGCTGGTTGTACAGCTGGTTTACTAAGTGCAGTAGGAGAATTACTAGATTGTGATATAGACTCATCTTTGCTAGACTCAAATAATCATAAAAAAACACTAAAAAGTGATTCAATCAATTTTAGCCATTAAAACTTAAATAGCGGCTAAAATAGCTTTAAATTGTATATTTTTTAGGAGGAGTATATGCCATCACAAAAACAGCTAAATACGCAGCTAATTGATGCTGCTAAAAAAGGACAGCTAGATTTTGTTCAGCAAGCTATACAGAGTGGAGCAATTATTAATACAATAGATGATGATTATGGGAGAACTGCTTTAATATGGGCTGCTGACAATGGTCAACTAGAGATATTACAATACTTGATAGAAGAGGGAGCAAATGTTAATGCAGAATCTCGGGGAAACATAACTGCTCTAATTCATGCTGCTGCCCATGGTCATCTTGAGGTAGTACAACTTCTAATAGCAAATGGAGCTGATTTAAATGTGAAACGTAAAGGTCAATTCTCTGCCCTAACATATGCTATTGTAAATGGCCATACGGAGGTAGCAAAACTTCTAACTATAGTATTTCCCAAAGCAAATGATAAAGGTATAACAAAGTATTTGAGTTATAATGGCATATAGTGTGGATTTAAGGGAAAAGGCAGTATTGATGATAGAAAAAGGGAAGACAAAGGTTGAGATAGCAGAGCTCATGGAGATAGGAATAGCAACTCTGTACCGCTGGTTAAAAAAGAAAGCTGATGGTGAAAGCTTAAAGCCATCTAAAAACGGTAGCTTTATTCGAAAAATAGACCCAAAAATACTCGAAGAATATGTTACAAAGAATCCAGATCATACTCTGGCAGAGATGAAACAAAATCTTGGATTTGGAATAAATTCAATTTGGTATAGACTAAAACAGCTAAAAATTACTTTAAAAAAGTCACACTATATCAAGAGCGCAATCAAGAAGATAGGCAGCAATTTATTGATAAAATCTCAAAAATAGAACATTCCAGCATCTTATATATAGATGAAGCAGGAGTTGATAATAAGTTATACCGAGAATATGGACGTGCTCCAAGAGGAAAGAAAATTTATGCAGATGTTCCAGGGAGAACTCGAGAGAGAATCAGTATAGTAGCCGGGTGGATTGGAATGAGATTTATTGCACCAATGACTTTCAAAGGTGGGTGTGAAAAAGAGGTATTCAATATATTGTTGGAGAAGATGTTATTACCTAAATTGCCACTTGGCACAACCATAGTTATGGATAATGCTACATTTCATAAGACCACTAAAACAAAATCATTAATAGAGTCTTTTGGCTTTCATGTGCTGTATCTTCCAACATATTCACCAGATTTGAATCCCATAGAACACTGTTGGCATACCATCAAAAGCCGCCTCAGACCTCTAATGTATAAATGTACAGACTTACAACTTTTGGTTGGTAATACCATAATGGAAATTTATCCATTCATTTTAGAAAATACTATATTGTAATAACCCTTTAAACTCACTTGAGAATAGCAATGCTGAAGCTGTAGTGAATAAAACAACAGTGGCAGGATTATAACTCAAGGTAAAGAGAAATATCAGGAAGGTTGGCTTTGTTACCTATGAAAGGCCAACTTACTGAAAATCCTATCTTTTTGCAATCAATTTATCAAATTTAATGGGAGTGTTGAGTTTACTAATTTCTCCAAAAACGAGATTAAAGAATTGTAAATAATTTATAGATTCTTCCGAAGAAATTATCTTATTTTTACTGGCAGACAGCTTGCTTAAACCCGTAAAACTTCTCCATCTGCTCACTCCACAGCATCGGTATTTCTCTCAATTCCACTAACTTCAAACCTCTTGGCTGTCTTCCACTTACTATATCTTCTTTAATTTCTGGTGCTAAATAGTTCAACCTCAAAATTTGCTGTATACGTCTTGTACCTATATTAATTTTGGTACTCAGCTCTTCTATATTTGCGTATTTACCTTCTTCTAGTTGCCGTTTCCACGAATGGGCTCTTACCAATGCTTTCAGTAACGCATTATTTGTTTTTCCTTCTGGTTCGATTAATGTGCATTTGTTTCCTTTCTTTTTTATTGGTATAAATTCTACCTTATTCTCTGAACTCATACCAAAATCCATTACTGACGGAACAAATAAGAAACATTACAAACTCGTTTAATAGTAGTACTGGAAATATTGACAATAAAATTACACAAAACATCTTCAAGTAAACCTATGGTATCGTAGATACTATTGCGTAAAGTATTGTATTTGATATATTGCCACAACCTTTCAACAGGATTCAGTTCCGGTGAATAAGGAGGCAAGTATATGATGGTAATGTTTTCCTGAATTTTCAAACTTTTTGATCTATGCCAACTTGCACAATCCATTACAAGAAAGGCTTCTTTCGTGCCTAAATCTTTCGACATCTGCTCCAGAAATATATTCATACAATCAGTGTTTACATATGGAGCAAGTAGGCTAATTTTCTTACCACTTCTTGGATTTACCGCACTTTAGATATAGAAATTTTGTCTACCAATTTTCATTTTAACCTGCGTTCTGACCCCTTTTTAAACCATCCGTGTCCGATTTTTGAATGAGTCCCAAATCGTGATTCATCAAAAAAAACACCTCCCTTTTAGGGTGGAAATTGACTATTTTATTGAAGTATCTTTTAAACTCTTCTTGCTTGTTTTTATCTTGTTTATGGTGCATTGGCCTCGGTGTTATGTAAGAAAATTTCATCCTTTGTATCTCACGGTGCACTGTTGATTTGCTGATGTTTAGGGCAAATTCCTCTGAGATTTTTATTTGTACTTCCTTAATAGTAATATTTGGATTTCTTTCTACCCATATTTCAATTTGCTCACGTTGATTTTTGTTTAATTTGCTTTTTCTTCTCCGCTGAAACGGGGCAAATAATTTTTCTACTCTACCAAATTTTAGATGCTTTATCCATTCAGTCAAAGCAGTCCTTGAAATTTTACATATTCTTGCCACAGCGCTTATACTACTTTCTTTTCCTGCTATCACCGCTTGTAACTTTTTGAAACATATGCGTTATTTCTTACCTTTTTAACATTTCTTTCGCTAAATTTACAACTCTTTCGTCTAATAGTTTTGACCTTAATGCCATTTATACCTCGCTATTTCACTTACTCTAGTATGACTTTTTCCCCATTATTCTCTATCTGTTCTTTCTATAGCGGGAATTGGTATAAGTAGAGACAAGTCTTCAGCACTTGCATTCTTTCGTAAAGCCTTCAGGAGTAACTGTCTTCCTGAGAAAATTGTAATTGATAAAAGCGGCAGTAATACTGCTGCTCTTGATGATTTGAATGAAGAAATTTCTGAAGATTACAGTTCTTCAAATAAAATATCTAAATAATATTGTTGATAGATTTATCAAAAAACTAATAAAGCCAATGCTTGGGTTTAAAAGCTTCCATTCCGCAAAGATTACCATCACAGGCATAGAAAATATTCGTATGATTCAAAAAAGACAAATTATTAAAATAATGTTTCTACTTTTGAGAATTTTGCTATGTTAATGGCTTCATAACTCCTATAATCCCACCTTTAATGATCTTCTTTCCTATGGTTTATAGATGCAACAGAACCTAAAATATACCCTGTATTCCAGGTTTGATTATGTCTGGAACAAGCCTAACGCCATTCTTTATTTCTTGTACTATAGAAATTGTTGTTAAGTTCTTTATGTTAAAATCATTGATATCCATTGCTCTTTTATAAAAAAAATTAAGCTATATGCTTTATATCTTAACATTAATTTAGTTTTAAAACAAATTAATATTTTAATATAAGTTTTCTCTTTTGTAGAGAATCTGCTTTTTCTTGTTTTGTATGAACTTAGAAAATTTTTATTTATAAATGACTTTAAGTTTAAAATTGAGAAAGTATTTGTTATATATAACAGCAAGTATGAGTTAAATTTGTATTATGGACTTGAATAAATTTACCGAAAAAGCAAAAAGCCTAATCCAGAGCGCTCAAATGAAAGCATTGGGAGCTGGGCATCAGATTTTTATGCCTGAACATTTACTTAAAGTAATGCTTGAAGATGAGTCAGGTTTAGTTCAGGATTTGATAGGCGCTTGTGGTGGAAATGTTCAGAATATTTCTGATGCTGTGAGTAGTGCAATTAAAAAGTTTCCAGTGGTTGGAGGACCAGGTAGTGGTGGGCTTCAGCTTTCAAGAGAGGTAGCAAAAGTTTTTGATGATTCAATTGGTATTGCGAGGAGAAATAAAGACACATTTGTTACTGTTGAGCGGTTACTGCAGGGCCTTGCTGCACAAAAAGATGAAATTGTAGGTAAAATTTTAGCAGAAGGTGGTGTAACACCGCAAAAATTAAATTCAGTTATTGCAGAAATGAGAAAAGGTGGCAGTGCAGACTCTCCAAATAGCGAGGAAAAATTAAATGCGGCAAAGAGGTATACAAAAGATATTACAGAGCTTGCTATGCAAGGTAAGCTTGATCCTGTAATTGGTCGTGATGAGGAAATCAGAAGAACTATGCAGGTATCGTTGAGGCGAACAAAAAATAATCCAGTACTGATAGGTGAACCTGGTGTTGGAAAAACTGCAATAGTTGAAGGTTTAGCAAACAGAATTGTTGCAAATGATGTACCACTTGGTTTGCGTGATGCAAAAGTTTTAGCTTTGGATCTTGGTGCATTAATTGCTGGAACAAAATTTAGAGGGGAGTTTGAAGAGAGACTAAAAGCAGTGATTAATGAGATTTCAAAAGCAGAGGGAAAAGTTATTTTGTTTATAGATGAGCTTCATACTTTAGTGGGAGCAGGAGCGACAAGTGGTGCGATGGATGCTTCAAATTTGCTCAAGCCTGCTCTTGCGCGTGGAGAAATTCGCTGTATAGGGGCTACAACTTTGGATGAGTATCGTCAACATATAGAGAAAGACCCTGCGCTTGCAAGGCGTTTTCAGCCTGTGTTTATTTCTCAACCGACTGAGACTGATACTATTTCAATACTGAGGGGTTTGAAGGAGAGGTATGAGCTGCACCATGGTATTAGAATCACAGATGGTGCAATAATCGCTGCTGCAACGCTTTCTAAT
This sequence comes from Wolbachia endosymbiont of Frankliniella intonsa, assembly GCF_029856955.1. NCBI lineage: Bacteria > Pseudomonadati > Pseudomonadota > Alphaproteobacteria > Rickettsiales > Anaplasmataceae > Wolbachia > Wolbachia endosymbiont of Frankliniella intonsa. The sequence goes on along the minus strand of NZ_CP097148.1, from coordinate 854,311 downwards.
AGATATATAACAGATAGGTTTTTACCTGATAAAGCGATCGATTTAATTGATGAAGCAGCAAGTAGGGTTAGAATTGAAATGGACAGCAAGCCTGAGGTTGTTGATGAGCTTGAAAGAAAGATTATACAGCTGAAAATTGAGTCAGAGGCTTTGAAAAAAGAAAGTGATGAAAACTCTAAGCAACGTTTAAAAAAGATAAATGAGGAAATTGAGAGTCTAAACAGTAAATTTGCTGACTTAAGCAGTAAATGGCAGATGGAAAAGAATAAGATAGCTAAAATACAAGAAACAGCTGAAAAATTGGATAACTCGAGAAAAGAGTTGGAACTGGCTCAGCGCAATGGAAATTTAGGAAGGGCAGGGGAGTTGATGTATGGTGTGATTCCTCAACTTGAAAATGAGTTAAAAAATCAGGAAAAAGTTACTGATAGTTTCCTAAAGAAAGAAGTGACTGAGAGTGATATTGCAAATATTGTTTCAAAATGGACAGGCATTCCAGTTGATAACATGATGCATAGTGAAAAGGAAAAGCTCCTTAACATGGAAAATGAAATAGGAAAAAGAGTAATAGGGCAGAGAGATGCAATTGAAGCGATAAGTAATGCAGTAAGGCGCTCCCGCTCTGGTGTTCAGGATACTAATCGACCTTTTGGTTCATTTTTATTCTTAGGTCCAACCGGAGTTGGAAAAACAGAGTTGGCAAAATCCCTTGCCGAATTTTTGTTTGATGATCAATCAGCACTTCTACGCTTTGATATGTCAGAATATATGGAAAAACACTCCGTTTCAAAGTTAATTGGTGCGCCTCCAGGATATGTTGGCTATGAACAAGGTGGCAGGTTAACTGAGGCAGTAAGGAGAAGACCATATCAGGTAATTTTGTTTGATGAGATAGAAAAGGCAAATCCAGATATATTTAATATATTGCTGCAGATCTTGGATGAAGGCAGGCTCACCGATAGCCGCGGTAAATTGATTGATTTTCGCAATACCATACTGATTCTAACTTCTAACCTTGGTGCTGAGGTGATGCTAAGAGGAGCTACCGAATCTGTGAAAGATGAGGTGATGAAAATAGTTAAGTCAGCGTTTCGTCCAGAATTTTTAAATAGACTGGATGAAATTATTATATTCCACAGCTTAACCAAAGATGACATTGATAAAATTATAGATGTTCAATTCTCTTATTTACAAAAGATGCTTGCTAAGCGTAAAATGAGTATTAGTTTATCGCAAGAAGCTAAAGAACTAATAGCACAAACTGGATATGACCCTGAATATGGAGCGCGGCCTCTGAAAAGGGTAATACAAGAATGCATTCAAAATAATCTAGCTAAGTTAGTTTTATCGGGGGAAATAGTAGAAGGAGATGAGCTAATAGTGTATACTTCTGGTAACGAAATCTTAGTTAAAAAGATCTAGATTCGCTGTGTATTTTTGTTTTGAAAAATGTGTATAAATCATAATGTTAATGTTGAGTCTTTATTTAAGCTAGTTGATCAAGGGAATAAAAAAGAGAAAGAAAAAATTAAAGAGTTTATACAGTACTTTTATAATTTTGTTTATAATAGTGACCTAAAAGTCAACGATAAATTTCTTTTATACATTGCAGAAGATGCATACAACTTCATTCTTAAAAAAGAAAAAGAAGAAAGTAAATTGGCAGTAAGTAATGTAAATGATATTTCAGGAATAGAAGGCAATTTCACTATAATTAAAATCACAAATTATGACATGCCCTTTTTAGTGGATTCTGTCATTTCCACTATTAAGTCACACGGTTTAACTATATGCTATTATAGTAACAGCATAATTAATGTTCAAAGAAAAAATAGCCTAATAGATAAAATTCATCTTTTGGAAGAAAGTAATGGAATCAAAGAGTCAGTAATATATGTAATTATTAAAGGCATAAGTGGTAGCTTTGTTGATACACTAGAAGAATCTCTACGAAAGACGCTAAAAGCAGTTAACTGCGTTGTAAAGGACTGGCAATTGATGCTCAAGAAGCTTCTTGAGCATCCGGCATTGGATGCTGGAGGCAGAGATTTTCTAGCTTGGTTGAAAAATAACAATTTTGTATTTTTAGGTTATCAAGAATACATTACTAATAAAGAAGGGAAGCTTGCTCTAAGTGGTAAGGAGAGCATCGGGTTAATGAGAGCAAGTGAAGAGTACCAAAATTCATCAATTTCTTCTGAAAGCTTGAATTCTTTATACATACTAAGATCAGACCTAATCTCAATAGTTCATCGGCGTACCTATATGAATTGTATAGGAGTGAAAGAATTTAATGATCAGGGTGATGTAATAAGGGAACAGCATTTTTTTGGGCTATTTACTTCTATAGCAGAAGTGCAAGATATTCGAACTATTCCGGTAATAAAGGATAAGGTTACAACAATAGAAAAAAAGGCGGGATTTTTTCCTGGTGGCCATAACAATAAAGCTTTAATTTCCATTTTACAGGCATTTTCTTGTGACGAATTATTCCAATCAAATGAAGATGAGTTATTTGAAACTTGCACCTCGATCATGTTTCTTGCGATTAGACCAAGAGTCAAATTATTTTTGAGAAAGGTAGGGAACTTTATTAGTTGCATAGTATTGATACCGATGCGTTATGCTAGTGCAAGACTAATGTTTAAGATACGCGATATATTGAAAGATGAAACGAATGCAGAAAGTTCAGATATTTATAACAATCACATTATCAATGAATATGATTTGATGAAATTACACGTGGTGCTAAGAACCAAAAGCGCTAGCGTTTTTGATGATGAAGTTTTGCGTATCGAAAACAAGTTAAGAAACATTACAGAAAAGTGGGAAGATCGTTTTATAGACAATTTATATAATACTTTTAGCACTGTTGAGGATATATTTATCCGCTATTGCAAGGCATTTCCGATAAGTTATCAAGAGAATTTTGAACCTCATGATGCGTATTATGATATGAAAAAATTGGAGATAGTGAGAAAGAAAAAAGTCAGCGAAGTTGATTTGAGGCTTACTCGTGACAATCTCAACTATCAATTGAAGGTTTACACTCCAAGCAACGGAGGCCTTGAATTGTCAAAGATATTAAAGGTTACTAAGAATTTAGGGGCTAAGATTCTATCTCATAATGGTTATTATATAGAAATCAACGGTGGAATATGGACACATCATTTTGTGTTGTCAAGAGTTGATGAATTAATAGACAACATTACTTTAAAAGAGCAGTTTGAGGTAACACTTGTAAAAGTGTTCAGCAAGGAAATAAAAAATGACTATTTTAACAGCTTGATCATTGTTGCTGGGCTCGAGTGGAAGGAAGTGCTTCTGATTAGAGCGCTAAGCGCCTACCTAAAGCAGACATCATTTAGCTATAACCCAGAATATATCCAGAAAGTAGTATCAGAGTATCCAAAAGTAGTAAGGTATTTAGTAGAATTATTTCATTCAAGATTTGATACTAAAATAGATATTGATAGGGCAGAAACTACTAGCATTTTGACAGAAAAAATCGAGGATCTTCTAAAGGAAATCAGCAATGCTTCACATGATTATGTTTTACGTTCGATATTTAATTTGATGATGGCCATTTTGAGGACCAGTTATTATCAGGATGATAAACCTTACTTATCTATAAAATTTGATTCAAGTAAGATAAATGATTTACCTGATCCGCGTCCATATCGTGAATTGTATGTTTATTCAAACCTTTTTGAAGGAATACATCTAAGAGGAGGGAAATTGGCCCGTGGCGGCTTGAGATGGTCAGATAGGACGGAAGATTTTCGCACTGAAGTTTTGGGCCTCATGAAAGCCCAGATGACAAAAAATGCGGTCATTGTACCTGTTGGTGCAAAAGGTGGGTTTGTAATAAAGCAAGTTTATAAAGACAAAAACACTTTAAGAGAGAAAGGTGTTGAATGCTACAAGAATTTCATTAGAGGAATGCTTGATATTACTGATAATGTAGTTGATGGCAAAATAATTCCACCAGAGAATGTAATTAGGTATGACGAAGATGATCCATATTTGGTAGTTGCGGCAGATAAAGGCACTGCTTCATTTTCTGATTATGCTAACCAAATAGCTTATGAATGTAATTTTTGGCTTGGAGATGCATTTGCATCTGGTGGATCAGCAGGTTACGACCACAAAAAAATGGGTATTACAGCAAGAGGTGCATGGATTGCAGCAGAGCGGCATTTTTGGAGAATGAATAAGGATATTTACCAAGATGCAACTGTTATTGGAATTGGAGATATGGCTGGCGATCTGTTTGGAAACGGTATGCTGCTTTCAAAAAATATGCGCTTGATTGGTGCATTTAACCATATGCATATTTTTGTTGATCCAAACCCTGACGCAGAAAAAAGTTTCGCAGAGCGTAAACGCCTCTTTGAATTACCGTTTTCCACTTGGATGGATTACAATAAAGATTTGATTTCTTATGGTGGTGGGGTATTTGAGCGTAGCAGCAAGCAAGTAGACATTTCTCAAGAAATGAAAAAGTGCTTTGATATAGTGGAAGATATCTTATCTCCAAATGATTTGATTCGGTATCTGCTCAAGGCAAAAGTGGACTTCATATGGAATGGAGGAATTGGCACATTTGTTAAGGCAAAGAGTGAAAGCCATGGCATGGTTGGTGATAAAGCAAACGATGAGTTAAGAGTGAATGGTGAGGATATTAGAGCTTCTATGTTTATAGAGGGTGGCAATCTTGGTTGCACGCATCTTGGAAGGGTAGAGTATGCTAAGAGAGGTGGGTACATCAATGCAGATTTTGTTGATAATTCAGCAGGAGTAATATGTTCCGATCTTGAAGTTAACATCAAGATTGCTTTTGTTGCAATTATGAAAGAAGGGGGAATTTCCTTGGAAAAAAGGAATGAAATACTGGCTAGCATGATAGATGAAGTTGCATCTAAGGTACTTGAAAACCATAACAGGATTGAAACAAAAGCATTGCTTCTTGAGTGCTTGCAAGCTAAAGAAAAGTTGGAGCAGCACCATAAATTGTTACTCAGTTTAGAGAAATTTGGGCTGCTAAACCGAGATGTAGAATTTCTTCCAGCTGAAGAAGAGGTAGCAAGAATGTTAACTGATGGAGAAGGTTTCTGTTCTCCTCAGCTTTCTGTTCTGATGTCTTATGCAAGAACAGCAATAAAAAATGAAGTTATACACTCTGAGCTACCTGAAAAAGATTTTTTGTGCCGTGATTACTTACTAAATTACTTTCCACAAAGGATGGTAACAGAGTTCAAGGATTCCATATTGAAACACCAACTTTGTAGGGAAATTATTTCTACTTGCATTACAAACGATGTAGTAAATAGGATGGGCTGTATATTTATTAATAATTTGGTTGAGAGTACTGGAATTAAAGTACATGAAGCAGTTAACATATATATCGTTGTTAATCACCTATATAATTTAAGTAGCCTTTGGCAGAAAATTGATGAATTGGATGGAAAAATTGATGTTGATTCATATTTGCAAGTAGTGAGAAGTGTGCAAAAATTTATTGGTAGGGTATCATTTTGGTTAGTAAAAAATCTTGGTAAGCTTAATCTTGTAGAACTAGATGGTGTTACAAAATTTAGGGGTGCAATTGAAACTTTAGGCCATGATATTTTAGATGAGCACCTATTAGAGGTCTATAATCATGGATTAGCTTCTTTGTTAGAGCTTAACATAAATAAAGATCTAGCAAAAAGGGTTGCTGATCTACGTATTCTTATTTATGCGCTGGACGTTATATCTGTTGCTGAGCAGACATCTTTGTCCATCCTTGAGGCTGGTAGAATATACTTTGAATTAAAGTCGCTGCTAAGATTTGATATGATTAGAACAGTTGCTGGCAAGATGAAAAGCCATTCTTCCTATTGGGATCGCAGCTTAATTAATGATTTATTAGATGATTTAAGCAATTATCAACATAAGCTAGCTGTTAAAGTTATAAAAGCTACTGATAATCATGTAGACAAGGTTCAAACTTGGGCTATTAATGATAAGGATTATATAGAGCGCTACAATAGCTTTTTAGATGAGATGGTCGCTTATAAACTTGATTTAAGTAAATTAATACTCATAATCAGGAGAGTTAAAGTACTTGCTTCATAGGAAAAATGTTTAATATAGGTCTTTCAGAAATTTTAGTTGTAGCTTTAGTGAGTATAATTGTTCTTGATAAAAGTAAAGTACCTGTATTTCTTAGTCTTATTAAAAATATATATAGGTATTTCTGGGTTGTAAAATCAAGAGTTAGGAAATTGTTGAAGGATACCGGAATTAAAGAATTATATGAAGAGCATAACGTTGAAAAAGTCAATTACATAATTGGTGAAGATGGCAAGCTTTATCCTACTTACAATGTAGATAGTACAAAAAATGACAGCAAAAATCCTAGTAGTAGATGATATACCATCTAATGTTAAGCTTTTGGAGGCTCAGCTAAAAGCAGAGTACTATACAGTTATTGTAGCTTATGATGGCGAGGAGGCGATAGATTTAGTAGCGGAACATCAGCCAGATATTATCTTACTTGATGTCATGATGCCAAAAATGAGTGGTTTTGAGGTTTGTAAGAAGCTAAAGAATGATCCCTTAACGACTTATATTCCAATAATTATGGTAACTGCGCTGCATGACACTCATGATAGAGTGGAAGGAATTAATGCTGGTGCGGATGACTTTCTAACTAAGCCGATAGATGAAACTGCTTTATCTGCAAGAATTAAGTCTCTTGTGCGCTTAAAGATGATAATAGATGAGTTGTGCTTGAGAGGAGAAACTAATGCTGAGATTGGTGGAGTAGCAGAAAGCAGTATTATGGATTATTCTAATCAGATTTTTGATGCTAACATACTTGTTGTAGATGAGGACACCTTTCAAGCAGAGCAGATACACAATGTTCTAAAGCAACGCTTCAGATCAATTAAAATACTGCACGATCCAAAAGAAGCATTAAAGGTCGGTATTAAGGATAATTACGACCTGATTATTTCTGACATGCAGTTTTCAAAAACTGACGGCCTACGGTTGTGTTCTAAGTTTCGTAGTAAAGTAGAAACACGTTATACACCAATTCTGATCCTTTCTGAAGATTATGATAAAAGCAATTTAGTAAAGGCACTTGATGTAGGTGCTAATGATTATTTAACAGTACCTTTAGATGAGAGTGAATTAATAGCTAGGGTTAATTTGCAAGTGAAACGCAAAAGGTATCAAGATGCCTTGAGAATGAATTTATTTAATAATGTGGAAATGTCTATAAAGGATCCATTAACTAACTGTTATAATAGAAGATATTTTGATGCACACTTAAGAAATATTGTTAAGGATTCTGTGGAAAAAGATAGAAGTTTATCTCTTATGATACTTGATATAGATTATTTTAAGATGGTGAATGATAACTTTGGGCATAATGCTGGAGATGAACTTTTAAAGGAAATACAGAAAAGAATTTCTGAAAATATCAGAGTGACAGATTTATTAGCTAGGTTTGGTGGTGAGGAATTTGTTGTTGTAATGCCAGATACCAATGTATCAGATGCGTATACTATTGCAGAGAGAATAAGGAAAATTATTGCCAAAGAACCTTTTATACTTGTGGATAAAAATACAACCCATAATGTAACTGTGAGCATTGGAGTTTCAGCAATGAAAAGATCTGACCTTGATGATGTTAAAAAATTTATAGTACGTGCTGACAAATATTTATATAAAGCAAAAAACAGTGGTAGAAATAGAGTGGTTACTGGTTGAAGTTCTTTTAAATAAGTAGTAACTAAGATTCAAATGATATCATAAAATTTCTCAACTCCGGAAATTTCGCATTTAACTGCAGAAATAGATATTTATTTAAAAAATACCCTGTAATTTTTAACCCTAGTCTGAATTCTTGATATGAGTAGCTATTTTGTAGGTTGTTATTGTATACATCATGCAACATCTGTGGAAAAGGTAGTAATTTATCTGCATAACAGTCACCTACTTTTTTTGACACTGCTCTACCAGTTTTTGGAGAAATAAATTGTAGATTTTCTTTCACACCTGTTACAGCACATTTTGATAGGTCTAACTTAAATCCAAGTTGCGTAAGAAGCAGAAGCTCTAAGTTAAGGTAATGACTTTGCCAAAACTGGCTATTATGTTTTATTACATCGATGAAGTGTCTAAAATTATCATACAACTTGATGCAGGATTCACTTTCTGGAAGCACTTTTTCTAATATAGACGAGAAAGAAACAATAGCAATGCTTTTTAACCTATCTTGAAAGAAATGATGAAATGGAGATTCAATCAATTCGCACTTTAAAAAACCTAGATTTTCAGGTAGCTTAGCACTCCATTCTGCATGTAATAGATTACTTATTTGAAACTTATAATTGCTATTGTTTGTTAACCTAGTTAATCCTCTGCACTTTCCATGATTTTTTGTAAATAGAGAAAGAATTAAATTTTTATCACCGTATTTTTTAACAGCTATAATAACACCTTCATCTTTCCATCTCATTTAGAGTATATTGACCATATGATATTATAGAGATAATAAAATTAGTGTAGCAAATTTGAGTTTAAGTCAACTGAAATATATTGACTTTATGTGCAATATTAGCTTTAAACCAGTAAAACAAGCTTCTTAACATATGCGCCCTCTCTATTTTAATTATATTCTTCTTTTGTCTCTATGTTGTTTTTTGCTTTTTTCAATGAAAGCCCAAACGAATGATTCATCAGTTATTCATATACCACAAAGAAAAAAAGAATTAGTTGAGTTAGTACAACCGAGGCAAATTATTGAAATACAGGAAATTGATGAGGGTATTCCTATTCCCAAAAGAAAAAAGGGTGTAGAAAGAAAACTAAGAGAAGACATCAAAGAGGTGAAAAATGAAATAAGAGATAAGAAAAATATTGAGAACAAAGATGATGAATTGGCTGTAACAGAAATTATTAATTCTATAAGGGATAAACTGACAGAGTGTTGGAGCATTCCTGAGGGCATAGTTTATAAAGAAAATTTTAGTATAAAAATTAACTTATTATTATCCAGTAAAGGCGAGATCGTTGTAGCCAACGTAGCAGATAGCAGTTCTTATCAAAATAATCCTCTTTTTAGATCAGCAGCAGATAATGCAATGCGTGCAGTGTATAAATGTAGCCCGTTAATTGGCTTACCTGCTGAGCATCATCACATTTGGCGCGAAGTAACGTTAGATTTTATTCTAAATAGGTGAATTTACGTTACCTGAATTAGTTATAGCTCTTTTCATAATAGTCCGGAAAGTTCATAGAAAAGCAGAATCAACAGCATGACGAAAAGATGTGAATAGAGGGATGTTTTTCCTAGCTCTATTTTTTATAGCAAACCAATGATGCTCAATTTTATTGAAATCTGGGGAATACGTAGGAAGATACAAAATTTCAGCACCAACTTCTTTAGCAAGTTCAGTAATCTTATTAGACTTATGAAAAGTAGCATTATCAAGGATAACAGTTTGTCCAGGTTCCAAAATAGGTGTCAAAAACTGCTCAAACCATTTATTAAAGATATCCATATTACAATGGCCCTCAAATGTTAACGGAACAACTATTTTTCTACTATTTAGAGCTGCAATCATGCTAATTCGTTGAGTTTTCTTTCCAGATTTTAGGGCATAAAATCGCTGTCCTTTCTGAGAATATCCATAGGGATAGTCTTCGGTATTATCAATACCAGATTCATCTATATATACTAAGTTTTGAGGTTCTTTCGTTGCTATAATTTTCAAAAATTCAGCACGTTTTTCTTCATTCCTTTCTTTGTATCCATATGTCTTTTTTGCGTGTGAGTCCAATTTTTTAAGAGCTAGATGAATCGTTGGGATACTAACATTACTCCAAAGCTTAGCCATTTCCGATAGAGTTTTTCCACCATGTTTTTTTGGCAAATTCAGTAAATTTATTCCAGTCGGTAATTTTATGATTATAACCTCCATTTCCAAGTTTTTTCGACTGAAAATCTCCTGTTTCTTTTTTTTCTTTGCTGCCACTCCCATAATGTAGTTCTTCCAATTTTAAATCTTGCTGCTACCGTTTCTCTGCTTTCCCCTTCGTCTAGTACCTCCATTGCTTTTTTTCTTAAATCATAACTATATGCTGCTGGCATACTTACCTTCACTACTATAAACTCTTATTTTAAACCGTTTGGACCATTATGAAAAGAGCTATACTTGTGATGAAAAATAGATCAGCAAATTTTCAATCAACAACAGCTAAAGACCTTTCTGCAACGTTGATTTCTCTTATATCTGTAACTTCGTCATTATGATTAAACGAAATTTGCAGAGACTTACTACTGTACTTCCTTTTTCCCAAGAAGTTAGCTTGTTTAATTTTATATGAGACATAGTACCAAACATTTTCGTCTAACTTTGATACTAATGTTGGCAATCCTAAAGTATGAACCACTTTTTCTCTATCATCACCTACTTTTATTTTGCTCCACAGTTCAAGATTAATGCCAGGAACTCCGTGATTATAGATAGTGTGCATGCAGCCTACTGAAAACAGTAAAACAGAAAATATTAATACCCGCATTTTATCAATTAGTTATTTGAAATCATAATACACTGATAAACTATCTGTCGTCAAATTTCAAAAAAGTTAAATTGACTGATTCTCAATATCATTTAATATAATATTTACTTCAAAATAATTAGGTACCTTATGTCATTGCTAGAAGCAGATCCAATATACAAGCCTTTTAATTATCCTTGGGCATATGATGCATGGTTGCAGCAACAAAGGATACACTGGATACCTGAAGAAGTTCCTCTTGCTGATGATGTGAAAGATTGGAAAACTAAACTTTCTAATGTAGAGAAAAATTTATTGACCCAGATTTTTAGGTTTTTTACTCAAGCAGATATTGAAGTAAATAATTGCTATATGAGGCATTATTCAAATATATTTAAGCCAACAGAAATATGTATGATGCTTGCAAGCTTTTCCAATATGGAGACTATACACATTGCAGCCTATTCATACCTTCTAGATACGATTGGCATGCCAGAAAGTGAATATCAAGCATTCTTAAAATATGATGCTATGAGAAAGAAGTATGAATACATGTTAGAATTTGAGGAAAGTAAAAAGCACGATAAAAAACATGTTGCTAAAACTTTAGCAGTATTTGGTGCCTTCACTGAAGGATTGCAGTTATTTGCATCATTTGCAATTTTGCTCAATTTTCAACGGTTTGGAAAAATGAAAGGTATGGGGCAAATAATTGCTTGGTCAGCACGTGACGAAACCTTGCATACCAATTCAATTATCAATTTGTTCAATACGTTTATTAAAGAGAATAATGAAATTTGGAATGACGAGTTCAAAGAAGAATTATATTCTGCATGTCGCACTATTGTTGAACTTGAAGATGAATTTATAAGTCTTGCTTTTGATTTAGGAGATGTTGAAGGGCTATCTGCAGAGGAAGTGCGCAATTATATACGTTACATAGCAAACAGAAGGTTAACGCAATTAGGTCTTAAATCTATATATAATGTTAAAGATAACCCTATTCCGTGGCTTGATGAAATACTAAATGGCGTGGAACATACAAATTTCTTTGAAAATACAGTAACAGAGTATAGCCGTGCAGCAACTCAAGGCACTTGGGAGGAAGCTTTTGCTAAAAACTATACAAAAAGTGAATAGCAGTAACTTCAACCTTTTTTATCGTTTCAACGGAAGCTTGCGATACATATCAAAGGTGGAAGGAGGAAGAATTTGACATAAATCATCTATTTAGCTTAGAGAAAAGAGAGTATAGATATAAAGTTACATTATTGCATGTAATAGTTGGAGATTTTGATTGCTTAGAGGAGGAGAAGAAGAAGTTAATACGATATCTATTAGACAAAGGTGCTAATGTTAATGCACGAGATTCTTTCGGAAAAACTCCTTTGCACAATAGTCATGACAAAGAGGTAACACAAATTTTACTAGATGCAGGTGCTAATCTTTTTATAAAGGATCATTATGGAATGACTGCAAGAAAACATGCCCGTGATGAATCAAAGCAGCTTTTAAAAAAGGCAGAAGATAAATACAAGCAATAAAGCAATGAAATTTGGTGCTATTGTTGGTATTACGGCTGGAGTGGGAGTTGGTAATGGACTTTTTGCTGCTGCTGGTCTTTCATTACTAATATCGGCTTTTATTGGCGCAGCTGTTGCTATAGCAATAGGGTTTGTTGTTTTTGGTATTACATATGCAATGGTTCCTAGTGAGAAGCTAGATAGCGTTGACGCAGAACAAAAAGCTAGTACAGCGGCAAGTATGGTAGTGTAGTTAAGTAAAAAAAGGAAGAAGAGACTTCTTCCTCTTTTCTCCAAATTTTTTATATATAATTGAGAATAAAAAAACTGTGGATAACTTTGAAAAAGATCAAAAAAGACATCAAAAAGAGTATGATTAGATTGAAATATTTACAGAAAAACTTACTCAATTGATAAATATCTTAACACTTTTTTGATAAAAGACAATATAGAGGGTCGTATTGGAGCTAAAGGTTAGAATTTTAAGTATTTTGAAAGTAGGAACTTAATCTTAAAGAGGTACTTTAATAGTTCCTTTTAAGTACTAATCCGGAGGTTCGATAGGTTGTTGTTTAAAAGATTGGCAGATATTTTTATTAGTATCGAAAATTACATAATGTATATTATGGAAAATATAAGAAAAACAAGCTTTCAGCAAGAGAAAATGCAATTTTTGCTCTTCTCAAACAGCATAAAAAAGTGCCTGTTGAACCTCCAGATTAATGCTCAAAAATGTTCAATTGATACTTTAAAAGTATTACTTTTAAAATACCTAAAGTATCACTTCAAAAGCACTTAAAAATTTTATCTTTTAGCTCCAATACGACCCTCTATATTGTCTTTTATCAAAAAAGTGTTAAGATATTTATCAATTGAGTAAGTTTTTCTGTAAATATTTCAATCTAATCATACTCTTTTCATACTCTTTTTGATGTCTTTTTTGATCTTTTTCAAATTTATCCACAGTTTTTTTGTTCTCAATTATATATATATTAGTATTTGGAGATCATATTTATTATAGATCTCCAAAGTACTCAGAAATGTAAAATTATATACTCTACTAGGTTATCAACTTAGTTATTAACAATTCTGTGAATAACTTAAACAAGAAAAAGGGGCTTTTACCCGAATAGATATTTTATAACGTCTTAATGCTAACTCCACCGACATATAAATTTGCGTGGCTTTTTCCAGTATCAAGCAATGCAAGTCCAATATTGTCGACACTAGAGCGTAGTTCTCCTACTTCTTCATTATGTTCACTGATTACTTTAGTGCCAATATTTGGAAGTACATTTTTTCCCTCAACAAGGTAAAGTTTCCTTCTGAATCTTTCTTGTCTGCTCATTCGATTTACAACTTCCTGACCTATATAGCACCCTTTATTAAAGCTTATACCATTTATCTTATCGATTACATATTGCAGAGGAAATGATGAATTTTGCACCATATCTTTTGCTCCATCTGGGACAAGGTTTTTAATTCTAACTTTTTCATACTGAATAAAATCTCCAACCGGTTCTTTTATTTCATCTTTATGTATGATCCTCATTCCTAGCAGCTTGTGCCTTGGATCTTGAAAAATAACTTGTGACTTACTACTACACTTTGCCAACTTAGCATCAAACAAAACTCCAACCTTATATAGTGAACTAATGTCTTTAATCCTCACTCTAAGGTAAGTTTTGAGCAAGTCTAATTTTTCAATTATTTGCTGTAGATGGGCATTTTCACACTCCAAATAAATATATTTATCATGCTCAATGAGGAAAAAATCGTACAGATATTTTCCCTGAGGGTTGAGTAATAAAGAGTAAATTGCCTGCTGGCTACTTAGTTTATTAATATCATTTGTTATAACACCCTGAAGAAAATCTCTCGTATCTGGTCCGTATAAAGATATTAGACTACGGTTTGCTAGCGGTATGTAACCCATAAAACTTCTGTTCAAACCTTAATTATACACTTTTACTAACTCCAACCCTTGAAATGTAACCCTTAGATGACTACATAGAATTGTAGGTTAATCTATTAATGAGGAAACATAAATGTCAAGTGTAAATTTGAATGTATTAGATGATAACGTGCTAATAAAGCCTATTACTGAAGAAAAACAAGGTGGAATTGTACTACCATCAAGTGCTGAAAAGAAGCCTACTAAAGGTGAAGTTATAGCAATTGGTAGTGGTTCACGCAACTCAAGCGGAGAGCGTATAGCTTTAACTGTAAAAACTGGTGATAAGGTTTTCTACAGGCAGTGGGCTGGGACAGAAGTAGAGCATGATAATGAAAAGTATGTCGTGATGAAGGAGTCAGACCTACTTGCTGTTATCAAGTAGGTATTCCTATTTTACTAAACTAATGCGCTATATAGTGCATTATGTATTTTAATATTCTAAATTTTTTATTAATTTAAGGAGTGATAAAAATGGCTAACATAGTAGTATCAGGCGAACAGTTGCAAGAAGCCTTTCGTGAAGTTGCAGCAATGGTTGACTCAACGGTGGGAGCAACTGCAGGGCCTAGGGGAAATACAGTAGGAATTAGCAAGCCATATGGTGGACCAGAGGTCACAAAGGATGGCTATAAGGTAATGAAAGGTATAAAGCCTGAAAAACCATTACACTCTGCGATAGTAAGCACCATTGCTCAAAGTGCTTCTCAGTGTAATGACAAAGTTGGTGATGGTACCACAACATGCTCAATACTGACTAGCAATATGATAATGGAAGCTTCAAAGTCAATTGCAGCTGGAAATGATCGTATTTGTATCAAAAATGGAATACAGAAGGCAAAAGATGTGATATTAAAGGAGATTACATCAATGTCTCGCACAATTTCTTTAGAGAAAATGGATGAAGTTGCACAAGTTGCAATAATTTCTGCAAATGGTGATAAAGATATTGGTAATAGCATTGCTGATGCTGTTAAAAAGGTTGGAAAAGAAGGCGTCATCACTGTTGAAGAGAGTAAGGGTTCAAAAGAATTAGAAGTTGAACTTACAACTGGTATGCAGTTTGACCGTGGTTATCTCTCTCCATACTTTGTTACAAATAATGAAAAGATGAGCGTGGAGCTTGATGATCCATATTTGCTGATTACAGAAAAAAAACTTAATATTATTCAACCTTTACTTCCTATTCTTGAGGCTATTTTTAAGTCTGGTAAACCTTTGTTTATCATTGCAGAAGATGTTGAAGGTGAAGCATTAAGCACTTTAGTGATCAACAAATTACGTGGTCTAAAAGTTGCTGCAGTAAAAGCTCCAGGTTTTGGTGATAGGAGAAAGGAGATGCTCGAAGACATAGCAGCTTTAACAGGTGCTAAGTATGTAATAAAAGATGAGCTTGGAATCAAGATGGAAGATTTGACTCTTGAAGATCTTGGTACTGCCAAAAATGTTAAAATCACTAAAGACAATACTACAATTGTTAGTGAAGACAGCGACTCTGATAAAAAAAACAGAGTAGATGCTAGAGTTAACCAGATTAAATCTCAGATTGAAACTTCAACCTCTGATTATGATAAAGAAAAGCTGAGAGAGCGTTTAGCGAAATTATCAGGCGGCGTTGCTGTGCTCAAAGTTGGTGGAGCAACTGAAGTGGAAGTTAAAGAGCGTAGAGATAGAGTCGAAGATGCTCTGCATGCAACAAGAGCTGCAATTGAAGAAGGGATAGTTCCAGGTGGAGGAGTTGCGCTTCTTTATGCTGCATCTTCTCTTGATAAGCTAAAAGCTTCAAGCGATGAAGAGCAAATAGGTATCAACATTGTCAAAAAAGTTCTCAGTGCTCCAATCAAAAGATTGGTTAAAAATGCTGGTCTTGAATCTGCTGTTATAATTGACTATTTGATTAAGCAGAATGATAAAGAGCTTATATACAACGTTGAGGCTATGAACTACGCTAATGCATCAACAGCTGGTGTAATTGATCCGGCAAAAGTAGTTCGTATTGCTTTTGAAACGGCAGTGTCTGTAGCAAGCGCACTTATTACTACTGAATCTATGATAGTTGATCTACCAAACAAAGAAGAAAATGCTTCATCACCTATGGGTGCAGGAGCAATGGGCGGAATGGGTGGATTCTAAGTAAACAAGAGCCTTGGAGCAACTTGCTCCAAGGTATCTTTCTAGTTCTAAAAAGTCTTACATTTATAAAGGAAATAAATTTGTGATTTTCTATGCAAAGCCACTACTATTTATATTTGTTACGTCCCTTTAATATTATAACTGCTTAAAAATAAAAAAATAATATATGAAAGTTATAATTGCTACTATATTTGTATTAGCATAATATTATATTAACAAATGATTTATATAATATTTTTATTATAATAGATAGAACTTAAATTATTTTCTTCATAAATAGAGTATTTATGAAAATACGTATATACTCAATCCTACTTTTACTTTTTTTCTTGCACTCAATTGTGCGCTGAAGAAGAAGTTGCAAAATTTGATCTGCTCATTGGTAAGGTAAATAAAGCAAACCTTACCATTGAAGGCGCAATAAAGGTTACAATAAAACCAGGTTGGCATATATATTACAAAGACCCTGGAGATTTCGGCCTTCCTACTTCCTTTGACTGTCAGGGTAACATATCAAATATAGATATTCATTGTCCTACTCCCAAGGAACATGAAGATAAAGTTGGGGAAGTTACATTTGTTAGTAACATATATGAAGATATGGTGTTATTTCCCTTTAAAAACAATATCATTCCAAATCAGGAATACGCTGATATTAACTTTCATATAAAGTACGCAATATGTAAAGATAGGTGTATCCATAAAAATGCCGAGATAAAAACCAGTCAACCACTAAAGGATTTTATAGATTCTGATATCAATAAACTCATAAATGAGTGGTATGAAAAATAGAGCTCCCAGCGAGCAAGTGATAGTTATACGATAGCTTAAAAATGTTATTCCTGTCCCTGAATTTTCCAATAAAGATCTTTCCAAAAATTTCGATCATGAAGCCTTTTGGTCCCCAAAAGGCTTCATTTCAATCAACAACGAAAATTATAACTTTGAAAGAGCTGCTTGCTTATTAACTCCTGTAGTAATTTGTATGCTTTCCACACTTGTTGAAGGATAAAATCCTTTTATTACTTCAGAGCCTTCTCGCTTTAAATATGACAATGCTTCATATAAAGGCTTCGCTTCATATTGTCTTCCTACTTTTACTTCTTTATATGTGCAGCTAATTGATCCCAAGTAACACCATTGCTTTCAATAAACTCTACAGAACCATTATCGCTAATGCTAATTTTCATTTTACACTCTTTCCCCTCAAAATACCAATTTAAATTCATATAATATGAGCCATTAGCTACTTCATAAATTCTTACTCCATTCTCATCAACTCTGCAGCGTATTCCCCTTGTTTCACACTTGCTTTTACTAGGCAGTAATAATGTAATTCCATCTACACCATATTTTCTGCATAGATCACTATTTAAAACATCAACCACATTTATTGATTTTGTAGAATCGCCAAGCATAATTCTGAGTGCAGGCTTAATCTTACCTTTCTTTCTACTTTCTTTAATTCCTATATATTCTAAAGTATTGTCTTTTATACTTTCCTTTACATCTTGTGCAATGTTGTTAGCAATTTTGCCTACAATATTTTTGCTATCGTACTTATTAGCATATTTGTATTCATATCTGCCATTAACTTCATATCTATACTTTTCCTGTCCTTCTTCACTAGGAACCACAGTAGAAAAGTGTTTAAACCACACTTCATCATAATCAATACTAACTTCTTCGTTCTTATCTTCAGAATCTATAGATATTTTGCTACCTGGGCTTACATTTTTAAAGAACTTATCCTTTGCACGTAAATAAAAATTTTCATTTGTATTTTGATTCAGGTCAGTTTTAATTAGACCTTTAGGATTATCTAACATATAGCTGCACACATTAAATTATATAGAGGTATATTAGTGTTGACCTTCTAAGTCAACACTAAACAATAACAAAAACTATAGTTTTGTTTCTTTTCACCTGCTAAAGATTGTGCTTGTGCTCCATCTACACTTGTTGAAGGTTGCTTCAATATGTGATTTAGATATTCTCTGTACTTCATCAGTGTATTTAATGCTCTTGTAGCTTAAACTTCTTATCAACACCTTACCTAAATGAAAAATATTTCCTCTTTCTTGGAGAAATTTGTTATATTCATTGCATTTACTGACTTTCATTTGCTGTGGCATATTTTTTCTTCAATGGTTAAATGGCTATTCTATAATGAATTTTGTCAGTAACTGCCAGTTCTTTTCTCTTGAGTGTGCAACAAAGCCATCCCAGTGTCAAGCACTGGAATGACACCCATTTCTTTCTAGTGTCCCCGTTCTTGTCATTCAAGTATCCTTTTCTTATCATCCGAGTAGCTAAAACTAGGATCCATTGTTCATTTTCTGGATTCCAGTCTGGAATGACATTGTTTTAACATTGTACCATATTACAATGTTCATACAGTTGTGATTGGTATGACAAGATAAGAGGTGCTAGAATAATGGAACCGAAGTCATACATAGAAAATAGGTTAGGTATTTTTCAACTTTTGCTATATACTCAAGTAAAAATCTCTCTTTTACAGATGGATACAGTAAAGTTTGTTTTATTACTGCCAACAATACTACTCATACTAGTTGCTGCTGTTTACCTATCGGTTAAACTAAAATGGTTGCAGATATTTAGACTACCGTATGCCCTTTCATTTATTGGAGCTAAAAGAGGAGAAAATAAATTTTCTTCTATAGCTGCTCTGTTTACAATCTTAGGGGGAAATTTAGGAGTAGGAAATATTTCAGGAACTGCTGTTGCTCTAAAAACCGGAGGACCGGGATCCATTTTATGGATGGCAATAATTATTGTTGTTACTTCTGTGATAAAATATGTTACTTGTTACCTAAGTATAAAAACCAGAAAAGAAAGAAATGGACGTTTTATAGGTGGACCTGTAGCCTACATGGCTGATGCATTTAACTCTAGAAAAGCTACAGTTGTGTTTCTAGTTATTATGATGATGGTTTCAATAACAGTTGGTAACCTTGTTCAGGTAAATTCTCTATCAATACCACTAAGCATGGTAGATATACCTGTAGTCATTGGCGGCATTGTAATGGCCATAATATTTTTTGTTGTTGCAGCTCTCAGCTTAAAAAAAATTAAAATTTTTATATCGGCTATGATACCGATAATGACGGTAAGTTACCTCACACTTTGCGGTATCATATTATTTAAGTTTAGTGAAAATATTCTTCCTTCTCTAAAACTAATAACAAGCAATTTTTTTATAACTAGTAGCTTTAACTCTGGCTTATCTTTAGGTTTAATTTTAGAAATATTGACTATTATTCAAGTAGGAACTCTGCGAGGTATTTTTGCAACAGATATAGGACTTGGCCTCGAAGGAATTGTACACTCCTCGATTACTCCTAAAAAAAATAACAATAAATTTATCATTGAACAGAGTCTAATCACAATAATATCTCCTTTTATAGTTGCACTCATAGTATTCATTACAACAATGGTACTGCTTGTCACAGATTCTTGGATTACTGATTTGGAGAGCACTAACATGTGCATATTTGCTTTTAGAAAAGCTATGAATTGGCCCTATACTGACTATTTAATTATGGCTATAATGTTTTGTTTTGCCTTTACTACTATCTTTACTTGGTTTTTTTGTTCAAAACAAACAATACGCTATGTATCTATGGATAATAAATACACCAAAATCTGGACTGTAGTTTTTACCTTAATCATTCCATTTGGTGCAATTGGTGGAGTTAAGTTACTCTGGGATATAGCTGATATCTCGATTGCTGCTTTGCTTTTTATTAACATACTTGCTATACTCAAGCTCACTTCTCAAGATCCAGAAGTATTTACTATGAGTAGCAAATACTTGAAGTTGCAAAAACAGAGCTAAAGCAATATTTTAAGTTGTCATCCCAGTCTGGAATCCAGCCTTTCATGAACTTCATCAAAAATGTTATGTTTTAACATAATAATTGTATGCTCACTAACTGAGTTGCGACTGGATCCCAGTGTCAGATACTAGAATGACATACTTTTTGGTGAAAATTACTCTTATATTATAACGTTTGTAGTTATGAATTTGACTATAGGATCAAGTCTAGAAAAATCTATATTCCAGACTGGAATGACAACTTAAATTGCTTGATGTGAACATAAAATAGCTCATGTCATCACGTTAGCAATACAACTTCTTTAATAAAAACTAAATCAATTCCCGTAATAATTGTACTAGATAAGGCTAAAAGGCAGAGGGTTATTAGTGAGGAAAAATATGAATACTAAAAGCACACAACAATATCATGAATTCATTCGAGGATTTTTTACTTTATTCGATGAAATAAAAAAGGAAGACGACCCAATTTATAATTCCAGAGTTGGTTTTAATGCAGTAAAGTTTCTAATAAAGCACCCCATCTGGAATTTGGAGACAGATGAAGACAAAAATAAAGCTTATGAAGTTATTCTTCCAGAGCAGAACAAGATAAAGAAAGCCGAACAAAAGCTTGAAAGTGAAGTTAAAGCAAGGTTAAAAGAGTATGTTGATGATATCGCAGGAGTTTCAATATATGGCGATCACGCAAGTATTACACTGGTAGATGACAAAAAAGAGTTTAAAATCAGCGAGTTTTTAAATAGTGACTTTTGTCAGAAGAAAGGAATTTTGGGATTTTCAACGCTGCATAGTGATGGAAAGAGCGGAATGCACGGTTTTGTTGCCGAAGAAGGAAAGAAAAGAATAAGGCATTATGTTGTAACCGATGGTTCATATGAAATGACTTTGAATTGGCATGACAAAAATGGAAAAAAATGTACTATCAAAATCAAGATTGATAAAGATGGTGTAGATCTCACTGAACGTAATGGTGTTACTGAGGAACAATTAAAAGCAAACACAGATGTAAAAATAGGTGGCTTATTCCTATATCAAATACAATTCAAGGAGAAAGGACAAGAACAAGAGAAACAACAATCATCTGAAACTTTCATAGAAAGTGATATTAGTAAAGGTATTGGCGTTCAAGCTACTCAAGATCAAGAAGTTGAGTTTAAGCATGTAACGACTAGCACTACAAATTCTAATAACGCATCTGCTAAAAAGATTCCACCGTCACTGCCACCTAGAGCTAGTTCATTACCTAATAATCAGAAAAAAGATGAGTATCAGCCAATACGGATTAATAGTAGAAATAACTACAATTCTCCATATTCTGATGCTTCTTCAAGCAGTACTATTTTCACCAAGTCTGTAATCTACAATCAAGATAATACACAAGAGGATGAACGGTATGACAATCCTACATTTGCTACATTTGGACATGCTGTACCTGTAAGCCAAAAATCAGATGAAAGTGAGCAAATATCTAATAATCGGCAAAAAGGTGCAATTTTTGATCCTACAGCTACTGAAAGCGCTGCACCAGCACAAGACGTTGCATTCAAAAAAGTTAAAGAATCACGCAATACTGGAAATAAGCAACCACTAAATGATGTAGCTTCTATTCTTGCATGGAAAGCAAAAAATGAGTTATTACGTAGTGAAAGTGAGTATGATGAAGAATTTTCTGACTTCGAAGATGGTTGGAGCGATAACGAAGATGAGTATATAACGCTTTCAAATCCTCAGTCAGATTATAAACAAGAAAAAGATTATCTTAGCACTAAGGAAAACGAAGAAAGAGGAAACGATAAACAAAAAGAAACCGAAGATAAATTACAAGAAAGTGAATCTCTAGAATACAGCTCAACAGACATAAAAACAAACGATTCGGGCTATTCATCTACAACTCACTCTAATCATGAAAAATCTCGAGTAAATTCTGGACAGTTAAAAGCGAGCCTAATGAATGTTGAACAAAGAGATGATACCCTACTTACGGAATTTACCAGTAAGTTGGATAAAGAAACTCAGAAGTTCCCACTAAAACCGGTGGATCAGAAAGAAATGAGCGAACAAATCAAAGAACATTTATTAGCAGCTGGATTGCTAAAAGAAAATGCAGCAGAAACAAAAACAAACGACTCAGGTTACTCATCTCCAACTTACACTAGTAACTATAATTTTCAGGTCAATTCTGAGCAATTAGAGAAGAAATTAGAAACCATTGAACCAAAAGATACATTGGAAAAATTGAATAAAGGATTGAGAGACCAGGCTACTAAAGATTTATTCTCAGAAAGTATGTTGAAAGAAATAAAAGAAGGTAAAAAATATGACCCTGTACGTAAGTTATTAGAAAGAAAAGTGGCAGAACAAGAAAATGATAATACTAATCTGACTATAGACAAAAATAGCGAACTATATAAATTGCTAGAAAAAGATGCAGCACAACTGAAATCTGGAATAGTAGAAGAGGAAAGAAAAGATACTTTAACAGAACGCAATGATAGTCCTGATCGCAATAGAATTGCATTGGCAAATAGAAATAGAATCTGGGCTAAACTTATTGCTGAAGAAAAACAAAAAAAGGACAGTGGTATTAGTATAGGTTAAAGTAATTACTTAGCAAGCAATGGGTTTCATGTAATGGTAACCCTATTACAGAAGAGTATGAGCCACGTAAAAATAATACAAACATTCCTGCAAGACCTTGTATGTTGCAACCCCCTGCCCTGTTTTTCCACTCTTCTGATGCTAAATAATATTTAATTTCTTGTTCGCTGAGACGCTTAAATTTCACTATTGTAACTACAGTCGTAATATGCTGTTTAGATTGATCAGGAGTTAATAAACACACACTGGTGTATACTCTATGCCTTCTTCCTGATAACAAGCGAACGCATTTTTCTGCTTGCTCAACGTTTTCAGCTTTGAGCAGTATCCTTCTACCACAAGCAACAACTGTATCAACACCAAGCACAAAGTAATCTGGATTTGAACTTTGTGTTTTCTCAGCTTTACTTTTTGCCATACGGATTGAGTAATCTCTTGGAAGTTCCTTTTTTAAAGGAACTTCATCTATGTCTGCTGGCACAATTAAACCTGGCTCAATATTTATTTGTTTTAGTAAAGCTATACGCCTTTTCGATGATGAAGCAAGAATAAGATTATTTAGAGATCGTTCTGTCACTTGTACCTTTAAGCCTTCTAATTATCCTACCCTTTTTTGCATTCCTATCATAAACACTCATCTCAACCAACACCCTATCGCCTATAATTATGCGTATTTTACTTCTTCTCACTTTCCCTGATACATGACAGATAATCTCATGTTCATTGTCCAGCTTCACTCTAAATTCTGCTGCAGGTAGTAAAGCAGTTACTGCCCCTTCCACTTCACAAATTGTTTTTGATTTGTCTTCTTTTATCATTGTCGTATTATAATTTAATAATCTTTTTCAGTCTACTATAGATTTTAAATTATTATCAATACAGGAGATTTTTATACTCTACTTGAGTATTGCTCTTGCAACTTAACTCCAATCATCTCCTTAACAATGCAAGAGGAAAGCGAGCTACCTACGCTTCTACTCTCTACTACCTTCTCAATAGAAGTTATGTTAGAAGATAAATCATTATCACAATTTTCCTCATCGCTATCAACTCCACTATCAAAACTTGAAGATCTGGATAACTCTGTCTTCTTTTGTGAGGCACTATCAGGCTCACTAAAAACGTTTCCTGCTAGAGTATAAAATTGATGATTGAAGCTTCTTTGTTCAATAGAACTCATGTTAGAAGATAAACCATTATCACTACCATACCCGCCATCAGAGCTTGAAGATCTGAGTAACGTCATCTTTTCTTGCAGTGGAACACAAGACTCATTATTAGTCTCATTAAAAATATTTCTTGTTGGAGTATAAAATTGATTATTGAGGCTTCTTTGTTCATCAGCATGAATTTTTTCTCCCAGTCGATCAGCTATTTCTACAACTTTATCATCCCATTCATTCTCACACTCTAGCTTGCTTCTTAACTCTTCAACTTCCCATGCTAGTTTGCATATCCCTTGTTCATAAGATTCCAGTTGTGCTTTATGCTCATGTTTCAACTCTTGCACTTGAAGTTTTAAATTGCTTATATACTTCTCCTTTTCCTTCATTATGTGTGCTGCTTCTTTTAATTTGTCTTCTAACTCCTTCTTCTCTGTATTAACACCTTTTAGCTTACCCTCTAGCTTTCCTTTTGCTTCACATACATTTTTAAGTTCTTGTGCTTTCTCTTGTAACTCTGCTAACACACTTGCTAACTTTTCATCTTTTTGTGCCAGTTCAGTTTGCAATTCCGTGTTTTTTCCCTCTTCTTTTCCAAAACTGTTTTGTAAATCAGTTATTTGTTGTGAAGCAATTTCTGGTTGAGTTTCAGTGTGCAGTAAATTGTCTTCCAATGCATTGCTATTAATAGAAGGAGAAGAAGGAAGGCTATTATCAGCATCAACTTTATGATCTAACTTCCCCTCTGGTTCCTTACCTTGATAAGCCACCATAGATTCATTGTAAAGATTAATAGGAGTAGCCCTATTCTCTTCTAGTGATTCCATTACAGCATCATATAAGGAGAGACCTTGAATATATGATTCATCGTTTTGCTTTATTAATTCTAGAATCTCCTTCGATGAAACAAAATCTTCACCATTAAATTTTAGTATTTCAGTTATGCCATCGCTACTCACATTCATAATCATGGTACACATTCCTGATCCATCTTTTGCAGCCCAAGTGATTGTCATTTCATAATATGCACCTTCTTTAAATTCATAATATCTTTTCTTATCTTTTTTATGAGCGTGTATTTCATGTTTTTTATTGCAATAGATATTCAGTTCTTTAATATCTTTCTCTTGCTGTAAAACGTCACTAATCTTTGTTGGCTCACTATTGTCGTAATGAGTAAGGTTAATATTCAAAACTTTATTATTATTGTCAATTTCTTCACAGTAAACTTGAAAGTCCTCTTTCCATTTTCCAAAATACCTACTTGCAACTTCTTTTCCTTCCTTTACTAACTCTATGTATTTACCTATATTTTTCTCAAAGTCCTCATTAACAGGCTTTTCTCTTTCTTTTACTGCTTCATCCACATACATTCGCTTAAAATCATTATCACCTATTAGATTACTAAAACGCCAATTACCATAAGCTTTTTGTATATCAGTAAAGTCCATCTTTTCTCTCAAAAGCGCTAATAAGCTTATCTTATCTCTCAAATTTTCTAACTCACAATCGAGAAAATCATCGAAACTGCATAACTTTTTATACAGTTCCCTATCTTCTATAATTGAGCGAAGAAATTTCATTATAGTAAGGTTCTTAATGGAAGGATCATTTTTTTCTGCATCATTAATATAGCTTTTGAGAAATTGAAATATACCAAGCCCATCACTACCTTGGACAAACTTCTCTCTATCATTAACACAATTGTTGCCCTGTGATGAACATAATCTATTATGCAATTTTTGCAAGTCATGTATTGACTTAACTACATATTCTGCAACTGACAATTCTCTCAGCTGATCACTTGTTTTTTCCGCTTTTACTGCTTTGTCTCCCTTAGTCAAACCTGCAATCATAATACGCCTCCTTTAACTATGTTTATATTATAACAATCAACATGTATTTAAGAAAAACACACTGGTCACTGTACGTTTACGCTGCTACCTTGCATAATTGACCTTACCCAGAAAAAGTAGACAGGTAGTTAAGACGTTTTTTTCATGAAAATGATGAATCAAATTTTTCAGGAATGCAATAGTTAATAGTAGAATGTCTACGTTGTTTGTTATAAAAAATTTCTATGTATTCAAATATTGCGGTTCTAGCTTCTTGTGCGGAGTGTTGTGAGGTATCAATGAGTAATTCCCTCTTTAGTGAACTAAAAAAGCTCTCCGAAACAGCATTATCGTAACAACAACCTTTGTGACTCATGCTAGAAATAATACTTTTTGTATTCAGTAAAAATTGATAATTTTTAGAGGTGTACTGTGATCCTTGATCGCTATGAAATAGTAGATTTTTAACGGGTTTGCGCCTATCAACAGCCATCAATAAAGCATCTATAACTAATTGCTTATTTATTGAATTACTCATTGACCAACCAACTACCATGCGTGAATATAAATCTATTATTGCTGCCAAATATAGCCATCCTTCGTTGGTGTTTATGTATGTAATCCCATATCTTGTTTGGCTGATCAGTGGTGAAATTCTGATCCAATATGTTAGGAGTTATAACTCTATTGTCTGTTTGAAGTTTCTTAGTCTTAAACCTTCGTCTAAGTTGGGCTTGAATGCCATTTTCCTGCATAACATTTTGCACTGTTTTGATGTTATAATTTTTACCTAAAACCTTTAATTCAGCGTGGAGCTCCGTATCTGCATTGTGACGCTTGATATATCTTTTGAATATCTTTTATGAGCTCTTCTCTTGTTGATTTTTTATTACTTTTTTCCTTAGAAATCCATTTATAATAACCACAAGCAGATACGTTCAAAAACCTGCATAGCTCTCTTATTTTACAGCAGTTTTCATGCTCTTTTATAAAAGAATATTTCACTCTTTTTGGTTTTCAAAATATCCCAGGGCTTTTTTTAAAATATCTCTTTCTCTAGTTACTCTTGCCAGTTCTTTCTTTAAATCAAACCGTTCTTTGTCATAAGGATCCAACTTTCCTTTTCCTGGAAACGCGTCTGTCCCAGACATTTTATCATTGTATTTTTTTACCCACCTGCTTAATGAATCGCCGTTAATACCCAGATCTCTTGCTATTTTTGCTGATGATTGACCTGTTTCTTTTACTAATTTTATTGCTTCCAATTTAAACTCTGTTGTATATTCCCTTCTACTTGCCATGTTAAACCTCTTTGAAATAACCTTTTATTTTACCTCAAAACGTCTTAACTACCTGTCTACTTTTTCTGGGTAAGGTCAAATAGATTGCTTGAAGTCACACAAGTATCGTTTTTTATTAGATAAAAGTTAACAAGACGTTTTCATAGATTTTTAAGCTTAATAACATCCTCTCTATTGGGACTAGTTGAAATTAGATGAATTGGTACACCTATTAATTCTTCTATTTTTCTCACATATTTCATCAAATTTGCAGGTAATTCCTTAACTGACCTTTTGCCTTGAGTTTTGTCTTTCCAACCAGGAAATTCTTCATATATTGGCTCTAATTCTTTTTGTATTGAATGTGATGCGGGTAAATAATCATACATTTTTCCGCCATACTTATAACCAGTGCCTATTTTAATAGTATCAAAAGAATCAAGAATATCTAATTTGGTTAATACAATGCTTGAAACTCCAGAGAGTTGTACGGCCTGGCGCACTAAAACTGCGTCAAACCATCCGCAGCGCCTTCTTCTATTGCTTACTGTTCCAAGTTCCTTACCTATAGAAAATAAGCTGTCTCCAATCTCGTTATTTTGTTCAGTAGGAAATGGACCATTACCCACTCTTGTTGTATACGCTTTTGCTACACCAATAATGTGAGCATTGTAGGATAATCCTGATCCTGTTATCGCTTGCGATGCTACGGTATTACTTGAAGTAACAAAAGGGTAAGTTCCGTGGTCGATATCTAAAAATGCGCCTTGAGCGCCTTCAAATATTATTTTCTTACCTTCTTTCATAAAATCATTTAGTATCTTCCACACAGGTTTTTTATATAAAAGAATTTTTTCTGAAATCTCTTGAATTTCCTTTAATATTTCTTCTTTTTTAACTACCTGGTAGTTAAGTCCTTTTCTGATAGCATTATGGTAACTCAGGAGAGCATCCACTCTTTGATTGAGCTCATCTGTGTTTTCTAAGTCACAAAGGCGTATAGCTCTCCTGCCAACTTTATCTTCATAACATGGCCCTATCCCTTTGTTTGTTGTACCAATTTTGTGATTTCCGTTTAAATCTTCAAATAGCTTTTCCTTGTCCTTATGTACGCTAAGTATTAATGGACAGCTCTCGGATACCATCAAGTTGTTATAGTTTACGTCCACTCCTTTAACTTTCAATGACTCTATTTCTGAGACTAGAGCATGTGAATCAAGAGCAACACCGTTTCCTATAATAGATATTTTGTCCGCTCTCAAAACAGCAGAGGGCAGTAAATTTAATTTATAAACCTCATCATCTATTACTATAGTGTGCCCTGCATTATTTCCTCCCTGAAATCTCACAACTACATCTGCATTCTCAGAAAGATAATCTACTATTTTACCCTTGCCTTCGTCACCCCATTGCAGACCAACAATTACAATATTATTCATCACTATTTTCTAGATTAATACGTAAATATTAATGCAGCATGCTACAAATGAAAAGAGAAATCTACGCCTTTCCTATATCCCTAAAATAAAGAAATAGACTATCGACTTTTTTATATATTATAAAATTATTCATCATTATATGGTACAACTTACAGCATATTTATAGTAAGGTGTTAATCATGAAAGAGGCAAAGAAGAATCCAGTAGTTAGATTAAAGGCTACAGCTAAAGAATTTAATTTTCTTAAATTAAGAACAGATCAAGATAATAAATTAGCGAATTCCGGTGAAACAATGTTCTTAGATTTTCAAAGGATGAATTTTATTATTAACGGAAAAGAGATAGATAAAAATCTTATTATTGCATTTAAGGAAGGAGCTAAAGATTATAGAAATGAGATTTTTAACCGTGATAATTTTGATAATCTGTCCGAAGAAGGTAAAGCTTTTATGGAACCAGTACTTAAGGAGCTTGATCAAGATAGACTATCTGAAGTTTGGGAAAATCATTGTAATAGCCCTACAGTTGCTGATGAGAAAAAAACTGATGAATATAGAAAGGAATTTGAGAGATTTTATAACACAGGGAGAAGCTCTTATCATCTATTCTCCAAAAAAGATTACCGTGCATTAGCAAAGGAAACTTTCAAGGAAATGTTTAGATACGCTGAAGCAGAAATACCAAGTGATGCTATTTTAGAAGAGTTAGTCACCAATTGTAATCAAGCAGGGTATGGGGCTGGTATATTTAATGAATCTCATGCCGCACTCAGTAGTTGTAATTTAACT
This sequence comes from Wolbachia endosymbiont of Frankliniella intonsa, assembly GCF_029856955.1. Classification (NCBI taxonomy): domain Bacteria; kingdom Pseudomonadati; phylum Pseudomonadota; class Alphaproteobacteria; order Rickettsiales; family Anaplasmataceae; genus Wolbachia; species Wolbachia endosymbiont of Frankliniella intonsa. Next base: position 825,176 of record NZ_CP097148.1, on the reverse strand, counting down.
CCACACAGTCCTAAAAAAGCGCTAAACATTTACTGCACCGACCACAACTGCATAAAAGTGACGTCTGATATGGCAATGCCTATAACCACGATTGACAATCCGGAAGAGAAAATATGTGACCTATCCAGCTCATTAGAATTCATACTCGAATCTCAAAATGACAAAGATGATATAATATATAAAGAAGGTAAATTATCACTCACTATTCCTGAAGAGTTAAAAAATTATAAAGATAATGGCAAGACCTTGTTTGACATTATTAAAGAATATTTTCAGAAATTCTGTGCAGAACTAGGATTTAAATATGAGACAAAAATACAAATAGAGCATGACTTAGGTACTCAAATCAAAGTAAATAACTATTTAGATGGTACGATATCAACCATAGGATCAGATGCAAATGAAGAATTTATTAATCTTTTAAGCAAAAACCTCAGAGAGAAGTTATTGGAATCAGGAGTTGCTCTAGTAGGTGAAGATGTTGATGATATTATTGAAGTCAGAGTATCTGCAGTTATGGATCTACTGCGTGATTATACTAAATTGGAAGATAATAAAGAAAACAGAGAGTTATTAATAAGTGAAGTAGCAGATAATTTAGGGCTTTCCACTCAAGATAAAACAGCATCAGAAGTATTGATGGAATTAAACTCTTTACCTTCTTCGATAAAAGGTCAGGTTAATCATAATCAAGTGCAGTTTGTTGTAAATATTTTTACCAATTTAATTGTTGAAGGAAAAAGCGAAGTATACAAAGAAAAAAATGCAATTAATGCAATTGATGCAATTCATCAGAAGATAGATAAGGCAATTGTTGAGCAAGAAAAAAGAGCAACCAACAAACAAGATATAGAGAATGATAAATGGACAGATAAAATAAAAAAACAGAGATTATCTATGGAATCACATGGGCATTTGCATTAAAGATACTGTGTAAAGAGGCGTAGTATGCTCAATTTTCGCCTTTCATTTAAAGCACTCAAATTGATAAAACACACTCAATCAAAAGCGTTTGTAGATTCGATATCTTGAGTAACTTGACGCAGAGAGAATTGTATACCTTAGTCAACTTTTCTAGCGGTATCCATAAGGTAAATCATTATTTGAGTGTTACACCCAAGCCCTCTTTATTTTCCTCTGTTATCAAGCTAAAAATACCATTTGCTTTCATTATGTATACGAAACTATTATGCTTGCAAGAAAAAAAACCTAAAAAACTGGAAAAGAGAATAGGAATTTGACATAAGCTATTCCCAAATTTTCAATGTTCATATGGTTATAAGCAGTACAGCTATTAATCATCCATTATTGATATACCTGAATTATTCTCAGTAAATAAATCAAGTATAATGTTAGGTACTCTACCATCAACCATGTGAACAACCCCTGCACATTCTTCTACCATTTTAGTATATGACATAATCCTTTCAACAAATTTTTCTCCTTTAATTTTTCCACAATCAATCGATTCTTTTAAATTTTTAATCAAGACTCTTCCATTGCCAACTTTGTTTATTTCTTCATCTGTATCACTCAAGATTATCATTTTAGATGCGTAAACTGAAAGTGCAATTGCACTTGCAGTGCTATCAGTATCAATATGATATGTTTCTCCATTTTTTCCATAACCGATAGGTGCAATAACTGGTATAGAATCTGATTCTTCAATAAAGAATAATATATCAGGATTGATTTCAGTTGGTCTACCGATAAATCCCATGTCTAGTATTTTTTCAATATTATTTAATCTATTTTCCCTAAGAGTAGTGCTTATCTTTTCAGCTTTTATGAGGTTGCCGTCTTTTCCACATAGTCCAATGGCTGAACCACCAGCAGAATTTATATGCTGAACAATTTTTTTATTAATTGAACCACACAGTGCCATTTCAATGATTTTCATAGTGCTTTTGTCTGTAAGTCTGACACCATTTATAAACTTATCATTCATACCTAGCATTTTTAACACTAAGTTAATTTCATATTCTCCGTCATGAACTACCACCGTATTTATACCAAGCTGTTTCAACAGAACAACATTATGCGCAAAAGCACTAAGCAGCGTTTCATCTGAGATTATTACACTGCTGCATTTGATGATAAAAGTTTCGCCTACAAATTTAGGTATGTTAGACAGAACTTCAAATAATATTTCTGTTTTTTCCTTCAATGGCATCTTACCATTTAAAGATTCATCACTTTTCATTTTTTTATCTTGTAAATTTGAAAAACTCATCTCTTACCTTGGTGATTTTATGCTTAACACGAATGCTTATTTGATGAATTGATACATGTTCATTATTAACCCACTTTTGAGTATTTTCTAGAATAGCATCTAGACTTTCCTGATTCGCTTTATCTATTTTTGTTAGCACAATATTAAAGTTAATATTATTACATATTAACCAATAAACAAAGTCTTTGTCTATTTCTTTTAATCCTACCTTGCTATCTATAAGCACAAACACTCTTTTTAGATTTCTCCTGTGAATTAGATAGTACTCAATTAGGTTTAAGTATTGTACTGCTTCTTCCTTGCTTGCACAAGAATAGCCATAACCCGGTAGGTCGACAATCCTAAACTTATCATTGTACATAGAGTAAAAATTTATTTGTCTAGTGCATCCAGGTTTAGAAGAAACTCTTGCAGCTTTTTTGCTGTTTATCAGCAAGTTGATTAAACTTGATTTTCCTACGTTTGATCTACCAGCAAATGCAATCTCTGGAGCCGACTCATCTGGTAATGATTTTTTGTCTGAAGCTCCAAATATGAAGCTGCAGATTGATGTTATCTGTTTTGCCATTATACTTAGGTAGAAATATTCGAGACAATTATAGTGTTATTGCTTGATATAAGAAATTTTTTATTTCAGTATATATTACTTACTTAAACAGCTGAAAACTAGACCTGTACTATATGGATATAGAGAATAATTTACAAGACTTAAAAAAAAAGTTTTCTGATGTAGAGAGAAATCTGGAAAACCCTACCAATTTGAGTCAAAAAGAATTCGTTAGTTTTTCAAAGGAATACTCTGAACTCAGACCAATTATCGAGATAATCGATGAATATAATATATTAAAAGAGGAAATTTCAGATTTAGAAGAAATCATGAAAGATGAGAACAGCGATGGTGATATAAAAGAGTTAGCAAAAGAAGAACTTCTTGAGAAGCAAAAGATACTATTACCGAAAGTAAAAGCAAAACTAAAGTTGGCATTATTACCCAAAGATGAAGATGACTCAAGAAATGCAATATTAGAAATTAGAGCAGGCACAGGAGGAGAAGAAGCAGCATTATTTGCAGCGATGTTATTTCGTATGTATCAAAAATATGCAGAAAGAAGAAATTGGAAGTTTGAGCCAATAAGTATTTCCAATACAGGTATAGGTGGCTATAAGGAAGCTTCTGCACTCATTAATGGAACAGAAGTTTTTGCAAGACTGAAATTTGAGTCAGGGGTGCACAGAGTACAAAGAGTGCCAGAAACTGAATCCTCAGGAAGATTGCACACTTCCGCAGCTACTGTTGCAATATTACCTGAAGTAGAAGAGGTTGACTTTGAAATAGAAGAAAAAGATTTACGCATAGATGTTTATAGATCCAGTGGTCCTGGAGGGCAATCAGTGAATACAACTGACAGCGCAGTAAGGGTCACCCACTTGCCAACAGGGATAGTTGTAATACAGCAAGATGAAAAATCGCAGCACAAAAATAAGGCTAAAGCGCTCAAAGTTTTGAGAGCAAGGCTATACGAAATTGAAAGACAAAAAAAAGAAATGGAAAGGTCAACAATGAGGAAAAGCCAAATTGGTTCTGGAGATCGCTCTGAACGTATAAGAACTTATAACTTTCCACAATCAAGAATAACAGATCATAGAATTAATCTCACTTCACATCGACTAGAACAGATTATAAAAGAAGGTGAACTAGATGAATTTATTGAGGCATTGACTTCACGAAATGAAGCAGAAAGGTTGACTGGAGGGGGTAATGTTACTTTTTGATGGAAATTTGAAACAAAGCATAGGTATCAGGTTAAAAAGAAGTAAAGTTAGTTGTTCATAAGGTTGACAATTATTTAAATTTATGCTGTAATTAGCAGCTCTATAACTTACGGAAACTATGGAAGTTGACTTTAATCAATATGTTAATAGTAACACCTTAGAGTTAAATAATCTATATGTATATATGGAGAAGCTAGTAAACTTTTTACAGAAAAAGCAAAATATTTAGCTCTTTACCAAAGCAGCTTATGGTTATTTAAAGCCTGCTCTTGCAAACCGACTTTGAGGGACCTACCCTCATCTATTGCGTAGCTTAAACACTCAGTTTGCTCATTTATGACCATTCTTTGTGTCTCTACGGAACACTACGTCCACACACACTTAAAGTATTTATCCACAGTTACACTAATTTATAGAAAATGCAGATAAATTTTTTGTTGTTTTATAGCTAAATAACTTGTTGACAATAAAGACAGTATCAATAGAAATTCCTCCTTTCACTAAATCCTTTGCAATTTTCATCTTTTCTGCTCTTTTCACTTTCTCTTCGCAAATTTGCATGCTTTCAAACAGAGACTCTCTTAATGCATTACTTGGCTCTCAATTTCTTTGTATTCTTTTATCAAATCCTGTAGCTCATTTTCTACTTTACTACCTTCATCTATTAGTAGATCTGTAATATTAATCGATAACGTTTCTGCCATTTCATATAATTTATCAAGTGGAACAGCAGTCCTTCCTTGCTCATAGTTATACCAAAATCCATTACTGACGGAACAAATAAGAAACATTACAAACTCGTTTAATAGTAGTACTGGAAATATTGACAATAAAATTACACAAAACATCTTCAAGTAAACCTATGGTATCGTAGATACTATTGCGTAAAGTATTGTATTTGATATATTGCCACAACCTTTCAACAGGATTCAGTTCCGGTGAATAAGGAGGCAAGTATATGATGGTAATGTTTTCCTGAATTTTCAAACTTTTTGATCTATGCCAACTTGCACAATCCATTACAAGAAAGGCTTCTTTCGTGCCTAAATCTTTCGACATCTGCTCCAGAAATATATTCATACAATCAGTGTTTACATATGGAGCAAGTAGGCTAATTTTCTTACCACTTCTTGGATTTACCGCACTTTAGATATAGAAATTTTGTCTACCAATTTTCATTTTAACCTGCGTTCTGACCCCTTTTTTAAACCATCCGTGTCCGATTTTTGAATGAGTCCCAAATCGTGATTCATCAAAAAAACACCTCCCTTTTAGGGTGGAAATTGACTATTTTATTGAAGTATCTTTTAAACTCTTCTTGCTTGTTTTTATCTTGTTTATGGTGCATTGGCCTCGGTGTTATGTAAGAAAATTTCATCCTTTGTATCTCACGGTGCACTGTTGATTTGCTGATGTTTAGGGCAAATTCCTCTGAGATTTTTATTTGTACTTCCTTAATAGTAATATTTGGATTTCTTTCTACCCATATTTCAATTTGCTCACGTTGATTTTTGTTTAATTTGCTTTTTCTTCTCCGCTGAAACGGGGCAAATAATTTTTCTACTCTACCAAATTTTAGATGCTTTATCCATTCAGTCAAAGCAGTCCTTGAAATTTTACATATTCTTGCCACAGCGCTTATACTACTTTCTTTTCCTGCTATCACCGCTTGTAACTTTTTTGAAACATATGCGTTATTTCTTACCTTTTTTAACATTTCTTTCGCTAAATTTACAACTCTTTCGTCTAATAGTTTTGACCTTAATGCCATTTATACCTCGCTATTTCACTTACTCTAGTATGACTTTTTCCCCATTATTCTCTATCTGTTCTTTCTATAGCGGGAATTGGTATAAGCTCCTATTTCATTGATGTGTTTAAAAGAACTTGGCACAAAATAACCCAAATCAGATATTAGTAAATCGTTGTTCGATATATTGCTTAAATGGCTTCTATAACCCTGATCTGACCTTATTCCTTCAGTTATATTAAGCTGGTCTAATGTCTGGTTTAGGTAGTCAAAAACTAATTGTAACTTTATTCCAGACTTAGTATTGCTTTCATAACCACTGTAGCTGGTACCATAACCTTTATACATGTCTTCCATACTGTTAGGTAAGCTAATGTAGCTGCTGTCTAATAATTTAACACCTCCAAAGTGCTTCAAGATTCTGCAATCAACTTGTAAGGTATTTTTAAGTAACGTTAAAGATTCATTATACATTCTTTTCATAAATTCCACTGCTTCCTTGGTAAATCTAAAGTCCAGACCTTGTTTTGTTATATTTATCGAGTCTTCATTCAATAATTGACACACTGTCTCTATACTACAATTATCAACCCCTATATTACCCAAAACGATGGCTTTTATGAACTACGAGCCTTTTAGCTTCCTCTTTCTTTTTATGAACCCTGTTGTAGCTGAGATTTTATCTGCTTTTTCATTAAAAAATTCTTTGAGCTTTTTTGAGATGCAAACTATTCTTTTCATTGTATAAGTTCTCCGTTTTCTTTGTTAGATTTAAGAGAACTTATATCTTTTCTTTCTCTTCCTTACACTAAGTTTATTACCACAGTTCCTTAACTTGACGCGTATGGTTTATTTAACACTCCCCAGAAACATTTAGTCTTATATAAAATTAGTATCATCAGAAACATGATTATCTTCATAGTAAGGACTCGCTCTTTGCATATCATCAAAAACAGTTTTTAACAGTACTTCCTTATCAGTATCCCATGCAACTTTCTTCATGATTGGAATATAATCCTTACACTTTTGGTCATTTCCACAGTACTTGATTTTACCATTAGCCTTTAGATAAGGCTTTAATAAATTATAGTGTATTTGAGTGTTATTGCCCTCTTTATCTATCATTTGTCCTGAGTTATTAACAAGTATCAATTGTGCAACTTGTTTTGCTTTCATAACACTTATTTCACCGAACTCTTTAACGAGATCAGGACATGATTCTCTAGAAAAAAAATTCTTGTTGCATTCTTTAGTAGCATAGTAGTCGTTAGAGTAGAAGAAACTCTTAATCCCTTCTTCTTGACACGCTAACTCTTGTGGACTATTAATGCATTTATCACATTTTATATCACTAAAGTAGCTTATTGAACTAAGAGTATCAGTAAAGGCAAATTTAAAATTTACTGCACCATAACCACCCTCTGCTCCCTTTTCTATATATGGTGCAATGTTAGGATTACCGCACATCTCAGAATACAAATTCTTTAATAAATCAGATGTATTAAAACCTTGATAACCTATCTTTCCATTTTCTCCATAAAAACGAGCATAAGATCCACAAATTTCTTCCTTGCTACAATCTGGGGTTATTTTTTGAGACGTAATTTCTCTATTTTCATCCCTTCCTCCATTAGTAACAGGTTTGACTACATTAGTTCCACCTCCTCCATTGGGACAAGGTTTATCTGTACCACTTCCTTTCTCTTTTTTACATTCTTCAGCTGCTTTTTTATACCACTCAGTCTCTGCTTTTGCCGTGTCAATTTTACACTGTATAAGTTCTTCTTTATCACTTCCTTTCTCTTTTTTACATTCTTCAGCTGCTTTTTTATAACACTTATTCTCTGCTTTTGCCATGTCAATTTTATACTGCATAAGTTCTTCTTTTACCTTGTCAATTTTACACCGCATAACTTCTTCTCTCTCTTGTCCAATTTCGCACCTCATACCAATTCCCGCTATAGAAAGAACAGATAGAGAATAATGGGGAAAAAGTCATACTAGAGTAAGTGAAATAGCGAGGTATAAATGGCATTAAGGTCAAAACTATTAGACGAAAGAGTTGTAAATTTAGCGAAAGAAATGTTAAAAAAGGTAAGAAATAACGCATATGTTTCAAAAAAGTTACAAGCGGTGATAGCAGGAAAAGAAAGTAGTATAAGCGCTGTGGCAAGAATATGTAAAATTTCAAGGACTGCTTTGACTGAATGGATAAAGCATCTAAAATTTGGTAGAGTAGAAAAATTATTTGCCCTGTTTCAGCGGAGAAGAAAAAGCAAATTAAACAAAAATCAACGTGAGCAAATTGAAATATGGGTAGAAAGAAATCCAAATATTACTATTAAGGAAGTACAAATAAAAATCTCAGAGGAATTTGCCCTAAACATCAGCAAATCAACAGTGCACCGTGAGATACAAAGGATGAAATTTTCTTACATAACACCGAGGCCAATGCACCATAAACAAGATAAAAACAAGCAAGAAGAGTTTAAAAGATACTTCAATAAAATAGTCAATTTCCACCCTAAAAGGGAGGTGTTTTTTGATGAATCACGATTTGGGACTCATTCAAAAATCGGACACGGATGGTTTAAAAAAGGGGTCAGAGCGCAGGTTAAAATGAAAATTGGTAGACAAAATTTCTATATCTAAAGTGCGGTAAATCCAAGAAGTGGTAAGAAAATCAGCCTACTTGCTCCATATGTAAACACTGATTGTATGAATATATTTCTGGAGCAGATGTCGAAAGATTTAGGCACGAAAGAAGCCTTTCTTGTAATGGATTGTGCAAGTTGGCATAGATCAAAAAGTTTGAAAATTCAGGAAAACATTACCATCATATACTTGCCTCCTTATTCACCGGAACTGAATCCTGTTGAAAGGTTGTGGCAATATATCAAATACAATACTTTACGCAATAGTATCTACGATACCATAGGTTTACTTGAAGATGTTTTGTGTAATTTTATTGTCAATATTTCCAGTACTACTATTAAACGAGTTTATAATGTTTCTTATTTGTTCCGTCAGTAATGGATTTTGGTATCAATACACCTACGACAATGTTGCCAATAATTTAAAACTTGAAAAAAGTATTTCCAGAAAACTTTTATGTCCAAAAGTAAGAGCTCCATTTATTTATGACGCTAATGACGAACTAATTATCAGCTTTAATGTAGTGGATTAATAATGAGCATATTATTTAAATGGAATGTTATGAACAGTAAAGAAAGATTTGCCATACGAGTTAGTTATGAACCTGATAGGTTGGCAGAGGTATATTTATTATACGCCTACACAAAATTAATGCCAGTGCTAAAGTATTCAGTAAATGCAAATAAAAAAGAACTTCAAGGAGGATCAAATGTTAACAGTAAGCTTATATGCAAGAGTTTCTTCAGAAAAACAAGTACAAGAGAATACGATTGCAAGTCAACTTTCAGCTTTAGAAAATAAAATTAAAGCAGATGGGCATGAATTGCTAGATGAACATAAATTCGTTGATAATGGCTATAGTGGATCTAATTTAGTTCGTCCTGCCTTAGAAAAATTACGTAATAAAGTAGCAGAAGGTAAAATTGACATAATCTATATTCATTCTCCTGATCGTTTATCGCGTAAATATGCATATCAGATGGTTTTACTTGAAGAATTACAGAAAGCAAAAGTAGAAGTAATTTTTTTTAAATAATCAGATTAATGATAGTCCATAAGCTCATTTATTGTTACAAATGCAAGGTATGATAGCAGAATATGAACACACAAAGATTACTGAACGATGTCGTCGAGGAAAAATTTATGCAGCTAAAAAAGGTAGTGTAAATGTAATGTGTAGAGCTCCTTACGGCTACCGTTATATAAATAAACAGATGGAAGGAGGACAAGCTCGGTTTGAAGTTTATGAAGAAGAAGCGGAAGTGGTTCGTAAGCTATTTTCTTGGATAGGCAGAGAAAGAATGAGTGCTGGAGAAGTATGTCGCCAGCTAAATACCATGTCTATCATGTCAGCGAAGGGAAATTCTGGAATAAAGGCACGCTTTGTGGTACACTAAAAATCCTGTCTATAAAGGACAAGCAGCTTTTGGTAAAACAAAGGTAGGTGCAAAGCTGCCGCAAATAAGACCATACAAACATTCCTGTGAACAACCTAAAAATAATAGTTCTACCTATCGTGTTGGAAGGGAACATTGGATTTACATTCCAGTACCTAAAATAGTTGATGAAGATTTGTTTGATATAGTTCAAAAGCAATTAGCTGAGAACGCAAAAGGCAAAGAGCAAGACAAATAGGAACAACTAATCTATTGCAAGGCTTATTGGTATGCAAGCGTTGCCAGTATTCTTATTATGCTAAAAGATATGGCAAGTCTCAAAAAATGTTATCGTTGTATTGGCTCAGATGCTTACCGTTTTGCTGGTAATAAGATTTGTAATAGTAAAACAATTCGTGCTTCTACATTAGAGACAGCTGTGTGGGAAGAAGTTAAAAGCCTATTAAAAAATCCAAACAGAATTTTAAAGGAATATCAGCGTAGGCTCTCAGAACTTCAAAAATCACCATGTGATCAAATAACTGATTCACTTAAAAAACAAGATGATAAGCTGAAACAAGGCATTTCAAGACTTATTGATAGCTATACTCAAGGGTATATTAGCAAAGAAGAATTTGAACCACGAATTAAAGCAGCAAAACAGAGCTTAAAAATAGTTAAAGAGGAAAAGAAAAAAATATTCAATCGAAAAAATCTACAACAAGAATTAACTCTCGTTGTAAACAATTTAGAAGAGTTTTTTTCCAATATTAAATCAAAGCTTGATGATTTAGATTGGCTAACTAAACGTAATGTTATCAGAATATTAGTTAAGCGAATTGAGGTTGATATTGAAGAAGTAAATATAGTGTTTCGAGTAAAAGATATACCTCATTCTACAGAACATCACAATGAAAAAGGTCAAAATTTACAACATTGTCGTAGTAGTCAAAGCTTCTATTCTTGCTTGCTCAGCTTCCAATTTTGCTTGTTTGGCTTCTGCTTGAGCATCATCATACTTTGCCTGATTAATTGACTGTTCAGAGCCTTCTTTCATCTTCTCAGCATCTTTTTTACACTGTATTAACTCATCTTTTGCTGCCTCAGCTTCATTCTTAGTTTGTTCTACCTTCCCTTTCTCTTCTTGAACCTGTAATTTTAACTCATCAACTTCTGCTTTTGCTGCCTCAGTTTCATTCTTAGTTTGTTCTACCTTCTCCCTTTCTTTTTGAACCTGTAATTTTAACTCATCAACTTCTGCCTTTGCTGCCTCAGCTTCATTCTTAGTTTGTTCTACCTTCCCTTTCTCTTCTTGAACCTGTGACTTTAATTCACTATAGTATTTTCTAAAATGAATGGATAAATTTCCATTATGGTATTACCAACCAAAAGTTGTAAGTCTGTACATTTATACATTAGAGGTCTGAGGCGGCTTTTGATGGTATGCCAACAGTGTTCTATGGGATTCAAATCTGGTGAATATGTTGGAAGATACAGCACATGAAAGCCAAAAGACTCTATTAATGATTTTGTTTTAGTGGTCTTATGAAATGTAGCATTATCCATAACTATGGTTGTGCCAAGTGGCAATTTAGGTAATAACATCTTCTCCAACAATATATTGAATACCTCTTTTTCACACCCACCTTTGAAAGTCATTGGTGCAATAAATCTCATTCCAATCCACCCGGCTACTATACTGATTCTCTCTCGAGTTCTCCCTGGAATATCTGCATAAATTTTCTTTCCTCTTGGAGCACGTCCATATTCTCGGTATAACTTATTATCAACTCCTGCTTCATCTATATATAAGATGCTGGAATGTTCTATTTTTGAGATTTTATCAATAAATTGCTGCCTATCTTCTTGATTGCGCTCTTGATATAGTGTGACTTTTTTAAAGTAATTTTTAGCTGTTTTAGTCTATACCAAATTGAATTTATTCCAAATCCAAGATTTTGTTTCATCTCTGCCAGAGTATGATCTGGATTCTTTGTAACATATTCTTCGAGTATTTTTGGGTCTATTTTTCGAATAAAGCTACCGTTTTTAGATGGCTTTAAGCTTTCACCATCAGCTTTCTTTTTTAACCAGCGGTACAGAGTTGCTATTCCTATCTCCATGAGCTCTGCTATCTCAACCTTTGTCTTCCCTTTTTCTATCATCAATACTGCCTTTTCCCTTAAATCCACACTATATGCCATTATAACTCAAATACTTTGTTATACCTTTATCATTTGCTTTGGGAAATACTATAGCTTCTTCTTCTAATTGTGTAATTTCTCTTTGTGATTCCACAGCATCTTTTTTACACTGTATTAACTTATCTTTTTCCTTCTTAGTTTCATCTCTACAGTCACGAAGTAAATCTTCTTCTGATTTATCATCCTCTTTTTCCGCAACCTGATCTCCTAGATTTTCGACTTGCTCACCCTCTTCATCATAAAAAAGTTTGTTGGCATATAAATTACTATTATCAACTTGATCGCTATAGATATTGTTTGACATTGTGACCTCCTATATAGTCAAAACTGGAATTAAATTAGAGTATAAAAGCTAGGAATTCAACATGGGTAAAAGAAACCACAGCTCAGGAAATCTAAGGTTAACTCAGAAATTATTATAAGCCAAAATGATTAAAATTTTTATAACTTATATTGTAGATCTAGCATGATAACCAACAATTAGATTTTCTTCAATTTCCACCTTACTCACCAGCTTGACACAGTCCACCTTTATTCATTAGAGAGCCGTGATTCCTCTACTCTCCAATGATTAATCACTTGTCAGTTTTGAGTGTAGTAGTTGATAGCCTGTACGTAAATACGTTGCTTGTGTTCTTTAGAAATTTTTAGTCTACTATCTTTATCCAGAAAAAAATTGTAAAATTTCTATAGTTATGGTATAATTGTAAATACCGCTTGCCAATAAGCTGAGTATAAAAATGCCATTCGGACAAATCATTACATATAGCACGATATTACTTACTATAATTGCAGTATTTCTCTTTTTGAGAAAAATATACAAAAATCATATTAGAAAAATTATATTTCCTCTAAAAGTTCTCAAAGAAGAGTGGGAAGAAAATAGAAGATTTAACGAATTATATCAAAAAAATAAGCAAAAAGAGTTGATGAAACAACAGGAAATGCTAAGGGAGAAACAAAAGAATATGCAAGTTTACAAAGAAGATCTAGAAATAGTTGATATAGCAAAACCGTTAGGTAAATGGACAAAGATGGTTATGATGGGTAATAGTTTAATGAAACATTTTGCACAATTGATACACAGAGAAGGTGATAAGAAAGGATTTTGGGAGCTATTTATAAAAGCTCAGTCTTCAACTAAGGGTAAATATAAAGGGAAAGGCAGATAATCCATGCTTGAATGTAAAAATCTATCCTGTGCTCGTAATAACAAAGTATTATTTAAAAACCTCAATTTAAAAGCTGAGCCAAAATCAAAAATCTTAATCACTGGTCCAAATGGTAGCGGCAAAACCAGCTTAATCAGAAGTTTATCTGGACTCTTACCGCCAGTATCAGGCAATATAAGATACTGCGGAAAAGACATATATGATGATCCAAAATCCTTTATATCTTCCATGGTTTACGTAGGACATAAAAACGCCTGTAAAGATAGCTTAACAATTGGTGAAAACATAGAATTCTGGGCAAGAATACGGAACACTAGAGAATCAGTTATGGCAGCTGCTTATTGTTTAGAGTTGCGACCTGTATTTAACATTAGATATGGTGAACTTTCTGCAGGCTGGAAAAGAAGAGTTGCGCTTGCCCGCCTTTTAATTTCTAATGCAAATATCTGGCTGATAGATGAACCTTTCTGTAATCTTGATAGCACAACATGTGAATTAGTATTGAACCTAATATCAATACGCTCTGAGCAGAACGGTACAGTAATTATTACAGGACATAGCTCTACAGAACAATTGTGTGACTTCAAGACAATCGACATACGTCATTTTAACAGACCTCTTGTATAATTTTTGGCCTTATTGTACTTACATCAATAATTTATTATCACATTTAATATTACGCATTAAAATTAACTCATCTCTTGCAAAGGCTCTATATTAAAAATCGAAAGTCCAGAAGCAATGACGTGTGCTAAGGCTTGGACGAGAAACATTCTTGCAGCGGTGAAATTTAAGTTATTCTCCAGTATAAACCGCATATTTAAATCACTTTTGCCATATCCCCATAAAACGTGAAACGCTTCTGCAACTTCAAGTAAGTAGAAAGTGATTATGTGTGGCTCACAAAGTCTTGCAGATATTTCTACCACATCTGGCCACTTTGCTAAGGTTTTTATCAGGAATAGCTCCCCATCTGTCTTTAAAAGTGAAGGGTCTGCTGTTGGGAGTTCTTTTGGAGCATTACGCATTAACGAATGAGCACGGGCGTGCGCATATTGCACATAAAAAATAGGGTTGTCTTTTGACTGTTCTTTAACTTTAGCAAAATCAAAGTCCAAGACCATATCATTCTTGCGTGTTAACATTATAAAACGAGTTATATCCCTGCCAACCTCTTCCACTACATCCCTAGCTGTAAGAAAATTTCCTGATCTTTTCGACATCTTAACAGGTTTGCCATTTTCGAAGAAATTCACAATATTATGCAGTTTTACCTCTATCTTTGCTTGATCATCACTGAGCGCAGAGACAACTGCTCTAAGCCTTTTAATATAACCGCCATGGTCACTGCCGAGCTCTACGATCATATTGTTAAAACCACGTGATATCTTATCAAAATGGTAAGCAATATCCGATGCAAAATAAGTCCAGCTACCATCCTCTTTTTTTAGTGCGCGGTCAACATCATCACCAAATGTTGTAGAGCGAAATAACATTTCTTTTCTGGAAGTCCAACTTTCACTTTCTTTGCCTTTTGGTTTCTCCAAGTATCCTTCATACACAAGACCCTTATCAGATAATATCTTTATACTCTCTTCGATTTTGCCATTTTTTTGTAGCTCATACTCTGAAGTAAAAATATCATGATTGACTCCAAGCAAGCTCATGTCCTCCTTTATGAGTTCTAAAATAGAACTTAAAGTATATTCTATAATTACTCGATTATCTTCCTCTTCTCTAAGCTCCTTGCCATATTTTTTAGCTAGCCCCTCCCCTATTGGTTTTAAATATTCACCTGGGTATAAACCTTTTTCGATGCTAATTTTCTCTCCCAGAGCTTCCTTATACCGCAAATATACTGACCGAATTAGCGTATCTATCTGCGCTCCAGCATCATTGATATAGTACTCCTTAGTAACTTTATAACCAACTTTCTTTAGCAAATTTGCTAAAACATCACCAAACACTGCCCCTCTTGCATGACCAATATGTAGTGGCCCAGTTGGATTTGCGGATACAAACTCAACATTGATGGCCTGATTGTTTCCAATGTTGAGAGTGCCAAACTCCGTTTTTAGCTCATTTATTTGTTTTAAAATCCCATGCCATACTTCCATTTTTAAGTGCATATTGATGAACCCAGGACCTGCTATTTCCACTTTTGCAACTTCATCAAAAGATTTAAATTCTTCTGCTAAGATCCCTGCAATCTCAACTGGATTCTTTTTTTCATGCTTTGCAAGCACCATAGCAACATTTGTGTAAATATCTCCATGTGCTCTATTGCTCGGAGGCTCTACAATAAAGTTTGTTGCATTCGTACTTATAACACCCCTTTGCTTCAACTTATTTAATTTGCTGGAAATTAGAGAGGAAACCTGCTTGAAAATGTTCATTTATTATACTGCTAAAATCTATAGCAGTATAGTTGATAAATGGAAGGAGTTGAAGGGTTATCTTAACTATTTTACCTTCATTTTCTCTTTTGCTTTAACAGGCTGATGTAACACTTGATAGATTAAACTTAGACAGCAACTTTTCGTATATCATAGCATTATACTCTGAAACCATAAACTTAGATCAACATTAATTCAGAATAACCAAAGTCAAAAAACTCCGGATACCATATAATTCCAGGTAGTTCTATTTCCCAATCCCAAGTTGTATTCAGCATTACTGTGTTGCCATCGTCGCAAGTATTAAACCATGCTACGTCATGATTACTACAACATGAATCATAACAATCGTTGAAACACAAATTATAATAATACTTGCAGCATGGGTGTAGTTTACACTCATCTACGGTAGGTTTTACCTTATTTCCTTCATCTGCGGTAGGTTTTTCCTCATCTTTTTTATCTACTTCATCTGCGGTAAGTTTTTCCCTATCTTCTTCATATTGAACAGCATTCGTTAGATTATCAGTAACACTATAGTATTTTCTAAAATGAATGGATAAATTTCCATTATGGTATTACCAACCAAAAGTTGTAAGTCTGTACATTTATACATTAGAGGTCTGAGGCGGCTTTTGATGGTATGCCAACAGTGTTCTATGGGATTCAAATCTGGTGAATATGTTGGAAGATACAGCACATGAAAGCCAAAAGACTCTATTAATGATTTTGTTTTAGTGGTCTTATGAAATGTAGCATTATCCATAACTATGGTTGTGCCAAGTGGCAATTTAGGTAATAACATCTTCTCCAACAATATATTGAATACCTCTTTTTCACACCCACCTTTGAAAGTCATTGGTGCAATAAATCTCATTCCAATCCACCCGGCTACTATACTGATTCTCTCTCGAGTTCTCCCTGGAACATCTGCATAAATTTTCTTTCCTCTTGGAGCACGTCCATATTCTCGGTATAACTTATTATCAACTCCTGCTTCATCTATATATAAGATGCTGGAATGTTCTATTTTTGAGATTTTATCAATAAATTGCTGCCTATCTTCTTGATTGCGCTCTTGATATAGTGTGACTTTTTTTTAAAGTAATTTTTAGCTGTTTTAGTCTATACCAAATTGAATTTATTCCAAATCCAAGATTTTGTTTCATCTCTGCCAGAGTATGATCTGGATTCTTTGTAACATATTCTTCGAGTATTTTTGGGTCTATTTTTCGAATAAAGCTACCGTTTTTAGATGGCTTTAAGCTTTCACCAGCAGCTTTCTTTTTTAACCAGCGGTACAGAGTTGCTATTCCTATCTCCATGAGCTCTGCTATCTCAACCTTTGTCTTCCCTTTTTCTATCATCAATACTGCCTTTTCCCTTAAATCCACACTATATGCCATTATAACTCAAATACTTTATTATACCTTTATCATTTGCTTTGGGAAATACTATAGTTTTTTAATTTAAGAGTATATTATGGTTATGTCTACACAAAACTCGAATTCATTAACGTTTCAGGCACGCAACCTATCTCATATTTGCCATAAAAACTGTGAAGAGGCGTTCAATGAAACAGACAAATCTCTGTGCAAGGCTAGATGTGATGCTTTCTTTTCAGTGCCTGAACCTCGTTCACAAATTAGTGAGAAATTAATAGACATTGCAAGCAATCTCCGTTTTGAGAGTGCACAATTATCGTCTATGGCAGATGAAATAGATGCTTACAATTCAATGTCTATTTAATCAAAAAAGTGTGAGTCCACTTTCGTACTCTATTACCCTAAATTTTCGTCGAAATAAGCTGTTTTATCCTTTTTTTCTTTATACTCTTCTGCTGTATCTAGGGGTTGCTTTTTAGCTGTGACATTTGGCCACTTTTGCGAATATTCTACATTTATGTTGTAAAATGATTTAAAGATTTTTTGTTCATTGTTCAGTAAGCCTTCATCTAGCTCTAGAATATCTTTTATGGAATCATCAGTTACAATTGCATCTACTGGACATTCAGGTATACACACTCCACAATCAATACACTCATCTGGGTTAATCACGAGCATATTTTTACCTTCATAAAAGCAGTCAACGGGACATACTTCTACACAGTCCGTATATTTACATTTTATGCATTTATCTGTAACAAAATGCGTCATAAAATACTGTATATTTGCATTGTCTTGAGTACACTAAACTGATAAGAAATTCAAGCCTTTTATGAAGATAAATAAATTAAATAACGAAGAATTAGAAATATGGCTAAGCTTGGCTAGAACTTTGGGACCAGTAAAGTTTTTTAGTATACTAAGAGCATGTGGCTCACTAGATGAAGTGCTTAAGTATCTTAATGAATTGGCTAACAAGGATTATGGAATTAAAAATGTACAAGAAGAAATTAAGAATGCAGAAAAAATTGGAGCCAAAATAATACCAGCATGTGATCCAGATTACCCTGACATTTTAAGGAATATACCGAGTTGTCCTCCTGTAATAACTACACTTGGTGATATATCATTGTTAAGCCGTGAGATAATTGCAATAATCGGTGGACGTAATTCTTCAATCAATGGAAGAAATTTTGCCAATAAGTTGGCACTTGATTTAAGCGAAGTTGGTTTCATCGTAATTTCTGGACTTGCAAGAGGGATCGATACTCCAGCAAACAGTGTAATATACAAAAATCACCCAACATACTGTAATTGCGATTGAATGATGGAGAGACATACTCCATTATTTTAGCACGAAGTAACAAGTTCAATGAATCTGTTCTTCAAAAATAATTTAAACCTTTACAGTAGGAGTAGTCTTATGAAATATTATAGCGGATTAGATTTGTCACTCAAAGAAACTTTTGTAAGTATCGTTGATGAGAAAGGAAAAATTGTTAAAGAAGAAATTGTTGCAAGTGAGAGCAGTGCAATAGCTGAGTTTCTGCTTAGTCAAAGCAGAGAATACGAATCCATAGGAATAGAAAGTGGGCAATTGTCAATATCGATGTGCAAAGAGTTAAGGAGCTTTGAATTACCAGTAATTTGTGTAGATGCGAGGCATATGGCAGCATCATTGTCTGCGAGAATCAATAAAAACGATAAAAATGATGCAAGGGGTATAGCACAAATGATGAGAGCTGGGCTGTATAAAGAGGTATTAGTAAAATCAGATGAGTCTTGTCAAGTTAAGGTAACGCTCGGAAGTAGAAGGCAGTTAATGTATTGCAGAGAGCAAATTATGGGAACAATAAGAGGGCTATTGAAGATATACGGAATAAATCTTGGCAAGAAGTCAAAGATTGTAATCTTTTCTTTAAAAGTGCAAGAAGCAATAAAAGATCTAGATAAAGTCAGTAAGGATTCAATTGAAGCATTAGTTTGTAGTTTGGAAATAATAGAAGAATCAATAAAAAAGCTTGATAAAATATTATCAGAGAAAGGCAAGAAAGACGAAGATTGCAAATTATTAACTATAGTATTTTCTAAAATGAATGGATAAATTTCCATTATGGTATTACCAACCAAAAGTTGTAAGTCTGTACATTTATACATTAGAGGTCTGAGGCGGCTTTTGATGGTATGCCAACAGTGTTCTATGGGATTCAAATCTGGTGAATATGTTGGAAGATACAGCACATGAAAGCCAAAAGACTCTATTAATGATTTTGTTTTAGTGGTCTTATGAAATGTAGCATTATCCATAACTATGGTTGTGCCAAGTGGCAATTTAGGTAATAACATCTTCTCCAACAATATATTGAATACCTCTTTTTCACACCCACCTTTGAAAGTCATTGGTGCAATAAATCTCATTCCAATCCACCCGGCTACTATACTGATTCTCTCTCGAGTTCTCCCTGGAATATCTGCATAAATTTTCTTTCCTCTTGGAGCACGTCCATATTCTCGGTATAACTTATTATCAACTCCTGCTTCATCTATATATAAGATGCTGGAATGTTCTATTTTTGAGATTTTATCAATAAATTGCTGCCTATCTTCTTGATTGCGCTCTTGATATAGTGTGACTTTTTTTTAAAGTAATTTTTAGCTGTTTTAGTCTATACCAAATTGAATTTATTCCAAATCCAAGATTTTGTTTCATCTCTGCCAGAGTATGATCTGGATTCTTTGTAACATATTCTTCGAGTATTTTTGGTTCTATTTTTCGAATAAAGCTACCGTTTTTAGATGGCTTTAAGCTTTCACCATCAGCTTTCTTTTTTAACCAGCGGTACAGAGTTGCTATTCCTATCTCCATGAGCTCTGCTATCTCAACCTTTGTCTTCCCTTTTTCTATCATCAATACTGCCTTTTCCCTTAAATCCACACTATATGCCATTATAACTCAAATACTTTATTATACCTTTATCATTTGCTTTGGGAAATACTATACTGTACCAGGAGTTGGTATTATAGTAGCAATGACGTATAAGGCTACAATTGATAATCCACATAGGTTTGAAACATCTGATACAGTCGGAGCCTATATGGGATTGACGCCAAGACAGTACGCTTCTGGAGAAGTTAATCGTCATGGTAGCATATCAAAGATGGGACCGGTAGAATGTAGAAATATGTTGTATGAAGCTGCGCATACAATACTGACAGTTAGCAAGAAAAAATTCAAATTAAAAAGCTGGGGAATAAAGCTTGCAAAAAAGAAGGGTGTAAAGAAAGCAGTAGTTGCATTAGCAAGAAAACTAGCTTTAATTATGCATAGAATGTTGGTTGATAAAACAGAATTTTATTATCAATAAACACTAAAGGAGTATAGGACAATAATTTTATTGAAAGTAAAGATAGTAATGCCGATGGAAGGGATAAGCAAGAGCTATGGTTGAAGCGTAGACTTCGTAAACAACATGTTGCCATCCACTTCCGCCCTAACAAGTATAGTGCGGCTTGGCTAAAATTAAACTAGCCATATCAGACCGCGGAGAGAACCATGGAAGCATGCTATTTTTAATTTATATCAAGGATTATGGAGGAAATATGCTATTTTGATCTATGTGAAAATTATTGTTGACTTGTACGCAATTAGAGAACCATTGCTGTCACAGCAAGAGGAATTGACGTAGTATACCCAAGAGAAAATTTTGATCTATATAAAAGAATCACTGAAAATGGCGGGTTAGTAATTACTGATACCAATTCCCGCTATAGAAAGAACAGATAGAGAATAATGGGGAAAAAGTCATACTAGAGTAAGTGAAATAGCGAGGTATAAATGGCATTAAGGTCAAAACTATTAGACGAAAGAGTTGTAAATTTAGCGAAAGAAATGTTAAAAAAGGTAAGAAATAACGCATATGTTTCAAAAAAGTTACAAGCGGTGATAGCAGGAAAAGAAAGTAGTATAAGCGCTGTGGCAAGAATATGTAAAATTTCAAGGACTGCTTTGACTGAATGGATAAAGCATCTAAAATTTGGTAGAGTAGAAAAATTATTTGCCCCGTTTCAGCGGAGAAGAAAAAGCAAATTAAACAAAAATCAACGTGAGCAAATTGAAATATGGGTAGAAAGAAATCCAAATATTACTATTAAGGAAGTACAAATAAAAATCTCAGAGGAATTTGCCCTAAACATCAGCAAATCAACAGTGCACCGTGAGATACAAAGGATGAAATTTTCTTACATAACACCGAGGCCAATGCACCATAAACAAGATAAAAACAAGCAAGAAGAGTTTAAAAGATACTTCAATAAAATAGTCAATTTCCACCCTAAAAGGGAGGTGTTTTTGATGAATCACGATTTGGGACTCATTCAAAAATCGGACACGGATGGTTTAAAAGGGGTCAGAACGCAGGTTAAAATGAAAATTGGTAGACAAAATTTCTATATCTAAAGTGCGGTAAATCCAAGAAGTGGTAAGAAAATTAGCCTACTTGCTCCATATGTAAACACTGATTGTATGAATATATTTCTGGAGCAGATGTCGAAAGATTTAGGCACGAAAGAAGCCTTTCTTGTAATGGATTGTGCAAGTTGGCATAGATCAAAAAGTTTGAAAATTCAGGAAAACATTACCATCATATACTTGCCTCCTTATTCACCGGAACTGAATCCTGTTGAAAGGTTGTGGCAATATATCAAATACAATACTTTACGCAATAGTATCTACGATACCATAGGTTTACTTGAAGATGTTTTGTGTAATTTTATTGTCAATATTTCCAGTACTACTATTAAACGAGTTTGTAATGTTTCTTATTTGTTCCGTCAGTAATGGATTTTGGTATAAGACTCCTATGCAAACCTTTTTTGATAGCATGCATATTGCTTATCAGAAAAATATTGATAGCATTAAACAGGATGCTGATTTTGGTTTTGACTTTGTCAATTCTTCTGTCAGATAATTCACGCCTGTCAGATCAAGTCTAAACTATTACACCCTTTGATGTCATTCCAGCGCGTGACGCTGGAATCGAGTCTTTCAACCGTTGTGTTTTAGCATAAAGCAACTACTTTTGTGCTTACCAACCTAATAAAATTTCTGGATGCCAGTGTCTGGTCATTGACCATTTGCTGTATTCAAAAATGAATGTTCGTACAATTATGTGTCACGTGCTGGAACATAAGGTGTCATTCAAGTAGCCCCTTTTTTCTCATCCCAGTGCCCAGACACTTAGATCCAGGAACCAGCGTCACGCGCTGGAATGACACCCTCTATACAAACGTACTGTTTTAAACGTTTTATAAGCCCGTTTCAGCTTATATTAGGTAGAAATTATTGTGAAGACATAAAGTGCACATAGCGGAAAGATTTATAAGACGCCAACTGTATAATACTTTTGTCGTTTAATCTGAACAGATTGAAGGTAATAAAACACTTTGAATTTTATAGTAAGTAAGCTGAAAGATTTGTCAAGTAGTTTTCTTATCTTTTACAGGCATAATTTACATGCTACAATCAAATTTTCATAACTGGTGAATAAAAATGCAAAGAGATAAAATTAAAGTAGAAGTAAAAAAGTTATCACATGGCAAAAGCTTGCCTCTTCCCTGTTATGCAACTATGCAGAGTGCTGGCATGGATCTTTATGCTGGATTGGACGACTCTATTATTTTAAATCCACTTGAAAGGTTACTTATTCCAACTGGCATTGTGATTGCAATACCAAACGGTTTTGAAGGACAAGTTCGCCCACGTTCTGGGCTTGCTGCAAAACATGGAATCACTGTCTTAAATTCTCCGGGCACTATAGACTCCGATTATCGAGGTGAAGTTAAAGTTTGCCTAATCAATCTAAGTAATCAGCCATATGAAATAAAAAGAGGAGATAGAATCGCACAAATCCTCATCACTCCTGTATCTCAGGTAATTTGGGATGACAGAGAAGAATTCTGCACAGAAGAAACCGTCCGCAATGAAGGGGGCTTTGGCTCAAGCGGTAGGTAGTTTTTTATATGTAAGTTGACCGTATTGATTTTTTGATATGTAATATTAATATATTATTAACTTATTTTAAGAGGAAATTATATCAATTTTTAAAAACCACCGTCACAAAACAAACATTGCACTTGTAGCGCTTACTTCTCTGTATGTTATAGGCACAGCAGTAGCACTTTCAACACCGTATTGGGTGTCTTCAACTTCGATTTTAGCGCCAATTGCAGTTTTTGCAGCTACACCACTTGGAATAAGTGTTTTAGCATTTGCTGCTGTTGCACTGGCTAGTTTAGCAATATATTCCATGACTAAAACTCAGGTAGTTTCTATTATCAAAAAGACAGGAGATCTATTTGTGAAAGTAAAAGATGAAGATTTTGAGTATATCAAAAAACACAACCGAAATAAGAATCCAGATGGCAGTATTATCACCGATGAGTATCTTATATATTTTAGCTTAGAAAGTAAAAGTTAATACATTACTGCTACAAGTAAGGAAATGAATAACAATGATGGATTATTAAAGATAAATTCATTAGGAAGAAAAAATGATAAAGGTGAGTATGAATTAATACATGAAGAAAAGTCAAAAACGTTAGGTTTTAGCACTGAAGAAAATGATCCTAAAGAACTCATCATTAGACTTGTGCCAAGCTCAATTGTTAAATCACCAGAAGCTGAACAACAAAAGAAAGATATAGTATTTCCCAAAGCAAATGATAAAGGTATAACAAAGTATTTGAGTTATAATGGCATATAGTGTGGATTTAAGGGAAAAGGCAGTATTGATGATAGAAAAAGGGAAGACAAAGGTTGAGATAGCAGAGCTCATGGAGATAGGAATAGCAACTCTGTACCGCTGGTTAAAAAAGAAAGCTGCTGGTGAAAGCTTAAAGCCATCTAAAAACGGTAGCTTTATTCGAAAAATAGACCCAAAAATACTCGAAGAATATGTTACAAAGAATCCAGATCATACTCTGGCAGAGATGAAACAAAATCTTGGATTTGGAATAAATTCAATTTGGTATAGACTAAAACAGCTAAAAATTACTTTAAAAAAAAGTCACACTATATCAAGAGCGCAATCAAGAAGATAGGCAGCAATTTATTGATAAAATCTCAAAAATAGAACATTCCAGCATCTTATATATAGATGAAGCAGGAGTTGATAATAAGTTATACCGAGAATATGGACGTGCTCCAAGAGGAAAGAAAATTTATGCAGATGTTCCAGGGAGAACTCGAGAGAGAATCAGTATAGTAGCCGGGTGGATTGGAATGAGATTTATTGCACCAATGACTTTCAAAGGTGGGTGTGAAAAAGAGGTATTCAATATATTGTTGGAGAAGATGTTATTACCTAAATTGCCACTTGGCACAACCATAGTTATGGATAATGCTACATTTCATAAGACCACTAAAACAAAATCATTAATAGAGTCTTTTGGCTTTCATGTGCTGTATCTTCCAACATATTCACCAGATTTGAATCCCATAGAACACTGTTGGCATACCATCAAAAGCCGCCTCAGACCTCTAATGTATAAATGTACAGACTTACAACTTTTGGTTGGTAATACCATAATGGAAATTTATCCATTCATTTTAGAAAATACTATAGATCATTACCCAGCTAAGTATAAAAGGGGTAGACTAAATAAGTCTGCCCTTCATTTTTTAGTGTTAGTTTACTTAAACTTATTGTAGAAACTATCTCAAAAAATAGATATTCACATACTTATAAGAAATTTGCTAAGGATTTTTATTTAGTCTGACTGCATCTTTTGCCTTATCCAATAACCCATTAATAAAACCAATTTCGCTTGGTTTATCAAGTAAATCAGATGCAATATTAGTATACTCATTGATAACAACTGGAACTGGTGTATCGCAATTAATCAACTCACATATTGCAACACGCAAAATAGATAAGCTTATAAGATTTAACCGTGAAAGGGACCAGCTTGGGTGTAAGTAAGACTCTATTATTTTATCATATTCTTCACTGCTTTTTATAACCTTATATAACAAGTTTTCTAAGAACTGATGTTCAAATTCTTCACATTCAAATATATCTTTCAACTTACTTATGTAGTCCTTAAGCTCACAATTTTCCAGTTTAAAGGTGCTTTTGTTGTAACCTACGAAAATATTTGAATAAGCAATTTGTACAGCAAGAAATCTTGCCGCACTTCTTTTTATACGCCACTTTTTATCTACCGGTTTTTCCTCCATTACTTTAATTTGTTGTATAAATCTATCATATGCAAAACAGTTGAGGCTGCATGGCCACCAACGTTCTTTTTATTTTTGTCAGCTCTAATTAGTGCTTTATCTTTGCTGTCAGCGGTAATTACGCCCATACCAAGGGGTATTGCATAATGCATAATAACTTCATTTAAGCCTTCGATTACTCCTTTGCAAACGTATTTATAATGATCAGTTTCACCGCGAATCACGCACCCAAGAGCTAAATAACCATCATAATTAGTATTCTTGCCTTTGACCGCAAAAAGAATTGCAGCTGGTATCTCAAACGTACCAGGCGCTTTAATTATCTCGTAACCAATATTATTTCCTTTGAATTTATCAGTTGCACCCTCAAGCAAAAGGTTTGCTATTTCAGTATAATAAACTGAATTAACTATTAGTATTTTCGACATTCATTCCTACTTTTCTTGTTAAAAGCAACTTTATTAATGATTGTTGAACCAGAGTTATAATATTACTAAATATCCAATATATTACCAGGCCGGCAGGAAAAGAAGAAAAAATAAAGACAGAAATGTAAGGTAAAAACTTCATAACATTTACTTGAATATCATCTTTACTGGTTTGATCTTTCTCACTTAGCTTCTGCTGAATTATCATGGTAGCGCCGAAAATTATAGGTAAAATGCCTATAGAAATAGGAAAGTTATAATTAAACAACCCAAATAATGTAAAAATGTTTGTTGGATCAGAAGCTGAAAGATCCTTAATCCATAAATAAAAAGGGGCGTGTCTCATCTCTATAGTAACAAATAATACTTTATACAGAGAAAAAAATACTGGTATTTGTATGAGCATAGGTAAAATGCTCGACATTGGATTTACATTGTTTCTCTTGAACAACGCAATTGTCTCTTTGTGCTGCTTTAAGCTGTCATTTTTGTACAACTCTTTTATACGAGTTAATTCAGGCTGCAGGCTTTTCACCTTGAACATCGAAATATATGATCTATTAGATAATGGAAGCATCAAAAGTTTGATTACTAAAGTTAGCAATAATATTGCTAAGCCAAAATTTTTCAAAACAAAGTTAAAATATTCAAGCAGTAAAAACACTGGCTTGGTTATAAAATAAAGTACACCAAAATCTACAGCCTTATCAAATAAAGGTATATTAAGAGTGTCTTTATAAGAATCAAGTAAATTCAACTTCTTTGCCCCAGCAAAAAAGTAGTTCAGAGTAGAAACACTTGCACCAGGGAGTATGTGTTTGTAAGGTTTAACAAAATCTACTTGAAACTTATCAATGTTATTAACATTCGTATGCTTAATACTTACATTTATTTGATCAGATTTTTCAGGTATGATAGCTGTAAACCAATATTTATCAGCAAAACCAAACCAACTTTTTTCACTTGTGCTGGCCTTTATTAAACGTTTCTTGGAAATATCCTTATATGTCCACTCCTCTGGTTTATTGTTAAATGCACCTAGTACTCCTTCATGTGATATCCAATAGGATTCGTTAATATTATCACGTTTACGATTGATTTTACCATAGGGAACCAAAACTACATTATCTTTTGTATTGTTTTCAATAATTTGCTCAACTTTAAACATGTAGTTATCGTCAAGGCTAATTTTCATTCTAAATAAAATGCCATTTTCATTATCCCAAAATAAATCGACCTCTTTTTGATTGAGTTTATCTGCTTGCCATACTGTTTTAGAATCTGGAACTTTAATCTTTTCATTCGGATCGAGCCACCCAAATTCTGCGAAATATACATCTTTTGATTCTGCAGGTGACAGTAACACCACTTGTGGAGAAGAAGAACTCGGTTCTAAGTGGTAGTTAGTTAAGATTAAGTCATCAAACCTTGCACCTTTCAGAGAAATTGATCCTTCAAGCATGTTATTGGTTAAATTAACTCTCTGTTCTCTAGTAGAATTAATAATTTCAGAACGATTTTGGTATATCATAGGAGCAAGGTCGTTAGAAGATTCGATATCTTCAATATTTTCAATCGATGGTTGGCTTTGGCTCGTGTTAAGAAAATTATCATAAATAATATGCCATAATACTATAATCAATATAGAAAGAATTGTTGCTAAAATTAAATTTTTTGCTTCTGACATGAAATGAAATCGAAGATACCTCCTTAAAGTATATATTAAATATTGTACTAAAACAATAAAATTTACTTATTTTTAATAATAGCTTTTAACGCTAATCTTAAAAATTTACTCTTATGGCTTCAAATTTTAATAATATGAATGCAGCAAAAAATCTAGTTATTTGGCTACTGATAACAGTCATTACTGCAATGTTTATTGATTCACAAGGGGATAAACTAATCAATAGGTTTCTGAGCACTTTTCTACCGTACAAAGGAAGGGTTCAAAATGGCGGAAGTATTGAATTTACAAAGTCATACGATGGACACTTTTATATTCAAGCTCAAGTCAATGATCGTAATATAACGTTTTTGCTTGATACCGGAGCAACTGATATTGTTCTATCGCAAAAAGATGCGTTACATGCTGGTATTAACTTACAAAACATTCAAGACTTTAAAATATATGAAACTGCAAAAGGTCAAATAAAAGCTGGAGTGGTTCAAATACCTCAAGTTAAAATAGGAAATTTTTTAATTAATGATGTGCACGCTAGTGTTAATACTCACTCTATGTCCCATTCATTACTTGGTATGAGCTTTTTGAGATATTTTCATTTCACTATTAGGGATAACAAGCTAATATTATATCGTAGTTAAACGTTCTATACTCTACTTATCAACGCTCTGCAGGTCAATATAGGAGCAGAGATAAATATTGCGGAACAGGTGCCGATTGCAATGCCAAAAGAAATGATTAAGCAGAAGTCTCTGACCACACCTGTACAAATCAGCACTAAAGGAAGAGCGGCAAGAAGAGTGGTACCTGAAGTTAACATAGTGCGAAATAGCGTCGAATTAATGCTGGCATCAACTACTTCACCTATTTTTGCATTTTTTCCACTTTTTTGATACTCTCGAATCCGATCATATATAACCACTGAGTTATTGATTGAGTAGCCAATTACGGTAAGGAGAGCTGCAACTGATGAAATATTAAACTCAATACTCGTTAAACTGATAAAGCCAAGAGTTAAAATCACATCATGGATCAGTGCCATTATTCCACCAAGTCCACACTGCCAGTTAAATCTAAGCCAAACATAAAAAAATATTCCAATAATTGCAATTAACATGGCTGATATCCCTTCAAATATCTGCGTTGAGCCTATTTGTGGACCAACATAATCTATTTTGCGATAAGTTACTAAATTACCTAATTTGCTCTCTAATATACTTTTAACCTTTTTAATTTTATCTTCATCTCCCTCATCTTTAAACCGCACAACTAAGTTATCACCAGCTTTTGAACTCTGTATCGTAAATCCACTCTCTTTTAATATACCGAGAATAGAATCATCCTTGCTTGAAGATTTTATCTCTATCAAAATTCCACCTGTAAAGTCTATACCCAAATTCATTCCTCGCAGCATAAAAGTAAGCATTGAAAAAATGATAAGAATAACGCTAACAAGTGCTGTCAAATTTCTATATTTACTAAATTTTATATCAAGATTATCTGTAATAAGTCTAATTGCCATATTTCCTACTTAAATTGTGATTTTATATACTTTTTAAGCAATCGACTAGCTATTTTCTCTTAGCTTATACTAATAATGATCTTTGATTTACTTAATCTACTTGAAAAAGATATTTGATCAAAAAAATGAAAACAGCATGGTTGTCATTAATAAAGTGCTACTTAAACATCTTTTTTAATCGATTGATTTCATCAGCAAATTTTGGGTCAGTTCTTATGAAATTTTCCACTTGTTTGACTGCGTGTATAACAGTAGCATGATCTCTACCACCAAAATTTCTTCCAATATCCGGTAAACTTTTTTGCGTAAACTTCTTTGCGAAATACATAGCTATTTGTCTCGGCCTCGCAAGACTGCGGAGCCTTCTATTAGATTGCATATCTGCAATCTTTATATTGAAAAATTCAGCTATTTTTTTCTGTATTTCTTCTATTGTGATTGACCTATGATTTGACCTAAGAAGATCAATTAGGGTCTCACTAGCTGATTCTACTGTCATGCTTCTTCCAATTAAAGAGGTATGAGCAACCTTATTTAATGCTCCTTCTAGTTCTCTTATATTGGATTTTATATTCCTTGCCAAAAATTCTAGGACATCCTTGGGAACATACATATTCATTCGTTCCACTTTCGCCTGCAATATACCAAGTCTTAATTCAAAAGTTGTTTCATTAATATCTGCAACTAATCCCCAACCAAGTCGTGATTTTATTCTTTCTTCTACTCCATCAAGATCACTAGGAGACCTATCAGCTGATATAACCAATTGTTTATTTTGGTCTATCAATGCATTGAAAGTGTGAAAAAATTCTTCTTGTGTACTATCTTTACCACTGATAAATTGCACATCATCTACCATCAATACATCTACTGATCTAAATTGCTCTTTAAATAACATAATATCTTTGCTCCGCAGCGCCGTAATATATTGATACATAAATTTCTCTGCTGATAAATACACCACTTTTCTTTTTGCTGACGGAGAATTGACTATGTCCCAAGCTATAGCATGCATTAAATGTGTTTTACCAAGTCCCACTCCACCATATAGAAATAAAGGGTTGCTTCCTGATATTGGATCTATAGATTCCGCTACACGCTTTGCCGCTGTAAATGCTAACTCATTTGACTTTCCTACCACAAAATTATCAAAAGTGAATCTGGTATCTAGTGGTGAACCAAGATTATGATTATTTTCCTCTCTATTTTTTAGTATCGTATTAGAATTTGAATTTCTTTCTTCAATTAATTGAATATCAATAGAACATACACTTTGATCTTCGCTTTGCCATAATGACAATATTTTTTCCATGTAGTGAACTGTAATCCACTCCTTTATAAATCTTGTTGGTACAGACAACAAAACTTCTCCATTTCTGTTGCTGATAAATCTTAGTGAACTCAGCCAGCTGTTATATGTTGCTTCTCCATAGAGATTATGGAGATAATTTTGGATTTTTTCCCAAGTAACATTGTGGTCCGTTACTGTAATAATCTGATCAAAAAACATAGTAGAAACCTTAGGGTTAGTTAAGTTCATATACCACACCAAGAAAGAATAATAATCAGAAAGATGCAAGATAATCAATAGCTTACTGCAAGATAAAAAGCTAACACTACTTAATACATATCTAAAATTATGAGGATTTTTTGACGAGTTGTAAAGAGTATAAAAGCACTAAAATTGATCATTTTTTTGAAATAAAAACAATCAATTTGTAAATGTCGCTTGTACCGAGGATTAGAAGTATGTTATTAAAAAATAGTAATATATTATGTATAAATAAGATATTAAATTTACTGATAAATAAGTAAAGTACTTGTATAAATATAGCTGATTTAGTATAAATTTATTGAAGTAAATTTGTGATTATATTAAGTAATTTGAGTCATAATACTGTATTCGGTATTGAACTGGAGTTTTACACTGAGGGAATAAAAAAAGAATATTTATTTCTGAATAGCATCAAAAATAAAATAGCTTCTCTTGGATTTTTTTGTGAGAAAGAGAGTTCTTTAAACCAATACGAGATAAAAAGTGATTGTTATACGAGTCCTGATAATTTAATTATGCATTTTGAGTTAGTAAAAAAATTACTGATTGGAACAGCACAAGAGTTTGATGGTAATGTTTCTTTTAAAGCAAAACCTTATTTGGATAGAGCAGGCAGCGCACTAAATGTACATGTTAGCCTCATGGATTCAAATAATAATAACTTATTTTATGGCAATAAGCAAAAATATAGTGACCACCTGATTCACAGCATAGGTGGATTATGTGCAATGATGAAAAAACATATGTTGTTTTTTGCTCCAAATGATGATTCATATTTAAGATTTCAGCACCCAGATATTCATACTCCAACTACGATTAGTTGGGGAGTGAATAACAGAACTTCTGCGATAAGAATTCCCTATTTTGGCAACGATTCCAAAAGATGCCGCCTAGAGCACCGTGTTCCTGGAGCAGATTGTAACCTTGAAAAAGTACTCACAGCAATAATTGAAGGTATAGTTTTTGGTATAGAGAACAAAATTGCTCCGCCAAATAGAGTGTATGGCATTGCATCTGATCCTCAATATAAGATGGAGAGTTTGATATAGCAACTACCTGTTAAACCCTAACCCATTAAACTCCTTTGAGGTAATTGGCCATTCTAGCACTTTCCTCACATCATTATTTACATTCCCATACTGTAATAGCAAGTCTGCAGCAGATAGTTTCTGCGTACTTTTAGATGATCCAAGCCCTATATTGGTAAGGTTGCTCGGTGGCTGCTCAGGAAGTGGATTACCAAGTGCATCCATGTGTTTAGGTAAAGGTTCCATAACAATATTTGTAGCACTAGAAACGAAATGACTATCTTTAGTATCAGCACTTTTAGAAAGTGAATTACCTTTGAAATCCATATGTTTAGGTAGTCCATTTTTCATTTCTTCTTCTGCCCTTTTATTTTTTAATTCTTCTTCTAGCTCAGTTTCAGTTCTTTTTGGTTCTTTTACGGTATCTTTTTCTTCACCTTCATCAACACTGCTATACCCTTCATCTTCTGACATATCATCAGTTTTAACAGACTTAGCTCCTGCTTTATTAAGCAATGAAAGTAATGCGTAAGTAACTGCAGCAGCAGTAACTATAATGGCTATCTTTGCAGCAATGTGAATCACTGTTAAAAATACTAAAGTTGATGAAACACCAACCAACCCAGATACGATCACTTTATTCTTGCCTTCTGTCACACTTAAAACTGCTACCATAATAATCCCTCAAATATCATACTAAAGTCATATTATATAGAAATTTTCTTACGCTTGCAAAATTGTAAAAATTTTAATCATTTACATAAAGCTATATGAGGATTAATTAATATATAATTTATCTTAGATATAATATGATATAAATACGTATAATGTTTGGCATGAAAAGCTTACTTGTAGAGAGGAATAGAACAGTAATATTATTGCTTATCGTGATTTTTACCTTCGGCTCATACACTTATATAAAGATGCCAAGAGAAAGCAATCCTGATATACAGATTCCTATAATTAGTGTATTTGTCGGGTTTCCTGGTATTTCTGTCGAGGATAGTAAAAAGCTATTAGTGCTTCCTATAGAAAATGAACTAAGATCCATCCAAGGTGTAAAAGAATTGAGAGCTTTTGCAACTAATGATGGTGCTCACATGATAATCGAATTTAGAACAGAGTATAATAATAAAGAAGTGCTCGATAATGTCCGTTCAAAGCTTTTAAACATAAAATCAAAATTACCTATTGAAGCAGAATCTCCGATAATCAATGAAATAGACTTGAGCTTATTTCCGATACTAAACGTTGGCTTGATTGGTAATTTGCCGGAAAGAACTTTAACTGAAATAGCACGCAAACTAAAGAAAGAAATAGAATCTCTGCCAAATGTTCTTAAAGTTGAAGTAGCAGGTATGCGTAAAGAAACAGTGGAAGTTATAATTGAGCCCACAGTTCTAACAAAATATAACATTCAATCAAATGAGATATTTCAAGCTATATCAAACAACAACAGATTGGTAGGAGCCGGATCACTAGAAAATTATACCGGTAAATATTCGATTAAAATATCAGGGTTATTAAAAGACATAGAAGATATTATGAATATTCCTATTAGATCTCAAAGTGATGCAGTTTTGAGAATCAAAGATATAGCAAAAGTATACCTTGGGTTTGAGGATCACCAAGGATTTGCTCGTATTAATGGACTACCTAGCATTGTACTAGAAATTTCAAAACGTAATGGAAAAAACATAATAGACACGGTAAATCAAGTAAAATACTTAATGGACAAAGCAAAAGATCAATTACCTGAAAATTTAAAAGTAGTTTATTTGAATGACCAGTCAAAAAATGTACGTGATGTGCTTGACGACTTGGAAAATGGTATAATATTTGCCGTATTACTAATATTAACCATAATAATGCTCTTTATGGGAACAAGGGCTGCTATTCTTGTTGCACTATCAATACCTAGCTCCTTTCTAATAGGAATAATGGCTCTTTACCTCATGGGTATTACTCTAAATATAGTTGTGCTCTTCAGTTTAATTATGGCAGTTGGCATGCTGGTTGATGATGCAATTGTAATCAGCGAATATGCTGATAGAAAGATGATTTGTGGCATGGATAAAGTAGAAGCCTTTTGCACCTCAGTTCATGATATGTTCTATCCAGTTTTATCATCAACATTGACTAAATTAGCAGTGTTTTTCCCTCTGTTACTCTGGCCCGATACAGTCGGTAAATTTATGCAGTACATACCAATTACAATAATTCTAACTTTAACTGGATAGCTAATTATGGCTTTGGTTTTTATACCAACACTTGGTGCAATATTTGGTAAACCTTCCATAACTTCAAAAAAAGAAATAATAAGAAT
Organism: Wolbachia endosymbiont of Frankliniella intonsa; assembly: GCF_029856955.1. Lineage (NCBI taxonomy): Bacteria > Pseudomonadati > Pseudomonadota > Alphaproteobacteria > Rickettsiales > Anaplasmataceae > Wolbachia > Wolbachia endosymbiont of Frankliniella intonsa. The sequence goes on along the minus strand of NZ_CP097148.1, from coordinate 791,453 downwards.
GAGTGCTATAGAAAGTGGTGAGATAAAAAATACTGGGCTTATAATAAGAACTTATGTACGTATGTTAGAGAAAGTCTTAGATCACCCCAAAAAATTTGTATGTGTTGTTGTGTTTGTTTTATTTTTGTCTAGTATATTATATTTTACTTTTGGTCCTGGATTAAAGTTCTTTCCGAATGTAGATTCAGATAACATTTTAATCAGCGTTAAAGTAAAAGAAAGCTTATCAGCCAAAGAACGAGATTTGATACTTAAGAAAGTAGAAGAACGTATTTTGGGTGTTGAAAAGGAAATTTATGTTTTTTATGCTCGATCAGGAAAATTTTCAGACAACGTTATTGCCAAAATTCAATTGGAACTTGTAGATTGGCGCTGCAGGGGCAAAGATACGCAAATACTAAATGATATAAGGAGTAGTGTACAAAACATAAAAGGAGTAATAATTGACGTACAGGAACAAAAGTCAGGACCATCAGCTGACAAGCCAATACAAATTAACTTAAGCGGAAGTGCATCCAACTTGAATTCAGTAGCAGAGAAAATCCTAAAAATTATGGACCAACCTTCATCTGTATTTATAAATATTCAAGATAGTAGATCATCACCTGAAATAGAGTGGAATATGAGTATTGATAAGAGTAAGGCTACAAGCTCTGGAGTAAGTGTTGCAACCATCGGTGATTTTATAAAGATGGTTACAAATGGAGTATTAATTGGAAAATATAGACCAAATAACGCAGATGAAGAAATTGATATTGTACTACGCTTTCCCAGAAAGAATCGCAACATGAAAACTATAGATAACTTTTTTATTAATACAGCAAATGGACCATATTCTATGAGTAGAATAGTGAAATACGTTCCCGAAAAAAAAGGCAAATAAACTAAGTAGGATTGATGGATCACGCACAGTAACAATCTATGCTGACGTTGATACTGGCTATCTTGTTGATGAAAGAGTTAAGTTCATTCAAAATTCGATTACTCAAGACTGTAGTAAAGGAGTAAAGATTGATTTCAAAGGTGATAAGGAAGATCAACAAAAATCAGGAGCATTTTTATTAAAGGCTTTTATATTAGCAATTACATTGATGATATTGGTGCTAGTGGCACAGTTTAACAACATATACTATACATTTATCGTAATGACAGCAGTGTTTTTATCAACAACATGTGTATTTTTCATTTTCTTTCTTATTCAGAAAGTTTTTGTAGTTGTCATGTGTGGAGTGGGGATAATTGCTTTAGCAGGAATTATAGTGAATAATAATATACTATTGCTTGATGCCTTTCATCAGCAAATTAAGGTGCGCAAAAATAACATTAAGCAATGTATAATAAACGCTTCAATTTCTCGCATCAGGCCAATACTACTTACCGTTGCAACTACAGTTCTTGGTTTAATACCTATGATTACTAGGTTAAATATCAGTTTTTTTACGCTACAAATCACATATGATGCTCCATCAAGCCAGTGGTGGGTTGATATTTCAGCAACCATAGCAAGTGGAATATTGGCTGCAACCATACGCGTCAAGTTAAGGAACTGTGGTAATAAACTTAGTGTAAGGAAGAGAAAAAAAAGATATAAGTTCTCTTAAATCTAACAAAGAAAACGGAGAACTTATACAATGAAAAGAATAGTTTGCATCTCAAAAAAGCTCAAAGAATTTTTTAATGAAAAAGCAGATAAAATCTCAGCTACAACAGGGTTCATAAAAAGAAAGAGGAAGCTAAAAGGCTCGTCGTTCATAAAAGCCATCGTTTTGGATAATATAGGGGTTGATAATTGTAGTATAGAGACAGTGTGTCAATTATTGAATGAAGACTCGATAAATATAACAAAACAAGGTCTGGACTTTAGATTTACCAAGGAAGCAGTGGAATTTATGAAAAGAATGTATAATGAATCTTTAACGTTACTTAAAAATACCTTACAAGTTGATTGCAGAATCTTGAAGCACTTTGGAGGTGTTAAATTATTAGACAGCAGCTACATTAGCTTACCTAACAGTATGGAAGACATGTATAAAGGTTATGGTACCAGCTACAGTGGTTATGAAAGCAATACTAAGTCTGGAATAAAGTTACAATTAGTTTTTGACTACCTAAACCAGACATTAGACCAGCTTAATATAACTGAAGGAATAAGGTCAGATCAGGGTTATAGAAGCCATTTAAGCAATATATCGAACAACGATTTACTAATATCTGATTTGGGTTATTTTGTGCCAAGTTCTTTTAAACACATCAATGAAATAGGAGCTTATTTCATAAGTCGTTATAAATCCGATACTAACATATATGATATAGAGACAGGTCAAAAATAGATTTACTAGAACATTTGGGAGATCGATCTTTTCTAGAACAGGAGGTATTGTTAGGAAAAGAGACAAGGGTTAAAGTAAGAATTATATTTAAAAACTAACTGAAGAACAAGCTGTGGCTAGAAGAAGAAAGGCTAATAGGTTAGCAAGATCACATGGATACACATCTTCTCAAAGGAACCAAAAGTTACTAAATTGGTCAATATTTATAACTAATGTTCCAAAAAGTAAGATTAATGCTGAGCAAATACTAGTAGTTTACCGAATAAGATGGCAAATTGAATTATTGTTCAAATTATATAAGAGTAATATAAGGATTGATAAGCTGAGAGGAAAGCCATACAGAGTATTATGTGAGCTATATGCCAAATTGTGTGCAATTCTTATATTTCATGGAATAGTGGGTTGCACAGAACTGAAAAAAAATACGGAGCTTAGCTTAACAAAGGCATTTATTGAGCTAAAAAGACGGGTTAGAGAGTTATTTTTAGCACTAAATAATAAAATTAAAGGCTTAAATATTTTTCTCAAAAAGCTTACCATAACTTGGTCGCAGTTTTCATTAAAAGACAAGTGCAGAAAAACTAGGGTATCCACCTTAACTTCTCTAAATTTGCTCACAATCTCTTAACTCGACGCGTATGATTGGCTGCAACGGTCTTAACTTTACTCTTTACTCCGGCGTTGCTTGTCATACAAAGACATGAAAAAACTTGACTTAAATTAGCAATCATTTAACATTTAAGATAGCGTTCTTTACCTGTTGAAGCTATAATTATAACTAATTAAATTGGATTTATTTATATGATTGCTAATCGTAAAAGCAGTGTTAAGCAGAAAAGCAACAAGAATAACATAGTTGGGAGCCTTGATGTAATAAAAACAGCGGGAGAGCTCTCACTTCAAAAAGGTTTGGATTTTAATATTATAATAAATGCACTTAAAAGTGCTATCGAAGCAGTAGCTCAACAAAAGTATGGTAGCAAAAGTAAAATTGTAGTTAATATAGATAGAAACACAGGCAAAGTTACCTCATATAGACAACTAAAAGTCATTAATGATGAATCAAATGAAAATGAGTGTGACTTAATTAAGTTGACACAAGCTAAGTTAATAAAAGAAGATGCAAAAGTTGGAGATACTATTAGTGAGTTGATTTCTCTTAACACTGATCTTGTTTCAGCAAGAATTGCCCAGCAAAAGATTTCTGAAATAATCAAAAATGAAGAGTTAAAAAAGCAATATGAGGAGTTTAAAGATAAGGTAGGAGAAATGAGGTATGGCATCGTTAAACAAGTAGAATATTCAGATCTTATTATAGACATAAACGGAATTGGAGCATACCTCCCTTTACGAAACTTAATTGGTGGTGAGTCATTTCGTGAAGGCGATAAGGTTAAAGCTTACATACAGGCTGTTAAGCGCTATGACGATGGACGTCAAATCATTCTTTCTAGGACTCATGAAGGCTTTTTAGAGGCATTGTTGAATCAAGAAGTACCAGAAGTTGCTGACGGATTGATAACAATTAAAGGTATAGCTAGAGACGCTGGTTCAAGATCTAAAGTTGCTGTTTTTTCATCTGATAAGAATATCGATCCAGTAGGTGCTTGCGTTGGAGTTAAAGGAGATAGAATAAAAACTATTATACACGAATTAAACGGTGAAAAAATCGACGTCATACATTACTCATCAGATTTGGGTCAATTTGTTATTAAAGCCATTACTCCTGCAGAAGTATCAAAGGTCATTATTGACGAAAATGAAAATTGTATAGAGTTAATAGTTGCTGAAGATCAATTGAGTTTAGCTATAGGAAAAAAGGGTCAGAATGTAAGATTAGCTTCAGAGCTTGTTGGATGGAAAATTGAGATATTAAGCACTCAGCAAGAATCAGAAAGAAGAAACAAAGAATTTAGTCAATGTTCAGTTTTATTTGCTGAAGCTTTAAACTTAGAAGAGATTATGGGCCAATTATTGGTAACAGAAGGTTTTTCAAGTGTAGAAGATATATCTAACACTTCAATTAAGGAACTTGCTTCAATAGAGGGCTTCAATGAAGATATTGCAAATGAACTTCATAATAGAGCAAATAATTACCTGAAAGCAGAGAATGATAGAAAAATAGAAGAGCTAAAAAATTTAGGTATGGAAGACGATGTAATCAACTTAGCCTTATCAATAGATAATAAAATTGCTCTTAGTAAACATAATATTAAAACTTTAGAGGACATAGCAGATTTATCAAATTATGAGTTTTGTAGCATACTCTCTTCCTCAACTAATAATAAAGACAATCTAAAAGATACAGCAGATTTAATAATCATAGAAGCACGTAAAAAGCTTGGATTAATATAAAAACAATATGAATAATGAAGATATCAGTAATAAAAAATTAACCCTACAAGGCTTAAGCAAGCTTAAATTAGACATTAATTTAAACTCTTTAAATAGTCAAAGTACTGGTACTACAATAGTAAAAAAAAGAAGAAAAATTCATTCTGCAGAAGAATATAGTTTATTTGACGAGAGTAAATCAGGCTCTTTAACTGAAAAAGAACAAATTTCCCGCATTAATGCTGTACAGAATGCTACTTTGCTGAAAGAAAGGAATCAGAGAGAACAAGAAGAGAAAGTAAAAAAAGAAGAAAGCAATCAAGAAGCTGAAGATAAAAATGAATCACACTCTGTACCTAAAGAAATAAATAAGGAAGTTTTAAGTAATACTAACTCAGTTGAACAAAAAGAAGATAGTATTGAATATGAGAACAATGATAAAAAGTCTTTTAAAGCTAGCAAAGATATATACTCTAAGCATTCTAAGCTAGTAATTACACGGGCAATAGATGAAAGAAATGAACACCTCCCTGTATTTAAGCAAAAATTTGGTATAAGAAGTAAACAATCAAAGTTTACTAAGGGCAAAAATATAGCAAGAGAAGTTATTATACCAGACAAAATAACTATCAGGGAGTTATCTATTCGTATGGCAGAAGATAGCAAGAGTGTGCTAAAAATGCTCAAAGAAGAAGTTGGGGAGAGCTATAGAGTAGATGATCTAGTAGATCCAGATATAGCATGCGAAATAGCAAAAAAATTTAATCATACGGCTAAACGAGTAAGTGATGCTGATAAAGAAAAGAATTTACTCTTCATAAGCAACAGAGAAAACTTACCTAAAAGACCAAAACCACCTATCGTTACTTTTATGGGACATGTGGATCATGGTAAAACATCATTGCTTGATGCATTTCGTGAATCCAATGTTGCAGAAAAAGAGTCAGGTGGCATCACTCAACATATAGGTGCTTATCAATTAACGACAAAAAATAAGCAAAAAATTACTTTCATTGATACACCAGGGCATGAGGCGTTTACTGCAATGCGTGCACGTGGTGCCAATATTACTAATATAGTTGTGATAGTAGTTGCAGCTGATGATGGAATCATGAAACAAACAGTTGAAGCAATAAACCATGCAAAAGCAGCAAATGTCTCTATTATAGTTGCCATTAATAAAATTGATAAATCACAACCTGGCGATGTAGAAAGAATAATTAATAGTTTGCCTCAGTATGACCTCATCCCCGAAGAACTTGGTGGTGATGTTATAATTGTGCCAGTATCAGCAAAAAAGAAAATCAACTTAGATAAACTAGAAGAGGCAATTTTATTAATTGCTGAATTAATGACGCTAGAAGGCATAGAGGATTGTCGAGCACTTGGATGGGTAATAGAGTCCAAAATAGATAAAGCTAAAGGAATATCAGCTACATTAATAGTTGAAGAAGGAACATTAAAGATTGGTGACATATTGATAGTTGGTACAACATACAGCAAAGTACGCAGTATGATTAATCACCTTAGTCAAAGAGAAAAAGCGTCACTACCTTCTACTCCAGTTGAAGTTACTGGTTTAAATGGTGTACCAAATGCTGGAGATAAATTTGTTGTTGTAAACTCTGAAAGGCAGGCTCGTGAAATTGTTGAATACAGGTTAGAATTAATCAAGAAAAAGCAAGAAGATTTAGACGACAGTAATTTAGATATATTCAGTCGTAATGATAGTGAAACAGAAGAACTATCTGTAGTTTTAAAGTGCGATGTCACTGGTTCTATTGAAGCAATATCAAGCTCAATTGATAAGCTTGGTAAAGAGCAAGTGAAATTAAATATTCTACACAAAGCAGTAGGAGGAGTAACAGATTCAGATGTGCTGCTTGCAGAAGCATCAAGCGCAGTAATTTTAGCTTTTAATGTAAAAGTGGATTCAAAAATAAGAGAATTAGCAAAACAAAAAGGTATAGAAATACATACTTACAATATAATATATGAGCTTATTGAAGACATGAGGATGTATCTAACTAAAATGTTAAAGCCTGTTACACGAGAGGTTCGTGTTGGTTCTGCATCTGTAAGGCAAATATTTAATGCATCCAAAGCCGGTAATATAATCGGATGTTATGTCACTGATGGAGTTATAAAAAAAGATTCTTTAATTAAGGTAGTACGTGGCAGCAAATTGGTACATGAAGGAAAGTTAAAAGCACTACGTAGATTTAAAGATGATGTTAAAGAAGTGGGTGTAAATTTTGAATGCGGAATATCGCTAGAGGGTAATATCGATATTAAAGTTGGAGACATTTTGGAAGCTTATCAATTAGTGCAAGAAGAAAGGACGTTATAGTAGTTGAATATGAAAAAGGAAATTAGAAACCTAAAAGTAGCATCGGTATTACATAGGGCAATATCAAAAGTCTTAATGGAAAGTAATGTGCTTAATGAAAAAGTAGTAGTATCTGATGTAAAGCTAAGCAAAGATTTGAAGAAAGCAGATGTATATATTGTGTTATCTTCATTAAACATCCAAAATGATAATGATGATATCAGCACTGTTGTTAATGAAATGAACCAATCTGCATGGTCAATACGTAAATCTATATTGTGTTATGTTGATTTGCGATTTATACCTGAGTTAGTTTTTAAGCCTGATTTAGCATTCGATAATTTTGTCAATGTAAGCAAAATATTACATAATCACACTTAATTAATGTATTTCAACCATTATTTCTCATTAATGAGAATAAACAGTTTAACAGGTTTATGGCTTGTGCTATTTTCTAGCTTAAGCGGCATTCTTTTAGCCTCAACTTCTCTATCGTATCAGGCTCTTTTTCTCCTTGTTTTGTTTACTATAGGTGCATTTTTAATGAGACCCGCAGGGTGCATAATCAATGATATCTTCGATAGAGAAATAGATGCACATGTTGAACGAACAAAATATAGGCCACTTGCAAGTGGTTCATTAAACATAAAGCAGGCTTTGGCTTTACTTTCACTGTTACTGTCTATTGCCCTGGTAATCTTATTATTAACCAATAAAACTACTCTTATACTTGGAATAATTTCAATGTGCATGATAGTTATCTATCCCTTGCTAAAGCGTTACGTTTGGTGGCCACAATTGTTTTTAGGTTTTACTTTCAACATGGGATCACTCATGGGTTCAGCAGCAATAACAAACCAGATTAGCATAGAATCCTTGCTATTTTATATAGGATGCGTCTTTTGGACGCTTAGTTATGATACTATATACGCTCATCAAGATAAAAAAGATGATGAGAAATTAGGAATGAAATCTACTGCATTATATTTTGGCAATACAACAAAATCTTGGTTGAAAAGATTTTATTTAATATCCTTAATGGCATGGTTGTACGCTGGTATACTATCATCATTAAATAACATCTTTTATATTGCTTTACTTGCCATAGGATTCATATTTCACCACCAACACAAAAATTTCAATCCAGACGATTCTAATCAATGCATGTCCATATTTAAAAATAATTCCCAGATAGGACTCCTGCTCTTTTTCGGTATCCTTTTAGATAGAATTCTAAATTCTACTTTTGTATCCGTTCAGATGCATGGCTAATGTGTAAATATCGAAGCAAAAATGTTGTCATTCCAGTGTCAAGTACTGGGATGACAGAGAAAGCATCATATTGAAATGACACCATTTATTTCTATTGCTGTCTTTTCTATCTTATTTTGTCACCCTGCTGAACGGATTCTACTTTTTAGAACATATCTTGAAAGGAAATCAGGAAGATAATATGATAGGATCAGTAAAAAATATATCCAGGTGATGTAAGTGACAAAGAATGGAAATTTCTTGAGCCAAGAGTTGCACAAAGTGTGGCCAAGAAAGCACAAAATAAGCAATTATTAATGTTATACAATACATAATGAAAGGTATAGCTCTTTTCATAATGGTACAAACGGTTTAAAATAAGAGTTTATAGTAGTGAAGGTAAGTATGCCAGCAGCATATAGTTATGATTTAAGAAAAAAAGCAATGGAGGTACTAGACGAAGGGGAAAGCAGAGAAACGGTAGCAGCAAGATTTAAAATTGGAAGAACTACATTATGGGAGTGGCAGCAAAGAAAAAAAAGAAACAGGAGATTTTCAGTCGAAAAAACTTGGAAATGGAGGTTATAATCATAAAATTACCGACTGGAATAAATTTACTTAATTTGCCAAAAAAACATGGTGGAAAAACTCTATCGGAAATGGCTAAGCTTTGGAGTAATGTTAGTATCCCAACGATTCATCTAGCTCTTAAAAAAATTGGACTCACACGCAAAAAAAGACATATGGATACAAAGAAAGGAATGAAGAAAAACGTGCTGAATTTTTGAAAATTATAGCAACGAAAGAACCTCAAAACTTAGTATATATAGATGAATCTGGTATTGATAATACCGAAGACTATCCCTATGGATATTCTCAGAAAGGACAGCGATTTTATGCCCTAAAATCTGGAAAGAAAACTCAACGAATTAGCATGATTGCAGCTCTAAATAGTAGAAAAATAGTTGTTCCGTTAACATTTGAGGGCCATTGTAATATGGATATCTTTAATAAATGGTTTGAGCAGTTTTTGACACCTATTTTGGAACCTGGACAAACTGTTATCCTTGATAATGCTACTTTTCATAAGTCTAATAATACCAAAATCCATTACTGACGGAACAAATAAGAAACATTACAAACTCGTTTAATAGTAGTACTGGAAATATTGACAATAAAATTACACAAAACATCTTCAAGTAAACCTATGGTATCGTAGATATAGCTCTTTTCATAATAGTCCGGAAAGTTCATAGAAAAGCAGAATCAACAGCATGACGAAAAGATGTGAATAGAGGGATGTTTTTCCTAGCTCTATTTTTTATAGCAAACCAATGATGCTCAATTTTATTGAAATCTGGGGAATACGTAGGAAGATACAAAATTTCAGCACCAACTTCTTTAGCAAGTTCAGTAATCTTATTAGACTTATGAAAAGTAGCATTATCAAGGATAACAGTTTGTCCAGGTTCCAAAATAGGTGTCAAAAACTGCTCAAACCATTTATTAAAGATATCCATATTACAATGGCCCTCAAATGTTAACGGAACAACTATTTTTCTACTATTTAGAGCTGCAATCATGCTAATTCGTTGAGTTTTCTTTCCAGATTTTAGGGCATAAAATCGCTGTCCTTTCTGAGAATATCCATAGGGATAGTCTTCGGTATTATCAATACCAGATTCATCTATATATACTAAGTTTTGAGGTTCTTTCGTTGCTATAATTTTCAAAAATTCAGCACGTTTTTCTTCATTCCTTTCTTTGTATCCATATGTCTTTTTTGCGTGTGAGTCCAATTTTTAAGAGCTAGATGAATCGTTGGGATACTAACATTACTCCAAAGCTTAGCCATTTCCGATAGAGTTTTTCCACCATGTTTTTTTGGCAAATTCAGTAAATTTATTCCAGTCGGTAATTTTATGATTATAACCTCCATTTCCAAGTTTTTTCGACTGAAAATCTCCTGTTTCTTTTTTTTCTTTGCTGCCACTCCCATAATGTAGTTCTTCCAATTTTAAATCTTGCTGCTACCGTTTCTCTGCTTTCCCCTTCGTCTAGTACCTCCATTGCTTTTTTTCTTAAATCATAACTATATGCTGCTGGCATACTTACCTTCACTACTATAAACTCTTATTTTAAACCGTTTGGACCATTATGAAAAGAGCTATACTATTGCGTAAAGTATTGTATTTGATATATTGCCACAACCTTTCAACAGGATTCAGTTCCGGTGAATAAGGAGGCAAGTATATGATGGTAATGTTTTCCTGAATTTTCAAACTTTTTGATCTATGCCAACTTGCACAATCCATTACAAGAAAGGCTTCTTTCGTGCCTAAATCTTTCGACATCTGCTCCAGAAATATATTCATACAATCAGTGTTTACATATGGAGCAAGTAGGCTGATTTTCTTACCACTTCTTGGATTTACCGCACTTTAGATATAGAAATTTTGTCTACCAATTTTCATTTTAACCTGCGTTCTGACCCCTTTTAAACCATCCGTGTCCGATTTTTGAATGAGTCCCAAATCGTGATTCATCAAAAAACACCTCCCTTTTAGGGTGGAAATTGACTATTTTATTGAAGTATCTTTTAAACTCTTCTTGCTTGTTTTTATCTTGTTTATGGTGCATTGGCCTCGGTGTTATGTAAGAAAATTTCATCCTTTGTATCTCACGGTGCACTGTTGATTTGCTGATGTTTAGGGCAAATTCCTCTGAGATTTTTATTTGTACTTCCTTAATAGTAATATTTGGATTTCTTTCTACCCATATTTCAATTTGCTCACGTTGATTTTTGTTTAATTTGCTTTTTCTTCTCCGCTGAAACGGGGCAAATAATTTTTCTACTCTACCAAATTTTAGATGCTTTATCCATTCAGTCAAAGCAGTCCTTGAAATTTTACATATTCTTGCCACAGCGCTTATACTACTTTCTTTTCCTGCTATCACCGCTTGTAACTTTTTTGAAACATATGCGTTATTTCTTACCTTTTTTAACATTTCTTTCGCTAAATTTACAACTCTTTCGTCTAATAGTTTTGACCTTAATGCCATTTATACCTCGCTATTTCACTTACTCTAGTATGACTTTTTCCCCATTATTCTCTATCTGTTCTTTCTATAGCGGGAATTGGTATCACCTCTATCACCTCTCCTTTTACCATCACTCCCTTTATTAACTTCTTCACTACTTCTTTCTGCTTTCCAAAACTTAAATTTTTCCATTCTTCTGCTTTTTCTGTCCAATTTTCATATAGCTGTTCAGCTCTCTTCATCACTTCTTTTTCTACTTCTCCTGCTATTACATTTCGGTTTTCTGATTCACAACCTTTTCCCCTTAAATGATTGTTGCATACGTAATATCGATATCTCTTATTCTCCTTTTTTGCATATGTCAGTGTCATATTCACATCACAGCTCTTGCACTTAATTATTCCCTTTAGCAGAGCTTCTTCATATTTTGCTTTTCTATATGGCTGATTCTTTATCAATTCTTGTGCTTTTTGCCATTTTTCCTCTTTTATTATTGCTTCATGCTTTCCTTCATACTCTTTTTCATAATGCCTGATTTTTCCCATATATATTGGATTTGTTATTATTCTCCTTACCGTCGCTTTTTTAAAGATATCTGATTTTGTTCGGTAACCTTCTCTATTTAACTGTGTGATTCATAGAGGTTATTGCAACTAATTTGTCAGATCAAGTCTGAACTTAAAATACCTGTTAAGAGGTTTTATTTTTTGAAGTGACTTTAACTCTTGGTTGTGTTTGTAATTTTGCATGACAAATGTTTCTTTTGATGAGATATAATTTTTTTGTATTTCACTTAGACAAGGAATTGTTTTTTCCAGTTCTTTATATTTTTCCCAAGGAGTCTTTCCCTGAAGAGAGCTATGAGGACGTTGTTTATTATAATATTCTTCCCAATCCCTAAGCTTGACTTGCAATTCATAATCCTTAATGTTAACGCTACTATAAAATTCATCTAAATCTGTACGCTGCGCTCTTTCTACTTTACCATTTAAATGTGGGGAAAACGGCTTAATTGGACGGAATTTTATTTTCCATTCTTTTAGACACTCTTGCACTTCGTAAGCAAAAAATTCTTGTCCTCTATCGGTCTGAATCCTTTGACAATGAAATGGAGCCCTTTCCCTTAATTGTTTTAGGAAATCCAGAGTATTTTTGAAGTACGCCTTGAGTATAATGCGATAACTTTATAACGCGTACAATCATCTATAGCAGTATATTGATAAAGCCCCGAAGATATTTTGCAAACATCCATTTGTACACGCTCTCCTGGCACTTTGCAGTTATAACGCTTAATCTGCTTGCGATAGTGGCGCTTAATACGTAAAAGACTTACATCGTGTTTCTTCAAAACTTTGTGTATAGTAGCCAATGCAAAAGAGATATCATGTAAACGCTTTAATTCAGCTCGAATACGTCTTGCTCCTAATTTTCTAGCTTTTCTCAGATGAAGAATGAGCTGTTCATTTGACTTGTTGATTTTTTGTAAGGGTAAAGTTTTAGTCCTGCTACTAAGGTTTGACAATCCCTGTTCACCTAGCTTTTCATAACGTTTGTACCATTTTCGTAAGGTAAAGCGTAAAATGTTATAGTGTTGACATACTTTGCCTGCATGACCTAATTTTTGTATAATTCTATCCAATTCAGACGCAACTTAACTTTGGTATCCATTTACTGATTGCCTCTTGTTGATGAATTTATTCATATTATTTTAATAAGGTATTTAAACTATCACAAGTCAAAGTTTTTATTTTATCTTACATTTTTGATGTAATAACCTCTATGAATCACACAAACTGGAAGTTGATGGTTTATATGTCAGTCCGGAAAATCTGCAGCTTAAAGCTAAAATAATGCCTAAAATAGAGGCTAGAATATTCGAAGACAACCATAAGCCATTGATCAAATTTTGTCGGCAAAAAGGATTCTACTTTTTTGATGCAATTGATAAAATAAAAGCCTGTTTGGAAGAAAACAGAGATGAGCTGAAAGTAAAACTTGGGGTTCATAAAAAATCTCTGATTGACTTTGTTAACTTTAAAGATGTTGCAGTACGGCACGCTCCAAGGATGCAATTATGTGCAGTCGTTGCAGTGTTGAATGCACCAAGCAGAAACCTTGGCAATCCAAGCAATAAGCAACTGCAAGCAGTTAGTCAATCTTATTCTTCCAGTGTTGATGAGCAAGTTCCTCAGCATGTAAGTGAAACAACTGGCAATGTTGGACAGATAAGTACAAACGTTAGTGAGCACAGTGAAGTTTCTTCAGAACTCGAAAGTAATGGTAATCAACAAAGTACACAACCAGAATTTTTAACAACCAACGGTAACTCTAGTAACATAACTACTGAAAGTGGCAGTACTAAAATACCAGTTTCAGATCAAAAAAATAGTATTCAAAATAATAATCAACAGCCGAGTAATTTAAATAATGATGCTACGCGAAGTGAAAAGAAAAGTAAACTACCTATTGTAGCCGCTTCTACGCTAGCAATAGCTGGAGTTGCTTTAGGAGTAGCTATTGCAGTTTACTCAGGAATGTTAGCGGTAGGAATAGCAGTTGGAGTTTGTTGTCTAATTGCTGCTGCAATCGTATCCTATTATGATAGGCCTTCAAATTCACTTGAAAATAGCAATGTCGAAGAATTTGTAACTAATGAGGAACATACTATTGTTTAGATGCTTACGCTTAAATGAACTGGAGTGGCAAAGAGAGACTCTTTTGAAATTGCTTACCTAACATTCCACTCAATAAAAGTCACTCTTTATATTTGAAGCTTAACAAATACGGTTTTAGACGTAAAAATATTGAATATTTGTGCAGAATAGTGTATAATTATTAATTTTTCTCTGAGTACTATGGCCATTTCTAAATTTCTTGATCCTCGCAATGATTTATGTTTCAAAAAAATCTTTGGAACGGAAAAAAATAAAAATATTCTTATCCACTTTTTGAACGATATCTTAGGATTTTCTGGAAGTAATGAAATAAAAGAAATTGAATTCTTAAGCACTATCATGGACCCTGAGATTGCCTCTGATAAACAAAGTATTGTTGATGTCCTTTGCAAAGATTCTATTGGTAATAGATTTGTCATCGAAATGCAGCTCGCTCGTGATAAAGGCTTTGAAAAACGTGCTCAACTATACGCTGCTAAGGCTTATTCAAGGCAATTAGATAAATCTGGTAATTACATTGATTTAAAGAAGGTCTTCTTTATTGCTATTTCTAATTGTAACTTACTTCCTGAAGAAGTTGACTATATTTCTACTCATAATATACGAGATATAAAAACCAATGGACACTACTTAAAAGATTTGCAATTTATCTTTATTGAATTACCTAAATTTGCAAAAAATAAAGTAGAGCTGTTAGAAAGCACGATAGAAAGGTGGTGTTTCTTTTTTAAATATGCAGAAGAAACCACAGATGAAGATTTAAAGAAAATAGCAAAGGAATCGCCAATAATAAAGCTAGCATATGATGAATTAGATAGGTTTCGCTGGAATGAAAAAGATTTAGTAGCTTATGAAGAGAGAATAATGGATCTACGTAAAGGAGAAGCCATCCTCGCTCAAAAACTTGATGACGCTAGAGAGGAAGGGAAAATTGAAGGGAAAATTGAAGGGAAAATTGAAGTAGCAAAAGCGATGCTGGCTAATAATGTTGATATTGATACTATTCTCAAGTGTACAGGTCTTTCCATAAGTGAGATTAAAGAATTGCAGAAAGTTTGGGAGTGTTAAATAAACCATACGCGTCAAGTTAAGAGATTGTGAGCAAATTTAGAGAAGTTAAGGTGGATACCCTAGTTTTTCTGCACTTGTCTTTTAATGAAAACTGCGACCAAGTTATGGTAAGCTTTTTGAGAAAAATATTTAAGCCTTTAATTTTATTATTTAGTGCTAAAAATAACTCTCTAACCCGTCTTTTTAGCTCAATAAATGCCTTTGTTAAGCTAAGCTCCGTATTTTTTTTCAGTTCTGTGCAACCCACTATTCCATGAAATATAAGAATTGCACACAATTTGGCATATAGCTCACATAATACTCTGTATGGCTTTCCTCTCAGCTTATCAATCCTTATATTACTCTTATATAATTTGAACAATAATTCAATTTGCCATCTTATTCGGTAAACTACTAGTATTTGCTCAGCATTAATCTTACTTTTGGAACATTATAGTATTTTCTAAAATGAATGGATAAATTTCCATTATGGTATTACCAACCAAAAGTTGTAAGTCTGTACATTTATACATTAGAGGTCTGAGGCGGCTTTTGATGGTATGCCAACAGTGTTCTATGGGATTCAAATCTGGTGAATATGTTGGAAGATACAGCACATGAAAGCCAAAAGACTCTATTAATGATTTTGTTTTAGTGGTCTTATGAAATGTAGCATTATCCATAACTATGGTTGTGCCAAGTGGCAATTTAGGTAATAACATCTTCTCCAACAATATATTGAATACCTCTTTTTCACACCCACCTTTGAAAGTCATTGGTGCAATAAATCTCATTCCAATCCACCCGGCTACTATACTGATTCTCTCTCGAGTTCTCCCTGGAACATCTGCATAAATTTTCTTTCCTCTTGGAGCACGTCCATATTCTCGGTATAACTTATTATCAACTCCTGCTTCATCTATATATAAGATGCTGGAATGTTCTATTTTTGAGATTTTATCAATAAATTGCTGCCTATCTTCTTGATTGCGCTCTTGATATAGTGTGACTTTTTTTTAAAGTAATTTTTAGCTGTTTTAGTCTATACCAAATTGAATTTATTCCAAATCCAAGATTTTGTTTCATCTCTGCCAGAGTATGATCTGGATTCTTTGTAACATATTCTTCGAGTATTTTTGGGTCTATTTTTCGAATAAAGCTACCGTTTTTAGATGGCTTTAAGCTTTCACCAGCAGCTTTCTTTTTTAACCAGCGGTACAGAGTTGCTATTCCTATCTCCATGAGCTCTGCTATCTCAACCTTTGTCTTCCCTTTTTCTATCATCAATACTGCCTTTTCCCTTAAATCCACACTATATGCCATTATAACTCAAATACTTTGTTATACCTTTATCATTTGCTTTGGGAAATACTATACTAGTATTTGCTCAGCATTAATCTTACTTTTTGGAACATTAGTTATAAATATTGACCAATTTAGTAACTTTTGGTTCCTTTGAGAAGATGTGTATCCATGTGATCTTGCTAACCTATTAGCCTTTCTTCTTCTAGCCACAGCTTGTTCTTCAGTTAGTTTTTTAAATATAATTCTTACTTTAACCCTTGTCTCTTTTCCTAACAATACCTCCTGTTCTAGAAAAGATCGATCTCCCAAATGTTCTAGTAAATCTATTTTTTGACCTGTCTCTATATCATATATGTTAGTATCGGATTTATAACGACTTATGAAATAATACCAAAATCCATTACTGACGGAACAAATAAGAAACATTATAAACTCGTTTAATAGTAGTACTGGAAATATTGACAATAAAATTACACAAAACATCTTCAAGTAAACCTATGGTATCGTAGATACTATTGCGTAAAGTATTGTATTTGATATATTGCCACAACCTTTCAACAGGATTCAGTTCCGGTGAATAAGGAGGCAAGTATATGATGGTAATGTTTTCCTGAATTTTCAAACTTTTTGATCTATGCCAACTTGCACAATCCATTACAAGAAAGGCTTCTTTCGTGCCTAAATCTTTCGACATCTGCTCCAGAAATATATTCATACAATCAGTGTTTACATATGGAGCAAGTAGGCTGATTTTCTTACCACTTCTTGGATTTACCGCACTTTAGATATAGAAATTTTGTCTACCAATTTTCATTTTAACCTGCGTTCTGACCCCTTTTAAACCATCCGTGTCCGATTTTTGAATGAGTCCCAAATCGTGATTCATCAAAAAAAACACCTCCCTTTTAGGGTGGAAATTGACTATTTTATTGAAGTATCTTTTAAACTCTTCTTGCTTGTTTTTATCTTGTTTATGGTGCATTGGCCTCGGTGTTATGTAAGAAAATTTCATCCTTTGTATCTCACGGTGCACTGTTGATTTGCTGATGTTTAGGGCAAATTCCTCTGAGATTTTTATTTGTACTTCCTTAATAGTAATATTTGGATTTCTTTCTACCCATATTTCAATTTGCTCACGTTGATTTTTGTTTAATTTGCTTTTTCTTCTCCGCTGAAACGGGGCAAATAATTTTTCTACTCTACCAAATTTTAGATGCTTTATCCATTCAGTCAAAGCAGTCCTTGAAATTTTACATATTCTTGCCACAGCGCTTATACTATAGTATTTCCCAAAGCAAATGATAAAGGTATAACAAAGTATTTGAGTTATAATGGCATATAGTGTGGATTTAAGGGAAAAGGCAGTATTGATGATAGAAAAAGGGAAGACAAAGGTTGAGATAGCAGAGCTCATGGAGATAGGAATAGCAACTCTGTACCGCTGGTTAAAAAAGAAAGCTGATGGTGAAAGCTTAAAGCCATCTAAAAACGGTAGCTTTATTCGAAAAATAGACCCAAAAATACTCGAAGAATATGTTACAAAGAATCCAGATCATACTCTGGCAGAGATGAAACAAAATCTTGGATTTGGAATAAATTCAATTTGGTATAGACTAAAACAGCTAAAAATTACTTTAAAAAAGTCACACTATATCAAGAGCGCAATCAAGAAGATAGGCAGCAATTTATTGATAAAATCTCAAAATAGAACATTCCAGCATCTTATATATAGATGAAGCAGGAGTTGATAATAAGTTATACCGAGAATATGGACGTGCTCCAAGAGGAAAGAAAATTTATGCAGATATTCCAGGGAGAACTCGAGAGAGAATCAGTATAGTAGCCGGGTGGATTGGAATGAGATTTATTGCACCAATGACTTTCAAAGGTGGGTGTGAAAAAGAGGTATTCAATATATTGTTGGAGAAGATGTTATTACCTAAATTGCCACTTGGCACAACCATAGTTATGGATAATGCTACATTTCATAAGACCACTAAAACAAAATCATTAATAGAGTCTTTTGGCTTTCATGTGCTGTATCTTCCAACATATTCACCAGATTTGAATCCCATAGAACACTGTTGGCATACCATCAAAAGCCGCCTCAGACCTCTAATGTATAAATGTACAGACTTACAACTTTTGGTTGGTAATACCATAATGGAAATTTATCCATTCATTTTAGAAAATACTATAGTATAGCTCTTTTCATAATAGTCCGGAAAGTTCATAGAAAAGCAGAATCAACAGCATGACGAAAAGATGTGAATAGAGGGATGTTTTTCCTAGCTCTATTTTTTATAGCAAACCAATGATGCTCAATTTTATTGAAATCTGGGGAATACGTAGGAAGATACAAAATTTCAGCACCAACTTCTTTAGCAAGTTCAGTAATCTTATTAGACTTATGAAAAGTAGCATTATCAAGGATAACAGTTTGTCCAGGTTCCAAAATCGGTGTCAAAAACTGCTCAAACCATTTATTAAAGATATCCATATTACAATGGCCCTCAAATGTTAACGGAACAACTATTTTTCTACTATTTAGAGCTGCAATCATGCTAATTCGTTGAGTTTTCTTTCCAGATTTTAGGGCATAAAATCGCTGTCCTTTCTGAGAATATCCATAGGGATAGTCTTCGGTATTATCAATACCAGATTCATCTATATATACTAAGTTTTGAGGTTCTTTCGTTGCTATAATTTTCAAAAATTCAGCACGTTTTTCTTCATTCCTTTCTTTGTATCCATATGTCTTTTTTTTGCGTGTGAGTCCAATTTTTTTAAGAGCTAGATGAATCGTTGGGATACTAACATTACTCCAAAGCTTAGCCATTTCCGATAGAGTTTTTCCACCATGTTTTTTTGGCAAATTCAGTAAATTTATTCCAGTCGGTAATTTTATGATTATAACCTCCATTTCCAAGTTTTTTCGACTGAAAATCTCCTGTTTCTTTTTTTTCTTTGCTGCCACTCCCATAATGTAGTTCTTCCAATTTTAAATCTTGCTGCTACCGTTTCTCTGCTTTCCCCTTCGTCTAGTACCTCCATTGCTTTTTTTCTTAAATCATAACTATATGCTGCTGGCATACTTACCTTCACTACTATAAACTCTTATTTTAAACCGTTTGGACCATTATGAAAAGAGCTATACTATTGCGTAAAGTATTGTATTTGATATATTGCCACAACCTTTCAACAGGATTCAGTTCCGGTGAATAAGGAGGCAAGTATATGATGGTAATGTTTTCCTGAATTTTCAAACTTTTTGATCTATGCCAACTTGCACAATCCATTACAAGAAAGGCTTCTTTCGTGCCTAAATCTTTCGACATCTGCTCCAGAAATATATTCATACAATCAGTGTTTACATATGGAGCAAGTAGGCTAATTTTCTTACCACTTCTTGGATTTACCGCACTTTAGATATAGAAATTTTGTCTACCAATTTTCATTTTAACCTGCGTTCTGACCCCTTTTTTAAACCATCCCTGTCCGATTTTTGAATGAGTCCCAAATCGTGATTCATCAAAAAAAACACCTCCCTTTTAGGGTGGAAATTGACTATTTTATTGAAGTATCTTTTAAACTCTTCTTGCTTGTTTTTATCTTGTTTATGGTGCATTGGCCTCGGTGTTATGTAAGAAAATTTCATCCTTTGTATCTCACGGTGCACTGTTGATTTGCTGATGTTTAGGGCAAATTCCTCTGAGATTTTTATTTGTACTTCCTTAATAGTAATATTTGGATTTCTTTCTACCCATATTTCAATTTGCTCACGTTGATTTTTGTTTAATTTGCTTTTTCTTCTCCGCTGAAACGGGGCAAATAATTTTTCTACTCTACCAAATTTTAGATGCTTTATCCATTCAGTCAAAGCAGTCCTTGAAATTTTACATATTCTTGCCACAGCGCTTATACTACTTTCTTTTCCTGCTATCACCGCTTGTAACTTTTTTGAAACATATGCGTTATTTCTTACCTTTTTTAACATTTCTTTCGCTAAATTTACAACTCTTTCGTCTAATAGTTTTGACCTTAATGCCATTTATACCTCGCTATTTCACTTACTCTAGTATGACTTTTTCCCCATTATTCTCTATCTGTTCTTTCTATAGCGGTAATTGGTATAAGTAGAGACAAGTCTTCAGCACTTGCATTCTTTCGTAAAGCCTTCAGGAGTAACTGTCTTCCTGAGAAAATTGTAATTGATAAAAGCGGCAGTAATACTGCTGCTCTTGATGATTTGAATGAAGAAATTTCTGAAGATTACAGTTCTTCAAATAAAATATCTAAATAATATTGTTGATAGATTTATCAAAAAACTAATAAAGCCAATGCTTGGGTTTAAAAGCTTCCATTCCGCAAAGATTACCATCACAGGCATAGAAAATATTCGTATGATTCAAAAAAGACAAATTATTAAAATAATGTTTCTACTTTTGAGAATTTTGCTATGTTAATGGCTTCATAACTCCTATAATCCCACCTTTAATGATCTTCTTTCCTATGGTTTATAGATGCAACAGAACCGTTGGTAAACATGAAAGCGCTTTACAACGTTTTTTATGTGAAAGCCAATGTCAGCTACTCAAATGATACCATTTGTTATAAACTCACTTTTACTCTATGGTCTTGTCGATATCCTGAACAGATACAATATTTTTTATTTATAAAATGAAGTAACTACTTATCGTAAAGTTGATCTATAGATATAATACTACCATTTGATGACTTTTCAGCACATTTCTCACTTTCATATTCTTTATCAGAATCAACGCTAAATACTAAAGTATCTCCTGAAATTTTATCATGAAACTCACTAATAGCAAAAAACGGCACAGTGACTTGTTCTTGTTTTCCACGAAAGCTCAAACTGACGCTAAACTTATCTTCAAGAACTTTTAGACCAAAAAATTGATGCTGTAATATAATAAGCATTTGAGTAGGGTATGATTCTTTCAAGTAGTCTGGTATGACAACACCATTAAAGCGCGTAAAAAACAGTATCTCTAAGTGAGGAGTAAAAACATTATCTAATATAGTATTCAAAGCCTTTTTGATAACTTGAAATTTAGCATAACTAATCGACTTCTGATAATCTGTTTTATCCATATAACCCTTACATGTTTGGGGGAACTTCTGTTACCCGGCGTTCCCTAAACCGTGCTTATAGCAATGAAGTTATAGTGCCTAAATTAAGCAGCTAATGCAACATTGTCTTCAGCAGCAAAGTTATCGTTTGCATCTAAATTGTGAACTCTTAGCGGTGGTATCTAACCGAGCAAAGCTACCATCTTTACTATGCATGTCGATCCTTACTCGCCCCCGTATCAATCAAAAAATATGGTGGAGGCGCCGAGTACTGCCCTCGGGTCCAATACAACTATTACAAGGTAATTTTATTGCCATAGTGTATAAAAAATACACATGCTCATTATAAAGTAGTATTGAATAAATGTCAAGTTATTGAACTCAAAATTGATTGGCAACTAAAAAACTAATATAAAAATTACTTCGCCTATTTATCTAATCTTAGTATACTCACAGTAGAGGTATTTTTAGAGCTCAAAATCTATCTTCGTCTGCAGACTTTTCTATCAAATAATCAAACTCAGTAAAAATGTAGCGTATCTTCTTCAGCGCACATGGGTGCACACATATGCTTAATCTCTGTCGTATGTGCGTTACATTTTTTCTGTTCTTTATTAATAAATATGGGGGATTCTATGCCTAATTCTTAACAAAAAACTACTCAAATGCTTTTGTAGCTATTGAATTTCTGAGTTCAAGAAAGCAAGAGACAGTGTGAGAAATGGCACAAGCCGAAAAAAAAGATAAGTTGTGGAACAAAAAATGCAGACAACTGTGGAAAATTATAGCTCTTTTCATAATGGTCCAAACGGTTTAAAATAAGAGTTTATAGTAGTGAAGGTAATACCAATTCCCGCTATAGAAAGAACAGATAGAGAATAATGGGGAAAAAGTCATACTAGAGTAAGTGAAATAGCGAGGTATAAATGGCATTAAGGTCAAAACTATTAGACGAAAGAGTTGTAAATTTAGCGAAAGAAATGTTAAAAAAGGTAAGAAATAACGCATATGTTTCAAAAAAGTTACAAGCGGTGATAGCAGGAAAAGAAAGTAGTATAAGCGCTGTGGCAAGAATATGTAAAATTTCAAGGACTGCTTTGACTGAATGGATAAAGCATCTAAAATTTGGTAGAGTAGAAAAATTATTTGCCCCGTTTCAGCGGAGAAGAAAAAGCAAATTAAACAAAAATCAACGTGAGCAAATTGAAATATGGGTAGAAAGAAATCCAAATATTACTATTAAGGAAGTACAAATAAAAATCTCAGAGGAATTTGCCCTAAACATCAGCAAATCAACAGTGCACCGTGAGATACAAAGGATGAAATTTTCTTACATAACACCGAGGCCAATGCACCATAAACAAGATAAAAACAAGCAAGAAGAGTTTAAAAGATACTTCAATAAAATAGTCAATTTCCACCCTAAAAGGGAGGTGTTTTTTTTGATGAATCACGATTTGGGACTCATTCAAAAATCGGACACGGATGGTTTAAAAAAGGGGTCAGAGCGCAGGTTAAAATGAAAATTGGTAGACAAAATTTCTATATCTAAAGTGCGGTAAATCCAAGAAGTGGTAAGAAAATCAGCCTACTTGCTCCATATGTAAACACTGATTGTATGAATATATTTCTGGAGCAGATGTCGAAAGATTTAGGCACGAAAGAAGCCTTTCTTGTAATGGATTGTGCAAGTTGGCATAGATCAAAAAGTTTGAAAATTCAGGAAAACATTACCATCATATACTTGCCTCCTTATTCACCGGAACTGAATCCTGTTGAAAGGTTGTGGCAATATATCAAATACAATACTTTACGCAATAGTATCTACGATACCATAGGTTTACTTGAAGATGTTTTGTGTAATTCTATTGTCAATATTTCCAGTACTACTATTAAACGAGTTTGTAATGTTTCTTATTTGTTCCGTCAGTAATGGATTTTGGTATAACACACAAGAGTACAGTATATAAATAAACCCATTTACCGTTTAATTTAATGTAAGTCTCTCCAACTACTACCAACCTGCTTCTTTCTTTTCCTTACTGCCTCATCTATCAGTGGTGATAACCCACCTTTGTAACGTAGCATTTTGCTCCCCTTATACTCATCATTTCTTCCAAATCTCGATAGCTCAAAGAGAATCGACATTTCATGTATACAGATAACATCCTCTGAAAAGCTAAATCCTTTGAAATATGGCAACAATTTTTGATTGATACGAAACATCTTTGCTTTTTTTTTAGACAATTATATCATTCTTCTTTCTACTTCCCTACAAATGAGACAGAACCGAAAATATTCGTATGATTCAAAAAAGACAAATTATTAAAATAATGTTTCTACTTTTGAGAATTTTGCTATGTTAATGGCTTCATAACTCCTATAATCCCACCTTTAATGATCTTCTTTCCTATGGTTTATAGATGCAACAGAACCTTTTTTATACGTTAGCTACAGTTAAAACATAATTGACTTTGCCTAGTTAATATTTCAAATTATAAAAAAGGCAAATAATTCTATGATATTGCAGGGCAAAAAAGGGTTAATAACCGGAATAATAAATAAAAGGTCAATAGCATATGGTATAGCACAGACCCTCTCAGAACATGGAGCTGAGCTTGCAATCACTTATCAAAATGAAACAATAAAAGAGAAATTATTACCAATAGTAAGTGAATTAAATGTAGAGTTAATATTGCACTGTAATGTTTCAAATGAGGAAACTATAGATAATGCTTTTAAGGAAATAAAGGAGAAGTGGGGTGCTATTGATTTTTTGGTACATGCAATAGCATTCTCCGATAAAAATGAGCTAAATGGTAAATATGTCAATACTTCACTAAACAACTTTATTAATGCAATGCATATATCGTGCTATTCTTTTACTGCTTTAGCGCAAAGAGCGGAAAAAATGATGTTAAATGGCGGTAGTTTACTTACTTTATCCTACTATGGTGCTGAAAAAGTTATGCCAAATTATAATGTGATGGGTTTATGTAAAGCAGCACTTGAAGCAAGTGTAAAATATATAGCATGTGATCTCGGACCACAGAACATCAGAGTAAATGCAATTTCTGCTGGTCCAATCAGAACTTTGGGATCTTCTGGAATAAGTGACTTTCACTCCATATCGGAATGGAATAGAAGTAATTCTCCACTTAGACGCAATGTTACAATAGAAGATGTTGGCAAGGCAGCACTATACTTATTAAGCGACCTGAGTAGTGGTACAACTGGAGAAATTTTACATGTTGATTCAGGGTATAATGTTGTGGGAATGAAGATAGTAGACTAATACAGTACTGCAGATGCATGTGAAGCCTGTGTTTTTTTGTTATCCGAGTAATTGACATTGGAGCCCAGTGTCAGCTACTCGAATGACAACATTTTTTAATTAAATCTCGCACATTAACCATAGAGTTATTATTTTATAAGTATTTGTTGCTGCTGATCTTCTATTTTTACTTCCTCCATTTGGGTTAAGGGATTGTGCGTGAGGGTTGCTCTTGAAGTTGCCTTGCAAGGAAAAAGTCTTTTTCCTCCCGATCTTGGAGTTGCTTTGCAAGCAAGAAATCCTATTGTTCTTGTGTTTGTTTTGCTAAGACTTTATTCTTATTAAGCAGTGGTTAAAATGAGCATGGCTTTTATTATAGAATGCCCCCT
The DNA here is from genome assembly GCF_029856955.1 of Wolbachia endosymbiont of Frankliniella intonsa. Lineage (NCBI taxonomy): Bacteria > Pseudomonadati > Pseudomonadota > Alphaproteobacteria > Rickettsiales > Anaplasmataceae > Wolbachia > Wolbachia endosymbiont of Frankliniella intonsa. Next base: position 766,377 of record NZ_CP097148.1, on the reverse strand, counting down.
ATAGAAGTATATAGACTATGAAGACTTATCTTACAGGTTGTGGTAGTTGTTGTTGATAAAATGTTTTTTCTACACGTGCTTCTTCCACACTGCACCTTCTTGATAAGACTGGCTCCTCAAGGCATTTTATACGTTGCTGTACATCATTAATGCACTTCCCTATAACATCACCAATTTTTCCATCAGCATTTTTTGCCAATAACTCATCAAACTCCCTCTCAATCTCTACTCTCTCAGAGATATCCTTTGAAAGATCACAATATTCCAAAATTTCATCTATCTGAAGTTGTTTTGCTAATAGAAAGTCTTCTTGCTCCTGCTGCTGTTTTATTAACTCTTGAGTTACAATTTTAGCCCTAGAGTAATGATTTCCTTCAAGATATATTGTTTCTCTCTCTTTACTACCCCATAACTCGTCATTTAATTTATAACTCGCACGATTAAACATCTGATTTAGTTGATCATTGTTTATCATTTCAGGATTTGGTTCAAACTTTTGTTGTTTCTCTCTGCCGCTAACTTTACAACGGACATTAATTTCAATGTTAGCTAAAGAAGCTAATAATTGAATTTCTTCAATAAAAGGAAAATAACTTTTACTTTCTATTGCTTCTAGATAGGATTGATAGAGTTCAGGTTTGTCAAGAAATGAGCGTGTAATAAAATCACTGTTATATTCTGCATTATAGTCACTCTCACCAATGCCATCAAGAGCCTCTGCATATTCACTTAGATTAAGCACAGCTTGATTATGCGATATATTAAATTTGCTAACAGCTCTACTTACTAACCTCTTCACATTACCTTCAGCATTTTCAATTTTCCTATTTGTTTGCTTAACCAGACCCTTTATTTTATCAGACTTGCCAGTTAAATCCCCTGGCTTATTAAAAAACATATTAAAAACCTTTTCTAGATGATCCTTTAAAGGAGCTGGCATACTTGGATCATCTAAAGACGTAAATCGACTTAAAAATTTGTGCCATTCCATTCTCATATCTTGCGCTCTTTCAGATTTATATGTACCAGAACTGTTATCACCAAACACTGCATGAAAAAAGCAATTGCCATCACCTGCAGTATCATATTTAACTACTTGGTTATTAGAAGGTTCTTTTTCTACATTACTCTCTGAAGTCTTGCGTCCTTTAGCATTTTCAATACTGTCAAAACCATTTGGTAATTTCCGTTTTCTAAGCCCAACCATAATTTCTACCTTAATTCAAGCTATATGTTATTATATTAACTAACTTATTAATAAGTAACTAATTAGCTATAGCAAAAATTTTTTAATTATGCAATAATTAAGGCTTTAAATAGCAAATATGAGCTTTAACTGTGGTATAGTTGGGTTACCAAATATAGGAAAATCAACTTTATTTAATGCACTTACAGAGTCAAGTGCAGCTGAAGCTGCAAATTATCCTTTTTGCACAATCGAGCCAAATGTTGGCAAAGTGCCAATACGAGATCAGCGTTTGAAAGAAATTGCCTCGATTGCTCACTCGGGGAAAATAATCTACAATCAACTGGAAGTTGTCGATATTGCCGGCTTGGTTAAGGGTGCGAGCAAGGGTGAAGGACTAGGAAATAAATTTTTGAGTCATATCAGAGAAGTTGATGCCATTGTTCATCTGCTCAGGTGCTTTACGGATGACGATATCAGCCATGTAAACAGTAAAATAGATCCAATATCAGATGCTGAAATAGTGGAAATGGAGTTAATTCTAGCTGATATTGATAGCATAGAAAAAAGGCTTCCTCAATTGGAAAAGAAAGCAAAGCAAGGTGATAAAGAGCTAAAGAGACAACTTGAATTAATGCAAGAGGTATTAGCTACTTTAAAATTAGGTAAACCGGCAAGAAGCTTGGAGAATATCGATGAAGATGAGATGAAGTTGCTTCAATTGCTAACAACAAAGCCTGTTATGTATGTATGCAATGTTGAAGATACGAATATCATAACTGGTAATGAACTATCTAAAAGGGTGGAAAAAATGGCGGAAGAAAATAAAAGCAAATTTTATTGTATTTCAGCGAAACTTGAAGCAGATATTGCAAATCTTGATAGTGAAGAGGAAAAACAGAATTTTTTATCAGAATTTGGCTTACAAGAATCAGGACTTGATGGAGTAGCACGTATTATGTATGAAGTGCTAAGTATGATAACTTTTTTTACTGTGGGCCCCAAAGAAGCACGTGCATGGCCAATAAAGATAGGATCAACAGCTGACAAAGCAGCAGGTGTAATTCACACTGATTTTGAAAAGGGCTTTATAAAAGCAGAAACCATAAGCTTTGAAGACTATATAAAATATGGAAGCGAATTAGCTTGCAAAGATGCAGGGAAAATTCGCTTCGAAGGCAGAGATTATATCGTGCAAGATGGCGATATAATGCACTTTAGGTTTAATGTGTAGTATACATCTAACTACCAAAGTACCCGGCAGTCCAGCATTTCTTTATGGCTTCCTCTTCGCTGATCTCATCTAGTTCCACGTCATGGAGAATGGAGCTAGGTGTTGTAAGAACTTCTTTCTCCTGTGGTTGTATATTCTTCTCCTCCTCACATAATACGTTCTCCAGACATTCTTCTAAAAATTCATATAAAGCTTGATTTTCTATAAGCATATCCTTATTTTGCTTAGCTAATTCTAAAATTTCCCTTACTTGAACATCTTTACCATTAATAGTTACCTGACCAATCTCAATATTACTAGGATTTGCATTTAAACTAATAAAGCAGTCAACAGAATTACCTTTCTCATCTTCTGCACTCCACCTAATTTTCATGTTGCATGTTGCATCTTTTGCAAAGCGGTAATTTTTTTTTCCATTATCATTCTTCTCAACCGTTGCTATTCTTTTATCGTTACTGTATATTTCTACTATCTTTACCTCATTTTTATTTCTTTCCATCCCTTCAATTTTGTCAGTGAAAAGACGGCTGATTTCTAAGCTAAACCCAGGCTTAGAAATATTAATACTAAGATGATCATAATGATTAAGAGAACGTTTTGCATATGCGCATGGCACATAACATCCATCAAAAAAGGCAACTGCACTATCAGTTTTGAGAAATTCCTGCCCGTTACTCATCCCTTCTTCGACTCGAAGAAGATATCTACCCAACCTCTTTTTAAAATTCTCTCCCTTGTCTTCAGGAATAGACTTTTCATTCAATATACTTATTATTTCTTTTTGCTTACTTAATACCACATAATTAAAAAGGAAAATGTTCTTATTACATCGATAATAATTCGCTATTTTGTCAAATGGATCTGCAGGCCAGCCTTTATTATAATTTACGTTATCCTTATCATCTGTACACAAATTATCCTTAAGGCCAAAATTCAATTTTCTAAAATCTGATAATACTTCTTCTGCCCTATCTTGAAACAATTGAAGTTTATTTTGAAATTCTTTCCCATAATTCATTTTCTCGTTTATTTTAAGAAGATATTCACTAAATTTCTTCCTAAAATTTTCTTGATCTTTGTGGGCAAGCTTCTGATCTAATATATCTGTTATGTATTTTCGCTTATTCAATATTACGTAGTTAAAAAGGTCACTTTTTTTCCTCCTTTCATAATCTTCTGCTATTTCGTTAAAACACTCATTACTTTTCTTAAAATCCAATTTTTCGAAGTCTTGGAGCACGTTTTTTACATCATCCTCACTAAATTGAAGATTTATTTGAGGAGACGCGTCAGTTCTACTTTGATCATCAAGTTGAGGATTTTTTTTAGTAGATTGGACTAATAAACTTTCTGTGCTGTTAGAGAAAGAATTATTATTTTCTTCAGATTGAGAACTTTTCTTTTTAGACGTATTAGTAAAAAAATTAGTTAGTGAACTAAACATTAAGCATCTCTTAGTATTACTATTTAACTATAACTTAATGCCAAATGTTGTAAAGCTAAAATTAATATGTAAATTCATTTTTTTAAGACAATTATAAGTATCTTCCTTCTATAAAAATTTTATAATCAGCATATGACAAATGTTTAAGATATTGATTTTGTTTGTATTTTTATTACTTTACCAGGCAATATTATTAATGAATTAGTCAGACAAATATCTTGGCCAAACTTTACTCCATCCACAAACTCTCCATTTGTTACTCCAGTTGCAATGAACACTGATTCACTTCTTGCCATGTCTTTCACGGTGTAGATTTTTTCTGGGTCAGTGATATTCAAATTTTTTGCTCTTGCTTTTAATTGATCAGTGTCAAATATTAATCTTCCTTCTATCTGACCACCGATTGAGCTTAGCGCTGCTGCTGCAAGCACTCCTTCTGGAGCTCCTCCTGTGCCGATATACATATCGTGATTGCCATTTATTAGCGAAACTATGGCTGCAACATCACCATCATCTATTAATTTCACTTTTGCTCCTAGCTTCCTAATTTTTGCTATTAATTCATCATGTCTTTCACGTTTAAGTACAGTTACTATAAGATCACTTGCTTTACATCCTTTTGCCTTGGCTAAATTGTCCAGATTCTTCTCAATCCTATTTTTTAGTGAGACTACACCCTCTGGGAGATTTTTTCCCACTGCTATCTTTTCCATATAAACATCAGGTGCATGTAAAAAATTACCTTTTTTTGTTGCAGCAAGAACAGACATTGCCCCTTGTTTATAATGAGCACAAATCGTAGTGCCCTCAAGTGGATCAACAGCGATGTCAATCTCAGGGCCACTTCCTGTGCCAACTTTTTCTCCGATATATAGCATGGGTGCTTCGTCCCTCTCCCCTTCCCCAATCACAATTGTACCATTTATTTCCATTGAGTTTAGCACCGTACGCATTGCATCAACTGCAACCTGATCGGCCTTTTTTTCATTACCAAGGCCTGCCAATTTATATGCAGCAAGTGCTGCAGCTTCGGTTACTTTCACTAACTTATAGGCTAAATCTTCTATCATTTGCTCGAGAATCATAAATCAATATATATATCATGCCATTTGATACTGCAAGATTACTTGACTGAATAATGAAAAAGTTGATATAATAAGCGTATAGCAATAATAGTAAGATTTGAATATGATCGGTAATTTAACTTATGAAGATGTAAAGAAATTTGTAACTGATAATCCTAATATAGCTTCTCAGGAATTTGGTGAGAAGCTAAAACAAAGTGGGCCAACAGATGCAAAAATTTTTGATTTACTTGCAGATGCCATCTATTCAGAAAGGCACGGTGTTTCAGACGATTCTGCTGTATTTCTAAGAATTGTTGAATTGTTTGCGCAGTTAGATATTAAAGTTAAAAAAAGCAGCGGTGGTAGAACTATGTTGGACATAGCTGTAGAAAATAAACAAGCTGATGTTGTAAGGATACTTTTGAATAGTGGTAAGTTTGAAGAAGAAGAAAAAATTATTGCTTTAAATAGTGCTATTATTCAAGTCAATGTTCAAGGGTTTGAGCCGTTTTTAGATTACATAGATCATGCGAAAATACTGGAGGCTCTCAACACAGCTACTTGCAATGAGGACACTGACATTATGAAGGTACTCTTGGATAACAAAAGATTTACTGGAGAAGAAAAAGTTCAGGCTCTGAGTCATGCCTCTATAGGTGGTGAACTAACAAAAGTTAGGTTACTTTTAAAGTATATGAAAGGCGTACCAGAAGATGGTATAAGAAATCTTCTAAAAATAATTGAAGAAGGGAAATTATCACTCAGAGAACAACTTCAAATAGATTCTGAGTTTAAAGTCGACTTCAGAAATTCTGATCACAATAAATATCTCTCAAGCTGTGTAATAATTGCACTGCTTAGATCAGCAATAAACAAAAAAGAGAAGCAAAACACACCTGATGGAGCGGAGTCCAATGTCAGTAATACAAGAACTGGTCTCACGCTAAATAATGATGACATTAGGAATCTGTGTCTTGATATAGATAGGGTTACAAAACAGGATAGCACAGTTACTAGTTTTGAAGATTTGCAAAAAAGGTTAAGAAGGAAGGAAATTAATCTTCAGAGCAAATGTGAAAAAAATGCTGTACTAGAATATGCAATTAAAGATCAAAATTTGAACGTTATAAAATTTCTCTTACAAAATGGAATGACCATCATCAATGCAATCGGTCAAGAAGGAAGGTATTACGTTAGCAAAATTGAAGGAGAAAAATCTATATTATGCTTTGTTGTCTCTTACACTGATGATGACAATGCTGAGATTCTGAGCACGTTACTGCAAAGTGTTAATGCAGAGCAATCAAAGTTAAATCCTGAAGATGAATTGTACAGATTATACCAAAAATTAAAAGATGATGCATTCTGCACTGCTTTTGCAGAAAAGAATTCTGTAGCAGCGACAGCACTGATACAAAATGATCGAGAAATAATTGTGCCGCATGGATCAGCAACAAATAAGGAACAAGAAACATTCCACATAGAAACAAGTAGTGTATCCAATAGTAATAGAAATGTTATTAGTAGACCTGTAGCAACAGTGCCTCCAGTTAGCACTAATGGTAATAATAACAAAAATGAAGCACCTGTATCAACAAGGACTGGCCCAACTGTCACACCAAATAATGATAATAAAGCTAACGGCTTTGGAGATGCTCAACTTTCTCCACCACATGAAAAAGAAACTAAATACAAAAAAAAAGTAAGGAGAGTTTTTACGCCTCATTAAGGAGTGATGTTGTTGGAGTTGTTATTGCAGGATTGTTTGTTGCTTCTGCTGTGATGGTTCCATCTTTAGCTGGTGCATTAGTTTGCAGTGTCCTAGCTATTTTAGTTGTAATAGTAACTGGATTACATGTAAAAAATTTTACACTTCCAAGTTACAGCGAAATGAGAGAAAATAAGGTTGAACATGTAAATTCAAGTTTGAGAAACCATGCAATCCAGCTCCTAGAATCACTTTTCAAACCAATTATAATTTCTTGATTGTTAAACCACTTTATCAAAATTAAGTGGGACTAGTGCGATTCGAACGCACGGCCTTCGGATTAGGAATCCAACGCTCTATCCTACTGAGCTATAGTCCCATGTCTTCTGCTATTTATGCAAAATTATAGCAAAAAGTCTCGCATTTTTCTAGGCACCCTGTACAATTAATTCACAATAATAAAAAATATTTCTGTATTTCTTGAATGTAATACTGTTATATTTAATAATACGATTCCAATTGAAAGATTAATGCTAGTTAACAATATTAGTTACTTTTATAGTAATCAAGATGGCTTTGCTTTAAGCAACATCAACATTCAAGTGAAGAAAGGAAGTGTTGCCTGTTTACTAGGTCATTCTGGCTGTGGCAAGTCAACAATTCTAAAATTAATCGCAGGAATAGAAAATCCAAAATCTGGAACCATTGTTATAAATGATAAATTAGTTGCAGGTAACAAAGTGTCAATTGCTATAGAGCGTAGAAATATCGGATTGATTTTTCAGCATTCTGCATTATTTCCTCATAAAACAGTAATAGAAAATATAACTTTTGCTATTTGCAGTACTTCTAAGAAAGAAAAATACCTTACTGCATTGGAAATCTTAAAGCTATTTGATATAGAAAAATATGAAAACATGTACCCTCATGCTTTATCAGGAGGACAGCAACAATTAGTTGCAATAGCAAGAGTAATGGCGCAAAATCCTGATGTTGTTTTGCTCGATGAACCATTTTCTAATTTAGATATACTGCTCAAATATCGAATAAGGCACCATATATTGTCACTTTTTAGAAGCAAAAATATTCCTGTACTCATGGTAACTCATGATCCGCAAGAAGCGTTGAAAGTTGCAGATTTTATTTACGTGATGAAAAATGGTAAAATTATTCAATCAGGAGTTCCTAGCTACATATACCACAGACCTAAAGATGATACGTTAGCAAAATTTTTTAGTGAGCTTCCTTTTACTCTACAGCTAAACTAAACTTAATGTTAGGCTAAAACTATTATAAGATAATTAAAAACTCTTGATTTATAATTCAATAAAAGTGATATAATTTATGTATCACTTGGCTTCAGTCAAGTTTTAATACCTAAAAGTTAATATTTTCAACGGAGGTACAAATGAGTTTAGGTCCATGGCAGCTGTTTCTAGTCTTAATAATAATCTTAGTTCTGTTTGGTGCAGGTAGGTTACCACAAGTTATGGGTGATTTAGGCAAAGGCATTAAAAACCTTAAACAAGAACTTAAGGATTCAGAGAAACTATCATCTAATGAACCAGATCGTTAGCTTCCTTATGTTTCGTGACACGCACTAAAGTGCGTGTCATTTGTTTAAACAAGGCTAAAGAATTGAAGAGGTATGATTGAAGTACAGTAATAATTATGTTAGTTAGAATGTTATTAAAGGTTAATCGTGGAAGAAAGTGAGAAATTGACTAAAGATAAAAAATTGGCCTCTGATATTCTAAAAGAGGTTGCAGATACCAATAACAACGATAGTGATAAAGTAACATTGTTCGACATCAAAACAGCTTTACATGAGCGCGGTTTTGGTATTTTAATAATCATCTTCTCTTTACCGCTATCAGTACCTATACCTGTTCCACCTGGCTATACAACCATTCTTTCTATACCTTTAATCTTATTTTCACTGCAGCTTCTATTTGGGTTTGATTCTCCTTGGATGCCTAATTGGCTAGAAAGGAAATCTTTTCAACGTTCAACACTAGCTCTCTTGGTAGAGAAAACTTCACCTATATTAAAAAAAATAGAAAAGTTCATGAAACCAAGAATGTCTTTTATTTTTCTTGGTCCGGGTGAAAAGATTCTAGCTTTTATGATGTTGCTTTGTGCAATAATAATAGCTCTTCCATTACCTTTTACTCACTTCCTTCCTGCAATTGGTATAACTCTTATTTCACTCGGCATTATGGGTAAAGATGGATTTTTATCTACGCTGGGAGTGTTATTTTCATTCTGTGCGTTATTGGTTACCCTTCTTGTAATAACCAAAGGACCAAAACTTATAACCGTAACACTTTCTTTTCTTAAAAGCTTTACAACACTTTAATAAAAGAATGAAGTACAGCATGAAATGAATAATCGATATTGAAATATAGCAATAACTATGTTAGTTAGAAGTTATATTGTTATTAAAGGGTAACTGTGGAAAAAAGTGTGAAATTGACTGAAGATAAAAAATTGGCCTCTGATATTCTAAAAGAGGTTGCAGATACTAATAATAACGATAATGATAAAGTAACATTATTTGATATTAAAACAGCTTTACATGAGCGCGGTTTTGGTATTTTAATAATCATCTTCTCTTTACCGCTATCAGTACCTATACCTGTTCCACCTGGCTATACAACCATTCTTTCTATACCTTTAATCTTATTTTCACTGCAGCTTCTATTTGGGTTTGATTCTCCTTGGATGCCTAATTGGCTAGAAAGGAAATCTTTTCAACGTTCAACACTAGCTCTCTTGGTAGAGAAAACTTCACCTATATTAAAAAAAATAGAAAAGTTCATGAAACCAAGAATGTCTTTTATTTTTCTTGGTCCGGGTGAAAAGATTCTAGCTTTTATGATGTTGCTTTGTGCAATAATAATAGCTCTTCCATTACCTTTTACTCACTTCCTTCCTGCAATTGGTATAACTCTTATTTCACTCGGCATTATGGGTAAAGATGGATTTTTATCTACGCTGGGAGTGTTATTTTCATTCTGTGCGTTATTGGTTACCCTTCTTGTAATAACCAAAGGACCAAAACTTATAACCGTAACGCTTTCTTTTCTTAAAAGCTTTACAACACTTTAATAAAAGAATGAAGTACAGCATGAAATGAATAATCGATATTGAAATATAGCAATAACTATGTTAGTTAGAAGTTATATTGTTATTAAAGGGTAACTGTGGAAAAAAGTGTGAAATTGACTGAAGATAAAAAATTGGCCTCTGATATTCTAAAAGAGGTTGCAGATACTAATAATAACGATAATGATAAAGTAACATTATTTGATATTAAAACAGCTTTACATGAGCGCGGTTTTGGTATTTTAATAATCATCTTCTCTTTACCGCTATCAGTACCTATACCTGTTCCACCTGGCTATACAACCATTCTTTCTATACCTTTAATCTTATTTTCACTGCAGCTTCTATTTGGGTTTGATTCTCCTTGGATGCCTAATTGGCTAGAAAGGAAATCTTTTCAACGTTCAACACTAGCTCTCGTGGTAGAGAAAACTTCACCTACATTAAAAAAAATAGAAAAGTTCATGAAACCAAGAATGTCTTTCATTTTTCGTGGTCCTGGTGAAAATATTTTAGCATTTATAATGCTGCTTTGTGCATTATCGATAGCAATCCCACTTCCTTTAACTAACTTCATTCCTGCAATTGGTACAACTCTCATTTCACTGGGTATCATGAGCAAAGATGGATTTCTCTCTATAATGGGAGTATTAGTATCATTGTGTGGGTTATTACTTACTCTTGTCGTAATAGTTAAAGGACCACAGCTTATATTTGGAGCATTTTCTTTTCTAAAAAGCTTTGTATATGGTTAAGCTTTACAACACTTTAACAAAAAAAAAGAGCCCTTTACACCGATCGATAAAGATCATATAAAAATGTACGTTTGTGGGCCAACAGTATATGATACAGCACATATAGGTAATGCACGTTCTATTGTTGTTTACGATGTATTATTTCGAATGCTTAAATTTTGTTATGGAAAAGTTACTTATGTGCGTAATATAACCGACATCGATGACAAGATAATCAATGCAGCAAATGAGAAAAATAGTAATATAGAAAGCATTAGCAAATATTACACTAAAACTTTTCATGAAGACATGGAAAGCATAAATTGTGCAGAACCAACATATGAACCAAAAGCAACGGAAAACATAGATAACATTATCAAGTTAATTGAGTCTTTGCTGCAAGCTGGTCATGCTTATGAATCCAATAAACATGTATATTTTAGTGTAGAATCTTACCCTGAGTACGGCGTTTTATCAGGAAAAAAAATTGATGAATTAAACTACGGTAGTAGAGTTGAAGTTGGTGAAAATAAAAAACACCCAGGAGACTTCGTACTTTGGAAACCTGCAAACGAAACTGACTATAAACTTTCAAGTCACTGGAATAGTCCATGGGGAGAGGGAAGACCAGGGTGGCATATAGAATGTTCAGCAATGTCATATGCTTACCTTGGCAAAGATTTTGACATTCACGGTGGGGGTATAGACTTGCAATTTCCTCATCATGAGAATGAAATTGCACAGAGTAAATCTGCATTTGCTGAGTCAACGTTTGCAAAATATTGGGTACACAACGGGTTTCTTACGGTAAATGAAGAGAAAATGAGCAAATCCTTATTTAATATAGTCAAAGTAAGGGATTTGTTAGATAGTGGAATAAAGGGTGAAGTAATACGTTATGCGCTGCTTAAAACTCACTACAGAAAACCACTTGATTGGACAGAAAATGTTATCTCTGAGTCGCAAGAAACTTTAAACAAGTTTTATCGGTTATTACGTAGTACATGTATTGAGGAAAGTGATGCAGAAGTCTCTAAAGATTTTATAGAGGCTTTGAAAAACGATTTAAACATTCCTGAAGCTGTAGCCATATTGCATGAAATGGCTACAGAAATCAATAAGACAAGTAATGAATGTGACAGGCTCAAATTAACTAAGAAGTTTGTTAAAAGCGCAAGGTTCATTGGTATTCTTGAGTCAAGTTATCAAGAGTGGTTTGCAAGTGGTGTGAGTCATCAAGAAATAGAAAGGTTGATAGACTTAAGAAAAGTAGCAAAACAAAATAAAGATTATGATACTGCAGACAAAATAAGAGAGCAATTGAAACAAATGGGGGTTACAATTTCTGACAACGAAGATGGTACAACAACTTGGTATGGAAAATTATCTCCTATTGTTTATAGATAGCCTAGTATCATCGCTTATCTTACCCATACATCAAGGTTTTGTACTTTACACTATGTTATGCTTTAGGTCAAACTACGATCAACTACTTATATTACTTTTTGGAGTATTAGGATCCAGTCTTGGTGGAATAGCTAACTGGTATTTAGGTAGAATAACAATTTTTATCAGAAGATCACATCACAAATTAGAGAATGAAGACAAAACACCAAAAATTGTAAGGCACCTACTGATTTGTGCAGTTGCATTGCTTTCGTGGGTACCAGCACTTGGAAGTGTGACTCAGATTTTATCCGGTTACTTCAAGTTAAACCTTTATATTCTTGTTCCCTTAATTATTTTATCTAACTTCCTCTGTTTGTTGTATCTAACGTTTACCATCTAACTAAACATCAATAAACAACTTTTCTTCTGGTCATATTGAGCTAAATTTCTTCTTCAAACTACCTTTTAAAATGCTTTTATTAGTTTTTGTCATAATACGATCAAATACTCCTAATAACCTCTTAAGTAAGCTTGGGGTTAGCGAAGAGATAGGATTAACAGATACGTTGTTGTTTTTATCATCACCATTTGCTTTGTAGTCTATTGAAATAATCCCCCTACTCTTCCCACCAGTCAGAAGTTTTCCGATTATAGGGATTTTCAACAAAGATTTGTTAATTGAGTATGCCGGTATTACTTGTCCTTCAACCTGGAATTTATAACCCTTAATATCGAGCGTACCACTAGTGCTAATGCCTAGTTCCGCTCCTTCAAGCCAAGATTCTTCAATTTCAACAGTGCCATCTTTATATGAAAAAGGTGCATTACACTTATAAAAATGTACACCTTCGTTCTTTATAGCATTTACAATACCAGGCAGTGAAGACATTGATAATAAAGTGGTAAGCAGTGGAGCATCTTTGATATAGAAATTGCTGATAGATAACATACCATAATGTTCTCCATTTTCTCTCTTAGAAGATAGATAAAGAGATAATTTGCCATTTTTAACTGATTTACCAATACCTAAAGAACGCAAAAGCATACCTGAATTATCCGAATATATTTCAAGCCCTATTTCACTATGTTCTACTAGTATATTACTGTTATCTTCTAAAAACTGTCCTGTGAATTGACTTCCACTACAATCACCTTTAGCACAAGTTACATTTAGCTTAGCATCTTTTATGATAATTCCTTCTTTCATAATTATATTGTCAACATTCATAGTAACTTCTATGTTGTTATTTAATCGATTACTATATTTGCCAAGTAAACCTAAAACATCACTTAAGTTGATTTTCTCACCATGAATAGTTATGGCATTTTTCTCCTTACCTGACTCAATCTCTATACTAAAATTATTATCAGGTAATTTAAAGTTGCTAGAATTTAAATATAGATTTCCATTTTCTACTCTTCCGCTGAATTTTATGTCTAGATCATTTCCTACAACGTCTAGTTTGTCTATTAGCAACTCACCTACTCCTTTTAGCCTTGTAGAAAATAAAACTTTATTGTGATCTTCAAAATGGTTTTTCCACCCTAAGTAGCTTGAACGTGACTCAAGCTCTGATAAATCTATATTACCATTAATATATCCCGTCTTATCTTGATATACCACTGATTCTATATTTGCATTGATGTAACCATCACCGAAATTAAGTATTTGAGCAGGCAAATCTCCAGTCAAATTCCAGGCAAAATCTCTATTTTTATTGCTACTTTTGAGGTCAAATAGAAGCTGTGTATTATTCACCATACCACTACCATTTAAATCTATAAAGTCACTCCCAAAATCGAGCTTAATATCATACTTACCAAAACTTCCATTATACACCACCAAATTATCAATTTCAGAATGAAATTTGGCCGAAAAATCTACTTTTTTATCACTAGAGTTTAGATTAAAAATGCGAAAATTGAATACAGACTTTGCTATTCCACCTACTTTATCTTTTTCAAGTTTTACCACATCATCCAGCTTAAATCTTATAGGCTCATATAACCCATAAGCATCACTTACAGCCTGACCGTTAATGGTAAGAACTGAATCTTCCTTATTTAGAGAGTTCATTTCAATATCACTACTATCGATAGTGAAATTCTGGAACTTGGCACTATTTACAATAATTTTGAGATTGTTATCCTTGAGAGTTAACTCACCGTTCAACTTCTCCACTCGTTCAAAATCTTCATCAAATTTAACGCTGCAATTTTCTATATCAGCAACAATTACAATGTCTGATAGATCGTCATTAACCAAATTGTTAATTTTGCCATTGAAACTTACAATGGTATTTAGAACATCCCCATCAATATTATTACAATACCAGCTTTTAAATTTACTATTTACTACACCATCTGGTACATAAGTACATAAATCTTTTGCAACAAGTTTACTAATATTAACTCTAAGCAAAGCATGATTTGTGCCAAAGTTCATTTTGCCAATCAAAGAAAGGTAAGTATCATTTAACTTAAAATGAAAGTTTTTTACGCTAATGATTTCATCACTATATGTCAAATTTACATTTACATTAGTCAAGGCTAAGTTTTTACCTGAGTGACTCTCTGTATTTAACACGTATATGTTTCCATCCATAACTTCATCCTTTCCACTAATTCTCATTGAGAAGTTCCCTTTGAACCCTATTTCTTTGTCCAAATTGTAACTTTTAACTAGTGTGGAAAACTCGTTAAATAGCCCCAACTTTAGGTTATAAAATGTTCCATACAAATTTAACAAATTATTGCGATTTTTTATCATAATAGATAAATCATCTAGAATCCCCTTTTTATCTTTTGTATGAACACGAATATCCAAAACATTGAAATCTTCCCCCTTCCCTGCATATACTTTATCGATGAAAAACTCACCTTCCGTGCTTTTATTGACAGAAATGTTAGTAATTTCAATCCTTGAGTCTGCATTTAAGTAGAAAAAAATTTTTCTTATTGTCTTCAGCAGATTTTTTGTACTACTCATCTTATCTGTCATTACAGATGTTGTTATTCCTCTGGTCTCTTCCTTCTTGATATATATGTGTACATTACCAGCTAAAACCTGAGAGAACTTTTTGGAACTTAACTTAAAGTGTACGAAAAGCTCAAGAACTTCTATGGTAAAGTCAGGATTTGTTATTTTTAAATCTGTAATGACTAGCTTGCCATCTTTCTGCCAAATAACCGAGGTACTCTCCATGCTGACATCCGAATTGGTAAATATCTTTAATATTTTTTTCTTTATATAAAAATTAATATAACTAATATTGATTTCTAAAGGACCTTCCCCTTTAAAAGGGATAAAGAAGCAGAATATAAATAATAAAATTATAGAAAATGATAGAGCTATTTTTTTAAGCATCGATTATTGCTTTTCTTGCTAAGCTGTCGGCTTCTTCATTGTATTTATCACCATTATGCGCTTTCACCCACTTCCAGTTAATCTCATGTTGCAAAGCAACATCGTGTAATTCTTTCCATAATTCTATATTTTTTACTGACTTCTTATTACTTGCCTTCCAGCCGTTCATTTTCCACTTATTTATCCATTCTGTTATACCGTATTTAATATAGAGGCTATCCGTATACAAACTGATATTACAAGGAAATTTTAATACCTTCAGTCCATTGATCACTGCTGTTAACTCCATTTTATTATTTGTAGTATTTTCTTCTCTACCACAGATGTTCTTTCTATGATTTTGAAATAATATGATTGCTGCCCACCCTCCTGTCCCTGGGTTACCAGAGCATGCTCCATCTGTGTATATTGTCACTTCCTTTTTCTTCATCTTTAACTGTAGTGAATTAATAAAGTATATCGTTGCTTCTATAAAATCACAATTTTTATAGATATAGAGGCAATTTAAGCCGCACCTTTAAATTTTATTATGGAAATAAAAAAAAGTGCTACAACGAGCATTATTAGAAGAGAAAGTAAAAGATAGTTTTTATGTTCTTTCATGGTTAAAACAAATCAATAGAACAGTAAATAACGCTGGCAAACAGAGAAAATAGATAAGAAATCGAATAAGAAAACATTTTTTTCTGCGAGCTATGACTCTTAAGCCTTATAACGGATGCAGCAAACCAAATAAAAACACACCCTTCAATAATTGCCATACTGAGGTAAAATAGAGCCTTTTTCAAAAATAGTGCTGGAAGTAAGCTAGTTAATACGAGTAAGACGCTATAGATTAATATATATTTCCTCGTTTTTTCTGGACCATAAACGATATTGAACATTGGAATCGATGCTTTTGTATAATCTTCAGATCTATTTAAAGATAGAGCCCAAAAATGTGGTGGAGTCCACATAAAAATTATTAAAAATAGAATACAACTTTCCCAGCTTACAGAGTCAGTTACAACCGCCCAGCCAATCATTGGAGGAAAAGCGCCTGCTGCACCACCAATAACAACATTCTGCGGAGTACGCCTTTTGAGCCAAATTGTATACACAAAAACATAAAATAATATGCTAATTGCAAGCAAAGCAGCAGAAACATGGTTCACTGCTATTGCCATGATAAATACTGACAATATTCCAAGAGTTATGCCAAATTCAAGCGCGCTTTCTGCAGAAACTCTACCTGAAGGTATAGGGCGGTTTTTTGTTCTCTCCATAAGCAAGTCTATATCTCTGTCATACCACATATTTATTGCACCTGCAGATCCTGAACCAAGAGCAATGCACATAAGAGATATTAGTGCAAGGAAAGGATGAATGCTACCTGGTGCAGCAACCATTCCAGCAATTGCAGTAAACACTACAAGGTACATTATCCTTGGCTTCAGCAAATGCCAAAAATCCAGTATTGTTGATTCAACATTTAGCAAAACACTTGTGTACATTCTATTTTATCACTGGTGGTTTTTCAAAAGTATGAAAAGGCGGTGGTGAAGATACCGTCCATTCTAAAGTGTCACCTTCCCAAGGATTATCTCCAGTTTTTTTGCCCCACTTAAAGAGATGTATAACTATAAATACAAAAAACATAACTGAAAGAAAGGACATATATGAGCCAATTGAGGATATATAATTCCAAGGGATAAACGCGTCGGGATAATCAGGTATACGCCTTGGCATACCTGCTAATCCCAGGAAATGCTGGGGTAAGAAAGTGACATTGGTGCTAATAAAAGTGAGCCAAAAGTGTATATTTCCTAAACACTCGTTATATTGCTTACCTGACATTTTGCCTATCCAATAATAAAAACCGGCGAAAGCTCCAAATAATGCAGCAAGCGACATGACATAGTGAAAGTGAGCAACGACATAATAGGTGTCGTGCAAAAGCTTATCTATTCCACCGTGAGAAAGAATTATTCCGGTTATACCACCTCCAACAAACATGAAAATAAAACCTAATGCAAACAGCATTGGTGTCTTCAATTCAATCGCTCCACCCCACATAGTTGCAATCCAACTAAAGACTTTTACACCAGTTATAACACCAATGAAAATTGTGCTAGTGCTAAAAAATATAGCAGCATCCTCGCTAAGCCCAACAGTAAACATATGGTGAGCCCAAACCATGAAGCCAAACGTTGCTATTCCTATCATGGCATAAACCATTCCCATATAACCAAATACTGGCCTATGGGAAAAAGTTGATACGACTTGACTTATGATGCCAAATGCAGGAAAAATAATTATGTAAACTTCTGGATGACCAAAAAACCAAAACAGGTGTTGAAATAACACAGGATCACCGCCACCAGCAGGATCAAAAAAGGAAGTGCCAATATTGCGATCAGTTAGCAGCATAGTTATAGCACCAGCAAGTACCGGTAAGGCAACAATTAACATAAATGACGTTAGTAAAACAGACCAAACAAATAGTGGCATTTTAGTGAGTGACATACCTTTTGCACGCATATTGAATATAGTGACTATAAAGTTGATCGCCCCAACAATTGATGACATACCAGCAACATGAAGTGCAAGTATAGCAAGATCAACTCCTGCACTTGGGTGAGACATGATTTGCGATAGAGGTGGGTATAAAGTCCATCCTGTTCCAGGACCTTCGCCAGCAAATACCGAGAGGATAAGCAAAATAAAAGATGAAACTAACAACCAAAAACTTAAATTATTCATACGAGGAAATGCCATATCTGGTGCACCAATCATGAGAGGTACGAACCAATTACCAAATCCTCCCATTAAGGCTGGCATTATCATAAAAAACACCATTATTACCGCATGCCCCGTAATCATTACGTTATATAGCTGGTAATTATTGTTAAGTATATTAATGTGCATTAGCTGAGTACGAATAATTACCGATAATAATCCACCAATAATTCCAGCTAATATGGAAAAAATAATGTATAGTGTCCCTATATCTTTGTGATTAGTAGAAAACAGCCAACGTCTTATACCTTTTGGTACATCACTCATATCTATACTCCAAACTTAACTTACTAATTTTTTATCTTCAATCCACTTATTAAAATCTTCTTTACTCACTGCTTCAACAACAATTGGCATAAATCCATGACCTTGACCACATAGTTCATAACATTGCCCATAATAAATACCGGGCTTTGTAACGTTAAACCATGCTTCATTCAGCCTACCTGGTATTGCATCAATTTTTATACCAAAAGCCGGTATTCCCCAGCTATGTATTACATCTCCTGCTGTAACTTGTAAACGAATATTAGTATTGATAGGTAAAATAACGTTATTATCAACAGAGAATAGTTTTAAATCTCTTTCGGTAAAGTCTTCTTTTCCTTTTATATAGCTGTCAAATGAAATACCTTTATATTCTGGGTACTGGTAACTCCAATACCATTGATGACCAATAACTTTTAGTGTTATGTCAGCTTTTGGCACTTTCTCCTGTAGTTTAATTAATTCAGCATTTTTAAAAGCCAATATCCCAACAATAATCGTTGGTATAACAAACCAGATAATTTCTACAAAGATATTATGAGTTATTTTGCTGACATTTTTCACTTTGCCCTTACGAAAGCGAAATACTACATAAGCAAGCATGGACCATACAAAAAGCATAATTGCAATCATTACACTCATCACAAACGAATGTGACTTAACTACAACCTCCATTATCTCAGTTGCAGGCGCAGGAAATCCAAATTGCCAAGAAGTAGGAGCAGAAGCAATTGATATGTTTGAGTAAAACATTATCAATAATGCAAATAACTTCACCATATTTCTTGCTGTAAAACTAACTGTATAATAATATATATACACTTACTATGCAAACAGAGATTATAGAATGTACACAAGTGTTTTGCTAAATATTGAATCAAAAGTAAATGATGATTAATGTTTTTTTAGCATTTAATAAATATACTAATACGATACTAACTTGAGGAAAAAGCATTTACATGAATCTATTTTAAGTTAAAATATTATAATATTTTAAGTTAAGTATTTACTTTAAGGAAGTTCTATAATAAGTTTAATAGTGTCTGTTATTGCTCATAACCCTCTAGCCTCACACCTAAAAGCAGTAACAGACACTATTAAACTTTAGGTAAGTTTGCCTATTTATAATTCATTGAGGTAAAAATCTTACTAATTCCTTTAATTCTATTATACAGCTGAGTTTACTAATTAACCTTTAATGTTTACGTTAGCATTTGCATCTTAAATCAAAGATTTACATATTATAGAAAATAATTATAAAATAATACACTACTTGTGTGTAAATTTTTTTGCATATCAAACTCTGTAAACAAATTTTTTAGAAAAGCAAAATAAATTATCTCTCTATGAAAGATCTATCGAATGTTGCAATTATAGGTGTAAACAAGAACGATAAAAGAGTGCGGGATTGAGTAACTATATATACTTCTGCTGGCATACCAGGATATAGGTATACGTTTTTAAATTGAGCAAGTTCTGATTTTGGTATCACCACTCGCACTGAATAACAACGCCCCATCCTTGGATCATCAAGAGCATCAGGGGAAATATGGTTTACTATACCGTTAATTAAACTTAAGCGACGTGCACTATAAGCGCTCAGCCTTACTTTAACTTTCAGCCCTTCTAGTCCGTCGATAGAGACTATATTGCTATCTTTCTTTTTTGCTGACAGTATCTCTTCTATGTTTCTGGTTAGAACTTTAGCATCTATTATTAGATCATCATCTGATGGTACTATACTCATGATTGGAACTCCAGATTGTATAACACCACCTTCAGTGTGGTATCTTATATCTGTAACTATACCATCTTGAGGTGATTTAATTATTGTACGTACTAACGAATCTTCAGCAACCATCAGCCTCTCTTTTAAGTCTGCAATAGATGTATTAACTTCCTTAAGCTCAGCATTTGCTCTTTCTTGAGCATCATTCTTCACATTTATAATCTCTAACTCATTTTCTCCAATCTTTTGCTGTACTTGAGATATTGCAGAACGGTAATGTCCAACTCTACCCTCAATTTCAGCAAACTGTTTTTCTAAAGCTAAAATGTGTGGTTTGCTTATATGGCCACTATCAAGTAATTGTCTTTTTCTTTCTAACTCCTCAGTTATCAAGTCATATTGCTTATGGGCTGCATTTAGTTGAAAATTTAGCCCTGCTAATTCATCATTTAACTGCTTTATACGTTGTTGCAGTATGTCAGTTTTTCCTAATATACTCTTTCTCTGAGAGTTGAACAACTTTACCTGATTCTTTATCGCTTTGTTTACAAGTTCATCGTTAGATAATCTTTTAACCTCATCAGAAAATTCTAGCGTATCTAAGTCTCCCCTAATTGCAATAAGTCTTGCTTCAGTTGCCAAAAATGATAAGAGTTTTTCTTTAATTATACTCAAATTTGCCTTTTCGTTAACATCACTTAATAAAACTAAAGGCTCATCTTTTTTAACTGTTTGACCTTCTTTTACTAAAATTTTGCTTATTATTCCCCCACCCAAGTGTTGCACTATTTTTCTATTTGAAGAGACAATAACTTCTCCACTTGCATGCACTGCTCCGTCAATTGGAGCTATAGCCGACCAAATACCACCTATTCCAAAAAAGATGAATATCACCACTAAACCAAAAAATAGTGGTCCCCATGTGACTTTTAGGACTTCATTTACGTTATTACTCTCACGTTTAAAAACAAAATTTATCATCGCATCAATCCATGCGAACGTCTTATCCAAAAATTGATATTTCTTCTTTCTATTTCCTGCCCTTTGCATATCTATATCATCACTACCAATCAGGCCTGTCAAAGAAAGTCCAGCACTAAGCTTTTTTTAACTTACTCATTATAATACTACTGCGAATTCTTGTTAACCAGGATAACACACAAAAACAAATAATCTATACCTTAAGTACTTTACTTAGACTACGGAACATCAGAATAAAATATTTAGTAACAATTCTTATACTCCATTCAATGGTTCAGCATTAGGCTAGAAAATCAAAAAGGTTTTACAATAACCATAATAACTATAATTATTATTAACACTGTTACTGCTTCGTTTAAAACACGAAAATAAACGTGAGTTTTCTTATTCAAGCCCACTGCAAAATTTTTCCTATGCTTTGCAAGTAGGACATGAATAGCAAACATTAAGAATAATGCTAGCGCTTTTATATGAAACCACCCTTCGCGATATGCTTCCCTAATAATCATTAGCATAATTCCAAAACTAAGGGAGAAAAGCATTGCAGGGTTTATGATATATCTAAGGAGTCTCTTCTCCATTATTTGAAGTAAGCTGTCATTTTCTGACCCTGGTTTTACAGATGCATGGTAAACATAAAGCCTTGGCAAATAGAGCATACCTGCCACCCACATAATTACAGAGATAACGTGAAAAGCTTCAAGCCAGTGATAGTAGTCCATATAGATAGTATTATAAAATGTTAAAAATTTCTGGTATGATCTCAATTTAATAAAAGAAAGTCAATATGAAAGCAGAAAATTTCACTAAAGAACAGGTGATTGGATTCTACAGAAAAATGCTTCTCATACGCAGATTTGAGGAAAAAGCAGGACAATTATACGGAATGGGATTAATAGGCGGATTCTGTCACTTATCAATAGGGCAAGAAGCAGTTGCAGTTGGGACTCAAGCTACATCAAAATCTGGTGATGCTTTTATCACAAGCTATAGAGACCATGGCTTAATGCTTGCATGTAATTCTGATCCGAATGTTGTGATGGCAGAACTAACCGGCAAAGAAACAGGGTGTTCAAAAGGCAAAGGTGGCTCCATGCACATATTTGATGTTGAAAAAAATTTCTTTGGTGGACATGGAATAGTAGGTGCACAAGTCCCAATTGGCACAGGAATAGCATTTGCTAATAAATACAAGAAAAAAGATAACGTTGTATTCACATATTTTGGTGACGGTGCTGCAAATCAAGGACAAGTATATGAATCATTTAATATGGCATCTTTGTGGAAGTTACCTGTGGTTTATATCATAGAAAATAACGAATACGCAATGGGAACTTCTGTACAAAGATCAACTTTAGTAACTGAACTATATAAAAGAGGAGAGAGTTTTGGTATTCCTGGAAAACAAGTTGATGGAATGGATTTTTTCTCTGTCTATGAGTTAACAAGTGAAATAGCTGAGCACGTACGTGGGGGAAAAGGACCTCTCTTGCTTGAAATGAAGACATATCGATATCGTGGACATTCAATGTCAGATCCTGCTACTTATCGCTCAAAAGAAGAAGTTGAAGATATGAAGCAAAATCATGATCCTATAAGCACCCTAAAGCAGTATATAACAGACAATAAAATCGCTTCTGATGAAGAATGCAAAGCTATTGATAAGGAAATACGAGATTTAGTAAAAAAGTCAGAAGATTTTGCTAAAAATAGTAAAGAGCCAGGCATTGATGAACTATATACTGATGTTTATAAATTTGTTAGCTAATCAGTTGCCATCAAAATTATGTTTTGGCCTACTATAGATATTTTTTGGCAGCACTTAACTTTATTATATAACAGCCCAGTCAATAGAAACTGTAGTAACTCTTATATTATTGATATACACCTCTCTTGGATCATAGGTTAAATGAGTTTTATTTGACTTTTTGTGCTAGTTTGCAGAATATAAAGTTATTAATTGAATAAAATACATGACAAAAGAAAACTGGGAGACAGTAATTGGACTTGAGGTACACGCTCAGGTTTCTTCTAAGACAAAGCTATTTTCTAGTTCACTAACGGAATTTGGCACTGAGCACAATACTCAAGTTTCTCTAGTTGATGCAGCAATGCCAGGTACATTGCCAATATTAAATTATTTCTGCATAGAGCAAGCAATATGTACCGGTCTTGCACTTTCTGCAGAAATTAATAAGTGCTCTTACTTTGATCGTAAAAATTATTTTTATCCCGATTTACCACAAGGTTACCAAATAACCCAGTTCTTTGAGCCGATAGTTAAAAATGGTAAAGTGTTTATCAATAATAATGAAAAAGAAATAAGAATCGCAAGAATTCACTTAGAGCAAGATGCAGGAAAGAGTATTCATGAAGAAAGCAAAACTTACGTAGATTTAAATCGTGCAGGTGTTGCTTTAATGGAAATTGTTTCAGAGCCAGATCTTCGTTCATCTGCAGAAGCTGCAGAATTCATGAAAAAATTGAGGCAGATTTTGCGTTACATCGGTTCATGTGATGGTGATATGGAAAAGGGGTCACTTCGCTGTGATGCAAATGTTTCTGTTCGCCCAAAGGGTAGTAGCACATTTGGCACTCGTTGTGAAATAAAAAACTTAAATTCAATACGTTATATTGTACAAGCTATAGATTATGAAGCACAAAGGCAGATCAAAATTTTGGAAAGCGGAGGAGAAATAAGTCAAGATACCTTATTGTTTGATGTCACTTTAGGAAAAACAAAAGTGATGAGAAGCAAAGAAGATTCAAGTGACTATAGATATTTCCCTGAACCTGATTTGCTACCTGTTGAAATAAGCCAAGACAAAATTGATTCTATTAAATCATCTTTACCCGAGTTGCCAGATCAAAAAAAAATTCGATACATAGAGGAATTAGGTATCAATGAATATGATGCGGACGTTATCACTTCTGATAAAGAAATTGCCGATTATTTTGAAAAATTAGCAAAAAAGCATGATTCAAAGATTGCAGTTACCTGGTTAACCGTCGAGCTTTTCGGTCGTTTAAATAAAACAAATATTGATATTGTTAGCTCTCCAATTAAAGCAGATGCTTTATCCGAACTCCTCGACTTTATCGTCGATGGAACGATCTCTGCTAAACTTGGTAAACAAGTTTTTGATATTATGTTTGAAACTGGAAAGCCTGCATCCCTTATTATAGAAGAGCAGAATCTCAAGCAAATAACTGACACATGTCAAATCTCAGAGGTAATAGATAAAATCATCAATGACAACCAAGATAAAGTTCAAGAATATAAGGGTGGTAAAACAAGATTGTATGGGTTCTTTGTTGGTGAAGTCATGAAATCCACCAAAGGAAAAGCCAGCCCTGATGTCGTAAACTTGGTTTTGAGTGAAAAATTAAAATTGAGTGCCTAGGTGTACCATACGCGTCAAGTTAAGGAACTGTGGTAATAAACTTAGTGTAAGGAAGAGAAAGAAAAGATATAAGTTCTCTTAAATCTAACAAAGAAAACGGAGAACTTATACAATGAAAAGAATAGTTTGCATCTCAAAAAAGCTCAAAGAATTTTTTAATGAAAAAGCAGATAAAATCTCAGCTACAACAGGGTTCATAAAAAGAAAGAGGAAGCTAAAAGGCTCGTAGTTCATAAAAGCCATCGTTTTGGGTAATATAGGGGTTGATAATTGTAGTATAGAGACAGTGTGTCAATTATTGAATGAAGACTCGATAAATATAACAAAACAAGGTCTGGACTTTAGATTTACCAAGGAAGCAGTGGAATTTATGAAAAGAATGTATAATGAATCTTTAACGTTACTTAAAAATACCTTACAAGTTGATTGCAGAATCTTGAAGCACTTTGGAGGTGTTAAATTATTAGACAGCAGCTACATTAGCTTACCTAACAGTATGGAAGACATGTATAAAGGTTATGGTACCAGCTACAGTGGTTATGAAAGCAATACTAAGTCTGGAATAAAGTTACAATTAGTTTTTGACTACCTAAACCAGACATTAGACCAGCTTAATATAACTGAAGGAATAAGGTCAGATCAGGGTTATAGAAGCCATTTAAGCAATATATCGAACAACGATTTACTAATATCTGATTTGGGTTATTTTGTGCCAAGTTCTTTTAAACACATCAATGAAATAGGAGCTTATTTCATAAGTCGTTATAAATCCGATACTAACATATATGATATAGAGACAGGTCAAAAATAGATTTACTAGAACATTTGGGAGATCGATCTTTTCTAGAACAGGAGGTATTGTTAGGAAAAGAGACAAGGGTTAAAGTAAGAATTATATTTAAAAACTAACTGAAGAACAAGCTGTGGCTAGAAGAAGAAAGGCTAATAGGTTAGCAAGATCACATGGATACACATCTTCTCAAAGGAACCAAAAGTTACTAAATTGGTCAATATTTATAACTAATGTTCCAAAAAGTAAGATTAATGCTGAGCAAATACTAGTAGTTTACCGAATAAGATGGCAAATTGAATTATTGTTCAAATTATATAAGAGTAATATAAGGATTGATAAGCTGAGAGGAAAGCCATACAGAGTATTATGTGAGCTATATGCCAAATTGTGTGCAATTCTTATATTTCATGGAATAGTGGGTTGCACAGAACTGAAAAAAAATACGGAGCTTAGCTTAACAAAGGCATTTATTGAGCTAAAAAGACGGGTTAGAGAGTTATTTTTAGCACTAAATAATAAAATTAAAGGCTTAAATATTTTTCTCAAAAAGCTTACCATAACTTGGTCGCAGTTTTCATTAAAAGACAAGTGCAGAAAAACTAGGGTATCCACCTTAACTTCTCTAAATTTGCTCACAATCTCTTAACTTGACGCGTATGGGTGTTGAAACAGTGTCAATATATGGTAGTTGTGCAGAAGTTAAATTGGGAGCTAATAAAAACAAATTCAAAGTCATTGAGTTTTTGAATAGTAATTTCTGTCAAGATAATGGAATTTCAGGATTTTCAACTCTGCATAGCAATGGAAAAAATGGAATGCACGGTTTTGTTTCTGAAGAAGGAATAAGGCACTATGTTGTAACTGATGGTGCATACGAAATGACTCTGAATTGGTGTGATGAGGACGGAAAAAAGTGCACTATTATAATTAATATTGATGCTAATGGTATAGAACTTATCGAGCGTAATCGTGTTACTGATGATCAATTGAAAGCAAATAAAGATGTAAAAATAGGTAACTTATTCTTGTATCAAATAAAATTTAGAAATAAGGAGAAAGGCAATCATAAATCATCTGAGATTGTGATAGAAAATAGCAATAGAAATATTAACATTCAAACAACTCAAGAAATTGAGCTTGGCAGCAAAGAAGCTCAAATAGGCAGTACTGAAATGCAAGACAAAAGTGCACAAGTTGTAGATGAAAGCTTAAACGAAAGAATTAATAAATTGGAAAAAGAAAATACAAGATTAACTGGAAATAATCAAACTATATTAGAACAATTACAGCAAAAATGAGAGAGGTGGAGGAATTAAATGGAAAGGTAAGGGAAAAAGATGAAGTTTTTGCTGAAGTAACACAAAAACTCAAGCAGCTAAGTGATTCGGTAGAGAGTGAATTTGAAAGGAGAAAAGTAGAGAAGGAAAAGTTATAGGAGAAGTTAAGGAAAGCGCAAAAAGAGATACAAAAGTTAAGTAAAGAAAAAGCTGAATTAGTGCAAGAAAAGCAAGGCTTGGAAGAATATGCTAAAGTTCTATAGTATTTTCTAAAATGAATGGATAAATTTCCATTATGGTATTACCAACCAAAAGTTGTAAGTCTGTACATTTATACATTAGAGGTCTGAGGCGGCTTTTGATGGTATGCCAACAGTGTTCTATGGGATTCAAATCTGGTGAATATGTTGGAAGATACAGCACATGAAAGCCAAAAGACTCTATTAATGATTTTGTTTTAGTGGTCTTATGAAATGTAGCATTATCCATAACTATGGTTGTGCCAAGTGGCAATTTAGGTAATAACATCTTCTCCAACAATATATTGAATACCTCTTTTTCACACCCACCTTTGAAAGTCATTGGTGCAATAAATCTCATTCCAATCCACCCGGCTACTATACTGATTCTCTCTCGAGTTCTCCCTGGAATATCTGCATAAATTTTCTTTCCTCTTGGAGCACGTCCATATTCTCGGTATAACTTATTATCAACTCCTGCTTCATCTATATATAAGATGCTGGAATGTTCTATTTTGAGATTTTATCAATAAATTGCTGCCTATCTTCTTGATTGCGCTCTTGATATAGTGTGACTTTTTTTTTAAAGTAATTTTTAGCTGTTTTAGTCTATACCAAATTGAATTTATTCCAAATCCAAGATTTTGTTTCATCTCTGCCAGAGTATGATCTGGATTCTTTGTAACATATTCTTCGAGTATTTTTGGGTCTATTTTTCGAATAAAGCTACCGTTTTTAGATGGCTTTAAGCTTTCACCAGCAGCTTTCTTTTTTAACCAGCGGTACAGAGTTGCTATTCCTATCTCCATGAGCTCTGCTATCTCAACCTTTGTCTTCCCTTTTTCTATCATCAATACTGCCTTTTCCCTTAAATCCACACTATATGCCATTATAACTCAAATACTTTGTTATACCTTTATCATTTGCTTTGGGAAATACTATAAATGGTCAAGTAGACCCATTTCATACTCCTGTCATCCTAGTAGCTGACACTGGGATCCAGAAAAATTTACAAGTAAACTGAGCTTATGCTAAATTCAATGAGATTAAATGAAAACCAGCATCAAGTGCTGGAATTACACCTTACCTGAACAGATAAATCACTTAGCATGTTCGAAATCAACCTGAGAGAAATTTACATCGTTAAGAACTGTATTTGCTCTATACAGACAACCACATCCTATTGCAAAAAAAAGCAACGGAGTTGCAGCAAACGGAACTGGGTTATAAACTGTGAAACATAGACCAACAGCAAGTACTCCAGATAACAAAAAAGCACAAGCATAATTAGTTTGTTTCCTTTTTTGAGCGACTGCTTCTATCTTTAGGAATTCTGGTTCTATTGCTTTCTTGACATGTCCTGCAATACAATTTCTTGGACTTTTGTTTTCATAGTTTTTAATATTAGGTTTGATATTTGGATGTGTAAGTAATATTTCTATCATGTTTACATTTCCCAACTTGCAAGCAATGTGTAGAGCTGTATTTTTTCCTTCTTGCCGGTCTTAATTTCCTCCTCTGCACGAGCATAATTTTGAGGTATAAATCCTTCATTAACAGGTTGTAAATTGTCAAGGTATACACAACCCCTTATATCCTTATCTACTACTTCTCTCCCCTCAAATTCGTAAACTGGATAACCATCATGTTCCTTTGGTTTTCTCTTAATAACAGCTTGCTTGCTTTTAATATTTACATCAATTTTTTTATGCTCTACAAGCAACTTAGCCATAAGCTCTAAATATTGATGTTCCTCGTTATTACTAGTAACAAAAGCTGAAATAATGTACATCAAAGGTGTCATCCCATCCTCAAAAGCGTTAACATTCGCTCCTTCTTTCAATGCTTGTTGAAAATGATTCCAAGCTTCCTCAGGTGTTATTCTTTCACCACTAGCATTTTGAAATTCAATAGCTTTAAACAACTTTTTTGTTGCTTCACTTGTACTAAACATTTTAACCACCTATCACAACAAACTTGATAAAATTATACATAGAAAAAAATTAAAATATCAACTATTAAGCTAATGATCCAGAATATACTCCTTCGTTAAAGGAGACTGAGCATTTTCAAAGATTTCTTGAGTACTTCCGAATTCAACAATCTTGCCATTGCAAAAGAAAATTACGCTGTCAGATAATTTTTTAGCCTGCTTCATCGAATGAGTTACCATAATTATGGTGAACCTCAATTTCAATTCTTGTATAAGATTTTCGATTGCGTTGGTTGCCATTGGATCAAGGGCAGAGCATGGTTCATCCATTAATAAAATAGTTGGCTTTACTGCAATTGCACGAGCAATGCATAATCTTTGTTGCTGGCCACCAGATAAATTTAGTGCACTATCTTGCAATCTATCTTTCAACTCTTCCCATAAACCAACCTTAGTTAAACTACTTTTTACTATTTCATCTAATTTTTGCTTATTTTTCACCATGCCATGCAATTTAGGCCCATAAGCAACATTATCATATATTGACTTTGGAAAAGGATTGGGTTTTTGAAATACCATACCAACTTTTGCTCTGAGCAATACAACATCCATATCACGTGAATATATATTACCCAGCCCATCGATTACCAGTTCACCAGTCGCTCTACATCCAGGTACGTAATCATTCATACGATTAAAACAACGCAAAAATGTCGATTTACCGCACCCAGAAGGTCCGATAAAAGTTGTGACTTTCTTTTTGCAAATATTCAAATTTATATCAAATAAAACTTGTTTGGAGCCATACCAAAGATTTAAATTTTTAACGAAAGCGTATTTATCGCTCATACCAAATCCTGCATTGAATAAAGTCCTGGAATTTCCTTTTTATTCTCGCACAACCATATTGCTGCTTGAATAGCCCCTCTAGCAAACGTTGTGCGGTCAATTGCCTTGTGATTTAATTCTACTCGTTCATCGGAATTGACAAACATGACACTGTGATCTCCTATTACTCCACCTCCACGAGATACTGCAAAGCCTATTCCTCCTTTCCCTCTTATATTTGAATTATTATGTGAATATTGATTGAGCTCAAAATCCACTTTTGCAGCGTTAGCAACTGCTTTACCAAACTCTATAGCTGTTCCAGATGGTGAATCCTTTTTAAAATTGTGATGCATTTCCCAAATTTCAACGTCATACTCATTACCTAAAAGTTTGGCAGCTTCTTTTACCAATTTCAGCAACACATTAACTCCTATACTCATATTTGCTGACCATAATATTGGAACTTTAGCAGCATATTCTTTTAAATTTAGACCTTCTATTCCAGTTGTGCCACTAACTAGAGGTTTTTTAAATTTCACGGCCGCCTTAAGGCATTCTAGCATACATTCTTTAGTTGTAAAATCTATTACAACATCGGACGATTCAAATACCTCACTAATAGAACTTGTGATTTTGATTCCTAAATTGCAATTATTGCCTACAATAGGCCCAATATCTAAGCCTATATACTCACTGCCCAAGCGAGCAACAGCACCTGCTATTTCCACTTTGGTATTCGTAATTAATTCATTGAGTATTTTCTTACCCATTCTGCCTAAGCAGCCTATTACTCCAACTTTGATTTTCATAAAGCTTTTTCCACTATGTTAGGCTTTTTTTGAAGCTTTGTCATCTTTATAAGCTGATACCAAAATCCATTACTGACGGAACAAATAAGAAACATTACAAACTCGTTTAATAGTAGTACTGGAAATATTGACAATAAAATTACACAAAACATCTTCAAGTAAACCTATGGTATCGTAGATACTATTGCGTAAAGTATTGTATTTGATATATTGCCACAACCTTTCAACAGGATTCAGTTCCGGTGAATAAGGAGGCAAGTATATGATGGTAATGTTTTCCTGAATTTTCAAACTTTTTGATCTATGCCAACTTGCACAATCCATTACAAGAAAGGCTTCTTTCGTGCCTAAATCTTTCGACATCTGCTCCAGAAATATATTCATACAATCAGTGTTTACATATGGAGCAAGTAGGCTGATTTTCTTACCACTTCTTGGATTTACCGCACTTTAGATATAGAAATTTTGTCTACCAATTTTCATTTTAACCTGCGTTCTGACCCCTTTTTAAACCATCCGTGTCCGATTTTTGAATGAGTCCCAAATCGTGATTCATCAAAAAAAAACACCTCCCTTTTAGGGTGGAAATTGACTATTTTATTGAAGTATCTTTTAAACTCTTCTTGCTTGTTTTTATCTTGTTTATGGTCCATTGGCCTCGGTGTTATGTAAGAAAATTTCATCCTTTGTATCTCACGGTGCACTGTTGATTTGCTGATGTTTAGGGCAAATTCCTCTGAGATTTTTATTTGTACTTCCTTAATAGTAATATTTGGATTTCTTTCTACCCATATTTCAATTTGCTCACGTTGATTTTTGTTTAATTTGCTTTTTCTTCTCCGCTGAAACGGGGCAAATAATTTTTCTACTCTACCAAATTTTAGATGCTTTATCCATTCAGTCAAAGCAGTCCTTGAAATTTTACATATTCTTGCCACAGCGCTTATACTACTTTCTTTTCCTGCTATCACCGCTTGTAACTTTTTTGAAACATATGCGTTATTTCTTACCTTTTTTAACATTTCTTTCGCTAAATTTACAACTCTTTCGTCTAATAGTTTTGACCTTAATGCCATTTATACCTCGCTATTTCACTTACTCTAGTATGACTTTTTCCCCATTATTCTCTATCTGTTCTTTCTATAGCGGGAATTGGTATCAGTACCTTTTTGTTGTCATGCAACCTGCATTCAGAAAAAAGACCGGTGAATGGCAGCTTAGTATAACTCAAACGCTTGTTTACAATATGGATACCAGTGCTGGGATGGCGCCCTTGTGGTAAACAACGTTCATACAACTGTATATGTATACTGCCATTCACCGGTCTTTTTTCTGGATTCCAGCATTGGCTTCATGGTAGATACAAATGAACGTAAGCTACTTGGTAGTGAGAAAAAAATAATAATGATTACTTGTTGAAGTAAAAAAAGTAGTGTAGTATTACACCGCGGTAAATATTATACTTAATTGTCAGTACTATACAGCATCCATTTTTTGTGTCAAGCACTTTTTTTTTCACTGAGTATCTGTTCAGAAGAATGTGCAAATAAAGTACGTAGCTGTACAAATTTGCCAAAACAATAAATGGTATCCTGTGCTGGGATCCATTTTTCTATCATCACCAGAAACGTTGATTACTTTTATACCTGTAAATTTAACTTGATCCCAGTGTCAGGGCACTGGGATGACAGAAGAAAAAGGCCTGTATCGGCTACTTCGATGACACTCACAGCCCTGTCATTCCAGCGCGTGACGCTGTAATCCAGAAAAAAAAGAAAAATGGTCAAGCACTGGGATGACACCCATTTAGTTATCTTTTCTCGTCTACCTTGTTTTGCCACCCTGCTGAACGTATACATACCGTTTGTTGCTTTTATTCTATGGTACCTTATCTATCTTGCCGCTCTCCTGCTTCAATCAGTAAGGGATTTCAATATTAATTCTGCACTACTTGCGGGATTGCCGCTTTTTGTAATTGGTCTGCCAATTACGATATAATCAGCTCCTGAATTTATTGCTTCTTTTGGTGTTGCTGTCCTTTTTTGATCATTATGAGCTGAATTCATACGGATTCCTGGAGTAATAATTTTAAAGTCTTTACCACATTCTTGGCGCACTTCTTGAGCTTCTAGTGCAGAGCAAACTATTCCATGCAGTCCAATCTTTTTTGCAATCTTGGCTAGCAAAATTACCTGTGATTTTGCTTCCCTTGCTACTCCGAGTTCACTCAGATCTTCATTGCCCATACTAGTTAGTACTGTTACTCCAATTAGCTTTATTTTCTTTCCTTGCACTATACTTAGTGCTTCTTTAAGCATTTTTGTTCCACCACTGATATGCAATGTTAGCATTTCAACATCTAGAGCTTTTATTGCTTCAACTGTTCTAGCTACAGTGTTTGGAATATCATACAATTTTAGATCTAAAAAAATTGGTACATTGCATTTTGCAACTTCTCTCACTCCAGAAGGACCATGTGCAGCAAAAAATTCTAACCCAAGTTTTACCATGCCAACCTTATCACGCAGACCATTAGCCCAAGATATGGCTTCATTCAAATCTTGTGTATCCAGTGCGCATATTATTGGGTTCATTATCTTGTATAATTTTTTTTATAATAAAGCTAGTTATTACGTTTTGCAAATACCTTCACTCTGATTAAGTTCATAAGATTCTGTCAATAGTGAATTTGGCGATTTGGTTGGGGTGGCAATGAATGATTCATATCCAAGATCTCCCAGTGAAGCTTCTTCTAATGGTCTATAATCTTCACCTGGCGTGAATTGAACAAGTTGCCCTAATATAAATTTTATTTTCTGAGTCTCCCCTAATATTATTTTTTTGCTATAATCTTTAATTGTTTCATTTTCTCTTATCGATTCTTCTATCTTATCTATCACATATTGAAGTTGTTTTATTTGACTGTCTCGCTCTAAAAGTGAATTTCTTAAATTTTTCACTTCGTTATTACAATCTTGTCTTATTCTGTCTAACTCAAAAGATTGATTTTTAATTAAACCATCTGCTTTATCTAGCTCTTCAAATTTCCTTTTTAACTCTTGAGATAAGTTTTTATTTTTCTGATCAATTTCTTTAAATTTACATTGTATAGCTCTTTTCATAATGGTCCAAACGGTTTAAAATAAGAGTTTATAGTAGTGAAGGTAAGTATGCCAGCAGCATATAGTTATGATTTAAGAAAAAAAGCAATGGAGGTACTAGACGAAGGGGAAAGCAGAGAAACGGTAGCAGCAAGATTTAAAATTGGAAGAACTACATTATGGGAGTGGCAGCAAAGAAAAAAAGAAACAGGAGATTTTCAGTCGAAAAAACTTGGAAATGGAGGTTATAATCATAAAATTACCGACTGGAATAAATTTACTGAATTTGCCAAAAAAACATGGTGGAAAAACTCTATCGGAAATGGCTTAGCCTTGGAGTAATGTTAAAATCCCAACGATTCATCTAGCTCTTAAAAAAATTGGCCTCACACGCAAAAAAAGACATATGGATACAAAGAAAGGAATGAAGAAAAACGTGCTGAATTTTTGAAAATTATAGCAACGAAAGAACCTCAAAACTTAGTATATATAGATGAATCTGGTATTGATAATACCGAAGACTATCCCTATGGATATTCTCAGAAAGGACAGCGATTTTATGCCCTAAAATCTGGAAAGAAAACTCAACGAATTAGCATGATTGCAGCTCTAAATAGTAGAAAAATAGTTGTTCCGTTAACATTTGAGGGCCATTGTAATATGGATATCTTTAATAAATGGTTTGAGCAGTTTTTGACACCGATTTTGGAACCTGGACAAACTGTTATCCTTGATAATGCTACTTTTCATAAGTCTAATAAGATTACTGAACTTGCTAAAGAAGTTGGTGCTGAAATTTTGTATCTTCCTACGTATTCCCCAGATTTCAATAAAATTGAGCATCATTGGTTTGCTATAAAAAATAGAGCTAGGAAAAACATCCCTCTATTCACATCTTTTCGTCATGCTGTTGATTCTGCTTTTCTATGAACTTTCCGGACTATTATGAAAAGAGCTATAATATTATTTGAACTACTAAATACTGCAGAATTAGTTGAGTAGTTGTAAATATTTGTCCAAGTTATTCTTGAGATTGCCGATTTATTAGTATTAACGTGACTAGGTGTTCCTACGAATAACCCTGCTCCTTCATATCCTGAACTCCAACGTGATGAAGCACTAAAATGAAGCGTTCGCGTTTTATCGCTGTTTGTAGTGTTTTTTACAAATATTACTCCAAGTAGTGCATATGGGTAACTGTATTGATCTGAGCTGTGACTACGACGTAAAAATGCTTTTCTGTACAGAAATTTACCGTTACTTCCTTGTAAGAAGTACAACTGTGGTGGATGATAAAAACTAGAATACGTACAATCATAAGTATTACTACCTGCAAGGAGCTGCAGCATATAGTCGGTTTTTGCTGTATCTTTATACCACTGCCCTAATTCTGTTTTGAAATAGCCATTATCATCAGACCAACCATAGTCATTATATCGATTAAGAATGCCGAACATAAAAGGTAATGATTCAGGTTCAACCATATTGCGCTTTCTTATCTCTTTTATAATTGATGACCCATTTGGCACATCATTAATCGAGTTAAATTGTGTGATTCATAGAGGTTATTGCAACTAATTTGTCAGATCAAGTCTGAACTTAAAATACCTGTTAAGAGGTTTTATTTTTTGAAGTGACTTTAACTCTTGGTTGTGTTTGTAATTTTGCATGACAAATGTTTCTTTTGATGAGATATAATTTTTTTGTATTTCACTTAGACAAGGAATTGTTTTTTCCAGTTCTTTATATTTTTCCCAAGGAGTCTTTCCCTGAAGAGAGCTATGAGGACGTTGTTTATTATAATATTCTTCCCAATCCCTAAGCTTGACTTGCAATTCATAATCCTTAATGTTAACGCTACTATAAAATTCATCTAAATCTGTACGCTGCGCTCTTTCTACTTTACCATTTAAATGTGGGGAAAACGGCTTAATTGGACGGAATTTTATTTTCCATTCTTTTAGACACTCTTGCACTTCGTAAGCAAAAAATTCTTGTCCTCTATCGGTCTGAATCCTTTGACAATGAAATGGAGCCCTTTCCCTTAATTGTTTTAGGAAATCCAGAGTATTTTTTGAAGTACGCCTTGAGTATAATGCGATAACTTTATAACGCGTACAATCATCTATAGCAGTATATTGATAAAGCCCCGAAGATATTTTGCAAACATCCATTTGTACACGCTCTCCTGGCACTTTGCAGTTATAACGCTTAATCTGCTTGCGATAGTGGCGCTTAATACGTAAAAGACTTACATCGTGTTTCTTCAAAACTTTGTGTATAGTAGCCAATGCAAAAGAGATATCATGTAAACGCTTTAATTCAGCTTGAATACGTCTTGCTCCTAATTTTCTAGCTTTTCTCAGATGAAGAATGAGCTGTTCATTTGACTTGTTGATTTTTTGTAAGGGTAAAGTTTTAGTCCTGCTACTAAGGTTTGACAATCCCTGTTCACCTAGCTTTTCATAACGTTTGTACCATTTTCGTAAGGTAAAGCGTAAAATGTTATAGTGTTGACATACTTTGCCTGCATGACCTAATTTTTGTATAATTCTATCCAATTCAGACGCAACTTAACTTTGGTATCCATTTACTGATTGCCTCTTGTTGATGAATTTATTCATATTATTTTAATAAGGTATTTAAACTATCACAAGTCAAAGTTTTTATTTTATCTTACATTTTTGATGTAATAACCTCTATGAATCACACATACACTGCTGCAATTGAAGGTAAAGCTTCTCCTCTGAACCCAAGGTGCTTGATTTCTATTAACTCACTATCGCTTAATTTTGAAGTAGCGTGGAGCATAAACGCAAGTTCCAAATCTTCCTTTTCTATTCCATTTCCATTATCTGTCACAGTTATAAGATTGCGCCCACCACTTTCTATTTTGATCTCTATTTCTGAACTTCCAGCATCTATTGCATTTTCTACTAATTCCTTTTGCTGGACTCTCTATTACCTCTCCCGCTGCTATACGATTTATAGTTTTTGTGTCTAAAAGAATTATTGCCATAATACTCCACCCAATCTATGAAACTTAGAGTTCCCTCTATTTTTTGGTGATTTCTTGACCTCACAATCTCTATATTTTAGCTTTTTAGATTCCTTTCTAGCAAGTCTATCTTCCTCTTCATTATAGGTATTACCACTATGAGCCTTAACCCACTTCCAGTTAATATCATGCTGCAAGACAATTTCATCCAATTCCTTCCATAACTCAACGTTTTTTACTGATTTTTTATTGGCTGTCTTCCAACCATTTGTTCTACACTTATTGATCCACTCTGTTATACCTTGTTTAATATACTGACTATCAGTGTGTAAAACAACTTTGCAAGAAACTTTCAACATCTTTAGCCCGTTAATCACAGCCTTTAACTCCATCTTATTGTTCGTTGTGTTTTCTTCACCTCCAGAGATACGTTTTTTGATAAAGACACTTTTATTTTCATACATCATCACAGCTACCCATCCACCAGGACCTGGATTTCCGGAACATGCTCCATCTGTATATATTGTAACCTTCTTTTTTTCGCCCATACTTACAGGATATAGATTCAACGTAAATTTGCTACCGAAATATGTTGATATTATTTTTTGAATATTTTAAAATGTAAGGTGTGAGGGATTGACAAACCTGTCCTCTCGATATTAGGTAAATCGTAATTGAGCTTTTGGGCTAGTATTTTTATTAGGAGGTTAATCTCTCACACTGAAAATAAATATTTTTAATCTCTTAATAGCTCATCAATTCATTTGCTGGGGTTTATGGAGGGAGTTGTAAAAGATAATAAAATAAACATCTAAGGTGCGCAGTAGCATTCTATGGTCATCTATGAAGGTAATTTTTTGCCAACTATTGAAATTTAGCTAACTTTAATAGACTTTAGCACAAAAACGTTGAATATTTCTTCACAATTGTGTATAATTATTAATGCTTTTTATCTTACTTTCTCATGGCTCTTTCGAAGTTTCTTGATGCTCGCAATGATTATGCCTTCAAAAGAATATTTGGCACTGAGAAAAACAAAGATATTCTCATTCATTTCTTGAACGATATTTTAGGCTTTACTGGCTTAGCTGCTATTCACGATGTTGAATTCTTAGCTACCATTTTAGACCATGAAATTGCCGCTAAAAAGCAGAGTATTGTCGATGTTCTTTGTAAAGACTCTCAAGGTTCAAGATACATCATAGAAATGCAGTTTACTAAGACCAAAGGCTTCGAAAAGCGTGCTCAGTATTATGCTGCCAAAGCCTACTCAAGTCAAGCTGATCAAGGTGATAATTATCATAATCTCAAGGAAATTATCTTCATAGCTGTTGCTGATTGTATTATTTTTCCAGATAAGGCTGAGTACAAATCTAATCATGTCATTTTAGATCAAAATAGCTTTGAACATGACTTAAAGGATTTTTACTTCGTATTCATAGAACTACCAAAATTTACAAAGACAAAAGAAGACCAACTAGAAAATATAGTAGAAAAATGGTGTTATTTTTTCCGATATGCAGCAGAAACAAGGGAAGAGGATCTGGATAAGATAGTTGGTAGTGACGTAATAATAAAACGAGCTTATGAAGAGATGAATAAGTTTAATTGGTCAGAAGAAGAGTTACTAGCATATGAACAAATGAAAAAACGCATAATGGATGAGATAGCTGCTTTAGCTCAAAAATTTGATGAGGGTCTTAAAGTTGGTCAAGAAAAAGGCAGACAAGAAGGCATCCAAATCGGCCATCAAAAAGGTAGGGGAGAGGGAGAAAAACAAGCTAAAATAGCTGTGGCCAAAAACCTACTTAAGGCTGGAGTGTCTGTTGACTTAATAGCTGAATCTACAGGACTTTCTCAAGCTGATATTTCACAGCTCAAGGAAAAAGCTTAAGTACTGTAGCTCCCTTAGAGCGCTTTTCAACTTATTATACTTCTTTATCCATTAGTCTGATATATTAAAGCCTACATCTAACTCTTCCGCTATTCTCGCTATGGCCTATTTGATTTTCTCACCAATTCTACGTATCAGTTAAACGCATAATATCTAAATATAAAAAATGTTTTTCATAAAATTTTCTTATCCTTGATAATTTTAGTGTTGCTATTTGATTCTAACTTTTGCATAATGCAGTAAATATTTTTATATAGGGGGTAAAGTGCCAAGAGAAATAGAGCATCGTGCTGTAGTACTTAAAAAATTGCAAGATTCTATTCAACATAAAGACTCTAATATCACTGCTGGTAGGCGCTTGTCTGTTGAAAAATGGGTAAAGACTTATATAGAGCAGGTAGAGTATCTCAAAGACGATGAGCTGCAGTTTTTGTATAAGGTTTTCCAAGACGAGAGTTATTGGTCGGGTGTAAGACTAAATAATGCTGTTTTAGGTCAGAAATTGACTGAAGAGAAAATAGGAGAAATAAATAATCCACTTTGTAGATATAATATGGCATGCAGGTATTGTGTGACAGATAAGATTCCTCAACTTTTTCAGAAACAACTTGAGTCTTACAAAAGTGGCTTCTCTTCCGAAGAAGTAGATGATGATGGCAAGCCTGCAACTAACAACCGCAAATATGTCAGAAATGAATTATTGGATCCTATGAAAAGTGTAGACCCTGTGTTTACTTTCTGGATTGATAAAAAAACTGGAGGGTTTGAAAAACATGATGATGCAGCAGAGGGTTTTAATAAAGCTGTAGAATTTAAGTGGAGTGAAGGAGTGGAATACTTCTATCGCCTTATGAGTCAAGAAGAAAAGAAAAAGATTGATAACCTAATAGTTGACGCTATTGCTAACTTGTCTGCTGTTAAAGCTTCTAAGAAACTCCCTCAACAAGTTCATCTTTTTGAACTAAGATGTAGCCAAATTCCTGTGCTTTTTTGATCAAGTTTTTTTTAACTCTCTCTTTGTAACGTGTTTCATAATAGTTCATTCCTTTTTTAACATACTCTTGCCCATACTTTAGAATACTATAAAAAATGCATGCTATAGTATTTACTAAAGCAAATGATAAAGGTATAATAAAGTATTTGAGTTATAATGGCATATAGTGTGGATTTATAGCTCTTTTCATAATAGTCCGGAAAGTTCATAGAAAAGCAGAATCAACAGCATGACGAAAAGATGTGAATAGAGGGATGTTTTTCCTAGCTCTATTTTTTATAGCAAACCAATGATGCTCAATTTTATTGAAATCTGGGGAATACGTAGGAAGATACAAAATTTCAGCACCAACTTCTTTAGCAAGTTCAGTAATCTTATTAGACTTATGAAAAGTAGCATTATCAAGGATAACAGTTTGTCCAGGTTCCAAAATAGGTGTCAAAAACTGCTCAAACCATTTATTAAAGATATCCATATTACAATGGCCCTCAAATGTTAACGGAACAACTATTTTTCTACTATTTAGAGCTGCAATCATGCTAATTCGTTGAGTTTTCTTTCCAGATTTTAGGGCATAAAATCGCTGTCCTTTCTGAGAATATCGATAGGGATAGTCTTCGGTATTATCAATACCAGATTCATCTATATATACTAAGTTTTGAGGTTCTTTCGTTGCTATAATTTTCAAAAATTCAGCACGTTTTTCTTCATTCCTTTCTTTGTATCCATATGTCTTTTTTTGCGTGTGAGTCCAATTTTTTAAGAGCTAGATGAATCGTTGGGATACTAACATTACTCCAAAGCTTAGCCATTTCCGATAGAGTTTTTCCACCATGTTTTTTTGGCAAATTCAGTAAATTTATTCCAGTCGGTAATTTTATGATTATAACCTCCATTTCCAAGTTTTTTCGACTGAAAATCTCCTGTTTCTTTTTTTCTTTGCTGCCACTCCCATAATGTAGTTCTTCCAATTTTAAATCTTGCTGCTACCGTTTCTCTGCTTTCCCCTTCGTCTAGTACCTCCATTGCTTTTTTTCTTAAATCATAACTATATGCTGCTGGCATACTTACCTTCACTACTATAAACTCTTATTTTAAACCGTTTGGACCATTATGAAAAGAGCTATAAGGGAAAAGGCAGTATTGATGATAGAAAAAGGGAAGACAAAGGTTGAGATAGCAGAGCTCATGGAGATAGGAATAGCAACTCTGTACCGCTGGTTAAAAAAGAAAGCTGATGGTGAAAGCTTAAAGCCATCTAAAAACGGTAGCTTTATTCGAAAAATAGACCCAAAAATACTCGAAGAATATGTTACAAAGAATCCAGATCATACTCTGGCAGAGATGAAACAAAATCTTGGATTTGGAATAAATTCAATTTGGTATAGACTAAAACAGCTAAAAATTACTTTAAAAAAAAGTCACACTATATCAAGAGCGCAATCAAGAAGATAGGCAGCAATTTATTGATAAAATCTCAAAAATAGAACATTCCAGCATCTTATATATAGATGAAGCAGGAGTTGATAATAAGTTATACCGAGAATATGGACGTGCTCCAAGAGGAAAGAAAATTTATGCAGATGTTCCAGGGAGAACTCGAGAGAGAATCAGTATAGTAGCCGGGTGGATTGGAATGAGATTTATTGCACCAATGACTTTCAAAGGTGGGTGTGAAAAAGAGGTATTCAATATATTGTTGGAGAAGATGTTATTACCTAAATTGCCACTTGGCACAACCATAGTTATGGATAATGCTACATTTCATAAGACCACTAAAACAAAATCATTAATAGAGTCTTTTGGCTTTCATGTGCTGTATCTTCCAACATATTCACCAGATTTGAATCCCATAGAACACTGTTGGCATACCATCAAAAGCCGCCTCAGACCTCTAATGTATAAATGTACAGACTTACAACTTTTGGTTGGTAATACCATAATGGAAATTTATCCATTCATTTTAGAAAATACTATAGTAGTCATTTTATTATCACCTGTTTGTTGAGACATTTTGTTTGTTTTAGCATCCAACTTTAAAGTTTCCGGTTTGTATTCACTGCTACCAATAACACCAAAACCTCTATATCCGATATGCATATTTACATCTTCATTTATA
Organism: Wolbachia endosymbiont of Frankliniella intonsa; assembly: GCF_029856955.1. Taxonomy (NCBI): domain Bacteria; kingdom Pseudomonadati; phylum Pseudomonadota; class Alphaproteobacteria; order Rickettsiales; family Anaplasmataceae; genus Wolbachia; species Wolbachia endosymbiont of Frankliniella intonsa. The sequence goes on along the minus strand of NZ_CP097148.1, from coordinate 724,993 downwards.
TGATAATCAAAGCCAGCCTTTAATTGACCTGCAGGTCTTATTGACGATTTTTCAAACATTGTCATTCTTGTTGCACCAACTCCAATACCAACATAAGGAGAAAAAGAGAAACTCTCACTTTTCCAATGATGATAAACATTTGCCATTACAGATATGTTCTCAATTTTGTCATGGTTAATAATTGATCCATATTGATTGCCGCCTTCTGTGTACGATATTGTCATCTGGCCGCTTGTTAAACCAACATTATCCACTTTCACGTAAGAATACATTCCTTCTAATTCAGCTCTATAGCTATTATTACCTAATTCCCCTGTATAACCAAGTGCTACATTTGCAGCAAAAGGTGGATTATAATCTCCTTCATACTTGTTTATACCAATTCCCGCTATAGAAAGAACAGATAGAGAATAATGGGGAAAAAGTCATACTAGAGTAAGTGAAATAGCGAGGTATAAATGGCATTAAGGTCAAAACTATTAGACGAAAGAGTTGTAAATTTAGCGAAAGAAATGTTAAAAAAGGTAAGAAATAACGCATATGTTTCAAAAAAGTTACAAGCGGTGATAGCAGGAAAAGAAAGTAGTATAAGCGCTGTGGCAAGAATATGTAAAATTTCAAGGACTGCTTTGACTGAATGGATAAAGCATCTAAAATTTGGTAGAGTAGAAAAATTATTTGCCCTGTTTCAGCGGAGAAGAAAAAGCAAATTAAACAAAAATCAACGTGAGCAAATTGAAATATGGGTAGAAAGAAATCCAAATATTACTATTAAGGAAGTACAAATAAAAATCTCAGAGGAATTTGCCCTAAACATCAGCAAATCAACAGTGCACCGTGAGATACAAAGGATGAAATTTTCTTACATAACACCGAGGCCAATGCACCATAAACAAGATAAAAACAAGCAAGAAGAGTTTAAAAGATACTTCAATAAAATAGTCAATTTCCACCCTAAAAGGGAGGTGTTTTTTTGATGAATCACGATTTGGGACTCATTCAAAATCGGACACGGATGGTTTAAAAAAGGGGTCAGAACGCAGGTTAAAATGAAAATTGGTAGACAAAATTTCTATATCTAAAGTGCGGTAAATCCAAGAAGTGGTAAGAAAATTAGCCTACTTGCTCCATATGTAAACACTGATTGTATGAATATATTTCTGGAGCAGATGTCGAAAGATTTAGGCACGAAAGAAGCCTTTCTTGTAATGGATTGTGCAAGTTGGCATAGATCAAAAAGTTTGAAAATTCAGGAAAACATTACCATCATATATAGCCTTTCTTATAATAGTTCGAACGTGATAAGATATGTATTTATGACGATAGTGGGCCAGTAGCGTATTACGATACGTTCGGATTATTGTGAAAAGAGCTATACTTGCCTCCTTATTCACCGGAACTGAATCCTGTTGAAAGGTTGTGGCAATATATCAAATACAATACTTTACGCAATAGTATCTACGATACCATAGGTTTACTTGAAGATGTTTTGTGTAATTCTATTGTCAATATTTCCAGTACTACTATTAAACGAGTTTGTAATGTTTCTTATTTGTTCCGTCAGTAATGGATTTTGGTATTAGTAGCTGACCTTCTGTACTCTGAGCACCCCTGTCATTTACAGATACCTTATTGGCATCTGTAGCATCTTTACTTCCAATTTTTGCTTTCGACTTACCAAAGTTCAAATATTGACCGTAACATCTAGTACCAAAGTAAAATCCTTCCGTTTCACTTGCAAAAGATTGTTGTGACAACAATAAAGCAAGTGCTGTAACTGCTAATGTTTTTTTACTCATCATGACTATTCCTCTAGTTAAAATAGCTAATCTAGTACTAATTAATTAAAAATGATTTAATATGAAAAAACTAATTATTTTCTAAGCTAAAAAATAGGTAAAATTAACATCTATCCTCGATTTTATTGCCGTCTAGTTTGTCCTCATCTTCAAATTCATCATCATCGTCAAATTCATCCTTACTGTCTTCATCATCAAACCCATCATCGTCTTCCTCATCATCAAAACCATCACCACCTTCAAATTTATCATCAATATCCTCGTCTTCAAATCCATCTTCAATCTCTGGCTCATCGTATACTGCATCTTCAGTTTTAGCTTCAACAGGATAATCAGCATCTTCAATAGCATTACTCTCTTCTTCATTACTAATCTTATCTTTGTTAGCAGAAGAAAAGACCTTGTTTGGATCATATGGCTCTTGTGTAGGCAAACGTGTTGGTTTAATCAGCCTTCTTGTGAATGTGCTATCACTATAGTACAAAATTTTCTTTGACTTAATTGGATAAGTCGATTCTATCAAAATTATTTGATCATCACGTGGCAGCATAATAATTTCTTGAGGTAAGAGCAATGCTCTCTGTATTTCAGAGATATGCAATGATCTTGATGCAGGATTCAAGTCTAAAAATTTAGGTTTGTTTAATGATTCTTGTTGTACAGTTTTGTTTCCTATAAGCTGAGATATCAAATTAGCCGTTTCAATATTATTGGCTGCAAAAGTTATTCTATAGGTTGAGTTTGATAAAAAGGAGTTCATTCCTGCTTCTTCATATATTCCTTTAAGCTGTTCAGTATCTTGAACAATTAAAAATAACCTTACTCGATAGCCACGAAAGTATGCGATGCCCGTTTGAAATTGCTCCATTTTTCCAAGTGTTGGAAACTCATCCATTAAAAATAATACGCCGTAAGGCTCGTCATCCGATGGCAATTTTCTACATAAAAACTCAGTTGCCTGTTGGTAAAAAACCTGCATTAAAGGCCTGAGCCTAGTTAAGTTATCAGGAGTTAAACCAACATAAACTGTAGTTTTCTTCCTTTTAAAATCCAAAATATTAAAATCACTTGATGAAGTTGCAGTATCGATCAATGGGTTTGCCCACAATTCAAGAGACGAGTTCATAGTTGACACAACACCTGATCTTTCTTTGTCAGCCTTTTGCAAAAAAGCTGCTATGTTCATATACGCTACCGGATGTATTATTTTACCCATTGTGTCCAAAACTACAGCAAGATTGTAAACTACGTCATCGCTACGCATCGTACGCACAACCTCACCAAAAGATTTAACTTTCTCTGGTGCAGCAAGTAAATATAGTACCACCCCAACAAATAAGCTTCTTGCTTCGTTTTGCCAAAAATCTTGTTCAGGCATGATTAGGTTAGCTATTTTTTGCACATCGTCAACCATCTGTCCAGGTTTTTCACTAATCCATTCCAGTGGATTATAACAATGGCTTACCCCATCTGGCTGCGCTGGGTTCCATACATATACTTTTTGTCCTTGTCGCTCTCGCCAACCACTTGTTATTTCATAGTTTTCTAATTTTATATCATGCACAATTACCGAATCATTCCAAAATAACAAATTAGGAATTACAAAACCAACACCTTTACCAGAGCCTGTAGGTGCAAAGAGCAATGCATGCTGAAACCCATCAGCAATAAAATATCCTCTCTTATCTTTACCAAGCAATAGACCTTTTTTGCTTCTTAATCCCGCTTTTCGTATGTCTTTCTCTGATGCCCACTGTGAATCTCCATGAAGTGATTCTTTCTTTTTAAATGGCCGCCACTCAATTAGTCTTTCTCTCACATTCCACAAAATAATCATCAAAACAATTTGAGGCAGTACAGAAGATACAACTAATTTAATTTTGAGCTCAAAGCTATATAGCTCTGGATGATGCCAACAATATTGTATATGATCAAAAATTGTCGGCCAGAGAGATTGAGGAAAAGGTGTCAAGCTAGGATTAATTGCTCTAAAATCTACACCATCTGGACCGTCAACAAACAGGTAGAATAATATACCAGACAAATAGAAGCAAAATTCAAATATGCTAAAAGATACTACACCTCCTATGAGAATATTGCGTAGGTGATTTCCATTACTCATAAACTACTTTTTCTTAACTTACGTATAAATTTAAGCATTTTCATTTGAAGATCTAGTAAATAATATCTCAGAAATGGTTCTTTTGCCTCCACTGGTTCTTTTTAGCTGAATAACGATATCAATTACATTTCTAATGTATGGTATGATCTGATCTGGGGGAATTCCAAGATTTGCTTGCATAACCATAAGTTTTATTTGCTCAAGAGCCATTGCCGGACTATCCGCATGAAGAGTTGATATTGACCCTGGGTGGCCAGTGTTTATTGCCCTGAGAAAACTAAAAGCTTCCGCTCCACGCAGCTCACCAACTATTATTCTGTCTGGTCTTAAACGTAAGCACGCTTCTATCAAATCTTGAGTGGTTACTTTTGCTCTGCCCTGCCCTCCTTTAGAAGCAATTAAATGGACTTTATTGGGATGATCATTCAAAACTATCTCTCTTGCATCTTCAACAGTAATAATTCTTTCTTCAGATGGAATAGCACGCAAAGTAGCATTAGTAAAAGTGGTTTTACCAGTGGAAGTTCCACCACTAATTATGATATTTTTCTTACTTATTACAGCATATTCTAAAAACTCTTTTATTTTTTTTTGTTTCAGTAGCAAATCTAGGTGACGATCTACTGGATTATCGGTTACTCCTATAACAGTTTCAGAAAAAGCCCCCATTTTTTCATAATCATCCAATGCCAATTGCATAGAAGAAGGTTTACGAATTGAAATGACTACTTTATCAGGCTCACATGCTGGAGGAAACACTATCTGTATACGATAACCATTTGGTAATGTAGCTGAAAGCAGCGGTGTCTCTTCGCTCAGTTTTTGTTCTGTAGCTTGAGCAATCAACCTGCTAAGAGATTTTAAATGATTAAGATCAAATATTTCTAACTTTTCGCATCTTATTTCACCGCGATTTTCAATCCATACTTCCTTCGGTTTATTTATTGATATTTCATTTACACCTTCCTCTTGAAATATCCCTTGTAATGGCTCCAAGTATGTATCAAGTGCAGCATAGCTCATTTCAGTTATTTAATATTGACTGTGGAGGAAATACTATATCTTGGTTAACAAATACTTTCAATGCAGTTCCTTGATTAACATAAATAGTTGGTTTTTTATCTACACTCCTATCAACTATATCTCGCATGTCTTTGGAAAAATCATTGATTGACTTCCCAATTGCTTCATCATAAACAGATTTGCTTCTTTTCTGAGTTTGCCTCAACAGTTGACGTACATCGTCTAAAGTTATACCGATATTGTCACTAGTAATTGTATCAACTCCACTAGCTCCAGAACTTTTTATCACACTTGCTATTTCTTCCTTTATTATTCTCAGCAAATCCTGATCACTTTTAGCATTTCGAATTTTTTCAATAGCCCTAATACCCAATTTCCATTTTTCGTCTCCTACCCTCCCAACTTCAGTTTTTATAGAATTCTCCAATCTCTCAACAATAGCCCCTTTGAGAGAAGAAATATCTATTTCAGTTGCAGTAATAGACTTCACTGCATCCATGGCAGTTAGCGCATCGATAAGATTAGAGGCTTTTTGTCCTATAAAGGATGAGCCAATCGAAACACCAGCAAGTGCCACTGAAGAGAATAATGCACTTGCTATTTTATTATCAACTATTCCAGCTATCCCTGCCCTTCCAAGCTCATCGGTACCAGATGATGAAATAGCAACATCTATACCATGAGGAAGAATGATCCTATTCCAATTTATGTTCACGCGGGCTTTTGCAACATTTGAGTCGAATGAATAACCACCTATTAACCTTGAACCTTTTGGTATTAAAATTGTATCACCAGTTTCTGCATAAACGTCTCTACTAACAACAGCACGTAGCATTCCTTGTAAGTCAGAACTTATTGCAGTTTCAAGAATAGCGTCAATAACCTTACCTTGAATAATCATTAAACCAAGCTTTCCAGCTTTGGTAGCTTTGCTCGATTGTGCTGAGGTATTGGATAAAACAGCATCTGTAGCTTTACCTTCCCCACTACTACCTGAAATTGCTAACATTTGTGCACTACGTCTGTCTCTAGGATAACCGCCACCCCCTATTGTAGGAAATGAAGTAGGCAAATTGCTAATAACATTACCAGAAGGAAAATTTTGCTTTGGTAAAACAGGTATATTTGACAAGGGAATTTCTTTTAGTTGCTCTTCTTTTTTTGTCACTTCCTCTTTTTTGATTTGTTTTACTTCTGGTATGACTTGTGGAATAGGAAGAGGAGGTAAGGGTGGCAAGAGATCAGTTGCTATCCTCTCGGAAACTACTACATTATCTGGAACTTGTTCTAACTTTCCTTTCAATTCTTGAATGTTTTGCTTTGTTTCCTCTTTTTTAACAATCTCTGGACCCTCTTTATTAGAAGTACTAAAATAAAGATAGTACACTCCACCAACTAAGAGCGCTACCATAACTATCATCAATGCCTTATAACCTTGATTAGAGCCAACTGTTACTACCTTGCTTTCTATCTCTGATTCATCTTCTACACTATTATGCCTTTCTTTGCTCATATTATATGTACCACAACTAAAGTGACCTATTTATAACTTCAACTTCACTACCTTCATAACGCATTAATAGCTTTTTATGTACTCCTTTTATTACAACATAATCATCAAATAACAGCCTTTTACAGGATTCGCCTTCTATAAAAATCTGAGGAATTTTATTACTATTTCTAAACTTTAAATAGGTTAAATAACCATCATCGAATAACTCAATTGGAACTATATCTACGTTACCACCTTCATCAATATATGTATAGTTGTACCTCGTATTATTTTCTTGTATTATTTTTTCTGGCTTTTCTGTAATGTATTGTATTTGAGTAGGTAAAGAAACCTCATCTAAATCAACATCAAATTCATCTTCTTCTTGAGGATAATAAAAACGTATTACGTAAGATATATCCTTTTCAACGGAATAATCATGATCCACTTTTTTAGCATCAGCATCTGGGTATTTATCGTAATTTGGTCTTGAAATTAGATCAAAAATGTAATTTCTCTTTTTAGTTGTCGTAATAATCATGTTAGTGCGACTACTGACTTCAAATGGCATGACAAGCAGTTTATTATCATAAGGATTAATTTTCCAACTTGATGCATCACCAACAGCAATATTTTTGACTTTTTCCCCTTCTGCAAACTCAATATAAGAATAGTAACCTTGACTAAAAATTACTGTAAACACCTCATTAGGGCTATATACAAAAGTCTTTATTCTACTATCTACAGAAATAGGTTTATTATTAATAGATGCATTTAAGTTGCCACTTATTAGTAAAGCTAAAACTAACAATATCCTACACATATTCATCATCTACTCTATATGAAATAACTTGAAACCCTAACGGGTTAATATATCTTTGCTGATCATTCATTTCAAGCGATGCATATTTATACGACATCACAACTATCTTATTTTTCCTTGAGGAATTTCCATCTTTTCGTGTAAATTCTATAGAAAATCTCACTTGAAGAGCATCATTACCTAATTTTTGAATTGAACGAATTTTCAACTCACCTTTAGCATCTGAATATAAATTAAAAAGGTCATTCATATTCTGCGATTTTATATAATTGCTAAATTCACTATATACACTAGGCGAAGAAAACAACCTTACTTTTGTATAATAATTATAATTATAATTATATGGGTCAAAAACCTCCCTTGCTTTTATATACTCTGAAATAAAATAATCGTTCAGCGTTTCATTTGCAGAATATTGTTTTACTGTAACAGGATCAACCAATTGCACTATTCCTGACTTTTTGTCAATTTCTATAACGAATGGCTCAATAGTGCTACTTGTGCTAATTTTAAATATAGCTAATATGCTTATAGAAATTGCAACTAGTAATATTAATGTAAATAAAAGTAAAGTATTTCTCTGAGCAACAACTGTGCTATAGCGACTTGAATTCCAATTTATATCCTTATCCAATGACTCATTACTTTTTTCTTGTTTTAAAAATTTCAGCATCTCAATATTCTTAAAAATCTTAACTTATATTAATTAACATAGCAAGCTAACAAAGTAGTTATAACAAAAAAGCTAATAAACCCTTAATCCATGGCCTAACTTGCCAAATTTTGTTTCCATATATGAATCATTATATTCATTGCGTTCCATAATAAGTGGTATACACTTTGTAACTTCTATACCGTTATTTTTCAACTCTGATAACTTTCTACCATTGTTTGTAAGTAATTGTATTTTGTTAATGTTCAATTTCTTAAGTATTTTAGCTGCAACAGCAAAGCTCCTTTCATCATCTTCAAAACCCAATACTCTATTTGCATCAACAGTATCAAGATTATATTTTCTTTGCATACTGTATGCTCTTAACTTATTAGTTAAACCAATGCCTCTCCCATCTTGCATCAAGTATAATATAATGCCATTCCCAAAGTCGGTCATTATTTGAATCGCTTGATGTAACTGGCTTCTGCAATCACATGATAAGCTGTCTAATAAGTCTCCTGTATAGCATGAAGAATGGATTCTCACTAATGGCTCATTATCTTTATCTGGATTGCCAATTATAATTGCATAATGTTCTCTTCCGACACTTTTGGTTCTATAAGATATGATATCTACTTCTTGAGTCTGTTTTAAAAATAATGATGTTTTGCACACTTCATACACACTATGATTTTGTTGAAAATCATTCACAAGTAACGTATTTAGTGCAATAATGTCATTTTCTTCACACCAATTTCGCATTTCATGTTTATTCTCAAAAGTCATATCAGCCACTAACGCGTATGGCAATAATTCTGAGAACTTAAGCAAGGCAACAGCATACGCATCTATTGTCTTTGAGCATTGCAACTCTTTTATCGAATCTTCCTTTGAACAGTTTATTAAATGGAGCAGTTCATCAAAATTGCTTATCAACAGACGTTTGCTACTATGTTCTTTACTCTGACATATGTATTTTACCTTACTTGCAGTCAAAGTAACATACACATTACCTGATATAAGCTTATATTGACTAAATAAATTTTTTTCTAAAGTTTCAGCAGCAGCAAGCAATAGATAGTTATTTTCATCATCATATATTAAAATTGGAAGACCACGCCTGATTTCGCTGATAGCTCTTTCTACCTTATTGCTACTTTGATTTCCTATAAACATTTCACCTACACCAAACAACTTGGTGCGGTCGAGAAGACTTGAACTTCCAAGGCTTTGTGAGCCACAGCGACCTCAACGCTGCGTGTCTACCAATTCCACCACGACCGCACTTTATTCTAGTTTCTATATAATTACTTTAAATTACTTAATCATTTTAGGATTTTTCATCTAAAGTGTCAATCTGGTACTAGGATAATTTAGGAAATACCTGTATAATTTAACTATGAACTTTATGGTTACAAACTTTAATCATTTAAGATAATCTTACTACTAATTATTAATTTAGGTTTTTATACAAATGAAAATAGCTAATATCTTCATTTTTTTAATTCTATCTCTCACAATTAGCTTTCACTCCACTCATGCACAAATATTGTACACATGGTCTCAAATCATTCCAGAAAATAAATTAAGCATACGTGCGATTATAGACAATAACATGTGTCCCATTGCTTACGTCGATAATAAGGAAGTAGAAATGCTAAGTCGCAGCTCAATTAACAATACCGAAACAGTTTGTGAACTGATAGTAGAAACAAATGCTCAAAACATTAGTATTGACAATATAAAAGTTCCCGTATTAGCAGAAAAGATCAGCAAAATTGCCTTCATTGGCGATACAGGATGTAGAATAAATATGTTATTTCAGCAAGAATGTAATTCTGTAGATAGCTGGCCTTTGAAAAAAAATTTAGATTCAATCGCTTTTCATAAACCAGATTTAATTATCCATGTTGGTGATTATCATTATAGACAAACGAAATGTAGAAACACAAAAAAGTGCGGCGATATTTATGGATATAGCAAAGAAGCTTGGTACGCTGATTGGTTTGAGCCTGCAAAAGATATTTTAACACAATCTCCTTTTCTTTTTGTTCGTGGAAATCATGAGAGTTGTAATAGAGCTTATGAAGGATGGTTCAGATATTTAGATTCATACCCCTTTTTCTCTCAAAAATGTGAAGATCTTATTTCCAGTTGGTTCTTAGATGCTGGGCCGATGAAGTTTTTTATCTTCGACTCTTCATCCGGTGAGGAAATTTTTACAACCCAAAGCACAGTTGATGCTTTTGAGAGGCAGTTTGATAAATTGATACAAGATAAGCCCACGTGGTTTTTGACTCATAAACCACTTTGGAGATCTCCAAAAAAAGAATTTTTGACATTAAAAAGCCATGGTAATCTTACACAAATTGAAGCTTTTGGAGATAAATTTCCAAGCAATGTTACTACCATAGTTTCTGGCCACATTCATATAGCCCAGATTTTATTAATGGATAATGTTCCAGATCAGATTATAGTTGGAAACGGCGGTGCATTATTACACGCTCAAGATCAAGAACCTGTTTATCAAAACGTAGAATTTAACTATCCAAATAGTAGAAATTACTTAGCACACGAAGTTAGAAACTTTTTCGGCTTTGGCTTTGCAATATTAGGTTTAGACGATCACAAATTTACTTTCTATAACCAAGATAATAAGGAAATGTATTCTGCAAACCTAACGAAAGACTTTAAACTTAAAACAAATTAAAATTAGGACTATTTAAGGACGCAGAAAAAACGTTCTGAGCTTAAAAAACTCATAGCAACAAAAAACACTGAAATTCTTGTATATATCGACTAATCTGGAATTGATAACACAAAAGTCAGCGTATTAGTATGATTGCAGCTTTTAATAAGGGAAAAATTATGGCGCCTATGATTTTTGAAGGCTACTGCGATACAGACGTTTTTAATAGCTATAGTATTTTCTAAAATGAATGGATAAATTTCCATTATGGTATTACCAACCAAAAGTTGTAAGTCTGTACATTTATACATTAGAGGTCTGAGGCGGCTTTTGATGGTATGCCAACAGTGTTCTATGGGATTCAAATCTGGTGAATATGTTGGAAGATACAGCACATGAAAGCCAAAAGACTCTATTAATGATTTTGTTTTAGTGGTCTTATGAAATGTAGCATTATCCATAACTATGGTTGTGCCAAGTGGCAATTTAGGTAATAACATCTTCTCCAACAATATATTGAATACCTCTTTTTCACACCCACCTTTGAAAGTCATTGGTGCAATAAATCTCATTCCAATCCACCCGGCTACTATACTGATTCTCTCTCGAGTTCTCCCTGGAACATCTGCATAAATTTTCTTTCCTCTTGGAGCACGTCCATATTCTCGGTATAACTTATTATCAACTCCTGCTTCATCTATATATAAGATGCTGGAATGTTCTATTTTTGAGATTTTATCAATAAATTGCTGCCTATCTTCTTGATTGCGCTCTTGATATAGTGTGACTTTTTTTTAAAGTAATTTTTAGCTGTTTTAGTCTATACCAAATTGAATTTATTCCAAATCCAAGATTTTGTTTCATCTCTGCCAGAGTATGATCTGGATTCTTTGTAACATATTCTTCGAGTATTTTTGGGTCTATTTTTCGAATAAAGCTACCGTTTTTAGATGGCTTTAAGCTTTCACCAGCAGCTTTCTTTTTTAACCAGCGGTACAGAGTTGCTATTCCTATCTCCATGAGCTCTGCTATCTCAACCTTTGTCTTCCCTTTTTCTATCATCAATACTGCCTTTTCCCTTAAATCCACACTATATGCCATTATAACTCAAATACTTTGTTATACCTTTATCATTTGCTTTGGGAAATACTATAGTTGTTATCTCATCTTTGCTTGCTTGTTTTTGGTTATATAAAAATTTTGACTTAGGAGTATTTTTATCATTTAGGTACAGCACATTCACCATTACCTCCTTTATCACATCAACTGGCTATGTAATGTGCAACTACTTGAATTGGAGCTTTATTTCAGTCTTAGCTTTCTTTTTAGCCTTTATTGGTGGATGTGGTGGTTCTGCTAGTGGTGGAATCAAAATCTTCCGTTTAGTCATTTTTCTAAAATCTATAAGGAATTACTTTAGCTCTTTATTAAATCCAAGTGAAAGCGATAGAGTAAAACTCAATGGTAAAATACTGGAAAATGATGAAGTCCAATCTGTCTTTACGTTTTTTGCAATTTACATGTTAACGTTCGCTATATCATCAATAGTGATGTCTTACTTGAGCAATGCGGACTTTATAACTAGCATCAGCTCTGTTTCTGCAATGCTTACAAATTCTGGCCCAGGATTTAGTAACCTAATAGGTCCTTCAGGTAATTATTCCTCTTTTAGTGGTGGAGTAAAGCTATTTCTATCGTTTTTGATGCTGCTTGGCAGGCTTGAAATATTGCCAATTTATTTTTGTATAGGTAGTTTATACTGGAAACTTTGCCATTCCAGAGTGTAACGCTAATTCAGGTTTACATTTAAATTCTATTACATATTATTATAAGTATTACAAAACTTTAAAGGACAATTATGGCAGTTATGCCAGATAAATGGATAAGGGAAAAGGCTGAAAACTCTAGAATGATAGAACCTTTTGTGAATCATAAAAGCAGTAAGGGTGTTGTATCTTTCGGATTATCGTCTTATGGATATGATGCGAGAGTAGATAATAAGTTTAAGGTTTTTACTAATGTTAATTCAGCTATTGTAGACCCCAAGAATTTTTCTGAGAATAGTTTCATAGATAAGGAAACAGATGTATGTATAATTCCACCAAATAGTTTTGTACTTGCCAGCACAGTGGAGTATTTTCGTATACCAAGGAATGTACTGGTAATTTGTGTTGGTAAGTCAACTTATGCAAGGTGTGGTATTATAGTAAACGTTACTCCCTTAGAACCTGGATGGGAAGGTCACGTCACACTTGAATTCTCGAACACCACTCCACTTCCTGCAAAAATTTACGCTAATGAAGGCGCATGCCAATTTGTGTTTTTAAGCGGCGAAAGTGAATGCGAGAAATCATATGATGATATGAAAGGAAAATATATGAACCAACATGGTATCACTTTGCCGTTAGTTAAGTGATTACTTTAGATGCATTTCTTTATTAATTGATATCCTTTCAAGCCGCTAACACTGATTGCATTTGCCTAGTTACAAAAATAATGTCTGTGCTAAAACATGCTCATATATAGCTCTTTTTCTAATAGTTCGAATAGCTGGATATTCTTTCTGGCTCAATTTTTTATAACAAACCAATGGTTTGATTAAAATCAGGAGAATATGGAGGCAGATATATAACTTCAGCACTGACACTTTTAACAAATTCACTTATTTTCTATGAAAAGTTGCATTATCCAAAATCACCCAGCAAAAAGTTTGAACTATAGTATTTCCCAAAGCAAATGATAAAGGTATAACAAAGTATTTGAGTTATAATGGCATATAGTGTGGATTTAAGGGAAAAGGCAGTATTGATGATAGAAAAAGGGAAGACAAAGGTTGAGATAGCAGAGCTCATGGAGATAGGAATAGCAACTCTGTACCGCTGGTTAAAAAAGAAAGCTGCTGGTGAAAGCTTAAAGCCATCTAAAAACGGTAGCTTTATTCGAAAAATAGACCCAAAAATACTCGAAGAATATGTTACAAAGAATCCAGATCATACTCTGGCAGAGATGAAACAAAATCTTGGATTTGGAATAAATTCAATTTGGTATAGACTAAAACAGCTAAAAATTACTTTAAAAAAGTCACACTATATCAAGAGCGCAATCAAGAAGATAGGCAGCAATTTATTGATAAAATCTCAAAAATAGAACATTCCAGCATCTTATATATAGATGAAGCAGGAGTTGATAATAAGTTATACCGAGAATATGGACGTGCTCCAAGAGGAAAGAAAATTTATGCAGATGTTCCAGGGAGAACTCGAGAGAGAATCAGTATAGTAGCCGGGTGGATTGGAATGAGATTTATTGCACCAATGACTTTCAAAGGTGGGTGTGAAAAAGAGGTATTCAATATATTGTTGGAGAAGATGTTATTACCTAAATTGCCACTTGGCACAACCATAGTTATGGATAATGCTACATTTCATAAGACCACTAAAACAAAATCATTAATAGAGTCTTTTGGCTTTCATGTGCTGTATCTTCCAACATATTCACCAGATTTGAATCCCATAGAACACTGTTGGCATACCATCAAAAGCCGCCTCAGACCTCTAATGTATAAATGTACAGACTTACAACTTTTGGTTGGTAATACCATAATGGAAATTTATCCATTCATTTTAGAAAATACTATAATGTTCCAAAAAGTAAGATTAATGCTGAGCAAATACTAGTAGTTTACCGAATAAGATGGCAAATTGAATTATTGTTCAAATTATATAAGAGTAATATAAGGATTGATAAGCTGAGAGGAAAGCCATACAGAGTATTATGTGAGCTATATGCCAAATTGTGTGCAATTCTTATATTTCATAGAATAGTGGGTTGCACAGAACTGAAAAAAAATACGGAGCTTAGCTTAACAAAGGCATTTATTGAGCTAAAAAGACGGGTTAGAGAGTTATTTTTAGCACTAAATAATAAAATTAAAGGCTTAAATATTTTTCTCAAAAAGCTTACCATAACTTGGTCGCAGTTTTCATTAAAAGACAAGTACAGAAAAACTAGGGTATCCACCTTAACTTCTCTAAATTTGCTCACAATCTCTTAACTTGACGCGTATGGTTTATTTAACACTCCCTATTTCTAAAAAATACTATCTTCAACTTGAATATGTTGAAAAATATTTTGCGTATTATCCAAAAAGTCATCCTTTATAGCAGCTAGCTCGGATTGTTTTTGAGATAGATTATCTTCTATTGTTCTATTAAAACAATCAAGATCATTGCACTTTAGTTGAGAGCGCATGTCTCCATTTTCATATAAACCTCGTATAACGTCATAATATGCTCGAGTTTCATCAGTTTCTGGTTGTTGCTTTTCTTTGAATATTGCCTTTAATTTCGAATCTATGTCTAATTCTTTTTTTATAGCTTCAGTAGCATTTTCATGATACTGTTTATAATCCTCAAGACTCTTTGATATTTTATTTTTTACTTCGTTTTGTAACATCCCTAGAAAATCTTTAGCGTGAGATTTTTCAATTTTTTCCTTCCACTCATCATACGTATATTCTTGTCGACTACCATATTTTGTATCTTGACACTCACTTCCTATGTTAAACAGCTCTTTGTTACAGATTGTATCACCCTGATAAAAGTAATCGCTTATATTAATTTTATTATTGCCAGTTATGGTTTGTTCAATTGCTTTTTTGTTGTTTACAATTTCTTCTCTGTACCTAGAAATGCAATTTGATAATTCTTTTTTGCAATCTGTAGTCATAATCTAGCTCCTTTAATAAGATTAGACCTAATTTAGTGTAAAATAATTAATATTTTATTACTATTTTGGTTATAACTAAGATAGTAATGAGAAGTTCAGTGTCTACAAAGTTTGTTTAAACTATTTTAAAAATGGTTAGAATGTAATTTTAGGTTAATAAAATGAATTACGATGTAATCATTTCAGGTAGTGGGCTAATTGGTCTTATTACTGCTATTGGCCTGAGTAATGACTCTGTATCTGTAGCCGTAATTGAGAAAAATAGTTTACCACGTGCAGTTGATGATAATCGAGCATTTGCTATTTCTCAAGGATCAAAAAAAATACTAGAAAAATTAGCGATTTGGCGGCTCTTAGAAGGCGAAGCTGAACCAATAGTTGATATATGCATATTAGATGGAGATAGTCCATTTACTGTGCATTATGACCATAAAATGGTTGGTGAAGAGCCAATGGGCTACGTAATCAAGAGCGCTATTATATGGAATGCAATCAATAACAATTTTTTGCATAAACTCAATATATATTCTCCACGTTCCTATAAGACAATCTCTTGTGACGAAGGATACATGGAAGTTACTCTTGATAATGATCAAAAATTGATATCATCACTATTTATCTGTGCTGAAGGTAAAAACTCTAAGTTGCCAGAGTTGTTTTCTATACCAATGATAAAATTTGATTATAAACAAAATAGCATGGTATTTAATGTAAAACATGAACTACATCACCAAAACTTAGCTGTAGAGAGGTTTTTTCCTGGTGGTCCATTTGCAATTTTGCCAATGAAAGGTGGCTATACTTCTTCAATAGTTTGGACAGAAAAATGCGAAATTTCAAAAATGCTGATGAGCTTATCTGAAGAGGAGTTTATCATAGAACTCAAAAAAAGATTTGGTTCTTATTTGGGAGAAATTGAATTAGAGGGTGAAAGAAAATCTTACCCTTTGAGTTTTACTTTTGCGAGAAAGCTTCATAAAAGCAGAATTTTGCTTATTGGCGATGCAGCACATTCAATCCATCCAGTTGCAGGTCAAGGACTGAATCTTGGAATAAGAGATGTAGAGAGTGTTATTAGACAAATAACTGCTGCAAAATCCTCTGGCATTGATGTTGGCAGTAATTATCTATTGAAGAAAATTTCACGTGATAGATACTTTGATAATTTTACTATGGCACTTGCAACTGATGGACTAAATAGAATATTTTCCAACAGAATACTTTGCGTTAAAGTTCTGAGCAATCTTGGTTTAATGGTAGTTGAAAATTCAGATTTTCTTAAAAAACGCTTCGTTCGACATGCTATGGGGTTTATATAAATCATTAGATTTCTTTCATCATAATCAGGTGTCATTAGAGTAGTTGACACTGGAGCCCAAATTCCATAATGTCATGCCAGTGCCCAGACACTGGCATCAAGAAAAATTTATAAGCAAACTTGAGCTTATGCTAAATTTGATGAAATGAAAAACTGAATTCCAGCTTCACGCACTGGAATGACAAGAAAAAGGGTACTGGAATGACATTAAATGATTTTCCTTATTTTAGCATTAAACGCGATGAAGAAAATCATTTATAATCGCTATAGCAACTAGTGTTAAAACCTGACGTACCTTTTGGCTTGACAAACGAGAGTTTTTATCTGATTTGACAACAAGGGCTTCTAGATGACTTTGAAAGTAAATATTACCATGCTTATCTTCGATAGCTTCTATTACCCCGTCATTGCCAAATGCTGCAATTTTATATCCAAGTAGCTCTAGCCTTCTTCTATTCTCTGTAGTATTACTTACTGTACCTGAATGAGCATTCGGAAAATAAGTTGAAAACCAGCCATTTTGATTAGGTAGTAAAAATCTAGCTACCACTTTTTCCAAACGACTACCTGGAACAATTTTTATCTGCTGAAGAGATATATTCTCTTTTTGTGGATAGGATGATGATTTTAAATGATTCTTCTCATCATTAACAACATTTGTTATTTCAATTTCTTTTGCATGCATAATGTCTTGTAAACCACCGCATATGGCAAGTAAATGAATTGTAGGATTGTCATCTACTGTTTTTACAATTGCTTCATTCACAAGCTGGCGGTAAGGGTTAAGAGCTGAATGAAAGTTATCTGAAATAAATATTCTGTTTATCTTTTGCTCTTTGATAAATTTTGCAACTTCAACTTTTATTCGATCTAGTATCAGCTTTTTTGCCAATATTTCATCTTGTTTTGCGAACTCTTCTTGGATTTCTTTTAGATTAATTATTTTGTCGTAGTCAATGAATATAGTTTTAACCCCAAAATTATTGAATATCTCATAGATATTTTGAGATTCATCTGTTTGCAATAAACCAACAATTATATTATAATTTACTGCATTTTCCACTGTCAAAGCAGATAATTCTTTGTTTACTTTTTCACTATAAGCGATATTACTTAATAGTAGAAATGTAATTAATAGTATATTAAATATTCTATTGTAACATTTATACATTATTTCCTAAATAATTATATTAATATTATAATATATTATAGAACATTAAGAAAAAGAATGTGGCCTGAGCAGGAATCGAACCAGCGACACAAGGATTTTCAGTCCTTTGCTCTACCAACTGAGCTATCAGGCCAACTACGTACTTTCATTTTTAGATAAAAAACGTTATCATGTCCATCAAAAGTTTTTGAAGTATAGAAACAAAGAATGAACATTAGTAACAAAATAGGAATTTATCCTGGTACATTTGACCCCATAACTTTTGGGCACCTTGACATAATAAAAAGAGCATGTAAGCTAGTCGATAAGTTTATAATTGGTGTTGCAGAGAATGTTAATAAACATACTAATTTTGACATAAGACTGCGCACAAGCATGGCTAAAAATGAAGTGAAAGGAGCAGGAATTGATGCAGATATTATATCCTTTAATGGGTTGCTAGTGAAGTTTGCCAAAGAGCAAAATGCTTCTGTTATTATTAGAGGACTGAGAGCAGTATCGGATTTTGATTACGAGTTTCAAATGAGTTGGGTAAATTATAAGCTCTTTCCTGAAATCGAAACTATATTTCTTCCTGCATCTGAGGATACTCAATTTATCTCATCAAGTTTTGTAAAGGAAATAGCGAGATTAGGAGGAGATGTTAGCAACTTTGTGTCAAAAAGTGTCCAAAGTGAATTGATTAATCTAAATAGGGTAGAAAATGGAGAATAAGTATTTGTTGTCTTTTTTATTTCCAAACGAGTATGTTAGATGTGTAAAATATTGTAAGATAAAGGAGAGACATGTTAAAAGTGAGGGATAATAATCTAATAGTTTGCTGCCGTGGTGATGAGAATGATGATGGTTCTGGTCATCCAATAGTATACTTACACAAAGAAGGAGAAATGTATTGTCCTTATTGTAATAAGTCAATGGATGAAATAGTGAGTGCCGAAGAATTTCAATCTGTTGAAGTGAAAGTAATAAGCAAGAAGGAAAGAACCAAAGGTTAATAGTACTTCATTTTTCTAGCTTATGTAAATAGCAATGAGAGGGGCAGTAAAAATGAAACTATCCATACGGTCGAGTACTCCTCCATGGCCTGGTATAATACCTCCACTATCTTTAACATTGTAAACTCTTTTGATGAGTGACTCAGTGAAATCTCCAAGTTGGGCTAGAATAGCAACTATCAAACCAATTATTGGAGAATAAAAAATTGGAAATAAACTCAAAAATATTGAGCCAAAAATTGCACACACTATTCCAGCTAAGACTGCACCAAAAAGTCCTAACCAAGTTTTCCCAGGGCTAATGATTGGACAAATTCTAGTTTTACCAAAATTTTTGCCGAAAAAATAGGCAGCAATATCGATGCTCCAAATAGTTAAGATAAGCCATACTAATGCATATTTTCCGTGTGGTAGATTATATAGGCATATTAGCGAGGCATTTGGTAGTGCGATTAATAGTAATGCGAAAATGTATAAGATTCTATTGCCCTGAGTTAGATTATACCATTCAAAAGAAGATAAAACTGCAATTGAAAAAATTAGTAGATAAAATGATAAATCACTGAAATATGTAGCAAAAGAAAATATGAGTAATATTACTATTGAGGACAATATTCTAACCATAAAGTTATTATCTACCATATTTTCTTTCTCTTTTTGTATAATCTTCTAGTGCTTTGGTCAAATCTTGACAAGAAAAATCGGGCCACAAAGTATCACAAAAATACAATTCAGCATAAGCTGCTTGCCATAATAAAAAATTGCTTAACCTTTTTTCGCCACCAGTGCGAATTAATAAATCCAATTTTGGCAAATCTTTAGTATACAGAAATTTTTCAAATTCCTCTTCCAATACGCAATCAATATTTCCTTTTATGACGTTGTTGATAGCATGTATAATTTCCTGCTTTGCTCCATAACTAACTGCAACAGTGAGTAATAGACCATCCTTCTTATGTGTCACTTCTTCTGCTTTTTTGATTTGATCGAATATTTTACTGGGCAATAGACTTAAATTACCAATAAAATTTAACTTAATGTTACAATTGTAAATGAATTTCATTTTATCTTCATTAGTTAAAGTGGAGTAAAATAAATTAAATAGGTAGTCTGTTTCGTTTTCAGATCTGAGCCAATTTTCCATGGAAAATGCATACAAAGTTAAGTAAGGTATGGCCAGGACTGTGCAATGCTTAGCAATATCAAATGCAACCTCACTGCCTTTTCTATAGCCATCAATTTTTACCCTTCCTTGATTGTCTGCCCACCTACCATTACCATCCATAATAATTGCTAGATGTTTTGGCAGAGATTCTAGATTCAACATTTGAATTCAACCTGTTCTAATTAGCTTAATGTCTATATCTCTGTATGAAACGTTCACTATATCCACCTAAAACTATATTATTACTGAAAAATCATTGATAGTCTATATTACAAAAATTTTCTCAACCTCGGTGTCAGCTGCCAGTGATTTTACCAAGAAAATATAGTAAAAATAGTCTGATATAGATGGTTTTACGATATAGTGAAATTATTATAAACAAATGAATTTAGTGGTGTTAGGAATACCTGGCTCTTTTATGTGGATTTATATTCTCAATAACCTGCTCTAAAGATAAATTATATAATTTTGACACAGGTTCTTCGCATTCAGTATATCTTTTAAATGTAGGGAGTGGTATAAGTGACTCTATATTTATGTCCAGCTCTTGGGGAACATATTTAATTATATCTTCGTAAATACGTTCCTTGTTGTTCAAGTAATCGATATTAATATCTGTAATTTTACCAGCTTTACGCAGGAGTATAGCAAGCCTCAAAGTCTACTTTACGCTAGGTTTAAAATTTTTAAATATATTGACAAATACCTTACCAGTAACATTATCTGTTATTGCTTTTAGCTCTTCATTATTGACAGAATTGATATGCTTAACAGCATTTTGATCTTTTAGTAGTGTTATAATCCTTTTGCCATGCAATTTGATACTATTAAGTAGAAGTCGAAATTTTTCAGTATTAATAGAATCGATAAAATTCTGACTTTTTAGTAAATCCATAATCATGGGGCGATAAAACTTACTACTATTAGATATAAGTTCAATTTTTTCAAGATCAATAGAATTGACTCGAGCGAGTAAACTCTGATCTTTTAGTATTTCTACAATCTCTTCATCTGTATAAAAATTATTACTTATCATGATACTAACTTTACTCCCATCAACAGAATTGATTTGATCAAACAAACTCTGATATTTCAGTAAATTCATAATATATCCTTTATCAAGATATTTAAATATCAAGTTAAATATTTCACTATTCATCGAATTGATGCGTTTAACAACTTCCTGATTTTCTAGTAATTCTATAATAATGGTATGATCAAATTTCCTAAATACGGATTTAGATTTTTCAGAATCAATCAAATTAGTAAGCTTAATAAATTCTCGATCTTTTAGTACTTTACTAAACCTAACACTCTTAACTACGTATTTAAGCAGTCCTTCACTAATAAGATTGATGTTCTCAGCAACTTCCTTATTTTTTAGTAGTTCTACAATAACACTGGTATCATTAAACTTATCACTATTAAGTATGATTTTAGATTTTTTAGGACCAACCGAATTAATGCGTTCAACAACTTCCTGATTTTCTAGTAATTTTATGATATCTTTAAGACTAAATTTATCATTCTCAATTATATATTTCAACGTTTCTTTATCAATAAGATCGATGTTCCTAGCAGCATTTTGATTTTCTAGTAATTCTATAATACTGGTACCGTCAAACCTATCAATACTAAGTATGAGTTCAAATCTTTCATCAGTAACTGAATTAATGCGTTCAAGAATTTCCTTATTGTCGTATAACTTTGTAAAATCTTTATCAGCAAACTTCTTACTATTAGTCATGTATATAAATATTACGTGATTAATATTATGAGACTGACCATCATCAATACGTTTTTCATTAGTTCCTTTATTTCCTAGTGCTTCTTTAGCAAAGTTATTCAGATCATTTTTTTCATCTTCCTCGTAATCAGAATTATCATAATATCCATAATCTTCTTCATTTTCCTCACTATCACTACTCTCAAATTCATTATTGGTATTGCAAACCTCTCCACCTTTTAGTATTTCTAGAATATTGTGCTCCGAAGTGGCTTTGTTGGATGGCTCAAGTAAAAAAACTCGAAGTTACTGACAGAAATCATTATAAAACAGGTATTTAACCACCAATATGCCAGTCAAAATGAAGGTCAGTAACTGCTACGAATATAACAAATTTCTTCAAAAAAGAGGAAATGTTTTTCATTTTGTTAATCAAGCCATAGAAAATTGGTATGAAAATAGTCCAAAAGTTGCAGGTGGCAATAACATTTATAGTGATAAAGTTGTAATTTTGATACATATAGTAGTCCATTTTTTTAGGATTGGCTTAAGACAAGCAGTTGGTTTCGTAAAAGGTTGTATAGAGCAAATGGGAAAAGACCTCAAAGTCATTAGCTATACTCAAGCTTCTAGAAGATTCAAAAAGCTTAACTTGAAAATTGATGATTGTAGAATTGATAAAAATGGTATGGAAAACATTGAAATAGCTATAGATAGCACCAGTATTTGTATCTATAACAACACCCATCAACGTAATAAAGAAAATGCAAAAGTAAGAAAATATAATGGATATGATCAAGTAAGAAAGTTACATATTATTTTAAGGATAAATAATAAAAGTTATAGATATGAAGTGCACTAATGGTACTACACTTGATTATCATGCGATATGTTAAAGGGAACAGTAGATAAATATAATATTTCATCTGTTCGCGCAGATGCAGCTTATGATAAAGCTAGTATGTATAAAGTGCGTAAAGGACATAATATAAAACCAATCATTCGACCAATAAAAGGTGCGAAAATCTATGAGAAAATTGATTATCAATTAGAAAGAAATAGCAACATTAATGTGATTAAATTATGTGAAAACTATGAGAACGGTATAAAGAAATGGACACAAGAAACAAAATATGGACTAAGATCCTTTGTTGAATGTTTTTTCTATAGGTTGAAAAAACGTTTGGGTTTAGTCTCAAGAATAAATCTGAAATAAATCGTGAAAAAGAACTACTAATTAAGTGCTATTTGCTTAATAAATTCACTGATATAGGTATGGCTAAGTTCGAATTAGCTGCATGAATTTACTGTACCTACCTGCCCTATCAGGAGCTATGCAACAAAGCCCTCCGAAGTTGCATGATTTATCATAGACCTAAACATTTCATCATCGTAATCGTTGATGTTATTAACAATTTCTTTATCTGATAGTAATTCTTCAATACCTTTGTAACTAAACTTATTATTATACTTGCATAAGATTTTAAGTTTACTGTAATTCATTGAATTGATGCCATCAACAACTCTTTGACTTGATAGTAATCTTCTGTTATAAGCCTTACATATCAGTTGAAGTTTTTCGTTATCTAAATCTTCTGCATTGCCTGCTTTATCAAAATCCATAATCTTATTTCAATTTACTTAGTATTTTAATTTTAAATATATAAAAAGAAATAATCAAGCATTATGATAAAAGGCCTAATGAATTTATTAGTTTATTTATGTTTCTTTTCATGTATAAATTTATAGAAAGTTTTATAAAGAAGTTGTTTTATGAGAAAAATTATAGAAGTCAGAGCACCAAAAACTCTTGGTGGTGAATCGGTTACGGAAGGTATAGTAAAAATAAAGAAAAATATCGGTGAAGCAATAAAAGTAGATGACTTGATCTTTGAAATTGAAACTGATAAAACGGCGCTAGAACTAACTGCAGAAGCTTCAGGACAAATAACCGAATTTTTTGTGAAAGAAGATGATGTAATCAGCCCTGATCAATTACTGGCAAAACTTGCTGTAGGAGAAGTAAAAGAAGAAGTGAAAAAAGAAGATAAAGGCGAAAGCGCTGATAAAAAAGATGCCCCTTCAGCTCGTAAAATTATGGAAGAAAATGCAATCAGTGCAGAAAGTATAAAAGGAACTGGCATGGGAGGCAGAGTAACCAAAGCAGATGTGATAGACCATATGAGTAAAGCTGAACAACCTGCGGTAAAACAATATGAATCGCCAAAAAGTGTAGCAAGTGGAGAGAGAAGAGAAGAACGAGTGAAAATGAGCAAAATAAGGCAAGTCATTGCTGCTCGTTTGAAAGCATCGCAAAATACCGCTGCAATACTGACCACGTTCAATGAAATTGACATGAAAAATGTCATGGATCTAAGAGCAAAATATAAGGAAATTTTTGAAAAGAAATACGGAATAAAACTAGGTTTCATGTCGTTTTTTATAAAGGCATCAGTGCAAGCACTGAAAGAAATTCGTGAGATTAACGCTGAGATTTCAGGTGATGAAATTGTATATAAAAATTACTATGACACAGGTGTTGCTGTTGGCACTGATAAAGGTCTTGTTGTACCGATTATTCGGAATGCTGATCAAATGTCATTTGCTGAAATTGAATCGACCTTAGTTGACCTTGGCAAAAAAGCACGAGAAGGTAAGCTGCAAGTATCGGAAATGGAAGGTGCAACATTTACTATCTCAAACGGTGGCGTATACGGTTCACTTCTTTCTACTCCGATAATAAACCCTCCGCAATCTGGAATACTTGGAATGCATACTATACAAAACAGGCCAGTTGCTGTGAGTAACTCAATTGAAATCAGACCTATGATGTACATTGCCCTCTCTTACGATCACAGAATAGTTGATGGCAAAGGAGCAGTTACTTTCCTTGTGAAAATCAAAAATTACATAGAAGATCCAAATAGATTGGTTTTGGAAATTTAAGCAGGTTAAAAGCGACAAGTAAGTTTTTCTGAAGTTTTCAAGGTGGGTGGCTTTGTTGAATGGCAAGGAATGAGGAGGAGTGATGTAAGAGATTTATGAGATAAGTTCGAAAATAGGCATACCGATATCAGAAAATTTGTTAATCAAGTAGCATTTTAAGAGCATCTCTTAAGAGCGGTTTATCTCAGATTTATTCTTAAAACTAAATCCAAATGTTTTTTTGAGTCTAAAGGGGAGTGTTAAATAAACCATACGCGTCAAGTTAAGAGATTGTGAGCAAATTTAGAGAAGTTAAGGTGGATACCCTAGTTTTTCTGCACTTGTCTTTTAATGAAAACTGCGACCAAGTTATGGTAAGCTTTTTGAGAAAAATATTTAAGCCTTTAATTTTATTATTTAGTGCTAAAAATAACTCTCTAACCCGTCTTTTTAGCTCAATAAATGCCTTTGTTAAGCTAAGCTCCGTATTTTTTTTCAGTTCTGTGCAACCCACTATTCCATGAAATATAAGAATTGCACACAATTTGGCATATAGCTCACATAATACTCTGTATGGCTTTCCTCTCAGCTTATCAATCCTTATATTACTCTTATATAATTTGAACAATAATTCAATTTGCCATCTTATTCGGTAAACTACTAGTATTTGCTCAGCATTAATCTTACTTTTTGGAACATTAGTTATAAATATTGACCAATTTAGTAACTTTTGGTTCCTTTGAGAAGATGTGTATCCATGTGATCTTGCTAACCTATTAGCCTTTCTTCTTCTAGCCACAGCTTGTTCTTCAGTTAGTTTTTTAAATATAATTCTTACTTTAACCCTTGTCTCTTTTCCTAACAATACCTCCTGTTCTAGAAAAGATCGATCTCCCAAATGTTCTAGTAAATCTATTTTTTGACCTGTCTCTATATCATATATGTTAGTATCGGATTTATAACGACTTATGAAATAAGCTCCTATTTCATTGATGTGTTTAAAAGAACTTGGCACAAAATAACCCAAATCAGATATTAGTAAATCGTTGTTCGATATATTGCTTAAATGGCTTCTATAACCCTGATCTGATACCAAAATCCATTACTGACGGAACAAATAAGAAACATTACAAACTCGTTTAATAGTAGTACTGGAAATATTGACAATAAAATTACACAAAACATCTTCAAGTAAACCTATGGTATCGTAGATACTATTGCGTAAAGTATTGTATTTGATATATTGCCACAACCTTTCAACAGGATTCAGTTCCGGTGAATAAGGAGGCAAGTATATGATGGTAATGTTTTCCTGAATTTTCAAACTTTTTGATCTATGCCAACTTGCACAATCCATTACAAGAAAGGCTTCTTTCGTGCCTAAATCTTTCGACATCTGCTCCAGAAATATATTCATACAATCAGTGTTTACATATGGAGCAAGTAGGCTGATTTTCTTACCACTTCTTGGATTTACCGCACTTTAGATATAGAAATTTTGTCTACCAATTTTCATTTTAACCTGCGTTCTGACCCCTTTTAAACCATCCGTGTCCGATTTTTGAATGAGTCCCAAATCGTGATTCATCAAAAAACACCTCCCTTTTAGGGTGGAAATTGACTATTTTATTGAAGTATCTTTTAAACTCTTCTTGCTTGTTTTTATCTTGTTTATGGTGCATTGGCCTCGGTGTTATGTAAGAAAATTTCATCCTTTGTATCTCACGGTGCACTGTTGATTTGCTGATGTTTAGGGCAAATTCCTCTGAGATTTTTATTTGTACTTCCTTAATAGTAATATTTGGATTTCTTTCTACCCATATTTCAATTTGCTCACGTTGATTTTTGTTTAATTTGCTTTTTCTTCTCCGCTGAAACGGGGCAAATAATTTTTCTACTCTACCAAATTTTAGATGCTTTATCCATTCAGTCAAAGCAGTCCTTGAAATTTTACATATTCTTGCCACAGCGCTTATACTACTTTCTTTTCCTGCTATCACCGCTTGTAACTTTTTTGAAACATATGCGTTATTTCTTACCTTTTTTAACATTTCTTTCGCTAAATTTACAACTCTTTCGTCTAATAGTTTTGACCTTAATGCCATTTATACCTCGCTATTTCACTTACTCTAGTATGACTTTTTCCCCATTATTCTCTATCTGTTCTTTCTATAGCGGGAATTGGTATTACCACTCTCACCAGATACATGTGAGACTATTGTTTGTGCTTTATGACTACTATCTTTTTTAATTAAGTATGGTACTATAGTATTTTCTAAAATGAATGGATAAATTTCCATTATGGTATTACCAACCAAAAGTTGTAAGTCTGTACATTTATACATTAGAGGTCTGAGGCGGCTTTTGATGGTATGCCAACAGTGTTCTATGGGATTCAAATCTGGTGAATATGTTGGAAGATACAGCACATGAAAGCCAAAAGACTCTATTAATGATTTTGTTTTAGTGGTCTTATGAAATGTAGCATTATCCATAACTATGGTTGTGCCAAGTGGCAATTTAGGTAATAACATCTTCTCCAACAATATATTGAATACCTCTTTTTCACACCCACCTTTGAAAGTCATTGGTGCAATAAATCTCATTCCAATCCACCCGGCTACTATACTGATTCTCTCTCGAGTTCTCCCTGGAATATCTGCATAAATTTTCTTTCCTCTTGGAGCACGTCCATATTCTCGGTATAACTTATTATCAACTCCTGCTTCATCTATATATAAGATGCTGGAATGTTCTATTTTGAGATTTTATCAATAAATTGCTGCCTATCTTCTTGATTGCGCTCTTGATATAGTGTGACTTTTTTAAAGTAATTTTTAGCTGTTTTAGTCTATACCAAATTGAATTTATTCCAAATCCAAGATTTTGTTTCATCTCTGCCAGAGTATGATCTGGATTCTTTGTAACATATTCTTCGAGTATTTTTGGGTCTATTTTTCGAATAAAGCTACCGTTTTTAGATGGCTTTAAGCTTTCACCAGCAGCTTTCTTTTTTAACCAGCGGTACAGAGTTGCTATTCCTATCTCCATGAGCTCTGCTATCTCAACCTTTGTCTTCCCTTTTTCTATCATCAATACTGCCTTTTCCCTTAAATCCACACTATATGCCATTATAACTCAAATACTTTGTTATACCTTTATCATTTGCTTTGGGAAATACTATAGATGATCTATCTTCATGATTAATACCTCCTTTTGCTCCTATTGTTGACTCATCATCTACATAATCCATTTGATTATCTATTACTTGTCCCTTTGTATTTTCTTTACCTAACATAAAGCCCCTATATTTTAATATTCATATTTTGATTGTTTTGTCGTAAACCTCTTTTCTGAAGATTGGTTCCAACATTTGATTCTTATGCAGTTGTACCAAAGCAATTTACTGTAGAAACTTTATAGTAACCCTAAGTAACTTTAATTGCTGAGTAACAGTGTGTTTTTCTTTTTATTTCTTACTAAACTAGATATATGCCTGAGAAAGCTAGTATTGCTTTCCCAATGACATACATAATACAGTGCATCTAACACCATACCCCACATATTGATTACATTAAATTGCGCTATAGCTAAAAAGATTTAGCAGAGCAAGGACTTTTTTGCATATTCTAGCATTTTATTTTAAAACTAAAGCAGCTCAGTTTCATGTACTTTTATTTCTTTATCGACTGTTATTTTCTTCTTCAATTCACCTGTGAGTAATGATAACGTGGCAGTTAAAGCTTGTAAAGCAATTTTTTTATATAGCAAGATTCAGCTATTTAATAAAAAGATCGTGGCTAGACCAAAAAATATAAGAGCTGAGAGAATATCAGTTGTTGCTGATGTTAAGATTGAAGACGAAACAGCAGGATCGGATCTTAAACGATGAAGCATTATAGGAATGAAAGTTCCGATGAACGTTGCAATAATTGACATCATAATCATGGAGACCACAAAAATCATCTCCACTTTGACATTGTGAAACCTTATTGCTAACACTACTAATGAAATAGTAGATAAGATCACCCCGTTTATAAGACCTATTAAAAATTCTTTCATCAGTATTCTTTTTGCATTTTGCTCAGTTAGATATTTTGTTGCGATTGCCCGGATAGTTAGTGTTACTGTTTGGGATCCTGCATTTCCGCTCATCGATGCAATGATTGGCATAATTATTGGCAGTACTATAAAACTTTGTATTACGTTATCGAAAAAGCCAACTACTATAGAACATATTGTTGCAGCTAAGAGGTTAAACAGTAACCAAGGTAGTCTTTTAATTATAGTTTTATGTATAGGGGCATTTATATCAGATTTAGAAGATACACCGCTTATTTTAAGCACATCCTCTTCTGCTTCTTGTTGAACAATTTTGATTACATCTTCAATAAGGATTACACCTATAATTTTACCATTCTTATTTACTACTGGAGCTGATAATAGAGCGTAATCTTTAAATATTCTTGCTACTTCTTCTTGGTCCATTCCAGTTTTTATTATTTTTATATCTTTACTCATTATCTCTTTTATTATTGTTTCTCCTGAGTGAGATATTACCTTATTTAAGTTGAAAATACCTATGGGTTCTAATTTTGAGTTAATGATGAAAATTTGATAAAATGTTTCTGGTATTTTTTTATAGTTGCGTAAGAATTCCATTAGCTGATTTATCGTCCAATAATATGGAGCTATAACCATATTTTTATGTATCAACCTTCCTGCACTTTCTTCTGGGTATGATAACAATTCCTCTACTAATTTTTGAGTTGCATTGGGTAAGTAGTTAAGTATATTTTCTATAGACTTTCTATCTAAATCTTTCACTATAGCTACTATGTCTTCTATATCAAGAAGCATTAGTAACTTTGCTGTATTTTCTATTCCCAGTATTTCTATGATCTCTACTTGTAAATCTGGTACTACATGTACTAAGGCATCACTTAACAAATGTTGATCGAGGATATTAACTAATTTCTCCCTGTGATCACTGATCGAAGTAGATAAAAAATAAGCTAACTGAACGCTATCTATCGTTTTTACAATATTACGAACATTCTCTAATTCTTGATTATCGAGAGACTCTATTAAATCATCAATAGCCTTTTTGTCTAAACCATAATGAGAACTTGTTTTAATATTCATTACTTTACCTTATTTTTTTAATAAATATACACACTTGATTTTATTGAACATTCAAGTATAATAAAATTATTTTGAATTAACTATTATATGGTTAAATTTCTATTTTATTTGCTGTTATTGTTAGTGATAATAAATATATTAAAGTCTAAAGTATAATGAAAACCCATCCAGAAATCCTTGAATACTTTCAAGGCTTAAATAAAAGTATTTCTCTTATCAGGAGGTGTCTTTGACATAGAAAAATTGAAGTTGCGTCTTGAAGAGCTGGATTCTCAAGCGTTGAATGATAATCTGTGGCAAGACAATCAAAAAGCACAAGAAATTTTAAAAGAACGCTCTAAAATTAATCATGACATAGAATCGTTTTCAAAGCTAGAAAGCAATTACAACGATGCTATCAGCTTGATGAAATCTGCTATTGATGAGAATGATGAAGAATTTTTTTCTGAAGTTAAAGGTGAGTTAGTAAAGCTAGAGAAATTAATCAAACTTAAAGAGACAGAATCCTTATTTACTGGTGAAGCAGATAACAATAACTGCTTTTTAGAAATCCACTCAGGAGCTGGTGGAACAGAGAGCAATGATTGGACTGAGATGCTCATGCGCATGTATACAAGATGGGCAGAAATTTATCACAATTTTAAAGTTGAAGTTGTAGAAAAATTAGATGGTGATGCAGTTGGTATAAAATCTACAACAATAAAGATCATCGGAGAAAAAGCTTACGGGTGGGCAAAAAGCGAAAGTGGAGTTCATAGATTGGTTAGAATATCACCATTTGATGCAAATGGTAAACGTCATACCAGTTTTGCAAGTGTAGGAGTAACTCCAGTGATTGAAGATTCAATAGATATTGTTGTGGATGAAAAGGATTTAAAGATCGACACTTACCGTGCTTCTGGAGCAGGTGGTCAGCATGTAAATAAGACTGAAAGCGCGGTACGTATTACGCATATTCCAACAGGCGTTGTAGCTCAATGCCAAAATGGTCGTTCTCAACATAAAAATAAAGATGAAGCACTTAAACTACTTAAAGGACGTTTATATCAAATTGAATTGGAAAAAAAAGAACAGAAAATGGCCGAAGAATATGGCAAGAAATGCGATATAGGTTGGGGCAGTCAGATCAGATCGTATGTTATGCATCCATATCAAATGGTAAAGGATTTAAGGACTGGACATGAAGTTGGCAATATAAATTCCGTTTTTGATGGCAATATAGATTGTTTCATAGTTAGTGTATTGGAGTTAAAATGAGATTTATTAAAAAGCTAAGTTTTATGCTCTGCTAATAAGGGGAAAAGAAAACCAAAATCTATTGAGAAAAATGGAACAATTTTGTGAATATATCCATTATACAAGTAGCTGATGAAAATGGCAACTCGTTTCTTATGGGCACAAAAATGTAATATGAAGAGAAATCTTCGTACATTAAGTTGTAGCTGCGCAACGTCTGCCATTGATGATTATTTCACCTACTGTAACTGCTGCTAAAATAAAGCAGTAATAAACTTGTGTTAACAAAGAAATAGGTGAGACAGAAGCAATGCTACCTGCTAGCAGCAGCTGGGAACCATAAGGCAAAATGCCTTTTGTAACGCAAGCAAAAATGTCTAACAAGTATGCACTACGGTATGACGGAATATTATGCTTTTGCGCGAGCCTTTTTGCAATATCGCCACTTAATAAAATAGCAATGGTATTATTAGCAACTAAAACAGTAAACATAGATGCTATGCCCGCTATTACAAATTCAGCTTTAGTTTTTGTGATATTGCTTTCATCGATAAGTTTGTGTAATGCCTTTTGACCCTGCTTGTACATTATATGACTCAATCCGCCAATAAATAGAGCAAATATCACTATCTCGTTTACTTTTTTGAAACCGTCATATATGTCATGAGAGAGTTGAATGATAGTATAGTCAAAAAAAGTCATCCCTAATACACTAGCAACAATTATATTTATAGTTATTGTTACTAAAGTAGTAACTTCAAATAACCCCATGATTATTAAAGAAATATAAGGAATAATCTTTATTACTGATAAATAATCTAAATTTGATGTAAGAATAATTTTTGTACTATCTGCCATAATTGCCAGATAGACAAGCGTTATAATGCTGGCAACAAATGCTACTTTAGAATTCACTTTAAGTTTATCCTTTATCGTGGCCCCCTGTGAAGAAACAGCTGCAATAGTAGTGTCAGATATCATTGAAAGATTATCACCAAATACGGCACCTCCAACTACAGTTGCAGTTCCTATTTCAAGACCAAAAGCCCCACTTTTTGCTAAGTTAACAGCTATTGGTACCATTAATAAAACAACTCCCATAGACGTACCAATTGCAGTTGATATAAAAGCGGAAGCCAAAAATACTCCAGGCAGTAGTAATCTTGCTGGAAGGAAATTGAGAATTAAATCAACAACAGTATCTGCACTACCAATTGATTGAGTCACCACAGAAAATGCTCCAGAAAATAGAAAAGTTAAACACATAGTAAGGGTGTTTTTATCGCCCATACCCTCGATGACAGTATCGATGTTACGTTGAATTTTACCTGCACTGCATGCAACAGCAAAAAATAGCGCCGGTAGTAGGCAAATTACCGGTGAAACTTGGCGAAGAGGATTATCAATTCCAATAAAGGAAAAATAGACACCACT
Organism: Wolbachia endosymbiont of Frankliniella intonsa; assembly: GCF_029856955.1. NCBI lineage: Bacteria > Pseudomonadati > Pseudomonadota > Alphaproteobacteria > Rickettsiales > Anaplasmataceae > Wolbachia > Wolbachia endosymbiont of Frankliniella intonsa. Next base: position 692,547 of record NZ_CP097148.1, on the reverse strand, counting down.
TCCAAGGTATAAGATTAAAAAAATAACCAAAGGAAAAAAAGCTGTCATTTTACTGCCTTAAAACTTATGATTATAATCAATTAAGTGGTTTCAGGCAAGCTTGGTTTTCTGTAAGTTAATAACAGTCCTTTTAGACTCTCAAGTTACGCTATGGAAAATGCGTTGACTATTCTACCATAATATATAGCATCAAAAAATACTCTGTAGTATGAGGTAAAGCTATGGTAATGACATATGAACAGTGGAACATAATATTAGGTGTAATTGATCAAGAGGTAAATTTAAGTAAAGACAATGTAATTGAAAGAATAAAAGAGCTATTAAAGGAAGTAAAGATACTAGGGCAAGCAGAAACATCAAGAATGTTAGAAGAGATATCGCATGGATTAGAAGTATCAAGCAAGATTCCAAGAGTAAAAGAGACACAACAGCCATTAAAAAAGAGACTAAAGGTGGTAAATGTACCGCAGACAAAAGAAGAAGCAAAAAAGATACTAAAGGAGTCAAGGGTATCAAATGCGCAACAGATGGTAAAAAGAATGATAAAAAAGTTAGGTGTACAAGAGACATCAGAAGAACCAAAAGCAGTGGCGCTAGAGGATGTGCTAAATGCACGAAAGATCTCAGAAAAGGTACCAGTGATGCTGGATACACAAAAGATACTAGAAACACTAAATAGAATAAAGAAAGAAAGTGGAAATGTGTATAAAGAGTGGGAAGAAAATGAGTTTAATATAAATTATTGGTTTGAAATAGATTGTTTGCATGAACGCTTTTCATACACGTTATTATATTTAGCTATTGATTTTAAGCTGAACAATTTAATCAATTCTATGCTTAAAGTAAAAGGAATCGATATTAATGCACCAAGTCCGTTTTCCGAATGGAATGCTTTACATTGGGCTGTTGAAAATAGGAACACAGAAGTAGCACGCAAGCTAATAGAAGAAGGGGCAAATGTTAATCAGTTGGATTCATCTGAACGGACTACTTTATATCAGCCAGCTGTAAATGGCGATATAGAAATAACAAAAATCTTAGTAAAAAATAATGCAGATGTTAATGCAGAGGATCTAGCGAGATTGACTGCTTTATATGAGGCTGCCAGGAATAGCCATAAAGAAGTAGTAAAGTTCTTAATGAATAGTGGAGCAGATGTTAAGAAGAATGGGGCGCTTAAACTTACTCCTTTACATATTGCTGTTGCAAATGTTGATGAAGCAATGGTGGATTGTATAATACAAAACGATAAGAATATTGACGAAAATATTGAGACAGTTGATGTATTTGGATGGACTCCTTTATATTGGGCTGCTGCAAGGAATAATACATCAATATTAGGGAGCCTATTACAGGCCATATTACGATATAGAGCAAGTGTTGATATAGAGGATATGTTAATTGGGCGATCTCCCTTACATATTGCTGCTACGAATGATAATGTGGAAGCAGTAGAGCTCTTAATAAACTATGGAGCAGAGGTTAACTATCACTGCCATTAAGTTAAGGGAAAGAGAAGTTAAGATTGGACAAAAAATTTGAAGTGATTGATAATTATGGTAAATACTAGGGTGAATTTTTAAGAAAAGGGAGTCTGAAAAGTGCAAGTTATTTAAAAAAGTAATAATTGCAGGTTATTTTGCAAAGAATGTACTAATACAATGATACTGAAAAGATATCTTGAATTTAAAACACATGTTTTCTAGCTCTTTTCTGGTAGTTGAGTGAACGAATATCAGATATCTTATGACGATCAACTCTTCTCCCTTTTCTTACCACTAAAGTGTTCATCAAAAATAACTGTGATAGTCGATACATAATGCAGTCTATGTCTGACTCTGTAGAAAAAATATCAAAGGATAAGTTTTTAATCGCATTAAATGAGACAGATTTATTGATGCTTTTTTTTTAGTTTACTATTCTGTGAGCTCAATGTCTCTTCATCATCTTCTATCATGATACTTTCTAGATTACTGATGAAGATAGTTGACCAAAAATCCTGCTTGATAGTTTCAATACTTTTTCCTGTGAAATTCTCTAAATTTAATCTTCCCTTCAGCCTAGAAAAAAATGTTTCTACTCCCCAGCGCAAGTAATATAATCTCTCAAACTCTTCAACTGTAAAACGTTTCTCATCTAACAGAGATGTTACTAATACTTCAACTTCTCCAGAAGAAAGTATTATTTTGACTAACCTGAATTTCATCTCATCAGGTAATCCTAGCTTTCGTAGCTGTCTTGCTACTTTAATAGGTGCGGTAGACACTACCACCGTACTAGATGGGCTTTCCGGCTTAAACATAGCGTTTATTTCATTGAAAGACGAACTTGAACAGCGAATTATATAATTGATTTTCCTTCCTGTAAGCTCAGCAAGAAATCGATAAGATACGTATCCTCTATCACAGATTAACAAATCGTCTGATTTTATGGATTCAAGCATACCGATCGCTAAATCAACCTCATAGCTGTCACCTCTACTTAGCACAGATTTTATTGCAATATTATTTGGCACATCGTAGCAAACTTCAAAGGTTGCACTTGTATAGTCTTCAAATCTCTGGATTCGATTTCATACTGCTCTTGAGCCAAACTCGCCTATTATTTTGTCGCTCTTTGGCAGAATCAGTATTGAAGCATCAAATGCAAGTACTCTGAAGCCATGGTGGGTTTTAAATTCCTGATCTTGTTAGTATAGGGAAACTATATCATCATTTAACTCTGAAAACGCAGTATGCTTTAGCTTCTTTCTTGCTTGAGTAAATGCACTTGCCGTAATTGTGTAATCTTTTCTTGTATGCAGAACAAACTCATTAAGCATTACTTGTAATGACTTTACACTCTTTCTAAAAATCAGGAGAAATACACTAATGAAGGGCAGATTTCTTTTTCGTGAGAAGTCTTTTGAGGATGCTCTGTGTGCGTTTATAAAGTTTAAACTCATCAATTTATTTTTTATAAACATGATTATTCTTTTTTTTACTCATGTCATTACTTCTTTTAATTTGTGGATCTTACCTGATTTTACAATACAGTCCATCACTTTCCCTTAACTTAATGGCAGTGGAGATGACAAGAGCACTGCCATTAAGTTAAGGGAAAGAGAAGTTAAGATTGGACAAAAAATTTGAAGTGATTGATAATTATGGTAAATACTAGGGTGAATTTTTAAGAAAAGGGAGTCTGAAAAGTGCAAGTTATTTAAAAAAGTAATAATTGCAGGTTATTTTGCAAAGAATGTACTAATACAATGATACTGAAAAGATATCTTGAATTTAAAACACATGTTTTCTAGCTCTTTTCTGGTAGTTGAGTGAACGAATATCAGATATCTTATGACGATTAACTCTTCTCCCTTTTCTCACCACTAAAGTGTTCATCAAAAATAACTGTGATAGTCGATACATAATGCAGTCTATGTCTGACTCTGTAGAAAAAATATCAAAGGATAAGTTTTTAATCGCATTAAATGAGACAGATTTATTGATGCTTTTTTTTTAGTTTACTATTCTGTGAGCTCAATGTCTCTTCATCATCTTCTATCATGATACTTTCTATAGTATTTTCTAAAATGAATGATAAATTTCCATTATGGTATTACCAACCAAAAGTTGTAATACCAAAATCCATTACTGACGGAACAAATAAGAAACATTACAAACTCGTTTAATAGTAGTACTGGAAATATTGACAATAAAATTACACAAAACATCTTCAAGTAAACCTATGGTATCGTAGATACTATTGCGTAAAGTATTGTATTTGATATATTGCCACAACCTTTCAACAGGATTCAGTTCCGGTGAATAAGGAGGCAAGTATATGATGGTAATGTTTTCCTGAATTTTCAAACTTTTTGATCTATGCCAACTTGCACAATCCATTACAAGAAAGGCTTCTTTCGTGCCTAAATCTTTCGACATCTGCTCCAGAAATATATTCATACAATCAGTGTTTACATATGGAGCAAGTAGGCTGATTTTCTTACCACTTCTTGGATTTACCGCACTTTAGATATAGAAATTTTGTCTACCAATTTTCATTTTAACCTGCGTTCTGAACCCTTTTTTAAACCATCCGTGTCCGATTTTTGAATGAGTCCCAAATCGTGATTCATCAAAAAAAACACCTCCCTTTTAGGGTGGAAATTGACTATTTTATTGAAGTATCTTTTAAACTCTTCTTGCTTGTTTTTATCTTGTTTATGGTCCATTGGCCTCGGTGTTATGTAAGAAAATTTCATCCTTTGTATCTCACGGTGCACTGTTGATTTGCTGATGTTTAGGGCAAATTCCTCTGAGATTTTTATTTGTACTTCCTTAATAGTAATATTTGGATTTCTTTCTACCCATATTTCAATTTGCTCACGTTGATTTTTGTTTAATTTGCTTTTTCTTCTCCGCTGAAACGGGGCAAATAATTTTTCTACTCTACCAAATTTTAGATGCTTTATCCATTCAGTCAAAGCAGTCCTTGAAATTTTACATATTCTTGCCACAGCGCTTATACTACTTTCTTTTCCTGCTATCACCGCTTGTAACTTTTTTGAAACATATGCGTTATTTCTTACCTTTTTTAACATTTCTTTCGCTAAATTTACAACTCTTTCGTCTAATAGTTTTGACCTTAATGCCATTTATACCTCGCTATTTCACTTACTCTATAGTATTTTCTAAAATGAATGGATAAATTTCCATTATGGTATTACCAACCAAAAGTTGTAAGTCTGTACATTTATACATTAGAGGTCTGAGGCGGCTTTTGATGGTATGCCAACAGTGTTCTATGGGATTCAAATCTGGTGAATATGTTGGAAGATACAGCACATGAAAGCCAAAAGACTCTATTAATGATTTTGTTTTAGTGGTCTTATGAAATGTAGCATTATCCATAACTATGGTTGTGCCAAGTGGCAATTTAGGTAATAACATCTTCTCCAACAATATATTGAATACCTCTTTTTCACACCCACCTTTGAAAGTCATTGGTGCAATAAATCTCATTCCAATCCACCCGGCTACTATACTGATTCTCTCTCGAGTTCTCCCTGGAATATCTGCATAAATTTTCTTTCCTCTTGGAGCACGTCCATATTCTCGGTATAACTTATTATCAACTCCTGCTTCATCTATATATAAGATGCTGGAATGTTCTATTTTTGAGATTTTATCAATAAATTGCTGCCTATCTTCTTGATTGCGCTCTTGATATAGTGTGACTTTTTTTTAAAGTAATTTTTAGCTGTTTTAGTCTATACCAAATTGAATTTATTCCAAATCCAAGATTTTGTTTCATCTCTGCCAGAGTATGATCTGGATTCTTTGTAACATATTCTTCGAGTATTTTTGGGTCTATTTTTCGAATAAAGCTACCGTTTTTAGATGGCTTTAAGCTTTCACCAGCAGCTTTCTTTTTTAACCAGCGGTACAGAGTTGCTATTCCTATCTCCATGAGCTCTGCTATCTCAACCTTTGTCTTCCCTTTTTCTATCATCAATACTGCCTTTTCCCTTAAATCCACACTATATGCCATTATAACTCAAATACTTTGTTATACCTTTATCATTTGCTTTGGGAAATACTATATATGCCATTATAACTCAAATACTTTATTATACCTTTATCATTTACTTTAGGAAATACTATAGTTCCTCAAGCGGTGCTGAAGGTTGTACTTTTTCATAATTGTCAGAAGGAAAATTGTCTAATTCTTTATTATTAGTTGCCTTATCCATACATTTTATTGGTTGCTCTATATAGTCTTGTATTTCTTTTGTAAAACTATGATTTAGATAACAACTTGTTAAGTAAGCTACACCTGCTACTGTTAGTGCTAATGCTGCAAAAACTAAAGGTGAAGCTCCTATACACCTAAAAACCTTTACTTTATACATACTCATATGAGCAGGTGGATCAATGGTTGTTGCTAAAAAAATAAAAAAAACCAAGTGAAAAAAATATTAATACGCAAATTCCACCCAATGAACAAGATCCTAACGCTACTTCTTTTAATGATTCTTCGTTTTTCTTTTTACTATTAAGGCTTCGATACATTTTATTAACGTTAGTATTGCTAATATAATCTTCTAGTTCTTTTAAAATTTTAGTCTTTCACTCTTCAATCTCATTATCTATTGACGAATAGTATTTTTTATACCGCTGATTCAATTGAACGTCTAATAATGATTTACCACCATTTAGAAGATTTAAAATGTCTTTTTTTTGCATAACTCAATCTCCTGAGAAATTTTAGAATCGTTTTGTTCTTTTATATCTTGATCCATTTTAGCCTGTAGTTTTTGACCAAAATCTTTAAATACAGTTCTGCAAGAAAGGTATTTTAATATAATAGGTAAAGCCAGCTCATTTCCCTTACTAAGCAAAGATAAAAGCTTCAAAGCGAAAGAATTAAGGTACTGCTTCTCTTGGTAGAATTAAGGTGAAATCTTCCCATCCTTGGCAAACTAATTTTATTGAAGAATCTTTAAACCCTTTTGTACCAAATTTTAATGAAGCAAAAAATTCTTCTAATTCTTCAAAAGGACAACTATTTTTCTCTAATTTTACTTTTATAATATTGCTTGATATTGTAACTCCACTAACCGTTTTATAAATGTAGCTTAACACTATTTTAATAATTTATCAAGAAAGTTTAATTATTAATTATAATATTTAATAAAATAAATAGACTCTTTTACATTTCATCTGCAAGAATCTTTTCCTTAGTTTGTAAATAAAGATTTTCTGAATCTAATTGCCGCAGGTTACGTTTAGTAATATAATCTCATATTAAATAAAACTTTACCTAAGTTTATGCCAGACTCTACGTTAGTTTTAACAACTATTCTTATATTCTTCATCTTTACGTTGTCACTTTTTTTTATAAAAAGGATATTTGGATCAACGAACAAGAAGATAATAAAATCCTTCAGAAAAATTGCTCAGCAGATTAATGCGCTAGAGCCAGAAATGCAGAGCTTATCTGATGAGGAGCTTGCTGGTAAAACCGCGAAATTTAAACGAGAACTGAAAAACGGAAAAACACTCAATGACCTTCTTGTACCTGCATTTGCGGTTGTACGCGAAGCATCGCGAAGATTCCTTAACATGAGGCATTTCGACGTTCAGCTAATTGGTGGAATGGTGCTCCATAACGGCATGATATCAGAAATGAAAACAGGAGAGGGGAAGACACTTGTTGCAACTTTAGCTGCATACTTAAATTCCTTAGAAGAAAAAGGTGTGCACGTCGTCACTGTTAACGACTATCTTGCAAAACGAGATACAGAGTGGATGAGTAAATTATATAATTCTCTTAGAGTTTCTGTTGCATTTATTACAAATAATTTGAAAGACGACGAGAGAAAAAAGGCTTATAGCGCAGATATAGTATACTCAACAAATAATGAACTTGCCTTTGATTATCTACGAGATAATATGAAATTTTCTCAAGAAGATATGGTTCAGAGAGGCTTCAATTATGCAATAGTAGACGAAGTAGACTCCATACTGATTGATGAAGCGCGTACTCCGCTCATTATTTCTGGACCACTTGAGGAAAATAATCAGATATATAAGCATATCAATAAAATAGTAATCAAATTAGTTGATTCTGACTATGAAGTCGATGAAAAGAGTAGAGCAGTGTTCCTCACTGAAAATGGCATTTCACGAGTGGAGGAATTACTAAGATCGTATAACCTCATTCCTGAAAATTCCTCGATCTATGATACTAGCAATATTATACTGACTCATTATATAGATCAAGCACTTCGTGCACATAAGCTTTTTACTGCTGATAAAGATTATATAGTGAAAAACGGTAAGGTGGTAATTATTGATGAGTTTACTGGGCGCATGATGGAAGGTAGGAGATATTCTGATGGTCTTCACCAGGCACTGGAGGCAAAGGAGAATCTTGAAATTCAGCATGAAAGTCAAACTTTAGCATCAGTCACATTTCAGAACTACTTTCGTATGTACAACAAACTTTCTGGTATGACAGGAACAGCAGCAACAGAGGCAGAGGAGTTTCGTGATATATATAGATTAAATGTAGTAAAAATTCCAACTAATGTGCCTGTTAAGAGAATAGATGTTGATGATGAAATTTATGGCACAGAAAAAGAAAAATTTAATGCTGTATTGAAGTTCATAGAAGAATGCCACAAACGCCTTCAACCAGTGCTTGTTGGCACTGTGAGTATTGAAAATTCTGAAAAACTTTCCGATCTTTTGAAAAGCCATTCTATTAAGCATTCAGTATTGAATGCTCGTTATCATGAACAAGAAGCGTATATAATAGCGCAAGCTGGAATACCAGGCAGCATTACTATAGCAACAAACATGGCAGGACGTGGAACTGATATTCAGCTTGGTGGAAATGTTGAAATGATTGAAAAAATAGAGCTCGAGAAAATAAAAAATGCTGATGAAAGAGAAAAAAAATATCAAGAAATAGTCGAAAGAGTAAAAAAAGATAAGGAAATTGCTATAAAAGCTGGTGGCTTATGTGTTATTGGAACCGAAAGGCATGAAAGCAGGAGAATAGATGATCAACTGCGTGGCCGTTCTGGCCGTCAAGGTGACCCTGGACTTTCTAAGTTCTTTCTATCACTTGAAGATGATTTAATGAGGATATTTGGTTCTGATAGAATGAGGAATTTTTTGCAAAGAGTGGGACTAAAGAACAACGAGGCTATTCATCATCCATGGATTAATAAAGCACTTGAAAAAGCACAGAAGAAAGTTGAAGTTAGAAATTATGATGTGCGGAAGTCTTTGCTAAAGTTTGATGATGTAATCAACAATCAACGTAAAGTTATTTTTAAGCAGAGAAATCATATTTTAAACAATGAAATCAATGATTTAGTTGAAGTATATAGTGAAGTAAATGAGGATATAATAGAAGGTATAGTACAAAGTGGTTATTACGAAGATTATGTTGAAGATATTGCAAAAGAATTCCACATAAGATACGGGATAACGCTTAATCTAGAAGAGTTTTTGAATAAACAAGAAGCCTTGGATTATATAAATGACAAGATACAAGAATTTTTTACTGAGAAAGAAAAATATTTCAATAGTCAACAAACTACAGATTTGTGGAATACGATAGTGAAACAAGTGATGATCATGACACTTGATCATTTATGGAGGGAGCACCTTTCGGTCTTAGAGAGCCTAAGACAAAGCATAAATTTGCGTGCCATGGGGCAAAAAGACCCACTGAATGAATTTAAACGCGAAGCTTTCTTAATGTTTGAGTCGATGCTTGAAAAGTGGGGGGAGCTTACCATTCACCGCCTAGCGCACTTTAAGTTGCTAGACAATCAAGAAATAGGCAATAGGTCACGCTCTACTAAAAATAGCAGACTTCCAAAAGTTTCAAGAAATGACAAGTGCCCTTGTAACTCTGGAAAAAAATACAAACACTGTCACGGTGCAGTTGCCGTAGTGAATTAGTTGTTGCAAGAACATTATATCTGCTATAGCTAACAGAAGTAAGATTTGCCCGAGCACTAAAAAACAAAATCAATAGCCGAATTAATATTGGGCCAAAAGGTTTGTAGAGCCTTTCTTATGTCGTGCTTGATCAGAATCGGATTTAAATCTGGCGAGTATGGAGGCAAGAACAAAATTTTACACCCAATATTTTCTATCAAATTTTTTGTCCTTGCAGATTCTCTCATTGTCGAGAACAATAGTCTGTCCAGGTTTAAATACAGGGACAAGTACATTTTCTACATAAGCATCAAAAATCTCGCTGTTGCAGTAGCCATCAATTATCCATGGTGTATAATGCACCCCATAAACTAGACAAAAAAATGGTTGATCCGAGTAGGAAGGTAAAGGGGTAAAAGAATGGCAACAAAAAAAAATATGAACCAGAGTTAAAAGCAAAGATAGCTTTGGAAGCAATAAAAAATCAAAAAAGCACAGCTGAGATATGTAGTGAATATAAAATACCATCAACAAATCTATATGATTGGCGTGATAGAGTATTGGCAAGGTTAAAAGACCTATTTGTTGAAGAAAGTGAAAGTGCGAGAAAACAAAGAATCTTAGCGCAAGAAATAGAAAGTTTACATAAAGTAATAGGAGAATTGACAGTGGAAAATAGCTATTTGAAAAAAAAATTACTGAAATAAGCAAAAAAGATAGAGTAAGGTTTATAGAAAAGATTCTGATCTGTCAATTAGGAAACATGCTGATTTATTGGGGATTTGCAGATCTAGCCTATATTATAGGCCTATAATTAATAACGAAAGTGAAGTAGCAAATTTGATTCAAGAAGTATATTTGGCTTCTGATTGCCGTTATGGATATCGTAAAATTACTGCTGAAATCATAGCGAGTGGGGTAGTAGTCAATCGCAAAAAAATCTTAAGAATTATGAAAAAATGAAGATTAGTGGGCTGTATTGTAGAAAAGATGTAATACAAGTATTAAAGAAAAAAGCATAAAATATATCCTTATCTACTCAAAGATTTGATTATTTGTAGAGTTAATCAGGTATGGGCTACTGATATAACATATATTATGGTAGAAGGTAAGTTTGTCTATTTTGTGGCAATAATGGACTTGTATAGTCGCTATATTATTGCTCATTCATTATCACCATATCTCGATGCTGGATTTTGCCTTTATACTCTCAAAGAAGCTCTAAAACAAGGTAAACATGAGATTTTTAATAGTGATCAAGGGGTACAGTTTACTTGCTACAACTTTATTACGGAATTAGAGCATGCTAATATTAAAATCAGTATGGACCATAAAGGACGTTGCTTCGACAATATATTTGTTGAGCGCTTATGGAGAACTTTAAAGCAAGAAGCTATATATTATTATAGACCAAATAGTATCAGAGATTTGAATCTTATAATAAATGACTTTGTTGGTTGGTATAACTATAGAAGGCTACATCAGACTCTAAATTATAAAGTTCCTGCTGATCTTTATTATCATAAACAGTAAATGAATATATTGATAAATACTTTAAATGTGTGTCGACGTATTTATCAACATATTCATTTTAAAAATCGGATCACTTTAAAAAAATGGTCTAGACAAATGGGTGCACTATAGTCTTCAGTAAAGCAACCAAATTTCTGAACGCGTTGCTCATCTCCTCCTTCAGGTACACACACATAGTGTACAGCTGAACCAATGTCTATTCCTGCTGCATTAGGATTCACTATTTCTAATTTACTTTTTGCTTTTTTCATGCTAACTCCTACATATAATTTGTTACAGGGAAACGCTTCAGCTTGGAACGGTTGATAGTACCATACGCGTCAAGTTAAGGAACTGTGGTAATAAACTTAGTGTAAGGAAGAGAAAGAAAAGATATAAGTTCTCTTAAATCTAACAAAGAAAACGGAGAACTTATACAATGAAAAGAATAGTTTGCATCTCAAAAAAGCTCAAAGAATTTTTTAATGAAAAAGCAGATAAAATCTCAGCTACAACAGGGTTCATAAAAAGAAAGAGGAAGCTAAAAGGCTCGTAGTTCATAAAAGCCATCGTTTTGGGTAATATAGGGGTTGATAATTGTAGTATAGAGACAGTGTGTCAATTATTGAATGAAGACTCGATAAATATAACAAAACAAGGTCTGGACTTTAGATTTACCAAGGAAGCAGTGGAATTTATGAAAAGAATGTATAATGAATCTTTAACGTTACTTAAAAATACCTTACAAGTTGATTGCAGAATCTTGAAGCACTTTGGAGGTGTTAAATTATTAGACAGCAGCTACATTAGATTACCTAACAGTATGGAAGACATGTATAAAGGTTATGGTACCAGCTACAGTGGTTATGAAAGCAATACTAAGTCTGGAATAAAGTTACAATTAGTTTTTGACTACCTAAACCAGACATTAGACCAGCTTAATATAACTGAAGGAATAAGGTCAGATCAGGGTTATAGAAGCCATTTAAGCAATATATCGAACAACGATTTACTAATATCTGATTTGGGTTATTTTGTGCCAAGTTCTTTTAAACACATCAATGAAATAGGAGCTTATTTCATAAGTCGTTATAAATCCGATACTAACATATATGATATAGAGACAGGTCAAAAATAGATTTACTAGAACATTTGGGAGATCGATCTTTTCTAGAACAGGAGGTATTGTTAGGAAAAGAGACAAGGGTTAAAGTAAGAATTATATTTAAAAAACTAACTGAAGAACAAGCTGTGGCTAGAAGAAGAAAGGCTAATAGGTTAGCAAGATCACATGGATACACATCTTCTCAAAGGAACCAAAAGTTACTAAATTGGTCAATATTTATAACTAATGTTCCAAAAAGTAAGATTAATGCTGAGCAAATACTAGTAGTTTACCGAATAAGATGGCAAATTGAATTATTGTTCAAATTATATAAGAGTAATATAAGGATTGATAAGCTGAGAGGAAAGCCATACAGAGTATTATGTGAGCTATATGCCAAATTGTGTGCAATTCTTATATTTCATGGAATAGTGGGTTGCACAGAACTGAAAAAAAATACGGAGCTTAGCTTAACAAAGGCATTTATTGAGCTAAAAAGACGGGTTAGAGAGTTATTTTTAGCACTAAATAATAAAATTAAAGGCTTAAATATTTTTCTCAAAAAGCTTACCATAACTTGGTCGCAGTTTTCATTAAAAGACAAGTGCAGAAAAACTAGGGTATCCACCTTAACTTCTCTAAATTTGCTCACAATCTCTTAACTCGACGCGTATGGTTGACAGTACAATCTCCTAACCTAGGTAGTCTAAATGACTCCATCAATGATTTGACCGTTCCTTCCAACACCATGCTTGCATACGGGCACTTAGGCACCATTGAAAATGTCGATCATAACTGCAGAGGCGCTCCCTCTACAACTATACTTGAAAATTACTAAAAACTTAAATCTGTGTGTTTCTTTCTGATTTGACAGATTTTGTCTGTTCGATGATTGTATCCAAATCCCTATGTGCATTTTCGATTAACTTATTCATTTCATATTCTAGAAATTTGCTTGATTCTTCACTTTGTTCAGTGAGAAAATCACCTATTTTGCTTGTGATCTCAGGTTTGATAAGGCTTTCAATCTTTTCTTCAGTATATTTTTTTACTTCTTCTTCTACCTGAGTTTTTATTTCTGGCTTTAGCAAATCTGCAACTTCTGGTCCTACTTTTTTCACTGCTTTTTCAGCATTTGCTTCTACTGATACCAATTCCCGCTATAGAAAGAACAGATAGAGAATAATGGGGAAAAAGTCATACTAGAGTAAGTGAAATAGCGAGGTATAAATGGCATTAAGGTCAAAACTATTAGACGAAAGAGTTGTAAATTTAGCGAAAGAAATGTTAAAAAAGGTAAGAAATAACGCATATGTTTCAAAAAAGTTACAAGCGGTGATAGCAGGAAAAGAAAGTAGTATAAGCGCTGTGGCAAGAATATGTAAAATTTCAAGGACTGCTTTGACTGAATGGATAAAGCATCTAAAATTTGGTAGAGTAGAAAAATTATTTGCCCCGTTTCAGCGGAGAAGAAAAAGCAAATTAAACAAAAATCAACGTGAGCAAATTGAAATATGGGTAGAAAGAAATCCAAATATTACTATTAAGGAAGTACAAATAAAAATCTCAGAGGAATTTGCCCTAAACATCAGCAAATCAACAGTGCACCGTGAGATACAAAGGATGAAATTTTCTTACATAACACCGAGGCCAATGCACCATAAACAAGATAAAAACAAGCAAGAAGAGTTTAAAAGGTACTTCAATAAAATAGTCAATTTCCACCCTAAAAGGGAGGTGTTTTTTTTGATGAATCACGATTTGGGACTCATTCAAAAATCGGACACGGATGGTTTAAAAAAGGGTTCAGAACGCAGGTTAAAATGAAAATTGGTAGACAAAATTTCTATATCTAAAGTGCGGTAAATCCAAGAAGTGGTAAGAAAATCAGCCTACTTGCTCCATATGTAAACACTGATTGTATGAATATATTTCTGGAGCAGATGTCGAAAGATTTAGGCACGAAAGAAGCCTTTCTTGTAATGGATTGTGCAAGTTGGCATAGATCAAAAAGTTTGAAAATTCAGGAAAACATTACCATCATATACTTGCCTCCTTATTCACCGGAACTGAATCCTGTTGAAAGGTTGTGGCAATATATCAAATACAATACTTTACGCAATAGTATCTACGATACCATAGGTTTACTTGAAGATGTTTTGTGTAATTTTATTGTCAATATTTCCAGTACTACTATTAAACGAGTTTGTAATGTTTCTTATTTGTTCCGTCAGTAATGGATTTTGGTATGACTTTACTGTCTTATCAATGGACTTCAATATATTTTTTTCTACTTCCTGAGCTTTTTGGTTAGCTACTCTGTTAGCTTTATCTTCAGCTAACGTCAGCATTTTTCCTTCAATTTTTTTACTTCATCTTGAGCTGCTTTTCTAGCTTCTAGTTTTAAATCGTTACCCGTTTTAGATATTACTTGTTCTGCTGCTTTTTTTGCTGCTTTATCTATGCCCAACCAGCCTCCTAATGTATCAATCACACCATATGCTAAAGTTTCAGAACTCAATTGACCTTCTGAATTTTTTGGCTGGTTCCTGTGTACTTTCCATACTTTATTCTGTGTGTCGTAACTCGATTGACTTTCCTAATTTTTTGGTAGTGAATTGAACATGTCAAAATGTGATCTTAGATTATAATAGCTTGGTTGATCGTTCGAATTATTACTATATTTTGCCATATAATATACTCCTTAATTTAAAAACTATACTAACATTAATATACAAGTACAAAAATTATATTAATATTAGTATTGCTTTTCAGGGCAGTAGTATAAATTTATAGTAACTTTTGAAAAAATTCATGACTTTACGACAAAGAGCATTATATTGGTATCATGACTGACTTGGAAAAGATGAGAGAAAAACTGCAAAATCAAATTAATTATCATAATATCTTATATTATCAAAAAAGTAAGCCAGAGATAAGTGATGCTGAATATGATGAACTGAAAAAAAAGTTAGCTGTAATAGAGCCAGAAGCTTATGCAACACAAGATAGTGTTGGTGCTACGCCTGATGAGAGATTTTCTAAGGTGGAACATCAAGAACCTATGCTTTCTCTTGAGAATGCTTATGATGAACAAGGTGTAGAAAAATTTTTGTCTAAAATAAAGAGATTTTTAATTGCAGATGAAATAGAGATATTATGTGAGCCAAAAATTGATGGATTGTCATTTTCTGCAATTTATGAAGATGGGAAATTTGTTAAAGCTGCAACTCGAGGTGACGGTTTTGTAGGAGAGGATGTAACTCACAATGTTGCAACAATAAAGGGCTTTCCTAAGTTTTTACAAGATGTGCAAGGAAGACTAGAAGTAAGGGGTGAAATATATATCAGTAACAGCGACTTTTTAAAGTTAAATGAAAATAATGAATTCGCTAATCCTCGAAATGCAGCTGCTGGTTCTTTAAAGCAATTGAATGCGAACATTACAGCAAAAAGGCCTCTTAGATATTTTGCTTATTCTTTAATTGGTGGAATAGAGAAAAGTCAAAGTGAAGTACTAGAAAAACTTGAGAAACTTGGTTTTTGCGTAAATGAGCATCGTTCCTTAACAAGTAGTTTGAATGGAATGCTAAAGTTCTATAACGAGATCTATGATTATCGTTATAACTTGGATTATGATATCGATGGGATAGTCTATAAAGTGAATGATTTGGTGCTACAAAGTCGTCTGGGAAGTACACACAAAGCGCCACGCTCAGCGCTTGCATATAAATTTTCTGCGGTTTATGCAAAGACAAAGTTAAATAAAATATTTATACAGGTGGGTAGAACGGGGGTTTTAACTCCAGTTGCAGATTTGGTACCAGTCAATATTGGCGGAGTGCTAGTTAGCAGAGCAAGTCTACATAACCAAGATGAGATAAAACGTAAAGACATAAGAGAAGGAGATGTTGTAACAATTAAAAGAGCTGGAGATGTAATTCCTCAAATTGTCAAAGTAGATGAAGGTTCTCGTCATGCAAATATGCCTGAATTTGTGTTTCCTGACATATGTCCTGAATGTGGTAGTAAAGTGCAGATTGAAGGAGTTGCAGTAAGATGTCCTAAAGAATTTAATTGCAAGGCTCAAATAGTAGAAAAACTAAAACATTTTGTGTCAAAAGATGCATTTGACATTGTTGGCCTTGGTGAAAAACAAATAAAGTTTTTTTATGACCTGGAACTAATAAGACAAATTCCAGACATTTTTATTTTAGAGGAAAGATTAAAAGAGTTTTCCTTAAAAGAGCATCATGGTTGGGGCGAGAAGTCAATAGCTAATCTATTAAGTGCTATACAAAACAGAAGAGTAATCACTCTAGATAGGTTCATATTTTCTTTGGGTATCAGATTTATCGGCCAAGTTGCAGCAGAATTGCTCGCAAATTATTATGTATCTTATGATAACTGGTATAATTCGATGTCATCAAATGATGTTGAGTTGGTAGGTATAGATGGTATAGGAGAAAAAGTAGCTGAATCTTTAAAATCGTTTTTTTCTCAGGAACGTAACATTAAAATGTTAAATGATCTTACTGCATGTCTGCAAATTCTTCCCGTGAGTTCCAACTCCAGCGATTCTTTTTTGAATAACAAAATTATAGTGTTTACTGGTAAGCTACGTGCTATGAGCAGAGGGGAGGCAAAAGTAAGAGCTAAAGTTTTAGGGGCAAAGATCAGTTCAAGCCTTTCTACTAAAACTGACTATTTAATTGCAGGAGAAGATCCAGGTTCAAAATATAAAAAAGCAATGGAATTGGGTGTGGAAATTTTATATGAAGAACAGTGGAACAAATTGTGCTAAACACAACTTAATCTGACGGGAATGAATTAACTGATAGAAGAATGGGAGTGTTAAATAAACCATACGCGTCAAGTTAAGGAACTGTGGTAATAAACTTAGTGTAAGGAAGAGAAAGAAAAGATATAAGTTCTCTTAAATCTAACAAAGAAAACGGAGAACTTATACAATGAAAAGAATAGTTTGCATCTCAAAAAAGCTCAAAGAATTTTTTAATGAAAAAGCAGATAAAATCTCAGCTACAACAGGGTTCATAAAAAGAAAGAGGAAGCTATAGTATTTTCTAAAATGAATGGATAAATTTCCATTATGGTATTACCAACCAAAAGTTGTAAGTCTGTACATTTATACATTAGAGGTCTGAGGCGGCTTTTGATGGTATGCCAACAGTGTTCTATGGGATTCAAATCTGGTGAATATGTTGGAAGATACAGCACATGAAAGCCAAAAGACTCTATTAATGATTTTGTTTTAGTGGTCTTATGAAATGTAGCATTATCCATAACTATGGTTGTGCCAAGTGGCAATTTAGGTAATAACATCTTCTCCAACAATATATTGAATACCTCTTTTTCACACCCACCTTTGAAAGTCATTGGTGCAATAAATCTCATTCCAATCCACCCGGCTACTATACTGATTCTCTCTCGAGTTCTCCCTGGAATATCTGCATAAATTTTCTTTCCTCTTGGAGCACGTCCATATTCTCGGTATAACTTATTATCAACTCCTGCTTCATCTATATATAAGATGCTGGAATGTTCTATTTTTGAGATTTTATCAATAAATTGCTGCCTATCTTCTTGATTGCGCTCTTGATATAGTGTGACTTTTTTAAAGTAATTTTTAGCTGTTTTAGTCTATACCAAATTGAATTTATTCCAAATCCAAGATTTTGTTTCATCTCTGCCAGAGTATGATCTGGATTCTTTGTAACATATTCTTCGAGTATTTTTGGGTCTATTTTTCGAATAAAGCTACCGTTTTTAGATGGCTTTAAGCTTTCACCAGCAGCTTTCTTTTTTAACCAGCGGTACAGAGTTGCTATTCCTATCTCCATGAGCTCTGCTATCTCAACCTTTTGTCTTCCCTTTTTCTATCATCAATACTGCCTTTTCCCTTAAATCCACACTATATGCCATTATAACTCAAATACTTTGTTATACCTTTATCATTTGCTTTGGGAAATACTATATATGCCATTATAACTCAAATACTTTATTATACCTTTATCATTTACTTTAGGAAATACTATACTTGTATAACAAGAAAGAAAGCACTGGTCTCACATGCATCTAAACGGATACATAACCTTTCATTCACAATTCATCTTTGAATAGCCTAATTTCCTTTAGCTATAAAATACAGCAATCTGATTTTTATACCAAAATCCATTACTGACGGAACAAATAAGAAACATTACAAACTCGTTTAATAGTAGTACTGGAAATATTGACAATAAAATTACACAAAACATCTTCAAGTAAACCTATGGTATCGTAGATACTATTGCGTAAAGTATTGTATTTGATATATTGCCACAACCTTTCAACAGGATTCAGTTCCGGTGAATAAGGAGGCAAGTATATGATGGTAATGTTTTCCTGAATTTTCAAACTTTTTGATCTATGCCAACTTGCACAATCCATTACAAGAAAGGCTTCTTTCGTGCCTAAATCTTTCGACATCTGCTCCAGAAATATATTCATACAATCAGTGTTTACATATGGAGCAAATAGGCTAATTTTCTTACCACTTCTTGGATTTACCGCACTTTAGATATAGAAATTTTGTCTACCAATTTTCATTTTAACCTGCGTTCTGACCCCTTTTTTAAACCATCCGTGTCCGATTTTTGAATGAGTCCCAAATCGTGATTCATCAAAAAAACACCTCCCTTTTAGGGTGGAAATTGACTATTTTATTGAAGTATCTTTTAAACTCTTCTTGCTTGTTTTTATCTTGTTTATGGTGCATTGGCCTCGGTGTTATGTAAGAAAATTTCATCCTTTGTATCTCACGGTGCACTGTTGATTTGCTGATGTTTAGGGCAAATTCCTCTGAGATTTTTATTTGTACTTCCTTAATAGTAATATTTGGATTTCTTTCTACCCATATTTCAATTTGCTCACGTTGATTTTTGTTTAATTTGCTTTTTCTTCTCCGCTGAAACGGGGCAAATAATTTTTCTACTCTACCAAATTTTAGATGCTTTATCCATTCAGTCAAAGCAGTCCTTGAAATTTTACATATTCTTGCCACAGCGCTTATACTACTTTCTTTTCCTGCTATCACCGCTTGTAACTTTTTTGAAACATATGCGTTATTTCTTACCTTTTTTAACATTTCTTTCGCTAAATTTACAACTCTTTCGTCTAATAGTTTTGACCTTAATGCCATTTATACCTCGCTATTTCACTTACTCTAGTATGACTTTTTCCCCATTATTCTCTATCTGTTCTTTCTATAGCGGGAATTGGTATTACCACTTTCAACAAGCTTGGAATAAAAGGCACCAAGTACAGATTTGGACCTTGCAGCAGACATCGCAGCTGTAAAAAGCTTTTTACGGACATTACTTCTACCACCTATAATCCTTCGATAACCAACAGCTTTACCACTTTCCCTAGGATGAGGTGCAACTCCAGCAAGACTTGCTACTTCCCTTCTGTTTAAGCAACCAAGCTCTGGTATTAAACACAGAAAATCTTGTGATAACTTTTTACCTATTCCAGGAACTGTTTTAAGGATTTTTTGATGTTCTTGTAACTCATGGCTTTCATCAATGATTTTTTGTATAGCATTATTGAGTTCATCTATTTGGCCATTAAAGAATTCAATAGTTTTTTGACAACTTTCCCTTATATGGTCGTTTTCAGGTGCTTCCAGTCTACATTTTTCCTGAGTTCTCATTTGCGTGATGTCATCACGACGTTGACAAAGTGCAACCAAGGTTCTCTAATTGCGTACAAGTCAACAATAATTTTCACATAGATCAAAATAGCATATTTCCTCCATAATCCTTGATATAAATTAAAAATAGCATGCTTCCATGGTTCTCTCCGCGGTCTGATATGGCTAGTTTAATTTTAGCCAAGCCGCACTATACTTGTTAGGGCGGAAGTGGATGGCAACATGTTGTTTACGAAGTCTACGCTTCAACCATAGCTCTTGCTTATCCCTTCCATCGGCATTACTATCTTTACTTTCAATAAAATTATTGTCCTATACTCCTTTAGTGTTTATTGATAATAAAATTCTGTTTTATCAACCAACATTCTATGCATAATTAAAGCTAGTTTTCTTGCTAATGCAACTACTGCTTTCTTTACACCCTTCTTTTTTGCAAGCTTTATTCCCCAGCTTTTTAATTTGAATTTTTTCTTGCTAACTGTCAGTATTGTATGCGCAGCTTCATACAACATATTTCTACATTCTACCGGTCCCATCTTTGATATGCTACCATGACGATTAACTTCTCCAGAAGCGTACTGTCTTGGCGTCAATCCCATATAGGCTCCGACTGTATCAGATGTTTCAAACCTATGTGGATTATCAATTGTAGCCTTATACGTCATTGCTACTATAATACCAACTCCTGGTACAGTAGTTAATAATTTGCAATCTTCGTCTTTCTTGCCTTTCTCTGATAATATTTTATCAAGCTTTTTATTGATTCTTCTATTATTTCCAAACTACAAACTAATGCTTCAATTGAATCCTTACTGACTTTATCTAGATCTTTTATTGCTTCTTGCACTTTTAAAGAAAAGATTACAATCTTTGACTTCTTGCCAAGATTTATTCCGTATATCTTCAATAGCCCTCTTATTGTTCCCATAATTTGCTCTCTGCAATACATTAACTGCCTTCTACTTCCGAGCGTTACCTTAACTTGACAAGACTCATCTGATTTTACTAATACCTCTTTATACAGCCCAGCTCTCATCATTTGTGCTATACCCCTTGCATCATTTTTATCGTTTTTATTGATTCTCGCAGACAATGATGCTGCCATATGCCTCGCATCTACACAAATTACTGGTAATTCAAAGCTCCTTAACTCTTTGCACATCGATATTGACAATTGCCCACTTTCTATTCCTATGGATTCGTATTCTCTGCTTTGACTAAGCAGAAACTCAGCTATTGCACTGCTCTCACTTGCAACAATTTCTTCTTTAACAATTTTTCCTTTCTCATCAACGATACTTACAAAAGTTTCTTTGAGTGACAAATCTAATCCGCTATAATATTTCATAAGACTACTCCTACTGTAAAGGTTTAAATTATTTTTGAAGAACAGATTCATTGAACTTGTTACTTCGTGCTAAAATAATGGAGTATGTCTCTCCATCATTCAATCGCAATTACAGTATGTTGATTGTTTTTCAGAAGTAGGTACAAATAGAGAGAGAGTTCTATGGCGTTCAAATCCATATTGAGCAAGAGCCCTTGCATCTGATTTATCGGATTTTGCTAAAGTTCCGTGAGATAAAATAAAACTTTTTACTTTGCGGGTATTAGCTCGATGTACAGTGATATTCTTGTCAATAAGAAAATTCGACAAACCAAGCTCATATTTTCCTGTATTTTCTAAAGTCACTAAAGAATTAGGTAAGATATCTGAGAACTTTTGACACAATTGTTGCCAACCAGAAGTATTATTGTCAAATTCGACAGCATTCTTCTGCTTGTGAACTGCAACAACATTCTTGAATTTTCCGATGTCAATACCAATAAAATTTTGATGAGATCTAACCATGATAACCTCGATAGTTTTATTAATTTAAGATTGTAAACGGGTGCATATATATGTCCCACACAACTATTCAAACGTATCGAGGGATTATAGTGCACCCATTTGTCTAGACCATTTTTTTAAAGTGATCCGATTTTTAAAATGAATATGTTGATAAATACGTCGACACACATTTAAAGTATTTATCAATATATTCATTTACTGTTTATGATAATAAAGATCAGCAGGAACTTTATAATTTAGAGTCTGATGTAGCCTTCTATAGTTATACCAACCAACAAAGTCATTTATTATAAGATTCAAATCTCTGATACTATTTGGTCTATAATAATATATAGCTTCTTGCTTTAAAGTTCTCCATAAGCGCTCAACAAATATATTGTCGAAGCAACGTCCTTTATGGTCCATACTGATTTTAATATTAGCATGCTCTAATTCCGTAATAAAGTTGTAGCAAGTAAACTGTACCCCTTGATCACTATTAAAAATCTCATGTTTACCTTGTTTTAGAGCTTCTTTGAGAGTATAAAGGCAAAATCCAGCATCGAGATATGGTGATAATGAATGAGCAATAATATAGCGACTATACAAGTCCATTATTGCCACAAAATAGACAAACTTACCTTCTACCATAATATATGTTATATCAGTAGCCCATACCTGATTAACTCTACAAATAATCAAATCTTTGAGTAGATAAGGATATATTTTATGCTTTTTTCTTTAATACTTGTATTACATCTTTTCTACAATACAGCCCACTAATCTTCATTTTTCATAATTCTTAAGATTTTTTGCGATTGACTACTACCCCACTCGCTATGATTTCAGCAGTAATTTTACGATATCCATAACGGCAATCAGAAGCCAAATATACTTCTTGAATCAAATTTGCTACTTCACTTTCGTTATTAATTATAGGCCTATAATATAGGCTAGATCTGCAAATCCCCAATAAATCAGCATGTTTCCTAATTGACAGATCAGAATCTTTTTCTATAAACCTTACTCTATCTTTTTGCTTATTTCAGTAATTTTTTTCAAATAGCTATTTTCCACTGTCAATTCTCCTATTACTTTATGTAAACTTTCTATTTCTTGCGCTAAGATTCTTTGTTTTCTCGCACTTTCACTTTCTTCAACAAATAGGTCTTTTAACCTTGCCAATACTCTATCACGCCAATCATATAGATTTGTTGATGGTATTTTATATTCACTACATATCTCAGCTGTGCTTTTTTGATTTTTTATTGCTTCCAAAGCTATCTTTGCTTTTAACTCTGGTTCATATTTTTTTGTTTCCATTCTTTTACCCCTTTACCTTCCTACTCGGATCAACCATTTTTTTGTCTAGTTTATGGGGTGAATTATATACCCTTACTTTATCTTCTGATTCTATTTCAATACCAAAACCCATTTCAAAAAGCTTATCTTTATAAGTTTTAACCATCTCCATTCCAGCTTGGTTTTTAATTTCAACTATTTCAGGAATGAGAAGTTTTTGTCTTTTTATGCTTGTTAAGCACTCGTATATCAACCTCTCATAGGCTGCATGTTGATCTACTATAATCAGCCTATCTCCAGCCTCAGCAATAATGTAAGTATTGTGGACCTGACAACGTGCATATCCTAGAGCTCTACCAAATCAATTTGCTTCCTTTCTAAAACCATCGTTCCCTTTTGGGGTGGAGATTCTCCATATTTAAACGTTTCTGGTAAGCTTTGCCTTCTTTCATCTGGTGAATTGAATTATTTCATTAGACGATTTTCTAAAAGACTTGGTCTCTTTTCATAAAACTCTTTTTGATCTTTTTTCTCTTGACTATCAACCTGCTCTTGGCTTTTACTATCATTAAAAATTATCTCCTCTTCAATACCTTGATCACCCGCTGCAAATCTCGTTGATAGTGTTTTTATTATCCCTCTTCTCACTATTTCATATATTAGCCTTTTATTCTGAAATCTTACTTCCGATTTATTTGGATGCACATTTACATCTACTTGGTCATATGGTACTTCTAAATGCAACAATGCAAAAGGATACCTATTGTTTGGAATAAAATCGTGATACGCATATCTAATTGCACCAATAAGTAGATTATCCTTGATTGGCCTTCCATTAACAAACGTATAAATTTGAGTTGAGTTGCCACGATTGACATTAGGTTTACAGATGTGTCCCTTAAGTTTGATGCCTTCTTCTTCCTCTTTAACTTCCAGTGAATTGTTTTGAAATTCTTCTATTTCACATAATCTGTTGAACAGCGAAGTTTGCTTAACATATTTTAAGAGCTTTTTATTACCGGAAGTGAGAGTAAACCCAATACTATAATTAATCATCGCTAAGTTATTCACAATATCAACAATACTTTGTGTTTCTGCCCTTTCGGTTTTTAGAAATTTTAGTCTATTTGGAGTGGCAAAAAATAAGTCACGAACTTCAATATATGTACCCTGTAGCAAAGAACAAGGGATAACCTCTCCTATTTTTTCTCCTCCTTCATAACTTATAGACCATGCTTCCTTTGCTCCACTTGCCTTAGACGATAAGTTCATTCTACTTACTGCTGCAATTGAATTCTCCCCTAAAGCCAAGATGTTTGACTTCTATTAACTCACTATCGCTTAATTTTGAAGTAGAGTGGCGCATAAACGCAAGTTCCAAATCTTCCTTTTCTATTCCATTTCCATCGTCTGTTACAGTTATAAGATTACGCCCACCACTTTCTATTTTGATCTCTATCTCTGAACTTCCAGCATCTATTGCATTTTCTACTAATTCCTTTTGCTGGCCTTTCTATTACCTCTCCCGCTGCTATACGATTTATAGTTTTTGTGTCTAAAAGAATTATTGCCATATTTTCAACTCTCAGTCTGATGAAGATATAGCTTCAATGTTAATAAAAATCAATCTCTATTAGGCATCTTCACTGATTTCAAAACAGAAATAATTGTAATAAAGATGTATAGAAACCCTATAAAGCTTAAAACGCTAGTCCTTCTGAGTAGATCATTCTCTGACTAACATATTTGAATTTTAGTTGAATATTTCTTCAGAATTGTGTATGATTATTAATGCTTTTTATCTTAATTTCTCATGGCTCTTTCAAAATTTTTAGATCCTAAGCTTGATTTAACATTTAAGAAAATTTTTGGTACTGAAAAAAATAAGAATATCCTTATCCACTTTTTGAATGATATTTTGGGGTTTACTGGAGTCAATGCTATTCAAGATGTTGAGTTCCTCAGCACCATTATGGACCCTGAAATTGCCTCTGATAAGCAGAGTATTGTTGATGTTCTGTGCAGAGATTCCACTGGGGCCAGATACGTGATTGAAATGCAACTCGCTCGTGATAAAGGCTTCGAAAAACGTGCCCAACTTTATGCTGCTAAGGCTTACTCAAGGCAGGCTGATAAAGGTGGTAAGTACATTGATTTAAAGAAGGTTTTCTTTATTGCTATTTCCAATTGTAATTTATTTCCTGATAAGCCTGATTATATATCTAGCCATACCATAAGAGATGAAAAAACTAACGAGCATGACTTAAAAGATTTTCAATTTATCTTCATTGAGCTGCCAAAGTTTCCTAAGAGTAGAGAAGAGCAGCTAGAAAATGTGGTAGATCGTTGGCTATTTTTCTTCAAATATGCAGAAGAAACTACGGATGAAGATTTAAGAAAAATAGCAGAAAAGTCACCAATAATAAAGCTAGCATATGACGAGTTAGATAAGTTTCATTGGAATGAGAAAGATCTTGTAGCTTATGAAGAAAGGGTAATGGATTTACAAAAAGAAGCTGCTATCTTGGAACAAAAACTCGATGATGCCACTCAAAAAGGTAGACAAGAAGGTAGACAAGAAGGCATCCAAATAGGCCATGAAAAAGGCAAAGCAGAAGGCGAAAAACAGGCTAAAATTGCTGTGGCAAAAAACTCACTTAAGGCCGGTGTATCTATTGATGTTATTGCTGAAATAACCGGACTTTCTTTAGATGATATTAAGAAATTAATTTAACCTTATTCTTAGTCAAATGACCTTGGACTGAAGCATTACTTAAATAACTTTGAGGCTCTAGACCATAAGTGTTGAAAGTGCTATAAGTGGCGTGATACAAGGTGATTGACGGCATGTAAATTCCCTCCTGATAGTAAAACAATTGAACGTATAAAAGAATCATTAAGATCCAATGTGAATTGTAATAGTGCTATTTTGAATCCGTGTAGATTATTTTTGATTTTATAAACAAGAAATAACAAAGCCGTAATAATAATCATGTAAATATACACTTTCATGCCATTCATAGTATGGCTTAAAAAGTGCTTATATCCAAGATTTTGCTTTATAAATTTAAAGAATACCTCTATGTCCCACCTGCGCCTATATAGCTCTGTTACTTCATAAGCTAGCATTTCAAGCAAGTTGGTTAAAAACCATATTTCATCTCCTGCCTTATTTCGAATTTTTATTAAACGTAGGTCATGCTTTTCTGCTACTTTACCTCGTGCACGATAAAGATTAACTATTATATCTTCTAAAATCTCTGATCCATCCGATTTTTGTTCTCTTATAACTTTGTTCCTGCTTATAACATCATGTTTTCTTCCTACTTTAACTCTTGTGATAAATTTGTACTCCTTTTCATCAAATTCGGCAAAAGTCCCAACTTTTCTGATTCCTCTATCAAATAATAAAATATCCTCTTTTTCAACTTTAGCTTCATTAATGGCTCTCACTAATGCTATATCTTCACTACTTTCTTCTTGTCCTTTACAAAATCTTATACTTGTAGGCAATTGATCCTTTAATCCTACACTCACTTTAACTTGACTGTCGTTACTTTTACCGCCTATTTTTAGCCCATCTTTTATGAGATATCCCGATAAATTTATGATCGTCGAATCAAACTTATGTAAGTTATTTGATGTTTTTTGGGGTAATAGCTTTTTAATCTTGCTCATCAAATCAATATATACTCCCTTAAAATATTCTGGATTTATAACTTTTAACCTTTTTGACAAACCACTGTATGTTACTGTACTTTTATCGCTATTCTTATCCATTATACACCTGTTTATTACCATTTCTAGCGCTCTTGGGCTTGTTTTTTGCCCCATTAATATTAACTTCATTAGACCTTTAAATATAATCTTGCCCAACAATTTAGTATTACATTTATCTACTTCACTTAATTTTCCTAGCCTTTCTAAATCCTCATCTTTTATTAAATTTAGTACTCTTTCTATTTGATCCATTATTGCCTACATTTTCTTGCAATAACAGTTCTTTATACCTTTCTGATACTACTTTCAACACTTATGGGCTCTAGACTCACCTGCTGTTTTTTTGTAGGAGGACCATTTTCATCTTGATTAGCTGATGGTTCTTGATTGATACCCAAATCAGAGAGCTTGCGTTTTGAACTGATAACATCTTTTCGAATCACTGGCTTAGAATCTATTACTACAGAAACTTCTGAAAATAGATCTACAAAAGCTTCTTGTTTATCAGGAGATAATTGGTCTTGACTTACATACAAAAACTTTACTATGTTTTCTACTTTTACATATTCGATTATCTCGTCTGCTACTTCATTAGTTATTGGAATACCTCTGATATCCAGGTACTGAAGTTGACTATTATTCTTTAACGACTGAAATAAACTTTTTATTGAATCTCCAGCTTCCAACTTGCTATGAGCAAGGTTAAGATACTTAAGACCGATATTGGAACCTAAATACTCAGAAATAATATCAATAGACCCCCCATTAAGAGAATAGCCTGAAATATCTAAATATATTAAAGATCGATCCTTTTTTAAGGTATTAAATAACCCTTTTATTTCCAAAGAAGGATGTTTTACAGTATATCCACCACAATTAGCAATACTTAAAAAGCGTAATTTGCTACTCTCTAAAAGCCCTGGTAACGCTTGTATGGTAGTTTGACCTATACCACCATAATTATCAATATTTAAACCCTGAATGTTACTGCCCTTTAATGCATTAACTACTTTTTCTAAACCACTATCTGTTATATCCATATCCGATAAACTCAAGAATTCTAAAGAATTATTACTGCCTAATCCATTATGTAGCTTGTTCCATAAATCATCTTCATCCATTTCATTCGTTATGAAATTATGTGATAAATTAAGCTCCTTAAGCACCTTCTCTTGCTTGTTTGATATAGCAATAAATATTTCTTTTATCACTTCCTCATCTAAAGAATTACCAAGAAGATTAAGAGTAGTAATTTTTGATTTATCGACTAATTTTATCATTGCACTTGTTACGTCTTTAGCATCATGTAAGGAAGTGCGAGAAAGGTCTAAAATACTAATACGGGTATCTTCTAATACATTTACTAACTTTTTTATACCCTCACCTATAAAATTATCATATAACTTCAAACTCTCCAATTCTCTAAACTGCTGCACAAGCTTTACTAATGAATCCATTCCTTCTTCAGTTATTTCATTGTTCCCTATATCTAGTTCTTTTATACTTGATTCTGTACAATACTTTACAACATCTTCCATCACACTATCAGTTATACCTGTTTCACTTAGGTTCAATGAAACCAGCTTTGGATGATTATGTAAACCACGAGCTATTTGCTTAGCAATTCTTTTGCTAAAACCTTGAGATACGTAATTTCCAGAAAGATCTAATTTTTCTATGCTGGTATTACTTTTCAAAGCTCCAAATATTTTACTGTAATCGGGAGTAATGAGTCCAATATCATTGATAATTAAATGGGTAATCTTATTGCTCCTAATGAGCTTAGCAAGTAAGGCAATAGCTTGTGATTTAGAACCGTATGAACCTATATCATTGTTAGATAAATCTAGAGAAAATGCTCCTTGCTTACTTTCTATTAGAGCATTTATTAACTCTACTGCTCCTTCTGGGCTAAGGTTATTACTAGAAAAGTCTAAGGAATCAATCTCCACATTTTTGTTTGCTTTTAGAAATTCAGTTAATTCTTGAACTTGACAATCCTCCAAACCTATATTGGATAGATCCAAAAACTTATCAATACCAGGTTTAAATTGTGCTAAATATTCCTCAATACTCTGAATTTTTTTAGATCTAGATCCCCAGCCCTTTAACCGATCTCTTCCTACATCAACCCAATTCGGAAAAGTTTCCCCTTTGCTCACTACAGTTGATTCCAGTAATTTCAATTCGTTTATATCAGGACTGAAAATTTCCCTTGCGGCTAGATTGCGGCTGAAAACTTTCCTCCTTTTTCAATTTGACTGTGCTGATCTGATGTTTCTAATTCTTTCTCATCAGTAGCGGCTAGATTGTGGCCGAAAACTTTCCTCCTTTTTTCAATTTGACTGTGCTGATCTGATGTTTCTAATTCTTTCTCATC
Source organism: Wolbachia endosymbiont of Frankliniella intonsa (assembly GCF_029856955.1). Lineage (NCBI taxonomy): Bacteria > Pseudomonadati > Pseudomonadota > Alphaproteobacteria > Rickettsiales > Anaplasmataceae > Wolbachia > Wolbachia endosymbiont of Frankliniella intonsa. The sequence continues at coordinate 663,540 of NZ_CP097148.1, read as the reverse complement.
AGTAGATGATCCATATTTCTCCTCTAATATTTCTATCATCTCTTTCTTCATGGCTTCACTAAGGTTTGTAAGCTGTTTTAATTTACTCAACTGTTCTTTCCTATAGTCAACATTTTCCTTATCCTTTACATCATTTTTGAGGCATGTTCTAGTAAAAGATGCTGATAATCGCTTTAATAATGCATCTATCACTTCCACATGCTCTTGTGTACCTAAGCTCAGTACAATACTAAGTATCCCCTGATCAGCTATATACTCTTCTGCCACCTTTTTTTGCCACGGTTTACTACTCTTCTCATAGTATGCTTTATACAATGAGTACTCACCTTTATCCATCATATGATCAAATAGATTTTTACCAGAACCATCAGGAGCATATAACAACTCACTTACATACTCATTTACTTTATTACTCTTATATAGATCTTTTATCTTGTTAACCAAGAAGCCTAAAATGCTCTCTTTAGTACCTTTATCGTCCGTATCACTTAGAATCGTAAAAAATAGTGCATTACGTCCACCATGTAACGTACTGCGCGTAATATCAATACTGTTTTCTCTTAATAAAGACTTTACTGAACCTTCTCTCCCTGAATAACATGCAAGCATCAAGGACGTTGCTTGTTGTTGTTTATCATAACTATAAAACTCCCATTTTTTATCTCCATTTAATTTTACTGCATAAATTGGTGTATTTAACCCCTTTGATAATGTTTTATCATCTGATATATCTTCATTATTATATATTTTTTGAAACAATTTAGGTACTACAAAGTACTTTTCCCTACTATACCCTAAACCTTGAGCAATTTTTTCATCAAGCTCAATAACATGATCATAGTAAACATCTTTTACACTATTATAACGCTGTGATGGTGTTAGATCGTTATCTGTTGGATGTAAGTAAATGGGGTTGTAATTACCTAATTTAGAAAAATAACCTTCCCCATAATCAAAAAGTAGTTGTGAATTGGGAGAAATATCCACTTTTGCATAAAACGTAACCTGTCCTTTGTTCTGGAATTTTTCTATAAAGTGCTGAAGGTTAACGTTATTTATTGATCCGTGATTTAGGTAACTTGCCCAGTTGCGCTTTTTCTCTCCATCTATGATGGTTTTCTTACCAACGTTGAACACATATAAACTTTCCAGATTTTCATCTTGGCTCATCCTCTCTCCTGCAAAAGTCCCTAAAAAAGTTCCTGCTTTTATTTCATCCTTTGCAAATACTCCCCAATTCTTTTCTCCTTTCAATGCAGCAACTTGCGCGATCAAAATTTTAGGCTCTCCTTTCTCTACATTATTCTTATAAATGCCTCTTCTACTTTCAGCTTCAACACCTGGCCTATACTCAATTTTTCCCTCTTTCTCAAGTTCTTTCTTGAACTCTTCTAACGTATACTTTTTCAACGAATCCTTATCGATTAAAGGATTACTTTCTGTAATTGTAAAATCATTCTTTTCTGGCAACAATAATTGTTCTTCAGCTTGAGAATTATACTCCTCTGAATTTTCTCTTCCCTCTCTATAAGACAAACCTTTATCTTTTGCCTTACCTAAGTTACTGATCACACTAGCAAAACTTCTTCCTCCTTTCTCCAAATGTTTTGGGTCTTCTTTCCTCTCTCCTTCCTTATTAAGCAAAAGATTATACAAATCCTCAAAAGCTTTTGGTGCCTTAGCCCCTGCTCCACTTAAGATACTGGAAACAGTAACCAGATCTATTCCTTGTTTTTCTAGAACTGTTAGATACTTTGTCTTCTCCTCTTCCTCATCAAACCAAAGATGATACAAATCCTTAAAAGCATCTTTTGCCTTAGCCCCTGCTCCATGTAAGATACTGGACACACTAGCCAGATCTATTCCTTGTTCTTCTAGAACTCTTAGATACTTTGTCTTCTCCTCTTCCTCATCAAACCAAAGATGATACAAATCCTTAAAAGCATCTTTTGCCTTAGCCGCTGCTCGAGTTAAGATATTGGACACAGTAACCAGATCTATTCTTTGTTCTTCTAGAACTCTTAGATATTTTGTCTCCCCTCCTTCATCATCAAACCAAAGATAATACAAATCCTTAAAAGCATCTTTTGCCTTAGCCCCTGCTCCACTTAAGATACTGGAAACAGTAACCAGATCTATTCCTGCTTTCTTCAATTTTTTTATGTATTCTTTCTTCTCATCAAACCAAAGATAATACAAATCCTTAAAAGCTTTTGGTGCATTAGCCCCTGCTCCACTTAAGATACTGGACACACTAGCAAGATCTACTCCTGCTTCCTTCAATTTTTTTATGTATTCTTTCTTCTCATCAAACCAAAGATCACACAAATCCTTAAAAGCTTTTGGTGCATTAGCCCCTGCTCCACTTAAGATACTGGACACGCGAGCCAGATCTACTCCTGCTTCCTTCAATTTTTTTAGGTATTCTTTCTTCTCTCCTTTCTCATCAAGCAAAAGATCATACAAATCCTTAAAAGCTTTTGGTGCCTTAGCCCCTGCTCCATGTAAGATACCGGACACGCGAGCCAGATCTACTCCTGCTTCCTTCAATTTTTTTAGGTATCCTTTCTTCTCATCAAACCAAAGATCACACAAATCCTCAAAAGCTTTTGGTGCCTTAGCCCCTGCTCCATGTAAGATACCGGACACGCGAGCCAGATCTACTCCTGCTTCCTTCAATTTTTTTAGGTATTCTTTCTTCTCATCAAACCAAAGATCACACAAATCCTCAAAAGCTTTTGGTGCATTAGCCCCTGCTCCACTTAAGATACTGGACACGCGAGCCAGATCTACTCCTGCTTCCTTCAATTTTTTTAGGTATTCTTTCTTCTCTCCTTTCTCATCAAGCAAAAGATCATACAAATCCTTAAAAGCTTTTGGTGCCTTAGCCCCTGCTGCATGTAAGATACCGGACACGCGAGCCAGATCTACTCCTGCTTCCTTCAATTTTTTTATGTATTCTTTCTTCTCATCAAACCAAAGATCACACAAATCCTTAAAAGCTTTTGGTGCATTAGCCCCTGATCCACTTAAGATACTGGACACGCGAGCCAGATCTACTCCTGCTTTCTTCAATTTTTTTAGGTATTCTTTCTTCTCATCAAACCAAAGATCACACAAATCCTCAAAAGCTTTTGGTGCCTTAGCCCCTGCTGCATGTAAGATACCGGACACGCGAGCCAGATCTACTCCTGCTTCCTTCAATTTTTTTAGGTATCCTTTCTTCTCATCAAACCAAAGATGATACAAATCCTTAAAAGCATCTTTTGCCTTAGTCCTCGCTCCATTTAAGATACTGGACATACGAGTATGAACATTATTTTCGAATACAGTCGAAAACATTTTTTTTCCTTCTTCTGTATCTAAAAATTCCCTAAAAGGAGCTACATTTTTTTTACCTATAGCCTTAGCAAATCTGTCAACTGGATTAATTGTCATCTGAGCGTTTGACGAGGAGAGTCCTGCGTTGCGAAACCATCTGCTTTACATATTGCACTTCTTTCAATACTTCTGAAGCCAATTTCCTCTTTTTTAAATAATCTATTGGAAATGCTATGTGCGACATAGAACCCTTACCGCCTCCATATACAAAACCTAATATTTACCCATTATAATAAATAAAATCGGCAATGCAAGTAATTTCTACGCATATTTTGACATTTTATTTTCAGGCTATTTTATTTAAGTTTTTGAGCTAAGCTTGTAGAAGAGCTTCATTCCATCTTTAAATTTTGTTTTTGCTTTAACTTACCCCCAATTTTCTTTTTGTTATCAATATTAATCTAGCAACATATTTCACTAAAAATTTTAATAAGATAACCATTTCCAGCAACCAAAATAAGCTATTGTGAGAACTTTTTTCTTTGGAATCTTATGGTCTACCAAGTGTACCGTGCGAACTTTTATTTATAATAATTTTACTATACGCTAAAATCAGCTATATTAGCTTACTTTTGCTAAATTTACATATGAACTAATTTACCTAGCTTTGTTACAGAAATTTTGCTCCCCTTATACTCATCATTTCTTCCAAATCTCGATAGCTCAAAGAGAATAGACATTTCATGTATACAGATAACATCCTCTGAAAAGCTAAATCCTTTGAAATATGGCAACAATTTTTGATTGACACGAAACATCTTTGCTTTTTTTTAGACAATTATATCATTCTTCTTTCTACTTCCCTACAAATGCGACAGAACCGAAAAAATTCCTCTTATGGCTGTAAAAATGTTATGATAAGAGCTAATTTTCATGAGTAGGGAAATACCAAAATATTACTATCTTCCATCTTTTCTCTTTTCAATTCGTGCAACCATTTCTTTTACACTTACATTCGTGGAAGGTAAATTTTTGCTGGCAAGATGGTTGATCGAAGATTTTTTATTCCCTACTGGAAATGAACAAGATTGTTTTCTCTTCACACTGATATCCGCTTGTGTTACTGAAGTAGTTTTGTTTTCAGCAGGCAACACGTTCTTTACTTGATTTCGCTCAAATCTTTCTTTTAATGCCTTTACTTTACTACTCTCGCGAGTCACTTCTTTTTTCATAGCAACTACTAGTACTTTTGGTCCATCAGATTTTTTTGCTGATTCTTTACCATCTTGATTTTCAGATTTTAGTGGTAGTATAGGGTTACTCTCAGCTGATTTTTCCACTACTATTTTTTGCTCTGTGCTTACTTTTTCGCCTAAATCTTTAGGCTTTGGTGGTACTGCAGGTTTATCTTTTTTCGGTTCTTGTCTAATTTTTTGATTGGCAGTAAACATTTTCTCTGGTACTGGTGGTACTCTTGGTGGTTTTGGTGGTGCAAGAGATTGAAGTTGTTGTTTCTTCATATGTTCTCTTTTTGCTTCTATATGTTCTTTAGAGATTGTTGCATAAATCGGCTCCTCTTTAATTGATTGTAGATTACGCAAATCTTTTGTTAAAGATTTACTTTTTTCCTCTTGATAATTTGATATTTCTTCATACTCAGGATCTTCGTTTAATGAACCTCCATAACCTGAATCTTCTCGCTCATATAAGAGATTTTTCTTTTGCTGTCTATTTTCGAAATTTATTCCATATGACCTATATTTATCTTGACTTCTTTCTATTCGCTCTAAATCTGAAATTTTTTGAATAACATCTGTATATTCGATTGCTGTTCTAGCAGTTGAAGGAGGCAATTTATCTTTTATAAAATTACTTATATTCCTAATCGAAACATCTCTTCCTAATATTCTATTGAATATCCTAAAAATTAATGGCTTTTTATTTGCCTTCTTTACACAATTATTCAAGTCATCACGTATAACAAGCTTAGCTACATCTTCTGCCTTATCTGTAAAACCCGCTAAAGCATTAGACAGATCTGTTACTGTTTTATAACATTGTTTCTCTGGATTTCCTAGATTTATAGCTTTGATCAGAGAATCAAGATTTTTTTTGTAATCCTCACTTTTAAATGGATCATGCATACTAATTGTAATATTTTATTGAAATATAGATCTAAAATATTAAGATCTAGTGAATATTACTTTTTTAGTTCACATATAGCTATAGTTATACGGCGATAATGAGTAGCAGAATAACGATTTTGTCATTCTAGTGTCTGCTGTTACCCCTTATCTAGGTGTGTAAAAGTGAAATCTAGTTTCGCTATATAACACAGTCTCATACAAGTAGCTTCTCGATAATATTCTCACCTTCTTTTATCGAAGTCTGTAACTTATCATATGATCCTTGTTGTGTTTCGTTTAACTCTTCATACCTTGGCATATAAAATTGTCCTATTCAAAATAATAATATACTTTAATTATTATATATTTAAGCAAACAAGTCAATAAATCAATAAAATGCTGTGGTGCCAAAAACACTCAAACAAGAAAAAGCGCTCCGGTGCTCATTCTTTGTTTATAAATAATATTCTTGATTCAATCCTTTGCTTTCTTCTCAATATATCTACATATCAGAATAGACAGCTCATATAATACCAACATTGGAATTGCAAGCCCTACTTGGCTTAGTACATCAGGTGGAGTTAAGATTGCAGCAATAATGAAAATTACCACTATCGCAATTCTGCGTTTATTTGACAAACTTTGTGCAGTGATTAGCCCTACTCTCACCATTAAGGTTAGTATGACTGGAATTTGAAATGCAGTACCAAAAGCAAACATGAATTGAAGAACAAGGTCTAAATATTCACTAACTGATGGCATAAACTCTATTGGTATACCGAAAGATTTACCGCTATGTTCAAAAGCAATAAAAAATTTCCAGGCTAAGGGAAATATATAGTAGTAAACTACATCGGCTCCCGTTACAAACAAAACCGGTGTTGCAATTAAGTATGGCAATAACACTGCCCTTTCTCTTTTATATAAGCCAGGTGCTAGAAACATATAGAATTGCCATGCAAACACAGGAAAAGAAAACAACAGTGCACTCATTATTGCAACCCTGAGATATACAAAAAACGCTTCTGTTAAGTCTGTATAGATTAGAGAAAAATCATTGCTATCTTTTGTAACTTCTATTAAAGGTGCAAGTAAAAAGCGGTATATATTTTCTTTAAAGTAGTAACAAAGGCCGAAGGTAACACAAAAAAATAGAAAGCAAAAAATAACCCTTTTTCTAAGTTCCGCAAAGTGCTCATAAAATGAAGCATATTTTTGTGAGTTTTCGTTCATACTTTACAATAAAGCTATATCTAACATTCTCAGTGAAAAAGCCCATTCATTATCGTACCACGCTGCAACTCTACAGATATCACCTGTGACATATGTACCAGCTAAATCCACAATTGCACTATAAGGGTTATGGACAAAGTCTATTGAAACTAAAGGCTCGTTACATACGGAAAGCACATGATTTGCTGAATTATTAAACATTTCATTTATTTCTCCAGCTGTTACCTTCTTATCAGTCGTAAATTTAAAATCAACCATAGAAACGTTGCTAACCGGAACTCTAATAGCAGTACCATCTAGCTTACCCTTTAACTGAGGAATAACAGAACCAATTGTTTTTGCTGCTCCAGTTGTAGTTGGCACCATAGAAAGGCCACAAGCTCTTGCCCTGCGTAAGTCTCTATGGTTGCCATCAAGAATATTTTGATCATTCGTATAGGCATGTATAGTGGTCATAAAACCGCTTTTTATACCTAAATTGGAGTGTAAAATGTGTACAATCGGAGCCAGACAGTTTGTAGTACAAGAACCTGCTGAGATCACTTTATGCTCCTTTTTTAGCATATCGTTATTTACGCCGTAAACTACAGTTACATCAGCATCTGAAACTGGAGCAGAGACAATTACTCTCTCTGCATTATGCTTTGCTGCTTCCGCACGCTTGTTGAATGCACCAGTGCATTCAAGCACTACATCAACATTCCAAGGAATATTTTCAGGGCTACGTTCTCTATATAAAGAAAATTTCCTGCCATTTATAGATAGCCAATTTTCAGACTCGTTAAAATCAATATCGCCGTTAAATTTGCCATGAACAGAGTCATATTTAATCAAATGTGCATGCTGCTCAGCACTGAGAGACCCATTTACCGCCACAACTTCTATTTGCTCGCTATAGTTTTCTACTTCAAAAATAGCACGCAATACACTTCTGCCTATTCTACCAAGACCATTAATTCCTACACGAATTGTCATTTTTCCATCTTAAAAGTTTTATTATAGAGGATATTGCCTGATATTTCATTCTATTCTTTTAGCTGTTAATCCTAATGTTATAATATATTGATTGACTAAAGAAACTGTATCACTTAATTAATAATATCTAAATTTTAACTTGGAGTAGGTTATGCATGGATTACCAATGACAAATTCAGATAATCAGTATCAGCAAAGAAAAATAGAAGCATTGCAAAAAGAAAATAAAGGACTGTCAGAAAAAGTGAAAACACTACAGAAAATGTCAGTGCTGCACAATGAAATGCTAGTAATGCTACAGTGGAAATCAATACCAGAGAAACTGCGCACAGAAATATTAAAAAAACTGCTAGAAACACCTCAAGCAGCAGCAGCATTTCAATTAGAAGAAAGAGATGAAGATCAGCAAGTAATAGAAGACATACTGGATATGCAAGAAGAATTTGAATCTTCACAAAATTTGGAAATGCGGGATTGTTAAATAAACCATACGCGTCAAGTTAAGAGATTGTGAGCAAATTTAGAGAAGTTAAGGTGGATACCCTAGTTTTTCTGTACTTGTCTTTTAATGAAAACTGCGACCAAGTTATGGTAAGCTTTTTGAGAAAAATATTTAAGCCTTTAATTTTATTATTTAGTGCTAAAAATAACTCTCTAACCCGTCTTTTTAGCTCAATAAATGCCTTTGTTAAGCTAAGCTCCGTATTTTTTTTTCAGTTCTGTGCAACCCACTATTCCATGAAATATAAGAATTGCACACAATTTGGCATATAGCTCACATAATACTCTGTATGGCTTTCCTCTCAGCTTATCAATCCTTATATTACTCTTATATAATTTGAACAATAATTCAATTTGCCATCTTATACCAAAATCCATTACTGACGGAACAAATAAGAAACATTACAAACTCGTTTAATAGTAGTACTGGAAATATTGACAATAAAATTACACAAAACATCTTCAAGTAAACCTATGGTATCGTAGATACTATTGCGTAAAGTATTGTATTTGATATATTGCCACAACCTTTCAACAGGATTCAGTTCCGGTGAATAAGGAGGCAAGTATATGATGGTAATGTTTTCCTGAATTTTCAAACTTTTTGATCTATGCCAACTTGCACAATCCATTACAAGAAAGGCTTCTTTCGTGCCTAAATCTTTCGACATCTGCTCCAGAAATATATTCATACAATCAGTGTTTACATATGGAGCAAGTAGGCTGATTTTCTTACCACTTCTTGGATTTACCGCACTTTAGATATAGAAATTTTGTCTACCAATTTTCATTTTAACCTGCGTTCTGAACCCTTTTTTAAACCATCCGTGTCCGATTTTTGAATGAGTCCCAAATCGTGATTCATCAAAAAAAACACCTCCCTTTTAGGGTGGAAATTGACTATTTTATTGAAGTACCTTTTAAACTCTTCTTGCTTGTTTTTATCTTGTTTATGGTGCATTGGCCTCGGTGTTATGTAAGAAAATTTCATCCTTTGTATCTCACGGTGCACTGTTGATTTGCTGATGTTTAGGGCAAATTCCTCTGAGATTTTTATTTGTACTTCCTTAATAGTAATATTTGGATTTCTTTCTACCCATATTTCAATTTGCTCACGTTGATTTTTGTTTAATTTGCTTTTTCTTCTCCGCTGAAACGGGGCAAATAATTTTTCTACTCTACCAAATTTTAGATGCTTTATCCATTCAGTCAAAGCAGTCCTTGAAATTTTACATATTCTTGCCACAGCGCTTATACTACTTTCTTTTCCTGCTATCACCGCTTGTAACTTTTTTGAAACATATGCGTTATTTCTTACCTTTTTTAACATTTCTTTCGCTAAATTTACAACTCTTTCGTCTAATAGTTTTGACCTTAATGCCATTTATACCTCGCTATTTCACTTACTCTAGTATGACTTTTTCCCCATTATTCTCTATCTGTTCTTTCTATAGCGGGAATTGGTATTACAATAAATTCCCCACTGAAATATGTTAAATTAAACGTAACCCAAAATTTCAAAAAGTAAAGCTTTTATGTCAAATTGCATCTATTTCATAACTGTACAAATATTGTAGATCAGGAAACTTCAGTCCTTGATACTGGAATAACATCTCTATACTACTCTGGGCCAATCTAAATATTAAGAAATTTACCATATAAAAAAAAGGCAGAAGAAACCCTATTATCTATTTTTTAAATTTACGTTCTTTATTGTCTCATTTGACGTTCACTAAACAGAATGTAGTCTAAGTACAAACTTGTGAAAGGCTCATGTGTAATGCTTCTCCACATAATCACTAATAATTTCCTTAAATTCTTCAAAAATATTATCACCTTGTAAAGTTTTGAAATATTTGCCGTCTTTGTAGACTGCTGAAACATGTTTTTCTCCATACCCAGGCAGGCTGATCCCCAGATTTGCATGTTTGCTCTCTCCAGGACCATTTACTATGCATCCCATAACAGCAACTTTCATATACTCTACACCAGGATTCTTTTTCTTCCATACCGGCATATGAGTTTTTATGTAGCCATTTACTTCCTCAGTTAATATACGAAAACGATCGCTACTTGTGCGTCCACAACCAGGACATGAACTCACCTGAGGGTTAAAGTAGCGCAAACCTATAGACTGCAGTATTTCCTGACATACTACCACCTCATTAGTGCGTGATTCACCAGGGCGCTGAGTTAAAGAAGCCCGGATAGTGTCTCCAATACCATTTTGCAATAAATAAGTAAGCCCTGCTGTGGTATTTACTACGCCTTTGTTACCCATACCAGCTTCGGTTAAACCCAAATGCAGCGCATAATTGGAAGATTTTACAAGTGCAGTATAAACTAAAATTAAATCTTGCACTCTACTGACTTTACATGAAATGATTATTTTCTCTGCATTAAGGCCAATCTTTTCAGCTTTTTTTGCACTACCAAGAGCAGACATTACAAGCGTCTTACGTAATATAACATCAGAAGTTTTTGGATTACTAGATAAGGAGTTTTCATCCATTAATTTTTGTGAAAGGTACTTATCAAGACTACCCCAATTTACTCCAATTCTGACAGGAAGATCATGCGTTATTGCATACTCTATAATTTTTTCAAATTTTTCATCACGTTTATCACCAAAGCCTATATTACCTGGATTTATCCTAATTTTACCCAGAATTTTAATGTTGTCTGGATAATCCTGAATCAGCCTGTAGAGCTCATATTGTCCACAGCCTACTAATATCTTACCATCAAAGCCTTCTTTATTTATTTCCTCTACTATATAAGGTATTGCTTTTGCTACTTCCTCTGAATTCAAAGCAATTCGCACCAATTCTGAACCTGCATGCGCTAGTTCTATTACTTCTTTTGCATATTTCTGAGCACTGCTTTTTATGTTGTCAGAATCTATATGTGCACCAAGTGCCATGGATTGAACAACTATAGGATTATTTCCACCTATCTTCACTTGTCCAACTTTTACAGTATGAGTTTTATGCCTGGAAACCGGCGATGGCTCATATGCATCATCACTCAATGTCAGGTCTCTATCTAGCATATTATTAATCGTGACACTATTTTACTGTGTCAACTACACTTCCAAATGAACTTGAGCCATTTAAACTATGCTGTGGTGTTCTATTTAGATCAGTAATAGAATCATGAGAGCACGTTCTTCTTGATGGACTTTCTTTTATAGTAACATTTATAGGGGAAACTTTTTTTTCTCGTGTTGAAGTAACTTTTTTCCCTTTTTGTTGTTCACTTTTATGCTGCTTACTTTCATACTGAGAAACTGGCTCTTGATCTATAAATACAGCACCCTTTAAACGTGCAAGATTAATACCATGCTGATTGATCATAGCATCCTCCCCATCTTCAACTATGCAAGCTCCCACGTTGTTTGGCTCGTTATCAAGGCTAGCAATTTTTTTTTCTTTTAATTTTTTGATTAGATCTTCTTTATTTATAGCTAGATCTTGTAACTTTTTTTTCTTGAGGAGCTCCCTACGCTTCTCATACAGTTTATATGACTCAGCAAAATCCTCGTCTGCATGAAAGTTTGCACCACCAGGGTTACCAGGAGGTATGTACCTCTTACTGAACTTTACATTAGACTTCGCTTCAACATTATGTACAGTAAAGAAACTAGAAACCAAAAGTATTAATATAAATAAAACTTTAGAAAAGATCTTAAGCATACTATAGTGAATATTGCATTTTAAAAGATACCGATTAACAAACTTCAAGTAAATCAGAATCTCTACCAACTTTATAATACAAACATCTTTCTAAAAAATTTACTACCAAAACCTACATAATCTAAAGGAAATTTAAGGTGTTACAAATTTTACGTAACACCCTTACAAGAAGAGCATTATCAACTCAACAAGTCAATCAGTGGTGTTTCATGACTAACGACATTGCTTGCATCAACTTTTCCGTTTGGTTTATCTTGAGACAAGTCGTTTTTCTTCTCTTTATCAAGCTTAACTCCCTGATAGATACAGAATACAACAAAACTATAGTATTTTCTAAAATGAATGGATAAATTTCCATTATGGTATTACCAACCAAAAGTTGTAATTCTGTACATTTATACATTAGAGGTCTGAGGCGGCTTTTGATGGTATGCCAACAGTGTTCTATGGGATTCAAATCTGGTGAATATGTTGGAAGATACAGCACATGAAAGCCAAAAGACTCTATTAATGATTTTGTTTTAGTGGTCTTATGAAATGTAGCATTATCCATAACTATGGTTGTGCCAAGTGGCAATTTAGGTAATAACATCTTCTCCAACAATATATTGAATACCTCTTTTTCACACCCACCTTTGAAAGTCATTGGTGCAATAAATCTCATTCCAATCCACCCGGCTACTATACTGATTCTCTCTCGAGTTCTCCCTGGAATATCTGCATAAATTTTCTTTCCTCTTGGAGCACGTCCATATTCTCGGTATAACTTATTATCAACTCCTGCTTCATCTATATATAAGATGCTGGAATGTTCTATTTTTGAGATTTTATCAATAAATTGCTGCCTATCTTCTTGATTGCGCTCTTGATATAGTGTGACTTTTTTTAAAGTAATTTTTAGCTGTTTTAGTCTATACCAAATTGAATTTATTCCAAATCCAAGATTTTGTTTCATCTCTGCCAGAGTATGATCTGGATTCTTTGTAACATATTCTTCGAGTATTTTTGGGTCTATTTTTCGAATAAAGCTACCGTTTTTAGATGGCTTTAAGCTTTCACCATCAGCTTTCTTTTTTAACCAGCGGTACAGAGTTGCTATTCCTATCTCCATGAGCTCTGCTATCTCAACCTTTGTCTTCCCTTTTTCTATCATCAATACTGCCTTTTCCCTTAAATCCACACTATATGCCATTATAACTCAAATACTTTGTTATACCTTTATCATTTGCTTTGGGAAATACTATAGTATCGGATTTATAACGACTTATGAAATAAGCTCCTATTTCATTGATGTGTTTAAAAGAACTTGGCACAAAATAACCCAAATCAGATATTAGTAAATCGTTGTTCGATATATTGCTTAAATGGCTTCTATAACCCTGATCTGACCTTATTCCTTCAGTTATATTAAGCTGGTCTAATGTCTGGTTTAGGTAGTCAAAAACTAATTGTAACTTTATTCCAGACTTAGTATTGCTTTCATAACCACTGTAGCTGGTACCATAACCTTTATACATGTCTTCCATACTGTTAGGTAAGCTAATGTAGCTGCTGTCTAATAATTTAACACCTCCAAAGTGCTTCAAGATTCTGCAATCAACTTGTAAGGTATTTTTAAGTAACGTTAAAGATTCATTATACATTCTTTTCATAAATTCCACTGCTTCCTTGGTAAATCTAAAGTCCAGACCTTGTTTTGTTATATTTATCGAGTCTTCATTCAATAATTGACACACTGTCTCTATACTACAATTATCAACCCCTATATTATCCAAAACGATGGCTTTTATGAACGACGAGCCTTTTAGCTTCCTCTTTCTTTTTATGAACCCTGTTGTAGCTGAGATTTTATCTGCTTTTTCATTAAAAAATTCTTTGAGCTTTTTTGAGATGCAAACTATTCTTTTCATTGTATAAGTTCTCCGTTTTCTTTGTTAGATTTAAGAGAACTTATATCTTTTCTTTCTCTTCCTTACACTAAGTTTATTACCACAGTTCCTTAACTTGACGCGTATGGTTTATTTAACACTCCCGACAAGTTCTAATCATTAATGTTATACACGTTCTTTTCTTTTTCTATTCTCTCTTGTTCTTCAATACAATACATAGCAAGCGGATTAGCTTTAAGTCTTTCGACTCCTATTTCTTCTCCCGTTCCATCGCAGTAACCATAAATGCCTAATTTTATTTTTTCCAACGCCTCCTTAATTTTTTCTTTTCTATCTTTTCGGCGCTTAATTAATTCTCCATTTTCACTATCAGAATAAATACTACTATCTTCTAGATCTTGTTTCTCCAGTTCAGAGAGTATTGATTTTAACTTTAAGCTAAAGTATTCCAGTTGTTTTACGTTCATATATTCTTCATTTTCTGAAGGAAAGTAATCTTCCGGTAACTTTATTTTTATTAATTTTTCCATAGCATTATCAATAAAATATATTAAAACTTATATAACTTATAAACAAAAAAAAATTATACTACCCTCAAAGTAAACACTATAATTTATAATAAACATTTAAAATCCTGGTATGATTAGTTCGGTAAAAAAATTAGTAATAAATGATAATAATCTTACTTATATAGTATGTATTTTTATTATAATGTTAAGTTTATCTTCATATACACTTGAAAACAACAGTAAACAAGAAGTTATATTAACATTAACATGGATATGTGCTACATTTGTTTTGCAGATCTCTACAAATAATTTATTTACATCTGATTATCATGATGGAATATTAGAGCAAATCTTTGTACAGCCACTCTCTTCTAGGCTGATAGTTGCTTATAAAATCTTCGCTCACTGGTTGTTATTTGGGTTACCGATTTCAGTGATTTCTTTCATGTTCAGCTTTGCAATTCTAGGCAATAATATTGAACATTCAATAGCAGTTGGAGTGTCTTTATTATTTAATACGCTGATAATCATTAATATTTCAGCTACTGGAAATGCATTGATGATTGGTCGAAATAACTTAGCATCAGGAGTGTCGCAAATTCTTGCTTTGCCAATGATAATGCCAACTTTTGTATATTTCAAATTGCTAACTCAATTTGAAAATTTATCCTTGAATATTTATACACTACTAATCACCATCTTAGTTTTTGTCATTTTAATTGTTAACAGCACTATAACTACTCACATAGCATTAAAATTTGCTGTGGAGCAGGATTGAAAAAACTTACTAGTTATTTACTTGTATCTGCTTAGTTAAGGGTGTTAACTTAAGTAGAGATGGAGACATTAGACTTCTTGCATGAATTGAAGAGTTACAGAGTGTGAAACCATTATTGGATTTCAGACTGGCTGATTATGCAAGAAATCTAATATCTATCGAAGAGTCAGAAACTTTTATAACTTACCTTTAATCAACCTAACCCATGCGTACCAATCTCTCTCACCAAGATTGCTTTCGAAAGACAGAAGATCCTTTACGGCTTTTGAGCAAATTTCTTCACTTGGAATTGACAACTCCCTATTCATTGCTAGCGTCAGGCATTGAGTTTTACAAGATTGTTCTAAGTGATACGTATAAAACATTGCTTCTTGTATAGTCTGACCACATGTTATAGATCCATGATTGCGCATTAACATCACAAAATTTTCTTTCAAATCAGCTATTAATCTTTTTCCTTCTGTATCATCAAGTGCCAGGGAATTATAATCATGGTAATACCAAAATCCATTACTGACGGAACAAATAAGAAACATTACAAACTCGTTTAATAGTAGTACTGGAAATATTGACAATAAAATTACACAAAACATCTTCAAGTAAACCTATGGTATCGTAGATACTATTGCGTAAAGTATTGTATTTGATATATTGCCACAACCTTTCAACAGGATTCAGTTCCGGTGAATAAGGAGGCAAGTATATGATGGTAATGTTTTCCTGAATTTTCAAACTTTTTGATCTATGCCAACTTGCACAATCCATTACAAGAAAGGCTTCTTTCGTGCCTAAATCTTTCGACATCTGCTCCAGAAATATATTCATACAATCAGTGTTTACATATGGAGCAAGTAGGCTGATTTTCTTACCACTTCTTGGATTTACCGCACTTTAGATATAGAAATTTTGTCTACCAATTTTCATTTTAACCTGCGTTCTGAACCCTTTTAAACCATCCGTGTCCGATTTTTGAATGAGTCCCAAATCGTGATTCATCAAAAAAAACACCTCCCTTTTAGGGTGGAAATTGACTATTTTATTGAAGTACCTTTTAAACTCTTCTTGCTTGTTTTTATCTTGTTTATGGTGCATTGGCCTCGGTGTTATGTAAGAAAATTTCATCCTTTGTATCTCACGGTGCACTGTTGATTTGCTGATGTTTAGGGCAAATTCCTCTGAGATTTTTATTTGTACTTCCTTAATAGTAATATTTGGATTTCTTTCTACCCATATTTCAATTTGCTCACGTTGATTTTTGTTTAATTTGCTTTTTCTTCTCCGCTGAAACGGGGCAAATAATTTTTCTACTCTACCAAATTTTAGATGCTTTATCCATTCAGTCAAAGCAGTCCTTGAAATTTTACATATTCTTGCCACAGCGCTTATACTACTTTCTTTTCCTGCTATCACCGCTTGTAACTTTTTTGAAACATATGCGTTATTTCTTACCTTTTTTAACATTTCTTTCGCTAAATTTACAACTCTTTCGTCTAATAGTTTTGACCTTAATGCCATTTATACCTCGCTATTTCACTTACTCTAGTATGACTTTTTCCCCATTATTCTCTATCTGTTCTTTCTATAGCGGGAATTGGTATAAGATAACTTATTATAAAAGTGCAGTGCCCACTGACTTATTGGGAGTAATCCATCCTTGAGAGAAGAAACTGCTACAATAGAAGGTGTATGTAGATGAAAAATTGCTTGAATATCTTTCCTTGCTTGATAAATGAAGACATGGATTACATAGCCAGTTTTATTATATTGATATTCTTTGCCTTCAATTATATTCCCATCAAACGATACTTTCATCAATGAACTTTCATCTACTTCATAAAAACGTATACCAAACGGATAAACATAAAATGACTTTTTATCTTCAGAACGTACAGAGAGATGAGTATACGTATGATCATCTCATTTAAGATAAGATAAAATCTGATAGGCGTTAACTAGGTCTCTTTTCAACTCACTATTTGTTAATAACATAGCTCTTGACTAAAATTTTCTAAGGATTTATACGTGAAAAAAAGTTTATTATAAACTAAAAAGTGAACCTACTTTAAAATAATAAGCACTTTTACTTGCCTTAGGTGATTAGAGTTTACATTTCTAGATTGCATAATATTTTAACTATAAAAACTGCTTTTTATGTAATATTTCATATGTTTTAAAGCCTTGTTTTTATGTTATTATAATTATAGGTTTTAATATTAAGAGTAATATGGTAAATATTGACATAAAAAAACAGCTAACAAAATTTTTCATATATATCACTGGTCTTCCAGGAAGTGGTAAACTTTCTACAGCAATAGTATTATCTAGTATGATAAATGCACTAATTGTAAGTGGATTTGAATATAATCAAACTTCCAAAGAAGTTCAAAATAGAATATATAACATTGTGCAGGTTATGCTTCAGGCAGTAGAAGCCTATCCAATTGATTCAAAAAATTATATATTTCTTGATGACTTAATGAAAAATAATAATGACAACATAACAATATATAACTCAATAGTAGAACTTAGTAAAAAAATGAGCACAAAAATCCTTCCCATAGTACTTAGGTGCAATCCATTGATATTACAAGAGCGTACTATATTAAAAAAGCAAAGAAAAAATAGGAAGGTTACCAATATAAATAGTATTAAATTTAGAGCGGAAAATTTATTTGTGCCACCAAATGCTATAGAGATAGAAAATTCAAATATGAGTATAAAAGAAGTAGCAGAAGAAATAGTAAGTCAGATGTACAAACTTGGCCAAATTAATAGTGTTTACGCAATAGGCAACGATTTCATATACTGAGGCTCATTTAAATATAGAGCCTCAACACCATTTAATTTTTGTTTATTTTTTAGTCTATAACGGACTAATAGCCCTGCATGGCTAGCATTTAACTCTGGTAAACTGCAATCCATATATGTAATGCAGTCCGTTTCAGGCTGGAGTTCACTTACTAAAGCAGGATTTGATAGCGGTAACAAATTGAAATCAAATAACTGTGTATAAAACTTTTGATCATCTTCGATTATAGCTTTAATATTTTTTTTGCTATTTGCACAAAGTAGCGATATTGCATATGCTTGAGCTTCCAGCTCACTAACCCCATATAACGGCTTATTTGTAGCAAGATTTATACCTTGTGCAGTTGATATACCAACTCTGATTCCAGTAAAACTTCCTGGTCCAACTATCACTGCTAAATGGTCTATTTTATCGTAGCTGTAATTATGCTTATCAAACAAAGTATTCAGTATTTGAAAAAATGATTCTGCATGACTATTGTTTGCAGAATTGCGTTCTACAAAACAATTACCATCGTAATCAATTACTGCTATTGAACTACCAGCACCTACAGTATTAATTGCTAGAATGGACATCACTTAAGCTTATCATAGAGCTTTGTAAACATCATAGTGAACGCACCGTTACCCATAACATTTGCTGAAGTTATTATTGGGTCAAATACTATATACAATGCTGTAATTAATGAAAGCATCTCTGGAGAGAATTTAAGATACTTCTCAAGAACAGGCAACATTACCATAATTCCTCCCGCTGGAACTGCAACAATAGCAAATTTAAATAACAGAAAGTAGAGAAGGAAAGTCACATAGTCTGTTGCAGACAATGCACCACCAAAAGTCATTATCATTGATAGTATTATAATAAAAAAGCAATCACCTACCAAATGAAAGCTAGCAGTTATTGGCACAACAGACGATGCTATATCATGCTGCTTTACATTTTTTTTGCTTCCTTCAAGAGTAAGCGGCATAGCTGCATTACTAGACATTGTGCTCATTGCAGTAATAAATGCTGGTATCATATTACCTATACTAGCTATCCAGCTTGTGATCTTGAACGAATTTGCTGCTCCATATAAGAGAAAAACATAAAGGTAAGTTGCAGATGATATAATAATAAAAATTATTGAGTAATCCTTAAATATTATGGGTAAAACCTGATCATGTTCCATTTTTAAAGCAAGACCAAGTACAAACATTGGAATAATTGGCGTCAAAAATGTCTTCAAAATAAAGAGAGTTAAATCTAACATTTTGTTCGAGAGCTCTTTGCTTTTTTTTGGTAATATTGTGGACACTAATATGCTTAACACAAATCCACAAGCAAGGGCACAAAAATTAGAAAGCAATGCAGGTATCCTAAATGACCATAAAGGAACAATTGTTTCTTCATATGTTATATCTTGTATTGAATAAGTGTTTTGTGTGATGAAATGCCCAACAGAATAAGCTATTAAACTTGAAGCTAGATTCGACAAGAAAATCGTTATAATAAGTAACAATATAAACTTTATAGCCGACTGCTTAAGATTGTTAACACTACTAAAGATTAATGCAAAAACAATAAAAGGCATTATAAATAGTAAGATCTCTTTTATACTAAGGCTTATTGAATACAAGAAGGTTTTCACTTCCATTGGAACTAGATGACCAAAAAATACAACCGAAGTGATAACAGCAAGTAAGGTTAGTAATTGTAACATATTCTAATATAGCGATATCCTATGTAAATACATATGATAAATTAGCTGCTAAGTAAAGTAAAACTGCCTAAAATATTTGCATTACCTTCTAGTACTTGAATGAGATTTCAAGTTACAACGTTTCCACAAAGTATATAATTAACATCCACACCTTTGGTCAAGTTCCATTCACGCTTTATTACATTATATTCCATACCAGCCATGTTTTGCAGTATTACGTTGTTTTCCCTTAGATGATTTGCAATTTCTGATGGCTTGAGAAATTTATTCCAATTATGTGTGCCTTTTGGCAGCCAGTTTAATATGTACTCTGCGCCGACTATTGCAAGACAGAAGGATTTAATAGTTCTATTTATCGTCGATATAAAAATTAGCCCTTCTGGCTTCAACAGCTCTATTGCTTTTTTCATGAAAAACTCTAAATTATCGACATGTTCAACCACTTCCATCAACAAAACCACGTCACACTTCTTGTCATTGCTTAGCTCTTCAATGCTAGTGTGTGTGTATTCTATATTTAACCCTACTTTCTTCGCATGCGACTGTGCCACTTTTATGTTTTCCTCACATACATCTATTCCTGCAACGCTAATACCAATACGAGCCATTGACTCTGACAAAATGCCACCACCACAACCAACATCGAGCAATGATAGTTCTTTTAAATCGCATTTTTTTAATTCTTTTATTTTCTCAATGATGTATGATACTCTCACAGGATTCATCATGTGCAATGGCTTGAATTTGCCATTCTCATTCCACCATTCACCTGCTATTTTAGCGAATTTTGATATTTCATCTTCGTTATAAGTTTTTGTGGTTTTTTTCTTGCTAATATTGCTAAGTTTATCAAGGCGTTCTTTATGTCTACTTTCTTTTGAAAATTCTGTTTCGAGGAATTGTTTGACTATGTCTTTTGCTAATCCACTCGCAGTAAACCCTGCACCAAGACAAAGTATATTCGCGTTGCCATGCTCGCGAGCTAATTTTGCGATCTCAACACTATTACATAAAGCAGCATAGATTCCTTCAAAACGATTTGCCACGGTACTCATGCCCAAACCTGTACCACAAATTAATATTCCATAATTTGCTTTTTTGTTTGTTATATCTTCTACAACTTCAGCAGCATAGTCAGGGTAGTCTACACTCTTTTGTTCAGCAGTGCAGCCATGGTCTATCACTGTATAATCTAAAGTTTCCAAGTAAGCCTTTATTTCTGATTTTAGTTCATAACCTGCGTGGTCTGAAGCAACTGATATCACATCTGACATATAAGAAATTGCAACTTAAGGGTATTTATATGGGTAATTTATTTTGAGCTTTTTGTCAAGCTCTCCTGATCTTTCTCAATAAATTTAGAGTCAGATATGCATAAATTCTATATAATTTTTATCCTACCACTACTAATTCGGTAAAATGGATCATATAGATATTATAAAGTCAAAATTATTGTTGTCCGACATAGTAGGAAAAAAAGTTAGGTTAATAAAAAGAGGAGATAGTTTTGTTGGACTCTGCCCATTTCATAACGAAAAAACTCCATCTTTTTCGGTCAGCAATATTAAGGGTTTATATTATTGTTTCGGTTGCTCAGCTCATGGTGATGTGTTTGAATTTATTTCACAAACTGAAGACTTAAGTTTTAAGGAAGCGTTGGAAAAATTGGCATCTGTTGCAGGTGTTGAGTTACCCAAAAACCTCAGCTTTGCTAAAGAAAATGACAAACTGTTTTCAGCACTGAATTTAGCTGCAAGTTGGTTCGCGCAGAAAAATCGAGGTGTTATGGCTTATTTAAGGCAGCGCAAGATCTCACTCAAAATCATAGATAAATTTAAGATAGGTTATGCACCAAGTTCTGGCTTGAAGGAATATTTGAACTCCTCTGGTATTAAAGACGAGATTTTGATCGATGTTGGGTTAATAAATAAGAATTCTCGTGATTATTTCTATGATCGGCTGATATTTCCTATACACAACATCACGGGCAAAGTTATTGGTTTTGGCGGACGTGCGCTGAACTCTGAGCAACAGCCGAAGTATTTAAACAGCCCAGAGAATCAGCTCTTTAAGAAAAGAGAAAATTTATATGGATTAAACTTTGCTTTGAGTGAAATACGCAAAAAACAGCATCTATTTGTTGTTGAAGGATATATGGATGTAATAGCACTACATCAAGCGGGAATTAGCAATACAGTTGCTCCGCTTGGTACCGCAATTTCTGCAGAGCAGATAAAAAATCTATGGAAATTTGCTAAAGAAATTTCCATCTGTATGGATGGCGATAGTGCCGGACGTCATGCTGCTATTCGAATTGCAGAACTTGTTCTACCGATACTGGAGCCTGGATACACATTGAAGTTCGTGACTTTGCCAAACAATAAGGACCCATACGATATATGCAATGAGCTAGAATATAAGACAGAAGAAGTACTCTCTGCTTTTAACCACTCAACAGAACTGCACTCTGAATATTTATGGCATCACATAATTGGTAGCAATTTGCAAAATTATGAAAAATTTGCTCCGGAAAAATATTCAATTCTTGAGCACAAGTTCATGAAATATGTCAATGCTATCGGTAACAGCAGTATTAGAAGGTATTATAGAGATTATTTTTACAATAAGGTCAGTGAATTAAGAAGAAACTTTAAAAAGCTGATTTTTAATAGCAAAGCAACAAAAGGTGAGTATCTTTACAATAAATCTCCAGAGCTAATTGAAGCAGAGCAAAATCAGGCCATAATTTTGCGTATAGCCGTAGAATTTCCTGAAATCTTGAACCGTCCTATATTTTTTGAGCAATTTTCTCATTTCGAATTTACTAATGAGATGAAAAAATTACAACAGTGCGTAATTAATATGGTAACTAGTAAGAGCAACTTTAATAAAGAAATTCTACTACAGGAGTCTAGTGTTATAAAGTTTATATTTGAAAAAACTAGCGTACTAAATAGTCAATTAAGTGAGAAGAGATCGGCAGAAACTGTCTGGAATAACATAGTATTACGGAAAGAATTAAATGTATTACAAGAAGAAAAAATTAAAGCAAGGCTGGGCGGTAATTTTGACTTAGAGGAAAGGCTAATAGAACAAATAAAGCAAATAGAGGATAGTATACAAGAAATGCAAATGGAATTTATTCAAAAGTAGATGGCTTAAGATGTTCAAAATTATTAGAAAAACACTGTATTAGTAGTTGCTTAAAATAGCTTATTCTAGTATATTTCTGGTTTGTTCAACTACGATAAGTGTTTTCATTTCTTCCTCTCATTATCTTTCTAGCTTTATACCTTGGAAGTGGTATTTATTTTTCTTTTATCGGACTTGGCAATCCTCTTCATCAAATTTCACCGTTAGTTTGCTTATTACCAGCATTATTTTTTGCTGTTCTATTCAATAAAAACAAAATTCAGCATAGTATTGATACACTTATAAAAGGTATGGGGAATAAAACTACTCTTACCGTGTGTTTGATTTTTCTCCTTGCTGGGGCATTTTCTACTGTTACTCAATCGCTTGGTAGTATAAATGTTATTGCTAGCTTAACTATTTGCTTTCTTCCAGCACAATTATTACTTCCTGGAATGTTTTTAATTTCTGCGTTTATTGCAAGTGCAATAGGCACATCAATCGGAGTTATTGCACTTATAACACCAATAGCTGTGAATCTAGCACAAAATGGAGCTTTTGATTGTGCGGTGGGCGTTGGAGCTGTGATAGGTGGGTCTATGTTTGGCAGCAACCTTTCAATGATATCTGACACTACTATTGCTGCTACTTCTTCACAAGGAGCTTCAGTAAAGGATAAACTAAAACTAACCCTAAAGACAGGATCTGTTACAGGTCTTATAATACTTACTTATCTAGTAATGATTTCAAATAGCACAGAAGTTGTTTCTCTCTCAAGTCTGAATTATTTATCCATAGTCAAAATTATCCCTTATATATCTTTAATAATTATGGGTTTATTTGAAATAAACACACTGGTAACATTAGCTGTTAATATGGTTGTTGCTGGAATATTAGGAATAGCTTTTTTTGATTATTCTATTATTGATTATTCTCATGATATATGTAGGGGTTTTAATAAGATGAATGAGGTAATGATATTTATTCTTTTCAGTAGTGGATTAAGCCACTTAATGTACGAATACAGTCAGAAAAATATAGATAAATTCACCGATGAGGTGAATCTCACAAGAAGTCAAGCTGAACTTATGATTGCAGGAATATCATCTTTGTTTACTATTTTAGTTTCCAGCAATATTGTTGCTATTTTATTAACTAGTAATATTGCGAAAAGACTTGCACAAAGATATAACATTGCACCACACCGTAGTGCGTATTTATTAGAAATATTTACTGCGATCACAAAAAGTATCTTACCTTATGGTTCTCAAATATTGCTAGCAAGCAGCATTGCCTCTCTTTCACCTATTGCTGTACTGACAAAAGTATATTATTGTTTTGTTTTTGCAGCAGTTGCAATAAGTGAAATAGTTATTAATGGTAGACGTCATGTGGTTGTAGCTCCTCAATTACCATAAACAACTCTTCTGTAGCTTTGTGCAAATTATGCTAACTGATTATGCTGTAAAGTTGAGCCATATTCATATATAAATTAATCTGTTGTTGCTGCAATCATATACCATTGTAATAGTCCTGCAAATTTATTGAAAGATAGCAATGCTGAAGTTGCAATTAATCAAATGGCATTAGTAAAATTATAACTTAAGATCAGAAGAAATGGCAGATCAAGTTTAATAATGTTAATTCAGTAATATATTTAGTAAAATCTAAAACTAAGAAAATTCTATACTTGCAACTCTGTGAGATGCTGGTGGTATCTATCTTATACCAAAATCCATTACTGACGGAACAAATAAGAAACATTACAAACTCGTTTAATAGTAGTACTGGAAATATTGACAATAGAATTACACAAAACATCTTCAAGTAAACCTATGGTATCGTAGATACTATTGCGTAAAGTATTGTATTTGATATATTGCCACAACCTTTCAACAGGATTCAGTTCCGGTGAATAAGGAGGCAAGTATATGATGGTAATGTTTTCCTGAATTTTCAAACTTTTTGATCTATGCCAACTTGCACAATCCATTACAAGAAAGGCTTCTTTCGTGCCTAAATCTTTCGACATCTGCTCCAGAAATATATTCATACAATCAGTGTTTACATATGGAGCAAGTAGGCTGATTTTCTTACCACTTCTTGGATTTACCGCACTTTAGATATAGAAATTTTGTCTACCAATTTTCATTTTAACCTGCGTTCTGACCCCTTTTTAAACCATCCGTGTCCGATTTTTGAATGAGTCCCAAATCGTGATTCATCAAAAACACCTCCCTTTTAGGGTGGAAATTGACTATTTTATTGAAGTATCTTTTAAACTCTTCTTGCTTGTTTTTATCTTGTTTATGGTCCATTGGCCTCGGTGTTATGTAAGAAAATTTCATCCTTTGTA
This sequence comes from Wolbachia endosymbiont of Frankliniella intonsa, assembly GCF_029856955.1. Taxonomy (NCBI): domain Bacteria; kingdom Pseudomonadati; phylum Pseudomonadota; class Alphaproteobacteria; order Rickettsiales; family Anaplasmataceae; genus Wolbachia; species Wolbachia endosymbiont of Frankliniella intonsa. The sequence continues at coordinate 638,511 of NZ_CP097148.1, read as the reverse complement.
TCTCACGGTGCACTGTTGATTTGCTGATGTTTAGGCAAATTCCTCTGAGATTTTTATTTGTACTTCCTTAATAGTAATATTTGGATTTCTTTCTACCCATATTTCAATTTGCTCACGTTGATTTTTGTTTAATTTGCTTTTTCTTCTCCGCTGAAACGGGGCAAATAATTTTTCTACTCTACCAAATTTTAGATGCTTTATCCATTCAGTCAAAGCAGTCCTTGAAATTTTACATATTCTTGCCACAGCGCTTATACTACTTTCTTTTCCTGCTATCACCGCTTGTAACTTTTTTGAAACATATGCGTTATTTCTTACCTTTTTTAACATTTCTTTCGCTAAATTTACAACTCTTTCGTCTAATAGTTTTGACCTTAATGCCATTTATACCTCGCTATTTCACTTACTCTAGTATGACTTTTTCCCCATTATTCTCTATCTGTTCTTTCTATAGCGGGAATTGGTGTAACTTTCTTGATAGGAATATAGATGACAAGAGATAGGCAATGGAATTACAAAGAGTTTGCAAATATTAGTTATTATTTGTAGAATATAGAGAAATTAGTAGAGATTTTAATAGTATGCCATCCGTTACTTTTATTTTACCTGATGGAAGTAAGAAAAGTTATGAAGCTGCAGAGGGAGAAACTCTTCTTAATTTAGCCCATAGAAGTGATCCAGATCTGCTTGAAGGTGCATGTGAAGGTTCTCTTGCTTGCTCTACATGCCATGTGATTGTTGATCCAAAATTTTATGATGTTGTAGAAACACATAATCCTATATCTGATGAGGAAAATGACATGCTGGATCTAGCTTTCGGTTTAACAGAGACATCGAGGCTTGGATGCCAAATAAAAATCACAAAAGATATTGACGGTTTGTGCGTAACCTTGCCCAGAGGTACAAGAAATATATCATTAGATAAATAAGAGGATAATGCGTAAAATTTTTATCTATATTCTCATCTCCTTACCTTTGTTTATTCCTCTAGCGTATAGTGGTTTTTGGTATTTTTCTGCATTTAAGTTAAAAAGTCTTTTAACTGATTACATTAATGACGAAAAAGTTGATATTTCACATGATTTTAAGGGATTTCCTTTTAACCTAGTTTTTCGTGTAACGAATCCAAAATTTTCTAATGAGCAATTAACTGTTTCATCTGAAGCTTTAGTGATAAAAAACAGATTATTTGATAAGTCAGTATATATCTATATACCAAGCAATAAAGTAAACATTGCTGTCCGTAGTGATGAGAAAAAGAATATAAAGTGTCACACACACGTGAGTAGCCACTTTGTTGTTAAACTAAATGATTTACTATCTTCATTAAAATTCAACACAAATAGCACTGTAATAGACTATATAGATACATTTCGTTACGAAGATTATGGATTAAAATGTGATGTTTTAGAAAATCAGCAAAGTGTTATAACTGAAGTGAATGATAAAAGTAATTACATTCAATTTCACTTTGATAAAGAACTGAATGAAAATACTAAACTAGAATTTGATTTTTATACTTACCGTTATAAACATACTGCAAGTCCTGAAAATTACCTTAGTGTCGACGCTAAATTAGATTATGAATTTGTAAACCATATTTCAGCTTCTAAGATTAATTTCAACATAGAAAAATTTTTGATTGAGAGTAATAACTTTTCTATTGCTGCGAATGGTGGAGTAAGTAATTACAATTTAGTTACATCTTCATTTGAAGATAAAATCAATGTAGCCATATCAAATTATAAAGAATTAATTTCGTTTATGACTAATGATTCAAAGACTGCAGATAAATTGGAAAAATCAATATCTTCCTTATCAGAAAAAATCACTGATAACGACATTCAATTTTCAATAAAGTACGACAATAATGTAGGTTCAGGCTTTATTGGAAAATTATCCACTACTGATTTTATCACTCAATTCACCAGGAATGAGAATAGTAATTAGCTTACTTTTTACATTGATATTCCATTTAAGCATAAATGCTTTTACTTTGGATGATAAACTAAGAGACGAAAGCATGGAAGAGCGAGCAAGTAGCTTATTTGCAGTAATAAAGTGTCCAGTATGCTCTGGTGAATTATTATCCGAATCTGAGTCTCAAGTTGCATATGGTATGCGTAAGACAATTCGCAAGAAGATCAGTGATGGATATACTAACGAGCAAATAGTTTCAGAGTTAAAAAATTCTTATGGAGATTCAATTATCATTGTACCACCTGTAAAATCTAGTACCTACATTTTATGGTTTATTCCTTTTATAATTCTTCTTATTGGATGTTTTTTAATACGAAAATCAGTTCAGAAAATAGATAAGGTAGTAAAAAGATAACTATAGAGTAAAAGTGAGTTTACAACAAATGCAAGTAGCTATAGTATTTCCCAAAGCAAATGATAAAGGTATAACAAAGTATTTGAGTTATAATGGCATATAGTGTGGATTTAAGGGAAAAGGCAGTATTGATGATAGAAAAAGGGAAGACAAAGGTTGAGATAGCAGAGCTCATGGAGATAGGAATAGCAACTCTGTACCGCTGGTTAAAAAAGAAAGCTGATGGTGAAAGCTTAAAGCCATCTAAAAACGGTAGCTTTATTCGAAAAATAGACCCAAAAATACTCGAAGAATATGTTACAAAGAATCCAGATCATACTCTGGCAGAGATGAAACAAAATCTTGGATTTGGAATAAATTCAATTTGGTATAGACTAAAACAGCTAAAAATTACTTTAAAAAAAAGTCACACTATATCAAGAGCGCAATCAAGAAGATAGGCAGCAATTTATTGATAAAATCTCAAAAATAGAACATTCCAGCATCTTATATATAGATGAAGCAGGAGTTGATAATAAGTTATACCGAGAATATGGACGTGCTCCAAGAGGAAAGAAAATTTATGCAGATGTTCCAGGGAGAACTCGAGAGAGAATCAGTATAGTAGCCGGGTGGATTGGAATGAGATTTATTGCACCAATGACTTTCAAAGGTGGGTGTGAAAAAGAGGTATTCAATATATTGTTGGAGAAGATGTTATTACCTAAATTGCCACTTGGCACAACCATAGTTATGGATAATGCTACATTTCATAAGACCACTAAAACAAAATCATTAATAGAGTCTTTTGGCTTTCATGTGCTGTATCTTCCAACATATTCACCAGATTTGAATCCCATAGAACACTGTTGGCATACCATCAAAAGCCGCCTCAGACCTCTAATGTATAAATGTACAGACTTACAACTTTTGGTTGGTAATACCATAATGGAAATTTATCCATTCATTTTAGAAAATACTATAGCTCACATAATACTCTGTATGGCTTTCCTCTCAGCTTATCAATCCTTATATTACTCTTATATAATTTGAACAATAATTCAATTTGCCATCTTATTCGGTAAACTACTAGTATTTGCTCAGCATTAATCTTACTTTTTGGAACATTAGTTATAAATATTGACCAATTTAGTAACTTTTGGTTCCTTTGAGAAGATGTGTATCCATGTGATCTTGCTAACCTATTAGCCTTTCTTCTTCTAGCCACAGCTTGTTCTTCAGTTAGTTTTTTAAATATAATTCTTACTTTAACCCTTGTCTCTTTTCCTAACAATACCTCCTGTTCTAGAAAAGATCGATCTCCCAAATGTTCTAGTAAATCTATTTTTTGACCTGTCTCTATATCATATATGTTAGTATCGGATTTATAACGACTTATGAAATAAGCTCCTATTTCATTGATGTGTTTAAAAGAACTTGGCACAAAATAACCCAAATCAGATATTAGTAAATCGTTGTTCGATATATTGCTTAAATGGCTTCTATAACCCTGATCTGACCTTATTCCTTCAGTTATATTAAGCTGGTCTAATGTCTGGTTTAGGTAGTCAAAAACTAATTGTAACTTTATTCCAGACTTAGTATTGCTTTCATAACCACTGTAGCTGGTACCATAACCTTTATACATGTCTTCCATACTGTTAGGTAATCTAATGTAGCTGCTGTCTAATAATTTAACACCTCCAAAGTGCTTCAAGATTCTGCAATCAACTTGTAAGGTATTTTTAAGTAACGTTAAAGATTCATTATACATTCTTTTCATAAATTCCACTGCTTCCTTGGTAAATCTAAAGTCCAGACCTTGTTTTGTTATATTTATCGAGTCTTCATTCAATAATTGACACACTGTCTCTATACTACAATTATCAACCCCTATATTATCCAAAACGATGGCTTTTATGAACGACGAGCCTTTTAGCTTCCTCTTTCTTTTTATGAACCCTGTTGTAGCTGAGATTTTATCTGCTTTTTCATTAAAAAATTCTTTGAGCTTTTTTGAGATGCAAACTATTCTTTTCATTGTATAAGTTCTCCGTTTTCTTTGTTAGATTTAAGAGAACTTATATCTTTTCTTTCTCTTCCTTACACTAAGTTTATTACCACAGTTCCTTAACTTGACGCGTATGGTTTATTTAACACTTCCAATAAAAAAATATCAAAGTCATAATATTATATCACGAACCTTTTCCAAGACTTTTTTCATATTTTCGCTTGAAAGTGGAATTAAGCCAAGCCTAGATAAATATCCACCTTCAGTACTAATAGAGTCTACAACTTCTCTAATGAATTCCCTTAATCCATCAACAGTATCTAAGTGTTCTTTCTTTATATAAAGATATAAAGGCCTTGCTAACATATACTCCCCCGATGATATATTTTTATAAGTTGGCTCAATTCCTGCGATTGTGCTTCCTTGAATCTCATCTTGGTTTTTCGCTAAAAAGCTGAAGCTAAATATTCCTAAAGCATTTTTATTGCTCTTCAATTTTTGTATTATTATGTTTTCATTAATTCCAACTTCTATATATCTTCCATCATCTCTGATATTACTACATGCTTTCTTTCTTTTTTCTTGTTCTTGATAATTCTCTTTGAAAATCCTTGAGTTCATACATGAATATTGATCAAGCATAATAAAATTAATCAAAGTTTCATGTGTACCTGTATTTTGATGTGGGCCATAGATTTTAATTTCTGTTTTTGGTAGAGCTTGATTTACATCAGACCAAAATTTCTTGTTATTCTTTACTAATCTATCATTGTCTTCAGAATATGAAGATAAAGTTTCAAACAGGTCGTTTTTTGTAAAATCAAATCTATGGCTTTGATTTGAATTTGCAATAACAATTCCATCATAGCCAATTATGATCTCTATTACTTCATTCACTTTATTTCTTTTACATAATTCTCTCTCTACTTCCTTCATAGGGCGAGATGAAGTAGTGATATCTGGTGTGCCTTCCCCTATTCCTGAACAAAACATTTTGAACCCTGATCCACTTCCTATCGATTCTACAACTGGAGTTTTAAAGGAAAATATACGGCTGAATTCTTCAGATATAAATGAGATAAAAGGAAAAACAGTTGAAGATCCAACAATTCTGATATATCTTCTGGCATCAACATTTGAAAGTGGGATGAGTAATACAAATGCAAAAATAAGGAAAAGGCGTTTCAGCATCATTTTCGCTCAAGAGTGTAAACTTAATTATCGTAATAAAAAATCAAACTGAAAAGCTTTTTTTCTAGATTTCAAAAGGTATAACGATCAAATGTGTGCGTAATGATGAGATCTGAATCATAGCATTCATACAACTGTATCTATATCGAATCCTCTTATTTTTTTCAATACTGAAAAATTCTTTCATATTAACTTAATGATGCAATATATCCTTTTCTTTAATAGATAAGTCATCATCGACTTTTTTTACATTATCATCAGTAATGTTTTGTATTTCCTTTTTGGCAACATGAAAATCATCTTCTGAGATTTCCTTATTTTTCTTCATTTCCTCTATTTCTTCCATAACATCTCTGCGTATATTTCTAATTGCAACTCGTGCATTTTCAGAAAATTGATGCAATAATTTCACTAATTTTTCACGAGTTTCTTGTGTTAAGTCTGGAAGAACTATACGTATAGTATTTCCTTCAACAACAGGATTTAAATTCAGGTTAGCATTGATTATCGCATTTTTTACTTCACCGATAACATTAGCATCCCAAACTTTAACTGATAGAGTTTTGTTATCTATAGCTGAAACTCCTGCAACTTGGTTCAGTTTTTGATGTCCACCATAGATATTTACAACTATACCATCAAGTAATGATGCGTTAGCTCTACCAGTACGTACACCTTTCATATCATCGTGAAAAGACTGAATAGTTTTTAGCATTCTTTCTTTTGTTTTAGCTTTTATTTCGTTTAACATAAATTACCTAATGTTTACAATCTGAAACTATAGTATAAGTGCCTTGACCCTTAATAATATCAACCATTTTTTCTCTTTTTAAAGAAAAAACTACAATTGGGATAGAATTCTCACGAGCAAGTGAAATTGCTGATGCATCCATAACTTTTAAATCACGAGTTAGCAGATCTGTATAAGAAAGCCTATCATACATCACAGCATTCTCATTTTTTTTTGGATCGGCAGAATATACACCACTTACTTGAGTACCTTTTAAAATAACATCACAATTCATTTCAACAGCACGTAAAGCTGCAGCTGTATCTGTAGTAAAAAATGGGTTACCTGTGCCTGCTGCAAAAATGACTACTCTACCTTTCTCTAAATGATGAATAGCCTTCCTTCTTATATAAGGCTCACATATAGTAGTCATGGGTATAGCAGACAACACCCTAGAGACTATAGAGCTTTTTTCTAAAAAATTTTGCAAAATTAAAGCATTAATGACAGTACCAAGTATTCCAATATAATCACTGCTTGCTCTTTCACAGCCACTTAAAGATGCTGATGCACCACGAAAAATATTCCCACCACCAACAACAATACAAACTTGAACTCCGAGATTACAAACTTCAACTATGTCTTTGGATAGTTTATCTATAACTTCCATATCATGGCCAAATAGCTTTGATCCCATCAAAGCCTCCCCAGAGATTTTGAATAACACTCTGGGGTACTTTAATTCTGAAGTTTTGTTACTTATTTGCACCATCCAAAGTAAGTAACTTATAATTAGCTAATTTAACAGCACTTGATTCTATAAAATCAGCAATCTTCATTTTATCATCTTTTATAAACTTCTGCTCTAGCAGAACAACTTCTTCATAGTATTTAGCCATTCGTCCATCCACTATTTTTTTCGCTACCTCTTCAGGTTTATTTAAGCTCTTTACTTGCTCCTCAATTATAGAACGCTCATTGTTTAATTTTTCTTGATCTAAATCATCTATAGATAAAGCTTCAGGTTTCATAGCAACTACATGCATAGCTATTTGCTTTCCAATCTCTTGTTTATCACCAGATGATTGCAATGCTACTAAAGCACCAATCTTACCTAAGCCATGCATATTACCATGTACATAGCCAGCAATAATCCCATCCTTAGTCTCTAGGTAGCAAAGATTGCTTAACTCTAACTTCTCACCAAGAACCGATGTACCACTCATAATAGCTTGCTGCACTGTACCAACATCTTCATATTTGGCATTTTTTAACTCATCAAGACTAGTACAACGTTCTTGACAAGCAATTGATGCTAAATTTGAAACTAATGCTATGAACTTCTCATTTCTAGCAACAAAATCAGTTTCACAATTGACTTTAACCAATACACCATAATTTTTAGCCAAGAACATAGCAATAAGCCCATCCGAAGCTACTCTATCAGACTTTTTGTCAGCTTTAGCAAATCCTATTGTACGTAACCTATCAACGGCTTTCTTAATATCACCATCACACTCTTCTAACGCTTTCTTACAATCGCTTAAGCCAAGCCCTGTTCTATCGCGTAATTCCCTTATACTACTTGAATCCATCTTCATTTACTTACTACTACCTCCTTTGCTGTTTCAACCTTAATACGCTTCTTTTTAGTTTGCACAATATCCTCTTCTTTTTCTTGAATAAGCTCATCATCCTTAACTCTAGACCTTGTCAAACTAGACTCTATTCCAGCTAATATAGAATCAGCAACTAATTTACAATAGAGCTCTATTGATTTTCTTGAATCATCATTTCCTGGTATAGGATAGGCAATACCATCTGGGTCAGAATTGGTATCAAGCACTCCAACTACAGGAATACCCAGTTTTTTAGCCTCTTTAACCGCTATATGCTCTTTGTTAGTATCAATAATAAATAAAATATCAGGAACTGCTCCCATTTCTCTAATTCCACCCAATTCTTTATCAAGCTTTTTTCTTTTCTTTTCAATGTTTCCTAATTCTTTTTTTGTTAAGATTCTATCTTTATCATTGGATATTTTCTCATATTGTATCAAAGTTTTTATCGAAAAAGAAACAGTGTTCCAATTAGTAAGCATACCACCAAGCCATCGATCATTTACATAATACTGACCACAACGAACTGCTTCACTTGCAACAATATCTAAAGCTTGAAATTTCGTACCAACAAATAAAATGCGGCCATCTTGAGATGCAACATCGTATAAAGCTTTCATCGCCGCCTCTAACAATGGTAATGTTTTTCGCAAGTCTATTATGTGTATACGATTCTGTTGATGTATACCATATATATATGGGGCCATTTTCGCATTCCAGCGACTAACTTTATGGCCAAAATGCACACCAGATTCAGCTAAATCACGTATAGTAACTTTAGGCAAATTTGTCATATTTACTCCTCCAAATAGTTTATCCTCCATGGCATAACCCTAACGGGACTACTTGCATAAGCCATGTGTGAAATTAAGTTATTTACATGGTAATAAAAAAGACAAAAAAGCGCAAACAAAAAATATTGACAAGTGGCAACACGTTGATTAGCTTTAAGGTTGCAAACGTTAAAAAGCAATGGGGGGTGTAGCTCAGTCGGTTAGAGCGCATGCCTGTCACGCATGAGGTCGTGAGTTCAAGTCTCATCACTCCCGCCATTACAGCAGAAACACCTTAAAATTCTTTAAGTTTCTTATTAATTTTAATTAATTTCTTTCAGAGACTTGACATGATATTGTAATTGCTGCTTAATCTATTTAATTTTATTAATAATTGGGATTAAATATGTTCATTTCTGAGGTTTTTGCGGCAGATGCGACTAATAATGTATCAGCATCTGTTGCTAACTTTATTCCACTCATTTTAATATTTGTAGTATTTTATTTTCTCATTATTCGCCCCAATCACAAAAAACTAAAAGAACATAAAAGGATGATAGATCAAATAAAACGTGGTGATACGGTTATAACTTCTAGTGGAATAATAGGTGAAGTAAACAAAGTTGACGAAGTAAATGCACAACTAATACTAGAAATAGCACCAAAAATTGAAATAACAATCCTAAAGTCTGCTATATCTGAAATCTTAAATAAAGAAATTCAAAAGCCAGTAGCTAAATCTATTGAAAAAAGCAAAGTTGAAAAGAATGGCAAGAAAAATAAACTAGAGGAAAGTAAAAAAGACAAAAATGCTTCATAATTTAAGAAGTGTGTGGAATATTAGGTATAGTAAGTAGCGGTGATTCAGTAATAACAACTTTACTAACCGCGTTGCAAAAATTGGAATACAGAGGCTATGACTCTTCAGGTATAGCAATTATAAATAATAGAGGTAAGATAGAAGTAAAAAAATCAGAAGGTAAAGTTGAAAGATTGTGTGAAGTTGTTCATGAGAGCAAGATATCTAGTAGCAAAGTTGGTATAGCACATACTCGTTGGGCTACACATGGAGCTCCAAATCTTAAAAATGCTCATCCCATTTATATAAATAATGTTGTTGTTGCTCATAATGGCATAATTGAAAATTACAATATATTAAAAAAGGATCTGGAGGAAAAGGGAGTATCTTTTCATACCGACACTGATACAGAAGTAATACCAAACATATTAACTGCATATCTTAATGAAGGATTGTCACCAGTTGATTCTATATTACAGTGTCTAAACAATTTACAAGGTTCACTTGCTTTGGCTCTATTATTTGCAGAATATCCAGATACTTTATTTGTTGCAAAAAGAAATTTGCCTTTAGCAATAGGATATAACTGTAATAAAGTGTTTGCTGCTTCTGATACTAATACTTTGAATTCATTTGTAGAAAAAATATTGCATTTAGAAGATAATGATATTGCAGTAATAAAATCTAACGAATTCAGTATATATAATAATGGTATAAAAGTTAAACGCAGAACAGAAAATAGCAGTCCAAGAAATTTTCTAATTAGTAAAAATGGTTACCCTAGCTTTATGCTAAAAGAAATTTTTGAGCAACCGTATGCATTAAACAAAACAATAAATCAATTTTATAAACAATATAAAGAAATCAACAAAGAATTATTTTCTGAACTAGGTTACATTACTATAGTTGGATGCGGTTCATCCTATTTTGCTGGACTAATAGCAAAGTGTTGGCTGGAAAGTATTGCTCAAATTCGGGTATATCTAGAAATCTCGTCAGAATTTAGGTATAGCAGCGTCAAGCTCGAAGAAGGTAGTATTGGCTTATTCATTTCTCAATCTGGTGAAACTGCAGATACTATGGAAGCACTACGTTATGCGAGATTGCAGAAACAAATGATCATTAGCATAATTAATACATTTAATAGCAGCATAGAAAAAGCCTCAGATATTGTATTGCATACTCTTGCTGGACCTGAGATTGGTGTTGCTTCGACAAAAACCTTTTCTACGCAGCTTGCAATTTTAGCATGCTTTGCTGTAGAGCTTGGAAAAATAAAAGGTATACTGGGTAGAGAGAGGATAAAGGAACTAAGCGGTGCTATTAATTCCATTCCCGAACATGTAGAGCATGTTTTGAATGTGATGGAAATACAACATATATCAGGCAGTATATTAGAGCACAATAATATAATTATAATTGGGAGAGGAAGCTCATATGGAGTTGCAATGGAAGGTGCATTGAAGATAAAAGAGCTTTCATATATCAACACAATTGGTATTGCAGCGGGAGAAATGAAGCACGGTTCTATCGCCTTGATAGACTCTACTGTACTTGTTATCGCAATTATTCCTTACGATAATTTATTCTTTAAAACGCTATCCAATATACAAGAGATTATTGCAAGAAAAGGTAAAGTAATTGCCTTTAGTGATAAGCAAGGAGCACCGCTCTTAAAGGAAATTTGCATAGATGTGGTGCAACTTCCAGAAGTTGATAATTTTGTTTCTCCAATTATCTACAGTGTTGCTATGCAATTTCTTGCTTATTCTATTGCAGAAAAAAAAGGGTTAGATGTAGATTGTCCGAGAAATTTAGCTAAATCCGTCACAGTTGAGTAACTTATTTAAAGTGAGTTGCTAATTAACAGCTCTAATTGTCAGTTATAAATTACTGAATTTTACTAATAAATTCATTAGCCCTCTGCGAAAGAATATGTAACTAATGTAAGGATGAGAGAGGCTAAAATCCACGCCTCAAATTAACAAGATTTGCCATTATGGTTACCAGACACAACTTAATCTAGCAAGCAAGAATTAACTATAGTATTTTCTAAAATGAATGGATAAATTTCCATTATGGTATTACCAACCAAAAGTTGTAAGTCTGTACATTTATACATTAGAGGTCTGAGGCGGCTTTTGATGGTATGCCAACAGTGTTCTATGGGATTCAAATCTGGTGAATATGTTGGAAGATACAGCACATGAAAGCCAAAAGACTCTATTAATGATTTTGTTTTAGTGGTCTTATGAAATGTAGCATTATCCATAACTATGGTTGTGCCAAGTGGCAATTTAGGTAATAACATCTTCTCCAACAATATATTGAATACCTCTTTTTCACACCCACCTTTGAAAGTCATTGGTGCAATAAATCTCATTCCAATCCACCCGGCTACTATACTGATTCTCTCTCGAGTTCTCCCTGGAATATCTGCATAAATTTTCTTTCCTCTTGGAGCACGTCCATATTCTCGGTATAACTTATTATCAACTCCTGCTTCATCTATATATAAGATGCTGGAATGTTCTATTTTGAGATTTTATCAATAAATTGCTGCCTATCTTCTTGATTGCGCTCTTGATATAGTGTGACTTTTTTTTAAAGTAATTTTTAGCTGTTTTAGTCTATACCAAATTGAATTTATTCCAAATCCAAGATTTTGTTTCATCTCTGCCAGAGTATGATCTGGATTCTTTGTAACATATTCTTCGAGTATTTTTGGGTCTATTTTTCGAATAAAGCTACCGTTTTTAGATGGCTTTAAGCTTTCACCAGCAGCTTTCTTTTTTAACCAGCGGTACAGAGTTGCTATTCCTATCTCCATGAGCTCTGCTATCTCAACCTTTGTCTTCCCTTTTTCTATCATCAATACTGCCTTTTCCCTTAAATCCACACTATATGCCATTATAACTCAAATACTTTGTTATACCTTTATCATTTGCTTTGGGAAATACTATAACAGAAAAATTGAAAACTAATATCAGTCTCTTATGTAATTCTACTAATATTTTTCTAAAAGCAATATGTTTTCTATTCAGGAAAGTCTACATCGCCATAACAATATTTACTAGAATTAGGTCTTGTCTCATTGTAAAAACACAACCAATGATCAACGTCTATCTGAAGATCTTCTAATGAATTGTAGATTGTTTTACAAAAAAAGAGGAGTAAATGAGAGTTCAGTAACTTGATTATAGAGTTTGTACTGCCTTTCCATATTTGAAGCAAGTTGTTATTCTATCTCAAACCGTAGCACAAAGTAAATATGGCAATTTACACTAAAATTTTCTGTTTATGATTTATATTATGTAAAGATACTATTTGACCTTGAGCTTTAAAGATATTATGTAATAGCATTATTTAATATGCGAGGTTTATTATGGCTAAAGTAAGTGCTGGTGAAAACTCAAAAAAGCTTAAAGATGGTAAAAATCAGCCCATATCACCAAAAAAGTTCAAAGGCAGTCAGTCTATGTCACCAAAACGGAGTCAGAATTCTGGTGAAAAGCTATGGAATGCATTAGAATCATTAGAAGAAGCAAAATCAGAGTTAAAAAAAAGAAAATTTGAAATAGAACTAAAAAAAGACACTGAAATATCAGACGAAGGAATAGAAAAAGTAGTGGAATTGGAAAGGAAAACAGAAAAAGAGATAGAAGAAATAGCAATGCCAATATCAACGTTACTACTTAAGGAAACAATAATAAAATTACAAGGAACAAAAATAATAAATTTTTTAAAAAAATTAGAAAAACAAGTAAAGGAAATGCAAGCATCGAACAGACAAAATCTGTCAAATCAGAAAGAAACACACAAATTTAAGTTTTTAGTAATTTTCAAGTATAGTTGTAGAGGGAGCGCCTCTGCAGTTATGATCGACATTTTCAATGGTGCCTAAGTGCCCGTATGCAAGCATGTTCTTGGAAGGAACGGTCAAATCATTGATGGAGTCTATAATGCACCCCATAAACTAGACAAAAAAATGGTTGATCCGAGTAGGAAGGTAAAGGGGTAAAAGAATGGAAACAAAAAAATATGAACCAGAGTTAAAAGCAAAGATAGCTTTGGAAGCAATAAAAAATCAAAAAAGCACAGCTGAGATATGTAGTGATACCAATTCCCGCTATAGAAAGAACAGATAGAGAATAATGGGGAAAAAGTCATACTAGAGTAAGTGAAATAGCGAGGTATAAATGGCATTAAGGTCAAAACTATTAGACGAAAGAGTTGTAAATTTAGCGAAAGAAATGTTAAAAAAGGTAAGAAATAACGCATATGTTTCAAAAAAGTTACAAGCGGTGATAGCAGGAAAAGAAAGTAGTATAAGCGCTGTGGCAAGAATATGTAAAATTTCAAGGACTGCTTTGACTGAATGGATAAAGCATCTAAAATTTGGTAGAGTAGAAAAATTATTTGCCCTGTTTCAGCGGAGAAGAAAAAGCAAATTAAACAAAAATCAACGTGAGCAAATTGAAATATGGGTAGAAAGAAATCCAAATATTACTATTAAGGAAGTACAAATAAAAATCTCAGAGGAATTTGCCCTAAACATCAGCAAATCAACAGTGCACCGTGAGATACAAAGGATGAAATTTTCTTACATAACACCGAGGCCAATGCACCATAAACAAGATAAAAACAAGCAAGAAGAGTTTAAAAGATACTTCAATAAAATAGTCAATTTCCACCCTAAAAGGGAGGTGTGTTTTTTGATGAATCACGATTTGGGACTCATTCAAAAATCGGACACGGATGGTTTAAAAAAGGGGTCAGAACGCAGGTTAAAATGAAAATTGGTAGACAAAATTTCTATATCTAAAGTGCGGTAAATCCAAGAAGTGGTAAGAAAATCAGCCTACTTGCTCCATATGTAAACACTGATTGTATGAATATATTTCTGGAGCAGATGTCGAAAGATTTAGGCACGAAAGAAGCCTTTCTTGTAATGGATTGTGCAAGTTGGCATAGATCAAAAAGTTTGAAAATTCAGGAAAACATTACCATCATATACTTGCCTCCTTATTCACCGGAACTGAATCCTGTTGAAAGGTTGTGGCAATATATCAAATACAATACTTTACGCAATAGTATAGCTCTTTTCATAATGGTCCAAACGGTTTAAAATAAGAGTTTATAGTAGTGAAGGTAAGTATGCCAGCAGCATATAGTTATGATTTAAGAAAAAAAGCAATGGAGGTACTAGACGAAGGGGAAAGCAGAGAAACGGTAGCAGCAAGATTTAAAATTGGAAGAACTACATTATGGGAGTGGCAGCAAAGAAAAAAAGAAACAGGAGATTTTCAGTCGAAAAAACTTGGAAATGGAGGTTATAATCATAAAATTACCGACTGGAATAAATTTACTGAATTTGCCAAAAAAACATGGTGGAAAAACTCTATCGGAAATGGCTAAGCTTTGGAGTAATGTTAGTATCCCAACGATTCATCTAGCTCTTAAAAAAATTGGACTCACACGCAAAAAAAGACATATGGATACAAAGAAAGGAATGAAGAAAAACGTGCTGAATTTTTGAAAATTATAGCAACGAAAGAACCTCAAAACTTAGTATATATAGATGAATCTGGTATTGATAATACCGAAGACTATCCCTATGGATATTCTCAGAAAGGACAGCGATTTTATGCCCTAAAATCTGGAAAGAAAACTCAACGAATTAGCATGATTGCAGCTCTAAATAGTAGAAAAATAGTTGTTCCGTTAACATTTGAGGGCCATTGTAATATGGATATCTTTAATAAATGGTTTGAGCAGTTTTTGACACCGATTTTGGAACCTGGACAAACTGTTATCCTTGATAATGCTACTTTTCATAAGTCTAATAAGATTACTGAACTTGCTAAAGAAGTTGGTGCTGAAATTTTGTATCTTCCTACGTATTCCCCAGATTTCAATAAAATTGAGCATCATTGGTTTGCTATAAAAAATAGAGCTAGGAAAAACATCCCTCTATTCACATCTTTTCGTCATGCTGTTGATTCTGCTTTTCTATGAACTTTCCGGACTATTATGAAAAGAGCTATATCTACGATACCATAGGTTTACTTGAAGATGTTTTGTGTAATTTTATTGTCAATATTTCCAGTACTACTATTAAACGAGTTTGTAATGTTTCTTATTTGTTCCGTCAGTAATGGATTTTGGTATGAAGACCTTCATAACTTAGCACGGTGGTTGAAAAAGTGTAAAGTTACAACAGTATAGTATTTCCCAAAGCAAATGATAAAGGTATAATAAAGTATTTGAGTTATAATGGCATATAGTGTGGATTTAAGGGAAAAGGCAGTATTGATGATAGAAAAGGGAAGACAAAGGTTGAGATAGCAGAGCTCATGGAGATAGGAATAGCAACTCTGTACCGCTGGTTAAAAAAGAAAGCTGCTGGTGAAAGCTTAAAGCCATCTAAAAACGGTAGCTTTATTCGAAAAATAGACCCAAAAATACTCGAAGAATATGTTACAAAGAATCCAGATCATACTCTGGCAGAGATGAAACAAAATCTTGGATTTGGAATAAATTCAATTTGGTATAGACTAAAACAGCTAAAAATTACTTTAAAAAAGTCACACTATATCAAGAGCGCAATCAAGAAGATAGGCAGCAATTTATTGATAAAATCTCAAAAATAGAACATTCCAGCATCTTATATATAGATGAAGCAGGAGTTGATAATAAGTTATACCGAGAATATGGACGTGCTCCAAGAGGAAAGAAAATTTATGCAGATATTCCAGGGAGAACTCGAGAGAGAATCAGTATAGTAGCCGGGTGGATTGGAATGAGATTTATTGCACCAATGACTTTCAAAGGTGGGTGTGAAAAAGAGGTATTCAATATATTGTTGGAGAAGATGTTATTACCTAAATTGCCACTTGGCACAACCATAGTTATGGATAATGCTACATTTCATAAGACCACTAAAACAAAATCATTAATAGAGTCTTTTGGCTTTCATGTGCTGTATCTTCCAACATATTCACCAGATTTGAATCCCATAGAACACTGTTGGCATACCATCAAAAGCCGCCTCAGACCTCTAATGTATAAATGTACAGACTTACAACTTTTGGTTGGTAATACCATAATGGAAATTTATCCATTCATTTTAGAAAATACTATAGCTATGGAATCAACAGGAGTATACTGGATTACTTTATTTCAAATACTTGAGTCATATAAATTCGAGGTAAGATTGGTAAATGCACGGCATGTAAAGAATGTACCTGGTAGGAAGTCTGACGTTCAAGATTGCCAATGGCTCCAACAACTGCATAGCTAAGGACTGCTTTATGGATCGTTTAGGCCAGATAATCAGATGTGTGTATTGCGCAGTTACGTGCGGCAGCGCAGAAATCTCACTGAAAGTGCATCTACGCATATTCTACGTATGCAGAAGGCATTAATTCAAATGAATATACAATTACACAAGGTTATTAGTCATATTACTGGGATAACTGGTATGAAAATCATTGAAGCTATAATTGAAGGCGAAAGAGATTCTGAAAAATTAGCAGAATTCAGGGACGTGCGAATGAAAAATGATCAGTCTACTATTGCAAAAGCGTTAGCTGGTGACTATAGAGAAGAACACTTATTCACGCTAAAGCAAGAATTTGAACTATATAATATTTATCAAGAAAAATAGCAGAATGTGATAGAAATATTGAAGCCTATTATAAAACGTTTGAAACAAAGTCTTGTGAAAGCAAACAGCTAAGTAAGCAAAAGAATAAAAATAGCAAAAGTAAGCCAAGCTTTGCTTTGTATGAGGAACTGCACCGAATCACTGGTATGGATTTCACTAAAATTCCTGGATTTGATGTATTAAGTATACAAACCATAATTTCAGAAGTTGGTATAAACCACAGTAAATGGCCAACAGAAAAGCACTTTTCGTCGTGGTTGGGACTCAGTCCTGCTAATAAAGTTACAGGGGAAAAAGTGTTTAATACAAGAACACGTAAAGTCATTAACCGTGCTGCAAATGCTTTGCGAATAGCTGCTCATTCTGTAGGAAAGAGTAAAAGTGCGTTGGGTGCATACTACAGAAGATTGAAAAAACGACTGGGAGAACCAAAAGAAATAACAGCTACTGCAAGAAAAATGGCATGCATATTTTATAGTATGCTCAAATACGGACAGGAATATGTAGAAAAAGGAATGGAATACTATGAAACACGCTATAAAGATAGAATTGTAAAAAATTTGATCAAAAAAGCGAGGGAATTTGGCTACATATTAGTTCAACAAGAAGAGTTAGTTGAGTGAGTTTCTTAGGAGAATAGACAAGATTGAATGCGAACTCATAGAAGCAAAATCTGAGGTTTTAAAAACTGCTGCAAATAGTTTCAATGAGAGTGCAGAATTATTGTCTCTTATGGCAAAAAATGAAACATGTGCAAACCAAGATTTAGTGTATTTTTAGTTATAACAGGGTTTTTATGGGCAAAATTCATAAAAACCTTAGCTAAATCAAGAGAAAAGTATTTGTCAAGTTGCATGGCTACTGTGCAAAATATTGAAGCAAAAAGGTTTCATCCCAGTGCTTCCTACCTTGTCATCCCAGTGCTCAGACACTGGGATCCATTGTTCCTTTCTGGATTCCATCGTCACGCGCTGGAATGACACCTATTATTGTTTTACTTTATATCTTTATTTGTCTATCTTATTTTGCCATTCTGCTGAACGAATACAGGGAAAATAAACTGTAATATCTAACTTTGGTGAAAAAAATATAACACGTAAAAGTTACTGAACCACTTGAGCCATATATAGAATTACTTTGTTAAATATTCTCTACTTCCAGGTTTCATTATAGGTAATTGTTTTAATTCACTTGGCAGTTCTTTCTCGCTATAGTTTTGAATGTTTAGTTCAATCAAAGATATAACAGAAAAAGGTAGTTTTGTCTCACTACTTCTCTTTATCAAAGAAGCTTCAGCAACAACTTTACCTCCCTTCTCTTCTCCACATTTTACTGCTTCAAGTGAAGATTTACCTGTGGTAATCACATCTTCAATTAGTAAGATTTTCTCACCTTGTTTAATCTCAAATCCACGGCGTAATTCAAATTTACCATTAACACGTTCGCAAAATATTGTTCGGATTCCAATCTGTCTACCAATCTCATAACCCACGATTATTCCACCAATCGCAGGAGATAGTATTAAATCTATGGGTTCAATAAGCTCTTTTCTTATTTTATTCGCCAATAGCTCACAAACGTTCATTGCTCTGCTTGGATTTTCAAAAATTTTAGCGCATTGTATGTAAGTGTTGCTGTGCAGCCCTGACGAGAGTACAAAATGTCCGTGCAAAATCGCACCAGCCTCTTCAAATTCTTTTATTATTGTATTATCTAATATCATTCTTGAGTTTGAAATTCTTTATTAATTATCTGGGTTATACAGATATCAGACCACACATTTATTGCAGTTTCAAACATATCAATGATTGTATAAATAGGCAAAATCAATCCCATAATGTACAAAGGAACATTCATTGATACCAAATAACTAGTTGCCATAAAATAGCACCCCATCGGCACTCCAGCGTTACCAATTGCAGCTCCTGTAGCTAAAAAAATCCATATGAACATCTCACTTAAGGAAAATGTGTGCCCATTCATCTCTGCAACAAACATCACTGTAATCAAAATAAATGCAGCACACGCATTCATATTGATTGTTGTGCATATTGGTAGAATAAAAGACGACAATTTCTTTGGCACCTTTAGCTGATTTTGCACACATTCTATAGTTGTAGGCAGCGTCGCGCTGGATGATTTAGAAAAAAATGCAAGCGTAAGTGCCGGCATAACTCCTCTTAGCGTCTGAATTGGTGATATACCTTTATAACACATGAGTAGTGGTAAAACCACAAATGCTTGCACGAAATTTGCAGACATTATGCAAGCAAAATACCAAAAAAGACTGTGGAATTCGCTGCCACCCTTTAACTCATGTAAAAAACATGTGATAAAAGACCATACAGCAAGAGGAATAAACTTTAATAATCCTTGAGCAATTTTAAGCAGTGTATCAAACAGTGCAGAAAACATTTGATGTAATACGTCCTGCTTTTCTCTTGAAAGTGAGATAATAGCTCCACCCATTAAAAAAGCGATCAGTATGCTGCCAATAACGTTATTTTCAAGAAAAACTTGCACAAAATTCGAAGGAATGAGTGATTTTAAGTATGAAAAGTAATTGTGATTGCTGTCACTCACACTTTCTATTGTGTTACTTATGAAATTTTTTCTTACTGGATCTATGAATAAATAGAAAGATAGCGCAACAAATGCAGCTATAATGGTTGTAAGCAGCGTATAAAAAAGCGTCTTCTTAAGTAATACTTTAATTTCAATTGAGTCTTTAAGTCCAGAAATTGTTGAAACTATTGATAGAAAAACTAAAGGTAAACTAATCAATTTCAATAAACTGATAAATATATCACTAAATAGCTTTGCTATTTCAAATATTACTTCATTGTTTAAATAGTAAGCAATTACCGCAAACAGTATAGAAAAGAGTATTGTGAACTTATGCATTAAAAACAAAACTTCAAATTGATACTATACAACAATTTTTGGAATTAGGTTAAGATAACTTGACAAATAAGAGAAAAATAGTGAATATTCTATTATTGGTTAAGTTTTTAAAATATGCCAAATTTAATAACTGATGTATTATTTATACCAGCTATGATAGGAGAGGCAATAGGAGTACCAATAGGAGCGCTTACAGGTGCTACAACAGGTCTTGTATGTTATGCATTAAGTGCACCTTTATCTCCTCTTATTATAGGCAGCATTGCTACTGTTGTTTCTGCAGCATTTATTTCTATACTCATTGCGTTGTTCATGTCCATATTCGCTGATCGAGATTCAGACTTAGAGTTATTTAAGTTATTCAGTATACTATTTATTCCTCAGGTAGTAATCGGAATTGTTCTAAGTGCAGCTATAAATGCTGTTCCTGGTATAAAGCTAGATATAAACTCAGCAGCTAACCTTGGTGCAATAATAGGACTTGCTGTACCAACCCTAACAGTGCTTGCAATGATATATCTACCACCTATAGTTGAAAAAGTAAAAGGAACCTTTTTTTCGCAGGAAAAGAATAACAACCATACTGCATCAAATGATAACAATAAGGAGACTTTACAAATAGATAGCGTTGAACAGCCAAGAGATACAACTATAAATTTAGCTACCTAAAACCCTTATCTCCCACTCAAGTTCAATGTTAAATTTATCTTTCACTGCATCTTGTACTCTGTTGCCAAGGTTTTCTAAGTCAAGTGCAGTTGCATTATTGTAATTGAGTAGAAAATTACAATGTTTCTTAGAAATTTTAGCTACACCATTATCTAATCCTCGGCAGCCAGATTCATCAATCAGTTTCCATGCCTTGCAGCCTATTGGATTTTTGAATATACAACCAGCAGTTTTTCCTCTTACTGGTTGGCTTTTATTTTTTTTATCAATAACTTCTTTCAATCTTTGAAATATAAGCTCATACTCTGAACTTACTCCTTTAAATTCGGCTTCAATAAAAATCCACCTGCCTTTTAGACTATGTCCACGATAAAAATATCCCATTTCTTCGCTGGAGAACTCATATAGGTTTCCATCCTCTAGGTTTACTGCTTTTATGGATTGTACAACACTTGCGATATTACTACCATATGCACCTGCATTCATTTCTATTCCACCGCCAACTGTTCCTGGAATTCCAGCAAGAAACTCAAGCCCACTAATTTGCTGTTCCCCTGCAAAGTAGGCAAGGTTACTAAGCAGTGCAGCACCACCTGCAACTATGGAGCTATTATCTTTACATTTAATATACGCAAATTCCTTGCCTAATTTCACCGTTATTCCTCGAATGCCACTATCTCGAATTATTATGTTGGATGTTGCACCGATAACGCTAATTGGTAACTCCGCATCTTTTATCAAGCACATTAGATCTTCAATGTCACGTGGCTTAAATAGTACATCAGCTTGGCCACCAACATTTAACCAAGTCATTTTAGACATTGAAACATTATAACGGTAGATTCCACATACTTTAGGTAAGCTTATAAGCATTTTGATTTTAACTCTAATCCTGCATCCATACCCATTTTTTCTGCATCTTCTACAAACGAAGTGCGTTCAGTAAAGTATATAACTCTCTCGCCCGCTAACATACAATAAAGATGTAGCATGTTTTCACTCACATATTCTGCTAAAGCTGCAAGCGGTGTAAAGCATGAACCATTTACTGTCTTCATGAAACTGCGCTCTGATTTTGCCCTTATAAAAGACATATTATTATTAATTTTCTCTAAAAGATCGATAACTTTTATATCATTCTTTCGGCATTGAATGCAAATTGCCCCCTGCCCTACTGCGCTTAACATGACTTTTGGTGGCAATAACTCTGTAATTAAGTGATATTTTTTTAATCTTATCAGCCCTGCTTCAGCTAAAATCATTCCATCAAAATTCTGATTTTGCAGTCTAGTTGTCACATTTCCACGCAGTGTCACTACATTTAAGTCTGGCCTGAGATTTAACAGCTGAACTTTTCTTCTTATTGAAGAAGTTGCAATTGTAGCCTGCTGTGGCAAAGTTTTTAGGCTCTTATATTTATGAGAAATAAATACATCACATGGACTTATCCTCTCTAAAACACAAGGAATTGTTAAGTCCTTCGAGAAAAACGCAGGTACATCTTTTAGCGAATGAACCGCCATATCTATATTATTTTTGAGTAATTCAGCCTCAATCTCCCTGAGGAACAGTCCTTTACCTCCTATTTCAGCAAGGGTTACATTAGCATATTTATCACCAGAAGTTTTGATTTTAATGATCTCAACGGATAGATTAGGAAAAGACTCTAATAATCTTTGTTTTGCTTCCAAAGCTTGGATGATCGCAAGGTCGCTTCCTCTCGTACCTATTTTAACTAGCATATATCCTTCATATTATATGTCTATATTCTATGTCCATTTTTTATTATCTCCAGTTTAGTTATTGAATACTTTATAATTAGTGCATAGTATCACGAACATTTAGTAATCGACGAGTATGTATGTTTGATATTTTAAAAGATTCTAATGGCAGATTTAATAAAAAGAATATTTTACCTCTTGTAGGTGCCACTGTCGCTATTATTCTAACATCATTAAGTTCAGTAGTAGCAATTCCCAGATTTTCCTCTCATCCTTCTCTATCTAGTCCTCTCGGTTGGAAAGATCCAAGTTATAGTGAATTTCTTGCTATTCACATAACAGCTACCATAGTTATAGCTCTTTTCATAATAGTCCGGAAAGTTCATAGAAAAGCAGAATCAACAGCATGACGAAAAGATGTGAATAGAGGGATGTTTTTCCTAGCTCTATTTTTTATAGCAAACCAATGATGCTCAATTTTATTGAAATCTGGGGAATACGTAGGAAGATACAAAATTTCAGCACCAACTTCTTTAGCAAGTTCAGTAATCTTATTAGACTTATGAAAAGTAGCATTATCAAGGATAACAGTTTGTCCAGGTTCCAAAATAGGTGTCAAAAACTGCTCAAACCATTTATTAAAGATATCCATATTACAATGGCCCTCAAATGTTAACGGAACAACTATTTTTCTACTATTTAGAGCTGCAATCATGCTAATTCGTTGAGTTTTCTTTCCAGATTTTAGGGCATAAAATCGCTGTCCTTTCTGAGAATATCCATAGGGATAGTCTTCGGTATTATCAATACCAGATTCATCTATATATACTAAGTTTTGAGGTTCTTTCGTTGCTATAATTTTCAAAAATTCAGCACGTTTTTCTTCATTCCTTTCTTTGTATCCATATGTCTTTTTTGCGTGTGAGTCCAATTTTTTAAGAGCTAGATGAATCGTTGGGATACTAACATTACTCCAAAGCTTAGCCATTTCCGATAGAGTTTTTCCACCATGTTTTTTTGGCAAATTCAGTAAATTTATTCCAGTCGGTAATTTTATGATTATAACCTCCATTTCCAAGTTTTTTCGACTGAAAATCTCCTGTTTCTTTTTTTCTTTGCTGCCACTCCCATAATGTAGTTCTTCCAATTTTAAATCTTGCTGCTACCGTTTCTCTGCTTTCCCCTTCGTCTAGTACCTCCATTGCTTTTTTTCTTAAATCATAACTATATGCTGCTGGCATACTTACCTTCACTACTATAAACTCTTATTTTAAACCGTTTGGACCATTATGAAAAGAGCTATACTTTCTCAATACTTGGTTTATGCATTTACCTTCCGATTGATAGCATTAGAAAAAATAAACAAATAGAGAATCTTAAAGCTACCTCTGAACCTCATTCATGGATTTATAATGATATTTTAGAAAAACAAACGCAGACCATCAATTATAGATCAGGGCTTTAGGCGGTCCTAATCTTTTAGGTGCTTGTGATTAGCAACTATTCGGTCTACAATGCACTAATATAGTTTAAATTTATGCCAAACAAGATAATAGTTAAATCTCTTTCAGTGTTACTAATTTTTTTGCTGTCCTTATATATAATACTGCCAAATTTTATTGATAATAAGTTCTTTACCTCAAAAAAGAGAATAAATTTAGGGCTTGACCTGAAAGGTGGATCATCTCTGCTTCTAAATGTAGACTTAGATTTTTACTTCAAAGAGAAACTAAGCATGCTAACCGATGAAATAAAAGAAGGTCTGTTAACACAAAAGATTGAATTTAGCGCAAAAAACGATAAACAAGTGGTTGTAACTTTAAATAATATTGATGATTACAAAAAAGTTTCAACGTTAATACATAAAATAAACCCAAATTTAGAATTGAGTAGAAAAAATACTGCAATTTTCATTTCATATAAACCGCATTATAAGAATTCATTAATCAATGAAGTAGTTTCAGAGTCAATAGTTAATGTTCAAAGACGCTTAGATAAGCTTGGTACTAAGGAAGTAAGTGTGCAAAAACAAGGACAAAATAAGATATTAGTCCAAGTTCCTGGAGTAGAAGACACTCAGCAGATAAAATCTCTGCTTGGCAAAACAGCCAAGCTGGCCTTCCATTTGGCAAACACCAATGTAGCTAAAATGCAAGATATCGATCATGACACTACGATTATGCTCAAGGATTCTTTGGGTAATTCCTACCCGATATTCCGCAAAACTGAAATAGGCGGTGATTCATTAGTTAACGCATCAGTTAGATTTGGCAATTTAGGTAAACCAACAGTACATTTCAAATTCGACAGCATAGCAAGTAAAAAATTTGCAAAAATTACTAAAGAAAATGTAGGAAAGCCTTTTGCAATTGTTTTAGATAACACAGTCTTAACTGTACCAACAATACGTGAACCTATTCTAAATGGAGAGGGAGAAATTAGCGGTAATTTCACTGAAAAACAAGCGAGTGAACTTGCAATACTTTTAAAATCAGGTGCACTACCTGCACCACTTAAAATAATTGAAGAAAAAAACATTGGTCCAAGCCTTGGAGAAGAGTCAATAAAAGCAGGAGAAATTGCAGCAATAATCTCTATCATAGCCGTTGGTTTATCTATAATCATTACTTACGGCAAATTAGGCTTATTAGCGTCTGTTGCACTCGTTTTTAATGTAATCTCTATACTACTCATTCTTACCTTACTTGAAGCAACTATTACTCTCCCTGGAATTGCTGGAATTGCGCTAACTGTTGGCATGTCAGTGGATGCAAATGTTTTAATATTTGAACGCATCCGCGAAGAAATAAGAGCAGGAAAAAGAACAGCTCGTGCCATTGAAGAAGGATTTAAAAACGCAATAAAAACAATTCTTGATTCAAATCTCACTACACTTATTGCTGCAGGAATAATGTTCATTATTGGTAGCGGAGCAATTAGAGGGTTTTCTGTCACTTTATCGATAGGAATCCTGTGCTCGATGTTTTCTGCAATTATAGTCACAAAACTTCTGATAGAATTGTGCATCAACCCACAAAAGCTAGTACTTTAGTATCTGTTCAGCAGAGTGACAAAATAAGATAGACGAGAAAAGACAACTAAATGGTTGTCATGAAAGTAGTTATCCAGTCTTTTCGTCGTCAAAAACGTTGTAACATGCTCACCAATTTAGTGAGCATAAAACCAATATAGTGGAGGAAAAGGAAAAAAGAAACAGAAACCATCTTCAGGCTATCACAAAGGATATGGCCATAAGATTAAAGATATGAATAGATTTATCAAATTTCTGAATGGAAATCAGGATATTGGAATTGAAAAGATAATTGAAGAATTTGGTAATATGTGTAGAAGCACAGTATATAACTATAGTATTTCCCAAAGCAAATGATAAAGGTATAATAAAGTATTTGAGTTATAATGGCATATAGTGTGGATTTAAGGGAAAAGGCAGTATTGATGATAGAAAAAGGGAAGACAAAGGTTGAGATAGCAGAGCTCATGGAGATAGGAATAGCAACTCTGTACCGCTGGTTAAAAAAGAAAGCTGCTGGTGAAAGCTTAAAGCCATCTAAAAACGGTAGCTTTATTCGAAAAATAGACCCAAAAATACTCGAAGAATATGTTACAAAGAATCCAGATCATACTCTGGCAGAGATGAAACAAAATCTTGGATTTGGAATAAATTCAATTTGGTATAGACTAAAACAGCTAAAAATTACTTTAAAAAAGTCACACTATATCAAGAGCGCAATCAAGAAGATAGGCAGCAATTTATTGATAAAATCTCAAAAATAGAACATTCCAGCATCTTATATATAGATGAAGCAGGAGTTGATAATAAGTTATACCGAGAATATGGACGTGCTCCAAGAGGAAAGAAAATTTATGCAGATATTCCAGGGAGAACTCGAGAGAGAATCAGTATAGTAGCCGGGTGGATTGGAATGAGATTTATTGCACCAATGACTTTCAAAGGTGGGTGTGAAAAAGAGGTATTCAATATATTGTTGGAGAAGATGTTATTACCTAAATTGCCACTTGGCACAACCATAGTTATGGATAATGCTACATTTCATAAGACCACTAAAACAAAATCATTAATAGAGTCTTTTGGCTTTCATGTGCTGTATCTTCCAACATATTCACCAGATTTGAATCCCATAGAACACTGTTGGCATACCATCAAAAGCCGCCTCAGACCTCTAATGTATAAATGTACAGACTTACAACTTTTGGTTGGTAATACCATAATGGAAATTTATCCATTCATTTTAGAAAATACTATACCTTAGCAAAGTAAACTATACATATAAAAAAAACTTTTCTTTATCGAGAAAGAGATAAAGAGAAACGCAAAGAGTTCATAAAAAAAGTAGAAGAAATAAATAAAGGAAACTTGATATACATAGATGAGTCTGGAATAGAGGATAATGAATTTTATGAATATGGTTGGTCTCAAAGAGGAAAGAGGTTATTTGCCCAAGGTTTAAAAGAAAGAGGGTAAGCATAATTGGAGCACTGAATGAAGGAAAAGTTAAAGCACCATGGATAATTGATGGCTACTGCAACAGCGAGATTTTTGATGCTTATGTAGAAAATGTACTTGTCCCTGTATTTAAACCTGGACAGACTATTGTTCTCGACAATGCGAGAATCTGCAAGGACAAAAAATTTGATAGAAAATATTGGGTGTAAAATTTTGTTCTTGCCTCCATAATCGCAAGATTTAAACCCGATTCTGATCAAGCACGACATAAGAAAGGCTCTACAAACCTTTTGGCCCAATATTAATTAGGCTATTGATTTTGTTTTTTAGTGCTCGGGCAAATCTTATACCAATTCCCGCTATAGAAAGAACAGATAGAGAATAATGGGGAAAAAAGTCATACTAGTATAGTGCACCCATTTGTCTAGACCATTTTTTTAAAGTGATCCGATTTTTAAAATGAATATGTTGATAAATACGTCGACACACATTTAAAGTATTTATCAATATATTCATTTACTGTTTATGATAATAAAGATCAGCAGGAACTTTATAATTTAGAGTCTGATGTAGCCTTCTATAGTTATACCAACCAACAAAGTCATTTATTATAAGATTCAAATCTCTGATACTATTTGGTCTATAATAATATATAGCTTCTTGCTTTAAAGTTCTCCATAAGCGCTCAACAAATATATTGTCGAAGCAACGTCCTTTATGGTCCATACTGATTTTAATATTAGCATGCTCTAATTCCGTAATAAAGTTGTAGCAAGTAAACTGTACCCCTTGATCACTATTAAAAATCTCATGTTTACCTTGTTTTAGAGCTTCTTTGAGAGTATAAAGGCAAAATCCAGCATCGAGATATGGTGATAATGAATGAGCAATAATATAGCGACTATACAAGTCCATTATTGCCACAAAATAGACAAACTTACCTTCTACCATAATATATGTTATATCAGTAGCCCATACCTGATTAACTCTACAAATAATCAAATCTTTGAGTAGATAAGGATATATTTTATGCTTTTTTTCTTTAATACTTGTATTACATCTTTTTCTACAATACAGCCCACTAATCTTCATTTTTTTCATAATTCTTAAGATTTTTTTGCGATTGACTACTACCCCACTCGCTATGATTTCAGCAGTAATTTTACGATATCCATAACGGCAATCAGAAGCCAAATATACTTCTTGAATCAAATTTGCTACTTCACTTTCGTTATTAATTATAGGCCTATAATATAGGCTAGATCTGCAAATCCCCAATAAATCAGCATGTTTCCTAATTGACAGATCAGAATCTTTTTCTATAAACCTTACTCTATCTTTTGCTTATTTCAGTAATTTTTTTCAAATAGCTATTTTCCACTGTCAATTCTCCTATTACTTTATGTAAACTTTCTATTTCTTGCGCTAAGATTCTTTGTTTTCTCGCACTTTCACTTTCTTCAACAAATAGGTCTTTTAACCTTGCCAATACTCTATCACGCCAATCATATAGATTTGTTGATGGTATTTTATATTCACTACATATCTCAGCTGTGCTTTTTTGATTTTTTATTGCTTCCAAAGCTATCTTTGCTTTTAACTCTGGTTCATATTTTTTTGTTTCCATTCTTTTACCCCTTTACCTTCCTACTCGGATCAACCATTTTTTTGTCTAGTTTATGGGGTGCATTATAGACAGCAGTAGTTATGGCGATCCTCAGGCTTTCGATAAATTAAAACCACTTAATGATCACAATGTTCTTTATTCATTTCACATATACGAGCCTTTTGTTTATACAAATTTAAAACTAAACCAGGGGAAATTTTTCTATCCAGGATATATTTGTTCTGCTGATACCAATTCCCGCTATAGAAAGAACAGATAGAGAATAATGGGGAAAAAGTCATACTAGAGTAAGTGAAATAGCGAGGTATAAATGGCATTAAGGTCAAAACTATTAGACGAAAGAGTTGTAAATTTAGCGAAAGAAATGTTAAAAAAGGTAAGAAATAACGCATATGTTTCAAAAAAGTTACAAGCGGTGATAGCAGGAAAAGAAAGTAGTATAAGCGCTGTGGCAAGAATATGTAAAATTTCAAGGACTGCTTTGACTGAATGGATAAAGCATCTAAAATTTGGTAGAGTAGAAAAATTATTTGCCCCGTTTCAGCGGAGAAGAAAAAGCAAATTAAACAAAAATCAACGTGAGCAAATTGAAATATGGGTAGAAAGAAATCCAAATATTACTATTAAGGAAGTACAAATAAAAATCTCAGAGGAATTTGCCCTAAACATCAGCAAATCAACAGTGCACCGTGAGATACAAAGGATGAAATTTTCTTACATAACACCGAGGCCAATGGACCATAAACAAGATAAAAACAAGCAAGAAGAGTTTAAAAGATACTTCAATAAAATAGTCAATTTCCACCCTAAAAGGGAGGTGTTTTTTTGATGAATCACGATTTGGGACTCATTCAAAAATCGGACACGGATGGTTTAAAAGGGGTCAGAACGCAGGTTAAAATGAAAATTGGTAGACAAAATTTCTATATCTAAAGTGCGGTAAATCCAAGAAGTGGTAAGAAAATTAGCCTACTTGCTCCATATGTAAACACTGATTGTATGAATATATTTCTGGAGCAGATGTCGAAAGATTTAGGCACGAAAGAAGCCTTTCTTGTAATGGATTGTGCAAGTTGGCATAGATCAAAAAGTTTGAAAATTCAGGAAAACATTACCATCATATACTTGCCTCCTTATTCACCGGAACTGAATCCTGTTGAAAGGTTGTGGCAATATATCAAATACAATACTTTACGCAATAGTATCTACGATACCATAGGTTTACTTGAAGATGTTTTGTGTAATTTTATTGTCAATATTTCCAGTACTACTATTAAACGAGTTTGTAATGTTTCTTATTTGTTCCGTCAGTAATGGATTTTGGTATGACACAAATAAAACAGAGTACTGGAATAGCAATACACTCAGATCATATATAGAACCAGTCAAAGTTTTCCAAGAGAAATATAATATACCAAATTATAAGATCTTTGTTGGAGAGTTTGGCGGGCATCGCTGTTCAAAAGGATTAGAGAACTATTTTCGAGATCTTACTTCTATTTTTAATGAATATAATTGGCACTTTGCTGTTTATGGTTTTCGTGAAGACGTGTGGGAAGGTATGGACTATGAACTTGGAAACGAGAAGCTTTCGTGGAAAGACTGGCAAGCAATTGAAAAAGGTACAATGAAAAAAAAATTACTTACCAGATAATCCTATTTTTAAGGTATTGAGAGAGGGGTGGTCAAAGTAAGTTAACTAGTTTTTGGCCACTCATCATAAAAAAATATTTCTTCTATTGGTCTTCTTTTTTTCTTACTTGTTTCAGCGCCATCTTCTTCGTAACCAACCGCTATCACTGACATTACATTAAAATCATCGGATATGTTGAATTTTTCTACTATTTTATCTCTATCAAATCCACCCATTTGATGAGCCATTAAGTTCATAGCTGCAGCCTGTAGCATAAGTGCATAATTTGCTGCACCAGTATCGTGATTAGCCCAAAAATTTTCACCTTTGTCAGATTTACGGAAATTCTTAGCGCTTAGAGATATAATTAGTATTTGTGCATCTTTTGCCCACTTTTGATTAGATTCATCAAGGCAATTTAGCAGCTTTTCCCATGCGCTTTGATTGTTCTGTTTGTTGCATATTACGTATCTCCAGGGTTCATCACCAAAACATGAGGGAGTCAGCCTTACAGCTTCCATTAAAATATCCATGTCTTCCTGAGATATTGCTCTTGTAGGATCGTATGAACGTCCGCTGTGTCTTGCTTTCATCAACGATAATATATCTTGTTTACTCATCATTTTTAGTTTAATAGTGCATAAATAATTCATTGTAGCACAATATGAGCAAAATTTAAATTGCAAAACCTCTCATACACATATATGACATTTAATAAGTTATTTTTATTGGGAAAGTATGTTTATAACACAATCTAGCAGCAGATCAACACTGGCTCAAATATTGTCTTGCGTTTTACTTTTATTCTTGATGGCTCAAATAAGCATACCATTGCATCCTGTGCCTATCACATTGCAAACTTTAGGAGTAATGCTTATTGGGCTTAAATTTAACCGCAGAACAGCATTCTATTCTGTGCTTACATATCTATCACTTGGTGCAGCAGGATTTACTGTTTTTGCGAATTTTTCTAGTGGTTATCACATTTTTCTCGGGCCAACAGGTGGATATTTGATTGGCTGTTTAGTTGCTGTTGTAGTAATGAGCAGAGTAAATGAATTACTTAAGTCTAAATATAAATCATTTATGTGTAATTCTTTAAGTTGTCTGGCGGGTACACTCGTAATCTTTATTTGTGGTATTAGTTGGCTTACTATTTACGTGGGTCTGAAACAAGCAATAATGGTAGGTGTTTTACCATTCATCCTTCCTGGTTTGGTAAAAATTTTTCTACTTGTAGCAGCTTTGGAGTATTTGAAAAAGTGATAAGGTTTCGTCCTCATCATTTTATGTGCACTCTTGCATTTCAAGGGTATGGATATTCTCAGAGCTTTGTAGAAAATTACAAAAAGATAGCAAGTAAAGTAATTAGTGATCCTAATACTAAAATCGAAGTAGTTGATAATCTTGACACTATTTGTAGTGTTTGCCCAAACCAGACTAAACAAGGTAAATGTACCACACAAGCTAAAGTTTTAGAGCTAGATAGAAGGCATATGGAAATTTTAGGAATAAAAATTGGCGAGATTTTGACCTGGAGTAAAGCATTAAAAAGAATTAGAAAGAAAATGTCTTTAGAGAAATTTGACTACGCATGTGAGGAGTGTAATTGGCAACCATATGGAATGTGTAGAAGTGCTCTTTTAACTCATTCTAAATAGTATCTGCCAATTAATAATATCTTTGTTATTATATTAGATAAGTAATTTAGCATTTATGAATTTGTAATGTGTTGCGTATAGTTCAAAGAAATAAGATTTACTGGTTACGCCCTGCAGCCAATTCCACAACACTAGGATCTATGTTTGTCTGCATGTTAATTTGCGTTGTGATTTTATGGAGGTCTTCTGTTACCTATGCTAGTGAAAATTTGGAGATACAGAAGGTCTTTGATAGTGTTGTCAAGCATATAAAAGCTGATAAAAAATATAAAGATCTTGATGTTATCGAGAGAAAAAGTGACAAATTTAATATGAAAATTTCGCAGAATTCTGGCAAGAATTTTGACATATACTCTATTTTAAAAAAAGCAAAAGATTCCTTTGAGTTAGGAGATAGTGAAACAGCTACTTCTCTCCTCAATCAGATTATCGCAAAATTTCCTTATCATGAAAGTGCTTTAATTGGACTAGGGAACATCTATTACGCTAACAAAGAATTTAAAAAAGCTGTAGAGATTTACACAAGACTGTTAAAAGAATATCCTAGCAACCCTTATGTATTAAAGAATTTTCTGACGATAATCTCACAATATGATCCTAATTTAGCATTGAGTGAAATGTTGAAATTGTATGATACACTCAGAAATAGCGCCCCTTTATCAGCAAATTTAGGTTTGATCTATATGAAAAAAGGGGATTACGTAAAAGCTAAAGAATATATGAAAGCAGCAATTTCTTTAGATCAAAACAATATTTTTTATACCTATAATTTAGCTGTTATTCTAGATAAGCTCTCAGATTTTAAAAATGCCACAGCATGTTATTCAAAGTTGTTGAACATGTCAAAAAATGCAAGTGAAAGAATACCTTTATACAAGGTAGCAGCAAGGCTAAAATTTATACAACTCCATAGTGCGCACTCAGCGATTCCATAAGAGTTGCTTGTATCGCTATTTTTGTTTACAACAACAACATTGAACTATAGAATTATATCTAGAGGGGCAATTAGCTCAGCTGGTAGAGCATCTCGTTTACACCGAGGAGGTCGGCAGTTCAAGTCTGTCATTGCCCATTAGCCTAGTTGAATATTAATATTACAATTATTTCAATCAAAGTATAGAAAATGCAAGACAACATAGTACCAGTTTCAATAGTGAAAGAGCTAGAGGATTCTTATCTCTCCTACGCAATGAGTGTGATCATAAGTCGAGCTATACCTGATGTGCGAGATGGATTTAAACCTGTTCATAGGCGCATATTATACGCGATGTCGAGGGCTGGGTTCGATGCCGGTAAACCGTATAAAAAAGCAGCTCGTATAGTCGGGGATGTAATGGGAAAATATCACCCACATGGTGACATGGCTATCTATGACTCCTTGGTCAGGATGGCTCAAGATTTTTCTCTTCTTTTACCACTTATTGATGGGCAAGGTAACTTTGGTTCGATAGATGGAGATCCGCCAGCTTCAATGCGATATACAGAAGCAAGGCTCCACAGAGTGTCGCATTTTTTACTAAATGATATTGACGAAGATACAGTTGATTTTAGGCCAAACTATGATGGAAATGAAACAGAGCCTGTTGTACTGCCTGCAGAATTTCCGAATCTATTGGTAAATGGTGCAAGCGGTGTTGCAGTTGGTATGGCAACCAATATTCCTTCTCACAACCTTGGAGAAATAATAGATGCTTGTATGTTATATATAGATAATCCTGAAGTTACTTTGGATGAGTTACTTGAAGTGATGCCAGGACCGGATTTCCCAACTGGGGGAACGATTCTTGGAAGTTCTGGAATAAGATCAGCATTTGCAACGGGTCGTGGATCAATTGTTGTGCAAGGCAAGACTCACATGGAAGAGCTGTCACAAGATAGGCAAGCAATAGTGATTGATGAAATACCTTACCAGGTAAATAAAGTAAAATTAATTGAGAAGATAGGTGAGCTTGTAAAAGAAAAAAGAATTGATGGCATAACAGAAATTAGGGATGAATCTGATAAGTCTGGTATTAGGGTAGTAATTGACCTCAGAAGAAATGCTGAAGCAAGTTTTATACTTAATCAAATATTGGGACTAACTCCACTAATAAGTAGTTTTAGTGTTAACACTTTAGTCCTCAACAACAACAGGCCTGCTTTGATGTCGTTGAAAGAAATTATAGCTGCTTTTATTGATTTTAGAAAAGAAGTATTAATCAGGAGAACAGAGTTTCGTCTAAGAAAAACTAGGGAAAAAGCTCATATATATATAGGGCTCTACATTGCGGTCTTGAGCATAGATGAAGTGATAAAAATCATCCGTGGTGCAAAAGATCCTGCGGAAGCAAGTAGAGAACTTTTAAATAAAGAATGGAAAACTTCAGCTGAGATAAACACAATTATTGGATTAATCTCAGACAGCACAAGCTTTTTGAAAGACGGAGTGTATAGATTAACTGAGCTGCAAACGAAAGCTATTCTTGACATGAAATTGCAACGTTTAACAGGCCTTGAAAAAGACAAATTAGAAGCTGAGCTAAGTTCAATGATCAACCTGATAAAAGAATATATCGCTTTTCTTGGCTCAGGAGAGAAGTTGATGAAAGAAATAAAAAACAATCTACAAGAAATAAAGAACAGATTTGCTGTGCCGCGAAAAACTTCAATAGAGGAATCAGATACGGACATTGAAGCTGAAGATCTAATTCCACAAGAGGATATGGTGATAACCGTAACTATGAATGGTTATATCAAGCGTGTGAAGCTTTCTCATTATAGAACTCAGCGTCGTGGTGGAAAAGGAAAGCTAGGACAAGGATTAAAAGAAGAGGATGTAACCACAAAATTATTTGTTGGGAATACCCACACTAGCCTTTTATTCTTTTCTAATATTGGCAGAGTTTATAGATTAAAAGTTTATAAGTTACCTATTGCAGAGCCAACTGCACGTGGAAGAGCACTTGTTAATATATTCCCGCTTAGCGATGGTGAAACTATAACTAATATAATGCCATTACCAAGTGAAAATGACGAAAATCAAAACATAGTTTTTGCTACTGCTCATGGGAACATAAGGCGCAACTCTTTAGCAGATTTTCACTATATTCCAAGCAATGGAAAAATAGCAATCAAGCTCGATGAAGGAGATAAGTTAATATCAGTTAAAGTATGCAATGAAATTGATCATGTTTTTCTTTCAACAAGATTCGGCAAAAGTATCAGATTTGTTGTAAGTGATGTGCGTCAATTTAAAAGTCGCAATTCAGATGGCGTAAGAGGTATCAAACTTGCAAAGAATGACAGCGTGATATCTATGACCATATTAAATGGGATAGGTGTAGCAACAGAAACAAAAGAACTTTACTTAAAAGTTCCACTTGCAAAAAGACTGGGGACTGCAATTAATAACTCCATTGATTCTAAATTGGAAAAGACTTTGAATGATTTAGGAATAGATAACAAACTGTTCTTAAAACTTGCAATGAATGAGGAGTTCATATTAACTATTACTGAAAATGGCTTTGGTAAAAGAACTTCTGC
The DNA here is from genome assembly GCF_029856955.1 of Wolbachia endosymbiont of Frankliniella intonsa. Classification (NCBI taxonomy): domain Bacteria; kingdom Pseudomonadati; phylum Pseudomonadota; class Alphaproteobacteria; order Rickettsiales; family Anaplasmataceae; genus Wolbachia; species Wolbachia endosymbiont of Frankliniella intonsa. The sequence goes on along the minus strand of NZ_CP097148.1, from coordinate 603,182 downwards.
GTACGAGTATAGGGTAACAAATAGAGGTGGTGTTGGTATTACAAATATCCTTACTATCGACAGAAACGGTAATGTTGTTGCTAGCTTTCCAGTTGAACAGGGTGATAATATCATGCTTATTACAGATAAAGGAAAGTTAATTCGTATTTCAGTAAATGATATCAGAATTGCAGGACGTAGCACTCAAGGAGTCACTCTGTTTAAAACAGAGAGTAGAGAAAAGGTGGTCTCAGTAGCGAAAATTGAGGATCCCGATTCCACTGAAGATAGTATTTCCGAAATTGAAAACTCTGTTTCTTCTTAACTGTATAGCAAAGGTTGAGCAAATAGTGCAAATTTCTATTGATTAATCTATAATATTTAAATTAAAATATATGTCTATGTTCAAGTAGAGATTGATGGATAAGAAGTTAACTAAAAATAAAAAGTCATTGACGAATGAGAAGAATAAAAAAACATCTCTTGTTAAAGATTTTGCCAAAAATAAGAGTAGAAGAGATTTTATCACATTAACTACGTGTGCCATGGCAGGTATAGGAGCTGCAAGCGGTCTTTGGCCATTGGTTAAGTCTATGAATCCTTCTGCTGAGGTTTTAGCGATGTCTACGGTTGAGGTTAATCTATCTGATATTCAAGAAGGACAAGGAAAAAAGGTAAAATGGCAAGGTAAGCCAGTATTTATCCGCAAGCGCACAAAACAAGAGATTGAGGCTGCAAGAGCCATAAATGCAGAAAATTTGAGAGATCCTGAATCAGATGAAAAAAGAGTATACAAAGGAAAAGATGAATGGTTAATTATGATTGGAATATGCACCCATCTTGGATGTGTACCAGTTGATCACGCTACAAAAGACGGCAACGGTTGGTTCTGCCCTTGTCACGGTTCATATTATGACACATCAGGCCGAGTAATTGGCGGTCCTGCACCAAAAAATATGTCTATACCTGACTACTTTTTTCCAAGTGAAAATATTTTAGTAATTGGCAAGAAGGCTTAACTGATTTTCATAATTAAAGTAATAAAAGTATATTGCATTTCAAGAAGCACACTCACTTCATAGGCAAAGCTCTTGAAGTCTATCAAGCTAATTTTATACTATGCACATATTTGGGTGATAATTAAGAAACTTGCCTGCCAAATCTTCAGAGTTGACAGCTAAATTTAAAACTTGTTCCTTTGCGTCAGAAAAATTCTGACTAACTTGCTTAAAGTTATTTTCTAACTCTTCGAGGATGGAGCTGAAATTAAAAAAACTTTTCTGCATTTTATCAAGATTTTGAGTTATATAGCTTAATACATAAAGATAGAGACAAGAGGGGAAGAGATATGGTAAATCAAGAAAAAGCTGAAAGTGAGGGAATAAATGGAGTCACCATATCAATATGAATTAAGGGAAAGAGTGATTTCATTGGAATCGGGATGGCTTTGTTGCATCGCTCAAGTGAAAAGAACTGGCAGTTACTGACAAAATTCATTATAAATAGCCATTTAACTGTTGAAGAAAAAATATGCCACAAAAAATGAGAGTCAGTAACTGCCATGAATATAACAAATTTCTCCAAGAAAGAGGAAGCATTTTTTGTTATATCAATGACGCCATAGAAAATTGGTATGAAAATAGTCCAAAAATGCAGGGCGGCAACTATATTTATAGTGATAAAGTTGTGATTTTAGTTCATATAATCGTCAGTTTCTTTAGAATTGGTTTAAGACAAACAGTAGGGTTTGTAAAAGGATATCTGCAACAAATAGGAAGAGATTTGCAGCTATTCACAAGCATCAAAAAAAACTTATACCAATTCCCGCTATAGAAAGAACAGATAGAGAATAATGGGGAAAAAGTCATACTAGAGTAAGTGAAATAGCGAGGTATAAATGGCATTAAGGTCAAAACTATTAGACGAAAGAGTTGTAAATTTAGCGAAAGAAATGTTAAAAAAGGTAAGAAATAACGCATATGTTTCAAAAAAGTTACAAGCGGTGATAGCAGGAAAAGAAAGTAGTATAAGCGCTGTGGCAAGAATATGTAAAATTTCAAGGACTGCTTTGACTGAATGGATAAAGCATCTAAAATTTGGTAGAGTAGAAAAATTATTTGCCCCGTTTCAGCGGAGAAGAAAAAGCAAATTAAACAAAAATCAACGTGAGCAAATTGAAATATGGGTAGAAAGAAATCCAAATATTACTATTAAGGAAGTACAAATAAAAATCTCAGAGGAATTTGCCCTAAACATCAGCAAATCAACAGTGCACCGTGAGATACAAAGGATGAAATTTTCTTACATAACACCGAGGCCAATGCACCATAAACAAGATAAAAACAAGCAAGAAGAGTTTAAAAGATACTTCAATAAAATAGTCAATTTCCACCCTAAAAGGGAGGTGTTTTTTTGATGAATCACGATTTGGGACTCATTCAAAAATCGGACACGGATGGTTTAAAAGGGGTCAGAACGCAGGTTAAAATGAAAATTGGTAGACAAAATTTCTATATCTAAAGTGCGGTAAATCCAAGAAGTGGTAAGAAAATTAGCCTACTTGCTCCATATGTAAACACTGATTGTATGAATATATTTCTGGAGCAGATGTCGAAAGATTTAGGCACGAAAGAAGCCTTTCTTGTAATGGATTGTGCAAGTTGGCATAGATCAAAAAGTTTGAAAATTCAGGAAAACATTACCATCATATACTTGCCTCCTTATTCACCGGAACTGAATCCTGTTGAAAGGTTGTGGCAATATATCAAATACAATACTTTACGCAATAGTATCTACGATACCATAGGTTTACTTGAAGATGTTTTGTGTAATTTTATTGTCAATATTTCCAGTACTACTATTAAACGAGTTTGTAATGTTTCTTATTTGTTCCGTCAGTAATGGATTTTGGTATAAAAATCAGATTGCTGTATTTTATAGCTAAAGGAAATTAGGCTATTCAAAGATGAATTGTGAATGAAAGGTTATGTATCCGTTTAGATGCATGTGAGACCAGTGCTTTCTTTCTTGTTATACAAGTATAGTATTTCCTAAAGTAAATGATAAAGGTATAATAAAGTATTTGAGTTATAATGGCATATATAGTATTTCCCAAAGCAAATGATAAAGGTATAACAAAGTATTTGAGTTATAATGGCATATAGTGTGGATTTAAGGGAAAAGGCAGTATTGATGATAGAAAAAGGGAAGACAAAGGTTGAGATAGCAGAGCTCATGGAGATAGGAATAGCAACTCTGTACCGCTGGTTAAAAAAGAAAGCTGCTGGTGAAAGCTTAAAGCCATCTAAAAACGGTAGCTTTATTCGAAAAATAGACCCAAAAATACTCGAAGAATATGTTACAAAGAATCCAGATCATACTCTGGCAGAGATGAAACAAAATCTTGGATTTGGAATAAATTCAATTTGGTATAGACTAAAACAGCTAAAAATTACTTTAAAAAAGTCACACTATATCAAGAGCGCAATCAAGAAGATAGGCAGCAATTTATTGATAAAATCTCAAAAATAGAACATTCCAGCATCTTATATATAGATGAAGCAGGAGTTGATAATAAGTTATACCGAGAATATGGACGTGCTCCAAGAGGAAAGAAAATTTATGCAGATGTTCCAGGGAGAACTCGAGAGAGAATCAGTATAGTAGCCGGGTGGATTGGAATGAGATTTATTGCACCAATGACTTTCAAAGGTGGGTGTGAAAAAGAGGTATTCAATATATTGTTGGAGAAGATGTTATTACCTAAATTGCCACTTGGCACAACCATAGTTATGGATAATGCTACATTTCATAAGACCACTAAAACAAAATCATTAATAGAGTCTTTTGGCTTTCATGTGCTGTATCTTCCAACATATTCACCAGATTTGAATCCCATAGAACACTGTTGGCATACCATCAAAAGCCGCCTCAGACCTCTAATGTATAAATGTACAGACTTACAACTTTTGGTTGGTAATACCATAATGGAAATTTATCCATTCATTTTAGAAAATACTATAGAAAAAGCGTAGTATTATTTTCTGCATCTTTTGCTTCTATGTTTGCACCTTTCTTTATCAGATATTCTATAATCTCTGCTCTACTTTCATAATGTGTAGTACATTGATAAATGGTCAAAAATAAAGGAGTACGAAAGTTATTATCTTCACATTCAAGATTTGCTCCGCTATCAATTAAAATCTGGACGCTCTTTTTAGAAACGTATAATGAAGCTATGTGAAGAGGAGTATAGCCTTCCTCAGCATCTTTTTCATTAACTTTTGCGCCTTTTGTTATTAAAAAATCCATTAATTCTGTGTAATCTTGTAGTGTAGCAAGGTGAAGTGGAGTAAATCCATTTTTATCTCTAGAATTAATTGTCAGTTGATTAACAAGAAGTTTAGCAATTTTTTTTGTGTCCATGCATAATAGCATAATGCAGTGGATTTCTATTTTCATTGTCCACAACATTAAAGTCAGCTTCTTGCTCTAATAATGATTTTACTCCAACTAAATCGCCTTCTTTTGTAAACTTATGCAAGAGAGTGACTCCGCTTACATCTTTTGAGTTAATATCAAATCCACTTTCTACCGATTGATGTATGTCTTCCTCACACGCCATACCATTTTAATTAAACCCTTTTCGCATTAACAATACTCCCACTTAATTAAGTTTGAATGAATCTGTAAGAGAGATATCACAATTTATTGAAGTTACTAAATCCGATATATTAAAGTCCACAATTTCCTGAATAAAGCCCTGAAGATATTTTGCACACATCCATCTGCACACGCTCTCCAGGTACTTTACAGTTATAACGCTTGACCTGTTTGCGATAATGACGTTTAACATGCAGAAGACTTACATCATGTTTTTTGAAAATTTTGTGTATAGTAGCCAATGACAAGGATAAATCATATAGACGTCTTAACTCGGTTTGAATACGCCTTGCCCCTAGCTTTCTAGTTTGTCTTAGATGAAGAATAAGCTGCTCATCTGATTCATTGATCTTTTGCAAAGGTGAAGTTTTAGGCTTACTACTGAGATCTACTAATCCTTTTTCACCTAACTCTTCATAACGTTTGTACCATTTACGTAAGGTAAAACGTGAAATACCATAATGCTGACATACCTTTCCTGCATGACCCAACTCTTTGTATAGTTTTATCCAACTCAGACGTAGTTTAACCCTAGATTAACTAATTTATCCTTTGCAATTGTAATAAGGTCTATAAACTACTGCAAATCCAAATTTCTATTTGATCTTACATTCTTATTGTAATAACCTCTATGGATCACACAGCATTATTCGTGTATCTGAACAGATACTTTTGTACATGGATCAGCTTTATGTGTATCAATTCTGTCTACTTCAAGTTTCCAGCAAAACTACTTTCTAATGTATTGCTTTCAATCAAGTTCTTTGTTAAGCTCACTGTTAGTGGATGTTCAATTATCTTAACATGAAAATCAAGGCAGCTTTAGGTATAAATACGAGTAACTCGTATAAGTAAAGAGGCTATAAGAAGTTTCTTACCATTCTATTCAAACGGGTTTTAAACTTTTGAAATGTCATGACATTGTTGATACGTTTGTCAAGAAACGACAGGGTATCTGCAAAATCTTCTGAATAATCATTGATAAAAAAAAGTATCGTACTTAAGTACACTACAGCTAATATTGCTCTTTTTGTATAGTAGTTAAAATCTGTTGATTGATCATGAATGCCATACCAAATCGCGCTAACAGTTCTGTACAAGAGTTTACTAGAAAAGTATGCATTTTTTGGTAATATAGAGAATGATAAAACGTTTTTTAAAAACTCTCTGTAATTTGGTAACTTAGCATAGTTTGAAAGGCGTATTTGGACAGCTAACTTTACCCGCTCTCTTACCTTCATATCTTCTAAATTGGAATTCCAAAGTTCAGTTTCCATTGAGCTATTTAAGTCCTCTTCTATGTACTCCAAAGCACTATATATTCCATTTTGAAATTTACAAAAACTATTGGCTAGGTTAAGGTTCGTGCACACTTTCAATAAGGTTGCATCACTTATTCCTTCAAATGGAATAACCTTAATCATCTCATCTACTATTAACTTTTGTTCCATACAATATTATACTAAACATCACATATAATTATACCTGAGATTTTCAAACATTCTGCAAAATGCTTCACCGCGCTCTTCAAAATTTTTCCACTGATCAAAAGAAGAACATGCAGGAGAAAGTAATATCGCTACTTCTTCTTTGCTATTTATGGCCTCTTCAAAAGCCAGTTTAAATGCGTTTTCTAGATTATAGCACTTCATATAATCTATTTTGTTCTCCATAATGTTTGCAAAAACTTCAGTTGATTCTCCAATAAGAAAAGCTTTTCTAATCTTGGTGAAATGCTTGCTTAATGATTCTATTCCGCCTTTTTTTCTTTTTCCGCCAACAATCCAATATATGTTTTTATAAGATAAAATTGCCTTTTCGGTCGATTCTGCATTGGTTGCTTTGCTATCGTTGATAAAAAGTACATTATGTATTTTGCCAAGAAATTCATTTCTGTGTCTTAGCCCTGGAAAGGATTTGATTTCATTGACAATAGTGCTGCTATCTACTCCAAGTAACTTGCACACAGCGTGTGCAGCTACTATATTTTCTACATTGGATACTAGGTTTATTTTCACGTCGCTTACTGATAAGCTATGATTCTCTAGTTTCCCAGTGCCTAGGCACTGGGATGACAAAGAGGGTGACATCGAAGCTGAGATTGGAATTTTGTTCCCAGTGAATTTATTGAATACATCAGCGTTAATTTTGTTATCACATCCTATCACGGCAATCTTGCTACTGTTTATCAGTTTTAATTTAGTTGCTATGTAGTTATTCATACTTCCATGTCTATCTATGTGGTCTGGTGTGATGTTGAGCAATACAGAAATGTCTACATTCATTTTATTTATTAGCTCCAATTGAAAAGAGGAGAATTCAATTACATAAATTTCTGCATCTCTTTCTAAATCCAAAATAGGCACACCTAAATTCCCGCCAATAGCTACTTTTTTCCCTGTGGATTTTAATATGTGCCCTATTAGTGACGTGGTGGTTGATTTGCCATTTGTTCCAGTGATGCCTACAACCTTCTGGCTTGTAGTTTTAGTTTCAAGAAATAGCTCAATGTCTGATTTTATTTTGCAGTCAAAGCTTCTTGCAAGTTTTACTACCCAATGCGCTGGTATTGGCACTCCAGGGCTCAAAATTAGTGTGCTTATCTCATGCCAATTATACTCATTGGGATGAGTAAAGTTACACTCTTTATATATCTTTTTTGCATTTGCTATTTGCTCTTTATTATCATCCCATGAATATATTTTTGCACTGCTTTTTGTTAGAGAATTAATAACGGACAAACCAGTTTTACCAAGGCCGAAAACCGCAACACTTTGATTTTTGTATTTGTTTAGTTCCACTTCTAGATAACTTATGCGAACCATTTTATAAAGATATAATACAAATTATAATGACTTCTTCCATAGTTTTTGGCAGTGCTTAACTTTATTGTCACAACCTTAGCCAATAGAAAACTCCTTGACACATTTTGCCAACTCCCTTGCCATGACAATAAGAGTATTTATCCTTTAGAATTAATTAAGAGAAAATTTTTTCTCGACTTGTTGTATAATTTGATAAAAGTGATCAAAATCTAAGCTTGCACTACCAATTAAAACTCCCAATAGATTTGGAATACTGAGCAAGTTTCCTATATTTTCTGAGCTGACTGAGCCACCATATATAATGTGTTTTTTACCAGTACACAATTTTATTATCTCTATCACCTCAGCAATTGCGTCATTATTTGGCACATTTCCTGTTCCTATTGCCCATATCGGTTCGTATGCTATGGTATATTCACCTTGTGTTGGCAAACGATTTTTGCATTGATATTCTATTACTTCTTTTGTTTTTTTATTTTTATAATCTTCTGAGTTTTCACCTACACAGATGATTGGGTGTAATCCTGATTCTATTGCTGTTTTCGATTTAAGTTTTATTTCACTATCTTTTTCATGAGCCCTTTCAGAATGTCCAAGTATTACGTAACTACATCCTAGTTCCTTCAACATTCCTGCACTAATTTCACCTGTGTAAGAACCGAACTCTTTATGATGGCAATTCTGTCCTCCTATTTTAATATTGTTGTTCAACTCTATATTGCTTTGAAATGATGTAAAAGGAGGGCAAATTACTAATTTAGAGGTAATTTCGTTGCTCTTGTTGTTAAGTTTGCCTATAAAGTTAACAAATGAAGAACGTGTTCCATTCATTTTCCAATTTGCTACTATTAAAAAAGACATCAATTTTTCTTATATGAATGAGAGTGCCGGCTGTCGGACTTGAACTGACAACCTACTGATTACAAGTCAGTTGCTCTACCAATTGAGCTAAGCCGGCATTAAATACACTGACAATATACAATTATTGATGAATTTTCGTCAACTAATTTTTAAAATACTGCATAATAAGATTATATGAGAAAATTTTTACTGAAGCCAAAAAAGAGTCTAGGGCAAAATTTTATTTTATCGAATGAGATAATAAAAAGAATAGTTGCCTTAGCTGGTATCCTGAAAGATTTTAATGTTATTGAAATTGGTCCTGGGTATGGTGCGTTAACAAGAGAAATATTAGCATATAATCCAAAGTTTCTACTTTCTATAGAAAAAGATAGTAGTTTAGTGAAACATCACGAACAATTGCTAAATGAGCATCAGGGAAAATATAGAATTATAGAAGCAGATGCACTTAATGTTGTAGAAAAAGAGCTGGTAGAATGTCCAGTCAAAGTCATTGCTAACTTGCCTTACAATATCTCAGTAGCGTTATTTTTAAAGTGGTTAAATAATATAAAATTTTTTACGAATTTGACGTTAATGTTCCAAAAGGAGGTAGCAGAGCGTATTACAGCAGAACCTAATTCTAAAGATTATGGTTCCCTATCAGTGCTAAGCCAGTTACTATGCGACATAAAGAAGGAATTTGATATTGAACCTAAGGAATTTTTTCCAAGACCAAAAGTATATTCTTCAGTAATTACAGTAAAACCTTTACCTACTCCAAGATTTGCAGTAAATTTAGAAACCTTAACAAAGCTAACACGTGCTGTGTTCGCTCAAAGAAGAAAGATGCTGAGAAATAGCTTGCAAAGTATAACTAGTGATGTCTCAACTATTCTTGAGAATGCTAAACTGAGTGGAGACGAACGTCCAGAAAGCTTAACTATTGAGCAGTTCTGTTTGCTAGCAAATAATGTAATTTTGCGATAAATATATTAGGAGCTACATCCCTCTTCTATCCTATTTTGATCTAAAAATAGCTGGAGCCAGGCTAATTTTGCAAAAGCTCTATTGCAATTTCATTAATTGGCGTATAAGCTTTAAATAAAGCATATGAAAAAAATGGAAGCTTGTTATTCGTTTGACGATGTACTTCTCTTACCGGCCTATTCTGATGTATTGCCTCGTGATGCAGACACAAGAACTTATCTAACAAATAATATAGAACTAAATATCCCTCTCATATCCTCTGCAATGGACACTGTCACTGAATCAGGCTTTGCAATAGCTATTGCCCAACATGGTGGAATAGGTTGCATACATAAGAATTTATCAATAGATGAACAAGTGTTAGAAGTAAGAAGGGTGAAAAAATATGAAAGCTGGATCGTGTATAACCCAATTACAATTTCCCCAGATAAAACGGTTGCAGAAGCAGTTTCATTAATGAGAGAGTATAATTATTCCGGCATTCCTGTAGTTGATCAACGCAAGTTAGTGGGAATTTTAACTAATCGAGATGTGAGGTTTATTGAAGACCAGAACATGAATATAAAAGTTTCCGAGGTGATGACAAAAGATAAGTTAGTAACAGTTCGAGAGCAGGCAGTAAACAGCGCCTCAGCAATGAAATTGTTGCATGCAAATAGAATAGAGAAGCTTTTGGTTGTTGATGAAAATTCTTGTTGCATAGGTCTAATCACAGTTAAAGACATCGAAAAATACAATAGATATCCAAATTCATGTAAAGACAGTAAAGGTCGACTCAGAGTTGCCGCTGCAATTGGTACTGGTAAAAAAGACGGTATAGAAAGATGTGAAGCTTTGGTCGAAGAAGAAGTTGATGTGGTTATTGTAGATACCGCTCACGGTCATTCCGAGAACGTTATCAGCACCATTAAGGAAATAAAAAAGATGTATCCGAATACGCAATTAATCGGCGGAAATATTACAACAAAGGAGGCTGTTGAAGCGTTAATTGATGCTGGTGTTGATGCAGTGAAAGTTGGAATAGGGCCAGGATCAATTTGTACTACCAGAATAGTTACAGGCGTTGGTATGCCACAATTCTCTGCGATCAAGAATATTGCAGAGGTTTGTAAAACAAAAAACGTCAGACTAATTGCTGATGGTGGAATAAAATATTCGGGAGATGTTGCAAAAGCTATTGCAGCTGGTGCTGATACTGTGATGATAGGTTCAATCTTTGCTGGTACTGAGGAAAGCCCAGGTGAGATTATCATGTATAAGGGTAGAGCATATAAGGAATATCGAGGAATGGGATCTATTAGTGCAATGAAACGAGGGTCAGCTAGCCGTTATTTTCAAGATTCAAAACTTGATTTAGTCCCACAAGGAGTAGAAGCAAGAGTCCCTTTTAAAGGTCCAGCTTCAGGAGTGATCTGTCAGTTAATTGGTGGGTTGCAAGCTGCAATGGGTTACACTGGCAACCGTAATATAGAAGAGATGAAAAAAAACTGCAAATTTGTCACTATTACTTCATCAGGGTTAAGAGAAAGTCATGCTCATGATATAATCATTACACAGGAAGCTCCAAATTACGCTTACCAAGCATCTAATTTATCATCTGATTCAGAGTAAATACAATCCCCTTTTGAGTGGGTCATTTCAACACTGGCACACAATTGTATAAACATATTAATATTAAGAGTCAAAAAGATGTCATCTAAGTGGCTGACACTGGAAAATCGATTGTAAATAAACTGACTACATAAAATTTTTGATCAAAATCAGTGCTATAAGTTGGAATAGCAACTTAAGGTAGATTGCCAGCTTAATATATTTTGATAAATCCAAATTATTTTAGCTATAAGAGAGCTTTGCTTTTTTGCTCCATCAGAATTGGCTTACTTTTAGTGATTCATGGAGTTAAAAAAGTCAGCATTGCTCTTTGTTAAAAGTAATTTGTCACGTAAAAACTCCATTGCTTCAACAGATCCCATAGGGTTAAGTATCCTACGCAATACCCATATTTTATTTAGTATGGCCTTATCAACTAATAGCTCTTCCTTCCTTGTTCCGGATTTTGTAATATCAATAGCAGGGAATATACGTTTATCAGCAAGTTTTCTATCTAGTATAATTTCAGCATTACCTGTGCCTTTAAACTCTTCAAAAATAACATCATCCATTTTTGAACCAGTTTCTATAAGGGCTGTAGCGATGATTGTCAAAGAACCACCATTTTCAATATTACGAGCTGCTCCAAAAAAGCGTTTTGGTCTTTGCAGCGCATTTGAATCTACACCACCGGTTAGAACCTTTCCAGACGAAGGAATGACTGCATTATAAGCACGTGCAAGGCGAGTTATAGAATCAAGCAAAATCACTACATCTTTTTTGTGTTCAACCATTCTTTTAGCTTTTTCTATTACTATTTCAGCAAGTTGGACATGACGGTAGGCAGGTTCATCAAATGTAGAGCTTACCACTTCACCCTTTACAGAGCGTATCATATCTGTCACCTCTTCGGGTCTTTCATCTATAAGTAATACTATTAGTTCTATTTCAGGATGATTTGTAGCTATAGAGTGAGCCATTTGCTGAAGCAATATCGTTTTTCCTGTACGAGGTGGAGCAACTATCAATGCTCTTTGTCCTTTTCCAAGAGGTGTAACTATATCTACAGCACGCATGTTTATATCTTTTTTATTATCTACGCTACTGTTGTTTTCAAGGATGAGGCTTTTTTCAGGATAAAGCGGAAGCAAATTATCAAAGTGTACGTACTTTCTTAATTCACTGATTTCAGTAGAGTTTATACTTTGAACCTTAGTTAAAGTAAAATATCTTTCTTTATCACCAGGTGGCCTTATTTCTCCACATGCCATATCTCCTGTACGTAAATTAAACTTCTTTATTTGGCCATTGGAAATATAAACATCATCGGTACTTGGAGCATAATTTGCACTTGATGAACGTAAGAAACCAAAACCATCAGGCAATATTTCCACCACTCCACTTCCTGTGGTTATGCCTCCTTCTTCACTCATTTTCTTCATTAAACTGAATATCATTTCCTGTTTTAGCATCCTGCCATTGCCTTTACCACTAGTTGAAATTTTTCTTTCTTCAGCTAGCTCTAACAATTCTTCTGCTGTTTTCTCTTTCAATTCGCTCAGGTCCAACGTTTTCTTGTTTTTTTCAGCACCTTCACTGGTCATTTGTTTTACTGCGTCAGCACTATGAATTTGTTCGCTTTTTTCAGGTTGACCTACAACCTCTCCTTTTGCTAAGACATCTTCATTGATTGTTGTCATAATCCTCCAAAAATTTTAATTGATGCTTACTAACCTAAAATGTGAGTATAAAACAATAAATTAGGCTGAGCTAGTTTTTAGTGCGTATTTAGACTTAATTATTATTAAACTAGATACTTTACTTACATTATACTGATAAAAACTAACAAGTCAAGTCAATTTAATATTAACAAAGTACAAGAATTTGAGAATCATCAATAGCTGTTATTTATATTTTTTAATCTTTGTTTCTTCTCTTCTTCTACTTTCGCTTTTTCTACTTCCGCTTCTAAATTTTCCTGGCTACATAAACCAAGTAGTACAGGATCTTGAGGTTTGATATTGAGTATGTTATGATGAGATCCATCTCTTACCTGCTCAACTGTGTAATTTGTTGTACTAACTAGCTTAGCTATCACATTATTGTTCAAGATAGGAAATTTTTTTACCAAATAATAAATCGCATTAGGTTTATCTCTACGCCTTGCTGTGGAAGCAAAGGCAAGAAAGCTAGTCGTCTTTGCCCTTTTTTTCATATTTTTTATAATCAAATTTGGTACACGATTTGGATTTTTTTTGCAATTATCGATTTCTTTTTCAGTAATTATTTCAGAAATAATAGGGTCATACTTTTCAACTTCTATTTCCTCATCAGCTATGTCTTGTACTTTTTCAAGGGATAACTTGCAACATTGTGCTATTTGATCAAAAGTTAAGCTAGTGTTATCAACCAACCAAGCAGCTACTTGCATGAGAAATTGTTCGTTTCTATCTTTATTGTCTTTAGAAGATTCCATTGACATCGAAAAAACATCTCCCATTTTAATATTCCTTTACTGTTATAGAAATAAAATATAAACCATTAAAACTAAAAAAGCATTAACTTTGTCATCCAATGGCTTTTTGGTTTATATTTCTTATCTCTTAGAACCTGTTCATAATCTTTTAAGGAGGAAAGAAGTAAAAGCAAATTTGTAGGGTAGTATTAAGTTTACGCTCGCAATTTTTCCAAAGTCGCCTACATTTTTCCAACCAGGGAAAAGATCTCTCACGTTAGCTAGTTGTTACTCTCTAATCCTGAAAATTGGCGTTCTATACTGTCTTAAACGTTTTATAAGCTCGTTTCAGCTTATGTAGGTAAAAACCTAGAAATATTGTGAAGACATAAGGTGCACATAGTGCAAAAAATTAAAAATAAGACGCCAACTGTATAATACTTTTGTCGTTTAATCTGCACAGATTGAAGATAATAAAATACCTTAATTCTTATGATAAGGAAAATGGAAAAATGTGTAAAGTAATCTTTTTCACCTCTGTGAGCTACTTGAATTAAAAAAGAGGAGATACTAACCTCTTGCATTCAAACTCACATAAATCATGAATTATGCATGTTTCACACGAAGGTTTTTGCGCTTTGCAAACATATCTACCATGCAAAACTAGCCAATGATGAGCATAAAGTAGGTATTTTTTTGGCACTAGATTCAAAAGAGACTGCTCTGTTTTAAGTACATCTTTTTCTTTCACAAGCCCAACTCTATTGCTCACTCTAAAAACGTGAGTATCAACTGCCAATGTTGGAATACCAAGCCCTGAATTTAAGAACACATTAGCGCTCTTTCTCCCAACCCCTGGTAAAGATACCAAATCATCGAAATTAGTAGGCACTTTGCTATTGTGCCTCTCAATCAATATTTTACTGAGCCCGATTATATTTTTTGCTTTGGAATTATATAAACCAATACTGCTTATGCATTTTCTCAGCTCACTTTGCCCGAGATTCAACATTTTTTCTGGCGTATCAGCGATACTAAATAGCTCCTTTGTAATTTTATTAACACTTATATCGGTCGTCCGCGCTGACAGAACTATTGCAACTAATAACGTAAAATGATTGGTATAATTTAGCTCTATTTTTGGCGCAGGATTTGACTGTTGAAATTTTTCAAATATTAATTCTACTTTTTTTGAGTCCATGCATAGAGCTAAAAGCTTATACTATACTGTTTGCTGTGCAAATTCAATTGCTTGAGGATTAGATAGTCCTTCAATATTAACATCAGACATATCAGTTTTTACCTCATCAAAATTCCTTTCAGCAAACTCGCTTGCCACTTCTGCAAAACATTTTCTAACAAGAGGCATGATAATTGGCATTAACAGTTTTCGTGGATCATACCGTCCTAACAGATCAGTCTCCTTTTGCACTCTATCTCTTGGATCCTCTTCTAGTAAATCTTTCATGTGTTTTTCAGTGTATATTTCACAGCCTTTTGAGAAAATAGGAGCTAATGCTTCAATTAATACTGCCAATAACAATAGTGGAACAAGTATAGCCCCACCAACAGTTAATCCATTAGCAATGAAATTTGTTGTAACTAAATAAACAGAAAAAGCAGCTAAAGGATAGTTGATAAGAAGTTTACTGCTTAGCTCGATATAGCTAATTTTACTTATGAATTCATCAGTAGAAATTTCTGAGTTTTTATACTTTTCCATATAATAATTCACTAATGAACCAGTGACTTTATTACCAATGATATTAAATGCTATGATCCACCATGAAAAATAGCAACCTATAGTAACTGTAGTTAATAGAGCTAAAGGCAGAAGACTTATTTTGGGACAAGCAGTAGAGCATTTTTACGCTCTATAAATTTCAACGCTAATGCTTTCTTATCTTCTTTAACTAGGCTTCTCTTTTCTTCTAGAGGAGTAATATAATTGAATAATTGTATGCTTGGCTTTGTTATATATTGATATAGCTCTTTCGTTAATTTTGCACTTTCTACACTCTTCTTAAAATTATCTAAATTTGGATTTTGCAAAATCCTATTTATTTGAGCTTGGAGTTCCATGAATTTTTCTAGATCTTTTTCAAACGAACGATCATTCTTTTTTAATATAGAGATTAATTTATCAAAATCCTTACCTATAGCTTCTTCCTATAGTGAAACTCTCTTGCCGTTAAATGTCCATCACTTTCAGCATCAATACTGACTTTCACACAAGGATTTCCTGATTCCAAAGGCTCAATATATTTTTTTAGCTCTTGATAAGCTTTATAAATTCGATCAAATCTATTTTTGTCTCCACCTTTGTCAGGATGGTTTACAAGTATCAATTTATTATATTGTTTTTTCAGAAACTTGCTAAGAGCTTGGTAATCCTTACCTACAATTTGTTCAGCTTTTATCTCTAGTACGTTAAACAGATCATTATTATCATAAAACTCCTGACCAGTTAACTTAAAATGTTGACTCATTACTACGCCTCACATAGATACACGATACTATTAGTATAATATATTTAATGTTTCACACAAGCATAAAAATATCAAGCAACCACTAAGAGAAGAAACCCTCTTTCCCATCATACAAATACAACTTATCCATTCTCACCACATCAAAATTATGTTCCTCAAATTTGACTAGCAAGTTATTCACATCACTATTTGTAATTTCATTATTTGCAATGAACCTGCAGGTTATTTGGTCACTCGAAGACTTTGAGCCTCCTGGCCAAATTGCAAGTCCTTTTGAGTATATTGCTATCATTTTCAGATTACTCGATTCAAATAACCTAACTATTTGATCAAAATTGTTGGATTTGTCCCAAGCAAGCGTTATATCACTACCCACTAGCTTTTTAACTTTGTAATCTTGTTCGTAATTGTCTTGTACTTTATTTATTTTACTATCCGAATCACTGCTAATTATAAGCTCAGATAACGTTATGGGTTTTTTCCCTAGATTATCTATAACAGCTTGTGCAAATTCTTTTGTCCCAACTTTCTGCTTGCTCTTTTTCTCCTTATATAAATCAGCAGTGTGTATTCCATCTTCTAAGGTTTTTAACCATGCATTGTAAATTAGCTTTGCATTACTCACTTGACCGATATAGACCAACATATGCACTGCAGCATTTAAAAGACCAGAAGGATTAGCTATGTTTTTTCCTGCAATATCAGGAGCAGAGCCGTGAACCGCTTCGAACATTGCATATTCATTACCTATATTGCTACTTCCTGCAAGCCCTACAGAACCTGAGGTTTGTGCCACTATATCTGATAATATGTCGCCATATAGATTTTCAGTTACTATAACATCGAAATTCTCGGGCTCTGTAGCAACTTTTGCCATTCCAATATCAACTATATAATGTTCTATCTTTATATTTGGGTATTCTTTTGCAATACGATCAAACGCTGCATGAAAAGCGCCGTCAGTCATTTTCATTATGTTGTCTTTAGTCAGGCAAGTTACTTTTTTTCTGTTGTGTTTTTTCGCGTATTCAAAAGCATACCTGCATATCTTCTCTGATCCAGATCTAGTAATAATTTTAGTGCATTGGTAAGAATCACCAGTGAGCCTATGCTCTATTCCCGTATAAACGTCTTCTTCATTTTCACGTATTACAACAACATCAAATTTATCGAATTTATTTTCTATAACAGGGTGATACGAAATGCATGGTCTAATATTTGCATACAGCCCTAAGTTCTTTCTGAGCGCAACGTTTAAGCTTTTGTGCCCTTTACCTTGAGGGGTTGTTGTTGGAGATTTGAGTAATATCTTTGTCCTTTCGATAGATTCCCAACCACTCGGAGAAATTCCATGAGACCATTCCTTACTATAAACACGCTCTCCTATTTCAATAATATCTATTGAGATCTCTGCTTTCGCTTCACGCAATATCGACAGCACCGCTTCCATAATTTCTGGTCCGATACCGTCACCATACGCAACTGTGATTGGTGTTGACATAACTTTCCTAATTACACATGACTTAATGTTAATTCAAATGATAGAGTGACACAAGTAGCTAGTACTGTACAAGTTGAAATATTTACAGTTATTTAATAACATGTTCTTATGTCAGTTAGTAATGCGGGTGGGGTTGTATGGATACTAAAATAAGCTATGCAAGAGTTACGAGACGCATTTTTGCATTTGCGTTTGATCATATTTTATTAACGGCGATAAAGTATTTTATTGGATTTAACGTTGGATGTACCTTAGGTTCTTTAACACCCAATGCGGTTAAAATAATTTCAGACAACGGAACAATTCTTAATGTAACAGCGCTAATATTGGCATTAGCATTTTACGCATTTACGATAATAGAATTCGGCGGAACTCCGGGACAATTATTGCTTCGTATGCATATAAAAGACAAAAATACACTTGAAAAAATCACTATAACACAAACAATAATCAGAACAGGAACTTTTGGAGTGTTATATTTTATAATTTTTTATACAATATTGAGTATTTCTAGTCTATTTATAATTTTACCAATTATTATCATATTGTTTGCAACATTTGATAAGCATAAACATTTCCTTAATGACAAAATTGCAAAAACAGTAGTGATAGACTATGAACCTAGTTGATGTTTTTCTTTAGTTGTTATCACCAAGGGTGTTATTCCAGCGCGTGACCCACATCTGTACGAACATTGCAATTAGCAGGTAATTTGCATAATAGACGGTGTCATTCCAGTGCTTGACACTGGAATCCAGTTTTCCATATAATCTCATCGAAAACGTTGTAACCACTTTCTATGCTAGTGTGCTTTCATCAACCTTGATCCCAGTGTCAGCTACTTTCATGACAAGAAAAGAAGCACTGGTTTCACATGAATCTGAACAGATATCATGTTTTTCTTTATTTTACTGCTTACAAAGTGACTTTTTTTGTTTCTGCATAAGCTAAATTAACTACCAATATCATACCTGAAGAACCCACCTGACCATTCTAGAAAATTTAACGCTGAGTACACTTTACTTTTAGCTTCTTCCACAGTGTTTCCTTCTGCTACTATATTTAGCACTCTTCCGCCATCGGAAATCCAATTACCACTTTCATCCAACTTAGTACCAGCATGAAAAACTAGCACACCAGGAATGTTTTCAATTTTATCCAATCCTTTAATTACCTCTCCTTTTTGATAATCACCAGGATAGCCTTTACTTGCAACAACTACACAAACTGTAGTTTTGTGATTAAACTCCACCATTTTTGTATTTAACTTGCCTTCTGCAACTGACAACATCAACTTTAACAAATCACAATTTGGATCAAGTCTAGGTAAAATAGATTGTATTTCCGGATCCCCAAACCTAACATTATACTCAAGAAGCTTTGGACTATCTTTGCAAATCATTAAACCAGCAAAGAGTACTCCTTTATAGGATGTTCCCATGTTAGTCAGTGCTTGAATTGTAGGATATATTATTTTTTGTATAATTTTTTGTTCCATGTCCTTACTTATAATCGAAGGTGATGAATATGACCCCATGCCTCCAGTATTTTGGCCCTCGTTATTTTCATCAACTTTCTTATAATCTCTTGCACAACCAAAGGTTACTACTTTCAACCCATCAATAAGAGCAAAAAAACTTACTTCCTCTCCAATTAAAAACTCTTCTATGATTATTTCTTCACCTGACTCACCAAGATTTTTCTCCACTAGCATTGAATCTATTGCTGAAAAAGCCTCATTTTCTGTGTGGCATATTATGACACCTTTCCCTGCTGCAATTCCATTTGCTTTAATTACAAGCGGCAATTTTATTTTATTACTACGGACAAAATTTTTAGCTAACCTTTCATCAATAAAACGTTCATACTTGGCGGTCGGTATACCATATTGTTTACATAGTTCCTTCGTAAAAGACTTTGATGCCTCAAGTTTTGCAGCTGCTTGACTTGGAGCAAAAACGTTTATCCCCTCCGCAGTTAAATCATCAGCAAGCCCATTAATTATCGGCTGCTCTGGACCAATAATCACTAGCTCTATATTTTCTTTCTTGCAAAATTGTGTAACATCCACTGAATCTTGAATATTTATATTCATAAGAACTCCAAAATTTTCCATGGCCGGGCGACCAGGAGTAACATATAACTTAGTCAAGGTAGGAGACTTCTTTAAAGCCCAAAGTAAAGCATGCTCACGCCCACCAGAACCTATAACCAGAACCTTCATCTTTATTTCCTCGCTTTTCTATATGTCAAAATTATTGTTTGCTTATAACAGTATCATTACTCATGTATCTTTGCAACACGTTTGGTATTGTAACTGACCCATCGGAATTTTGATAATTCTCCATTATGGCAACAATTGTTCTTCCTATGGCTAAAGCTGAGCCGTTTAAAGTGTGAACGTATTTTTTTGTTTTTCTGTCAGTTTCTAAGAAGTATTTAGTATTCATTCTTCTTGCCTGGAACGTACCGCAATTTGAGCAGCTTGATATTTCTCTGTACTTATTTTGCTCAGGTAACCATACCTCTATATCATAAGTCTTTTGTGCAGCAAAGCCCATATCACCACTACAAAGCAGCATTATTCTATACGGTAGTTCTAATTTTTTTAATATTTCCTCAGCAGCATTTGTCATACGTTCAAGCTCGTCTTTTGACTGGTCTTCAGTTGTGATGCTTACCAACTCCACTTTACCAAATTGGTGTTGCCTTATCATACCTCTTGTATCTCGTCCTGCACTGCCAGCTTCTTTACGAAAACATTCTGAATATGCAGTAAACCGAATAGGCAGTTCTTTTTCTTCTATTATTTTGTCAGCAACTAAATTTGTTAAAACTACTTCACTTGTGGTAATTAATCTTAATTTATCGGTAGTTAAATATGAGTCATCAGAAAATTTTGGTAGCTGACCAACGTTATACATCGCCTCGTTTTTCACCAGGGCTGGGTGATACACCTCAGTATAGGCAAATTCATTAACATGTGTTTCCAGCATAAAATTTATTAATGCTCGTCCAAGCTTAGCTAACTGTCCTTTTAGTATTGTAAACCTTGATCCAGAAATTTTTGCTGCTTGTTCAAAATCCATCAAGCCTAACCTTTCTCCGAGTTCATAATGAAATTTTGGTGTAAAATCAAATTTTCTTTTCTTTCCATATTTTCTGATTTCTACGTTGGAGCTCTCATCTTCACCTATTGGTACATTTTGTGCAGAAATATTTGGTAAGTTAGATAAAATATCCACTAACTTATTTTTTTCTGTTTGCTCCTTGAGGCTGATTGTCTCTATCTCACTTGTGATGCTTTTTGATAACTTTACTTGTTCTTCACATGGGCTTTTGTTCATTTTAAGCCTCTTTATTTCTTCCGTGACCTCGTTTCGTTGCTTGTTTAAAGCTTGCAATTTAGTAGTCAGTGATCTTTTTTTATGGTCTATCTCTAATATTTCTTTTGCAGTAAATTCTTTCACCCCTCTGCTTTTTATTGCTTTTTCAAATCCTTTAGGGTTTTTGCGTATATGTTCTATATCATGCATATGTTGTGCTATTACTAACATCATTACTCTACTTCAAAAGCTTTGAATGCTCAATATTTTTACATATAAATGCTAATATTGATTTTACCTTCATAATTTGCTAGAATTGATAAACGCGAAATATAATATGTTAGCCATCATAGAAAGATACAATAAATCTAAAGAGAGTACTCACTTCACTAAACTTAAGGCTGGCGGAAGATTTGCCATTTATGCGCTTGGTATATACTTAGCAGCTACAGTTACTATTGGCTGTTTGGGGTTAATAATAGGATCTACTTTCTTAACTTTACCGCTTGCTATGCTAATTTTTCATCCTGTAGCTTGGATCTTAATGGGAATAGTGCTTACAGCAACATACAAGATGGTTATTGAACCTTTATTTTACTTGGTAAAAGATTATGTTGATGGAAAAGGAATTATAAAGGAAGAAAAGAGTGAAGAAAAAGGAGTTGAGTTACGAGAACAGAATCCAAAAGAGCCAAAGTTAACAAGTATGGATAGTCTGGTAATGTTGGATAATACTGTTAAAAATGGAGAATTAATAAAAAGTCAATCATTGTACAGTGGACTAGATGTTATATCAAGAAAAACAGATGATTCGGATAAGAGGGTACGTAGAAATTCCTATTCTCCATCTACAGATAGTGGTGTGAGTATGGGCTCAATAGAAAGTGAGCAACCTAAACAAACAAAAATTGTTCGATATAATACTACAGGTGATGGAAACTGCTTTTTTCATGCAGTGTTTGGTGATAGCAGCTCCGGTCAATATAAGGGTGAAAGAGCACAAGATATGAGAATGGAATGGAACAAATTTTTAAGTCAATTTAAATCTTTAAGTGATTCAAGTATGCCAACTCCTTTAAAGGAGCAGCTAGAAAAGGTTTTTAATATGTTTTTAAATAATCCAGGCGATTTAACTGGTAAGTCTGATAAAATAAGGAAGTTGGTTGAACAAATGAATAAGGAAATTAAAAATGCTGAAGATAATGTAGAAAAGTTAGTTAGTAAAGCTGTTAGTAAACTTAATATATCACGCGATCAAGCTATACATAATTTAAAAGAATATGCAGAAGCTCTTTATGGCCTTGGTGAAAATGAATACAATACCCAGTATAATAGTGGATTTATTACAGAATCATTCCTTAACAAACCTGAACTCTATCAAGCTTATCTTGAAGCAATAAAAAGTCAAAGTTATTTTATTTTTATTGAAGAAATTAGTATATTAGCTTCTTTAGCTAATATTGAAATTAATGTTTACTATAAAGATAACAACAGCGAGGAGCAAAAAAAGTTTGAGCCAAATCTACAAATGATAAATGATGATCAACTAAATCAGATATTTAATCGTGAGAGTTATAAATTAAATGACGAGTTGTGGGGTGATAAAAAACAAGAAACGATATACTTAACGCCTGGTCATTATGAGAGGTGCGAGGTGGTAGAGGTAGAGCCTTCTCTTATAGAGAAAGTAAATTCATCTGTGCAAGATGTTATAATAGCAGCTTGTAATAGTGTTAAAAATGCATTTTCTAGCGACTAGAAAGCCTATGTCCCTACAAATAGGAAGTTTGACGATTGATTCTCCAGTTATTTTAGGGCCAATGTCTGGAGTGACTGACTATCCATTTAGGAGTATTGTAAAGAAACTTGGTGCAAGTTTGCTAGTCTCAGAAATGATTGCAAGCAGAGCTATGATCATGCAAACTCGCCAGAGCATGCAAAAAGCAAAAGTCGATGAACTAACCGCTGTACAACTTGCTGGTTGTGAGCCTGATGTTATGGCGGAAGCTGCAAAGTTAAATGAGGGCATGGGTGCAAAAATCATAGATATAAATTTTGGTTGTCCAGTTAAAAAAGTTGTAAACGGTTACGCAGGGTCAGCACTTATGCGTGATGAAAAAAAGGCTGCTGAGATAATAGAAGCTGTAGTCAAGTCAGTGAGTGTGCCAGTTACAGTAAAAATGCGTACTGGATGGAATGACGAAAATCGTAATGCTCCGCGCTTGGCAAAAATTGCAGAGGATTTGGGAGCACAGATGATTACTGTACATGGAAGAACAAGGGCACAGCTTTATAATGGTCAAGCAGATTGGAAATTCGTTAGAAATGTCAAAGAGCAGGTAAAAATTCCGGTTATAGTAAATGGGGATATTAAAAATTTGGACGATATTCAAAACGCGCTCAAAGAATCAGGGGCAGACGGAGTGATGATAGGTCGTGGTGCTTACGGCAAACCTTGGCTGATTAATCAAGCAATAAACTTTTTGAGTGGAAATAAAGTTTATGAGCCAACAGCCTCAGAGAGATTAAGCATAATACTCAAGCATTATGACAGTATTCTTGAGTACTATGGAAGCGATACAGGAATAAAGATGGCCCGCAAACATATAGGATGGTACAGTAGCGGGCTTCAAAACTCATCTGAATTTCGTGTAAGAGTAAATAACATAATAGACAGCACAGAGGTGAAAGAAAATATAATTGATTTTTTTAGTTAAAAACAGATTAAACATACTACCTCATTAGCTATATTCAATTTGACTGATCATAGTGCGATGCCACCACACTCTCTTCTTCATCAGAATGTAATTGATAACTATTATCACTCAGCAATTTTTCGTCATAAGTCTCAATATCAAAATATTTTTCATATTTATCTATATTTTCACAAAGCGAAAGTGCTTTCACCTTATTCATAATCAGACCCGTACCAGCAGGAATTAACCTTCCTACTATAACATTTTCTTTTAACCCACTCAAAGGATCACTCTTTCCGCAAAATGCTGCTTCCGTAAGTACTTTTGTTGTTTCTTGGAAAGAGGCAGCAGAAATAAAGGAATTAGTTTCAAGGCTTGCTCTAGTAATTCCCTGCAGAATAGGAAGATAATGAGCAGGTCGTTTTCCAGAGTTATTCATAGCATCATTTTCTCTATCAATTTCCAGCCTGTCGATATTTTCTCCAATTAAGTACATAGTATCACCAGGATCGGTAATTTCTACTTTTTGTAGCATTTGCTTTAAGATCACTTCTAAATGCTTGTTATCTATGCGCACACCTTGCAATCTATAAACTTGCTGTATTTCAGAAATCATATAGTGTGCTAACGCTTCTAACCCAAGCACACGTAGAATATCATGAAGATCAGGATCGCCATCCATCAATAAATCACCTTTACGCACAAAATCACCTTCATTGACTATTACATGCTTACTTCTTGATACTAAATACTCAACTTGAGAAGCTCGCTCATCTACAGGTTTAATTACTACACTGCGTTTTCCTCTACGGTCTTTTTCAGAGCACGTTACATAGCCATCTATTTCACTAACGATAGCATGCTCTTTAGGACGACGTGCTTCAAATAATTCTATAACCTTAGGCAAGCCACCAGTAATATCACGAGTTCTAACTGACTCTCTAGGCGTTCTTGTGATAACATCACCTGCATGAACCTTTTGGCCATCCTGTACATTAAGCACTGCACCAACTGGTATAAAGTAACATGCTTCCACACCACTTGAAAGTGTTATTACTTTTTCATTATCATCAAGCAGTGCAATACGAGGACGTAAATTAGCTACACCAGAGTGCAATTTCCAATCTTTTACTACTCTATTTGATATTCCTGTAGATTCATCCATCACTTCAGTGATTGAAATTCCATCTTTTAAATCCTGGTAAGATATTGTACCACTCTTTTCCGTAATAATAGGTAGTGTATACGGATCCCATTCCGCAACTTTATCACCAATTTTTACTAACTCACCCTCATTTGCATAAAGTTTAGCACCATAAGGCACACTGTGCTTCAATTTTTCACTACCAAGGCTATCAATTAAAACGACTTCACAGGAACGGCTTATCACAATTTTATTTCCGTTTTTATCTATAATTATATTACTATTGTTCAGTTTTATTCTAGCATTAATAGAAGCTATAATATTTGAGGATTCAACACCCCTAGTCATTACCCCACCTATATGGAAAGTACGCATCGTTAACTGAGTACCTGGCTCTCCAACAGATTGAGCAGCGATAACACCAACTGCTTCACCTATTGAAACAATTTTACCAGTTGCAAGGTCTCTTCCATAACACAAAGAACACACACCAGGACTTATTTCACAAGTTAAAGGCGATCTAATTTTTATAGCATCAAGACCTGCAATGTTGATTTGCTTTACTTTATCTTCATCAATTAATTCACCTGCTTTTAATAATAACTCTTTGGTTACTGGGTTATATATATCATTTGCAGCTGTTCTACCCAGTACAACACTCTCTAGAGATGCAACTATAGTACTACCTTCAACTATAGCTCTTACAATAAGGCCATTTTTCGTTTTACAGTCATGTTTTGTAACTATGCAATTTTGAGATACATCAACCAAGCGACGAGTTAAGTATCCAGAGTTTGCAGTTTTAAGTGCAGTATCAGCTAAACCTTTACGTGCACCGTGAGTAGAATTAAAGTATTCAAATACATTTAATCCTTCGCGAAAATTAGAAATTATAGGTGTTTCTATAATTTCACCAGAAGGTTTGGTCATTAACCCTCGCATTCCTGCTAACTGCTTCATCTGGGAAGTAGAACCTCTTGCACCTGAGCTAACCATCATATATATTGAATTGTACTTACTATTTTCATCATACACAGATATCGCTTTTAACATATCATTCGCTATTATATCTGTGCACTTAGACCACTCATCTATAACTTTATTATACCTCTCACTTTTAGTGATTAGTCCGTCTTGATACTGTGCAGAAAATTTCTTAATTTCACCCCTTGTATAATCAACGTGTGTAGCTTTAGTTTCAGGTATGACCATATCGCAACGACTAAAAGAAGTACCAGAAAATGTAGCATACTCAAAGCCAAGTGTCATAAATTTATCAGAAAATACCACTGTAGCACTTTGACCGCAGCTACGATATACTAAATCAACAATACTAGTTATTTCCTTAACTGTTAATACCTGATTTATTAAATCGAAGCTTAGATTCTCATGTTTAGGAAAAATCTGCCATAATATTAAACGTCCAGGAGTTGTACAAATAGTTTTATACTGAATGTTTCCATCGCTATTGATGTGTTCCATTTTGTACTTTATATGAGAATGAATATGCAGAGTACCGTTGTTTAAGGAATGCTCAACTTCACAAAAAGCACAAAAAAGTGGTAAATCATCCTTCTTAAGTTGCTGTAAAGTTAGGTAGTATATACCAAGCACTATATCTTTACTAGGAACTATAATCGGTCTTCCATTAGAAGGACTTAAAACGTTATTAATTGACATCATCAACACTCTAGCTTCAAGTTGAGCTTCCAATGAAATTGGCACATGTACTGCCATTTGATCACCATCAAAGTCAGCGTTAAATGCTGTACAAACAAGTGGATGAAGCTGTATTGCTTTACCTTCAATAAGGACTGGCTCAAAAGCCTGAATACCAAGCCTGTGTAGCGTAGGCGCTCTATTTAGTAAAACAGGATGCTCTTTTATTACTTCTTCAAGCATATCCCAGACTTCTGGCTTTTCTGCTCTTATTAACTTACTAGCAAATTTAATAGTTGGAGCGATTCCATATATTTTAAGCCTTGAGTAAACAAAAGGCTTGAATAACTCAAGAGCCATTCTTTTCGGTAATCCACACTGATTTAGTTTTAAAGTTGGACCAACAACTATTACAGAACGTCCAGAATAATCTACCCTTTTTCCTAAAAGATTCTGACGGAAACGACCTTGCTTTCCTTTCAGCATATCGCTAATAGACTTTTTATACCCAGTAGCGCCAGCTTTATTTACCAGAGCATTACGACGACTATTATCAAAAAGAGAATCAACTGCCTCTTGTAACATTCTTTTCTCATTACGAATCATAATCTCAGGAGGATTCAAACTTAACAATTTTCTCAATCTATTATTTCTATTAATAATAGTTCTATAATGATGATTTAAATCAGAAACTGCAGGTCGACCACTTTCAAGCGATACCAAGGGACGCAAGTCAGGTGGTAAAATAGGTATAGCTGTAAGTATCATCCACTCAGGTCTGTTTCCAGACTTGATAAAATTTTCAACAATACGTAATCTCTTTATAATTTTCTTTCTTCTCATTTCAGAAGCAACAGACTCTAACTCCCGTCTTAAATTCTTCCTAATTTCATGTAAATCAAGGCGTATTAGCAATTCTCTTATAGCTTCAACACCTTGCATAGCTATAAAGCTATCGACCCCATAGCTATCTTTAGCTTCATTATAAGCTTTCTCACTAATAATTTCACCTTTTTCAAAAGAGGAAACAAGAGGATCTATTACAACATAATTATCACTATACAAAATACTTTCGATATCTCTAAGAGACATATCTAATAATGCTCCAATTCTTGAAGGAAGTGACTTCAAAAACCATATATGAGCAACAGGAGATGCAAGCTCTATATGACCCATTCTTTCTCTTCTTACTTTAGAAGATGTAACTTCTACTCCACATTTTTCGCATATACGGCCCCTATGTCTTCTTTTTTTGTACTTTCCACATAAACATTCATCATCATTGACAGGACCAAAAATTTTAGGACAAAATAATCCACCTTTCTCAACTTTGAATGTACGGTAGTTTGCAGTTGAAACATCTGTTATCTCTCCATAAGACATACGTTTAATACTTTCAGGGCTAGCAATGGAAATGCTAACCTCATTAAAAGATTGCGCGATGTTAGTATGAGATATATCTTCAATTACTATGTCATTTTGCTTCAAATCCACATTAAAACACAGGGAACGCAACTCTTTTATCATGACATTAAAGGATTCAGGAATTCCACATTCAAAGTTACTGTCACCTTTTATTACCGATTCATAAATCTTAACCCTGCCATTAATATCATCAGACTTCACAGTTAACATTTCCTGTAAAGTGTAAGCAGCACCATAGGCTTGCAATGCCCAACATTCCATTTCACCAAAACGCTGACCACCAAAATGAGACTTTCCTCCAAGAGGTTGTTGAGTAACCAAACTATAAGGTCCTACTGAACGCGCATGAATTTTACCATCTACTAAGTGATGCAACTTAAGCATGTACATGTAACCAACTGTAACTTTGCGATCAAACTTCTCACCCGAGCAACCATCATATAATACAACTTGCCCAGAGTTATCCAATCCAGCAAGTTCAAATAGCTTTACTATTTGTTCATCTTTTGGACCTTCAAATACAGGTGCAGTAACAGGAATGCCATCACGCAACTTATACGCAAATTCAATGAGGTGATTATCATTAATATCGCGAATGTTATTACAAATAGATAAATTACTGCCACAACTATAAACCTCAATCAGGAAGTGACGTAAACTACTGTGTGCATCTTTACAAGAGTTGAAATAATTCTCTACTAATGTAGTCAATTCATTATTTAATTCATCCTTATTAGGCGTATCTAAAATAGAAGCCGTTATTTCATCATCATTAATATCCTCAAATTTTTTATTATCAAGATATAATGCTGCAAATTTTTCAAAATCATCATCACTGAGAGATCTAATTGCCTCACAAAAAGCACGTTTGATTTTATTGATCTCATCAAGAATATTGCCTACTTTTTCTCCTAATTTTTTACAAGCCCAACCTACATGCGTTTCCAATATTTGACCTACATTCATTCGCGAAGGAACGCCAAGAGGGTTAAGAATAATATCAATAGGAGTACCATCTTCTAAATAAGGCATATCTTCTACTGGAACAACTCGAGAAATCACACCTTTATTTCCATGTCTACCAGCCATTTTATCCCCTGGCTGCAAACTATGTTTTACAGCAATAAAAACTTTTACTGACATCGACACACCTTGAGGCAGATCATAGCCTTCATGCAATTTTTCTACTTTTCGCTTAAAGTTTGCTATCGCATGTGATACTTTTTCATCAAAATCTTTTTTTAAGCTCTCAACTTGCTTAGAAATAGATTGGTTTTTCAATCCTATATCCCACCATCCCTCACGTTCAATAAAATTAATACTTTCTCGATCTTGAGAGCCAGAATTAATAAGAATTTTTCTTAATTCATCATAGAAATATTGATTAATAACATTGATTATATGGTCTCGTTCTTTCTCAAAGTCGTTTACCTCTTTTTGTTTAATAAGAAACGCCCTTTCGTTTTCTTCTTCCCCTCTGCGTGTAAAGACCTGCACATCAATCACTATCCCTTCAATATCTGGAGATGTATATAAAGAGGAATCCACACAATCAAATGACTTTTCACCAAAAATTGTCATTAACAATTTTGTCTCAGGAGGCAATGAAAGAGAATGCTTAGGTGTAACTTTCCCCACCAAAATATAACCTGGACCAACTCTTGTACCAACCTTTACTATACCACTATCATCCAAGTGATAAAGATTTTCTTCATTAACACCGGGTATGGCACGAGTTATTTTTTCCGACCCTAAAGGAGTGTCATGTACAACACATTCAAATTCTTCTATATGAATAGAAGTAAATAGATCTTTTTTAACAACTTCACTAGAAATAATGATTGAGTCTTCAAAATTATAACCTTGCCAAGACATAAAAGCGACTAGCAAGTTTTGGCCAAGTGCCAATTCACCGTTATTAATAGCAGGACCATCAGCTATCACATCACCTTCCTTAACACAATCACCCACATGCACCAGTGGTTTCTGGTTAATACAAGTATTATGGTTAGAGCGCTGAAATTTTCTTAGATGATAAATATCTACATCCAAGTAGTTAATTCCTCCTTTGTCAAAAGCACGTATAACTATAGAGTTACTATCTGAGCTGTCAACTATGCCACCACGTTTTGCTAAAACCACAGCACCAGAGCCAGAAGCTACGAAAGATTCCATGCCAGTAGCAACCAAAGGAGCAGTAGGCTTCAATAAAGGTACAGCTTGACGCTGCATATTTGAACCCATTAACGCTCTATTAGCATCATCATTTTCTAAAAATGGAATTAAAGAAGCAGCAACCGATATTACCTGCTTAGGAGATAAATCAATGTAACTTACTTGATTACTATTTACCATTACAAAGGTACCAGCATACCTACAGTATAACATATCATCAACAAAGCAGTTGTTCTCATCAAGCTTTGCGCTGGTATCGGCTATATAATATAAAACTTCATCTATAGCAGACAGATACTCAATTTGATCAGTAACAACCTTATTAACTACTTTCCTATAAGGACTTTCAATGAACCCATATTTATTAATACGAGAGTATATAGCTAAGCTGTTAATTAAGCCTATATTCTGCCCCTCAGGAGTTTCAATAGGGCAAATTCTTCCGTAATGAGTTGGATGAACATCACGCACTTCAAATCCCGCCCTCTCTCTTGTTAAACCACCAGGACCTAACGCTGACAACCTTCTTTTATGTGTTATTTCAGATAATGGATTAGTCTGATCCATAAATTGAGATAATTGGGAAGAGTTGAAAAAATCTCTTAAGACATTGGTTAACACTTTTGGATTTATAAAATCAGATGGAGAGACTTTATCTAAACTAGAAGTAGACATAGAATCAACTACTGCCCGTCCCAATTTTAATAATCCAGTTCTAAATTGATTTTCTATAAACTCTCCAACTGAACGGACTCTTCTATTTGCTAAATGATCAATATCATCTACAGATCCTTGACCATCACGTAACAATACTATTTTTCTTATAATTTCAATAATGTCTTCATGTGTTAAAGTAGTTAAATTTTCCTCATAATTTAACCCAAGGCAAGAGTTAAGTTTTAATCTACCAATGTTAGACAAATCATAATATTCCGAACTGAAGAAAAGATTACGAAAAAACTCCTCTACTATCTTTAAAACAGGAACTTCACCAGGACGCAAAACCTTATATATTTCATATAGAGCGTTCTCATAAGACATGTTTTCATCTAAGAAAAGTGTGTTTAATATGTAAGGTCCAACAGAAACATTATCTATGTTCAACACTGATATTTTATCTATAGATAATAATTCAAGCTTTTTTATATCCTCTAATCTTATAGATTCACCAGCAGATAAGACTTTTGTAGAACTAGCACTATCTATTAAATCTTCTGCAAGAAATAAACCACATATAGAATCATAAGGAATTAGATACTCCTTCAATCCGTTATCATATAGATTTTTAGCTAATTTTGAAGTAATACGAACATTAGCTTTAAGTAACACATTGCCTTCAACATTCTTCAAATCAAAAGGAAGCCTCACTCCCTTGAATTTATCATGGGAAAAAGGTACTCTCCAGCCACTTTTATGTTTTATATACTCTATTTTTTCATAAAATTTATTAAGTACGTCATTATTTGATAAGCCCAAAGCCTTTAATAAAACTGATATTGGCAACTTTCTCTTTCTATCAATACGAAAATACAAATGATCTTTAACATCAAACTCAATATCAAGCCAAGAACCTCTATAAGGAATAACTCTAGCAGAATAGATTAATTTGCCAGAATTGTAAGTTTTTCCCTTATCACTATCAAAAAA
Organism: Wolbachia endosymbiont of Frankliniella intonsa; assembly: GCF_029856955.1. NCBI lineage: Bacteria > Pseudomonadati > Pseudomonadota > Alphaproteobacteria > Rickettsiales > Anaplasmataceae > Wolbachia > Wolbachia endosymbiont of Frankliniella intonsa. The sequence continues at coordinate 571,779 of NZ_CP097148.1, read as the reverse complement.
CACTCCAGGAGATCTATGCATTTGTGAAACGATAACTTTCTCTACGCCATTGATGATGAAAGTACCTTTATCAGTCATCATAGGCAGTTCACAAAAGCGAACCTCCTGCTCTTCAGCAGATTTTATAACAGTTGCAAGCTTAGAATGATCATCATCTTCTTTAATCTCTTGATATTTTTCAAGAGAAACACCATCCTGCATAATAACAAGACGTATAGAAGCAATAACCTGAGCAGAAAAAGTTATACCACGTTTTATACATTCAGATTCACTATACTTAAGATCATCTACCCTACAATTCAAAAATTCGATAGTAGCCCTATGGAAAGGATCAGATATTGGAAAAACTGTATGAAAGATAGCTTCAAGTCTTTCATTACTCTCATTATTAGGAGTAAAGGAATTATATGACCCCTTTTGGACTTTAACCAAATCCAACAAAGAATCTTTTAAATCAATCGACCTGGAATAAGAAACTCTAGGAAGAAAAGCACTAGAAGCACACATATAAGAAGAATCAACCATTAAAATACCTTCACTAATTAAAAGAGCTATATCAACATAAAATTAATATACTAACATTTTATTCAAGCTCAACTTTAGTTGCTCCTGCTTCAATAAGTTTTTGCTTTATTTTTTCTGCTTCGTCTTTAGAAACATTAGCAGTCAAATCTTTGGGTAAAGACTCAACTAATTCTTTCGCTTCTTTTAAATTCAATGTAGAATTAACTTCTCTAATAGCTTTAATCACTCCTATTTTTTTGCTTGCATCAATCTCTTTGATTACAACTTTATATTCAGCTTTTTCTTGAGCAACAGGAGCATTAGCATTATCACTAATAGGCACCCCAGCACCAACAGCTCCACCAAGAAAAGAACCACTAGGCAACCCTATTTTTTCTTCTAGAACTTTTACAAGTTCAGAAGCCTCTAATAGATTTAAAGATAATATTTTATCAACCAAATCACTTGTTACATTATTCATACTTACCACCTTATTTAACAACAAATTTATTTTTTAGAACTATAGTAATCCAAAACTCTCATAAGCCTCATAGAAGATGAATTAATAGACAATGCTAACCGAGCAGGAATATCATAAGATATTAAACGCATAATTTTAACACGTAATTCATCGAGAGAGGGAAGCTTAGCCAATTTATTAACATCTTCCACTGTTAATAATTCATTTATATGAGCCGCACAAATCACAGACATTTTTTCTTTGTTAGCATTAATAAAATCAACTATTAACTTTGCAGCTTCTACTATAGCGCTAGAGTATATAATAGCAACAGAACCAGAAAATTTACCTGATAAATAAGAAAATTTACTAGTCCTTTCCAAAGCCAAGCAAGCTAGAGTATTTTTAACTACTAACATCCCACCCATTACAGATTTTAGACTATTCCTAAGAATTAATGAATTGCTAACACTCATAGACTTGAAATTTACCAATATTAAGAAATCATTATTTACAAACACATTGATTATGTTTTGTATAAATTCATCCTTATCTTTACGCTTCACAATTTCGCTCCCTTAAATTATATCTTCTACTTTGTTTATTTTATGAGCTTTACCCATAGTTGAATTTAAAAAAATGCTTTTAAAGTAAACTCCTTTCACAGAAGCAGGTTTATTATCTCTAATTACTTTAAGAAAGGCTTTTAAATTTTCCAACAAATCATCAATATCAAATTTAATACTTCCTAATTTACCATGAATAACCCCATTTTTATCCGTCCTCAATTTTATTTGACCAGACTTAATGGTTTTAGTAGCTTCCGCAATGTTAGAAGTCACAGTACCAAATTTAGGGTTAGGCATCATCCCTTTAGCACCCAATACTTTTGCAATAGGAGTGATTTTTGCCATGAAATCAGGAGTAGTGATGCACCAATCAACATTCAACTTTCTACCTTTTTTTATCTCTTCAACTAAATCTTCTCCTCCTGTAATATCAGCACCAGCTTTTTCAGCTTCTAATAAATGTTTATCTTGAGCAAAAACAGCTACTTTAATATTCTTTCCGATACCTTTGGGCAAAACTACTGTACCACGCACCTGCTCTTCAGATTTACGTGAATCTACACCTAAATTGACTGCGATATCAACTGATTCATTAAATTTTGCTGAAGCAGACTCAACAATCTTCTCCAAACACTGCTTAAAATTATCATTATATGTACTCATTTACCTAACCTTCCACAACTTCTATACCCATAGATTTTGCAGTGCCTATAACCATCTTCACTGCTGAATCTTCATTATCCACTTTCATATCAACCATCTTACACTTTGCCACTTTAATGATAGCAGACATAGATAATTTAGCCACTAATTCTTTACCAGAATTACCAGAACCTTTACTTAATTTAGCTTCCTGCTTAAGCAAATAAGCCACAGGCGGACCGCTGACAGTAAAATCATGAGAGCGATCATCCTTTATGGAAATTCTCACTGTTACTAAATCACCTACTTTATAACTAGCGTTAGCAGCGCTAGTAGCTTTATTAAAAGCTTCACAAAATTTAGGAACAGGTATACCACGCGGGCCAAGTACTGAAGCAATTTTCGGTCCTGGAACTGCTTTTCCAGCTTCCATAAGCAAGTTAATCTTAGCAACTACATTACTCATAATTAATCCTCTATTTTCTCTACTTGAGCCAAATCAAGCTCTATTATTGTTGGCTTACCTAAGATTGATACTTCAACATTAATAATTTTTTTCTCATCATTTACCATGTCTACCTTACCAGTAAAATTTTGAAAAAGACCATCATTAATTTTTACTTTTTCACCTTTCTCATAACCATAACTCAACTTTTTCGTTTCTTGAGCATTGTAAAGCGCACTACACATTGAGCGAATCTCATTATCCTCAATCACCTTTGGAACATTACCATTTTTCAAAAATCCATAAACCTTAAGAGATTTTGGTATATTATTAATAAAATTTAATACCTCATCGCATAAATTCATATATAAAAAGACATAACCAGGAAAGGACTTCCTTCGTTTAGCATTTTTTTTAGATTTTAAATCCATCTCACTTAATTCTTCACAAGGAATAAAAACCCTATTAAAATAATTATTAATATTCAATCTCATAGAATTTTCTAATATATATTGGCGCACTTTCTCTTCATAATTAGAGGCAACTCTTAAAATGTACCACTTATATCTATTAAATTCCTTACGTTTTAAAATTACCTCATCATCTGAAATCATCTCAAAATGACCAGACTCATCACCACAAAACCCAGTCATTTGATTCAAAATATTTTTACTTTCATCACATAGATGCATACATATATATATTTCACATAACTCTTTTATATCAGATTTTACATCACATACTGTCTGATAAGGAATAAACACCTCCTTAAAGTAAACAGTATTGGTTGCCAACTCGCATATATCCTTCTCATACCCGTAATCGACTTTAATGATATACCATTTATACTTATATTCCATAAATAATTCCAAATAAAGTCTTAATTACGTAAAGAGACATAAAATCTACGAAGCAAAAGAAAATCGAAAAGCATAATATAACAGTTATTACAATAAACAAAGATGACAATAGCTGCTGTTTTTTTATCCAAGCAATTCTCCTTATTTCTTGCTTTATGTCGCAAAAAAAAACATACAGGTTTTTTAACATTTCTACCATAATATTAATGCAGGAGCGATAGGAATTGAACCTACAACCTCTGGTTTTGGAGACCAGCGCTCTACCAATTGAGCTACACTCCTATAATTCAAAGTTTACTCTAAAATTTCCGAAACAACGCCAGAACCAACAGTTCTACCACCTTCTCTTATCGCAAAACGTAATCCTTTATCCATTGCTATTGGTACTTGCAACTCCACTTCTATACTTACATTGTCCCCTGGCATTACCATCTCCTTTCCATCTAGCAATTTTATGCTCCCAGTTACATCCGTTGTCCTTAAATAAAACTGTGGCTGATAATTTCCAAAAAATGGTGTATGCCTTCCTCCTTCTTCTTTCTTCAATATATACGCCTCCGCATTAAATTTCTTATGCGGAGTTATTGTCCCTGGTTTTGCCAATACTTGCCCTCTCTCCACTTCTTCTCTCTTTGTTCCTCTTAGTAGTATTCCTACATTGAGTCCTGCACTTCCCTTATCTAGCAACTTCTTAAACATCTCAACACCAGTACATATCGTCTTTTGCGTCGCTTTCAGACCTATTATCTCTATCTCATCCCCTGTCTTTATCTCCCCCTTCTCTATTCTTCCTGTTACTACCGTTCCTCGGCCCGATATTGAAAATACATCTTCTATTGGCAATAAAAACGGCAAATCTATAGGCCTTGGAGGTACTGCCACATACTCATCTAACTTCTCCATCAATTTATCTATTGATTTCTTTCCATACTCACTACCATCATCCTCTAATGCTTTTAACGCAGACCCAACTATCATAGGCACTTCATCACCTGGAAATCCATACTTACTCAGCAACTCTCTCACTTCCATTTCTACCAAATCTATCATATCAGCATCAGCAACATCAGCTTTATTTATATATACCACGATATATCCAACACCCACCTGTTTTGCCAGCAATATATGCTCTCTCGTTTGTGGCATCGGCCCATCAACCCCTGACACTACCAATATCGCTGCATCCATCTGCGCTGCACCTACTATCATATTCTTTACATAATCAGCATGTCCAGGGCAATCAACGTGTGCATAGTGTCTCTTTTCTGTTTGATATTCAACATGCGCTGTTGCTATTGTTATACCTCTCTTTCTTTCTTCTGGCGCTTTATCTATTTGATCATATGCTACAAAATTACCATAATGCTTTGTTATCGCCGCTGTTAACGTTGTCTTCCCATGATCCACATGTCCTATCGTTCCCACGTTTACATGGGGCTTTCCAAATGCTTCTACTATCGCTGTCATAATTACTAACCTTTAATTATATTTTAACTTTAACTCATCAACCACATATTGTGGCACTTGTTCATAACAAGAAAAATGCATACTATACTGAGCTCTTCCCTGAGATATAGAACGCAAAACATTTATATAACCAAACATATTTGCAAGAGGAACCGAAGCAGTAATTATTTTGCTATTATTACCTAAATCCAGCATATCAACAACACTGCCTCTTCTACTATTTATATCACCCATAACATCACCCATATATTCTTCAGGAGTAATGATTTCCACTTTCATTATAGGTTCTAGCATTTTTGGACCAGCTTTATTTGCCATTTCCTTAAAAGCACCTTTAGCAGCAAGTTCAAAAGCCAAAGGACTAGAATCAACATCATGAAAAGCACCATCAAGAAGAGTAGCCTTAAAATCAATCAATGGAAAGCCGGAAATTATACCACCTTCTTTTATGAACTCTAAGCCATTTTGCACTCCAGGTATATACTCTTTTGGAATAGCACCGCCTACAATTTTACTTTCAAACTGAAAGCCACAACCAGGCTCAAGAGGTTCGAATTTTATTTTAACTTTAGCAAACTGACCAGCACCACCTGATTGTTTTTTATGAGTGTAATCAATTTCAACAGATTTAGTGATAGTTTCACGATATGCAACTTGAGGCGCACCAACGTTAGCTTCAACATTAAACTCGCGCTTCATTCTATCAATAATAATCTCAAGATGCAGCTCACCCATACCTTTCAATATAGTCTGCCCACTCTCCGCATTTACTGATATCCTTAAAGAAGGATCTTCTGCAACCAATCTATTCAAAGCAATACCTAATTTTTCCTGATCTGAGGTGGTTTTCGGTTCTATAGCAGTTTCAATAACAGGATCAGGAAATTCCATACGCTCTAATAGTATAGGAAAATCAGATGAACATAAAGTATCACCAGTAATTGTTTTCTTTAATCCAACTAAGGCAACTATATCACCAACTTTAGCTTCGTTTATATCTTCTCTGTTATTTGCATGCATAAGCAACATTCTACCAATTCCTTCAGTCTCATTCTTTCCAGCATTTAACACAGCAGATTTAGATTTTAACTTACCGGAATAAATACGAATAAACGTCAAGCTACCTACAAATTTATCCGTCATCACTTTAAACGCAAGAGCAACGAATTTCTCTTTTTCTGAAGGTTTGATCTCAATTTTCTTTTCTGAATCTTTAGGATCAGTTCCAATAATTACATCAACATCAATAGGAGAGGGTAAAAAATCAACCACACCATCTAAAAGTGATTGCACGCCTTTGTTTTTAAAAGCTGACCCACATAATACAGGGACAAATTTTCCTTTAATGGTCCCACTTCTCACACACTTTTTCAATAAATCAACTGGCAGATCGTTAGATTCAAAGTAAGTATTTATCGCCTCATCATCCATTTCAGCTGCAGCATCTAATAAAAGATTCCGATACTCTTGAGCCTTATCAAGCAAATCAGAAGGAATATCTTCATGAGAAAATTTAGCACCTAATGTTTCTTCTTGCCATATAATAGCTTTCATAGAAATAAGATCGATTATGCCTTTAAAATCTTTCTCACTTCCTATTGGCAACTGAATAACTAAAGGTGATGCGCCAAGCTTCGTTTTTATCATATCGACACATCGATAAAAATTTGCCCCGATTCTATCCATTTTATTAACAAAGCAGATACGAGGAACGGTATATTTATCAGCTTGACGCCAAACTGTCTCAGACTGAGGCTCAACTCCAGCAACTCCATCAAATACAGCAACTGCACCATCCAAAACCCTCAAAGATCTCTCAACTTCAATAGTGAAATCAACATGACCAGGAGTATCTATTATATTAATCCTATGATCATTCCAAAAACATGTTGTTGCAGCAGAGGTAATTGTAATGCCACGCTCCTTCTCTTGCTCCATCCAATCCATAGAAGCTGCACCATCGTGCACTTCACCAATCCTATTTTGTTTACCAGTATAAAATAAAATACGCTCTGTTGTGGTGGTCTTGCCAGCATCTATATGAGCCATTATTCCTATATTTCTATACCTAGATATTAAAACTTCCATACCACAATCAATCAGCTAATATTAAAAACGAAGATGAGAAAATGCCTTATTAGCTTCAGCCATTTTATACTTTTCTTCACACATCTTAAATGCACCACCACATTTATTATAAGCATCTAATATTTCAGACTGCAAACAATAAACAGTAGTTCCACCGCTCTTTTTTCGAGCAGAAGAAGTTGCTCTAGCAATCCACCTTAATGCCAAAGAAATTGCTCTATCTTGACGAATTTCAACGGGGACTTGATAAGTTGCACCACCAATACGCCGAGAGCGTACTTCTATAGAAGGGGTAACATTTTCTACTGCTGTTTCAAAAATTGATAAGGCATCTTTGCCTATTTTCTTTTCAGCTAAGGACAAAGCACTATAAGCAATCTTTTCTGCAATAGATTTTTTACCACATTTCATAATTATATTAATAAAACGCATAAGCAAGACACTACCATAACGAGAGTCAGGGCTTGTTCTTTTTTTTGCTTTATTACGACGTGCCATAAATTTTAACCAGATTTCTTTACACCATATTTTGAACGAGCTTTCTTTCGATTTTGCACGCCACGTAGATCAAGAGCACCTCTTATTATGTGATAACGTACACCCGGCAAATCCTTAACTCGCCCACCACGTATTAAAACAACGGAATGCTCTTGTAAATTATGACCTTCTCCAGGTATATAAGCCGTCACTTCACCGTATCCACTAATCTTTACTCTAGCTACCTTACGTAGTGCTGAATTAGGCTTTCTAGGAGTTGTAGTATATACCTTAGTGCAAACACCCCTTCTTTGAGGATTGCATTTTCCCAAAGCTGGCACCTTCTTCTTGCGAGTTAACCCCGATCTACCTTTACATATTAATTGATTTATCGTAGGCATATACTGTAAACTTAAAACTCTAAAAATAACTAAGTATTAGTTATAAAATAATAAACCTCAATAGTCAATATAAAAATAAACATTACTACTCTAATAATCTCAGCCTAATTGCTTTGAAAGCTACTGATAATTATATGCTAAAGCGCATATTGGTTTTAATATTAAGAAATTATCACTTGCTGTGGTCGAATTAATATAGATATGGAACAAGTAATATACTGTGATGGCTATCAGAGAATATGCAGAAAATAATGCTTATAATAGAGCCAAGAGCTTCTAACATTAATGCAAAAATACCAACCGAACTAACCGAATTACCAGTAAAGCCGGATGATTTTTACAATCCTACTCTTGACACTTAGATTTAATGCAGCTACCCTAAGTTCAAAATTCTATACTCAATTTTGCTGTTCTTGAATACAAGGAACACGTTTTTAGAATAATGAAAACAATCAGCGCTTTAATTAAAGAAGGGTCAAAGCTACTATCATCACATAGAATTGAATCACCACATTTGGATTGTGAAATCATCATGCAGTACGTACTTGGAGTAGAAAGATCATTCACAATCATGAATCACATCAATCAGGTACCAAGAAACAAAGAACTTCTATTCTGGAAATTAACAAAAAAAAGAGCAGAAAGATATCCAATATCGCAAATAATAGGTAATCGTGAATTCTGGAGTAAAAATTTTATAGTTAACCAACATGTTCTAGATCCAAGACCAGATAGTGAGACAGTAATTTCAACAGTGTTAAAATATTACCAAAATAAGAAGCAAAAAATAAAAATTGCAGATTTTGGCACAGGCACAGGCTGTTTGTTGATCTCCGTACTTAGTGAGTATGAATATGCTATTGGAGTTGGTTTTGAAAAAAGCCTGGAAGCATACAAAATTACCTGCCAGAACACAAAGAAACATAATCTTCTCAACAGAGCTAAAATATTTCCAAATTCGTGGACAGAATGCAGAGATTTATTTGATCTCATAATAAGCAATCCTCCATATATTAAAAGAAGTAAGTTAAAAGATCTGCAAGCTGAAGTGCAAAAAGAGCCAAGAATTGCTCTTGATGGTGGTATCGATGGATTGAGCTGTTACCTGAGTATTTTTCCAATATTGAAAAAGTGCCTTAAAAAAGATGGGTTTGCGATATTGGAAATAGGCGAAGATCAAAGCAATATTGACAAAATAATACCCTTATATGGACTGGTTTTTCAGGAATACGTATACGACTTGGCTGGAATGAAAAGATGCATTGTTGTAAAGCAAGATAAAGAACATGACTAGTAGAACGCTAGCTTTCTAAGAACCCGTTCATAATCTCAAGAAAGGCATAAAGTAAGAAATAGAGTGTATAAATTAGGATATATGAGGAGTGTTAATAAACCATACGCGTCAAGTTAAGAGATTGTGAGCAAATTTAGAGAAGTTAAGGTGGATACCCTAGTTTTTCTGCACTTGTCTTTTAATGAAAACTGCGACCAAGTTATGGTAAGCTTTTTGAGAAAAATATTTAAGCCTTTAATTTTATTATTTAGTGCTAAAAATAACTCTCTAACCCGTCTTTTTAGCTCAATAAATGCCTTTGTTAAGCTAAGCTCCGTATTTTTTTTCAGTTCTGTGCAACCCACTATTCCATGAAATATAAGAATTGCACACAATTTGGCATATAGCTCACATAATACTCTGTATGGCTTTCCTCTCAGCTTATCAATCCTTATATTACTCTTATATAATTTGAACAATAATTCAATTTGCCATCTTATTCGGTAAACTACTAGTATTTGCTCAGCATTAATCTTACTTTTGGAACATTAGTTATAAATATTGACCAATTTAGTAACTTTTGGTTCCTTTGAGAAGATGTGTATCCATGTGATCTTGCTAACCTATTAGCCTTTCTTCTTCTAGCCACAGCTTGTTCTTCAGTTAGTTTTTAAATATAATTCTTACTTTAACCCTTGTCTCTTTTCCTAACAATACCTCCTGTTCTAGAAAAGATCGATCTCCCAAATGTTCTAGTAAATCTATTTTTGACCTGTCTCTATATCATATATGTTAGTATCGGATTTATAACGACTTATGAAATAAGCTCCTATTTCATTGATGTGTTTAAAAGAACTTGGCACAAAATAACCCAAATCAGATATTAGTAAATCGTTGTTCGATATATTGCTTAAATGGCTTCTATAACCCTGATCTGACCTTATTCCTTCAGTTATATTAAGCTGGTCTAATGTCTGGTTTAGGTAGTCAAAAACTAATTGTAACTTTATTCCAGACTTAGTATTGCTTTCATAACCACTGTAGCTGGTACCATAACCTTTATACATGTCTTCCATACTGTTAGGTAAGCTAATGTAGCTGCTGTCTAATAATTTAACACCTCCAAAGTGCTTCAAGATTCTGCAATCAACTTGTAAGGTATTTTTAAGTAACGTTAAAGATTCATTATACATTCTTTTCATAAATTCCACTGCTTCCTTGGTAAATCTAAAGTCCAGACCTTGTTTTGTTATATTTATCGAGTCTTCATTCAATAATTGACACACTGTCTCTATACTACAATTATCAACCCCTATATTACCCAAAACGATGGCTTTTATGAACTACGAGCCTTTTAGCTTCCTCTTTCTTTTTATGAACCCTGTTGTAGCTGAGATTTTATCTGCTTTTTCATTAAAAAATTCTTTGAGCTTTTTTGAGATGCAAACTATTCTTTTCATTGTATAAGTTCTCCGTTTTCTTTGTTAGATTTAAGAGAACTTATATCTTTTCTTTCTCTTCCTTACACTAAGTTTATTACCACAGTTCCTTAACTTGACGCGTATGGTATACCCAAGTGACATAAGTCGAGAGAAGTTTGAGATTATTTCACCAGATCTGGAGTCTTGTGGAAAAAACAAAACCAAGAAAACTTGATTTGTATGATATATTTGCGGAGTGTTGTACGCCCTTAAAAGTGGTTATCAGTGGAGGATGCTACCAAAAGAGTTTCCAAAATGGCGCAATTGTTATGATTATTTCAAAAATGGAGTGAAAAAGTAAAAGGAAATAAAAAAAAGTATTTTGGAGTGCATGTTAAAAAAATAGTTAGTGTGGTCCGACAAAACAATGTTTGGAAAGAAAAAATCAGCTTTTGCATAATTGACACTCAGAGTGTAAAGAATGCAGACACTGATGAAGAACAAGGCTATGACGCTGGTAAAAAAATCTCAGGAATAAAACGCCATATCGCACAAGATATAGATGTTTGCTATTTATTCTTAAGCTTGGGAGTGTTAAATAGCATTTTACTTTTTTTAGTATGTAGAGATTTTCTAGGAATTATTCTATTGAATTCTATGATATTATTTTTTGTAACATTGTTATACATACCATAAGAATGAACTGACGAAATTTGTAAAGGAGTTTTATGGCTTAGCTACATGGTACTAACACTCAAGTAAATTTTCATCAATGACGCAATTTGCTATGTCTATATCTCACATAGCTTACAACTTGCTTTACTCCTTTTACTTTTCTTGCAATTGCTATTACAGCTTTTAATTCCGCCTTATTTTGAGCTATACCCATCAAATAAACGACTCTATCAACTGTATTAACGCTATAATTAATTGATTTAATATTTCTTTTTCCCAGAAGCCTCGTGCTTATCTCTGCTGTTATCATACCATCTACAGTAACATCTAGCATAGAAGCCATTTTAATTGGTGTGACTCTTATTTCATTTATCACTTCTTTAATCTCTTTTTGCTGCCAAGCTATTTTCTCTGCTGTGAGTTGCTTTTCATGATTATCAACATTTCCAATGAGTAATACTCTTCCTTCACTCACTTTAACTTTTATAGATGAGAACAGTCCGTGTTTTAAGAGTCCCTTATTGATTCTTATTACTATAGTTGTATCATCAATAATGTTTCCCAAGGATTTATCTTGCATTGTTATTGCTGTAGCCGCTGCAGTTGCTGTTACCACTATACCACTCACAAGAGTCGTACAGCCACTCTGTGTAATCAGAAAAATTGCGAGTAAGAAGCTTGCTATTAATCTCATTATTAATTTCCAGAGTTTAGAGCTTAAATTAAGGAATATTAATAAGCTTTTTTTATTGTGTAAATACTATAAATTGAATAAGCCTTGAATATTTCTAAGACAGTACTTATCTCAATAATGTTAGTTAAAGCAATTCAGGCTTAGATTCATAGTGGAGTTAACCAGTATTATAAGTTCAGTCTGTGGTACTAAAATCTAATCTTTAAATTGCATAAGATGACAGAAGTGGTTATCTATAAGTTAATGAAGGGTTCTTGCGGATATGGCGAAATTGGTAGACGTGCCAGGTTTAGGTCCTGGTGAGCTTGCTCGTGGGGGTTCAAGTCCCTCTATCCGCACTTAAAGTCATATAACTCAGGTTTTAAGAGAAAATTTATAATCACTAAGTACACTTTTGTTTGTATAAGAACCTGTTCTTAAGGATTGTATTTAACTTAAATTCTGTTAAAATGGCTTTATTAAAACATAAATAAAATATTGATAACAGGTTGTAATGTCTAGTAATATAACTCAAAATGCAGTCAAAGCAGATACATTAAGTAATATATATACCTATAAGGAACTTAGTGTAGATAAACTAAAGTATGAGTATGAAATAATAGTTAGTAGTGATTATATAGAACAAAAGATAAACTCTAGATTACAAGAAATAGCGAAGGATGCAAAATTGCCTGGATTTAGATCCGGAAAGATGCCTTACGATCTTGTTGTTACAAATTATAAAAACGAAGCTTTGGAATATGTGATAAAAGATACGATTGACTATTGCTCAAGTGATTTAATGAAAAAAATCGAAGTTAAGTCTCACATCCATCCTAAGGTTGATATTATGTCATTACCAAACCTGGATAAAAAGGATGAAAAAGGCGACTTTCTGTACAAATTATCTTTTGAATCGATGCCAAAAGTGCCAGTAATAGATCTTGATAAAATAAATTTGAAGAAAGTTAAGGCAAAAATCAAAGAGGGAGACATAAAAGAATTTATTGATTCTATAAAAACAAAATTTCCTAACTTTGTCTCTGTTGATGATGCTTCTTATCAAGCAAAAAACGAGGATAAACTGATAATTGACTTTGAAGGGCGAATTAGAAATAAGCTCTTTCAAGGTGGAAGTGGCAAAAATTTTACTGTTAATTTAGGATCTGGAACATTTATAAATGGTTTTGAAGATCAATTAATTGGCATGAAAAAAGGGGAAACAAAAAGCTTTAAGTTGAGATTTCCTGAAGATTACCAGGTAATTTCCCTTGCGGGGCAGGAGGCTGCTTTTTCTGTTCGAGTTAATGATATTCAGATTGCCGAAGATTTGCAAAGTGATAATGAAATAGCTAGGAGAATTGGTTTTGAAGATCATTCTTCGCTAATAAATCATGTAAAAGAAGTAATTGATAATCAGTGTAAAGAAATGGGAGATCTCTTAATTAAGAAAGAGCTATTTGATTGTTTGGATGCTAGTTATAGTTTTGATTTGCCTATAGAAGTAGTAAAACAGGAACAGCAGAGAGTGGAAAGAGAGTTGAATGCTAAGGATGATTCTTGTAAAGAATCTGAAAGACGTGTAAAGCTTGCAATGCTATTTATGGAGTTCAGTAAAGAACATGAAATATCATTAACTCAAAGTGATATTATGAATGTTATTGTAAATCAATATGTCAGTAAAGATGTATCATTTGACAGAGTATTTAAACATTTTAAATCAGACGGACAATTTCAGGAATTAGTTAGAGGGCAAGCGCTTGAGTATAAAGTGACAGATTATATGATAGAAAAAGCTAGTAAAGAAGAACAGATTGTTTCTGTGAAAGAATTAAAGGAATTATTTGATAATATTTGATAGGAAAAGGTATGACTCTTATACCAATTGTAGTTGAACAAACTAGTCGCGGTGAGCGGGCTTATGACATATATTCAAGGCTAGTAAAAGAAAGAATAATTTTCGTAACTGGCCCTATTGAAGACAACATGGCCAGCGTAATAGTAGCACAGCTTTTATTTTTAGAATCGGAAAATCCTGATAAAGACATTCATATGTATATTAATTCGCCAGGCGGTGTTGTAACTGCTGGTTTATCAATCTATGATACAATGCAGTACATAAGGCCAGACGTTTCAACTTTATGTATAGGTCAAGCTGCATCTATGGGTTCTTTGTTGCTTGCAGCTGGTGCGAAAGGTAAGCGCCACTCTCTACCTCATTCAAGAATTATGATACATCAACCATCTGGTGGTTATCAAGGTCAAGCAACTGATATAGAAATACATGCTAAGGAAATTTTGCGAATTAAGAAAAAGCTAAATCAAATTTATGAAAAACATACTGGGCATTCACTCAAGAAGATTGAAGGAATGATGGAAAGAGATAAATTTTTGGATCCTATAGAAGCAATGGAAATTGGCTTGATTGATAAAGTAATAGCTGAGCGTAAAGATATTAAGATTGAAAACATTAAAGTTAAACAAAAGGTAGTTTAATGGATAAAAATAATGATTTACACTACTGTTCTTTTTGTAACAAGGCACAAAACGAAGTAGATAAATTGATTACTAACTCTTCAGATGGTTTAAAGGTGTTCATTTGTAATGAATGCATAGAGTTATCCCATAAAGCAATAAGTCAAAAGAAAGAGAGAGCTTTTAATTCAGATCATATATCTGATATGAAGCTATTACTAAAGAAACCTGAAGATATAAAAATTTTTCTTAGTAAGCATGTTGTAGGTCAGGAACATGCGCAACGCGTTTTATCTGTGGCTATGTATAACCATTGTCAATCCATGGTGCAACTTCATTCTATAAGTGATATTGACATTGAGAAGTCAAATATAATGCTTATTGGCCCTACTGGTTCTGGTAAGACTTTGCTAGCAAAAACACTTGCTAAAGTTTCGGATGTGCCATTTGCTATGGCCGATGCGACAACTTTGACTGAGGCAGGTTATGTAGGTGATGATGTAGAAAGCGTGTTGTCACGTCTATTACAAGCTGCAAATTATGATGTTGCAAAGGCACAGCATGGTATAGTGTTTATCGATGAAATAGACAAGATCACAAGAAAGTCTGAAAGCGCTTCAATAACCCGTGATGTTTCAGGTGAAGGGGTCCAACAAGCTCTACTAAAAATCATGGAAGGTGCGGTTGCTTATGTTCCTCCACAAGGAGGGCGAAAACACCCGCAACAAGAGTTTATACAAGTAGACACTAGTAACATACTATTTATTTGTGGAGGAGCTTTTGAAGGCCTAAATAAAATTATTGAGGCAAGAAAAAAGGGAACATCAGTTGGCTTTGGAGCGGATATAAGTCAGTCTAAAGCACAAAAGAAAAAAAATGCTTTACGCGATGTTCAACCTGAGGACTTAATCAAATTCGGTTTGATACCCGAATTTGTAGGACGGGTTCCAATAACTGCTGTTCTAGATGAGCTGGATCACGAGGATTTAATACATGTGTTGACAGAGCCAAGAAATGCGCTAGTAAAACAATATAAAGCATTGCTTGCATTTAGTAAAGTAAACCTTGAGTTTTCAGATGAAGCAATATCAGCTATTGCTAAAAAAGCTATAAGCTATAAAACAGGTGCAAGGATGTTACGTGCTATCTTAGAGTCACTTTTGCTTGATGTTATGTATATATCCGGCAATGGAGGTTTTGAAGGTAGCGCTATAACGGTTACTAAGAAAATGGTAGAATTAGGTAAAGCGACGATTAATCATAATAATAAGGGTAGTGTTATAACGGTTAATGATTAATTTGAGGCATATATTATGAGTATTGGACGTGCTGTAAACTTTAATTCTACTGTATTACCAGTATTACCTCTAAGAGATGTAGTAATTTTTCCAAATATAATGTTGCCTTTATTCGTAGGTAGAGAAAAATCTGTTCATGCACTAGAGTATGCAATAAGTAGCAGTAGTCACCAAAACGAGATTTTTCTCATAGCACAAAAAGATGGTTCTATTGATAATCCAGAGCCAGAGAATCTTTATGAAGTAGGCGTGTTAGCAAACATTATACAACCATTAATAAAACTGCCTGACAATGCAGTAAAAGTCATGATTCATGGGGTAAGAAGGGGAAGAGTTATAGAATATATTAGCTCTCACACTTTGTTACAGGCCAGAGTAGCGTTAGATGGTCATTATGAGTATGGAGAAAATGAAGATAATATTGATTTAGAAGCTTTAAGGCGTTCTGTTATAGATGCATTCGACAATTGGTGTAAACTAAGCAAGAAAAGTCGACCCGAGATTATTATTGACCCCATTGATCAAGTTAAAGAGGTTAATCAAATTGTAGATGTGATAGCTTCGCACTTAAATATAAAGGTATCAGATAAGCAAAACATACTTGAAGTTTATAACCCAAAAGAGCGTTTAAAAAAAGTTTTTGCTCTTATTGAGAGAGAAATAAGTATTTTGAGTGCACAAAACCGCTTGTATAAGACAATTAAATCACAGGTTGAAAGTACTCAAAAAGTTTACTACCTTAATGAGCAATTAAAAGCTATACAGAAAGAATTAGGTGAGTTTGAAAATGGAGATGAAGGGAATATACTCAATGAATTTGAAAAAAAGATAAATGAAACAAAGCTTTCTGAGGAAGCAAAAGAGAAAGCCATAACTGACTTAAAGAGATATAAGAAAATGAATCCCATTTCTCCTGAAGCAACAGTTATATCTAGTTACTTGCATTGGTTGCTTGATTTGCCATGGGGAAAGTACAAAGATGCAAAAATTAACTTAAATGCGGCTAAAAAAATCTTAGATGAAAATCATTATGGCATAGAGAAAGTAAAAGATAGAATAATAGAATTTTTAGCAGTATTAAAGAGAGTAAAAGAGATAAAGGGTCCTATACTTTGCTTAGTTGGACCACCTGGTGTTGGTAAAACTTCTTTAGCTAAGTCTATGGCAAAAGCAGTAGGAAGAGATTTTGTTCGCATATCTCTTGGTGGTATACGTGATGAGTCTGAAATACGAGGACACAGGAAAACTTATATTGGCTCAATGCCTGGTAAAATCATTCAACACATGAAAAAAGCTAATTCATGCAACCCGCTTTTCCTGCTTGATGAAATAGATAAGATGGGTTCTGATTCGCGTGGTGATCCTGCATCTGCATTACTTGAGGTTTTGGATACTGAGCACAATAAACACTTTACGGATCATTACTTGGAAGTTGAATTTGATCTTTCAAGTGTAATGTTTGTAGCTACGGCAAACAGCTTAAATTTGCCACATCCTTTGCGTGATAGGATGGAAATTATACAATTATCTGGATATAGCGAAGATGAGAAGATCAGTATTGCTACGCATCACCTTATTCCAAAATTAAAAAAAGAGCATGGTTTGCATCAGAAGGAGTGGAAAATAACTAATGAAGCATTATACGAGTTGATACGTTTATATACACGTGAGAGCGGCGTGCGAAGCATGGAAAGGGAACTTGCAAAGCTCATGAGAAAAGCAGTTAAAGCAATATTAACTGATAAAAATAAGAAAATATCCGTAGAGGTTGGTAATTTACAAGATTACCTAGGGGTACGTAAGTATACCTTTGGCATTGCAGAAAATGAGAGTTTGGTAGGGGTAGTAACTGGTCTCGCCTATACTGAAACAGGTGGTGATATTTTAATGATAGAGTCAGTCCTAATTCCGGGCAAGGGGGAAATAAAATACACAGGAAAGCTTGGAGAGGTTATGCAAGAGTCTATAAAAGCTGCGTATAGTTATGTGCGATCAAATTGTTTATTTTTCGGTATAAAACCCGAAAAATTTCAAAATAATGATATACATTTGCATGTACCTGAGGGTGCTGTGCCAAAAGATGGTCCCTCTGCTGGCAGTGCAGTATGTACATCTATTGTTTCTCTTATGACAAATATACCAGTTAACAAAAGTGTTGCTATGACAGGTGAAGTAACATTGCGTGGTAGAGTGTTGGCTATTGGGGGTTTGAGAGAAAAATTGCTTGCTGCGCTAAGAGGATCAATCAAAACTGTGATTATACCAGGTGAAAATGAGAAAGATATGCAAGAGATTCCTGCAAATATAAAAGAAGAAATCAATGTAATTTTTGCTGAGAATATTGATGAAGTTATAAAAGTTGCTTTGATGCACCCTATTACTTCAATTGATGATAATAACGAAATTAGTGTGTCTACCTCCATAGAAAATAAGGATAATACCTTCCCTTCATCAGAAACATTAAAGCACTAAATTGAAAAGGTTTATGCAATTTTCGTTTCTTTTTTTTAACCTCAAAGCTCTGATTTGAATATATAAATTACAAGTAACATATATGGCAATTTCATAAGTTCATTTTTCAAGCATATATTGCAATATCTCACTAGCAATTGCAACATCTTGGCGTGGAGTTTTACCATGTTCTATAAACACTGAGATTGCATAGCGCGGATCATGGTAGGGGCCATAAGCGATAAACAATTTATGACTTTCACCTTTAGAGTTTATCTCTGGTGTTCCGGTTTTGCCAGCAATTTGTATACTGCCTAGTCCTTTTCTATAGTTAGAATTCACCACGTCAAACATAGCTTTTCGAACCACACTAAGATGCTCATGATTCACATCAATATCAAGAAAGTCTTGCCCTGATTTACTCATCTCAATGTGGGGAATTACCTCCTTTCCTGTTGCAACCCTCGCTGCAAGAACCGCAAGCTGTAATGGAGTTGTAAGTAAATACCCTTGTCCTATAACTAAGTTAATGGTATCACCTAAATACCACTCTGAATATAGCTTGCGTGCACGCCAATCCACATCAGGCAACAATCCCGGAGCTTCTTCCTTAAACATTCCAATTAATGCTCCACTTCCTATACCAAATTTGCTAGCCATTTCTAGTAGAGAATCTACATTTATTTTTTTTCCTATATTATAAAAGTAAGTGTTGCATGAGAAGGCCATTGCCTCGTTTAAAGATACATATCCATGGACTTTGCTTTTTAGGCAACGAAATTTTCGTTCACCTATTTTCATATAGCCCCTACACGAGAACTTTTCTTCTGGTGTTATTATTCCATCTTTTAAACCCGCAAGCGCATCTATTATTTTAAATATTGAACCAGGTGGAATTTGATATGATAATGCACGGTTTACAAGCGGTAATGAAAGATTGTTTAAATTTTTCCAAGTTTCATTTGACAATCTGCTAGTGAAAAGATTATTATCGTAAGAAGGTGAATTATATAATGCTAAAATTTCTCCGTTATTTACATCAATTACCACTGTGGAACCTTGGTGGTCTTTAAATATCTCTGCAATTTTCTTCTGTAAATCAACATCAATTGTCAGCTGTATATCTTGTCCGTCTTGCTTCGGTATGCTAGATAACTCTCTCATGATACGCTTCTTAGAATTTATTTCCTGCTCAGATTTTCCGGTCTTGCCTTTTAATACATGATCATATGTATATTCAATTCCACTAACCCCTGCTTCATTTATGTCTTGCTGTCTTTTTGTATATCCGATTATATGAGAACATATCGAACCAAACGGGTAATAACGTTTATAAAGAGCAGTTATTTTTGTATCTGATGATTTTGTTGCATCAGGTTTAATTTCTGATAACATCTGCAAATCAACTTCCCTAGTAAAGGTTTTTTGCCCATCAAATAAAACAATATACGAAATTTTGTTTACTGCGAGTTCAACGCTATTCCTATCCAAAATCCTACCTCGTTTAGGCACAATAGTAACAACTTTTATCCTATTATTATTGGATAGCACTTCATATTTTTGTCTATCTCGTACTTGTAAAGTATACAACCTATAACTAAAAATAGCAGAAATAGCAAGCTGAATACCACCTAATATGAATGCCCTGCGGTTGAAGACCTTGTTTTTTGTCCACATAGAATTCCTTTAGAATGCACTCCTTCTCCTTTTATTGGCATATTTCTAGCTTTCACCACATCACAAATTCTCTTTTCCCAATCACTTAAGGTAACAAGCTCATAACCCCATTTTTTTAGTATTTTAATAATCTGAGGTAAAGCTTCAACTGTATTTGATTTGTTATCGTGATCATGGAACAATATAATCGCTCCATTATGTACATTGCTTAAAACTCTTTCAACCAGAATCTCTGATTTATCGCCTTGCCAGTCCAGAGAATCAACTGTCCATAGTATGGAACACATATTTAATCGATTAGTATTTTCGATCAAATTATCATTGTGACATCCATATGGTGGACGAAACCATTTTACATTCTGTTCTGTTACATTTTTAATTGCTATATTTGTCTTTTCCAGCTCTTGCAATTGTTCCTCACTTGAAAGTGATGTCAACTTCCTATGCGACCAAGAGTGATTGCCTAACTCATGACCTGCTTCATGGATTTTCTTTACTATCTCACATGTTTTTTTATTTATACGTCCACCAAGCGCAAAAAATGTCGCTTTTGTTTTATTGCTCTCCAGAATATTAATAATATCTCCTGCTCTATTATAAGACGGTCCATCATCAAACGTAAGTGCAACAAACTTATCTTTGTTATTCAATAATTTCTTTATATTACTTAAATTTCTATATGATAGATCCAAATCACAACTGAGCCCACGATATGGTAAGTTAAAGTTACAATCACTACAGAAAACTGCGCTTGAATATAGCAAAAGAAAAGCGATTATTCTTATAAACATATATAATCAGCAAAGTGATAGACTACTACACTTTTTTGCTAAATTAAACCACTTTTAACAGCTGCCGTTTACTTCGTTACTTTATCAATATATTATATTAATAACTTTATATAATATAGTATGATTGCAAATATAAATACCGTTGCACTTCAGGGAACCATCACAGTAAATGTTAATGCACAAATTCACATGGCAAATGGTATTCCAGCTTTTAATATTGTTGGACTGCCGGATAAAACTGTTGCAGAATCCAGAGAGCGCATCAGAGCAGCGTTAAATTCAATCAATCTTCTGTTACCTCCAAAAAGGATTACGGTTAATCTTTCCCCTGCGGATTTGCTTAAAGAAGGTAGTCATTATGATTTAGCTATTGCTGTTGGATTGCTTGTTGTAATGAATGTGATACCAGTTGAAAAAGTTCAGTCTTATATAATTATGGGCGAGCTTGCACTAGACAGCAGAGTCATACCAATCTCACTGCCATTAAGTTAAGGGAAAGAGAAGTTAAGATTGGACAAAAAATTTGAAGTGATTGATAATTATGGTAAATACTAGGGTGAATTTTTAAGAAAAGGGAGTCTGAAAAGTGCAAGTTATTTAAAAAAGTAATAATTGCAGGTTATTTTGCAAAGAATGTACTAATACAATGATACTGAAAAGATATCTTGAATTTAAAACACATGTTTTCTAGCTCTTTTCTGGTAGTTGAGTGAACGAATATCAGATATCTTATGACGATTAACTCTTCTCCCTTTTCTCACCACTAAAGTGTTCATCAAAAATAACTGTGATAGTCGATACATAATGCAGTCTATGTCTGACTCTGTAGAAAAAATATCAAAGGATAAGTTTTTAATCGCATTAAATGAGACAGATTTATTGATGCTTTTTTTTAGTTTACTATTCTGTGAGCTCAATGTCTCTTCATCATCTTCTATCATGATACTTTCTAGATTACTGATGAAGATAGTTGACCAAAAATCCTGCTTGATAGTTTCAATACTTTTTCCTGTGAAATTCTCTAAATTTAATCTTCCCTTCAGCCTAGAAAAAAATGTTTCTACTCCCCAGCGCAAGTATAGCTCTTTTCATAATGGTCCAAACGGTTTAAAATAAGAGTTTATAGTAGTGAAGGTAAGTATGCCAGCAGCATATAGTTATGATTTAAGAAAAAAAGCAATGGAGGTACTAGACGAAGGGGAAAGCAGAGAAACGGTAGCAGAAAGATTTAAAATTGGAAGAACTACATTATGGGAGTGGCAGCAAAGAAAAAAAAGAAACAGGAGATTTTCAGTCGAAAAAACTTGGAAATGGAGGTTATAATCATAAAATTACCGACTGGAATAAATTTACTGAATTTGCCAAAAAAACATGGTGGAAAAACTCTATCGGAAATGGCTAAGCTTTGGAGTAATGTTAGTATCCCAACGATTCATCTAGCTCTTAAAAAAATTGGACTCACACGCAAAAAAAGACATATGGATACAAAGAAAGGAATGAAGAAAAACGTGCTGAATTTTTGAAAATTATAGCAACGAAAGAACCTCAAAACTTAGTATATATAGATGAATCTGGTATTGATAATACCGAAGACTATCCCTATGGATATTCTCAGAAAGGACAGCGATTTTATGCCCTAAAATCTGGAAAGAAAACTCAACGAATTAGCATGATTGCAGCTCTAAATAGTAGAAAAATAGTTGTTCCGTTAACATTTGAGGGCCATTGTAATATGGATATCTTTAATAAATGGTTTGAGCAGTTTTTGACACCGATTTTGGAACCTGGACAAACTGTTATCCTTGATAATGCTACTTTTCATAAGTCTAATAAGATTACTGAACTTGCTAAAGAAGTTGGTGCTGAAATTTTGTATCTTCCTACGTATTCCCCAGATTTCAATAAAATTGAGCATCATTGGTTTGCTATAAAAAATAGAGCTAGGAAAAACATCCCTCTATTCACATCTTTTCGTCATGCTGTTGATTCTGCTTTTCTATGAACTTTCCGGACTATTATGAAAAGAGCTATAATATAATCTCTCAAACTCTTCAACTGTAAAACGTTTCTCATCTAACAGAGATGTTACTAATACTTCAACTTCTCCAGAAGAAAGTATTATTTTGACTAACCTGAATTTCATCTCATCAGGTAATCCTAGCTTTCGTAGCTGTCTTGCTACTTTAATAGGTGCGGTAGACACTACCACCGTACTAGATGGGCTTTCCGGCTTAAACATAGCGTTTATTTCATTGAAAGACGAACTTGAACAGCGAATTATATAATTGATTTTCCTTCCTGTAAGCTCAGCAAGAAATCGATAAGATACGTATCCTCTATCACAGATTAACAAATCGTCTGATTTTATGGATTCAAGCATACCGATCGCTAAATCAACCTCATAGCTGTCACCTCTACTTAGCACAGATTTTATTGCAATATTATTTGGCACATCGTAGCAAACTTCAAAGGTTGCACTTGTATAGTCTTCAAATCTCTGGATTCGATTTCATACTGCTCTTGAGCCAAACTCGCCTATTATTTTGTCGCTCTTTGGCAGAATCAGTATTGAAGCATCAAATGCAAGTACTCTGAAGCCATGGTGGGTTTTAAATTCCTGATCTTGTTAGTATAGGGAAACTATATCATCATTTAACTCTGAAAACGCAGTATGCTTTAGCTTCTTTCTTGCTTGAGTAAATGCACTTGCCGTAATTGTGTAATCTTTTCTTGTATGCAGAACAAACTCATTAAGCATTACTTGTAATGACTTTACACTCTTTCTAAAAATCAGGAGAAATACACTAATGAAGGGCAGATTTCTTTTTCGTGAGAAGTCTTTTGAGGATGCTCTGTGTGCGTTTATAAAGTTTAAACTCATCAATTTATTTTTTATAAACATGATTATTCTTTTTTTTACTCATGTCATTACTTCTTTTAATTTGTGGATCTTACCTGATTTTACAATACAGTCCATCACTTTCCCTTAACTTAATGGCAGTGGACACAATATGCTCCTTGTTGGACCTCCTGGTACTGGAAAATCAATGCTTGCTAAGCGATTTATAGGGCTATTACCTGATTTGACTGAGCAGGAGATGATTGATGTTAATATTATCTCTAGCATAACAAAAGCCGGTAACGAAACATTTAAAGTAACTCGTCCCTTTCGTGAACCTCATCATTCATGCTCCATGCCAGCGATGATAGGAGGAGGAAAAAATGCAAAGCCTGGGGAAATCACCATGGCTCACAATGGTGTGTTATTTCTTGATGAGCTACCTGAATTTCCAAGGCTTGTACTTGATTCTCTACGTCAACCACTTGAAGATAGAAAAGTTACTATTGCACGTGCAAATGCTCACATTACTTATCCAGCTAATTTTCAACTTATAGCTGCAATGAATCCCTGCAGGTGCGGTTATTTAGGTGATGCAAGTAGATCGTGCAACAAAGCTCCAAAGTGTGGCACAGATTACAAAAACAAAATATCAGGACCATTGCTTGATAGAATAGACATATGCATTGAAATGCCAAACGTTAGCATACTTTCTCCTGAAATCTCTCTGGAGGGAGAAAGTACCGAGGCTATAAGAGGAAGGGTGATAGCAGCGAGAAAAATTCAAACTGAGCGTTATAGTAAATTTAATATTCGTTGCAATGCAGAAGTCAGTGGTGAAGCATTAAATAAATTCACTGAACCAGATCAGGAAGGGTTAGAATTGCTAAAATACGTACTGAAAGAAAATTACATTTCCAATCGAGGCTATACACGTGTATTAAGAGTCGCAAGAACCATTGCAGATCTTGCGAAAAGTGAGGAAATAAAAAGAGCACACACTGCAGAAGCGCTGAATTACAGAATAAGAATGTATAAATACATTAATCTGCTTGACAGAAAACTTTTTTTGCCATATACTGCCATTAGTGAAATTTTAATATTTTAGGAGTAGGTTTATGCAAATAATAGACAAAATGAAAGAGAAAGTTAAAAATGTTCGTAGTCAAGGCTACAATTTTGTAACAGGACATAAAGGTGAGACAATTGTTATTTCTTTAGCAGTTATAGCAGTAGCTTCACTTACAGCTGCTTATTTTTTAAGTCCAGCTTATGCAACTTTTGTTGGTACAGTTGGAACAAAAGCTGAAACACTTGTTAGTCCTGCTATTACTGCAATGTCTGCATTTGCAGTTGCTCATCCACTCATTGCTAGTTTGGTAGTTCTTGCTGCAGTAGCAGCCATAATAGCTGCACCTATGCTTGCATATAAAAACAATAATAAGGCAAGTCAAATTGAGGTAGTAAAGCAAGGTGTACTTAATGCTTGTCAAAAAGAGGATGATAATCCTAAAGTTTCTAATGGTAATCTAGAATTTATTGATGATGCAAATGTCCGTACAAAATTCTTTGATGCTGTTGTGTTATCATTTGGGGGAGCAAAAGCATTCTCTAAGTAACTTTCACAAAGCAAAGGGATAGGCTTCTATCCCTTTTTTACTTACAAGCACACAAGTACTTTCCGTTTTTTTTTGCATTTTAAGTAGTGTTATTTGAAAGTATGTAGTCATTATATCTATTAATGTTAAGAATAAGTAAATCTTGTTTACTATTTGCATATATCAAAATGAAAAATGTTTGCATATTGTTAACAAAGATAGTAACTTGTTATCAAGTGAATTCACTAATATTTGAGTAATTTAAATGTCAATCGACCTTAGTTTACCAGAGCTACCTGTATTACACCCAAGGATTACCGTTGTGGGAGTGGGTGGTGCTGGTGGAAATGCTGTGAACAACATGATTCAATCCAATTTACAAGGAGTAAATTTTGTTGTAGCAAATACCGATGCTCAAGCGTTAGAGAAGTCATTATGTGATAAAAAAATTCAACTTGGTATTAACTTAACTAAGGGCCTTGGTGCTGGTGCTTTGCCTGATGTTGGTAAAGGTGCAGCAGAAGAATCAATTGATGAAATTATGGAGCATATAAAAGATAGCCATATGCTCTTTATCACAGCAGGGATGGGTGGTGGTACTGGAACAGGTGCTGCACCGGTAATTGCAAAAGCAGCCAGAGAAGCAAGAGCGGTAGTTAAAGATAAAGGAGCAAAAGAAAAAAAGATACTGACTGTTGGAGTTGTAACTAAGCCGTTCGGTTTTGAAGGTGTGCGACGTATGCGCATTGCAGAGCTTGGACTTGAAGAGTTGCAAAAATATGTAGACACACTTATTGTCATTCCCAATCAAAATTTATTTAGAATTGCTAACGAGAAAACTACATTTGCTGACGCATTTCAACTCGCCGATAATGTTCTGCATATTGGCATAAGAGGAGTAACTGATTTGATGATCATGCCAGGACTGATTAATCTTGATTTTGCTGATATAGAAACAGTAATGAGTGAGATGGGTAAAGCAATGATTGGTACTGGAGAGGCAGAAGGAGAAGATAGGGCAATTAGTGCTGCAGAAGCTGCGATATCTAATCCATTGCTTGATAATGTATCAATGAAAGGTGCGCAAGGAATATTGATTAATATTACTGGTGGTGGAGATATGACTCTATTTGAAGTTGATTCTGCAGCAAATAGAGTGCGTGAAGAAGTGGATGAAAATGCAAATATAATATTTGGTGCTACTTTTGATCAGGCGATGGAAGGAAGAGTTAGAGTTTCTGTTCTTGCAACTGGCATTGATAGCTGTAACGACAATTCATCTGTTAATCAAAACAAGATCCCAGCAGAGGAAAAAAATTTTAAATGGCCTTATAATCAAATTCCAATATTAGAAACAAAAGAATATGCTTCAACTGAGCAAACAAATGAAAGAGTTAAGTGGGGCAGCAATGTTTATGATATACCAGCTTATTTAAGAAGAAAAAAATAATGCAATTTTGGCTACTAAAGTCAGAACCAAGAGAATACTCCTGGCAAAAAATGGAAAAGGAGCAGGTGACGCAGTGGAATGGTGTATGCAATTATCAAGCTCAAAATTACATGAGAGCTATGAAATTAGGCGATCTTGCATTTTTTTATCATACAGGTAAAGAGAGAGTTATACTTGGAATAGTTGAAGTATTAAAGGAGTATTATCATGTTTATAATTCCAAATTTGGACTAGTGAATGTAAAACTTTTGAAACCTTTAAGTAATCAAGTGACGTTAAACAGTATAAAACAAAACCCACTTTTGAAAAATATGGTTATATTAAAACAATCACGTTTATCAGTTTCTCCAGTTTTAGAGACTGAGTGGAATGAAATAATAAGGATGAGTGATGTGTAATACCTGTTGCCAAACAATATTACCTCAGCACACAACATACAGCTGTATGAGTGTTTGTTTCGAAGTAGCCGATTTTTCATCAAACACAAAGCAGTGCTTGACACTGGAATCCAGCTGTAATGCGACCACATTAAAAATGTTGTGTTTTAATATAGCTTTTATATTCACTCACCTAATGTCTAATCAGAATTCCTGGATCCCAGACTGGGATGACATACTTCTAGTGTACAATATTCGTATAGTTGTGTGTATGATACGATGGTCTATAATTCTTCTTTTTTTGGTTCCAATGTCAAGTGATGGGATAATGTCCTTTCTGGTGCTTTATTCATGTTAGAAGTAAATATTCTTGATAAGAGGTGGCATAGTATTACGAAGGACCCACAGAGTTTTGTATTAAATATTATTAATGCTTCTCTAAAAGAATTAAAAATAGATCATTATAAACCAAATATATCAATAGCTCTCGCTGATGATAACTTGCTACATCAACTTAATCTTAAGTTTAGAGAAATAGATAAGCCAACTAATGTACTATCATTTCCATGCGAACAGTTATCTAGTGAATGTGATCTAGGAGACATAGCAATTGCAGTAGATACAATAGAAAGAGAGTCTCATGAGTACTGTATATCTATCCTCACTCACACTGCACACATGTTAGTTCATGGATTGCTGCATTTACTTGGCTATGATCATCAAAAAGAAGATGAAGAAATTATAATGAAAAGTTTAGAGAGCAAGATTTTAGCTTTGCTTGAATTTGAAAAGGAAAAGTATGGTAGATAATACCAAAATATGTTATTTACAAAAAAGGGGTTTTAGCTGTAAAAGGTAAGCAATATGGTTCATTTTTCTTTACCAAAAAATTCTAAAGTTAATAAAAAGGGCAAGATTTATCCTACTCCTACTGGAGCAAAAAATATTAGAAGATTTCAAATTTATCGTTGGTCTGCTGATGATGATAAAAATCCAAGAATAGACACATTTTTTATCGATATGGATAATTGTGGCCCTATGGTACTTGATGTATTAATAAAAATAAAGGATGAAATAGATTCAACCTTAACTTTTAGACGCTCTTGCAGAGAAGGAATATGCGGATCTTGTGCAATGAATATTGATGGTACCAACACTCTTGCATGCACTAAATCTATACATGATATAAAAGGTGAAGTAAAAATATATCCACTACCTCATATGTATATAGTAAAGGATCTAGTTCCAGATCTAAGCCAATTTTATGAGCAATACAAATCGATTAAACCTTGGTTACAAACAGATAAATCTGCCTTACAAAATAAAGAATACTTTCAATCTCCTGAAGATAGAAAAAAATTGGATGGTCTGTCTGATTGTATACTATGTGCTTGCTGTTCGACTGGTTGCCCAAGCTATTGGTGGAATGGTGATAAATTTTTAGGGCCAGCGATATTACTGCAAGCTTATAGATGGATTGCTGACAGTCGTGATAATAAGAAAGAAGAAAGACTTTCTTCTTTAAACGACCCATTTAAGTTGTATCGTTGTCATACAATAATGAATTGTACAAAAACCTGCCCGAAAGGGCTTAACCCAGCAAAAGCGATAGCGAAAGTAAAACAGCTTATGGTAGAGAGAGAAGGAATTTGAGTGTTATTTCTGGCACTCTTCGTAAGAAAATAGTAGACCCTCTGAAGCATAGGGTATTGTTAATACTCTAAACGTTCTTCCATTCATGAAATGTATTGTTTCACCATATGATTCCAGTAATCTTTTGAACAACTCATGTCTTTGATTATTAATAGTTTGAAAATCCTTTTTTCCTAAAAGATTTTTAGATTCAAATAGGTGAAGCATAATCTCGTGATAAGTTGGATAAGACTCCAAAAATTTTGGATCAAACTGAAAAGTTTTTATAAAAGCATTATTATAAAATTTTAGCTTTTGATTCTTACTATATATCGCCACAGCAATCGATAGCTTCTCAAGCAAACTTTCTTGTGCAGCTAAACAATTGCTTAGCTCAGTATGTAATTTTTTTTCATCACTAATATCTTTTCCATACATTACTATGCTATTAGAATTTTGCACTGGAACTTCAACAAAATTAAAAACCTTAGGTTCGTTCTTGTAAGTTATTACACACTCTCCTGGTTTTACGTTATAGGAGCCACTCGCAACAGTAAATTTTTTAGAGCTGCCTATATATTTATCATAAAATAAGTTATAAAACCTTACTTTTTTATTCTTATTGTGCTTCAGTATTGGAAATGGTAAAGAGTCAAAAATTTTTTTATAGCTCTCCAATTCTCGCATAAGCTTACTATTTTCTAACTCAAGTTCATTAGCTTTTATCTTATAATCGGAGATATTCCTTATCCATAACAAAACACCAATCACATTATTAGAATAATCTATTATGCTTTTACCATAACATGTGCAATAAACCTCACTGTCTTTTGACTTTAAATCTAGAGTAAAAGATTTATTTATTTCCTTTGCCTCAGCAAAACTTTTAATTAAGCTTTCTGATTGCTCAAAAAAATTTACAAACTCATTAAATGAATAAAAAACAGTATTAAGCAAAATTAGTAAATTGGGAGAAAATTTTTCTATACGTTTTTTTGCGTCCCAAATATAAAATCCATCATTCACAGTATCTATTAAATTATTTATGATAACATTTTGATGTTGTAAGTCCTTAATTTTATTACTAATTTTTAATTTAGAATATGAGAAAAAGAAGAATACTAGAATTAGTAGTAAAACTATTTCATACAAAAAAAACATAGTATTCTAAAACAAATATAAAAATTTGTAACCTCTCAGCAAAGAGATTGTACTGAAGAGGTATATAAGTGAAGATTGCCCAATACCCTAAAGCCTAATCTGTTATAAAGGTTTACAGAAGGTTTCATGCAATGTGCTACTATGTATTTGCACTCAAATTGCCTGGCTATCTTTATTCTTTCTAGAACCATTTGAGTTCCTATTCCACGACCCCTGTAAATTGGTAAAACTCCATCGCTATAAAAACCAGCTATGCTGTCTTGAATATAAAGACCGCATGTTCCAACAATTTCGTTATTTAGCATTACAAGAAAAAATCTTAACCTTGAGCTCTTATCATCATAATTCGATAATTGGCGAAAAAATGTGCTAACAATACTAATTCTATGATAAAAAATTTTAGAAGTGTGTAAATCTAATTGCTCTAAGAGCTCACTACTATTTACAACATTGAACTTCAAATTTGGAACAGCATCATCAGGCAAAAAATAATCTTTCATATTGAGTAAAACTTTTTTTGGTGTGCTAACGTGTTTTATTTCGCATTTTTCTAAAATACCCCCTATTTTTATACGTGGACTTATTATCCATGTTGCTTCTATATTTCGTGCTTTGAGATAATCTAGAGTTCTGCATATGGAAAGCTCAGTACATTGATCTTCACAAAACACAAAATTAAATAACGATTCTCTGGTACCATTTACTGTAAATATAACATTATCAAATTCGTCATGTATTTCCCACTTGGACAAATTCGTTGCATAAAGTATATAATCCTTTAGGTTCTGAATAATTAAGCTTGAATAACAAATTTTTTTATTCTGCATAAACCAACAATAAACAATAAAATGCTCCTATAAAAACAAAGGCTAAAATTGCAGCTACAACATCATCTAGCATAATACCCAAAGGACCTTTTGTATTTTTATCAATCAAATTTATAGGCCACACTTTTATTATATCAAAAAACCTAAAGGAGAAAAAGCACACCAACAATACAGAGCTATTCATTTCTTGTTCTAATAATATTGAAACTAGAAGTACTGTCAGCAATTGACCAACTACTTCATCAATTACTACCTCTTTTGGATCATGCGGAGCTTTGTAATGTTGTATATAATTGCCTGTAGACCATAATCCAACTAAGAATAAAAAAAAAATAATTGCTGTACCTAAAATTCTGTCATTGAGTAATATAGGAACAATTGGGTAAGCAGCCAAGCTGCCTATAGTACCTGGCATGTGTTTTACCGTGCCAGATAGCCACCATGTTGATATTAATTTATATAAAAATTTCACAATATACCGAAATATAAAACTAATTTACAAGAACAGAAATAGTATCTTCTATAGAAGTATTTTCATATAGCAATCTATAGATCGCTTCACATATGGGCATTTTTATCTTTAGCTTTTCTGCTAAATCAAATGCAGACTTAGCAGTGTTAAAACCTTCAATTACCGACTTACCTTCTGATAAAATCTGCTGAGCACTAGAACCATTACTATTAGCTACTTTAGATCCAAAAGATAGATTTCTTGAATTTAATGATGTGCATGTCACAACCAAATCGCCTAAGCATGCTGGTCCAAGTAGTGTATTTATATCTACATTGCCGTCACCAACTTTTGCTGAGTATAAAGCCTTAATTTCACTCATACTTTTCGTAATTAATGCTGCATGAGCATTAAACCCAAACCTACCTAGAACAACCCCACATGCTATAGCAAAAACATTCTTTAACGCTGCACAAACCTGTATTCCTATAACATCGCTACTAAGGTACAATTTAATATTTTCTTGCTGTAGCTCTGATACTAATTTTAAACCTAATACTTCATTTTGACATGCAAGAACCATCGAATATGGTAATTTTCTTGCAACTTCTATAGCAAAGCTAGGACCAGAAAAAACAGCAAGAGGATTATTAGGTAAAATTTCATTGACTACTTCACTAGGTAATTTTAATGTAGATTTTTCTATTCCCTTACAAGCCAAAATTATTGCTACATTTTTTTTTAGGTTACAATCATTCAATTGATGACATATCTCCCTTAGAGACTGAGTGGGAACAGCTAGAATTATTACTGAAGCATTCACTGCATCTTCAATAGCTAATTTTACTGATACATTATCAGAAATTGGACAATCAGGTAGCTTGTCACTTTCTCTTTTCTCTTTAATTGATTCAAATATGGCCTTATTGCGAGTCCACAAAATTACATTTTTC
The DNA here is from genome assembly GCF_029856955.1 of Wolbachia endosymbiont of Frankliniella intonsa. Classification (NCBI taxonomy): domain Bacteria; kingdom Pseudomonadati; phylum Pseudomonadota; class Alphaproteobacteria; order Rickettsiales; family Anaplasmataceae; genus Wolbachia; species Wolbachia endosymbiont of Frankliniella intonsa. The sequence goes on along the minus strand of NZ_CP097148.1, from coordinate 539,844 downwards.
TTACCACTTAATGAAATCGCAATTGCTGTACCCCATGCGCCAGCACCTAAAACTGATATTACCACTCAATATTCCTGAAAGTATTACTTATAATTTAAAACTGTAGAATAAGTAAATTAAAAATATAACATAAAAGTATAAAATAGTTTAAATATCTATTAACCTAAGTATTCTTTTAATAAAAACAGCTTCTATTCAATATTTACTAAAAATAGTATTATTATAGTATATCTATTGTATTTTAGATCTATTTGTATAATTTTGGAACGACACATTAACTATTAATTAATAAGTGTAATTTCTATTATTCATTAATAAAAATTTGATTTGTTACTTTCCTTGGTTATATATATTACTAAAATTATAAATTATTTATGGGGTGTAAAATATGCGTATATTATTAATTGAAGATGATCAAGTAAGTGCAAGGACTGTAGTTAATGCCTTAACTTCTGATGGACATTTTTGCGACGTTGTTACTTCTGCACAAGATTATAACAATAATATGGTTTCCTCGGGTGGAGACTGTTACGATCTAGTTATTCTAGATATACACCTGCCTGGTGATATTGATGGATATGATATACTGTTAAGATTAAGAAGTGCAAAAATCAAAGTTCCTGTTTTAATACTTTCGTGTATCTCCGCTGCCAACCATAAAGCTAAAGGACTTGGGTATGGTGCCGACGATTACTTAACCAAGCCATTTCACAAGAGCGAATTATTAGCTCGAATTAAGGCCATAGTCCGACGTACTAAAGGCCATCCCGAATCAGTGATAAAGATTGGTAATATGAATATCAATTTTGATCAGAGGATTGTTGAGGTAAAAGGCAAAACAGTTCACCTTACTAACAAAGAGTATTCCATGATAGAATTGCTGGCATTGCGTAAAGGAGCAGTGTTGACAAAAGAAATGTTTTTAAACCATCTTTACAATGGCTTGGACGAACCTTCAGACAACAAAATAGTTGATGTTTTTATGTGTAAATTACGTAAAAAACTTGAAAGTGCAAATGATGGAATAAGCCACATAGAAACCGTTTGGGGTAGAGGATATGTTCTAAAAGAGTATGTTGACGATGAAGAATACTCTAGTGTTAATATAAGCGAAAGCAGTAGTGACTATCAAGCAGAACAAGTCAAGGACAGCGCATGAAATGCTTTATTTACTTGTTGATTGAAGAAGCGAAAAGGTAGATTTAGTAAGATAAAAACTAATCCTAAAAGTGAGGTAACGTGGTCAGTCTTTTAGAACTTTACAAAGACTTGCAGCAAAAAATAGAAAAGTTGGAAGCGGAGCTAAAAAGTTATAGGTAAGAAAGTAAGGCTTTAGAGATAGAGAATGACGAGTTAAAGGAAAAGCTCGGTTAAAATTCAAGCTTTGTTAAGTTCAAAAGGAAATAAAAAAAGAGATAAGCCAAGAAGTAAAAGGAATATAGGTGGTCAAATTGAGCGTACAGGATATGTGAAATGTTTGATACATTTACATAGTATGGCTGACATTCATGCATTGCCTAGGTGAAATATAAGCCGAGTTCTGTTTATGTAGCTATTTATCTGGAGTAAATGTTACCATTTACTTCATGCGATTTACCCGAGTAGATATGAGAAAAACATAAAATCTACTTCTATTTAATCTTGCTCCTAGTGTTGGTTACTTTACTACCAATGTTGCCATTGTTATGGTGCGCTCTTACCACACCTTTTCACCCTTGCCTAATAATATTTTAGGCGGTAATTTTCTGTAGCCCTATAACTGGAGTTACCTCCGGCGGGCGTTACCCGTCACTACCTTTTCTTGGAGCTCGGACTTTCCTCTGCTGTGTTTATCACACAACAGCAGCTACTTATTTCACCTAGAAATTATACTTTAACATTAAAATCACAAAAGCAAAAGAAAATTTCCTAACAGTCTACATACTAAAAACATTCAGACAAATAGCTAAAGGTGATATTCCGGTACATCATCGCTATCCCAAGATAAGCTTTTTTTTCACTTTTAGACTCTAGCTCAGTCAGTCAAGATCCTGGTACACCGCTTGAAGACGATGAGCTACTTCTTGACCGACTACTACTCTCCACCGATATACTGTTTAGCACCGTTCCAGATTGATCCATAGTTTGCATAGATATATGGCTAATTCTGTTACTAGCGATAAAAATTTCTTCATCGCTACCATTTGAATGCGATTCCAAATCAGCTAATTCTAACACATGAGTAGTATTATAATAAACGTGATATTTCTTAATACATTTATATGCTATGAATCCTATAATTCCAGCAACACCTATTGATCCAACTAAAGATCCCCCTATCATTCCTGCCCTATTAGACCCTATAGCAAGTTGAGTAGGCTGTGGTGAAGAAGTAGATTGAGAAAATAAAGTTGTAGTGAACATAGGAGTTGTCAACTCCCTTGTTCTAGTACTCGGCATAGTAGACACTGTTTGTGTAGTTCTCTCTGAGCTTGTTGTTGGCACAGTTGGCTCCACCATACGCGTCAAGTTAAGAGATTGTGAGCAAATTTAGAGAAGTTAAGGTGGATACCCTAGTTTTTCTGCACTTGTCTTTTAATGAAAACTGCGACCAAGTTATGGTAAGCTTTTTGAGAAAAATATTTAAGCCTTTAATTTTATTATTTAGTGCTAAAAATAACTCTCTAACCCGTCTTTTTAGCTCAATAAATGCCTTTGTTAAGCTAAGCTCCGTATTTTTTTTCAGTTCTGTGCAACCCACTATTCCATGAAATATAAGAATTGCACACAATTTGGCATATAGCTCACATAATACTCTGTATGGCTTTCCTCTCAGCTTATCAATCCTTATATTACTCTTATATAATTTGAACAATAATTCAATTTGCCATCTTATTCGGTAAACTACTAGTATTTGCTCAGCATTAATCTTACTTTTTGGAACATTAGTTATAAATATTGACCAATTTAGTAACTTTTGGTTCCTTTGAGAAGATGTGTATCCATGTGATCTTGCTAACCTATTAGCCTTTCTTCTTCTAGCCACAGCTTGTTCTTCAGTTAGTTTTTTAAATATAATTCTTACTTTAACCCTTGTCTCTTTTCCTAACAATACCTCCTGTTCTAGAAAAGATCGATCTCCCAAATGTTCTAGTATAGCTCTTTTCATAATGGTCCAAACGGTTTAAAATAAGAGTTTATAGTAGTGAAGGTAAGTATGCCAGCAGCATATAGTTATGATTTAAGAAAAAAAGCAATGGAGGTACTAGACGAAGGGGAAAGCAGAGAAACGGTAGCAGCAAGATTTAAAATTGGAAGAACTACATTATGGGAGTGGCAGCAAAGAAAAAAAAGAAACAGGAGATTTTCAGTCGAAAAAACTTGGAAATGGAGGTTATAATCATAAAATTACCGACTGGAATAAATTTACTGAATTTGCCAAAAAAACATGGTGGAAAAACTCTATCGGAAATGGCTAAGCTTTGGAGTAATGTTAGTATCCCAACGATTCATCTAGCTCTTAAAAAAATTGGACTCACACGCAAAAAAAGACATATGGATACAAAGAAAGGAATGAAGAAAAACGTGCTGAATTTTTGAAAATTATAGCAACGAAAGAACCTCAAAACTTAGTATATATAGATGAATCTGGTATTGATAATACCGAAGACTATCCCTATGGATATTCTCAGAAAGGACAGCGATTTTATGCCCTAAAATCTGGAAAGAAAACTCAACGAATTAGCATGATTGCAGCTCTAAATAGTAGAAAAATAGTTGTTCCGTTAACATTTGAGGGCCATTGTAATATGGATATCTTTAATAAATGGTTTGAGCAGTTTTTGACACCGATTTTGGAACCTGGACAAACTGTTATCCTTGATAATGCTACTTTTCATAAGTCTAATAAGATTACTGAACTTGCTAAAGAAGTTGGTGCTGAAATTTTGTATCTTCCTACGTATTCCCCAGATTTCAATAAAATTGAGCATCATTGGTTTGCTATAAAAAATAGAGCTAGGAAAAACATCCCTCTATTCACATCTTTTCGTCATGCTGTTGATTCTGCTTTTCTATGAACTTTCCGGACTATTATGAAAAGAGCTATAAATCTATTTTTTGACCTGTCTCTATATCATATATGTTAGTATCGGATTTATAACGACTTATGAAATAAGCTCCTATTTCATTGATGTGTTTAAAAGAACTTGGCACAAAATAACCCAAATCAGATATTAGTAAATCGTTGTTCGATATATTGCTTAAATGGCTTCTATAACCCTGATCTGACCTTATTCCTTCAGTTATATTAAGCTGGTCTAATGTCTGGTTTAGGTAGTCAAAAACTAATTGTAACTTTATTCCAGACTTAGTATTGCTTTCATAACCACTGTAGCTGGTACCATAACCTTTATACATGTCTTCCATACTGTTAGGTAAGCTAATGTAGCTGCTGTCTAATAATTTAACACCTCCAAAGTGCTTCAAGATTCTGCAATCAACTTGTAAGGTATTTTTAAGTAACGTTAAAGATTCATTATACATTCTTTTCATAAATTCCACTGCTTCCTTGGTAAATCTAAAGTCCAGACCTTGTTTTGTTATATTTATCGAGTCTTCATTCAATAATTGACACACTGTCTCTATACTACAATTATCAACCCCTATATTACCCAAAACGATGGCTTTTATGAACTACGAGCCTTTTAGCTTCCTCTTTCTTTTTATGAACCCTGTTGTAGCTGAGATTTTATCTGCTTTTTCATTAAAAAATTCTTTGAGCTTTTTTGAGATGCAAACTATTCTTTTCATTGTATAAGTTCTCCGTTTTCTTTGTTAGATTTAAGAGAACTTATATCTTTTCTTTCTCTTCCTTACACTAAGTTTATTACCACAGTTCCTTAACTTGACGCGTATGGTTGGCTCCACTGTTACTGTGCTTGTTTGAGTCGTTGAATGTTTGACCTTACCCAGAAAAAGTAGACAGGTAGTTAAGACGTTTTTTTCATGAAAATGATGAATCAAATTTTTCAGGAATGCAATAGTTAATAGTAGAATGTCTACGTTGTTTGTTATAAAAAATTTCTATGTATTCAAATATTGCGGTTCTAGCTTCTTGTGCGGAGTGTTGTGAGGTATCAATGAGTAATTCCCTCTTTAGTGAACTAAAAAAGCTCTCCGAAACAGCATTATCGTAACAACAACCTTTGTGACTCATGCTAGAAATAATACTTTTTGTATTCAGTAAAAATTGATAATTTTTAGAGGTGTACTGTGATCCTTGATCGCTATGAAATAGTAGATTTTTAACGGGTTTGCGCCTATCAACAGCCATCAATAAAGCATCTATAACTAATTGCTTATTTATTGAATTACTCATTGACCAACCAACTACCATGCGTGAATATAAATCTATTATTGCTGCCAAATATAGCCATCCTTCGTTGGTGTTTATGTATGTAATCCCATATCTTGTTTGGCTGATCAGTGGTGAAATTCTGATCCAATATGTTAGGAGTTATAACTCTATTGTCTGTTTGAAGTTTCTTAGTCTTAAACCTTCGTCTAAGTTGGGCTTGAATGCCATTTTCCTGCATAACATTTTGCACTGTTTTGATGTTATAATTTTTACCTAAAACCTTTAATTCATACCAAAATCCATTACTGACGGAACAAATAAGAAACATTACAAACTCGTTTAATAGTAGTACTGGAAATATTGACAATAAAATTACACAAAACATCTTCAAGTAAACCTATGGTATCGTAGATACTATTGCGTAAAGTATTGTATTTGATATATTGCCACAACCTTTCAACAGGATTCAGTTCCGGTGAATAAGGAGGCAAGTATATGATGGTAATGTTTTCCTGAATTTTCAAACTTTTTGATCTATGCCAACTTGCACAATCCATTACAAGAAAGGCTTCTTTCGTGCCTAAATCTTTCGACATCTGCTCCAGAAATATATTCATACAATCAGTGTTTACATATGGAGCAAGTAGGCTAATTTTCTTACCACTTCTTGGATTTACCGCACTTTAGATATAGAAATTTTGTCTACCAATTTTCATTTTAACCTGCGTTCTGAACCCTTTTTTAAACCATCCGTGTCCGATTTTTGAATGAGTCCCAAATCGTGATTCATCAAAAAATACACCTCCCTTTTAGGGTGGAAATTGACTATTTTATTGAAGTATCTTTTAAACTCTTCTTGCTTGTTTTTATCTTGTTTATGGTCCATTGGCCTCGGTGTTATGTAAGAAAATTTCATCCTTTGTATCTCACGGTGCACTGTTGATTTGCTGATGTTTAGGGCAAATTCCTCTGAGATTTTTATTTGTACTTCCTTAATAGTAATATTTGGATTTCTTTCTACCCATATTTCAATTTGCTCACGTTGATTTTTGTTTAATTTGCTTTTTCTTCTCCGCTGAAACGGGGCAAATAATTTTTCTACTCTACCAAATTTTAGATGCTTTATCCATTCAGTCAAAGCAGTCCTTGAAATTTTACATATTCTTGCCACAGCGCTTATACTACTTTCTTTTCCTGCTATCACCGCTTGTAACTTTTTTGAAACATATGCGTTATTTCTTACCTTTTTTAACATTTCTTTCGCTAAATTTACAACTCTTTCGTCTAATAGTTTTGACCTTAATGCCATTTATACCTCGCTATTTCACTTACTCTAGTATGACTTTTTCCCCATTATTCTCTATCTGTTCTTTCTATAGCGGGAATTGGTATAAGCACGAAACCAATAATAGTAGAAGTGACTTCGCAAAAATCAGCTGAAAGTAAACCAATCCTGAAAAAATCTGCTGATAAAGCAGCATCAGAAGTAAAAGCGGTTATTATAAAAGAAAAAGTAAATAGCAAGAAGGACGGTAGAGTAAAGTCAATAGTAGGAAAATTTGAGGAAAATCAAGTTGCTAAGAGCAAAGCCACCCCTGCAACACAAGCAGATATCGGTATGAAGAAAGATCCTGCACCATCGCAAAAAACTGCCTCCCAATCTCACTCATTTCCGGTAGGAAATAAAAGATCTAAAATGAACCCCATAACAGCAAAGTCCGATTCTAAACTTCCGGTTAGTAAAAAACCTCTTCTCACTCATGTTAGTGTAAAGAAAATAGCTGCACGATTTGAAAGCCGTGGGAAGAAATAGTTGTAACCTATTGAACAAACCCTATAATATCCTTGATCTTTTTTATATTGTTATTTGCAATCTCTGCTGCTTTTTCTGTACCTTCTTTTAATATTTTATGTAAATGGAGCTGATCCTTCAAAAGACCGTTCAACTTCTCACGTATGGGTGATATAACACTGATGATTAAGTCAGCTAACTCTTTTTTAAAGTGTTTCATATCATGTTTATTCACTTCTTCACACACTTTTTCCACATTTAAATCACTAAGCACTGAACAAATGTTTACCAAATTGTTTACTTCTGGACGGCACTTTAAAGTAGCAAAATCAAAGCCTAGAATTGAATCTGTTTTTGCTTTTTCTATTTTCTTGACAATCAAGTCATCTGTATCGTCAAGGTTAATGCATGAGTATTCTGAAGAATCAGATTTGCTCATCTTGCTTGCTCCATCTCTTAAGCTCATTATCCTTGATGTACAATCCAAAGTTAAGATTTCAGGTATGATGAAATGACTACATTTATAATGATTGTTAAAAGCTGATGCAATATCACGTGCAAGTTCTAAATGCTGTTTTTGATCATCGCCAACAGGAACATATTTAGTTTGATACAGCAATATATCCGCAGCCATAAGTACTGGGTAGCTATATAACCCAAGAGAAGCTTTTTGTCTATCGCTTCCAGCCTTATCTTTAAATTGAGTCATACGATTAAGCCAACCAATTGGTGTATAGCACCCTAGCAGCCAGCCCAATTCTGCATGACCACTAACTGCGGATTGATTGAAAATAATCGACTTTTCCGGATCTATTCCACATGCAATATAAGTTGCTGCTGCTTTAAAAATATTATTTTTTAATTCATTTGCGGGAAGCTTATTTGCTGTGATTGCATGCAGATCAACAACACAAAAAAGAGATTTATATTTATCCTGCAAGCCTATCCACTGCTTAATTGCACCAAGATAATTGCCCAAGTGTAATGCTCCACTTGGCTGAATACCTGAGAAGACAACTTCTTCCATACCTTGAGTGTGTTATTAGTTACTTTCGCAATCAGCAGATTTTTTAGAAAGAATAACCATTGCAGGACGAAGCAACCTATTTTTAATTGTATAACCAGTTTGTAGTACTTCTACAATAGTGCCAGGCTCTTTTTCATTATCTTCTCTTTCCACAACAGCTTGATGTAAATTGCTGTCAAAAGAGTTACCTATTGGATCTATTTCTTCTATTCCATGTTTTTTTAGATCACTCACAATCTTTTGGTGCGCCACTTTTATTCCTTCATGAATAGGATCATCATCTTTCAAGTTTTCCATTGCTTTTTTTAAATTGTCACAAGAGTCGATCATATCACGTGCAAATTTTGTTACTGCATAATCACTTGCATCGCTAATTTGCTTTTGCATTATACGTTTAACGTTTTCATTATCGGCAACAGCGCGACGTAAATGATCTTCAAGCTGAACTGCACGTTCTTTTAATATATTAAGCTCTTCACTTAAATCACCTGTTTGCTGATCTTCTTGATCATCCCCTTTTGGTTTACTGACCATATCTGCAAATTTCTTTTTTTTCTCTTTATTACTATCTGACATATCATTCACCCTTACAAACTTAATAAATATATAACAATCAATCTAAAAATATCAAGCGTTAGCTATCCTTGTCTTTCTATGCTTGCATTTAAAAAGTCAATCAAAGCAGTTTTATAAAGAGAATCAGAAAAAGTATCAATATTACTTTGCGCCATATTAATATAGTGTTTAGCTTCTTCCATAGAAACATGAATGGCATTATGATGATTAATATATTGTAATGCTTGGTCAAAATTGTGTCTAGCTGAAGAAAAAGATTTCTCCCAGAATTTTTGTTCTGATGGGCTGCCTTTTTCATATGCTATAATAGAAGGTAAAGTAACTTTACCTTCAAAGAAATCTTTTCCAAGTTGCTTTCCTAAAGTGCCTTGATTAGCAGTATAATCTAGCACGTCATCAATTATTTGGAATGCCATACCAAAATTAAACCCGAAATTCCTTAGCCTCTCTGTTTCGTCACTTGTGGCTCCAGATACTACTGATGCAGCCTCGCAGCATGCAGAAAATAAAGATGCTGTCTTTTCTCCAATGATATTAAAATAATTTTTCCTAATTGTGTTAGGGTCAAAACGCGTTGTCATCTGCTTTATCTCACCCTTGACAAGCAAATTAGATGCCTTAGATAAAATAGAGAGAACACTTAAATTCCCACATTCTATAAGCCATCTAAATGCTAAGGTCAATAATAGATCACCAACTAAAATGCTTGATTTATTCCCCCAAATTTTATTTGCTGTTGCAACTCCATGGCGTGCCTTACTTTCATCAAGCACATCATCATGAAGTAAAGTAGCGTTGTGTATAAATTCTACCGATGCAGCAATGTTGATCCTACTCTCTCCAGAGTAATTCAGCATTTTACAAATAATAAAAATGAGCTTAGGCCTTATCTTTTTTCCTCCTGAATTAATAAGATGAGATGTAATATCGGTAGCAAGCTTAGTACCTTCATCATTGACATTTTTGAAGATAAAGTCATTCATAGCCAATAAATCAGAAGATACAATATCATCTAATTTACTACTTTTTGTTAAATCAGTGTTTAGCATTTAATAGGACTTATGCTTCTTGCCCTTGTACTTTCTCAACTTTTTTCTTTTCTATTTTTTTCGATTCTGTTTCTAAATCTACTATGCCTTTTTTAATGAACCACATTACCCTTTCAGTTGCTTGCGCTCCTACACTTAGCCAATGTTTTAATCTATCAGCTTTTACCACGACACGATTTTTATTGTCTTTTGGCAACATTGGATCATATTGTCCTATTCTCTCAATAAAGCGCCCATCTCTTGGTGCTCGTGAATCGGCTACAACTATCCTATAAAAAGGACGTTTCTTTGCCCCAAACCTTGCTAACCTTATTTTAACTGCCATGTCAACCTTTATTCATATATTAATTACAATTTAAATACAATAAACAGCTAAAGTCAAACTAATTGTACCTCTTTTACCTAAAAATACAATATAGCCCCCTCCAATCACTCATAAAAGGAAGATAATAAACTTTTTTATATATCATCAATCATAGCATGATTAACTTCTACTCTATACTTTGATTTTAGATAGCTAATTAACTGTTCCTTTAGCGATATCATCACACGTTTTCCGGTATCAAGCATGTTTAATTTACCATTTGATGAATGCATTTCTTTTAGAACGCCTATTATAATTTCATTATTGTATTGAATAGGATCTGTTACCGAATTAGTTGTTTTCATATTGAAAATCTCTTCTATGAAAGAAAAAGGGTAGTTTTGTTCATTGCGTTGTATTTGCTGGCCTTTAACCAATTTTATACCTTGCATTTCTTCCAAATCTGTCTTTTCTCTTAGTTGAACTGCTACTTCTTGTCCCATTTTAAACATTCTTTCTTTTATAAATTCACTACGCCAAAGCTTTATGGCTGATTCCCTACTTTCTTCAAAATTTTGTAATTTAGGAGGAACGATATCACTGATTTTCACACCAACAACAGTATCTCCAACACCCTTAAAATAACTCTTCTGATCTTTCTCGCGTGAAAAAATGAAAGAAATGAAATCACTGGAATTTCCTACTTCATTACCACTTTGGTCTTTCCCACTAGCATCTACTGGACCAATGGTTTGTATAGGTAAATTGTAATTATTGGAGATTTCTTCAATCGTTGCACCATTGTATATCTTATAATTCACTTGATTTATGAAATCATTGACTTTTTCAAAAGACTTTTGATTGGTTAAAACTGACCTTATGTCTTTTTTTAAATCAACCAAGTCTTCATCAGAGATTTGATGTATGCTTTCTACCTTTATTACGTGCCATCCAAAATTGCTTGTTAAAACTTCACTTACTTCACCTGTTTTGAGAGCAAATACCTTTTCTCTCATATTTTCAGGTAAGAAATCCTTAGTTATATTATTTACTCTGGTTTCATCGAGTTTCACTTTATTAAACTCTTCTATTATTTTTTCAAAGCTTGCTTTACTTTCTTCAAGTGCTCTTCTTGCTATTTCAGCTTTTTCTTTGGTAGGAAATATCACATTGAATATGTCTCTTTGATTTTTAAGTTCCTGATGTTCTATTATACTATCAACCTCTTCATCTGAAATTCTGATTTGATCTTCAAAATATTTTTGATCCAGAGAAATGTATTGCGCAGTTCGATACTCAGGGTAATAAAAATTGGACTTATTTCTTTCATACAAATCAAGTAAGGCTTGATCATCTGGTTCAGGAACGTCTGTAATTGCATTCTCAGTTATTTTAACAATATCAACTACTCTAGTTTGGTAGCGATTTTTGTATATCTGCTCATCAACACTCTCACCAAAAGTTACCGGATAATTATCTTTAAATAACGAAGTCATGAACATCATTGCAGGCAGGATTTTCTCTAGTTTTTCTATATATTCCTTTTCTGTTATATGCAGGCTATTTAGAGTTTGATGGAATTTATTATGGTCAAATTCTCCTTTATCGTCCTGAAAGTACTTGGTATTTTTTATATGGCTTTTGATAGATTCTTCTCCAACTTTTAATCCAAGTTCGCTAATTAGGTTAAACAATAGTTTTTGCTCTATAAGTGCGTTAAGTAAATCATATTTCAGCTTTTTTACTTGTTCTTTGCTTACATCAGATCCAGAAATTTGCTTTTCATAATTTTGATATAGTAATTTATATTCATCTGATGTTATAACTTCCTTTCCTACTTTAGCTAATTCTTTCCTTTCATCATCATTTGATAAAAGATTGCCAATCCCCATAAAGATTAATAAGCAAACTAAAAGGAGAACGACTGCCTTGGTAAAAAAATTTCTAATACTCATTGTAAACTCAGTTAACTAACACTTAAATTTAGAATAGCAATAATTTAATATTTGTAAATCTATTAACAAATTAGCTAATATATGTAATATTGTAGTGTATTAAATTGAATGGAAGCTTATATTAACCTAAGAGCCTGTAAGTGATCTCTGAATATGTTAAGATGAGGTATAGTTGACATGAGGTAAAGTATGAGGAATACATATCCAAGTGACATAAGTTGTGAAAAATTCGAAAAGATTAGACTAATTTTAGAAAGCGTGCGAAAGAAAACAAAGACAAGAAGATTAGGTTTATATGAGTTATTTTGTGGTGTGCTTTATGTACTAAAAAGTGGCTGTCAATAGCGAATGCTTCCAAAAGAGTTTCCAAGATGGCGAAATTTTTACGATTACTTCAAGAAATGGAGTAAAAAAAACGAATGAAGATAGAGAAAATGTTCTAGAAATTGTCTTAAAAAAAATTGGTTGGAGAGAACAGTGGTCGGAATACAAAAACAATCTTCTGCATCATTGATGCCCAAAGTGTAAAAAATACCGATACTTCTGAAGAAAAAGGTTATGATGCTGGCAAGAAAATTTCAGTAATAAAGCGTCATATCGCAGTTGATACACAAGGTTTGACACACGCAATTCATATAACAACGGCAGAAATAACTGATCGTAGCAGTGCTTTGACAATGGTTAAAAATGCTAAAGAAAGTCTCTCTGAAGTTAAAAACATACTGGTTGATGCAGGCTACACTGGAGAAAATTTTGCAACACAGATGAAAGTAACTATTGGTGCAACTGTTGAGGTGAAGCATCTTTGCTGTATTGCCAAAAAGATGGGTTGTTGAGAGATCTTCTTTTGCCTGGTTGGAAAAATGTAGGCGACTTTGGAAAAATTGCGAGCGTAAACTTAATACTAGCCTACAAATTTGCTTTTACTTCTTTCCTCCTCAAAAGATTATGAACAGGTTCTTTGATTATAGAGGGTTTATTTCTAATAGTCTTTATGTTGATGTGACAATATTTGGTGCTTTGTCATTGTTAGCACTGCTAGCTACTGAGATATTTAGTCATACATTTTCAAAAGTTTGTGAAATATACACTGAAAAACACATGAAAGATTTACTAGAAGAGGATCCAAGAGATAGAGTGCAAAAGGAGACTGATCTGTTAGGACGGTATGATCCACGAAAACTGTTAATGCCAATTATCATGCCTCTTGTTAGAAAATGTTTTGCAGAAGTGGCAAGCGAGTTTGCTGAAAGGAATTTTGATGAGGTAAAAACTGATATGTCTGATGTTAATATTGAAGGACTATCTAATCCTCAAGCAATTGAATTTGCACAGCAAACAGTATAGTATAAGCTTTTAGCTCTATGCATGGACTCAAAAAAGTAGAATTAATATTTGAAAAATTTCAACAGTCAAATCCTGCGCCAAAAATAGAGCTAAATTATACCAATCATTTTACGTTATTAGTTGCAATAGTTCTGTCAGCGCGGACGACCGATATAAGTGTTAATAAAATTACAAAGGAGCTATTTAGTATCGCTGATACGCCAGAAAAAATGTTGAATCTCGGGCAAAGTGAGCTGAGAAAATGCATAAGCAGTATTGGTTTATATAATTCCAAAGCAAAAAATATAATCGGGCTCAGTAAAATATTGATTGAGAGGCACAATAGCAAAGTGCCTACTAATTTCGATGATTTGGTATCTTTACCAGGGGTTGGGAGAAAGAGCGCTAATGTGTTCTTAAATTCAGGGCTTGGTATTCCAACATTGGCAGTTGATACTCACGTTTTTAGAGTGAGCAATAGAGTTGGGCTTGTGAAAGAAAAAGATGTACTTAAAACAGAGCAGTCTCTTTTGAATCTAGTGCCAAAAAAATACCTACTTTATGCTCATCATTGGCTAGTTTTGCATGGTAGATATGTTTGCAAAGCGCAAAAACCTTCGTGTGAAACATGCATAATTCATGATTTATGTGAGTTTGAATGCAAGAGGTATAAAGTCTAGCACAACACTTCGATATTTCTTACTTTTATCATCCAAGTAGCTGATCTCTATGATTGTGTCGTCCGAGTAGCTGACACTGTGATGACAATGAAGGGCTACTTGATGACGCCTCTGTGCACTGCCGTTATAAAGCTGCTACTTTGATGAATAAAATGATGTCATTCCAGAGCATGGAGCTGTAATCGAGTTCTTATTACCTGATATGCTCATTTGACAGTTAAGTCTTCTCTACCCCTATTTGCATAATACCTTGACGATTCCGTTCACGGTTAAAAGATACCGAGGTATAGTATTTCCCAAAGCAAATGATAAAGGTATAATAAAGTATTTGAGTTATAATGGCATATAGTGTGGATTTAAGGGAAAAGGCAGTATTGATGATAGAAAAAGGGAAGACAAAGGTTGAGATAGCAGAGCTCATGGAGATAGGAATAGCAACTCTGTACCGCTGGTTAAAAAAGAAAGCTGCTGGTGAAAGCTTAAAGCCATCTAAAAACGGTAGCTTTATTCGAAAAATAGACCCAAAAATACTCGAAGAATATGTTACAAAGAATCCAGATCATACTCTGGCAGAGATGAAACAAAATCTTGGATTTGGAATAAATTCAATTTGGTATAGACTAAAACAGCTAAAAATTACTTTAAAAAAGTCACACTATATCAAGAGCGCAATCAAGAAGATAGGCAGCAATTTATTGATAAAATCTCAAAAATAGAACATTCCAGCATCTTATATATAGATGAAGCAGGAGTTGATAATAAGTTATACCGAGAATATGGACGTGCTCCAAGAGGAAAGAAAATTTATGCAGATGTTCCAGGGAGAACTCGAGAGAGAATCAGTATAGTAGCCGGGTGGATTGGAATGAGATTTATTGCACCAATGACTTTCAAAGGTGGGTGTGAAAAAGAGGTATTCAATATATTGTTGGAGAAGATGTTATTACCTAAATTGCCACTTGGCACAACCATAGTTATGGATAATGCTACATTTCATAAGACCACTAAAACAAAATCATTAATAGAGTCTTTTGGCTTTCATGTGCTGTATCTTCCAACATATTCACCAGATTTGAATCCCATAGAACACTGTTGGCATACCATCAAAAGCCGCCTCAGACCTCTAATGTATAAATGTACAGACTTACAACTTTTGGTTGGTAATACCATAATGGAAATTTATCCATTCATTTTAGAAAATACTATAGTAGGGTGTATTAGTTTTTGCAAGCTGTTATTTTGCTATGGATTTCTGTAATGGCATCATCTATTTTATTGTTATCACAGCCTGTTTGGGCAAGTTCGGCATTTCCACCGCAATCCCTTCTGGTTACAGTAGATACTAGCTCTTTTGCATTGATCTTATTAGTTAAATCTTTACTTACTTTGACAATCAAAACTGTTTTTTCCTTTTCTGTTACCATGAAGGCTATTACAGTTTTCGGTTTTTGTTGCTGTAGAGCAAATTCCCTTATTATACTTCCTGGAACGTTATTGAAAGTGTGGCTTACGAAATTTATTCCATTTATTTCGGTGCTTTTTACAGTTTCTACACTGATAAGCTTTTTATAAAGATTTTTTATTTTGATTTCAAATTCTTTGCGCTCCTGGCTTAAAATACTGAGTCGACTTATTATTTCATTTACTGGTGCTTTTACGCATTCTGCAACTTTTTTTAAGCTAATTTCGTTATTGCGTACATAATTAATTGCTTCTTGACCGGTTAAAGCTTCAATTCTTCTTACTCGAGATGCAACGGAACATTCTGCTGCTATCTTAAACAAACCAATTTCTCCGGTATGCTCCACGTGTGTACCACCACATAATTCTTTTGAATCTCCAATTTTTACAACCCTAACATTATCACCATATTTTTCACCAAATAAGTCCATCGCTCCTTCGTCTATTGCCTCATCTATACCTTGAACTTTTGTGGACGTAGAAAGATTTTCTCTGATTAGAGAGTTTACTATATCTTCTACTGAAGACAGCTGATCCTGAGTGACTGGCTTATTGTGACTAAAGTCAAATCTTAGTCTATTTGGTGCGACTAGAGAACCTTTTTGAGTAACGTGATCACCTAAGATTTTTCTGAGTGCAAAGTGTAGAAGATGTGTAGCTGAATGATTTCTTCTTAAGTCTTGTCTTCTTTTTTTGTTAATACTAGCTGTAACTGTGTTACCTTTACAAATTGAGCCGACGCACCTGTGCAAATACAAGTCATTAATCTTGTTGGTATTTTCGACTGTTACCATACTTCCATCAGACTGTATAAGATTTCCAACATCTCCCACTTGTCCACCTGACTCTCCATAAAAAGGTGTTTTATCAAGTATAATAGTTATCTTTTCTCCTTCTTTTGCAGAATCAATTACTTCATTTTTAGAGGAAATTATTGCGAGTACTGTTGCATCCTTTACTTCATCACGTTCATAACCAACAAATTCCGTTTTGCCAAACTGATCGATTAAATTAAACCATACTTGTTCAACAGACTTTTCACCAGATCCAGTCCAATTAGCACGTGCTCTTTCTTTTTGCTCTTTCATTGCATTATCAAAACCTTTTTGGTCAAAATTTATTTTCCTTTCTTTCAAAATATCAAGTGTGATATCCAAAGGAAATCCATAAGTGTCATATAGTTTGAATGCTGATTCTCCAGATAGAGTGTCACCTGATTTTAAATCTGCAGTTAATTTGTCCAAGAGATTAATGCCTTTCATTAAAGTGTCTTTAAAGTTTTCTTCCTCTGATTTTAACGTTGTTTCTATTAAGCTTTTAGCTCTGATTAGCTCTGGATAAGCATCTCCCATATAAGCCAAACTTGTGCCATCTATGAGTGCAGGAAAAACAAGGTTCAATAGAGAATCATTATATCCAAGTAGGTGGATATAACGTACTGCTCTCCTGATCAATCTGCGTAGTACATAATTTCTTCCTTCATTTCCAGGAAGCACTCCTTCTGCGATGAGAAATGCAGCTGCACGAAGGTGATCTGCAATAATCTTATAAGCTACTTTATTTTCCGTATGTCCACAGTACTCTTGCGATTTACTTACCAGAGCAGAAAATAGGTCAATATCATAGTTATCATGAACGTTCTGCATAACAGCTGCTATTCTTTCAAGGCCCATTCCGGTATCGATGCATTTTTTTGGTAATTTTTGTAAATTACCTTCTTCATCTTTATTAAATTCCATGAACACCAGGTTCCAAATTTCAACAATTCTGTCGTCTTCATGCAAATCCTGATTTGCATGATCGTAAAAGATTTCAGAACATGGGCCACATGGACCAGTATTGCCCATGCTCCAAAAGTTATCATCTGTTGTAATTCTTATGATTTTATCATCTGAAAAGCCACTTATCTTACGCCAAATTTCATATGCTTCATCATCAGTGTGGTAAACAGTTATGGATAGTCTGTTTTTATCAAGAGACAATTCTTCAGTAATAAATTTCCACGCAAATTCTATCGCAGTTTCTTTAAAGTAATCACCAAAGCTAAAATTTCCGAGCATTTCAAAAAATGTGTGATGACGAGATGTATAGCCAACATTTTCAAGATCATTGTGTTTACCACCTGCTCTGAGACACTTTTGACTTGAGACGGCACGTTTCATTTCAGTTTTTTGCGTGCCGGTAAAGATGTTTTTGAACTGTACCATACCAGCATTTGTAAACATGAGTGTTGGATCATGCTCTGGAATCAAAGGAGAAGAAGGAACTTGCTCATGATTATTATTTACAAAAAATTTTATAAATCTTTCTCTAATTTCGTTTAGCTTCATCGTTTTTACTGAGGTTATCTATGCATAATAAGTTGTAACAGAAGTAAAATCAATTTATCAATCTGAATATTAATATATACATTACTTAGTATAATAAAAGTAACTTTTACATAAAAATTTTAATAAAAAGATATAGGTTTAAATATTTTATCCGCTAACATAGAGAAGTATTTGTTAATTAAAATAATACTTTTATTAATTAATTTAAGGAGTGTGAAATGCCAAAAAAATTCCAAAACACTAAGAATAGCATGCGAAAGAGAGAAACAACAAATAAGCAGGAGATGGATGGTCCAACAATTAGAATTGTATCTGACTTGGAAAGTATAAAACAAAACAGAAGGGTAGAATTTTTAATTAAAGGAGAGAATTTAACAGTAAAAGACCTCTCTATATCTTCTAGAGCAGCTGAGATAGGCTTGGTTACAGGAATAGTAAATTCAATAGACATTCCTCAAGCAATTCGTGAATCGACAATAGATGGAATTATTTTAGGTCTTAAGAGTGGAGAAATAGAAAAAGGTAAAGAATATAATTATAGAGAATTTAAGAAAATATATCTAAAAAACCTTGTAGATGAATTGGGTAAGGATAGTTCAAAAAAGCTAAAAGAAAGAACTGATGAAAATAGCCAATTGAGAGAATCTACTACTGAAGAAATTGATTATCAGATGCAGGAAGATGTAACTATCAAATCAGCTTCTTTAACAAAACAAGAATTCGATTTTGCATCAAGCAAAGTAACTACTAAAGAGATTAATGACGTAATAAATGAAATAGAAGAATCAAATTCTAGTTATGGAATTACTCCTGAAGATATAAGTAGTGTTTCCCGTTTTGATAGTAATTCACAAGAAGTGTTAGATCATTCTATATTTAATAGCACAGATGTGGAAGGGACTAAATTACCCGAAATAAATGGAGGACAGTATATAGGAATAGCAGGGATTGCTGTTGGTATATTGGGTGGAGTGCTAGCAGTAGCTTTTGCAGGATTAGGATACTTTGTATGGCATAGAAAAAATAGGGAAAGTAGCTACGATGTTGAAAAAGCTATGAAAAACCTTCCTGAACAAGCTCAACTTGAGCATTCCGGATCTACATCAGAAATAGAATCTTTGCTCAGCAATGCTACATCGGTAGCACATCTATCTTCTCAGATTAGTGTCGAGTAAAATTCCAGAGTTTGATGGCACAACAGTGCCATCAACTTAGCTCTTACAGCACTTATATGCTCTGGAACCAAAGGAGAAGAAATTTTCCTATCTTCCAAAAAATTTTATAACTCTTTCTCTAATTTTATATCGTTTTTACTAAGGTATAATAAATTGCAATGAGAAATTCAGATATTAATATATGTATTATTTAGTATAATAAAAATATAAAAATCTTAGTGAAAAGATGTGGACTTAAATAATTTATCTTTTATACATAAGGAAATATTGGTCAGCTTGGGGGTCATATATGTCAAGAAGATTTAAAAATACTGTAGGAAAAAAAAGATCAATCAATAAAGAAAAAAGGAATAGATGGATTAGTATTGAATCAGAATTGCGAGATGTAGAACAAAACAGAACAATATATTTTCTATTGGGAGGAGGTGATTTAAAACTTAAGTATGTATGTATGCTTGACGATACATCTTATCGTATTCTTGTTGCTGAAGGAGAAATAGTGCATGCAGAAAATCCAAAGTGATGATTGATGATATTGTTTCTGATCTCAAGAGTGGGAAAATACGAAGTTATAAAAGATATAATGCCAAAGAGTTTTATGAAAAGTATCTCAAAGAGTTTTTGAGTAATGAGAACTTGCAAAAGCTGGAAGCTGGTGATATTGAAAATACAACAACAGAACTACCAAACTTAAAACAAGTAATGGAAGAAATGAAAAAATCAAACTCTAGCAATGGAATTACAATGCGAAATATAGAAAGTGTTCAAAATACGACGAATATTTTGGGTAATCCTATGATTCATGATACGAACTTGAGAGGGTTTAAATTCTTGGAAACATCTCGATCAAACAAGGAAAATATGAGAGTGTTAACAGTAGGTATGTTAGCAGTATAGTATTTTCTAAAATGAATGGATAAATTTCCATTATGGTATTACCAACCAAAAGTTGTAAGTCTGTACATTTATACATTAGAGGTCTGAGGCGGCTTTTGATGGTATGCCAACAGTGTTCTATGGGATTCAAATCTGGTGAATATGTTGGAAGATACAGCACATGAAAGCCAAAAGACTCTATTAATGATTTTGTTTTAGTGGTCTTATGAAATGTAGCATTATCCATAACTATGGTTGTGCCAAGTGGCAATTTAGGTAATAACATCTTCTCCAACAATATATTGAATACCTCTTTTTCACACCCACCTTTGAAAGTCATTGGTGCAATAAATCTCATTCCAATCCACCCGGCTACTATACTGATTCTCTCTCGAGTTCTCCCTGGAATATCTGCATAAATTTTCTTTCCTCTTGGAGCACGTCCATATTCTCGGTATAACTTATTATCAACTCCTGCTTCATCTATATATAAGATGCTGGAATGTTCTATTTTGAGATTTTATCAATAAATTGCTGCCTATCTTCTTGATTGCGCTCTTGATATAGTGTGACTTTTTTAAAGTAATTTTTAGCTGTTTTAGTCTATACCAAATTGAATTTATTCCAAATCCAAGATTTTGTTTCATCTCTGCCAGAGTATGATCTGGATTCTTTGTAACATATTCTTCGAGTATTTTTGGGTCTATTTTTCGAATAAAGCTACCGTTTTTAGATGGCTTTAAGCTTTCACCAGCAGCTTTCTTTTTTAACCAGCGGTACAGAGTTGCTATTCCTATCTCCATGAGCTCTGCTATCTCAACCTTTGTCTTCCCTTTTTCTATCATCAATACTGCCTTTTCCCTTAAATCCACACTATATGCCATTATAACTCAAATACTTTATTATACCTTTATCATTTGCTTTGGGAAATACTATAGCAGTAGCTTTGGTAGCAGCTATCGCAGCAGCTGTAAAATTTAAATGTTGGTCTTGTAATAGAAAGAGTAAAGGCCATAGTAGTTCTAAGGAAGAAACTCCATCTAGTTATTTATTAAGTTCAATAACTTTAGAAAGTGGAACTAATTCTATTAGTTAGCCAAAATATTGCAAAAATAGAATTTTTTTTATTTCACAGTTTCATCATTTAATAATTTTTATGCTCTAATTATTATACTTAATTTATCATTACCTGTTGTGTAAACAGGATGAGAATCTTCAATAATCTACATCCTTTAGTAAGAAAAAATCAATACATTCACGATAAATTTACCTCATATCTGTGTTTTATATGTGGAATTTCGAATGGAAAATTATGCAGGCAAAGAAAGAAGAATAGTGAATATAGTTACTCAACATTGGAGTGATATAAAAGGATCAGAGAGAGAATGGCCAGAAAGACATGAAATAGACACTGCAGAAATCATGGAGTCATGGCAGCATTGTTTTATCATTGAAGTTAAAGATCGAGGTTATATTTGTGAAAATGCAGGAGAAAAAGCTATTGAATTCTATGGTTTTGAAAAAAAGATGTACATCGATGATAAGTATGCAATTGATGCACCATTTTTGCGGCTATATAAAATAGATGCAGTTATTGATAAACTTGAGACTGTAATAGAGAGTAAATGCTCAATTAAAGAAGAGGAAGAAAGTGAAAGTGTTAAAATAAGGCAAGTATTGTTGCCAATTGGAGATAAAGAAGGTATAACACATATACTGGGTGTGATTACATTCAAGCTGCTTTAAAATACAATTTTAATTTGATTCTTTAATAAAATTATCTATACTCATACTTAATTACTAATAAAGAACTAAATAGTGGTGTTTGTAAATTTGTTTAGAATATGACGAAAATAAAACTAAAAACCAAATCTTCTGTCAAAAAGCGCTTTCACCTTACAGCTAAGGGTAAAGTCATCTCTACTCAATCAGGTAAAAGACATGGTATGGTAAAGAGAAGTAAATCTAATATTCGTAATCAGCGTGGTACGACGATTCTTAGTAAATCTGACTCGCGTATAGTTAAGCTTTATATGCCTTATGGTATTTAACAAAATGGAGGTAAAATAAAAATGGCTCGAGTAAAACGTGGAGTCACTACTCATGCTCGTCATAAAAAAATATTGAAACTAGCAAAGGGTTATAGAGGACGGGCAAAAAATTGTTATAGAATTGCATTACAAAGAGTTGAAAAAGCACTCCAATATGCTTACAGAGACAGAAGAACCTGTAAACGTTATTTTCGTGGTTTGTGGATAATACGTATTAATGCAGCAGTAAGAGAACATGGACTTACTTACGGTAGATTTATGCATGGTCTTAAACTTGCTGAAATTGATTTAAATAGGAAAATTCTTGCTGAGATGGCTGTTAATCATAAGGATGATTTTGCTAAATTAATAGAAATTGTAAATAGTAAGTTAGCTTAAAGCAAAAACACCATGAGAATTATTTTCATGGGGTCAACGGAGTTTGCTGTTGGTGCGTTAAACTTACTATTAAAATTACAGAGTGAAATAGTAGCAGTATATACCAAAGCTCCAAAACCTTCTGGACGTGGGCAGAGGTTAACAAAATCGCCAGTACACATCGTTGCTGAAAAAAGTGACATAGAGGTATGTACTCCTGCCTCTTTAAAATCTTCGATAGAGCAAGAAAAGTTTGGAAATTTTAAGCCAGACGTTGCAGTTGTTGCTGCGTATGGATTGATACTTCCAAAAGAAATTTTAAATATTCCCAAATATGGTTGTATTAATATTCATCCATCATTACTTCCTAGGTGGCGCGGTGCAGCTCCGATACAGCACACAATTTTAGCCGGAGATCAAGAAACCGGAGTTAGCATTATGCAGCTAGATGAAGGATTAGATTCTGGCCCTATTTTAAAACAGAAAAAATTTCTTATTGAAAAAAGCGATAATTATAAGACGTTGTATGATAAATTGTCTGAATTAGGTAGTGATTTACTGCTGAAAGTACTAAACGAAATTGAAAAGCAAGTTCCCTTAAAACAGAGCGATAACGATGCGTGTTATGCTGACAAAGTAAAAGACTATAAAATTTACGCAAGTGACGCCTGTGAAATTGCTTATAGAAAGGTTAAAGCATTTTATCCAAAAGCATTCATTAAGGTAGAGAACAAACGTATCAAGATACTTGATGCTGAATTTGAAGCTTTCACTTCAGGACAAGGTGAGATCATTAATGATAATATGCATATAAGTTTAAAAGGTGGTACTTTAATTCCTAAAGTTGTACAAATGGAAGGAAGAAATCCTTGCGATATTAAAGATTTTGTTCGTGGCTTAAAATCAAGTTTAACAAAAAAATTTATAGAATAGACTACTTTGAAAGGAGGGTGAGGAGAGCTAAAGCAACTTCTACAATTTGGTATTCCTCTGCTTGTTAGCGGAATCTACAACAAGATAACGCGTTTTGGTGTACGAACATTGCAATTTGCAGGTAATTTGAGTAGTAGATGGTGTCATTCCAGTTCTTGACACTGGAATCCAGTTTCTATTGTACAGCCACCTGGTGTGCTCATTTAAAGTGAAGTTTTCTGGATCCCAGTGTCTGGGTGCTGGGATGACATCTTTCTTGGTCTCTTGTATCACAATGTTCGTACAGCTATGTGCTTGTTAGCGGAATCTACAACGAGATACCGCAGTGGTATGACGTAGTAGATATATATAGACAAATTTTCTTTTCTTAGATATAATCTTAAGAAACCTTCCATATGAAAATTAAAAGAGCTTTAATATCAGTATACGATAAGACAAATATAATTGAACTTGCATCGTTTTTGATGCAGCAACAAATAGAAATTCTCTCAACAGGGAATACTTATAAAGTGCTATCAGGTGCGGGAATAAAAACGCAAGAAGTTTCAGATTACACACAATTTCCAGAAATACTAGATGGCAGAGTGAAAACTTTACATCCTAAAATTCATGGAGGAATACTCTGTGATCGAAAAAGGCACGAAAAGGAAATGCAGAATCTAGAAATTAAGCCGATAGATCTGCTTATAACTAACTTATATCCATTTTGGAAAACGGTTAATAGCAACTCAGGTGAGAAGCAAATCATAGAACAAATAGATATAGGTGGAGTAGCATTAATTAGAGCTACAGCAAAAAACTTTCATTTCACTTCAGTGATTTCTAGCATTCAAGATTACGAAACACTGAAAGCTGAGATGATCAAAAATAACAATCAGACAACATTAGAATATAGAAAACATCTAGCAACTAAAGCATTTGCTCTGACTGCACAGTATGATTCTAATATTTACAATTGGTTTTTATCACAGGGTAAAAGCAATGAGTTACCAGAGTTTTTTACTTTATATGGATGTAAAGCACAAGGACTAAGATATGGTGAAAATCCTCATCAAAAAGCTGCATTTTATAGCAATCAATTTAGCAAATATCCACTGGAGAAAATACATGGAAAAGAGTTGAGCTATAATAATATAGTCGACATAGAGTCTGCACTTAACATAATTTCTGAGTTTCAAGAACCTGCAGCAGTGATAATAAAGCACAATAATCCATGTGGCGCTGCTGTTAGTGACAGTGCTTTAAAAGCATATGAAAAAGCTCTATCATGTGATGAAATAAGCAGTTTTGGTGGAATAGTTGCTTTCAATCGGGAGATAGATTTCAAGCTAGCAGAGAAATTAAACGAGATATTTTTCGAAGTGGTGATAGCACCATCGGTAAACAAAGAGGCACTAAAAATTTTACAAAAAAAGAAAAATTTAAGAGTGATTATTCATCAATCTCTTCAGCAAAATGCAAAATATCAAATCAAAAATGTTGTTGGCGGGTTCTTAGTGCAAGAAAATAATAACCATACAGTAAAAGTAGAAGAAATAAACCGAGTGACAGAATGCACTACAACAAAAAAAGAGAAGGAGGATCTTATTTTTGCTTGGAAAATATGTAAACATGTAAAATCCAATGCAATAGTGATAGCAAAAGACGGTTGTGCTATTGGCATCGGTGCAGGACAAACAAGCAGAATAGATAGTGTGAATATTGCAGTAAAAAAAGCAGGTGAAAAATGTAAAGGCGCAGCGCTTGCTTCAGATGCATTTTTTCCATTTCCAGATAGTATAGTAGAAAGTGCAAAGCATGGAATTACAGCTATAATTCAGCCAGGTGGCTCATTGAAAGATCAAAACGTGATAGCAGCTGCAAATGAGAATAAAATTGCCATGTTTTTCACTGATGTTCGTAACTTTCTCCATTAACCTTTGTATCCTGTCAAAATTATACCCACACAGGGCTTTGTTGCATAGCAGCTTATAGGTATGAAAATTGTAGTAAATTTATGTAGTTACTTTAAACTCAACTATACCTATCTGTAATTGTAAGCTGTACTCTTGAGCTCCTGATGCGATTTATAGCAAATCCTAAAATGCCTTGCTGTTTTTCCTTATAGACATTCAGCTGATACCAAAATCCATTACTGACGGAACAAATAAGAAACATTACAAACTCGTTTAATAGTAGTACTGGAAATATTGACAATAAAATTACACAAAACATCTTCAAGTAAACCTATGGTATCGTAGATACTATTGCGTAAAGTATTGTATTTGATATATTGCCACAACCTTTCAACAGGATTCAGTTCCGGTGAATAAGGAGGCAAGTATATGATGGTAATGTTTTCCTGAATTTTCAAACTTTTTGATCTATGCCAACTTGCACAATCCATTACAAGAAAGGCTTCTTTCGTGCCTAAATCTTTCGACATCTGCTCCAGAAATATATTCATACAATCAGTGTTTACATATGGAGCAAGTAGGCTAATTTTCTTACCACTTCTTGGATTTACCGCACTTTAGATATAGAAATTTTGTCTACCAATTTTCATTTTAACCTGCGTTCTGACCCCTTTTAAACCATCCGTGTCCGATTTTTGAATGAGTCCCAAATCGTGATTCATCAAAAAAAACACCTCCCTTTTAGGGTGGAAATTGACTATTTTATTGAAGTATCTTTTAAACTCTTCTTGCTTGTTTTTATCTTGTTTATGGTGCATTGGCCTCGGTGTTATGTAAGAAAATTTCATCCTTTGTATCTCACGGTGCACTGTTGATTTGCTGATGTTTAGGGCAAATTCCTCTGAGATTTTTATTTGTACTTCCTTAATAGTAATATTTGGATTTCTTTCTACCCATATTTCAATTTGCTCACGTTGATTTTTGTTTAATTTGCTTTTTCTTCTCCGCTGAAACGGGGCAAATAATTTTTCTACTCTACCAAATTTTAGATGCTTTATCCATTCAGTCAAAGCAGTCCTTGAAATTTTACATATTCTTGCCACAGCGCTTATACTACTTTCTTTTCCTGCTATCACCGCTTGTAACTTTTTTGAAACATATGCGTTATTTCTTACCTTTTTTAACATTTCTTTCGCTAAATTTACAACTCTTTCGTCTAATAGTTTTGACCTTAATGCCATTTATACCTCGCTATTTCACTTACTCTAGTATGACTTTTTCCCCATTATTCTCTATCTGTTCTTTCTATAGCGGGAATTGGTATTACCTTGTACATTAGTCTATCTGGATGACATTTTACTTTTTCTAGAATATAATAATTCCCTAGAAATTACCCTACTCAATTCTATTGTACCTTGTTTAACATTGAAACATGAGTCTGAAATCTAGAAATTTTTTAAGAACAAAAGTTATTCTAAGTTTTTGTTGGTAAGAAAAACTGGATTACAGCTCCATGCACTGGAATGATATCTAGGTCTAAAGTCTACATAAAAATCGTTTACAATCGGCGTTCAATGTGATAAGTTGAAAGCAGTTTATTCCTCGGTAGCTCAGTGGTAGAGCAGTTGGCTGTTAACCAATTGGTCGCTGGTTCGAATCCGGCCCGGGGAGCACTATTTTATACAATCTGTACATTTCACTTTTAGCGCAAAATTCACTACTTTTTTTGTCTATTAAACAGACAAAACGTGTGAAGTTATATAGGTTTAAAGCCTTTACTGTCAAAATGCAAAGATGTCTGCGCTTCACTTAGCTTGCTATCTGGCTCCTCTCCTATTTTTCTTTTATTACATTTCCTTTTTAATTGAGGAAGGACATTTTTTGGCAATGTTTCATCAATACTGCAATAATTGTAAATGAGCGAAGTAAGACGCACCAAATTTCCACTCGCCAAAGTCTGTACATCTCTGTAATTAATGCTGTTATCATATACTTTAAGTGTAATAAGATTTTTAAGGTTTTCACTTGCTGCTAAAGCCTCTGCACCTTCATTACTGATTTCATTCCATCCTAAACTCAGTAAAGTAAGCTTTTGAAGGTTTCCACTTGCTAAAGCTTTTGCCCCCTATCGCCAATTTTATTATCATATAATTTAAGCTCAGTAAGACTTGTAAGATTTCCACTGGTTAAAGCCTCTACATCTTCATCACCAATTCCGTTTCCTCCTAAATCAAGCGAAGTAAGATTTATAAGATTCCCGCTTGCTAAAATCTTTACATATTCTGTAACAACATAACTGCAACTTAGATCAAGTGAAGTAAGATGAGAAAGCTGAGCTAATTCTTTTATAACCTCATAATTAATTTTTGAACATCGTAAAATAAGTCTTGTAATGTTTGTATTGCTTTTTAAAAAGTTTACTAATCTATCAACATTAATTATAGCAGCTGATGTTGCTAAAGTATTACCCTTTACATATTGACTATAACTCATTTGACCTCACTATTAAAGCTATGCAAGTGTTTTAGTAAACACTTCAGCAACTGTGAATCACTTTAATAAATATTTTATGAAAAACTTCATATACCATTGCCTCCAAGCAGCTTTTTATATCTCTTATTTTAACACAAAAGTTGTGAGAAGAGTTTGTTTTTGGTATAATCAGAGGTTCTCGATG
This sequence comes from Wolbachia endosymbiont of Frankliniella intonsa, assembly GCF_029856955.1. NCBI lineage: Bacteria > Pseudomonadati > Pseudomonadota > Alphaproteobacteria > Rickettsiales > Anaplasmataceae > Wolbachia > Wolbachia endosymbiont of Frankliniella intonsa. The sequence continues at coordinate 512,042 of NZ_CP097148.1, read as the reverse complement.
ATAACTTTCATATGAACTTTAAATCAGTCGTTTTATGTATATTAGATGGCTGGGGTAATGGAATAGAAAATAGTAAATACAACGCTATTAGCAATTCAAATCCACCTTGTTGGCAACATATTAGCTCTAATTATCCAAAGTGCAGTTTATCTGCCTGTGGAACTGATGTTGGATTACCAGAAGGCCAAATAGGCAATTCAGAAGTTGGTCACATGAATATTGGTAGCGGTAGAGTGGTAATGCAAAGCCTTCAGCGTATTAATCAAGCAATCGAAACGATAGAAAATAATGCAAATCTACAGAATTTTATTAATGATCTAAAAAGTAAGAATGGCATATGCCATATAATGGGATTGATATCAGATGGCGGTGTTCATTCGCATCAAAAGCACATTTCAGCTTTAGCAAACAAGATATCACAGCGCGGAATTAAAGTTGTAATACACGCATTTTTAGATGGCAGAGACACACTGCTAAATTCAGGGAAAGGATGCATTCAAGAATTTACAGAAAGCATAAAGGAAAATGATATAAGAATCGCCACTGTCTCTGGGCGTTATTATGCTATGGACCGTGATAATAGGTGGGAAAGAACAATTGAAGCTTATGAAGCCATCGCATTTGCAAAGGCGCCTCGTTATGATGATGCAGTATCGCTTATTGATGAAAATTATCAAAATAATATAACCGATGAATTTATCAGGCCCGCAATAATAGGCGATTATCAAGGTATAAAACCAGAAGATGGATTGCTATTGGCTAACTTTCGTGCTGATCGAATGATACAATTGGCAAGTATTTGTCTTGGTAAAGCAGGCTATACTGAAGTGGCAAAATTCTCTTCAATTTTAAGTATGATGCAATATAAAGCGGACTTAAAAATCCCTTATCTCTTTCCTCCTGAATCTTTTGCCAACACTTTGGGACAGATAATAGAAGACAATAAACTACGGCAACTGCGCATTGCTGAAACTGAGAAATATGCGCATGTGACTTTCTTTTTTAATTGTGGAAGAGAAGAACCTTTTTCTGGTGAAGAAAGAATACTCATTCCTTCACCAAAAGTTAAAACTTATGACCTGCAGCCTGAAATGTCAGCCTTTGAGCTCACAGAAGAGCTTGTAAAAAAAATTTATTCTCAAGAATTTGAGCTGATAGTTGTAAACTACGCTAACCCTGATATGGTGGGACACACAGGTAATATAAAAGCGGCCGAGCAAGCTGTGCTCGCTGTAGATGATTGCCTTGCAAAAGTACTCAGCGTTGTCAAAGAAGTGGGTAATACTGCACTCATTGTTACAGCAGACCATGGTAATGTGGAATGTATGTTCGATGAAGAAAATAACACACCTCACACAGCGCACACTCTAAATAAAGTTCCATTTATTATATCTTGTGAAAATTTAAAACTGAGAGATGGAAAATTATCTGATATTTCTCCTACTATTTTACAGCTACTTGGACTCAAAAATCCAAACGAGATGACAGGTAGTTCGTTAGTGCGTTCCATGTTGCTATAACTCTATTGTTAAGGGTTGAGGAAATAAAACACTGTGTATAGAAGATAGCATATCTATTTGCTGCTCTAAATGATCATGCTCAGCTTCCACATTAGAGTACCGAATATTATTCTTCCCTACATATACAGATAAAGAACCATCATCTTCAACTGCTTTGTTATTTTGCAATACTATATTAAAAATTTCTTTCTGTTTTAAAGCATCGAACCAATCTTCAACTGTCGTATAGAAAAACTCACCCGTTCCACTTTCCGGACACACTTCTGGAGAAATCTTTAGCACATCATGAGAAAGTGGTGGAGAAAAATAGCTCTTGAATGAGTAGCTGGGAGAATTGTAGTTATTGTGCAGAGCGATAACGTTATCTTGACCAGGAAGTAAAAAATCTAAAATTCTTTGTGCAAAGTTTCTAACAGCTCTCAAAGCATCTTCTGAAACACTGCCAAACTCTCTTAAGCTAGCTTCTGCACCTACATCATCAAACATGCGATTGGGATCGAATTCATACCGCTCACCATTTAAGTAAAATTCTACATTACGCGGAGTACCATCACCATGAGTAATGTATAGCATTCTTCCACCAAACTGCTGGAGTATATGCTCACCAGCCCCTTTTGAAGTTACTTCATTTTGATGCACATTAATAAAATTGATCCCACTTGTATCGCTACTTTTAATAAAAAGCTTAACCGTGGTATCACCCAACGCTAGATCATATTCTTTAGTGTCGATGTTTGACATTCCGCTGCTATCAATAATCAAAGCAAAAAATAGTACAAATTTTACTTTATGTTAGTTATAAGCTTCTATTTTTAAATTTTTTGCTGTCAACATTAATGATTCATTAAAGAAGTTATCAGCATCACTAATGCTACCTATGCTTTTTGTATTGATAGATTGGTCAATTCTTTTAACTAGATTAGATAAAACTTTGTTAGGGCCAACTTCAACAAACTTATTAGTGCCATGGCTTATCATATATAAAACCATCTCTCTCCATCTTACTCTACTTACAACTTGCTTAGCGAGCAAAGCTCTTATGATCTCTGGATCACTTTCTTCCTTAGCTGTAACGTTTGATACAAAAGGAATCGAAGGGCGAGTTATGTTGATGCTTTTTAAAAATTCCAGAAGTTTTTCATCAGCAGGTTTCATAAAAGATGAGTGAAAAGGCCCACTAACTTGTAATTTTATCATTTTCTTGACACTTGAGTTTTTGAATAAATCAGGTAAGACCTCAAGAGCCTCTGCAGTACCACTCACCACTACCTGCCCACCACCATTATCGTTTGCAATTTCACAATCAATTTGAGCTGATTTTAATATACCTTCTACTTCACTTATTTCTGCTCCAAGTAGAGCAAACATTCCACCTTTGCATTTTAGTGAAGCTTCATGCATTGCTTCGCTACGAACTTTTAGCAATTTGACTGCAGACTCAAGCGTCAATGCCCCTGCAGCACACAGCGCTGTATACTCGCCAACTGAATGCCCACAAACATGCTGAACGCTGTAAAGAGATTCACCAAATACGTGCTTCATAACACGTAGCGTTGCAATTGACACCGCCATTATAGATGGCTGAGCATTTTCCGTGATGGTTAACTTCTCAATAGGGCCATTGAAAATCAAATGAGACAGCTTTCTACCCAATATGTCATCTACTTCATCAAATACGTTCCTTGCAACTGAAAATTCATCATATAAACTCTTTCCCATTCCTATAAATTGGGAGCCCTGACCAGGAAAAGCAAAAATCATAAAAATTTTTCATTCTTCATTGAGAATGCTACTTTATTTATTTTTTGTCAATATTTCACAATAATGATTGACCAAATGAACCAGATTCACTAAAATCTTAGCTGGTAAGGAATTTGTAAGAACAATGGCAGAAATCGATTATCACAAAGTTACTATAGTTATGACAGATGGTCAAGAGTTTGAAACTTATTCCACTTATGGAAAAGAAGGTCAAAGAATAAAGCTTGATAGAGATCCTCTTACTCATCCTGCATGGACTGGAAGTTTGACAAGCGGTTCAGGGGAGAAGGATAGTAAAATAGCTAAGTTTAATGATAAATACGGGAGTCTTTTTTAGTTCCTCCCCTCTTTATTTAACATGTATAAATATAAAAATGTAGGCTATATTGCTTCTTCGCTACCCAAGTCTCAGGAAGTATCTAAACTACTACAGAAACTCAATTTTATCAATATAGCAGAAGCAGGTAAGCATGAAGTTGATCTGCTGATAGTTGTTGGTGGCGATGGTTTTATGCTACGCACCCTACACAACTACGTCATAGGAAATAAAGATATACATGTGTATGGAATAAATACCGGTAACGTCGGATTTTTGATGAATAAATGCTTTAAAGATCTAATTGATCATATAGAACATGCAATTCCTACTCAGCTAACTTTACTAAAAATGGAAGCCACAGACATAAGTGGCAAAAAACACCATTACATCGCAGTAAATGAAGTGTATGTCTTTAGAAATGCAAATCAAATAGTGGAGATGGATATTACCATTAATGATAAGCTAAAAGTAGAAAAATTCAGAGGAGATGGAATTATATTGTCTACCCCAACAGGTAGCACTGCATATAACTTCTCTGCCGGTGGGCCAATCTTACCACTTAATTCAAATTTACTTGCACTGACTTCCATCAATAGCTACTACCCAAGGCGTTGGAATGGAGCGTTAATCTCAAATGATACAATAGTGCAAATTGATATCAACGACGTGGAAAATCGTCCAGCACTTGTAGTATCAGATTACAAGGAATTTCCTGATATATCGCAGATAAAAATGCAGAAAGATCACGAAAACACAGTCACTCTGCTTTTTGATAAAGATTGCTCATTAGACGAGAGGATTTTTGATAAGCAATTTTTATACTAAATTCTTCATATTTATCTTTAAATTAGTATTTACCATATCTTAATAATTATAACGTAATCAACACAATATAGTAATTAATTTTGGAGCGAATATGCCTGAATCAGGAAATGGAGAGAACGTCGGAATAAATGAAAACGGTGTGATAAAACAAACAACTCCACCACAACCAAAACCTCGAAAAATAGGGAAACAAACAACCGATGAAAATGAAATTTTACAATCTACAAGTTCGGCTAGCGAATCAAGTTCTGATGAAGCAAGGCAAAAAGAATCGAATGTGAACAGTTCAGAAACTATTTATGCATCCATAGAGCAAAATACAGAATCTCCAAAAAAGAGTTCAGATAGTGTATCAGTTAGCAGATCACCTTCTCCTCCACCATCATATCACACAAATGGCTCTGAAGAATCTTTCCTTGGAGATAATAAAAAGACAAACAGATTTTTACAGAAAGTAAAATATACGATGCAAAAGAAGAAAGTTACAATGCCTTTTGTAGGCCTTGTTACGGCGTGTTGTATTACAGCAATCGTTTTAGCTGTGAAGGAAAGAGAATTCATTGGATTCATCGGCAGCATAAATCCTGTTACTATATTTGTCGGAGTATTAGCGTCTTGTTTAGCCTTGGGAATTATGTGGGAATTTATGCAAGCAGTACGTACTAAGGAGCACAAGATCACAAAAAGAGATACTCAAGAAGTTTTAGATGAGATATCAAATACACTTTCAAAAGACGAGGAATGCATCAAATCTTTGGTATTAAAATATAGCAACGGTAATCGTGTTTACTTTACGTTTCACTCTCTTCCAGAAAAAGCAAAAAGTAATCCGAACATCGTAGAACTTACAGGCCAGCCAATCTATTACAAGAGTAAAGTAAATTCATTAATCAATGATAGAATATGTCTTCCCATCTTAGGAACAGTTCTTATTACTGGAAACATAACCTTCCCTTTAGCACTTTATTCAACAGGTGGTTTGAGCAACATAGTAAGTTCATACACAAATCCTACTATTTACTGGCCAATCGTTGCAATTTCAGGCACTCTACTGCTTTTCACTTTAGCTTGCACAATTCATCATTGGAGCAAAAATGATTTTAAAGATTACTTGTTATTAGATACAAAAGATGCTAATAGTGAAAATCCTAATGAAACAGCTATTAAAACTGTAAAAAGCAGTCAAGAAAAGATTAGTTCAAAATTGTTACAAGTAGTTGCTGAACGATGTGTCCATCCAGATATTACTTATATTATTAATTAAATATGGCTCGTACTTCTTTTTATCGCTATTCCAGTACTGTAAATGCAACGTTTTGAAGATTTACACTTGCTAAGACCTTGCTATTTTGATAGCTTGAGATGATGACAATGAAGGGGTTTGTTTATGAAAAAAGGTTTAATATTTATATCTTTAGTAGCGGCTTTATTGATAGTCGTTAATTTTTTATATAAAAATAGCGGAATTGATGATTCACAAGTAGTAAACGTTTATTCATCACGTAAAGAAGAATTAGTACATAGTTTGTTTGATGATTTTACAAAAACCACTGGCATCAAGGTACGTTATATCATTGACGATTATTCCCAATTGCTTTCACGCATGGAAAATGGTGGTGAAGCTGATTTGTTTTTAACTGCAGATGCAGTGAATTTGATTTTAGCCAAAAAAAGAGGGCTCTTATCTCAAGTGGATTCAGAGACTCTAAAAAATGCCATACCTGCAAAATTTAGAGATAATGAAGATTATTGGTTTGGTCTCACAAAAAGAGCTAGAATATTGGTTTACAATAAAGAATCAGTAGATCCTAAGGAATTAAGTACCTATGAAGATTTAGCGAATGAAAAATGGAAAGGGAAAATATTAGTACGCTCTTCCACAAGTCCATATAACCGATCATTGATCGCTTTTATGATTGCAAAAAATGGTTTTGAAAAAACAAAAGAATGGGTGAGTGGAATTGTAAGCAACATGCCAAGAAAACCAAGCGGTGGTGACACAGATCAAATTTATGCTGTAGCCGCTGGTGAAGGCAATGTTGCAATAGTAAATAGCTACTACTTTGCAAGAATCCTTTCATCAGAAAATAAAAAGAATATCACAGAAAAGTTAGGAGCTTTCTTTCCGAGTGATGGTGTAATGGTGAATATTAGTGGTGCAGCAGTAACAAAAAACGCAAAACACAGAGAAAATGCCATAGCTTTATTGGAGTTTTTTGTAAGCAAACAGGCTCAAGAGCTATATGCTAAAAAAAATCAAGAATATCCTATTGTTGAAGGTATTGAAACTTCTGATGTGTTAAAATCTTGGGGAAATTACCTACAAAGTACTCTGCCTATAAGTGAGCTTGAGAAGCATCTCTTTGAGGCTGTTATGATAGCAGATGAATGTAAGTGGAAATAAAATTTTATAGCTTCCTTCTACTTTACTTTACAGTTGTGTAATTGAAATTAAGAAAGTAGAATAAGCTCAAAAAAGGAGCTATGGACAAGAGAAGGAATTTATTAAATATCTCAGACCTCACAATCGGTGATGTAGAAAATATAACTAAATTAGCCAACCAATACCTTGAAGAAAAAGTTGAAAATAGTCATGTTCTGAAAAATAAAATAGTCATAAACCTATTCTTTGAAGATTCAACACGTACGCTCGCATCTTTTGAAATAGCAGCAAAGAGCCTTGGAGCAAATGTTATAACTTTACCAATAAAATCTTCTTCTATTAACAAAGGGGAAGATCTAAAAGATATGATAAAAACACTAAATGCAATGAATACTGACTATATGATAATCAGGCATAAAAGTAGTGGTATTATTAATACATTGGCAAAGCATGTCAATTGCTCGCTAATCAACGCAGGCGATGGAAGCAGTGAACACCCAACTCAAGCTCTTGCAGATTATCTCGTAATTCTCAGTCATAAAAAGCAAATAAAAAACCTCAAAATTGTGATATGTGGAGATATTTTGCACAGTAGAGTTGCAAGATCAAATATAAGATTGCTAAAAATGTTTGGAGCAAAAATAAGCTTGGTTGCACCACCATCTCTGATTTGTAAGCATTTTCCTGAAGTAGATTCAATTCATTATTCATTAACTGAAGGTATAGAGGATGCTGACGTCATTATGCTTTTAAGATTGCAGAAAGAGCGCATGAATAATAATTCTTCAGAAAAAGAATATTTTCATTTGTATGGACTTGATTCACAAAAACTATCGCACGCAAAACCAGATGCAATTGTTATGCACCCAGGACCAATAAACAGAGGTATCGAAATTAGCAATGATATAGCAGATTGTGTTATTTTACAGCAAGTAAAGTTTGGATTAGCAACGCGTAAGGCAGTACTGCACTATTTAATAAATGTTTAAGTTAAAAATTAATGTTTAAGGAATTTTAGACATAATGACCCTCCTATAAAGAAAAGATTTAGAAAAATATAACACACCTTATGACAGAAATTAAGTACGCACTGAGGTAGACTGCGCTATATTTTTTATTGAAAAATTAATTGAAAAGTCTGCAGACTTGAATAAGGTGGATTTCGAGCTGTAAAATACCCTCGTTTTTACTGATAGTAATCAACTTACCAAATGTGTCAAGTATTTTTTTGCATTTAATTTACAACTACGAACGTTTATTTGCAAAAAATACTATAAACATAAAATGATAGATGTCATAAAAGTAGCCAGCACTGGCATCCAGTTAAATTTGTGAGTTAAAAGTTATGCTAAAATATAACGTTTCTAATGATGATGGAAAATGGATCCCAGTGTCGGAGCACTGGGATGACATTGTTTAGTACGCAAATTACCACAATGTTCATACAGCTGTATACTGATTTCTTTAATGTCCGTACAGTTGTATGTCAGATACTCGAATGACAATTTCAGATAAAACCTAGATAAAAGAGAAAAATAAATTTTTACATAATCATACTTGTACAATAACTAAAGCACTTTTTACTGTAGATTAATCATTTGATTATAGTATGATTTTAATTAAGCCTATATTTGCAATGTTTATGAAATATAAAGCATTCTTCATACTATTAATTGTTATATCTAACCTGATTGCTGCAGAACAGCCTGAAAAAAATAAAAATGAAAGCAGTATAAATCAAGAAGACGTATCGAAAAGCAACACTGATGCTGAAAAAACTTCTCCGCTTCTGAGCGAACTCAAAGAAATCACAGACCCAACAAATGTAATCAATGAAGAAGTACCTTCAAGTAATCAAACAAACCTACAGTCTGAAGAGGAGACTAATATAAAAGATACCAAAGCTCTAACAAGTCCTTTATCAGAAGAAAAAAAAGAAGAACCTGAAGAGAAGAAAATCAGTCACAATAATCAAACAAACCTACATCCTGAAGAGGAGATTAGCAAAAAAGACACCGAACTTTCAACAAGCCAATTAACAGAGAAAAAGAAAGAAGAACAGCCTGACAATATAACACCTGTGAACAAAGAAAATGAAGAAAGCGAAAAATGGACAAAGCTAAACAAAGAAATAAAAAAACATAAAAGCAAGTCTATATATAAAAGACAATATGATAGCCTAAATGAGCACCTTCCTAAAACTATATTTACTGATGATTACAGTAAGCAATTTTTTTACTGCATCAAGAAGGGCAACTTAATTTGTCTAAGAGGAGTAATAAATAAGCTAGAAAAAATTGGATTAACAATTCAAGAAATACTAAGATTTAGAAATAAATTGGGTGATACTCCTCTAGTTTATGCAGTGAAACAAGGTGAAATAGACACAGTTCGCTTTCTCTTATTACAAGGTGCTGATCCTAGAGTAGTTGATAATAATTTTAAGTCCCCTATTGAAATAGCAATCGAAAGGAATCAGATCAACATAATAAACGCAATTGCCGAAATGATGCCATACCTTTTAGAGGATAAAGAAATAAACAATCAAGAAAACTCAGAGATGTATAACTTTGCTATAAAAATAAAAGAAAACACGTGTGATGCAAAAGATAATTAGACTTTTGATATTAATTTTAGTTGGTCATTTATGCTATGGAGATGATGCAATCAATGATTTTTTAAGCGCTCTGCATGACGTAAAATACGTATCTTACAATACAAAAGATTTTGCTAAATTTTTAGTACAGTGTAATAAAGCCAGCATACCACAAGATTTTAAGAAAGGTTTTGGTCCTAATTTAAATGGTGCTAATTTTAGTCAATTGTATTTAAGAAAATCTATTTTTGATGGAGTAAGTTTAATTGGTGCCGATTTTTCTAACACCGATTTATCAGATGTGTCTTTTATCGATGTTGATTTACGTGGTGCCAATTTTTCCAATTCTAATTTACATGGCGTTAAAATAAAAGGCACAAATTTAAGTTTTTCAAAATTTGCTTCTACAAATTTAACAGATATCATATTTGATCAGTCTAATATCAGTTATGCTGATTTTATCAATTCTAATCTCAACAAAGTAAGTATGCGTAATATAATTGGTTTGCATACCAAGTTTTTGAATGTAAAAATGAATTTCTCCAATTTATCAAACTCAAGTGCCAGCTACATCAATTTTAGTGATAGTGAAATAAATGACACTGTTATGCAGAAAAATAATTTCGACAACGCAAGTTTCTTTGGAGTGGATGCACATAAGCTCAAGGTACAATTTTCTTCATTAAAAAATGCTAACATATATGGTGCAGAAATAAAAAAATCGGATTTTACAGGTAGCAATCTTTCAAACTCCTATTTTAATTCTTCCATTATAGTCAACAGTAATTTCGAAAAAGCCAATTTAAGCAATTCACAAATTTCCTATGTGAAAGGGGATAATTCAAACTTCATTAAATCTATACTAAATGGTTCCAAGATAAAACATGCATATGTTTTCGAAGCAGACCTTCAGGATGCTGACTTATCTAATATTGATTTTAGTTTTAGTGAATTGTATAAAGTTAACGCCTATGATGCTAACATTTGTCACGGAAAGTTTCATAATACTAAAGTTGTGAATTCTGACATGAATGGTTCGTTCTTTGACCATTCATTGTTTACCTCTGCAAAAATAGAAGATTCAGATCTTTCCACAACTTCAATGTATAAGACAAAAATTAAAGACTCTCAAATTTATAATAGTACTCTTTCCCACCATAATATGGATTCGAGTGAGATAGAAAATTCAATATTCTTCAAATTATTAGCTGATAATTCGAGCTGGTCTAAGTCAAAAGTCACTAATTCAAACTTTATTGAAAGTGATTTCAAATCCTCCGTGTTTTATGATAATGCCTTTAGAAAGACTAGTTTTTTTCTTAGCAATTTGAGTAATTCAACAGTTAGTGATGTCTCTTTCCTCTCTTCAAGCATATATAAAAGTTCAATTGCTGATATTCATTTAACAGATTGCAAATTTGATAATTCAATTTTGATTGACAATCAAGGACAGACAAAAATTACAAATCTAGAGAATGCCATAACTTCAATTAAAGATCTGCAAGAGAAAATATCGCAGGGCAAAAAATTTGATGTAAATTATTCTTACTTTGAGTTTAAGGATATGAATTTAGAAAATGCTAATTTTTCTAATTCAATATTAAGTAGAGCAAAGTTTGTAAACGTTAATTTGAATAAGGCAAATCTTGAAAAAGCCGATTTACGTTATACTGTCTTTGATAATTCCTCTCTTATTGATGCCAATTTATCAAATTCTAATTTAGAGGGCTCTAGTCTTTTAAACTTTGATTCAAAAAATACAAAGTCTTAAAAAAGCTCTATAATGTACTTGTTAAATAAAGAAAAATGACCGTAAAAAATGAGGGCATACTACTGATTCTATCCTCTCCTTCTGGAGCTGGAAAAACTACTATATCAGAAAAATTACTTGAGCAATCAACTGATTTGGTTATGTCTGTTTCTATGACTACACGCAAACCTCGTCCCGGTGAAGTAAACGGAAAAGACTATTTTTTCGTTACTGAAGAAAAGTTTCACGAACTATGTAAGGCTGGTCAAATGCTTGAATATGCCAAAGTTTTTGAGAATTTTTACGGTATACCAAAAGATTTTATAGAACAAAACCTGAGTAGTGGAATAAGTGTTTTACTGAATATAGATTGGCAAGGAGCATTTCATTTGTTTGAAATCTTAAGAGAAAAAGTTGTAAGTGTTTTTATACTACCTCCCTCAATGGAAGAGCTTAGACTGCGTCTACAAAGGCGTAATAGTGATGATGAAATTGAAATAGAGCGTAGATTAGCCGAAGCGCAAAAAGAGATAAGTAAAAGTAATAAATATGATTACGTAATAATTAATGATGATCTTGATAAAAGCGTAGAAGAGATAAAATCAATACTAAGTAAAGGAATGCTTAAAAAATTAGAAGAAAAATCAAGTTTGAAAGATCTATAAAAACATTGATTTGTCTCTTTCAGAGCACTCATGCTTCACAGTTTAGCCACATTTATTATTTTTTAAGATAAAATAGTTAAAATAGTAGACAAGTGCTAAAGTGGGGATTTGACTATGACAATAGATTTTCTAATAGAAACTAGTTTTCTGCCTTTTCACCTATATTTCGATAACATCTAGCTCAATTTAAAAGTTTAATACAATTCGTTAACGCCAAATAGCTTTTAATATTGAGGTTTTAATATGAGTATAGATCTAAGTGTATCAGTTACTAATGCAAACAAACTAGATAAATATATAAACAAAAACGAAAAACAAGATAAAAAAGACAAGCAATTGTATAATATTATAGAGAGAAAGGTAAAAAAAGAAAAACATCAGCATGAAAAACCAAGAAGTCGAGATGGAACACTCAAGGAATGTAAAAGGTTATTTAAGGAAGGCGCTAGTCCTGAAGTATTAACTAAATTAGAAGAATCTCTTAGAGAACAGGAAAAATATCACAGATATTATGTCCAATGTTTCCTTCCAGTGCTAGGTGAAGTAATAGAACGATCGAAAAGAATATCAAATGAAACAAAAAAACAAGTAATTTTTGAAGTCACTAAAAGTTGTTTTAGTAGGCACAGCGAACAAGACAGTGGCTACGGTAGCGATTTTGAAGATGAAATAAACGGAATATCAGATTCTGATAGCGATTTTGAAGATGGAATAAACGGAATATCGGATTCTGATAATGACGTTCAATTACTAAATGCAATCCAAAATGGAAACAACAGGAAATTTAGAAAATACCTAAAAGATTGCACAAATGTCAGTGGCATAACAGATGAAAAAGGGAATAATATTTTACACCTTATTGCATCGCTCAAAAAGAAACAAAAGCTTAAGTTTCTAGATACCTTGATAAAAATAGCTAACGAGAAAAATTTAGTACAACTTGTTGATAGTGAAAATCAAGAAGGAAAAACTCCTTTTCAGGTAGCACTAATTGACAAGATGACAAAAGAGAAACATGAGTCTAATACAGTTAGAAGTAGCGATAATACACTTAAGTTTCTTACAAAATTGCTAGAGTATGGAGCCAGCTCTGACAATTTAGGATTATCTACAAAAGAATTACAATACTTAAAAGAAGAGCAAAAGACATACTATTGTGATTTCTTAGAAAAATTAGCAAAGTCAGTAAAGAAACCCGAGTTAAAATCAGAAATAAGAACAAAAATTAAAGAAATTATACCACATACCATAAATACTCCAGATAGTAATGATAATTATCAACTACATTTAGCAATTAAAGATAAAGATGAAAAATCTTTTAAGGAATTATTGAAAAAAGGAGCAGATATCAACCTTAAAGATGCAAATGGCAATAATGCTTTACACCATATTGCCTTGCTGAGAGGGAAGCAAAAAGTTACATGCTTGAAATTAATATCAGCCTTAGTAAAAGAAAGAAAAATATCTGAAGATAAATTAGATGAAGCTATTAAAGCAACTAACAGGCAAGGCAATACACCTCTAGAATTAGCACTAAAGAAAAAAGCAGAAAAAAAAAGTATCGAATACCTATCGCAAGAAACAATTTTTGATTTAGCAACTAATTATGATAATACAACAAAGTTTTGTGCAGCATTATTACAAAACGGTGCTAACCCTGATTCTTTATGGTTAGAAGATCCAGAACTCCATACTAAAAAGTACTATTTAACTTTACGAGATCTAAAAGATTGTTCAAGCACTCCACAGAAAGCACAGGAGAAAGCTAAAGAACTAAAAGAGAAGCTTGAGGAAAAATACCACTGTGGAACTGCTTCGAAAAAATGTCAATCAGGCATTAAAAAGCTAGGTTCTGGTGTAAAAAAAGGAGCATCTGCTGTATGGAAATGCATTGATCCGGGCAGGAGAGCTAGTGTATTGTTAGCAATCACAGTAGCAACTACTATTATTACAATGGTAACACTTTCTTGCTTCCAAGGACAAATTGCAATTGGAGCAGCGTTACTCATCATAGCTATAACAGGAGTGGTGTGTCTGATATTCACTTTGGGACTTAGCGACATTAGGAAGTCTGTTAAGGAATTAACCAACGATAAGCAAAGCCGTAAAGATGATCACCTAGCTGCAAAACAACCTGAAAATATTACTGAACAACAAAATTTAGCTAACAACTCAGCAGAGCAAGAAGTACAAAGATCGTCAGATCAATCAGAGCATACAGAAAGTCCAGCTACTAAAATGAGCTATGTATCAATACTACGTCAATTTATAAATAAACCAGATGGGTTAACTAATAAATTCTCTTTTCCGGGGCGATGAAATCAATCTCATCGCTCAGAGTTTTTTTAGCAACTTTTTTATAGTCAATTTCTACACTGACTTGGCTTTTCTCTTCTTTAAGCCATGCCATAGTATGTTTCATCCAATTTTTATCATCACGCTCGGGAAAATCTTCACGAGCATGGGCACCTCTGCTTTCCTTACGATTAGCTGCGCATTCCATGGTAATAACTGCTTGTGGAATCATATTGGCAAGCTCCAGCGCTTCAACCAAATCACTATTCCATATCATACTGCGATCTTCAACTGCAATGTTAGGCATCATTTTTGCTACTTCTTTTATAGCTTTTTTACCTTCCTCTAAAACTTCAGCAACACGGAATACCGATGCATATTTCTGCATAGTGTGCTGCATTTCACTTCGTATTTTTGCTACTTTGAACTCTCCAGAAGCAAATCGCATTTTATTAAATCTATCTACTATCAAGTCTGTGCAGTCTGAATGCAATTTTTTATGTGGTGTATCAGGTTTCAATTTTTCTTTTGCTCTGAGCGCTGCAGCTCTACCAAAAACCACAAGATCAAGAAGCGAGTTAGAGCCAAGTCGATTTGCACCATGTACAGAAACACATGCCGCTTCTCCAATTGCAAACAATCCATCCACTACTTCTTCCTTACCTTCCTTCAGTGTTATCACTTCTCCATGATAGTTGGTTGGAATACCGCCCATGTTGTAGTGAACAGTTGGAATAACAGGTATCGGATCTTTAGTAACATCAACTCCTGCAAAGGTTTTTGCTGTTTCACTAATACCTGGCAATCTGAGTTTGATCACTTCCGGATCAAGATGCGATATATTCAAGTACATGTGATCTTTCTTTGGCCCAACTCCCCTTCCCTCTCTAATTTCAATTGTCATTGCTCGACTTACTACATCACGAGAAGCCAAATCTTTTGCCTTTGGCGCATAACGTTCCATAAACTTCTCACCCTGAGAATTAACGAGGTACCCACCTTCACCGCGGCATCCTTCCGTCATCAAGCACCCTGAGCCATATATTCCTGTTGGATGAAATTGCACAAATTCCATATCTTCAAGTGGCAACCCAGCTCTCACCACCATGCCATTACCATCACCTGTGCAGGTGTGTGCACTTGTTGCAGAGAAATAAATACGTCCATAACCACCTGTTGCTATTACCACAGAATGTGCACGAAATCTATGCAACGTACCATCACACAGCGACCAAGCTATCACCCCACAGCATGTCCCTTTGTCCATAATCAAATCGATTACAAAATATTCGACAAAAAATTCAGCGTTAAATTTAAGACATTGCTGATATAGAGTATGAAGAATTGCATGCCCAGTTTTATCTGCTGCTGCACAAGTACGCTGAGCCGATTTTCCTTTACCAAAGTGAGTTGTCATTCCACCAAAGGCACGCTGATATATTTTTCCATCTTCCGTACGAGAAAAGGGTACACCAAAATTTTCAAGTTCAATCACAGCTTTTGCAGCATTTTTACACATATACTCTATTGCATCTTGATCGCCAAGCCAGTCTGAACCTTTTATTGTGTCATACGCATGCCAGCGCCAATCATCTTCAGCAATGTTGCTCAAGGCTGCACTAATTCCGCCTTGTGCTGCAACTGTATGACTTCGTGTAGGGAAAATTTTAGAAATGCAAGCAACTGAAAAATTAGTTGCAGCCATTCCAAGTGTTGCTCTAAGCCCTGCTCCACCTGCACCCACTATCACCACATCATACTCATGCTCTATGATTTGATACGCTGACTTATCCATATCCACTTATTTTATCATCACATGCTTATAATATCACAGAAGTAGAAAAAATCTATACAAGTTTTCTGGATGTAAGGTTCTGAAACAAATCTATAGTAAACGATGTAATAACAACCATAGGGTGTTATGAAAGTAGCTGACATTGGAATGACACTAACATAAAGGAATAAGTGTAGTTACTTGCATAACATTGATGACTTATGCCTATTTAATTAGATCTAAAATTAGATAGAAAAAGGTAATCTTGATAAAACTCATTTACAACAAGTTCTCTCGCACTTGAATTTTCCGTTTGCACTTTTTTGTATCCTAATTTATGGCTTATTGAATCTTTATATGAACTAACTGCTTTATATATCTTACTTACCTCTCCTGGAAAGATACCACCAACAATTATAACGCATAACCCTGCAACTGTTGCAAAAGCTAGAGTTAAACTTTGCCTCCAGCTAGCTTTTTTTTCTTGTATACCATCAGGGCACAATTCACTTGACATTTCTTTTAGATACTCATGCCACATGTGATTGCAGTTTGTACATTTCACTTTTCTTCCAGATTCACCTATTTGCCCACGAGACACTAAGTAAGTTTTAGTACAATTATTACATTGTATTTTCATAGTGTTACGTATAAAATAATATAAATTTGATATCAATATGTATATAATAAATGAAAAATTTGCAACTAAAAAATTACAAGATGAGATAGAAAATATTTGGAAAGATAAAGAAAAACTTAACGACTATAATCTAAAACACGAAGCAAGATTAATAATCAAAGAGGTAATTGAGTTACTTGACAGTGGTAAAATTAGAGTAGCAGAAAAGCTATCAAGTGGAGAATGGATAGTACATAAGTGGATAAAGCAGTCAATATTATTACATTTTCTCACTGAGGAAAGCAAAATAATAGACAATACCAATTGCTGGTTTGACAAAATTGGTAGCAAGTTTAGTGAATGGAATGAGGAAAAATTTTACCAGTCAAAAATTAGAGCAGTCCCTGGATGTTTTGTCCGCCAATCTGCTTACATAGGTAAAAATGTTGTTCTAATGCCAAGCTTTATCAACGTTGGTGCATACATTGATTCTGGCACAATGATAGACACTTGGTCAACAGTTGGTAGTTGTGCACAAATAGGAAAAAACTGTCATATTTCCGGTGGAGTGGGAATAGGAGGAGTTCTTGAGCCTATTCAAGCTTCTCCAGTCATTATAGAGGATAATTGCTTTATTGGAGCGCGCAGTGAGGTAGCCGAAGGTGTCATAATAAGAGAAGGATCAGTCCTTAGTATGGGGGTGTTTATTGGAGCATCAACAAAAATTATTGACAGAGAAACAAGCAAGATATTTTATGGTGAAGTACCACCTTACTCTGTAGTTGTATCAGGATCTACTCCACCTAAAAACAACATTTCAACCTATTGCGCAGTTATAGTAAAAAAAGTGGACGAGAAGACGAGATCAAAAACTTCTATAAATGAAATATTGAGAATCTAACTACTTACCGTCACTTTTTTTATCATTATTACTAACTATAGTAATGGCATATGCGCATAATTCTGGAAAAGAGATCCCGTTTTCTTGAGACAGCTTGTATAATTTTTGCAAACTTTCTTTAACTTTATTAGGAATGTTTCCTCCACGCTCCTTTGCAAGCCATGAACCTTGATGGTGAATTGGATGAGTATCACCCTTTGGATTTCCTATATATACTGCAAAAGGTGCATTCTGTCCTTTGAAATCACACTGTACAGTAAATTTTTTTATAGACTCAGCCATTTAAAGACTTCTACTTTTCTTTTTAACCGATTTTATAGAAGATACAAGAGGTGGTTTTTTGATAAAATCTTGCCTATTAAACACACTTTCTTTGCCTTCTAAAGCTCGACGAACATCGGCTCTGCTTAGCTGTGACTCTTTTGCTACCCTCATTCCATGCTTTACCATAATATTAGTATATGCTAACACTTTTTTTACTAACTCTAGATCACCATTCAACATTTGAACCAATGCTTGAAATACCTCCGCTAAAGTTAATCCATCAGCACTTACAACCTTATTTTCTACAAAATTGATAGCTTCTTTAAATTTATATTCAATACCATCATCTTGAGGTATAAGGGTAAGATAATCCGTATCTTGATTGTCCATAACCAAAGCAATACTACTCATATGTTTTTAAACTTATATTATATATATAAATACTCCACTATTTTATAGTATGGCACGCTATAGTTAAATGTTTATTAATAATATGCTCACTTATATACACGAATTAATTGATAAAAGCCAAGGATCAATATCTATCAGCGATTTCATAAGTGCTGCTCTATATCATAAAGAGTACGGTTATTACATGAATAAATTACCACTTGGCAAAGATGGTGACTTCATTACTGCACCTGAAATTAGTCAGCTATTTGGTGAAACAATTGCAGTGTGGATAATGAATACATGGGAAAAATTAGGAAAGCCATCAAAATTTTCTCTAGTTGAACTTGGACCAGGTAAAGGAACACTCATTCACGATATAATAAGAGTTACTAAAAAATACAGCTGTTTTTTTAGCTCAATGAACATTCACCTAGTTGAAATAAGTCCTCTTTTACAGAAAATACAAAAGGGGAAATTAAAGGGATTAGATATTAATTGGCACACAAATGTCAACAACTTACCAAATCAGCCAACTATTTTTTTTGCAAATGAGTTCTTTGATGCTCTTCCAATTGATCAGTTTGTTTATCGTGATGGGCAGTGGTATGAAAATAGAGTGATGAAACAGGATGGCGGTCAGTGTTTGACACTCAAATCCATAAGAAAAGGATCATGTGTTCCAGCATCATCTATTCAGATAACAAATGGAAAACTTTTTAATGGTGCGGTAGTAGAAGTATGCTTAACTGGAATTGAAATATTAAGAAAACTTGAGAAGAAGATAGTCAATAATGGAGGAGCTGCTTTGATCATAGATTATGGCTATATATATCCTTCATACAAGAGCACTTTGCAATCGATAAGGCAGCATCAGTATGCTAATTTTCTTGAAAATATTGGTAACAGTGATATTACTGCACTTGTAAACTTTCAAGCGTTAAAAGATTCATTAAAATACTTAAATTGTGAGATTTTAACTCAAAGAGAATTTTTATATTTGTTTGGTATAAAGGAAAGAGCGCAAGCTTTAATGGAAAATGCAAGTAATGAACAGAAGAATAAGATCTTCAGTGAATTTTTAAGGTTAACTGAAAATATGGGTACTCTCTTTAAGGTAATGCTGATTCACCATTTGTAGTCTTGTGTAGTTCTTATGTTAAACATACAAATACTAAAAAATTTACAGAATAAAAAAGGTACAAGAAACGTATCTGTTCAGCAGAGTAGCAAAATAAGATAGACAGATAAGACTATCATAGGAACAAATAGGTGTCATGAAAGTAGCTGACACTGGCATCCAGCCTTTTCGCGCAAAAAACGTTGTAAAGTGTTTACCAACTTAGTTGGATCCCAGCTGAAATGACACTTGGTTATGCAAGAAATCTATTGTCAAAAAAAATTACTTCCGCATATTTTGAATCTGATTATAATGACAATTAGAGATATTTTAAGAGCTCAAAATCTATCTTTGTCTGCAGACTTTCAGTTAACTTTTCAATAAAAAACGTAGCGTATCTTTTTCAGCGTTCTGTCATATGTGCGCTGCATTTTTTTCTAATCTTTTTATACAGGAGGATTTTATGTCCAGAATTCCAGATACTTGACCTTTATACCAAAATCCATTACTGACGGAACAAATAAGAAACATTACAAACTCGTTTAATAGTAGTACTGGAAATATTGACAATAAAATTACACAAAACATCTTCAAGTAAACCTATGGTATCGTAGATACTATTGCGTAAAGTATTGTATTTGATATATTGCCACAACCTTTCAACAGGATTCAGTTCCGGTGAATAAGGAGGCAAGTATATGATGGTAATGTTTTCCTGAATTTTCAAACTTTTTGATCTATGCCAACTTGCACAATCCATTACAAGAAAGGCTTCTTTCGTGCCTAAATCTTTCGACATCTGCTCCAGAAATATATTCATACAATCAGTGTTTACATATGGAGCAAGTAGGCTAATTTTCTTACCACTTCTTGGATTTACCGCACTTTAGATATAGAAATTTTGTCTACCAATTTTCATTTTAACCTGCGTTCTGACCCTTTTTAAACCATCCGTGTCCAATTTTAGAATGGGTCTCAATTGGTGGTTCATCAAAAAGAACACCTCCCTTTTAGGGTGGAAATTGACTATTTTATTGAAGTATCTTTTAAACTCTTCTTGCTTGTTTTTATCTTGTTTATGGTGCATTGGCCTCGGTGTTATGTAAGAAAATTTCATCCTTTGTATCTCACGGTGCACTGTTGATTTGCTGATGTTTAGGGCAAATTCCTCTGAGATTTTTATTTGTACTTCCTTAATAGTAATATTTGGATTTCTTTCTACCCATATTTCAATTTGCTCACGTTGATTTTTGTTTAATTTGCTTTTTCTTCTCCGCTGAAACGGGGCAAATAATTTTTCTACTCTACCAAATTTTAGATGCTTTATCCATTCAGTCAAAGCAGTCCTTGAAATTTTACATATTCTTGCCACAGCGCTTATACTACTTTCTTTTCCTGCTATCACCGCTTGTAACTTTTTTGAAACATATGCGTTATTTCTTACCTTTTTTAACATTTCTTTCGCTAAATTTACAACTCTTTCGTCTAATAGTTTTGACCTTAATGCCATTTATACCTCGCTATTTCACTTACTCTAGTATGACTTTTTCCCCATTATTCTCTATCTGTTCTTTCTATAGCGGGAATTGGTATTACCACTCTCACCAGATACATGTGAGACTATTGTTTGTGCTTTATGACTACTATCTTTTTTAATTAAGTATGGTACTATAGTATTTTCTAAAATGAATGGATAAATTTCCATTATGCTATTACCAACCAAAAGTTGTAAGTCTGTACATTTATACATTAGAGGTCTGAGGCGGCTTTTGATGGTATGCCAACAGTGTTCTATGGGATTCAAATCTGGTGAATATGTTGGAAGATACAGCACATGAAAGCCAAAAGACTCTATTAATGATTTTGTTTTAGTGGTCTTATGAAATGTAGCATTATCCATAACTATGGTTGTGCCAAGTGGCAATTTAGGTAATAACATCTTCTCCAACAATATATTGAATACCTCTTTTTCACACCCACCTTTGAAAGTCATTGGTGCAATAAATCTCATTCCAATCCACCCGGCTACTATACTGATTCTCTCTCGAGTTCTCCCTGGAATATCTGCATAAATTTTCTTTCCTCTTGGAGCACGTCCATATTCTCGGTATAACTTATTATCAACTCCTGCTTCATCTATATATAAGATGCTGGAATGTTCTATTTTTGAGATTTTATCAATAAATTGCTGCCTATCTTCTTGATTGCGCTCTTGATATAGTGTGACGTTTTTAAAGTAATTTTTAGCTGTTTTAGTCTATACCAAATTGAATTTATTCCAAATCCAAGATTTTGTTTCATCTCTGCCAGAGTATGATCTGGATTCTTTGTAACATATTCTTCGAGTATTTTTGGGTCTATTTTTCGAATAAAGCTACCGTTTTTAGATGGCTTTAAGCTTTCACCATCAGCTTTCTTTTTTAACCAGCGGTACAGAGTTGCTATTCCTATCTCCATGAGCTCTGCTATCTCAACCTTTGTCTTCCCTTTTTCTATCATCAATACTGCCTTTTCCCTTAAATCCACACTATATGCCATTATAACTCAAATACTTTGTTATACCTTTATCATTTGCTTTGGGAAATACTATAGCTGCTCGTTTGACCTAACCCCATAAGCTATGTTATACCTGGCACGTGCACGAGAACAATTAATATTGCGCTGCTCACAACCATTATGAGTTGTTACAACGTCAGTCGAAAATTCCGGTCCTCCAGTAGAGCCATAAGATATATTTTCTGGAAATCTAATTTCTGTGAATGACATATTTCCTCCTGTAAAAATAAAGTTGAGTTGATATAGATGAAGTAGGAAAGATCTTAAACTTTTGAGATTGCCTTATCAATAAGGCTGTGTATTTCTAGTCCCACTCCTTCTAGAAAAGCATGGGCAATATTTTCCTTTGGCTCACTTTTGAGTTCATGAATGTCGTTATGACTTTGCATTAACTGATATACACAAACACATGCAATGGCTAAAGCAACTCCAGCAAGACATGCTAAAGGAATTGGTTGAGTAAAAACAGTAGCTATAGCAGATGCTGTGAATGCTATAGCTGTTATTACAGCAGCTATGCTATAAATAGCTTCTCTTCTGTAACTATTGATTAATTTCTTTTGTATTTCCTCTTGTTGTGTTTTTTGCTCGTGTGGATGAGAAATAGTATAGCTCTTTTCATAATGGTCCAAACGGTTTAAAATAAGAGTTTATAGTAGTGAAGGTAAGTATGCCAGCAGCATATAGTTATGATTTAAGAAAAAAAGCAATGGAGGTACTAGACGAAGGGGAAAGCAGAGAAACGGTAGCAGCAAGATTTAAAATTGGAAGAACTACATTATGGGAGTGGCAGCAAAGAAAAAAAAGAAACAGGAGATTTTCAGTCGAAAAAACTTGGAAATGGAGGTTATAATCATAAAATTACCGACTGGAATAAATTTACTGAATTTGCCAAAAAACATGGTGGAAAAACTCTATCGGAAATGGCTAAGCTTTGGAGTAATGTTAGTATCCCAACGATTCATCTAGCTCTTAAAAAAATTGGACTCACACGCAAAAAAGACATATGGATACAAAGAAAGGAATGAAGAAAAACGTGCTGAATTTTTGAAAATTATAGCAACGAAAGAACCTCAAAACTTAGTATATATAGATGAATCTGGTATTGATAATACCGAAGACTATCCCTATGGATATTCTCAGAAAGGACAGCGATTTTATGCCCTAAAATCTGGAAAGAAAACTCAACGAATTAGCATGATTGCAGCTCTAAATAGTAGAAAAATAGTTGTTCCGTTAACATTTGAGGGCCATTGTAATATGGATATCTTTAATAAATGGTTTGAGCAGTTTTTGACACCGATTTTGGAACCTGGACAAACTGTTATCCTTGATAATGCTACTTTTCATAAGTCTAATAAGATTACTGAACTTGCTAAAGAAGTTGGTGCTGAAATTTTGTATCTTCCTACGTATTCCCCAGATTTCAATAAAATTGAGCATCATTGGTTTGCTATAAAAAATAGAGCTAGGAAAAACATCCCTCTATTCACATCTTTTCGTCATGCTGTTGATTCTGCTTTTCTATGAACTTTCCGGACTATTATGAAAAGAGCTATAATTACTGTATCCGTATGAATTGGCTCACTAGCGCTGGTATTAATTCTCTCTTTTTGTGTTTTTTGTTCTTTATGATCTTGCGCAATTGCTGCTTTGCTAGTTCTGATATTATATTGTTCTTTTTGCTCTGATTGATTAGAGGAAGGAACCCTTTTACCTATTTCAAGAATTTCTTCACTGGAATTTTTTTTCATATCCTTAGAAGTTTCACTCAAGATCTTTGCTGTATTTTCACAAATTTTATTGTGTGTTTTTTCTAACATTGCTTCATGATTTTGTGAATTTGTTTCATCAATACTTCTATCAGCAGCTCTTTCTTTGAGTGGTTTCTGCTCTGATTGATTAGAAATAGGAGTGCTTTTATTCGAAAAAATCGGCTCACTAGTGCTGCTTTTTTGTCGTACTGGTTGCTCAGAAGCAGAAGCTTCTGTAACCTCACCAAAGATTTCTTCATTAGAAACTGATTGATTTTCTGTTATATCAGAAGGGATTTTGCTAAGAAGTGGCACAAAATGCCTCATGTAATTCACTACTCCTACAGTTTTTTTGCTACTATCTATCTCTAGTTGATTGAGATTTATATCTTGTATAAAAACTTCTGGATCATCATCATGTCCTGTAATTTTAGTTACCGTAACTTTTTGACTATCTTCCTCTATTGAATAAATATAAAGTTCCACTTTGTACTTGTCGCATATCATTCTCCCTTCAATCTCTGGACGACCCCATATAGCTAGAGAATTAGTTTCTGTAGACATATTTTTAATGTTGTTTAGATATTTAGAAAAAGACTTGGAATTATCTGGCTTAATAGTAACTTTTTCTCCTTTTTCTTTTCCATCTTCGCTTATTTCTTCTTCTTTATCTTTACTTGTTTCATATTCGTTATAGTCTTCTAGTAACAAATCATTATCTGTGCCATATCTACTTTTCAAAATCTCTAAAATCTTCCCTTCTCTATCTTCACGATATTCCTCTAGTAACCAGCTGAAAAACTCCTCTTCTGTATATTTGGTTATTATTTCTTCACCTTTACACCAGTCTGTTTGTGCAGATATGCCTTTTTCATCTTCGATATTACTTTGCTATCCAAATTTCCTTCACCTACAAAATATCCTCCTTCTTCAGCATCTCCTGTTATTTTTTTATAAACCCACGAATTTGCATTTGCTCTAGCATAATTTTCACAATCTTCTCTTAATGATTTTGCGGTAAAACGATGAACAGGTTTTATATTTAGCTCATTCAATCCTTGAGCCAAGGAGTCAAAAAAGCAATCTCCTTCTGATATAGAAGCTCCTATTTTTAGCTTTTCAGGATAAGCTTTCTTTAGATCAGTCAATGAATTACTTTTTTTTTTGTTTTTTGTGCATTAAATTTTTTAAATAGTTTTTCTAGCCTTTGATAATAAAAAGAGTCTAGATTCTTAAATAAAATTTTACTTAAATTTGTGCTTTTTTCGGCTTGCCGAAAAAGAGCAATTGGTTTTCTGTTGAAATTTTTCATGTTATAACTCCAAAATAATGATTGTATTTTAATAGATTAATCAGCCTAGGAAGGCTAATTACTTAAGTTCGTGCTATGTTGTAAGCAAACATCACCTATTCTTCTTGAACTAATATGTAGCATATACATATTGTTACTTAGTATATCTTAACTATACTTAAACTCTCTTATGCTGTCAAGCAGGAAGTTTATTAATCTTTTAACTCATTCACTTTTTTGCGTAATATATTCAAATCAGTTTTTCCTACAAAAAGACTATCTCCTATTATCAAAAAAGGTGTACCTCCTACTCCCAAATCCCTTACTAAAAGTTTGCTGTTGTTTATCATTTGCTCAATTTTGTCTGCATTATTTTTCATAGAGTTATTAAAATCGCTCTCGTTAACCCCTATATTTTTCACTATACCTAATATAGTTTTGTCTGAAAATTCTCCTCTGTGATCTAGTGCAGCATAGTGAAAATCTAAGTACTTTTCTTTATCGATAAAATAAGTTGCTAAAGCACCTTTTGCTGCCTTTAAAGAATTGTTACCAAGTATTGGAGCATCCCTAAAGATATACTTAATTTTGCCATCATTGATCAATTGTTTTGCATCTTTCTTTATAGCTTTGCAATATCCACAAGAATAGTCAAAAAAACCTACAGCTATGATATTGCTATTTTCATTTCCTGAGTAAGGATAAGTGGAGTCGAATATTTCATTTTTATGCTGAGAAATTTTATTTTTGGTTGCATTAGCATAACTATTTTTAGCTGACTCTTCCTGGAGAGCTTTTAGAACTCTATCAAAATTTTTACTGATGTAATTATCCAATCTCTCACCTATATAATCATCATTTAAGTTCTGACTGCGGTGTGAAAGCCAATTGTTTATTACTGGTAAACTTGCTACTGCAAGTATAAAAATCAATAAAAATGGTATTTTAGACATACACTTACTTAAAGAATACAAATATTAAAGAAATGCTCAATGTTAAAACATTTTTATCAAGAAATGCAAACTTTATATATGTTATATCAGAGAATCTGGTGATATTAAGTAACGAAAACTTGTGTATAATAAGGCATTTGAGATTTAAGCAATCCTTGCCGCCACGTATAACAATTGTAACCGCGGCGGTAAAAAAGTTGATTATTTTATAACCGCCGCATATAATGCTGACAAACACGGCGGTAAATTATATGAGCGAACCGATAATTGGTAGAGAGAAAGAAATAGCCATTCTAGAAAATAAGCTTCTTTCTCAATCTGCTGAGTTTATTCCTGTTTACACTGTGAACAAAATTCCATGGATTTAATGGTTCAATAAGTGTAGGTACATAATGAAATTTTTAAAAACTCTCTTTAACTTAGCATTACTAGTATTTTTCATGTCTACTATAGCTGAAGCAAGGTGGAGCAAGTACGAAGATGCTTCTGTTGAGGTTAAGTTTTCTAATGTTAACATTAATGTTAATAGAGATGGTACCTACGAAACGGAAGTAGAACTTCAAGCAAAAATACTCAAAGAATCTGGACGTGATAGATTATCTCTATATAGTCTTATTTACAATGATGATAGTGCAGATCTTACTGTTTTAGAGGCTAAAACAGCTTATAACGGAGAGGAATATATAGTCACTGAAGACATGATAGAGGATAAACCGCTAGCTAGTCCTAGTAAAGGCTTCGATCAGTTAAGGCAAGTAACTATATCGTTTCCTAAAATAGAAATTGGTACAGAAGTATATTTAAGGTATAAACAAGTTAACAAAAAGGTTCCTGTTGATAATTTTTATGGCTTGAGCTTTTCTTATCATGGGGATTATTTACAAGCAGAAAATACTAAAATCAATTCTGAATTACCCCTGGAGATTAAAGTTAATGATCCAAGAGAAGTATTAGAAATCGCTGAGGAAAAAAATGATGATATACACTCTATAAGCATTGCTTTAAAGAAAGCAGTTTATGAAAACACAACAAATGAACCACATAATGGAATATTGAACATAAAACACAACACTTGGGTATCACTTTCAAGCTTATCTGAATGGGAGGATTTAGCTAAAAAATTAGCTCCTGGATATCATAGCGTCATCAATCAGCCGCTTCCTGCAACTTTTGAAGCTATAGCAGAATTTGCTGCCAATGAGAGTACCGATGAGGAGAAAATTAATGCAGTTACTTCTTTATTGAATGAAAAAGTTCAGTACATGGGAGACTGGCGTACAGTGTCAGGAAAATTTTTTCCGAGAGATTTGGAGAAAATTGCTGATTCTCAAGTTGGGGATTGCAAAGACTTTTCTGCTAGCACGGCTGCTATTCTGCAAAAACTTGGTTATAAAGTTCAACCTATTTTAGTTATGAGAGGAACTACTAGTATTTCCAATCCTGAAGCATTACCTAATATGGGTAATTTTAATCATGTGATGCTCAAAGTAACAAATAGAGGTGGGAAGATATATTGCATCGATCCAACTAATACCGTCAGTATGGCACAGGGTGTTTTTCCAGACATTGCTGATAGGAACGCTCTAGTACTGGATTCTGAGGAAGCAGATTACATAAAGATTCCTGCTGTACAAGGTGAAAATTCAAAAGTGATATCCCATAGTGAATTAACTATAGAAGATAACGTTGTAAATGAATATGGCCAGCTTACCGTGCAAGGGGAAGCAGCCTTGGGCTTAACAGGTGTTGGATTATATTATTCAGATGAGCAATTAAGAGATTATGTTTTTCGTATGATTAGTGGAGTATATCTTGATGAAGAAGAAAAGAAGTTCTTAGAATTGCCTGACCTTACCTTGCGTAATGTAGAGGATCTTACAATAAAATATGAGTTCCAGCAAAAAAATAAGATTTTCAAGACAAATCTAGGGCCGGCTTTGAATTTAGGAGATAATTGGCTTAATGATGTTGTCAATACAGCTTCTGACCAAGTGTCAGACCTTTTTATTGGTGTTCCTAAAACTAAGGAAAGCCATATGATAATAAAAGATATCAAAATTAAAAACTGTGAAAATTTGAATTTTGAAATAGATTCTCCTTGGTTATATGTAAATAGGTTCTGTAAATATAAAAATGATGGAACCGAATTTAGCAATTTAATAACCATAAAGAAAAGCTTTATTACCAATGAAGAATTAAAGACTGCTGAATATAAAAACTTAAAAAGCGAATTGGAGAATAATTTTTCTAGAGCCTCTATAATAATAAGTGAATGAGTTGTGCTGGGAAAAGCACTTCTTAAAAGGCTTAAAATTTTTAAAATATGTACAATAACTTACGCGACTTCATCAGAGCATTAGAAGAAAAAAAAGATCTAATTAGAATTAAAAAAGAAGTTTCAACTATTCTTGAAATGACAGAAATTCATCGTAGGGTTTTGTCAAACAAGGGACCAGCTATCATCTTTGAAAATGTTGTCACAGAAAATGGCAAAAATTCAATTCCCGTTTTAGTGAATTTATTTGGTACTATTGAGAGAATTGCATTCGGACTTGGTATAAATTCTGATGAATTAAGGGATCTGGGTAAACTTCTAGCATTTTTGCGATCACCCGAGCCGCCAAAAACCTTCAAAGATGCTGTGAAAATGTTTCCTCTACTAAAAGTTGTATTGTCGATGCGGAGCAAAGTTGTGAGCAAAGCCCCATGTCAAGAGCTGGTGCTAACTGGGGATAAGGTGGATCTTAGTTTGCTACCTATTCAGACATGCTGGCCAAACGAGCCTGCACCGCTTATCACTTGGCCACTTGTGGTAACAAAAGGACCAACAGCAGACAAGCAAGATAATTTCAATCTTGGAATATATCGTATGCAGGTTGTGAATAAAAAAACGACTCTCATGCGCTGGCTTGCACATCGTGGTGGTGCAGGTCACCATAAACGGTGGAAGGAGAGGGGGCAAAATATGAAGTTTCCTGCGGCTGCTGTGATTGGTAGCGATCCTGCAACGATTATTGCTGCGGTAACTCCGGTGCCGGAGACTTTATCAGAATACCAATTTGCCGGGCTGCTGCGAAAAAAAACACTTGAGCTTGTAAATTGTAAAACTATTCCTCTTCAGGTTCCAGCTCATGCAGAAATTGTTTTGGAAGGATATGTAAGTTTGGATAATTACCAAGATGAAGGTCCATATGGAGACCATACCGGTTACTATAATGCTGTTGAACAGTTTCCTGAGTTTAACATCACTGCAATTACAATGCGCAAAGATCCAATTTATCTCAGCACTTTTACTGGCAAACCACCTGATGAACCATCAATTCTTGGTGAAGCACTCAACGAAATCTTTGTGCCGATTATCATCAATCAGTTTCCGGAAATAGTAGATTTTTATCTGCCCCCAGAAGGTTGTTCATATAGAATAGCGGTAGTGTCGATAAAAAAGGCTTATCCAGGGCATGCAAAAAGAATTGTTATGGGCACACTATCTTTTCTCAAACAGTTCTTATACACGAAATTTATTATAGTTGTTGATTATGATATAAATATACGTGATTGGAAGGAAGTAATGTGGGCAGTTTCAACAAGAATGGACCCTGTACGTGATACAATCATGATAGAGAATGCTCCAATTGATTATTTAGACTTCGCTTCTCCTGAAAGTGGTCTCGGAGGTAAAATAGGGTTTGATGCAACAAACAAACTTCCACCTGAAACCAAACGAGAATGGGGAAGAAAAATTGAAATGAGCGAGGAAATAATAAAGAAAGTTACAGAGAAGTGGAAGGAATATCGGTTGACAGATGATTAAACTATGATGTAGACTACCGCCGTGTATTTAGGTGTGGTTTGTGAGGCTTTTATATCTTTTATTTTTGTCGGCATGTTTTTCTCTTTATTACTATGTGGGTCCTACATTCTCGCCTTGCCCAAAAGCAACAGTTTGCTTCTCACCTGAACAAGACTGTGCTGTACCGATAATCAGCGAGATAGACCAATCTAAAGAATCTATCTTAGTTCAAGAATATACATTTACTCTTGGAACAGTTGCAAAATCTTTGATTAACGCCAAAGAGCGTGGTGTTGATGTTAAAGTCATTTTAGATAAATCACAACTCCATTCAAAATATAGTGTCATAAGCGAATTGTTTTCAAATGGAATACCGATTTGGATCGATAATAAGCCAAAAATTGCTCATAATAAGGTAATAATTGTTGATAATCAAAAAGTCATCACAGGATCGTTTAACCTCAGTAAGACAGCTGAAAAGGGAAACGCTGAAAATTTATTAATTATTGAAAATTATCCTGAATTAGTCCAGCAGTATGTGAAGAACTGGGAAATACGAATGTCACAATCCTATCAATATGCTCCCTAGATACTTGATATCAAAAAAAGTCTTTTTATTGATAGATGTAATTTCTTGTGAGATAATAAATTAAAAGGTTTTAAGGGGTAGGTAATGGATTACATAAATGATGCTGCTGATAGTTACGCTGCCATTCATGATTTTTTTCAAAATAATGGTGTTGGAGATTACAAAGTTCAATGCAATTATGGTGGTGTACCGTATGCTACTGACGAATATGTACATTCTGGAGACAAATTTTGGAGCAATAATTTTATAGACTAACATTTTGGAAGGGAAATAAAAATGTATCCTCAAAGTGAGCTTTTAGCTAAAGAGTATGCTGGGAATACACTACCGGTTTCAATATCACTAAACGAGGATCTAATAAAAATAAAAGAATGTCAGAAAAAAACTAAATTTGTAGAACTAGAAGGTGAATCAGGTGATATATAGTATTTCCCAAAGCAAATGATAAAGGTATAACAAAGTATTTGAGTTATAATGGCATATAGTGTGGATTTAAGGGAAAAGGCAGTATTGATGATAGAAAAAGGGAAGACAAAGGTTGAGATAGCAGAGCTCATGGAGATAGGAATAGCAACTCTGTACCGCTGGTTAAAAAAGAAAGCTGATGGTGAAAGCTTAAAGCCATCTAAAAACGGTAGCTTTATTCGAAAAATAGACCCAAAAATACTCGAAGAATATGTTACAAAGAATCCAGATCATACTCTGGCAGAGATGAAACAAAATCTTGGATTTGGAATAAATTCAATTTGGTATAGACTAAAACAGCTAAAAATTACTTTAAAAAAGTCACACTATATCAAGAGCGCAATCAAGAAGATAGGCAGCAATTTATTGATAAAATCTCAAAAATAGAACATTCCAGCATCTTATATATAGATGAAGCAGGAGTTGATAATAAGTTATACCGAGAATATGGACGTGCTCCAAGAGGAAAGAAAATTTATGCAGATATTCCAGGGAGAACTCGAGAGAGAATCAGTATAGTAGCCGGGTGGATTGGAATGAGATTTATTGCACCAATGACTTTCAAAGGTGGGTGTGAAAAAGAGGTATTCAATATATTGTTGGAGAAGATGTTATTACCTAAATTGCCACTTGGCACAACCATAGTTATGGATAATGCTACATTTCATAAGACCACTAAAACAAAATCATTAATAGAGTCTTTTGGCTTTCATGTGCTGTATCTTCCAACATATTCACCAGATTTGAATCCCATAGAACACTGTTGGCATACCATCAAAAGCCGCCTCAGACCTCTAATGTATAAATGTACAGACTTACAACTTTTGGTTGGTAATACCATAATGGAAATTTATCCATTCATTTTAGAAAATACTATAGCTTCTCAATCAGGAATATTCTGGTGGAAAATGAATATCTACTTAGTAATGAATTTGGTCAGTAGCTACTAAGTTTTTCTTATAGCTATACAACGAAGGTTTGCTGGTCTTACATTTATTCTCTGCAAGACAAAAAATTCACATAATTGTACATAGTATGGAATAAATAAACTTCCACTATATTTTTCTATTAAATTTACCTTTTCTCTATTGAACAGATTTCGTGTTAAATCTTAAGTTCAACGCACCTAAATATATAAGGATTCCCAGCAAAATCATAGGTATAGAAAGAAATTGTCCCATAGTTAAATTGAACCATAAATAGCCAATTTGATAGTCTGGCTCGCGGAAAAATTCAACCATAAAACGTGCTACTCCATACAACATAACTGCAACTCCAGTTGTTGCACCATAATACAATCTCATTTTGTTCAAGAAAAATAGTGAATTTACAACTACGAAAAGTAGCGCTCCTTCAAAAAATGCCTCATAAAGTTGGCTTGGATGGCGCAATAAATTATCACCACTTTCTGGAAATACCATACCCCATTGCATAGTTGTAACTCTGCCAAATAACTCTCCATTTATAAAATTACCTATGCGACCTAGGAACAAACCTATCGGAACTCCACAAGAAATTAGATCCAGTGTGTAAAATATAGGAATGTTATGTCTTCTACAGGAGATTATTACTGCAAGCAAAACTCCTATAGCACCACCATGAAATGACATTCCTCCTTCCCAGGTCTTTAATATCTCAATAGGGCTGCTTATATAAAAAACTGGATCATATATCAACACGTAGCCAAGCCTGCCCCCAAGAATAACGCCTATAATAGTAGTTGTTAATAACGAATCGTAAAAATTCTTAGTAAATATTTTTTGATTGTCTAGCTTATGTAAATACCAATATGCAAAAACTATACCAAAAACATATGCTAAAGAATACCAATATATAGAAACAGGACCGATGCTAAAAATAATTGGACTTAAAGACATATTTTACTACAAATTATTCTTAGACAATCTACTTTTCTCACGGTCCCACTCTCTCTGCTTTATGGTTGCTCTCTTATCGTAGAGTTTTTTTCCTTTAACAATAGCAATTTTAGTTTTTGCCAACCCTTTATCATTAAAATAGATAGAAAGTGGCACAACAGTTATTCCAGAGGTTTTGATTTGACCAATCAGCTTATTTATCTCTTTTTTATGCAAAAGCAATTTACGTTCTCTTTTCGGCTTGTGATTCTTTTGGTTCGCAGCTTTATACTCTGCAATATGCATATTGTTTAGCCATATTTCACCTTTTTTTTCAGTAACGTAAGCATCAGAAATATTTGCTTTTCTCTCCCTTAGTGATTTCACTTCACTACTTAAGAGGATCATACCTGCTTCAAATTCTTCTAAGATAAAGTATTCAAACCTTGCTTTTCTATTTTCTGCAATAACTTCCATATCTAAAGATATCTTTAAGCTTCAATATATTACAGAACTTTTGGTTTAATTCATAACAAAACAATTATCTCAGTAAATACAAGTGTGATTAAAAAAACTTCAATCTTTCTGCAATTGTAATTTGTTCCACTCTTCCTACTGCCATTTCAGCCCTAGGACTAGCATTACCTGACAAAGAACTTATCACATCTTTGCAGCCCCATTCAATAGCAAAGTGTAAAGGAGCATATCTATTATTGTTCTGTTTACTAACATATGCCACACTTTGAATTAAAATATCTCTTATACTTTCATGATCGCTAGCAAAATGCAAAGGAGTGCGTCCACAACTATCCCACACATTAACACATGCTCCATGTTCAATTAGAGCTATTACTATGTTCTCATAGCCACTCTTAGTAGCAAAATGTAGAGGAGTGTGTCCATCATTGTTCTGCGCGTTAACATTTGCTTCAGATGCAATTAGAGCTCCTACTGCACTTTCATTGCCACCTTCAGCAGCAAAGTGTAAGGGAGTATATCCATCATTGTCGCACGCATTAACATTTGCTTCACTTTCAATTAAAATATCTAATATGCCTTTGTGGTTCCATTCAGCAGCAAAATGTAAAGGAGTGCACCGATCCCAATCCCGTGCGTTAACATCTGCTTCACATGCAATTAGAGCTCTTACTACATTCTCATAGCCACTCTTAGCAGCAAAATGCAACAATGTAGTTTCTACAGGATCTAGATCACTATGTGTAGTGAATATATGATTGATATTAAATCCACTATCTTTCCAACTCCGTAAATCAATTCTTTCTAATTTCATTTTTATTCGTTCAACTATGTTGTTCTTGCTTAAACCTGAAGTATCATTTATTTCTTCAAGCATTTTTAGAAAATCATCAAGCGTCATAATCTCCACTACTTATTAAAATAACTTGGTTATTATGTTTTTTGACACAAAAATCAAGAACTTTTTATTTTCCTAAAAAATCATTTAAGTTATACTCCAAATCATGAAAGTCAGGCAAAATATTAAGTTTTTTTCTCTATCATTTGTGATTTTGTCTTCTCTATGGATTACATTGTCTGGTTATTTTGAGCCTTTTTTTATTCTCTGTGGAGTATTTTCTTCTGTGTTCACATTGATTATCTTTAAAAGGTTAATTGATGCTGAAAGTGCCCTTAGTCAAATTCTAAATGATAGTGGTAGGCTGTCACTTTATCAGCTTATAAGTTATATACCTTGGCTAATTTACCAAATTATTTTTTCAAGTATTTATGTAACAAAAAAGGTGCTACGATTCAAATCTACAGTTGAGCCAATTGTTATTGTAAGAGAATGCACAGGACATAATGATAAGACCATTGCATTATTTGCTAACTCGGTTACGATTACTCCTGGAACTTTAACTATCAATGTTGAAAAGAAGCAGAAAACATATTTATCTACCATATGCTTGATAGATAAAGATCTTGAAAGTGGCATTTCTGAAATAGAAGGTAAAGTCTTAAAAATGCTACACCTAGTTAAGTAATTGCTTTAAATAAGTTAACAGCGTCTCTGTATTCTCTTCTTAGGCTTTCAAGCATTTCTTTTGGAAGGCTATCAATAACAGTAGAACATAAATAATTGTACAAATCTTCTAGCCTTGATATGTTATTTTTCTTCTTGCTGTTGAATTTGTACGGAAAAATGCCCTCCATAATTTCAATATCAACAACCTTATTTAAAAATGCATTTTCACTTGTTATGCTTATTCTTGTAAGTATAGTATTAATTTCAGGTTCATTACTCGTATAAATATCTGATAATTCTGCCATTTTAATGACGTATAAAGTTACTACTTTTGATAAACAATTATCAGAATATTCACAATTTTTTATTAGCTCCCACTGAGTAACCTGAGACTTGCTTGTTTTTGCATTGCTTGGTAATTTATTCATTGAATTTTCTCCATTTAATTCAGTGTAGTAAATTATACTAATACTTTGTTAAATAAATAATAACGCAGCCATAAAAATATGCATTTATTTACCATAAATTGTATAATATTCCTAAAATTAAATGTTAAAGTTACTTCAAACTGAATGATTTCTTTAATTCCATATTATCCAGCAGTGTAAAATATTGCTACACAATAGTATTTATTCTAAAATAAACTTTCCTTTTGAGCTATTTTATTAATATCCATTCTTACGGCTGCACTAAAATGAAAAAGATAAAACTCGGAATAATAATTTCAGGTAGAGGATCAAACATGCAGGCTTTAATAGAAGCATGTCAAGATCAGAATTTCCCTGCTGAAACTGTGTGTGTTATCACAAATAATAGTGAAGCTGGAGGCCTTAAAATAGCAAAGCAAGCAGGAGTTTCAGCGTTTGTTGTTGAAGATAAGCCACTTGATACTGATAAAATTCATGAAATACTTGTTCAACATAAGGTTGATTTAATTTGCCTTGCAGGGTTTATGAGAATTATAAAGGCCAATTTCCTGAATAAATGGCATAACAAAGTTATAAATATTCATCCCTCTTTACTTCCGTCATTTAAGGGCCTAAATGCTCAGGAGCAAGCTCTGAAAGCGGGTGTAAAAATTACAGGATGTACTGTGCATTATGTTACTACTGAAATTGATGCTGGAGCCATAATCGCTCAAGCTACTGTTCCAGTATTACCAAATGATGATGTTCACAGTCTCTCAGAGCGCATTCTAGCTGAAGAGCACAAGTGTTATGTGGAAGCAGTAAAATCAATAGCAGAAAGTATTAATTATTGACCTTGAGCGTTTCTTCCAACTTCAACAAAGAATAAATTTTCAGGATTTAGTAAAGAATGTGCCAATTTGTTTACTTCCTCTAATTTAATATTATTAATGGTATTCTTATAATTATTTATACTGTTAACATCACGATCCTCTATCTGCATACTATCTAGCAACGTTGCTGTATTCGCATTATTGGATAGAAAAGAGAAGATAAGGTTATTTACTAAACTGGTTTTTGCATCCTTGAATAATTGTTCGTCAATTCCTTCCTTTTTTATTCTGCTAAATGTATCTTTTACTGCTGATATAGATTTGCTAACAGTAGAGCTATCGGTGCTCATAAACCCAAATATAACATTTCCATGTTTATTGGTAACATTACGTGCACTAATACCATAAGTAATACCTAGATTTTGTCTCAACTCTTTCATCAGTATTGAGTTTAGACTCATACCACCAAGCGCATTAATCAAAACACTAGCATTATAGTAATTAGGGTCTTCATATGCTATGCCTTTTTGAGCAAAAAATATTACACTCTGTGGTATATCCATAAAAACGCTCTTACTTTCTGCAGGCCCAAATTCATTTTTTACAGATACCTTCCTAACTTTCGATCTTTTTGATGGTAACTTAGATAAATATTTATCGAGCAGAGTACTAACTTCTTCTTTTGTTGCACAACCAACAATACTAATAACGATATTATCCTTAGTAAAACTACGCTTTATGTATGTTAAAACATCGTCTCTAGTAATGTTCATTATAGTGTCTAGAGTTCCATATGGATCTCTTGAGTAAGGATGTTTTTTGAACAACAATGTATCTAACTCTTTTGCATCAATAAAATAAGGGTCTTTTTCAAAATTATTAAAGTTTACTTTGACTTTTTCGAATACTCTATTTAACCCCTCAGGATCAACTTTAGGGCGCATTATAGCATCACTCAGTAGTGAAATTGCATCCTCTAGATTCTCAGATAAAGTGTTTAATGAAACCCTAAATGCTTCTAAACCAGCAGTAAAATTTAAACTAATTCCTTTATCCTCAAGCTTTTTCGCAAAATCTTTGGCATCATTTTTTCCTGCTCCTTCTTGAATTACAAGAGAAGTAAAACAAGCAAGCCCCTGCTTTTCTGCACTTTCATACACACAACCTGCATCTTTGAATGATATATTAAGTGAAACTTTTGGTAGATCATGGTTTTCAACAAATAAAAACTTAAATCCTTTATTAGTAGTAACCTCCTCTATATTTAAGTGACTGCTTGCTTGCAAATTAAAGCCTAGACAGAAAAAAATAGAAATACATATTTACTTATCTTCATTATTACCTCCTTTTGGTAGCAAACGACCAACTAATTTATTAGTAGAAAAGATAGCGTGAACTTTATTATTTACATCCTCTAGATTGACATCATTAATTTTGCTATATGAAATGTCTATTTCATCAAGTGGAATACCTAGTGCTAGACGTGGTATATAAAACATTGCTATATTAGTTAAATCAGATAGATTATCAAGCTGTGCTGCTTTGTATTTAGACTTTGTACTTTGCAACTCTTCACTTGTTATTCCTTCAGAGTTAAAGTGATTAATAGAATTTTCTAACTCTCTTGCAACAGCATCCAAATTCACCCCGCTTTTTGGAGTTACCCGAATCTCAATGTAACCATTACTAAAAGCTAAGCTATTATAATAAGCAAACACTTCTACTGCTACATTCTTATCTAGAACTAAATCTTTATATAGCTTACTAGACTTGCCATTCCCCAAAACATCAACTGCCAAATCAACAGGAAAAGTTTCACTTATTTGCTCAAATAAAGGAACACTATAGCGAAAGTATAAAACTGGCTCTTTTACTTCAGTGCTTTCTAAAATTACCGATATATCTGCATTATGTATTGAATCTTGGTTCGGATAATGCTTAACTACAGGCTCAGCTTTAATTGCACCATATTTTTCCTTTGCTAATCCCGCTACTTCTTCAAATTCTACATCACCAACAACGAGCAGTATAGCATTACCTGGATGATAATAGTTATCATGAAACCTTGTTATGTCATCTTGATTGTAAGTTTTAATATCGCTCTGCCAACCAATAACAGACCTACCATAGCCATTACGATAAAATGCACTGTTCATTTCCTCCCATAGTAAAGCTTCAGGATTATTATCAAATCTCATCTTTCTTTCTTCTAATACGATATTTTTTTCTCTATCTATTTTGTCTTGAGTAACATCAAAATTGCCCATTCTATCTGCTTCAATTTCCATTGCTAGTGGTAAATCTTTTTTGAGAACTAATTAGTAGTAGCAGGTGTATTCTTTAGTGGTAAAAGCATTAAATTGGGCCCCAATGCTGCCAAAAGTGGATTCTATGTCTTTAAATTTTCCTGTAGTTTCAAACATTAAGTGTTCAAAGTAGTGAGCCAAGCCTGCTTTGCCAATTGGGTCATCCATTCCCCCAACTTTATATATTATTGCATGAAAAACAGCTGGAATTCGGTGATTAGGTACTACATAAACATCCAATCCGTTACTGAGCTTAGCATGCTTTATGATTTCAGCTTCCAAAGAAATCGGACAAATGAAAAAAAACACAGATAGTATAAAAAAACTAAAGAATTTGCGAAGCATTATTTCATTCCTCATTTTGCTTAGAGATAGACCTATCATATATATACCACTTATATAACAATGTACACATTCCACAAACTATAGATAGATCTGCTAAATTAAAGGCTGGCCAATACCAATCATTGATATGAAAATATATGAAGTCATATACAGCTCCCCAATAGATTCTATCAATTACATTTCCGATCGCTCCACCAATCATCAGAGAAAAACTAAGGTAAATTGACTTATCATTAGATTTATATATCAAGTATGCAAGTATACCAATTATTAATATTGAACATGCTGAAAAAAAGAAGCTGCCATGCGGCAGAGTACTACAAATTCCAAAGCTAATTCCTGAATTCCAAACTTCAACTAATTTCATAAAACTAGTAATCTCGATTGACTCCCCCTCATCAATCAAAGAGTTTATATACAATTTACTTGTTTGATCGAATGATACTATAATCAATATAATAACTAAACATATCATTTTCATAAATTTATCTTTAACCGGTAAGCATTCATTATATCACGATCTATCTGTTTTGTTAACTCTTTAATACTATGGAATTTTTTTTCTGCCCTAATAAATTTTAAAAGTTGTATATCAACCTTAAAATTGTATACATTTTCGTTGAAGTCAAATATATGCATTTCTACTATAGGTTTTTTTAAGTCCTTAAATGTAGGTCTCATACCAATGTTGACTACTCCATATAGCCAACTTGAACTATTTTCAGAAAATGCAACTTTGGCGTAATATGTACCAAACTTAGGTTTTATCATGTAATCTTCTATCGGAATGTTTATGGTTGGAAACCCTATTTCTCTACCTCTACATGCACCTTTTGTTACAATACCAGAAACTTGATAAGACCTACCAAGCAATTTATTAGCAATTTCTATTTCTCCTTTTTGTAAACACTCCCTGATTGAGGAAGAAGAGCAAATTTTTCTATCGATTATCA
Organism: Wolbachia endosymbiont of Frankliniella intonsa; assembly: GCF_029856955.1. Classification (NCBI taxonomy): domain Bacteria; kingdom Pseudomonadati; phylum Pseudomonadota; class Alphaproteobacteria; order Rickettsiales; family Anaplasmataceae; genus Wolbachia; species Wolbachia endosymbiont of Frankliniella intonsa. Next base: position 472,778 of record NZ_CP097148.1, on the reverse strand, counting down.
ATGGCTCTAATTTAGTTAAAGAATATTCATACATCTGAGAATATTTTTCTAGAGTTAATATGTTACCCAATCGTTTGTGACCAAAAGTACAACTTTCTCCAACAGTTATATGTTTAGCACCATACTTCTTTACCAAAATCTTACCAATAAAGTCATCGCAGCTAACCTCAGAAAAACCTCTACTAAAATTAATAATATACAAGTAATCTATACCATAGCTGCTGATTAGTTCCTTTTTTTGTTCTTGATCTATTAACCTAAAATTGTTCCTACTAAATAAAACAGTTGATGGGTGAGGCTCAAAAGTTAAAACTGCAGAGGGTAATCCTCTTTCTTGTGCTACATTCTTTAGATTGGAAATTGCAAACTTATGTCCTAAATGAACGCCATCGAAATTTCCGAAAGTTAGTGCCACATTATCTTTTATCCCTTGCTCACAGTTGTAAATAATTTTCATACAATTTGATATTTTATATATATTTTTTATATATAATAGTTGTATTTTATAGACTATGGAGATAAATCGTGAAAAACACTAAAGGAAAAGTTGTAATATATGTGAAGAAGTACTGCCCATTCTGCAAGAAAGCAAAAGAGTTATTGGATGAAAAAGGTGTGAAATACGAAGAAATTGATGTACTTAGAAACTCGGATTTGTTTGACGGTATAAAATCAAAATATAACGTCAGGACAGTTCCACAAATTTTTATTACTGATGAAAATGGTGATTGTGTACATCATATTGCTGGATGTGACAAATTGATGGATCTTGAAAAAGAAGGAAAGTTGGATAATATGTTAAATAACAATGAAGATAGCATTGATGCAACAGCTTACACAAGCGGCAGTGATGAACACGAGGGATGTAATATAATACATAATGAAGATTTTATGTGATTTTTTTGTCTTACTGTTGCTGGCATACCCACTTTAAACAATTTTTAATGAATTAAAAATACAATTCATCTAGTGAGTTTTTTTAGTGGGAAAAATGATAAAAAATATTATAATTGTTAGCAAAAACTTAATTAGTATTGAATTAATTAACAAACAAGATTTAGAGAGTTTCATCAAGATTTTCACAGTGCTTGATAAGCATATAGCAGCTAAAACTCTTTTTACAGAAGAAGTGACAATAGAGTATAAACAACACAATTGCATAGAAGTTGTTGAATTGATAAAATATACAGGTTTTACATATCATGATGTTGAGAATGTGTTAAATCACCTAAGTAATCATGGAATGAAAGTACCAAGTAGGGTTATAGCAAGCACCCTTTCTTCTTCATACAATCACGCACTTGAGTCTAAGGATGTAGCATTTGCCTGTTCTAAATGGTTGCCACAATTTTACATCAGGGTAAATAAGAATACCTTTATAATGACTCCTATAAGTGAAGAGAATCTGGAATTGAATTCGCAAAATAGCAAAATGCTTATAGAGTCATTAAAGAGCGAAAAAAGCACTTATGATTGCATAGTGGAAGAAAATATCATCAAAGTTATAGTGCATTCTGAAATACATCAGGCTATAAACTCGATTATAAAATCACTGATAAAGTCTTGCCTTTTAGCAAGAGATGAAGAAGAAAAATTAAAAGAGAAATTGAGACAACTTGCTTTTAAAGATCAAGCTTTCGTTGAGTATTCTAGCATCAAAACCATTCATAGATATCCGAATAACCATCCTCTGAGAAAGCATGAAAGTGTTATTAAAGATATAGAAAATATTTTATGTGATTTCATAATAAATGAGAACAGCGGGTTTGCTATAGGGCGGTTAAATAGACTGGGCTCAGAAGTCTCTCCAAATACTCCAAGAATCATCACTAAAACTATAGATAAGCTTGTTAAGTTTCACTAAAATGTTGTTTGAATGGTTTTAGCCAATGTCTACATATATCTGATTTTTACTGATTGAGTGGAGCAATTGAGCTGCTCTCTGTCATCCCAGCGTTTAACACTGGGATGATTTCGTTGTATGGTATCTTATATAGTGTTTTACAAATTCACATAGCTATTTCAAATTTACCCATATCAATGTCAGTAAATTTATTGAGAAAATATCACTTAGTTCTTTAAATTTATGTTTTTGGATATATATTAATCATTTATTTTCAAAGCCTCAATAAAAGCATTTTGTGGGATGTTTATGTTTCCTACAGAATGCAATCTTTTCTTACCTTTCTTCTGCTTTTCAAGCAGCTTCATCCTTCGTGTGACGTCTCCACCATAGAGCTTGGCTGTTACATCTTTTCTATACGGGTTAATCGTTTCTCTAGCAATAATTTTTCCGCCTACTGCCGCTTGAATCGCGATTTTATATTGCTGGCGTGGTATCAAGTCTTTCAAACGTGCACATATTTCACGGCCTCTTTTTTCTGCCCTGCTTTTATGAACAATGCAGGCTAACGCATCCACAGGTTCTCCATTAACTAAAAAACTTAATTTATCTATCTGACTTTCCTGATAATCTGATATTTCCCAATCTAAACTTGCATATCCCTTGGAAATTGATTTTAGTCTATCGTAAAAATCAAAAACAACCTCAGACAGCGGTAATTTATACTTCAGTAGTGCTGTTGTCGTATTACCAACATAAGATAAATCCTGCTGTTCTCCTCTCCTCTCTTCACACAGAGATAGAATCTCTCCTAAATATTGATCAGGTACCATTATAGTTGCAGTGATCCACGGTTCTTCCACTATTTCAATTTTTGTAGGGTCTGGCATATCGCTTGGGTTATGGATATTTAAAACTTTACCATTTTGTGTTGCAACTTTATATATAACACTCGGTGCAGTTGCTGTTAGATCTAAATCAAATTCTCTTTCGAGTCTTTCTTGAATGACTTCAAGATGTAGCATTCCTAAGAAACCGAAACGAAATCCATAACCTAGGGCATTTGACGTTTCAGCATCAAATGTAAAACTAGCATCATTTAAATGTAATTTTTCTAGTGCTTCCCTTAAATATTTAAAATCATCTGTGTTATTGGGAAAAATACTGCAAAATACTACAGGATGTACTTCTTTAAAGCCAGGTAATGCCTTGCTGCACGGCCTTTTCTCTTCAGTAATAGTGTCTCCTACTTTGCAGTCTGCTACTTCTTTCATTGAAGAAGTTATAAAACCAACTTCACCTTCTGAAAGTTCACCAGTCATAACTTTTTTAGGAGTGAAAATACCGATATTATCGACCTGATATGTAGCATTATTAGACATCATAACGATTCTCATGCCTTTTTTTAGTACTCCATTTTTAACTCGCACTAAAATTACTACTCCTAGGTAAGGATCATACCAACTATCAACTAAAATTGCTTGCAGTGGAGCATTTGTATCACCTTGAGGAGCGGGAAGTTTTGTCACTATAGCTTCAAGTACATCCTTTATCCCAAGACCAGTTTTTGCCGATATCAAAATTGACTCACTTGCATCAATACCAATTACTTCTTCAATCTGAAGCTTTACCTTTTCTGGATCTGCAGCAGGAAGGTCAACTTTATTGAGCACAACTATTATCTCATGATTATTGTCAATTGCCTTGTACACATTTGCCAGAGTCTGAGCTTCAACTCCTTGGCTGCTGTCCACCACCAAAAGTGAGCCTTCACATGCAGCTAAGCTTCGGCTGACTTCATATGAAAAGTCAACATGACCTGGTGTGTCCATGAGGTTGAGGCAATATTTATTACCATTATTTGCAGTGTAATTGAGTCTTACCGTTTGTGCTTTGATTGTGATTCCGCGTTCACGCTCTATATCCATTGAGTCAAGTACCTGATTGGTCATTTCCCTTGTCTCAAGACCGTTACATTCTTCTATCAAACGATCAGCAAGAGTTGACTTCCCATGATCTATATGTGCTATTATTGCAAAATTTCTTATATTGTTCATAGATCTACTTATTTAAGTAGATCTATTTTACATTTTAAGTATTACAAGAGCAATTACTTATCTTCCTTTTTGCTGAAAACATTAAGCTGGCGTCTGTACTGGTCGGAAGTATTCAGTAGTTGATGGTTGACTCAGTTTGCTACCACTGCCATTAAGTTAAGGGAAAGAGAAGTTAAGATTGGACAAAAAATTTGAAGTGATTGATAATTATGGTAAATACTAGGGTGAATTTTTAAGAAAAGGGAGTCTGAAAAGTGCAAGTTATTTAAAAAAGTAATAATTGCAGGTTATTTTGCAAAGAATGTACTAATACAATGATACTGAAAAGATATCTTGAATTTAAAACACATGTTTTCTAGCTCTTTTCTGGTAGTTGAGTGAACGAATATCAGATATCTTATGACGATCAACTCTTCTCCCTTTTCTTACCACTAAAGTGTTCATCAAAAATAACTGTGATAGTCGATACATAATGCAGTCTATGTCTGACTCTGTAGAAAAAATATCAAAGGATAAGTTTTTAATCGCATTAAATGAGACAGATTTATTGATGCTTTTTTTTTTAGTTTACTATTCTGTGAGCTCAATGTCTCTTCATCATCTTCTATCATGATACTTTCTAGATTACTGATGAAGATAGTTGACCAAAAATCCTGCTTGATAGTTTCAATACTTTTTCCTGTGAAATTCTCTAAATTTAATCTTCCCTTCAGCCTAGAAAAAAATGTTTCTACTCCCCAGCGCAAGTAATATAATCTCTCAAACTCTTCAACTGTAAAACGTTTCTCATCTAACAGAGATGTTACTAATACTTCAACTTCTCCAGAAGAAAGTATTATTTTGACTAACCTGAATTTCATCTCATCAGGTAATCCTAGCTTTCGTAGCTGTCTTGCTACTTTAATAGGTGCGGTAGACACTACCACCGTACTAGATGGGCTTTCCGGCTTAAACATAGCGTTTATTTCATTGAAAGACGAACTTGAACAGCGAATTATATAATTGATTTTCCTTCCTGTAAGCTCAGCAAGAAATCGATAAGATACGTATCCTCTATCACAGATTAACAAATCGTCTGATTTTATGGATTCAAGCATACCGATCGCTAAATCAACCTCATAGCTGTCACCTCTACTTAGCACAGATTTTATTGCAATATTATTTGGCACATCGTAGCAAACTTCAAAGGTTGCACTTGTATAGTCTTCAAATCTCTGGATTCGATTTCATACTGCTCTTGAGCCAAACTCGCCTATTATTTTGTCGCTCTTTGGCAGAATCAGTATTGAAGCATCAAATGCAAGTACTCTGAAGCCATGGTGGGTTTTAAATTCCTGATCTTGTTAGTATAGGGAAACTATATCATCATTTAACTCTGAAAACGCAGTATGCTTTAGCTTCTTTCTTGCTTGAGTAAATGCACTTGCCGTAATTGTGTAATCTTTTCTTGTATGCAGAACAAACTCATTAAGCATTACTTGTAATGACTTTACACTCTTTCTAAAAATCAGGAGAAATACACTAATGAAGGGCAGATTTCTTTTTCGTGAGAAGTCTTTTGAGGATGCTCTGTGTGCGTTTATAAAGTTTAAACTCATCAATTTATTTTTTATAAACATGATTATTCTTTTTTTTACTCATGTCATTACTTCTTTTAATTTGTGGATCTTACCTGATTTTACAATACAGTCCATCACTTTCCCTTAACTTAATGGCAGTGAGTTTGCTATAGTATTTCCTAAAGTAAATGATAAAGGTATAATAAAGTATTTGAGTTATAATGGCATATATAGTATTTCCCAAAGCAAATGATAAAGGTATAACAAAGTATTTGAGTTATAATGGCATATAGTGTGGATTTAAGGGAAAAGGCAGTATTGATGATAGAAAAAGGGAAGACAAAGGTTGAGATAGCAGAGCTCATGGAGATAGGAATAGCAACTCTGTACCGCTGGTTAAAAAAGAAAGCTGCTGGTGAAAGCTTAAAGCCATCTAAAAACGGTAGCTTTATTCGAAAAATAGACCCAAAAATACTCGAAGAATATGTTACAAAGAATCCAGATCATACTCTGGCAGAGATGAAACAAAATCTTGGATTTGGAATAAATTCAATTTGGTATAGACTAAAACAGCTAAAAATTACTTTAAAAAAAAAGTCACACTATATCAAGAGCGCAATCAAGAAGATAGGCAGCAATTTATTGATAAAATCTCAAAAATAGAACATTCCAGCATCTTATATATATAGTATTTTCTAAAATGAATGGATAAATTTCCATTATGGTATTACCAACCAAAAGTTGTAAGTCTGTACATTTATACATTAGAGGTCTGAGGCGGCTTTTGATGGTATGCCAACAGTGTTCTATGGGATTCAAATCTGGTGAATATGTTGGAAGATACAGCACATGAAAGCCAAAAGACTCTATTAATGATTTTGTTTTAGTGGTCTTATGAAATGTAGCATTATCCATAACTATGGTTGTGCCAAGTGGCAATTTAGGTAATAACATCTTCTCCAACAATATATTGAATACCTCTTTTTCACACCCACCTTTGAAAGTCATTGGTGCAATAAATCTCATTCCAATCCACCCGGCTACTATACTGATTCTCTCTCGAGTTCTCCCTGGAATATCTGCATAAATTTTCTTTCCTCTTGGAGCACGTCCATATTCTCGGTATAACTTATTATCAACTCCTGCTTCATCTATATATAAGATGCTGGAATGTTCTATTTTTGAGATTTTATCAATAAATTGCTGCCTATCTTCTTGATTGCGCTCTTGATATAGTGTGACTTTTTTTTAAAGTAATTTTTAGCTGTTTTAGTCTATACCAAATTGAATTTATTCCAAATCCAAGATTTTGTTTCATCTCTGCCAGAGTATGATCTGGATTCTTTGTAACATATTCTTCGAGTATTTTTGGGTCTATTTTTCGAATAAAGCTACCGTTTTTAGATGGCTTTAAGCTTTCACCAGCAGCTTTCTTTTTTAACCAGCGGTACAGAGTTGCTATTCCTATCTCCATGAGCTCTGCTATCTCAACCTTTGTCTTCCCTTTTTCTATCATCAATACTGCCTTTTCCCTTAAATCCACACTATATGCCATTATAACTCAAATACTTTGTTATACCTTTATCATTTGCTTTGGGAAATACTATAGTTTGGTAACAAGTATCGTTGGCATTGGTGCCTCAGTTGCAGAGTCTGCTACAATAGGAGCTTTTGCAGGTGCTGGAGGAATTATACTTGGAGGCCTTGGAATAGGGATAACATCACTGGCAGAAGCATTTAGTGAAGTAGCAATGAGTGCTCAAGCAGTAGGCAACCATTTTGCAGATCTTGATGCTGCATATTCTCAAAGTGGATACAGGCACACAACAAAAACAATGAAAGATAGTACTACATATGATGTTATAGAGCCGATACCTGGCGCAGTGATCACAATACTAGACTTGCCAAATAAACAGCTGTCTTTTGATAGTCAGTATATTTATCGTACACATCATAATTTTGAGGGTTCAGGCAATAATTTTCGCTGGGGTATGCCAGATATTATACGTGATAAGGCTCAAGCAATTAATATTAGAGAAGGCATTGGTTACCCTGCTACAAAGGCCAGCTTTAATTATGATAACACAACACTGATATTACCAACAACACCTAAGTCTTATTTCAATTATGAGTATAATATATTGCCTTTTGTCCTTGAACGCCATGACAGAGGGTTTGATGTAATTAGGCGCTTGGAAGAAGATGGAAGGTTTGATTTTGATTTTTATACTTTCCCTAGTGAACGCGTTATTTGTAAACTTAGACCAGAGTACATGGAAACGTCTATTAAGGTCATTTTAGATGAGCAGAATCGAGAGATTTTAATTCCTCAGCTCCCTCAGCACATTAAGGGAAAACTTTCTTATCAGTTGTGTGGAAATGGAGGTGAGTACAGAGTAAGTTTGCAGGATGGAGTATCCTTATCTTTACAGTCGAATAACTCAAATACCAATTGGATATTGGATGCGCGGCAGCTTGCTTCTACTGAAATTGGTATCGACAAAAATCTGTTGAAAATTGGTGATATACGAATAATACTACCTGATTAATCCTGTGGTAATATTTCTATAGTAGATAGCAATAATGATATGTTTGCTATCGACAGAGAGAATAAGGAAAAAATACTACTGGAAGTTGATGACAAAAAATTTACTGACTGGAAAGCGTTACATGAGCATCTTAAGTTATACTCGCATTCAGACAATCACAATTCATTTGTAGCAGTAGACAATTATCAATCTGTTGAAGGTGTTAATGTAGGACGTGCTTTCTATGAGGTAAGTGCAGATCGTTTTATTTATACCAATAAGCCTGAGGAAAGTGAATTTTTGAGCTCGGTAGTGTTAGCAAAAGTTGAAGGGAATAAAGCCTGGTTTTATCGTAACACTGAACTTTGGCAAGTAGAAATAGCAACAGGAAAAGTACTAAAGCAGTACTTGCCACTTAATAATGTTGATATGGAGTTTATCAGCAGTAGTGTCTTGCAGCACGACAATCAGCTCTATATGGTTATTAAGCATAAATTGGATGATAACAATTTTAAATACACTTATCATATTGAGGATGAAGCGTTCAAACTTGTTGCTATTGATGGTGATACTGCTTTGATTGCTAGATTAGAAAATAGCAACGAAGAAGAGCTATCTAGCATATTTATCATGCCTACCTCTGATTACGATCAGTGGCTTACAGAAAAAAATCTTATTTCTTCTGATCATCAGGTTAAAGCTACTCCTGAAGATGTGGTCAAAATCTCTGATAATAAGTGGTTATTTTTTGATGAATATGGCATAAAGGATTTTGTTAAGGCTAATGCAGAACCAAAAGATTTAGCACTGGTTTTTGTCAGTGAGCATGAAGGCTATTTTTTTACAGCAACAAAGAACATAGTATTTATTTTCAGAAGGACAACGGCCTATCAGGTACACAGGCAACAAAAGTAGATGTTAATAATGTTAAGTCTATCTTTTCTCATAATCAAAGTCACTTTGCATTGACATATGAAGGTGCTCTGTGGTCGCTAGATGATCAAGGAACTGCAAAGCTAGCTAGCGTTAATGCAGATTGGCTCAGTTATCATAGACAAAATTTAATCAAAGATCTTGGCCAATTAGCCCATGATACCACAAGTAAATTTAACAACCTACTGCTACTTGGAATGCAAGACAGTGATGGAAATCCGGTTAACGCATGGTATGACAGTGTTGCTGATCTGGTTATACAAGGCGGATCTAATCTCAATGCAGAACATAACCTAGTCTATCTTGGACTAGACAATGATGAGAAACAAGCGTGGATTTTTGATGATAACGATCAAAGGGTATACCTTCAACCTCTTGCAAATAACAAAAATCTTGTATTCGATGAAAAACTAATGCTTACAGTACTAGGAGACTCTGCTGAACTGTTTCATCCAGAGCAAAAGTATGCAAATGTTGTACGTGATGGTACTAACCTGCGCATAGAAACCTTGAGTGGAGCAATATTACAACTGCCAATGAATTCTGATCTTACTGACAAACCAACACTAATTGCTTTTCATGTCAAAGAGCATGAGCCAACACAAATTCTTTCAGAGCTTCAAACATTAACTGATGATTATGAGTTACCGCCATCAGTTAGGTTGCTTGCTAAATCAAATCAAGAGCCTGCCTCTTGGTATATAACAGAAGAAAAAAAGATTATCTGCGCAAATGGCCTTGAAGCTGAGCATTTTCTGCACTACCTAGGTAAAGTTGTTGGACTAGAAAGTTGGTACATTCATGATAAAAATACCGGAAAACTCTGGTCGGTAAATAGTGATCAATCAGTTGTTGTTGGAAACTACAGTTTTGTACACCTAGAGCAAGATCATCTAATACTGGAAGTAAGTGAAATTACTCCGCTTAGCTTACCACAATTACAAGAAGCAAGTAACCTTATAATATCCAATAAGTTATCGGGGCAACATCATTATCTGCTTAACAGCTCACTGCTGAAACATTACCAACAAATAGTGATAAATGATCAAGGTACTATTGATCTTGATCTTGAAAGTGAATCTACTTTTTCGTTACAGCGTAGTGATAAAGATATTATCCTACATTGTGACTCATTCAATACTGATATATTAATATCTAATATTGATCAGGCCGTGCAGGGAGAAATCATCCTGAAGGTCTGTGATACACAATTACCTCTGAATCATTTGCTGACAGAATTAGATAGCAGCAATAATTACCTAGAGCTGACAGTAAGCAAAGACCAGCTCTTGGTTGATGAAGAATTTGTTAATCCCTACCTATCTGACAGCAACTATGACACCTTAGATAGTACTACAACGCATGACTATAGCGATCTTTTCTATGCTCAATAGCTCTTTATATGTGTGATTCATAGAGGTTATTACAGCAAAAATGTAAGATAAAATAAAAACTTTGACTTGTGATAGTTTAAATACCTTATTAAAATAATATGAATAAATTCATCAACAAGAGGCAATCAGTAAATGGATACCAAAGTTAAGTTGCGTCTGAATTGGATAGAATTATACAAAAATTAGGTCATGCAGGCAAAGTATGTCAACACTATAACATTTTACGCTTTACCTTACGAAAATGGTACAAACGTTATGAAAAGCTAGGTGAACAGGGATTGTCAAACCTTAGTAGCAGGACTAAAACTTTACCCTTACAAAAAATCAACAAGTCAAATGAACAGCTCATTCTTCATCTGAGAAAAGCTAGAAAATTAGGAGCAAGACGTATTCAAGCTGAATTAAAGCGTTTACATGATATCTCTTTTGCATTGGCTACTATACACAAAGTTTTGAAGAAACACGATGTAAGTCTTTTACGTATTAAGCGCCACTATCGCAAGCAGATTAAGCGTTATAACTGCAAAGTGCCAGGAGAGCGTGTACAAATGGATGTTTGCAAAATATCTTCGGGGCTTTATCAATATACTGCTATAGATGATTGTACGCGTTATAAAGTTATCGCATTATACTCAAGGCGTACTTCAAAAAATACTCTGGATTTCCTAAAACAATTAAGGGAAAGGGCTCCATTGGTTCTGTCGCATCTATAAATTGTGGTACAAGAAGATCGTTAAACTGTGATTATGGGAGTTATAGAGCAATTAGCATAGCAAAATTCTCAAAAGTAGAAACATTATCATTAGCCCCGATAATTTGTCTTTTTTGAATCATACGAATATTTTCTATGCCGGTAATGGTAATCTTTTCGGAGTGGAAGCTCTTAAAACCAAGCATTGGCTTTATTCGTTTTTTGATAAATCTATGATCTTGTTCGACAATATTATTTAGATATTTTATTTGAAAAACCATGATTCTACAATCTTCAGAAATTTCTGTATTCAAATCATCAAGAGCAGCAGTATTATAGCTCTTTTCATAATGGTCCAAACGGTTTAAAATAAGAGTTTATAGTAGTGAAGGTAAGTATGCCAGCAGCATATAGTTATGATTTAAGAAAAAAAGCAATGGAGGTACTAGACGAAGGGGAAAGCAGAGAAACGGTAGCAGCAAGATTTAAAATTGGAAGAACTACATTATGGGAGTGGCAGCAAAGAAAAAAAAGAAACAGGAGATTTTCAGTCGAAAAAACTTGGAAATGGAGGTTATAATCATAAAATTACCGACTGGAATAAATTTACTGAATTTGCCAAAAACATGGTGGAAAAACTCTATCGGAAATGGCTAAGCTTTGGAGTAATGTTAGTATCCCAACGATTCATCTAGCTCTTAAAAAATTGGACTCACACGCAAAAAAGACATATGGATACAAAGAAAGGAATGAAGAAAACGTGCTGAATTTTTGAAAATTATAGCAACGAAAGAACCTCAAAACTTAGTATATATAGATGAATCTGGTATTGATAATACCGAAGACTATCCCTATCGATATTCTCAGAAAGGACAGCGATTTTATGCCCTAAAATCTGGAAAGAAAACTCAACGAATTAGCATGATTGCAGCTCTAAATAGTAGAAAAATAGTTGTTCCGTTAACATTTGAGGGCCATTGTAATATGGATATCTTTAATAAATGGTTTGAGCAGTTTTTGACACCTATTTTGGAACCTGGACAAACTGTTATCCTTGATAATGCTACTTTTCATAAGTCTAATAAGATTACTGAACTTGCTAAAGAAGTTGGTGCTGAAATTTTGTATCTTCCTACGTATTCCCCAGATTTCAATAAAATTGAGCATCATTGGTTTGCTATAAAAAATAGAGCTAGGAAAAACATCCCTCTATTCACATCTTTTCGTCATGCTGTTGATTCTGCTTTTCTATGAACTTTCCGGACTATTATGAAAAGAGCTATATCTACGATACCATAGGTTTACTTGAAGATGTTTTGTGTAATTTTATTGTCAATATTTCCAGTACTACTATTAAACGAGTTTGTAATGTTTCTTATTTGTTCCGTCAGTAATGGATTTTGGTATTATATATAGATGAAGCAGGAGTTGATAATAAGTTATACCGAGAATATGGACGTGCTCCAAGAGGAAAGAAAATTTATGCAGATGTTCCAGGGAGAACTCGAGAGAGAATCAGTATAGTAGCCGGGTGGATTGGAATGAGATTTATTGCACCAATGACTTTCAAAGGTGGGTGTGAAAAAGAGGTATTCAATATATTGTTGGAGAAGATGTTATTACCTAAATTGCCACTTGGCACAACCATAGTTATGGATAATGCTACATTTCATAAGACCACTAAAACAAAATCATTAATAGAGTCTTTTGGCTTTCATGTGCTGTATCTTCCAACATATTCACCAGATTTGAATCCCATAGAACACTGTTGGCATACCATCAAAAGCCGCCTCAGACCTCTAATGTATAAATGTACAGACTTACAACTTTTGGTTGGTAATACCATAATGGAAATTTATCCATTCATTTTAGAAAATACTATAGTAGTGATTTTAATTATGATGACGAGAGAAGAAGAGTGTTTACTTGGATTCCAGTGGATAAAAAGGATGGCAAATTTAAATGGAAGATAGAGCCTTATGGTGATGGTTATTCTATAATGAATGTTGAATTTAATGAATATTTATATGCTGCTATTGATGATTTCAATTTTGATAAGGATAGGCGAAAAGCATTTACTTGGATTCCAGGAGGAAAAGATGAACAAAGTCTATGGAGGATTGAATATTTTCCTAACAGCGGTAACGTTTATATGATGAATGTTGAATTTAATGAATATTTATACGCTGCTGATTACGGTAAATATGATGATAATAGAAGAAGAGTATTTACTTGGATTCCAGGAGGGTATATTAGACAAGGTACTTGGGAAATTGAAAATTGTGAATCTATTCACAAGAAACGTGATATACAAGAATTAGATGGTAAAGCAGGTTCTGATTCCCTAGAAGCTATAAAGGTAAGGGCTAGAAACAAGTCAAGTGATTCTCAGCTCTTAGCGTTACCAGGAAGGTTAGATAATCACTTACTAGATGGCTCTAATCGAACTAGAGTTGGGAAGTTTGTAAGTCAAGTAGCTAATACTAAAGATAATGAAGAAAGAGAAAAACCTGCACAACGTAAACGCCGTCATCACCATGGAGATCACAATCATCATCATATGTCAAGAAAACCTCTTGCTATAGATTCAAGTGATCAACCTGAGATAACAGCAAGTAGTGGTACAAGACCATCTTCATGGATAAATAATTGTATTTCTTGGGCGAAAAAATTAGCAGCCAGCACTTTCTCTATAATTCCTGCATTACCCTCTCAATACAACATTGCAGACAAGAATAATGTAAAAAGTGATAATAAAAACATACCACAAAGTACATCATCTGTTGGTTGGAATAAATTCCTAAATAATGAAAATATTGCTCTTGCGAGTTGTGTTGCCGATGCATTAGATAATACTCCAAGTAGGCGGTATCAAGGTTTAATGAGTAAAGGAGTAGAAGTTGTGCCAAGCAGCAGAGTTGCAGTTGAATTTGCTCTTAAAAAATTTAATTCATTTGTAGAAGATAAAATAAGAAACCTAGAATCAAAAGAACAAGCTAGAATACATGTTGAACTTAAAGATGCATATCCAAAAATAATAGCAAGCTTGGAAAGAGGAGTTGAATTTAGTGGTAATGTTGGGTTAGATAATGTTTTAGAAAAGTCCAAGAAGTGCTTTTGTACAAATGTCTTGCCAAAGGATAAAGTATCAACTTGTCTTTCTGAGATAGGAGTAACCAAGCTTGGAGGTAATCTCAATAGGTAGGTTATAATATAAGAAGTGGAGCTATAATATGCCAAGTTGTGGAAAATTTAAAGTGAAGGTGGCAAAATTAGCCACAAAATAATTAGGTATACCAGTAGCAAGTTTGATGGTTCTAATACTAACATGAATGAAGTGGGAATACAAGACTAGAGTTGGGGAATAAATGGTTAATATACTATCCATATTAAACTTACAGTACGTAGATTTGATATAGAAGTTTGGGTAACGTTATGATAGTAATTTATATAATTCTGTGTGCTATCTTTATAGCTGTTTTAGACAGTTCATTAGACTCTTAATTATGTGGTATGTTTAACTTAGGAGAGGTTTTCATAAATATTGAAGTGAATAAGTAAGAATATTATGTTTTTTCCTTGAGTTGTAAAATTTCAGAATGAGAGAGACCGGTGATTTGAGCTATAACATCTATAGAGACACCGGCCTTGAGTGAGTTTTTGGCCACAGCTATTTTAGTCTTTTTTTCTCCCTCTTCTCTACCTTTTTCTGCGCCAATTTTGATGCCACGTTCTTCACCAATGAGGATGCCTTCTTGTCTACCTTTTTCTTGACCTACTCTAAGACCCTCATCAAATTTTTGAGCTAAAGCAGCTATCTCATCCATTATGCGTTTTTTCATTTGTTCATATGCTAGTAACTCTTCTTCTGACCAATTAAACTTATTCATCTCTTCATAAGCTCGTTTTATTATTACGTCACTACCAACTATTTTATCTAGGTCTTCTTCGTTTGTTTCTGCTGCATATCGGAAAAAATAACACCATTTTTCTACTATATTTTCTAGTTGATCTTCTTTTGTCTTTGTAAATTTAGGTAGTTCTATGAATACGAAGTAAAAATCCTTTAAGTCATGTTCAAAGCTATTTTGATCTAAAATGACATGATTAGATTTGTACTCGGCTTTATCTGGAAAAATAATACAATCAGCAACGGCTATGAAGATAATTTCCTTGAGATTATGATAATTATCACCTTGATCAGCTTGACTTGAATAGGCTTTAGCAGCATAATATTGAGCACGCTTTTCGAAGCCTTTGGTCTTAGTGAATTGCATCTCTATGATGTATCTGGAACCTTGAGAGTCCTTACAAAGAACATCAACAATACTCTGCTTTTTAGCAGCAATTTCAGGGTCTAAGATGGTAGCTAAGAATTCAACATCGTGGATAGCAGCTAAGCCAGTAAAGCCTAAAATATCGTTCAAGAAATGAATGAGAATATCTTTGTTTTTCTCAGTGCCAAATATTCTTTTGAAGGCATAATCATTGCGAGCATCAAGAAACTTCGAAAGAGCCATGAGAAAGTAAGATAAAAAGCATTCATAATTATGCACAATTGTGAAGAAATATTCAACTAAAATGCAAACATTTTGTATATCTTTATTTGATAGTATTAACCTATATAATATTTATGGCAAACATCTCAATAAGGTATCAGATAGCACAAAAAGTAAGAAGCTGGAGGTTAAAGTGAGGCTATACTCAAAAAGATTTAGCGGAAAAAATCGGCGTAACATATCAAGTAGTACTACAATATGAAAAAGGAACACGTAAAATTTCGATTGAAAAGTTGTATGCTATAGCAGAGATATTGTCGATTGGTATTGTAGACCTAATTCCTGTATCAAATGAAAAAATCCGCCTTGAAGACGAGGAAGAGGAAATTAGTAAGAAAATATAAAACGATTAATGATCAAGAGTTGCGCAAGGTGTTTTACTTGCTAGCAAAATTTACCTGAGTTGGTGAGAAAAGTAGTAGAAAATCGGAAAAATAAAAATTGCAAAAGGTCTGGTTAAAGCAGGAGTTTCTGTTGATACTGTTTCAAAAACAATTGGTCTATCTGCTGATGAATGTGTTGAAGAAAAAACGGGTTCTATCTACTACCAAATAGGAAAAAAGATAAAGGAGTGGACGGAAGTATACTCAAAAGGATTTGGCTGAGAAAATGGATACAACACGCGATGAACTATGAGCAAGGACGTGTGGCTATTCCACTGGAAAAATTATATGCAATAGCAGAAACATTATCGATTAATATTACAGATCTGCTAATAGAGGAAGGTAGTAAAGTAGAAAATGAACTACCGAATTTAATTGAAGAATAAAAAAAGATTGAAAGTCAAGAACTACGTAATGCATTAATAAGATCTCTATTTGAAGGCATACGGATTTGCGAAGAGAAAGTGAAAAGAGCAGAAAAGATAAAGGATTTAGTGAAAGGAGGAATTTCTACCGATATTATTTTGCAAATAACAGGCCTCTCTTTAGGAGAAATTCAACAATAAAAAATCAGTATATATTAATATCTTTACTCTTAGATGAAAAAATAAGTAAAAAAGATTGAAAAATTGATTTGACTTCACTCGAAAGCTATGGCTCTATGCCAATGCTGATAAAAAACAGCAGTAAATATCTAAAAAAAGTTTGTTGTTAGTGAAGGGTAAATTATATGAATAAAAGTAAAGAAGAAATCGAATTCATAATATTAGAAAGCAAAGGCAAAGTACTACTTGATCGTGAAATAATGGAAACGTTTCTAAGTGCAGTACATGAAAGACCACAAGCTCAAGAAATTGCTAAAAATCTGGTGAATAGCTATACGGGAGTAGGAAGGATTTTAGTCCGAGAAATGGATGACCTGAAAGTTATAGAAGGAGTAACTGATTCTGCAGTAGCAATGATTATGTGTGTTAAGGAAACACTAGAAAGGGTGCTCAGAGAAAAGCTTAAGAGTGACCCAATAATGGACTTACAAGGGCTAGTAGAGTATTTGAACGTAAGTATAGGACACTCAGAAAGGGAATGTGTAAAAATACTGTATTTGAATAAGAGGCGCCAATTAATCGGAGAAGAATCCTATATTGGTGAAATGGAAAAAGCACCAGTATACATAAAGGAAATTATAAGAAAAGCATTAATAAAGAATTCAACATTAGTAATAATGTCACACAACCATCCTGGGGGACACTTAGAACCATCAGAAGAAGATCAAGAAGTAACGAAGAGCTTAGCAGCAGCATGTAGTACTGTAAGCGTTAGATTATTTGATCATATTATCATCACAAGTGGGGGCTATTTCAGCTTTCGAGAAAACGGATTGTTATAGCAGAAAGTACTTGCAAATCTACTCATTATAATTTATACTGAGTAATAGAATGTATAAACTAAGATTTATATACTTAAAAAGTATTTTTAATATGAGGTTTATATGACTAGTAAAGATCAGAATAAAAAGACTAATGTTAATTACAAGAAAATATTTGGTGCTCTTGAAAGCGTTGATATAGAGCAGTCTAAATTTGTGAGTAAAATTAATAGCCAGAAGGAGATAAAACTGGAAGATACAATGCCTTTCCCTAGCAGAAACGTTCGCGAAAAAAAATCAACTATGGAAAAGGACTTGATTATATATATGGCACAAAACCTGTAAGTGATCAAGAAGATAAAAATCCATTTGCCTCAGCTTTGCAAAAAATAAAGCCAAATACAGAGAAGCTGAGCTGGTTTAAGAGTTCTATATGGTCCAAACGGTTTAAAATAAGAGTTTATAGTAGTGAAGGTAAGTATGCCAGCAGCATATAGTTATGATTTAAGAAAAAAAGCAATGGAGGTACTAGACGAAGGGGAAAGCAGAGAAACGGTAGCAGCAAGATTTAAAATTGGAAGAACTACATTATGGGAGTGGCAGCAAAGAAAAAAAGAAACAGGAGATTTTCAGTCGAAAAAACTTGGAAATGGAGGTTATAATCATAAAATTACCGACTGGAATAAATTTACTGAATTTGCCAAAAAAACATGGTGGAAAAACTCTATCGGAAATGGCTAAGCTTTGGAGTAATGTTAGTATCCCAACGATTCATCTAGCTCTTAAAAATTGGACTCACACGCAAAAAAGACATATGGATACAAAGAAAGGAATGAAGAAAAACGTGCTGAATTTTTGAAAATTATAGCAACGAAAGAACCTCAAAACTTAGTATATATAGATGAATCTGGTATTGATAATACCGAAGACTATCCCTATGGATATTCTCAGAAAGGACAGCGATTTTATGCCCTAAAATCTGGAAAGAAAACTCAACGAATTAGCATGATTGCAGCTCTAAATAGTAGAAAAATAGTTGTTCCGTTAACATTTGAGGGCCATTGTAATATGGATATCTTTAATAAATGGTTTGAGCAGTTTTTGACACCTATTTTGGAACCTGGAAAAACTGTTATCCTTGATAATGCTACTTTTCATAAGTCTAATAAGATTACTGAACTTGCTAAAGAAGTTGGTGCTGAAATTTTGTATCTTCCTACGTATTCCCCAGATTTCAATAAAATTGAGCATCATTGGTTTGCTATAAAAAATAGAGCTAGGAAAAACATCCCTCTATTCACATCTTTTCGTCATGCTGTTGATTCTGCTTTTCTATGAACTTTCCGGACTATTATGAAAAGAGCTATATCTACGATACCATAGGTTTACTTGAAGATGTTTTGTGTAATTTTATTGTCAATATTTCCAGTACTACTATTAAACGAGTTTGTAATGTTTCTTATTTGTTCCGTCAGTAATGGATTTTGGTATGAAGACCTTCATAACTTAGCACGGTGGTTGAAAAAGTGTAAAGTTACAACAGTATAGTATTTCCCAAAGCAAATGATAAAGGTATAATAAAGTATTTGAGTTATAATGGCATATAGTGTGGATTTAAGGGAAAAGGCAGTATTGATGATAGAAAAAGGGAAGACAAAGGTTGAGATAGCAGAGCTCATGGAGATAGGAATAGCAACTCTGTACCGCTGGTTAAAAAAGAAAGCTGATGGTGAAAGCTTAAAGCCATCTAAAAACGGTAGCTTTATTCGAAAAATAGACCCAAAAATACTCGAAGAATATGTTACAAAGAATCCAGATCATACTCTGGCAGAGATGAAACAAAATCTTGGATTTGGAATAAATTCAATTTGGTATAGACTAAAACAGCTAAAAATTACTTTAAAAAAGTCACACTATATCAAGAGCGCAATCAAGAAGATAGGCAGCAATTTATTGATAAAATCTCAAAAATAGAACATTCCAGCATCTTATATATAGATGAAGCAGGAGTTGATAATAAGTTATACCGAGAATATGGACGTGCTCCAAGAGGAAAGAAAATTTATGCAGATATTCCAGGGAGAACTCGAGAGAGAATCAGTATAGTAGCCGGGTGGATTGGAATGAGATTTATTGCACCAATGACTTTCAAAGGTGGGTGTGAAAAAGAGGTATTCAATATATTGTTGGAGAAGATGTTATTACCTAAATTGCCACTTGGCACAACCATAGTTATGGATAATGCTACATTTCATAAGACCACTAAAACAAAATCATTAATAGAGTCTTTTGGCTTTCATGTGCTGTATCTTCCAACATATTCACCAGATTTGAATCCCATAGAACACTGTTGGCATACCATCAAAAGCCGCCTCAGACCTCTAATGTATAAATGTACAGACTTACAACTTTTGGTTGGTAATACCATAATGGAAATTTATCCATTCATTTTAGAAAATACTATAATTCATATAACTTCTTAATTGAAATTCTGCGCGTTCCTTTTTCATATTGTAGTACTACTTGATATGTTACGCCGATTTTTTCCGCTAAATCTTTTTGAGTATAGCCTCACTTTAACCTCCAGCTTCTTACTTTTTGTGCTATCTGATACCTTATTGAGATGTTTGCCATAAATATTATATAGGTTAATACTATCAAATAAAGATATACAAAATGTTTGCATTTTAGTTGAATATTTCTTCACAATTGTGCATAATTATGAATGCTTTTTATCTTACTTTCTCATGGCTCTTTCGAAGTTTCTTGATGCTCGCAATGATTATGCCTTCAAAAGAATATTTGGCACTGAGAAAAACAAAGATATTCTCATTCATTTCTTGAACGATATTTTAGGCTTTACTGGCTTAGCTGCTATCCACGATGTTGAATTCTTAGCTACCATCTTAGACCCTGAAATTGCTGCTAAAAAGCAGAGTATTGTTGATGTTCTTTGTAAGGACTCTCAAGGTTCCAGATACATCATAGAGATGCAATTCACTAAGACCAAAGGCTTCGAAAAGCGTGCTCAATATTATGCTGCTAAAGCCTATTCAAGTCAAGCTGATCAAGGTGATAATTATCATAATCTCAAGGAAATTATCTTCATAGCCGTTGCTGATTGTATTATTTTTCCAGATAAAGCCGAGTACAAATCTAATCATGTCATTTTAGATCAAAATAGCTTTGAACATGACTTAAAGGATTTTTACTTCGTATTCATAGAACTACCTAAATTTACAAAGACAAAAGAAGATCAACTAGAAAATATAGTAGAAAAATGGTGTTATTTTTTCCGATATGCAGCAGAAACAAACGAAGAAGACCTAGATAAAATAGTTGGTAGTGACGTAATAATAAAACGAGCTTATGAAGAGATGAATAAGTTTAATTGGTCAGAAGAAGAGTTACTAGCATATGAACAAATGAAAAAACGCATAATGGATGAGATAGCTGCTTTAGCTCAAAAATTTGATGAGGGTCTTAGAGTAGGTCAAGAAAAAGGTAGACAAGAAGGTAGACAAGAAGGCATCCAAATCGGCCATCAAAAAGGTAAAATTGAAGTTGCAAAAAACTCACTCAAGGCCGGTGTCTCTATTGATGTTATCGCTGAAATCACTGGCCTTTCGATAGATGAAATTGAACAACTTAACTAATGCCCTGGTGATTTTCGCATCTGGTTATCTATTATTGGATCATTTAAATAAGTTTTAGGTTTATTGTCTGTTTTTCCTGGTAATTGACTCTCTGATCGACTAAGGGAAACAGCAGCAAGTATGTAATTAATTGTTCCTTTAACCAACTCTGATAAAGATCTTTTTGGCTTGTGTATCTGCTCTGCTTCTTCAATTTCACGTTTTGAACCTTCAAAAGGAATAAATTTAGCTGTTTCTTCCATATTCTTGCCATTTTTAAAGTGATCAAGATATTCTCTAGCTACCATACTAACTTCTTTTTTATCTAAGTGCTCTTGAAACTTTTTGCTGCTTAACTTCATATCTACATTAATAAGTACCGGTATACCACCTTCTACATTAAATTTAGCTCCAAAGTCATATAATTGAACTCTAGATAATCCCTGACCATTAATTTTAATAAGACCAAGCTCCTTATCTTGTTCTTCTAGCAGTTGATGCTCTGTTTTAATTTCTTTTGCTAAAATTTGTTTATCTTCACTAGATAGTAGGTTATTAGCTTTAGCAACATCAAAATGTTCAACAAGTAAACCTTTTTCTTCTACTTTATAGTTAGCAGATTTTATTCCTCTCTCTACAACCACAATAAGCTGATCAACACTTTTCAATCCAGAAATAAATGCTACATTACTATCAAAATAAGCATAACTATTACCAGTTCTATAAATCGCAATGACATGATTACTTGTTACTAAGTGAATAGCAAAACCACCTCTAATTCCAGCTATGTAATTTGATAAATCACTGAGTGTTTTATAACCCTTAGCATGAGTCAAGTTTAAAGGTAGGCTACTTGTAGAAGAATCTAACTTCCTTTCAAAGCTATCAAGTAATTTACTAAGAGCAAAAACCTCTCTTTCCTCCCTCTTGGATACCTGCATATGTTGAGCCATACGCTCATATACTCTAGCCGAAGCTTCCAAACTATTTAAAAATGATTTGCTACTCTGTGATAATAAGGCTTGAGATAAGCCCCATGTAATCGCTACACATTTACCACTAATACTCATTCCACGTTTTTCAAAAGAAGGTAAATAAAGACCTTGTTTTACTGATTTAATGAATACATTTGGAAACTTATGGGATACAAATTGCGAAAATACTTCTTGTTGTTTTCTATTAAAGTGCAATGACTGCACCTGCCTAGAATCTCTACTTCCAATCGAGCTATGGCTAAACTCTTTTTCTACAAAACCTCCTATTAAAAAAAGAGAATCTCCACCTGAAGCTTCCTTGTTAAAAACAACTACCGTGAGAGCTACTTTATCACCATCTGTAAGTGATTTATACATCACGCCTACGTATTCCGGTAGCTGCCTCTTTCCCTCTTTCAATAATTGGCCAGATGTCATACCTTCTCTTGGTCCCTTAATCTCTGATCCTATTGGTATACACTTTTTCGCATCATCAGCTCCTTCTGCAAACCCAATACCATGAACAAGCATATCAATACGTTTTCCTCTACCAGTTTGAAACTCCGTTAATACTAATGCTCTATTTTCTGGTAACTCTTCTAGTCTTATGTAACTATAGCAGCTAAATACTCCATCGAGCACAGCTTGGGTATGTGCTTCTTTTTCTATTAAATCTTTAAAAGGGTATACTCCTGCTCCAATTTTCTTGAATAATTCCTTATATTTATCTATTGATGGAAGCTGATTTTGTGCAGTGGCACATTGAGAATTTATATCTTCATCAAACATCTCTTTTAACCTATTAGGATAAGGGATACTCTTAAAATTGCCTTGAAACTTAACAGGCCTTTCATTGTTGTACTGTTCTAGAGGAATAGCTTGACTAATTTCTATACTAAAATATTCTTCAAATTTCTGCTTCTTAACATTAAAATTAAGATCCAATTTAACTACTCTTCTACCTCCTATCTTTTGCCCAAGTTTATCAAAAAGAGGAATTACCTTGTTCATCATAGTAACTCTTCCATCGGTTTCAATGATGTTCACCACATAAGCCAACTTCTCAGTACTTTCTGGAATCAGTACCATTGTTACTATCCCATGGCTCTTATCAAGATTTTTTAACATTTTCTCTTTAGCATCTTGAGCTGCTAAACGTTGAGGCCTATCAGAATCGACTGCTTCTGTAGGTACATTTTCATCATAAATAAAAACATGTTTTTCAAAATTTGTTTTCAAAGCTTCATTTAACAATAATGATTGCCCCAACAAAAATCTACTAAAGTAATGATGATCTCCCTTTTATCCTGTACCAGGAAATGTATAATAGATACGCTCTACATTATTGTGAATTCGCTCTTTCAATATCACTTCACTAATCTCATCTTTATTTCGTTCATCAATAGATCCCAATATTTCATTAAAAAGGGAAGTAATTTCTTGATCACGTGACACAGGAACAATTTCTGAAATAGGAGTGTGATGATCAAAATTTACACCAACACATAGAATATCATCTGCAGTAGTTAAAACTCTCATTACATTCGGTTGAAAACCTTTTGCGTAACCCTTTGCTTGCTCTAAAGCATCATCTGGTGTAGTAACAATACCTTTTCCTGCCTTCAATTCAATAATAATAGGAATAGCATTTAATGACCTATCATCACCACGAGGCACTAAAACAATATCAGCATAACCTCTTCCTGCAAATTGCTCTAAGTAAACTCTAAGATTAGATCTATAGCGAAAATTCATCACTAAAGCACCTGCAATAAACCCATGATGCGCTGCTTCTCTTGCTTGATCAGCATAAACAAGCACATTCTCACATTTTGAATGGATTTTACTAAATTTTGTAAGAATTTCTTTAATAGATTCCTTTACTCTTTCTGCATTAGAATTAGTCAGCTTAGCTATATCACTTTCTGGATTTTTCCATACTTGCTCTACTTCCCAAAACTCAGGTTTCGCAGAAGCATCCTTATCCAATTTCTCATCTTTTACCTCAACAGATATTTTTCCTGTAGTTTTAACAATCTTTACTGATCTAACTTGAAGTTGATCTTTAACACGCATCACATGTTCACCCTTTACCGGGAAGTTTAATTGATTACGTATATTTTCTAACTCGCCATAGGTAAACTTTTTATTTGTATTATTAGACTCCGAAACCACAAAAAGACTTAAATTAATTTCGCAAGCACTCTGATCTTTATACTTCTCGTTTTTTCTTACAACAGCAACCTTCAAAGTTTCCGGACCATCAAACCTATAATAAACCTTTGTAATTTCTTTATCCACAATTTTTCTACCTATCAAAGTAGAAAATCTACCTAAAAAGAAATGAGGAAAAAAACCTTTTTTGCTTACTGAATGTAAATACGATGGAATCTGGTCTATATACGATTGAAACCTTGCTTTGAAAGATTTAAACTCGCTACTTGGTTGAATTGGATGGTTGATAGCACCAGCACCTGTAACTGAACCTGCTTCCTTAATCAATAACTCTATTAACTCAAAATCTTGCGGTCTTCCTTCGTTCTGCATAAAATCCCCCGTTAATATATAATTTTTTTATTTATTCAATCCTAGACTGGCCATGCGTTTCTTCAACCTTCGCTTCAGTTAAATCGCCACTTGGACCAGGTTTCTGACAAAGCCCCTCATCAGCAGACTTACCATAGGCTGAAAACTTGCTTAGTAGATCACTATCTCCGCGCGTTGCTAATATATCACTTATATGATGTTTTTTAGAGTCCATAAATTCTTTAATTTGGTTAGTATTAGCTTTATCTAATATTGCCCATACTGGCTCCATATAATTCTTCTCAACCAAATACACTAAAAATCTCCCTTGAAAAACAGAATCGTCCAACATTTCTTTGTTTAATGTAAAAGTACGATGATTATCAAACCCCTCTTTCCCCCACATGTGCTTAAAAACACTTATACCTTTATTTAAATAATACTCTGGACAGTCTTCTATCATAAATTTTAAGCAGAGATAGTAATCATCTTCCTCAACTTTAGTGAATTCTAAGTAATCAAACAACTTCTGAAATTTATCAAAATTGTGCATATCCTTCATTCTATTCAAAGAACCATAATGACCATTTTTCTCTAAATCTCTTTCTAAGAACTTTGAATATTTATTAGAATCTATCTTGCTAAGGAAAAACTCAAATATATCAGGATAAACCCTAAAATTACCTCCAGCTGTATATGCTGCATTTTTCATCAAGATCTCATCTTTCTTTTCTTTACTCATTTCGCTTTCAGGTAATGCTTCTATTTTATTCCAAAAGAACTCCACTGCTTCTACTTTTTTCCAACCTATAGCACAGTCAAGCCCATATTCATATAGATGACAACCTTTCAAATTTAATTTAGAATAATCTCCAGATTTTGCCTTATTCCAAAAGGATTCCACTGCTTCTACTTGCTTCCAATCTACAGTACAGTCAAAATTATTTGACAATGCATAATTGCCAACAACATGCGACCAGAAAGCTTGCAAGGGATCTCCATGACTTAGATTACTTACTAGCTTCTTTAATGAATCTTCATTTATTACATTACGTTCCTGCATATGATCGCTAAACATCTTTACGATATCCTGTTCCAGACAGCATTGACAGGCAATCTTGTATCTAGCAGTACCAAATGGATTTAGGGTACTGTCTGAACCTAGAACAATCAATTTTTCTCCTACCTTTTGTCTATTAAGTTTGACTTCATGCAAGCCACCTACTTCCTCCCAGCATTCCCCATCAGATAATACTTGTGCAAGGAATTTATTTCTTATTTCACCATATCCTGCATGTAAACGCCAATTCGCATAGCACCAACGTTCAATTTGAAGGAGCTTAGATGCTCTATGAGAATCATTTTCTTTAATGGATGAGAATAAAATTTCTGAAATATCACCACGCAGCATAGACAACCCCCCAATACATAAAAAAATTGTAATTCATAGTCTTCTTATATACCATAAAAATTACTATAGCTGTTTTAGTCTATACCAAATTGAATTTATTCCAAATCCAAGATTTTGTTTCATCTCTGCCAGAGTATGATCTGGATTCTTTGTAACATATTCTTCGAGTATTTTTGGGTCTATTTTTCGAATAAAGCTACCGTTTTTAGATGGCTTTAAGCTTTCACCAGCAGCTTTCTTTTTTAACCAGCGGTACAGAGTTGCTATTCCTATCTCCATGAGCTCTGCTATCTCAACCTTTGTCTTCCCTTTTTCTATCATCAATACTGCCTTTTCCCTTAAATCCACACTATATGCCATTATAACTCAAATACTTTATTATACCTTTATCATTTGCTTTGGGAAATACTATACTATTAAACGAGTTTGTAATGTTTCTTATTTGTTCGGTCAGTAATGGATTTTGGTATGACTCATGCTGCCTTATTTCCTCTACATTTTTAAACAAAATGTCCCACGAATTGACTATAAAATCTAGAAAAGGTTGCTTATTCATCATGTCAACAAGGTCTGCAAACAATTCTATATCTTTGTTGCTGATATAAAATATTGACTTATCATTCAAGCGAGATAAATGATCTGCCATGATAGATGGAGCCATCACAAAAATAGACCCGAAATATTTATCATGTAAGGTGTTTCTATGATTATTTATTCCACCTTTACAGATCTTCTGTAATCCTGTTAGTAAATCCATTGTATAAAATTGATCAACCTGAGAAAACTCTTTCTTTCTTACATCCAGAGCTCTTTCTTTATCAAGCAATTGTTGATTACTACTATTCGTCTCGCACGAAATGTTCTTATTCTTAACTATATCATCTAATATCAATATATTACTAGAGAACTTTCTCCAATCTTCTAATCTTTTAGAAAACTGAAAAAGATCCTCTGCATACTCAAGATTATCTGCAGTTTTACCACTTCTATCCTGCAAAAGTTGTTTAAACTGTTCATAAGCTTTATCCCTGTCATTTAATAATTCATCTTCTATAATTTTAGTAATTTTAAGCTTTTTAAGAAAATTTCGTTTTATATCTATAGGATGCCCAGCAAAATCTAACTCTTTAATCTTGTTGAAGCTTACTCTTGCAATAAAGTTTTCCTGATCAAAAGTAAATAAATAACTTGTACTTTGCTTCCTGATATAAACTGTTTTATTATTATATGGATGAGTAAATTGACACGAATCTAGTTTTATTAAATGATTATTCTCCCATTGTCCCTCTGTATATCCATTTTCACCAAATGACTTCCTTGTTCCCTTATTTTCATTAAAGCTACTTTGATCAGCTTTTCCAGATTTGCCGTCTTTCCAAGTACGCTGCTTAAAATGTGATACAGTAGGAATAGACTCCAGGTCAGAATCACTTTCACAAGATATAGAAGATCTCTCAACCTTATCACTAGCATCACAGTACTCCTCATCAGAGGAATGAGTTGAAGAAGGTAGCAAATTCTGACTTACCTGCTGACTATTAGAATTTCCTACGTGCATAATAACCCCCTATAAAGAATTATCAATATTCTTAATTTAAGATGTTTTATTCTTTGAAAAGAGGCAAGAAAAAATTTTATATGTCGATAAATAAGGTTCTTAAAACACGGTGTTTTTTTTCCAAAATTTGTTGATTTATACCAATTCCCATTAGTAATAAAACACATGAAAAGGAGCTCTTTTTGCCTATAATTAGGGAGTTAAGAAAATTTATAACCTACCTCATTTGTCTTGCCAATAACGATTATTGGTATTAGTTATGGTGGTTGAAATAGCAAACCAATTAAGTTGCCTCGTCCAGCGCTCTCTTTTAGTCAATTGCTGTTTTTCCTTGTAAAAATTCAGCTTACCTTTTACATCTAAATAGCTAATAAGATTCTGTCTTTTATAGATGAGTAATCCTCTAGGAATCGTCTTCTTGAACTCTATGATATTATTTTTTGCAACATTGTTATATACGTCATGACAGTAAGAGTATTTATCCTTGTTTTTAATCTCTGCAGATTTAACAAGAAAATTCAGTAAAAAAACTCAGATATTTATTGGCAAATTACATAAAATTATAGCGACTTTTTTTATTTTTTCTACATTCAGCCAAATCGCGCTTGTTAGCACATTATTACAACGCCAATTTCCATTATTAAAACTCACTACTAGGGGATTCTTTTGCCTTTTTTCCATCTAGTTAATTTCTTAATGTTTATAATCCCGCTACGTGTTAGTGATATAACCATACAAGAATTAGTAGAAAGCTAGCTTGCATTAGCTTTATTTGTTATAATTACATCCAGTTTTATAAAGTGAGGAGTAAATATGCCAGAAGTTACTGGGCAAGATTCTAATAAGGAAAGTAGAATAGAAAACGAGCTACAACAGGATTATGAATATGAACTGATTAAAAGTTTATTCATGTTTCCTGATAGGCGTCATTTGGTAGATATTGCTGAAGCTACAAAAGGCTCGTTTGATAATTTAATGTGTGCGTGGCTTGTTACAACTGAGTTGACAGACAGTCAAGAAGAGTTAGATGAGGAATTGCTATCTATTTTTAGTGCAATGAGATCTTTGAGTGCAGGAGATAGTTACCGACAACTTCAAAAGTTTTTATTAAATAATAAAGATAATCAAGATCTAAAAACCGTTCTTAATTGTGAGAGGGGAGAGTCTAGTTTGACGATATTGCACATAATATCAAGTATGGCTTGGGCAAGAAAACAATATGATTGTGCCGTAAGTTTGCTTTTAGAAGCAGGAGCTGACCCTAATATCAAGAATGATAAAGGAAGGACACCATTACACTATGCTACCGGACCTTATAGTATAGCTGCTCTCTTAGAAAAGGGAGCTGACCTTAATGCAGAAGATAATGAAAAAAAAACGCCTTTGCATCATGTTGCTAGTGTTGGTTGTTCTGAAGGCGTAGTTTTACTCTTAGAGAAAGGAGCTATTTCTGATCAAGGTGATAAACAAGGAAAAACTCCTCTGCAAGTTGCACGTGATAATCATCATGAACATATTGAAAAGTACTTTGTGACTTATAAGCGAGAGAAGTTGAGTGATAAGTTACGCTCTATAATGGAAACAAAAGACTGGTTCGAAGATGGTTCGGGTTACGTTTTAACTAAGAGACAGGGGGCTTGAGAAGAAAGTTGTTGGATATAGTAAATAACTCAGAAGGTGATTCAGTTGTTGAAGATCTACAAGAATTCTTAGATGATTTTGGGAATGATCAAGATCTAAGAATGGTTTTGAATCTTCGAAGTAATGAAGGAGAGTTGCAGGTGCATCAACATGCTAAAAATCTTGATCCTTTTGCTCGTTCAGGTACTGATGAAAGAGCAAATAAATTTGAAGTAAAAAGATTACTTTTGAAAGCAGATGCAATCAATTTACAATGGTCAAGTTATGATGAGAAGGAGTATTATTCTAGGGATTTATGGAGTAATTTACCGCCTAATCGACAGATAAAGCTAAAAGAATTTTTAGATAAAGTTTCTAAAGCTCAAAATATGGATGAACTAGAAGGAGTTGTAGATGAGGCTATTCTCTCAGGAGGGAGGATTAATAGACGATTTTCTCAAGATAAGAAGCGTAATTTTACAGATTGTGTTATGGAAAGGATTGGTGAGTTAGGAAAGAATCCTGAAGTTGCAAGCAAGATAGTATGCAAGTTGGTATCAATAGGGGCAGTGTTATATAATAAAGATAATATGAAAGTAATTGATACACTAGAATCTGAATTTAAAGAGCACAAAGAAAATATGATAGAAGCTTATCTAGATTATCTAGAGAGTACCCTAGATTTTATGGAAGTTATAAAAGGAGCAGTTATTAATGGTATGGTAAAGAATGCAAAAATAGATAACACTACTTTATACTCGGAATATTCCGAAGATAGTATAATAAATGTTGCAAGGCTCACAGAAAAAGCTAGTGAGTTAAGGCGAGCTCAGGGCAACATAGACTATGAAAGAGATATAATAAAGATTGGTAAAAGTGAGGTAGAAATTATAACAAAGAATGGTATAAGGAATTACACCAATCTTGCGGACGATAGTGATATAGTGTTGACTTTCCCTGCCACTAAGGGAGAGTTAGACGTTAGGTTATATCCTGATAAGCAAAATAAAGACTGGATAAAAGTAGAAGTAAGAGATCAAGAGAGGTTGAAAGAATTAAAAGATTGTGGAGAAGAAATAGGAAAAAATTGCTTATTTGGTTGTTACTCATTTTACAATGCTATTGAACGTGGGTACTTTGAAAGGCCTGCAGGAATTTTCCAGGGAGAAAGATTACAAAGTGGTGAAAAAGTTTCTCATGTAGATCAATTACAAAGTAAAAAATAATAAGGTACGTCAAATTGGATTATACTAAGCTTGGTTTACAGTAGGTCTTAGATTATGCAAGAAGTCTAATTGCAATTGTTAACTCTTCAAGTATAATTTGTTGAGATTTACATGAACCTTATTAGATGAAAGAGAAAGAAGAGCAGTTTAGTTTTACACCAGACAATCTTAGCAAAGCAAAAAAGTCTATAGAGATGTATCCTAAAGGTAGAGAAGGTAGCGCTGTCATGCCTTTACTATATCTCGTGCAAGAACAATGCGGATGGGTTTCTGAATCTGCCATGCGCTACGTTGCTGACATGCTTCATATTCCACATATTCGCGTGTATGAAGTGGCAAATTTTTATACCATGTATAATTTAAAGCCAGTAGGTAAATATCTAATACAAGTTTGTAGAACAACTCCTTGCTGGTTATGCAATAGCGAGGAAGTTTTAAGTACCTTTAAAAAGAAGCTTGAAATCAATATCGGTGAAACCACTAAAGATAATCTATTTACTTTAAAGGAAGTTGAATGTCTTGGTGCATGTGTTAATGCCCCTGTTGTACAGATCAATAACGATTTTTATGAAAACCTCACTCCTGAAAAAGTGGAAAATATCATAGCAGAACTTTCAAGTAAATAGATGGAAAAGTTCTCGTTTAGGATAACCAAGCAATCAGGTTCTGCAAGAGTTGGAACGATCAAAACTCCAAATGGAAGTATAGAAACACCAGCATTTATATTTTGTGCAACCAAAGCTGCTATTAAAGCTGCAGATATCGAGAGAATCAGAGAAGCAGGTACTCAGATAATACTTTCCAACACCTATCACCTAATGCTCCAACCGGGAGAGGATACTGTGGCAAATCTTGGTGGCTTGCACAAGATGATGGGATGGAGTGGGCCAATGCTCACTGATTCTGGTGGATACCAGATATTTAGTTTAGGACACGGATCAGTTTCAGAAGAGATAAAGGGAGTAAGACAGAAACAAAAAACTCTGATCAAAATTAACGAGGATGGGGCAATTTTTCGTTCTTACATAAATGGTAAAACTTATTGTCTAACTCCTGAAAAGTCGATACAAATTCAACAAAAATTAGGTGCAGATTTAATCTTAGTTTTAGATGAATGTACTCCATTTCACGTCAGCAAGGAGTACACAAGGAAATCGATGCTCATGAGCCATAGATGGGCTGAACGTTCTTTAAATGAATTTGAAAAAAATAATAATGGCAAACAGGTGCTTTATGGAATTAGTCAAGGCGGAGTGTATCAAGATTTGCGTAGAGAAAGTTGTGATTTTATCAACGATTTGCCATTTTTTGGTCAAGCAATAGGTGGATCGCTTGGTCAAAGTAAAGAGCAGATGTATGATGTAGTTTCCTTTATTATGGAACATTTAAAAAAAGATAGGCCTACTCATTTGCTTGGCATTGGTGGAATTGTAGACATTTTTCGTGGAGTAGAGCTTGGAGTTGATACATTTGATTGCGTGCATCCAACTCGCCTCGCAAGACATGGTGGCGCGCTTGTTAAAGTAAAAAATAGAGATTCTATTTCTTCAAAGTGCAAAGAGCATATTAATTTGCGAAATCAACGATTCGAACTAGATGATAACCCAATTGAAAATGACTGTTTGTGCTTTACTTGCAGAAAACATTCAAGAGCCTATATACACCATCTACTGAAAGCTAAAGAGTTGCTGGCTTATACACTCGTTACCATTCACAATGTTTTCTTCATGAATAAGTTGATGGAATCAATAAGACAAGCAATATTGAATGATAGGCTAGATCAGGAAAAAAATAATTGGATTAGTGAAATACCGCTGCATTGTGAATTATATACCTAGTTCATATTTTGTACATGTGCGTTGCATTTTTTAATCTTCTTTAAAAACTTGACAGTACCGTATATATACGGGTATACTAAAAATATAATTTTGTGAGGCATTTATGGTTAAAAATAAAGAAAAACATCAAATAGCGTTTTGCGTTTCAGCCTTTACACTCTTATAGTATTTTCTAAAATGAATGGATAAATTTCCATTATGGTATTACCAACCAAAAGTTGTAAGTCTGTACATTTATACATTAGAGGTCTGAGGCGGCTTTTGATGGTATGCCAACAGTGTTCTATGGGATTCAAATCTGGTGAATATGTTGGAAGATACAGCACATGAAAGCCAAAAGACTCTATTAATGATTTTGTTTTAGTGGTCTTATGAAATGTAGCATTATCCATAACTATGGTTGTGCCAAGTGGCAATTTAGGTAATAACATCTTCTCCAACAATATATTGAATACCTCTTTTTCACACCCACCTTTGAAAGTCATTGGTGCAATAAATCTCATTCCAATCCACCCGGCTACTATACTGATTCTCTCTCGAGTTCTCCCTGGAATATCTGCATAAATTTTCTTTCCTCTTGGAGCACGTCCATATTCTCGGTATAACTTATTATCAACTCCTGCTTCATCTATATATAAGATGCTGGAATGTTCTATTTTTGAGATTTTATCAATAAATTGCTGCCTATCTTCTTGATTGCGCTCTTGATATAGTGTGACTTTTTTTTAAAGTAATTTTTAGCTGTTTTAGTCTATACCAAATTGAATTTATTCCAAATCCAAGATTTTGTTTCATCTCTGCCAGAGTATGATCTGGATTCTTTGTAACATATTCTTCGAGTATTTTTGGGTCTATTTTTCGAATAAAGCTACCGTTTTTAGATGGCTTTAAGCTTTCACCAGCAGCTTTCTTTTTTAACCAGCGGTACAGAGTTGCTATTCCTATCTCCATGAGCTCTGCTATCTCAACCTTTGTCTTCCCTTTTTCTATCATCAATACTGCCTTTTCCCTTAAATCCACACTATATGCCATTATAACTCAAATACTTTGTTATACCTTTATCATTTGCTTTGGGAAATACTATAGCTGTTTTATCATTGATCTCAACTGGAATTGCAGTGGGTACCGTACCTGCTATAGCTTCTTGTTTAGTGATAGGAGGAGTTTTAACTGCCTTGTCTATTGTGCAACCAGTAGAAAGCTATTTATTTTTACAAAACAGCGAAAAAGCTTTCAATAAAATAATTAGTGGTATACGCGATGAACCAGAAAGGAAACTTTTTATAGAAAGGATTTTGCAACCATTCATTGAACTTTTTAGTGAGCATAAGCAACATAATTAAAGTACACTAAGCATAGAAACAACTTTATCGTAACTTGGCAGTGACTTAATTTCTCCAATCGCAGCTAAAGTAATTCTCTCATGCTGAGATAGCAATTCTTCTGCTGCTTTTTTTATATCGTAAATAGTAACAGCACTAATTTTTTCTATTAATTCATTTTTACTGATGTATTTATTATAGTTACCGTAGTAGTGTCCTAATGTTTCAGCACGTGAGCTAACACTTTCGCGTGACATTAAAATTTGAGATTTTACTCGTTCTTTTACTCTATTTACTTCTTCTTCCTTTAAATCATCTGTAGACAATTTCTTTAGCTCTGTCGTTATGGATTTTAAAAGCTTATCTAGATTACTACTATCTGTACCAGCAAAAATCGAAAGCATTCCCGTATCAGCATAGCTAGAGTTGAATGAGTAAATGGAGTAAGCAAGACCCTGCTTTTCTCTTACTTCCTGGAATAGGCGTGATGACATGCCACTTCCCAGTATAGAATCAAGCACTTTAAATGTGTGATATTTATTATCATCACGAGAAACACTAGGTAGCCCAATTAACAAGTGCACCTGATCTAATTTACGATGCTCTCGATACTCACCACTGGTATAACCTGCATTCTGGCTTTTTTTCAGCTCTTTTGAATGAATCTTTGAGAGAAAGTCTTTGATTAATTGAACAACTTCCTCATGTTCAACATTTCCTGCAACAGCAAATATAATGTTCTCGCCAAAGTAATGCTCATTTATATAGTTATCTAGATTAGCTCGAGTAAAAGATTTGACAGTATCTTGCGTACCCAAGATTGACCTACCAAATGGTTGATCTTTATAAGCTGCTTCAAAATACTTATCAAAAATGATATCGCTCGGTGAATCATTAGTTTGAAAAATCTCTTGTATTACAACACCCTTTTCGCGTTCCAATTCATCCTCTGGAAATGTAGAATTCATTAATATATCTATTAATATATCAATGCCAGTCTTTATATCTTTTTTAAGAACCTTTGCGTAATAACTGGTGCTTTCTCTACCGGTGCAGGCATTGAAGGCTCCACCTATATCATCAAAAGCTTTTGCAATTTCAAATGCAGTCCTCGTTTTCGTTCCCTTGAAAGCCATGTGCTCTAGGAAATGAGATATTCCATTTTGACTTGCGCTTTCAGCTCTACTGCCAACACCAACCCGTATATTTAAAGCTACGGAATCAACGTCATGCACTCGCTCAGTTATTATGCGCAGACCATTATCTAATTTTGTTACCTGTGGTACGTTCATCTTATATACTCTTTTTTAAATTGTCTTCTGCAAAATCCCAATTGATCAAATGATCAAGAAAAACTTTTATGTAGTCAATTCTGCGATTTTGGCAATCCAAATAGTATGCATGCTCCCATACATCCATAGTAAGCAGTGGTACCTGATCATAAATTAGCGGTAAATCCGCATTTGGAGTTTTAGTGATTTTGAGTTTCCCTTTTTCAAGCACTAACCACACCCATCCACTACCAAATTGGCTTACTCCACAATTTGAAAATTCTTCACAAAATTTATCAAAGCCACCGATATCATCTTGAATTTTTTTTGCTAGAAGACCATCATCTTGAGGCTTACCACTACCATTCTTTTTCATTGAATTCCAATAAAAAGTGTGATTCCAAACTTGTGCTGCGTTGTTAAAAATAAGAACTTTATCACTGTGACCATGAACTTTTGTTACTAATTCCTCAATTCCCATATGTTGATGGTCAGTATTTTCAACTAGCTCATTTAGCTTATTTAAATATCCCTTATGGTGCTTGTCATAATGAAAATCCAATGTCTTTGCAGATATATAAGGTTCTAAAGCTGCTTTATCATATGGCAACTCAGGTAAAGTAAAACTCATGCTGACCTCTTTATTTTCGATGGTATGTTAATATGTGCTTTTGCGCAACACATAATTTGTAAGATGTTTATTGCAGTTATTCTAAAATGAACTATACTGACAAGGTAATTATTTTTTATTTTTAGAGGGGTAATATGTCAAGTTTATTCAAGAATTTTAGTAGATATGCTAAGTTCGGAAATATTCCTAGAAAAAGCGTTGAAGGTAACGAAGTTCCACAAAATAGTTTCTATAAGTCCGTTTATTATATTAATAGTGTTATTGAGCCAGTGAAAAATGTAGCTTTTGGTAGTTTGAGGTGTCATTCTCTGACTTATCTTACTACTTATACATTAGCTAGTATAGCCCTACAACCTTTATATCTAGCATTGGCGTATCTATCATATTCGCCGGCAAAAGGGTTAGCGAAAGTAACAGATGGTTGTGATCTTAAGTACAGTACAAAATAGTTGATAGATTATTCATCCATGTTGTCAGGTAAGGCACGTGTCCATAGTAGTGCATTAGCTCAGTTTGTTAACACAGTTTTGAGTTATGCTGTTAGTGCTGTCATCTGGGCTGCTGCGCTTGTTGTTACACCACTCGTTTGGACTATTGATAAAGTGGCAAGTAAATTTAGTGATGCAAACGCTGAAGGTGTTGGTAGTCCTTCTTTTTCAAAATAGATAGCCTACCAAGTGCATGTGAAACCATTGTATCTGTGTGGCAAAATAAAGTAGAAGAGAAAAGACACCTATAGAAGCAAGAGGATGTCATGCAAGTAGCTGACACTGGCATCCCGATAGAATGTTGGGGAGTGTTAAATAAACCATACGCGTCAAGTTAAGGAACTGTGGTAATAAACTTAGTGTAAGGAAGAGAAAGAAAAGATATAAGTTCTCTTAAATCTAACAAAGAAAACGGAGAACTTATACAATGAAAAGAATAGTTTGCATCTCAAAAAAGCTCAAAGAATTTTTTAATGAAAAAGCAGATAAAATCTCAGCTACAACAGGGTTCATAAAAAGAAAGAGGAAGCTAAAAGGCTCGTAGTTCATAAAAGCCATCGTTTTGGGTAATATAGGGGTTGATAATTGTAGTATAGAGACAGTGTGTCAATTATTGAATGAAGACTCGATAAATATAACAAAACAAGGTCTGGACTTTAGATTTACCAAGGAAGCAGTGGAATTTATGAAAAGAATGTATAATGAATCTTTAACGTTACTTAAAAATACCTTACAAGTTGATTGCAGAATCTTGAAGCACTTTGGAGGTGTTAAATTATTAGACAGCAGCTACATTAGCTTACCTAACAGTATGGAAGACATGTATAAAGGTTATGGTACCAGCTACAGTGGTTATGAAAGCAATACTAAGTCTGGAATAAAGTTACAATTAGTTTTTGACTACCTAAACCAGACATTAGACCAGCTTAATATAACTGAAGGAATAAGGTCAGATCAGGGTTATAGAAGCCATTTAAGCAATATATCGAACAACGATTTACTAATATCTGATTTGGGTTATTTTGTGCCAAGTTCTTTTAAACACATCAATGAAATAGGAGCTTATTTCATAAGTCGTTATAAATCCGATACTAACATATATGATATAGAGACAGGTCAAAAAATAGATTTACTAGAACATTTGGGAGATCGATCTTTTCTAGAACAGGAGGTATTGTTAGGAAAAGAGACAAGGGTTAAAGTAAGAATTATATTTAAAAAACTAACTGAAGAACAAGCTGTGGCTAGAAGAAGAAAGGCTAATAGGTTAGCAAGATCACATGGATACACATCTTCTCAAAGGAACCAAAAGTTACTAAATTGGTCAATATTTATAACTAATGTTCCAAAAAGTAAGATTAATGCTGAGCAAATACTAGTAGTTTACCGAATAAGATGGCAAATTGAATTATTGTTCAAATTATATAAGAGTAATATAAGGATTGATAAGCTGAGAGGAAAGCCATACAGAGTATTATGTGAGCTATATGCCAAATTGTGTGCAATTCTTATATTTCATGGAATAGTGGGTTGCACAGAACTGAAAAAAAATACGGAGCTTAGCTTAACAAAGGCATTTATTGAGCTAAAAAGACGGGTTAGAGAGTTATTTTTAGCACTAAATAATAAAATTAAAGGCTTAAATATTTTTCTCAAAAAGCTTACCATAACTTGGTCGCAGTTTTCATTAAAAGACAAGTGCAGAAAAACTAGGGTATCCACCTTAACTTCTCTAAATTTGCTAATACCAAAATCCATTACTGACGGAACAAATAAGAAACATTACAAACTCGTTTAATAGTAGTACTGGAAATATTGACAATAAAATTACACAAAACATCTTCAAGTAAACCTATGGTATCGTAGATATAGCTCTTTTCATAATAGTCCGGAAAGTTCATAGAAAAGCAGAATCAACAGCATGACGAAAAGATGTGAATAGAGGGATGTTTTTCCTAGCTCTATTTTTTATAGCAAACCAATGATGCTCAATTTTATTGAAATCTGGGGAATACGTAGGAAGATACAAAATTTCAGCACCAACTTCTTTAGCAAGTTCAGTAATCTTATTAGACTTATGAAAAGTAGCATTATCAAGGATAACAGTTTGTCCAGGTTCCAAAATAGGTGTCAAAAACTGCTCAAACCATTTATTAAAGATATCCATATTACAATGGCCCTCAAATGTTAACGGAACAACTATTTTTCTACTATTTAGAGCTGCAATCATGCTAATTCGTTGAGTTTTCTTTCCAGATTTTAGGGCATAAAATCGCTGTCCTTTCTGAGAATATCCATAGGGATAGTCTTCGGTATTATCAATACCAGATTCATCTATATATACTAAGTTTTGAGGTTCTTTCGTTGCTATAATTTTCAAAAATTCAGCACGTTTTTCTTCATTCCTTTCTTTGTATCCATATGTCTTTTTTGCGTGTGAGTCCAATTTTTTAAGAGCTAGATGAATCGTTGGGATACTAACATTACTCCAAAGCTTAGCCATTTCCGATAGAGTTTTTCCACCATGTTTTTGGCAAATTCAGTAAATTTATTCCAGTCGGTAATTTTATGATTATAACCTCCATTTCCAAGTTTTTCGACTGAAAATCTCCTGTTTCTTTTTTTCTTTGCTGCCACTCCCATAATGTAGTTCTTCCAATTTTAAATCTTGCTGCTACCGTTTCTCTGCTTTCCCCTTCGTCTAGTACCTCCATTGCTTTTTCTTAAATCATAACTATATGCTGCTGGCATACTTACCTTCACTACTATAAACTCTTATTTTAAACCGTTTGGACCATTATGAAAAGAGCTATACTATTGCGTAAAGTATTGTATTTGATATATTGCCACAACCTTTCAACAGGATTCAGTTCCGGTGAATAAGGAGGCAAGTATATGATGGTAATGTTTTCCTGAATTTTCAAACTTTTTGATCTATGCCAACTTGCACAATCCATTACAAGAAAGGCTTCTTTCGTGCCTAAATCTTTCGACATCTGCTCCAGAAATATATTCATACAATCAGTGTTTACATATGGAGCAAGTAGGCTAATTTTCTTACCACTTCTTGGATTTACCGCACTTTAGATATAGAAATTTTGTCTACCAATTTTCATTTTAACCTGCGTTCTGACCCCTTTTTTAAACCATCCGTGTCCGATTTTTGAATGAGTCCCAAATCGTGATTCATCAAAAAAAACACCTCCCTTTTAGGGTGGAAATTGACTATTTTATTGAAGTATCTTTTAAACTCTTCTTGCTTGTTTTTATCTTGTTTATGGTGCATTGGCCTCGGTGTTATGTAAGAAAATTTCATCCTTTGTATCTCACGGTGCACTGTTGATTTGCTGATGTTTAGGGCAAATTCCTCTGAGATTTTTATTTGTACTTCCTTAATAGTAATATTTGGATTTCTTTCTACCCATATTTCAATTTGCTCACGTTGATTTTTGTTTAATTTGCTTTTTCTTCTCCGCTGAAACGGGGCAAATAATTTTTCTACTCTACCAAATTTTAGATGCTTTATCCATTCAGTCAAAGCAGTCCTTGAAATTTTACATATTCTTGCCACAGCGCTTATACTACTTTCTTTTCCTGCTATCACCGCTTGTAACTTTTTTGAAACATATGCGTTATTTCTTACCTTTTTTAACATTTCTTTCGCTAAATTTACAACTCTTTCGTCTAATAGTTTTGACCTTAATGCCATTTATACCTCGCTATTTCACTTACTCTAGTATGACTTTTTCCCCATTATTCTCTATCTGTTCTTTCTATAGCGGGAATTGGTATAAGTCATACTTTTCCTTCGTTATATGACCCCTTGCATATACATAAGCTAATTTTTCTATACCTTGTTCTATTTTACTTGCACGCTTTTCAAGTTAATCCTTTGCTTGCGTACTTTCATGTTTTACGAGTCTTAGCTGATATTCCTTAGTCATTGCCTCTGGTTCTTTGAGTACCATCTTCATTTCTTTCCATACTGCTTCTTCTAGTATATCAACTCGTATTGATTTGCTGTTACACACCCTATTCCCAACAAAACGAATTGATTTTTTCTTTCAGTCCTCGGAAAAATCTTACTTAGCTTAGCTATAGATGTTTACAAAAGAAATTCAAGTGAGTGAAGAAAGAAAAATTATTTTTGCAATACCGTAGGTACGCTCCACAATTATATTGAAGTTTTTATTGCACTCAAAACCTTCATTTTTCCTCATTTCTAGAATTATTAACGCATTATCATTTAACCAGCCTGAGTGAGCTAACTCGTCTAAAGTTGAGTTAACCAGATTGATATTATAAGGTGGGTCCATAAAAACTATATCGCACTTTGAAATAGGTCTTGGTAATCCGTTAGCATTGCAACAAATTAACGTGATATCGTTCGTAATTCCAAAATCTTCTGCTGTTTTTTTAGGCAGTTGCAAATTGTAATAATCTGAATCTACCATGAATGCATGTTTAGCACCTCGAGAAAGTGCTTCAAATGAAAAAGAGCCACTTCCGCAGAATAAATCAAGTACATTTAGGTTATAAATAGGTTTTCTTGAAGAAAGTATACTAAATATTGCTTCTCGGACACTACTCATAGTGGGCCGTGCAGCTAAATTCTTGCCTGTAGTTATTTTTCTTCCACGATATTTACCCGCAATAACACGTAACATATAAAAC
Organism: Wolbachia endosymbiont of Frankliniella intonsa; assembly: GCF_029856955.1. NCBI lineage: Bacteria > Pseudomonadati > Pseudomonadota > Alphaproteobacteria > Rickettsiales > Anaplasmataceae > Wolbachia > Wolbachia endosymbiont of Frankliniella intonsa. The sequence goes on along the minus strand of NZ_CP097148.1, from coordinate 432,291 downwards.
AAGTTCGAAGTTAACTAATTATTTATAATACACATTTAATGTCAACATAGCTTCAGCAGTCTAATAGAAAGAAGGTTGCTTGTGGAGGAACGCAAGATCAATCGCTTTTCTTTGATTTATTTTCTATACTGATTGCACGACCAATCTCGTCTTGTAAATCATCATGGTTGTTTTTTTCATCATGACCCATCCCTTCAATTCTACTTTCTAACTCTAACTTAATTAAAGTATTGATTTTCTCTATACTATCGAGGAAATTGTGACACTCTTCATCACTATATTCCTCACCAGATGCTTTTTTTTCTATAAATAGACTTTTGAACCCTATTAGATCAGAACTCTGATCGGCATTCAACACAATATTTCTCTCTATAAAACTAAGATCTGATAGTAACAAACTAACCTCTAATAGATCTTCACTTTCAATGTTTGCAAGATTATCAAGATCGTCTAAAATAGAGAACATCTTAAGCTCCTTCTGTGCAATTTCTTTGTCTTCTTTGTCAAATTCTGACGATAGCCCTTTATCATCTATAAGTCTCTCATTCATAGCTTTATTTAGCTTTGAAAGACTAACATCAGCTTGCTTAGTGCTATCTAGTAAAAAATCTACCCTCGCTCTGCGCGCATTTAAAACATCATTGTAATCGTTTAACTTGATATTACCATCTTCGTCTTGCTGAAGACCATAATAACTTAGCCCTTTGAAATTACGATTCTTCATCATTCTCTATGTTCTCATTCCTTTCATTATCTTGACGCTCTCTATCTTCTCCGGCACGTATAGCTTCTGTAGTGTTTTTTAGGGTTTCTGGTTCCGTACCTAATTTTCGATTTGATTGATTAGGCTTATTTTCTTTTGATGATTCATCTTCTTCTGGTTCTCTCTTGCGGCCAATAGTGTAGTCATGAAGCTTCTCAAGAAATTCCCGTCTATATGTTTTTGCTCTATAGAGTAGATTATGCTGGTAACCATCCTTTTCTCCTGTAGCAGGGTTAATTCCTATAGAGTCGAGACCATGTTCCCAAGTAAACTTCATAGCATCTTCTATTGTATAGCCCAAATGTGATCCTACATATCCTTTATAATATTCTAAATATTTATCAATTCTTCTATGTGCAATATCTTCTTTATCAATTCCAAACGCCCTGTAGATTTTTTCCTCAAGCTTATCAACATCATTTTTAGGTGATGTTGCAAATTTTGTTGCTTCAATAGTATCACCTACAAGCTTACGTGGCACATTAATAGAATATTTCAGCACACCCCCAACTCCTGGCATCCTACCTAGCAAATTAGCTTTACCTCCAGCTAATCTGTCCGGTACATGAGTAGCCCAATTACCTAAAGACTCTAGCCCTCCACCAATTTTATCTTGCATCTGTTGTTTTAATCCCTGCATTAAACCAGTCACAGGTGATGCTTGATACATACTAGATATATTGTAAACACCAAACCCACCACCGGCAATGCTTGAGCCCATCTGTTGTACAAACTCCTTCAAAGAAAACATCAAAAACGAAAGCAAGAACAATACAAAGATCTCTCCTGCGTTTATTAAATAACCTCTCTGTATGTCTTGCACCCTTTGGTAATCACTATTTTCTTGATAGTTTTGATTTATATCATAAAAATTCTCTGATTGGCAGCTTACACTTTGCGTAATTACACCTTGCACTAAAGACTTTATTTCACTTTTTGAATTTGGTCGAATGATACCCTTTTTGTAATCGCCTATTATTTTCTCATAATTTCTGCACTCTTCTTCATGCTGTTGAGATTGACAATAACGCTTTTTTATCTTACTATCTATATTATCTATTAACAATAAGATATAAGCCTTTTCTGATGCATGTAATAAACTATTCGTTAGACGCACTAGATCTTTTTCACTACAATTAGCATCAACTACTATATCACTTTCTGCTATATAATGGTCTGATGGATTTTTCTCAGTACCAGGCACTGGGTTCAAGAAAGGGTAATCTATATAACGAAAACCTTTATTAATGTAATCTGGTGGAAGAGGGATATATCCAGCGCCACCAGTAAACTTTACTGTACCACCTATTCTGCTTAGTTTTTCTATACCTTCTATATTCTTATCTACGTTCAATGGAGAAGCCTCTCCAATAGCATAAGGTACAAAAATTTGCCCTGGAGTCCAGCTAAAGTATTCTTTATCAATTATACAAAAACCACCAAATACCCATTTTGGAGCACATAACTTTATTTCAAGCCATTTATTATAGCACACAGTAAAGCCTAACTTTTTATAAAAGGTATTCATTGTCATCGCAGCAAGTAATGACAGCAGGGTAAATATCATAATTGATTGCAAACAGAAACTAATACAGAATTTTATCCAACCCTCAAATAGACTTTTCAGTGGTGAAAATAAAATAGAGATTAGGAATAGCGGCATTATAGCTACAAGAAAAGCTATACCCATAAAACCAGAAAGGAATATTATGTAAGCATACATACACAGCAGGAAATATAAGACAATCCCTATAAAAATTGCCGGTATCATAAGGAGACTTGCCCACATTTGATAATGTAAAAATGCTGCAAACTTTTTCCAAACAGAGTAAGCAAAAAACTTATTAAACATATCCTCCATGAAGCTAAACAATTTAGCTTCATTTCCTTGAGAAACGTTTGAATTACCTCCGGTGTTCATGTTGGGAGCAAAATTAGTAATTATGCTTATCAATTGTTCAAGACCTTTAACAAATAAAACAAGAAAATGATCATAGAAAAATCTAAAACTTCCAGGAGATATAAGCACTATTACTAGAGTGATTTTCATCATTCTGATGAGCATATCATGCTTAGTTTCTCTTATCATTCCAAAAAGATAAAGAAGCGATGAAATCACTATAAATAGAACAAGCAAGGAAAGAACAAAATTGTGAAAGCTCGTACTTTTTTCAGCTATATTTTGAAACATCGCTTGTGCAGCTGCAGGATCATTGCTATCAAAATGCTTTTTACAATTTTCGTTAATCAATAATACACATTTTAGATAGTTATAAACGTAATCAAAAAATCCAAAGTTACTTGGTTTCTGCACTCCGCTCAAAAATTCAAAAGAGTAGCCACCTGCATTATCTAGATAATATCTATCTAATATCTTTACATATATTTTCCATCCTTTTTCTAACCTCACCTTATTACAATTTCTGTCCTGTAATGTGGTGTTATCTCTGTCTAAAGTAAAAAGCCCACTTCCATCTTCCGCTACGGAATTGTAACCTAGATGTACAGTAGGAGACTCAGGGTTACGCATGGATTTTAAATTTTCGTTAGGACTAGAATCGCTAGGCCTTTTAAATAAAAGATAAGCACCATGGCCGTTAGTAAACCAACATGGAGCACCACGTGATACTGTATTTGCGCTATCATCTTCATTAATGCACTTGCAATTTACAGTGCAACTTGCATTAGGCTTACTTGAAAATTTTTGTATGCTAGGTTTATAATCATTACAAACTAAGTGAAAGTCAGGTAGACTATTATCACCTGACTCGCCTTCAAACTTAGTCGCATATTTTAGCTGTTCCAAGCTTTGCAAATTATAACTACCTTTAGATTCTTTCTTATTATTATTACTCCAAGATGTCCATGCACCATTTACTCGTACTACTAAACTATCTCCATTGGTTTCAAATCCAGTATCTTTCCACTTCACCACTTGATTAGAGTGAAAACCATAATTGATTTCTCCGGTTTCAGGATCAATAGGTTCTCCACTTTCACCTTCTGGAAAAAACGCATCATGAACGATTGGAAAATGAGCACCAATTGCAATGGGTTCAGGACCAAAATAATCAGCAGATATACATCTTGGAAAAGGCATATCATTCTTACTACAACCTGTAACCAGAACACAGATTACCAAAATTAATAACCTAAACCAACATTTGCCTAAGCGTGATTGCATACCTAAACTTTTTCCAATACAGAATAAATTTCTAAAACCTTACTTCAAATATCTTTTTAATTAGTTACTCCATATATCTCATCAATCTTCCTTGACTTGTCCTTTTGTTTTATCAGAATCCTTTTGCTTATCTGGCTGGCTTAGTGTTTCAGATTTGCTCATTTCTCTGCCAGCACTCCCTTTCCCATCTGCTTGCTTTGGTGTATCAGGCAATTTAGCTTCAATTTTGCTACGATCTTTACTCATTCCCTGCTTGATGTTATGTATCATATTTTGGGTTCTATCATCAAGGCCAACAGTTGACAGCATATCTTGTGATGCGCTCCTAGAAATATGACTAACACTTTGAGCAACTCCATAACCAGAGCTGAACAACGCCTGCGCCATAGTTTCTGATATAGAAACAAAAGCTTCCATTGCACTAGCAATGATGAGATATATAAATGCCTGGATTAGATCTATAGGTAATGCTGCAAAGTGCCCACCAGCCCTTTCTCCAGTACTGAGCGCAACATCAACACTAGTACCAGGACTATACCCAAGAGGTAATATTGATTTCATAAGACACAGATCATACGATAAAAAATTTACACTAATTAAGCATTGATAGCATGCAGAAAAATTTGTGAGGTTGTATAGAACTGAATACATTAACTGGTTTAAAAGAGACAAGGATGAAAATAAAATGACTGGTTGCAATGAAACATGAGCCAGCGTTTTTATCCAATTATCAAATAATGTTTTAGTTTGTTGAAATAGAATAAATACGATAAATAAAGGTGCCAATGACAATAAAAATGCCACTAAAACAGTAGATATTACATACTTAAACGTAGCACTAATAATGCATCTTAAAAACACAAAAGTAGCATAAAGTATTGCCAAAAATGCAATAAAGCCAAAAGGTCCTGATAGCATTAAAGACAAAAATTTCAGCCATGTTTCTCCTGTAAATAATACTCCCGCTGTTAAATCTAAGAATGCAAATTTTTTACCTCCTTCTCCTATATAGCCAGAAAAACTATCAACTAAATAAATGCTACCATCAACAAAAAGCCCAGACAAAGTTGTACCAAAGAATTCCCAACTTCTATCACTAAAAGCAAAAGCTATAAATGCTATTTTGAATGTTCTTATAATAAAATCGAATTTACTTAATTGTATTGTTCCAAGCATATAGCCAACAACAGTAAATATAACGTATAGAATAAGCAAAGCTCTTATTCCTTGTAGAAGCCCCTTTCTATATCCTTCATATGGAATTTTAATTCCGTCTTCACTCCCGTCTGTTATGAAATCAAAAATCTTGTTTACAGTTGATGAAATAAGATCGTTTATTTTTCTTTTTAAAAATAAATTTACTGTGTATTTGTTATCTTCATAATATTTGCTATCTTTATCCGTAATATCATCTTTCTCTACGTTTTCTACATTAATACCAAAATATATTTTCTTAGACTCTTCATTTACCAAATGACTTCCATCTATTATGTAATAGTCTACATTATACTCTGTTATTTTATCTAACTTCTTTACTTTTTTGAAATTATTAGTCTTTCGAACAGATGGATCTCCTGGCGGGCTATCACCCAAGTACATATACAGTTTTTCACCACTATCGAAGTTACATGATCTAGTCACTGCAACATGATATCCACCTCTATGAAGTTGGTAGTTGCCATTACTTGCTATAGCAAGCATCACACTACTACCAGGTATTATATCTTTTTCATCTATTTTATAATCATGATTTAATTTCAAAGAAAAATGTTCAAAATTATCACCAATTTGCGAACACACATTATCCCCTTTTGCACCCTTTCTCTCTGGAAAACATTGAATACCTTTAGCAGTATTCTGATTATTAAGATCGCCAACTTTTGCAACAAGAGCCTCAGCCCAGGAAATATCTTCTCTGTCCTCTTTGAAGTTTAATTTAGAATTTGATATTAAATTAATGTCAATCTGCTTAGAATCCCTCTTATTTTTTTCAATCTCTTTTAGTTCATCCTCAATACGTTTAAGGTGAGAATACATGTCACATGTATTTCTTTTATCATACTTCTCATACCTTATAGAAGAGACGCAATTCTCCCCTATACCTTTTGCGTTGTAACATATATTGTGATAGTAACAATTAAGTTCATAAGAACTGTATTTGTTCAGCTCATTAAAATCACACCTTTTCCCATTACATAATTCATTCAGTCCTATTTTAGTTCGTCGTAAATCTAACAATGCGCCATTTATCCATGAATTTTGAATATAATCCTTATTAAAATGTACCTTATTATCATATGGAGTGTAGCCATTACCAACCAAGTATCTATACTGTTGATCCTCTTCTTTCCCATCTTTATCTTTCCTTTTATCTAGTCGATCAAGTTCAAATTCCTTTTTGCTATCTTGCTCATCTTTATAAAAAAACTTACCTCCTTTACATACCTCTCCTGCGCTAGCTTTACTATCCTTATTTTTGTAATAATCGTCATCAAAAATAACCTTTCCTTTAAGGTCTTCTAATTTATCACAATTAATTGTCATTTTTCTAGGAACTAAGCTAAACCTTAATGTATCACCAGGATTTGCTTTAATTCCAGTATCTACATAACGTCTATTGCTATAGAATTCATTATTTCCAAAGCCTATATCCCCACATATTTCTCGTTCATCAAGGCTAGCATTATCAATTAACTTATTACTGTAATTTGGTATTAAATCATTAGCACAAAATACAGCAGGCACAAGTACTCTCTTTGGATTTTTCCCTTCTTTAAGAGGACAAAAATTTACTGAACCACCAAGAGTAAATTTGATTTTCTCATCCTTGCTAATTACTTGACCAGAATCAACCCAATGAATTTTAACTCCTTCGCCATCTTCACGCACTGGAACATCTATACTGACACTAGTATTTCTGCTCTGCAACCCAGGTTCAACACAATCCATTGTGCAGCCAGTAATTACAAGACATAGTATCAATAATAATGATTTTCTGCTCATCATTGATTTCCTGTGTTTGTCGGTATTTTAGGTGCTAATCTTTGAGCTGATTGTGGTATTTGAGGTCTTCGACTTGGTGTACCAGATTGCTGACCTGCTCTTCTTTCGATACTTTGTTCATCTAAACCTACTGTTCCCATTAAGCTTTGCTGATATTGCCTTCCTGGTTCGCTTGCTACATAAACACCAAACAACGAATCAGATATTGTTGAAGATGCCTCAACTAAAGCTTTCATGGCATGTCCCAAAATCACAAAAGCCATCATAGCGGTGATATTAGGTACATGTTTGGAAGCATAACCGTAAAAAATACAAGGATTAAAAATCCTTAAGTTAAGATTAAGTATACATGTAGGGCAGACCTCAAAATTAAAGACCGAATACACAATATAATCCATAACCTGGCTTATTAATGATATAAAAATTAAAAGCACTACCGGATGAATTGCAAATCTTGCTAAATTTTTGACCCAATTGTGAAACATCTGTCTAGTATATCCAAATAGAAGGCAAATAATAAAAAGAGGCGCCAAGGAAAGCAATAATGCAACTATTGCTATAGATGTGATAAAAGAAAATAAGGCGTTAAACATCGATAAGCTCACTGTTATCAAACCCCAAATCACCAAGCAAAACGATACAATACCCAAAGGACCAGAGAATATAAGAGATACTATTAGTAACACTGAGTGTGCTGATAAAAACCTATTGAGCGGTAAATCAAGAAATTCAAAAACATTTGATGTTGTACCTCTGAAATTTGCTATTTCTATTAACTGTTTTGGAGCATTAACAAAAATAGAAAATGCATTGTTATAAAAAAAACTCCAACTGTTATCGTTCAGCAATTGGGTAATAACTCCTATCTTTACACATATAATTAAAAATTCATATATAGAAGCATGAGACAATCCAAAAAAGTAATAAAGGGTGTATAAAACTATATATAATACTAATAACGACACTATTGTAGATCTGATGGTATTTGTTCTATTTGATGCTACAAAACTTTGATAAAGAGACTTCACAGGGCTAGTATCAGAGTGAATCGCGTTAGTGTCTTTGTAGCTAGAACCGAAAAATGCAGTTTTTACTTTTTCATCAAAAAAATTATATATCGCACTAAAAGTTCTTACAGGTGGCTCTTTGGTTGTAAGGTTAATACTAAACTGACCCTCATTTTTCTTACAATCACAGCCATGATCTCTTATTCCGTAATATATAGTGCCACTCTTGTCTTTTAGCTTTTCTTTTAATCTTTCCATATACTCAGTATTATGAACTTCACTGATATCCACAGGTATATCCCCCAGAATTTCACCAGGATTGTGCTCAGGAAACTTATCAGAAACATGTATATATAAGTTGTTTTTTAGACTATGGTTCTTCGTTACTCTTATATTGAAACCACCCTTGCCCTTAGTATTAAAGGTGAAAGTTAATTTCTCACCTTGGGGGTGATTGTTCTTTATTTCATAATCATAATTAGTACGTATATTGCCTCTCTCGTGTTCAAGTTCTTCTTTCTCCATTGACACTACTAACGATGGAATATAAGTTTTGATCTCCTTTTCCACAATCTCTTTAATAATTTTGCTGGCCTCAGCATTACCAATAACTAAAGCATCACCAAGTTTTTTAGCCACACTGCCATCATCTATGGTATTAGACTCAATCAGAACACAATTTTGATTAGCATAGTAACACATATTCTCACAGGCAAGATTTAAAAGGTACGTATCTATCTCACCTTTCTGACTGCTTGAAAGCCTCCTGCAGTCTATATTTTCTCCTTGTTTGATAGAATTAATGATATTTTCAATCTTCTTTTCATCTTGATCAGATTTTACAAAACTTGGATTCCAGTATTCTTTTCCATTCAACCATTTTGCGTCACCTATAATATATTTATTAGGGCATATTTCACCTTGACAATTCTCTTGATTTAAAACATGTGCAAAATACTCCGTCTCTCCTTCACCGCAACTCTCGTCAATTTTTTTATAGGTGACCGTGCCATTATCGTTTTTACACATTTTACTTCCAACAACACTAAAGCTTATCGCATCGCCAGCTTTAAGCGCAAACGGTAATGTAACGTTTCTTACTCCAGGTTCAATTGCAAAATCTTTATATTGCGAACAAAAATTAACCTTATCAGGTATTATATTAATCTCTGTTACTTTTATTTTATCCGAAATATAGACTCCAGAATCAACCCATTTCTGCTCTGTTGATACTATATCCAATTTCTCACGCAAGCCTGATGAATCTTCTGGCTTAATACACCCGCACCCAGATAATAAAAAGAGTATCACAAAACTTATGCATAGCTTAACCAAGTTTTGGTTGCTCAAATGTTCAAACATCTGTTACTCACCTGCGCTCACTCTCCACTGGTTTTATAGATTCACCAGAGGAAGATCCCGATCCCTTATTATCATCTCCACCTCCTCCAATAGCCCCTCTTACCTTATTTACAGCCGCAGCAGCAACTTGACCAGCACCTCCAGCAGCAGCTTTGGCAGAAGATAAAGCTTTATTCACCATTTGTGCAGGAGTGCTACCCGAACCAAGTGCTGCTCTGTGATTACCAGCAAGCTCAGCAGCCATGCCGGGAAGAACGTTTAAAAAGTGGTAAAAGAGGAATAATACTAAACACAATTTTAATAATTCTCCGATTAGAGAGCTGCCAAACTCCATGTATGTAAAGTCGAATAGACCAAGTATGCTGCTCTTTTTAAAGCTATAATTTTGCATCATACATGCGAGAGTAGTTTCATTTTTATCACATTCCCCATCTTTCAATTTAAACCACTGTTTTTTCTTACTATATGAGATTTCTGCTTGTTTCTTTTCATATGACTTGTCTGGTTGTTCATTTTTATATGACTCGTCCAGTTTAAAATTTAAATTTTTAAAATAGATTTTATCACATGCTATGAACATAAAAGATAGAAATGCAAAAAGGATAACTGGGTATAAACTGTAGGTAATTAACTCTTTTAGCCAACCATCAAAATATCCTTTGGTGTGTTGGAATAAAACCATAGGAATAAACAAAGGTGATAGAATAACAATTACACTTAAAGCAACTATAGATAAAATAAATACATAGCACATCCACAAAATAACCATCATCAGCAAAATGGCCATAAATATACAGACAAGAGCTACTAAAATTTGTCCACCAGCGAAAATAATACCAATCACCGAACCTGCAACTAACAAGACAGGAGCAGCGCCAAGCAAAACCGCTAACGTTGCAACACCTCCAGTACCAATTTTGCCACCAATTCCATCCAAAGGTGCACCTAAATAAAATAAAATTCTGCAATCAAGCCTATCCCAAGGTGCAAGATAACTGTAGGATACCTTCTGCCCTTCACGATTGTATTCATAATCTTTACCTGCCTCATAATTACATATATTTTTACTCTCAGATGAAGCTTTAAGCACTATTTCTGATAAGCCGTTCGAAAGTTTTGTTAATTCCCCGTAATAATGAGACATAGTACTACCTGTTGTGAAGTAAATCACCAAAGCAAACTTAATGATCAATATATACATTTCTTGTGGACTACGCATTCCACCAGACATGGCTTTTATAGAGAACAATATCAAAGCTAAAATTAAGATAGCAGCAACAGTGTTCTTCAGTCTTTTTTGTGCTACAGACAAAAAACTACCCTTATCATGTCCATTTTTGTCTGTAAGTAATTTACCACTTGAATCAATACCTGCCACTAAATTATCTAACGACTCCTTAATACATTGCACTATCATAGAAGTTATGGGAATAGGAGATAATGACTTACTTCCCGCTTGATTGTAGCAAGCTTCAGAGACATACGAGCTAAAACAGCTTTTATTGTCATAACCTACAAAAATTTTTCCTTCTTTTTCCTTTTCCCTTATAATAGTTTTGTAATCTTTATCTTTATTTATAAGGTCGCTAAGATCAACATTATATTCATCCGTACCATCTTTATTTTTGAATTTCATCACAGATTTTTCACACATAGGAGCAAGTGGGTCAGGTGGCAATTCCGTGCACCCCATATCAACCCCTTGCGGCCAAGGAGTCATTTCGATACCAAGCATTCTCACACTTGCTAACTCCACACATAATCTGCCCATTTTTTTCACTGCTTTAAATGTTGATCCATGTATGGGTTCGCTCTGTCCTGCTTTGAGAACTTTACATTTCAGCTCACCATCGACCGTCGGGGACCATGACCCATCTACATATCCAGTATCTTTTTCCCTTACATCAAAGTCTATGTATCCAGGTTTTTCTCTGGAATCAAAGTCTTTCTTGTTAAAAAGATTACCAAAAGTTAAAGGATTTCGATGACATATTTCTATATATTCACTGTATTGCACACCGTTTTTTGGCCAGTAATAACTTTCTGTACTCTCATGAACGTTAGAATTTAAGGCTTCTTTTTCTGCTCTTTTCCCGTCATAGTCTTTTTTGTTCACGTTTTCCCGAGCTTTATCTTGCAAACAAGAAAAATATTCATCTTCTTTTTGGTAATTTTTATTGGTGCAGCAACTATAACCTGTGTCTTCTTTAAAATTTTTGTATGTTCCATCATGACCACGTGCAACCGGGTGTTTAACAAAACTATGTTCACAAACAACAAGCCCCCCTATTGCTTTCCAGACTCCAACAATTGCAGCTATCATTCCAACAATAACAATAGCAGTAAATACACCAGCGGAAGAGACAATCAAAACAATACCAGTAAATATTGCACCAATAGCAATTGCTATCCCAGCAACTGCTGCAGCTGTTTTAAACGCCTTACAGTCAGGATTAGAAGCACGACTAAAGCTGCCAGTAGAATTAAATCTGCTAACAAATTCCGTTTTGTCAGTACCACTTACTGTATCTGCAAACACTGGATATGAGAGCAAAAAATCTATATTTAACAAAAATATCGCAACTAACAGTAATGACAGTTTAGTTTTAAACATTTTTCACCTTTTGATAAAACACAGGCAACCACATCTTTGGATCATCTCCGACTTCTTTCAATATATCATGTAACAATAGGACACTTTCTGCACGTCCAGATAACACGTTGACCACATCATCCAAATCTTTCAGATCTATTCTAGCTACTACAGCATTAACTCCTTGCTTTACTAAAAAGAATCTAGTACTTGGATCTGTGTGTTTGATCAGTATGTACTCACGTTCAGTTAACATAAAAACATCTCGATAGACACTAGTAGCTTTCAGATTTGGCAAAAAAATTTGTGTTGCTGTCTGCTGTACAAGCGTATCACTAATAGCACTTTTACTTGCATCTTCAACACTCTGAGTAGCAAAAACCACAAAAGCATTTAACTTTCTCAGCACTTTCAACCAGTCTTTTATCTTAGGTGCAAAAACTGGATTATCTATTAACGCCCATGCTTCATCAAGAACAATAATAGATGGAGTGCCATCAAGCGATATACTAATCCTATGAAACAAATAAATCAAGACCGGCCCAAGAGCAACAGGATCTTTTAGCAAGCTAGCCATTTCAAAGCCAAACACTCTTGCTTTTGAAAAATCTAGCAAATCTTCTTTATTGTCAAATATTGCAGCATGAGAGCCATCATCATGCCACATAGATATTGCTCCAGCTAGAGTATCAGGGCCCGCAAGTCCTAAAAATGGTACAAGATTTCTCAAAAATCTGTCTTCTTTTTTTAATTTAAAATTCCCCTCAATTGCATCATTAATTCTAGCAATATCTTCTGAAGTGAATTTATCGTTGTACACTAAAATTAAAGATTTTATCCATTCCATCAAAAATGTTTTATTATCAGGAGTATCGTCAAGTTGCAGAGGATTAAAATTTGTCTTAGTTCTTGGTTCTATTATAGTATAGATACCACCAAGTGCTCTTAAAAAAATTTCTGCACCGCGATCTTTATCAAAAAAGAATATTCTTGGAGAAAATTTCATTGCTTGAGCACATAAAAAATTCATTAAAACAGTTTTGCCAGCACCTGTTGGCCCAATTATCATAGTATGTCCAACATCCCTTATATGAAAGTTGAAGAAAAATGGAGTACCAGATGTTGTATCAAAAACTGTAACAGCATCTCCCCAGTGGTTATTGAATTTTTTACCAGTAGGATAATTATGTTGAGATGCAAAACCGGCCAAATTAAGACTACTTATTGTACCTTTTCTTACTATATAATCAAAATTACCAGGAATTTGCGCCCAAAATGCTGGTTCTAGATTAACCCTCTCACGAACAGGATAAACACCACAATTAGAAAGCTCCGATTCAACCAATGATAAAGCATTGTCCAATGATTTGGGGCTTTTTTCTATACATAAGATAGTTAAATGGTGTTCACCAAACGCAATTTTACCACTCATTGCATCATCAAGCGCATGAGAAATTTCTGCTATTTGAGAAATAGCTTTATCTGCAGATTGTATCATACGATTTTGCTGTATCTGCATTTTCGCAATTGCCATTTGCCTATTTGTAAATTGAAAAGACTGCGTGATAATAAATTCATAAGGAAGTTGTAAAAAAGAATCAAGCATTCCTGCGGAAGTATTATTTCCATATTCTTTGATACTAACTATTCCAGCATATTTACTTTCATTATGAGTCACAACCTGTATCATCTTATGGCCAAAAAACAACCTATGAACTGGTAAGTATCTTGATATTTCAGTTTTTAGTGGAAAAAGCGTATTTGTAACAAAGCCACAATTTACAATTCTAGATAGAAACTCCATTATTTCACAAAACAGTCCGTTTGGAGTTTCTTTTACTCCAAGGACTTTAGGCGAATAATTCCTAAGGCTTGTTACTATACGATTTGTCGTTTCCTCTAAATCTTCATAGGTATCACGCATATCACTTTCCCAAGCATGTTTTGAAGTTACATGCCCAAATTTTTTCAGTAGATGTGATAAAAATTCTACTCCCTTTGTATCTGCCCTACGAATAATCGTAATGTATAAATCATTAATAAAAGATTGCCTAGTTGCGTGTTTTTCTCTCCATTTTAGATTTACATGGTTAGCAAAAAAATTTGGTAAACTCTGGTTTGCAAATTCATCAGAAAAGATATTCTTCTTACGCCTGATGGTATGAAAGTACAAACTAAATGCTGGAGATGAAATGCTTCTTAGCATCTGATTTCTGATATTATTTTGTATCACCAAGTCTTCATCATCGGCCGTTTCAAACGCAAAGCCATTTAATTTTATAAATTTAACTAACCAATTCTGCTTTGTTATCAAGGTTGTACTATTCCAATAGCAAGAATAAGGTATAAATTCGGCAGCGTGAACCTCTCTACTTAGAATAGATTTATTCTTTGATTGAATAGCTCTAAATCTCAACATTGCATAACATCAAGTAATGTCATAAGAATTGGCTCCATGATAAAACCGATTTAAACATTTGGAACATTTTCCCAACTTTACCATAAATAACTCAATAAACAACGGTTCCTTTGCAGAAGCTATATAGCCAAGTCCATGTATACCTGGTAACATCAGGAGAATTACTCTAAGATCATTTGTATTAATGAAAATTAGCATGCAAATTAGAACGTTTAATATTGCAAACATATAACTCACACCAAAGAGCATTGCAGGTCTTGTAAGACCTTTAAATAATTGATTCGTTTGTATGCTGCCAGTAGACATATCTTTAACCTTCTAATAAGAGCTCTAACACTAATACTACATCATTAATTAAAAATCTATTGAAATGAATAGCACTTTAGGTAAGATAATTAATTTAAATTCAATGATTATAAGCTGGCCATTTCAAGAAGCAGAAAAAATACTACAAGAATTCCCTAATAAAAAAGAGATAATATTTGAGACTGGTTATGGTCCATCGGGTTTACCACATATTGGTACTTTTGGGGAAGTTTTTCGCACCACAGTTATTGCAAACGCTCTAAAAAAAATAGCTCCTAGTATAAAAACCAAAATCATTGCAGTTTCCGACGATATGGATGGTTTGCGAAAAATACCAGATAATGTACCAAATCAGGAAATGCTAAGAGAGAATATGAACAAGCCATTAACCATGATACCTGACCCATTTGGCACTCATGAGAGTTATGGTCATCACATGAATTCGTTGTTGTGTAAATTTCTTGATTTGTTTGGATTTGAATACGAATTTAGGAGTGCAACAGAGTGTTATAAATCTGTCGTTTACGATGAAAAACTTTTACTCCTGCTGAAAAATTATGATAAAGTGATGGACGTAATGCTTCCATCATTTCGGGAAGAAAGGCAGCAAACCTATAGTCCATTCTTGCCGATATGCCCAAAAACTTCCCAAGTTTTACAAGTTCCAGTAATTGAAACAAATACAGATAAAGGAACAATCACGTATGAAGACCCAAACGGGGAAAAAATAGAAGTTCCAGTGACAAAAGGAAAATGTAAACTGCAATGGAAACCTGATTGGGGGATGAGGTGGGCTGCATTTGGAGTCAATTATGAAGCTCATGGAAAAGATTTAACACCATCTGCTATACTTTCAAGCCAAATATGTGAAATACTTGGAGAAAAACCACCGCTTCTGTTTTGCTATGAGTTCTTTCTTGATAAAGAAGGAAAGAAGATATCAAAATCAAAAGGAAATGGTATTTCGATCGAGGAGTGGCTAACTTATGCACCCACAGAGAGTTTAGCATTATACATCTTTCAGAGTCCTAAAAAGGCTAAACGTTTATATTTTGATGTGATACCAAAATCAACTGATGAGTATTTGGAGTTTGTTAAGCGTTATAATGAAAGTAAAGAAAAGGATGTAAATAGCCCTGTATGGCACATCCACAAGGGTAAAGTTCCAAACGTAGAAACTTCAGGCATAAATTTTTCGTTACTTTTAAACCTGGCAGCAGCTTGTAATGCTGAAAATAAAGAGATTCTTTGGGGTTTTATATCAACTTATGCACCAAACGTTACACCAGAAAGCAACAAAATGCTAGATAGGCTTTCGGATTTTGCAGTTAGGTATTATCACGACTTTATCAAGCCAACAAAAGCGTATAAAGCTTCAAACGAAAAAGAGAAAGAAGCGTTACTAGATTTAAAGAACAACCTACATTCCCTGCCTATTACAGCCACTGCTGAAGAGATTCAATCTAAGGTTTTCTCCATCGGAAAAAAACATAATTACAATAACTTACGCGATTGGTTTCAATTGCTATATGAAACGCTGCTTGGCCAAAAAACTGGTCCAAGAATGGGATCTTTTATCAAGCTTTATGGGATAGATAATACAATCTCTCTTATAGAAAGTGCTACTGAACGTACACTTTAGAGTTTACCTTCTTCCATTTGAGCTCTCTAGTTTTATTACTTGACAAACCTTCCCACTTTCCTTATTATACTGATAAAGGTATTTATCCTTGTTTTTGGGCTCAACGACAAAATTCAGTAAAAAACTCAGATATTTATTGGCAAACTACATAAAATTATAGCGGCTTTTTTTATTTTTTCTACATTCAGCCAAATCGCGCTTGTTAGCACATTATCAATTTAAATTATTAAAACTCGCTATATGGGGATTCTTTTGTCTTTTTTTATTTAGTAAATTTCTTAATATTTACAACTAAAGTAATTTTAGAGAGCCAGCGCGTGACCAACCTGGTCAGTTTTCTGAATCCCAGTACTGGAATAACAAGAAAGAGGGCGCTGGGATGACACCATTTGCTGTCTTCAAAATGAATGTTCATACACCTAGGATGTTTAAACCTTAATTTTGTTTTGGTGTTTAGCAAGGTATCTAGATACCTTGCTAAATAAAAAATTGGAAAAAAAGGAAGAAGAGACTTCTTCCTTCTACTTAACTACACTGTTGCGCCTAACTCTGAAGAAACTTTTGATTGTACATCAACTTCATTTAGCTTCTGACCAGGACTTGACTTTGCTTTTGCAATAGCGTCCTTTAACTCATCACAAGGCTTATACACTTCATACGTAATACCACCAGCAACAAGTCCTGTAAGTACAGCAGCAGCCACAGCTATCCCAGCCATAGCACCTACTGATAATGACACACCAATAAAATATGCAGAAGTAACTGCTATAGCAGCTACAACAGATGCAATAATAAATATACCAACACCACAGACTATTCCTCTCATAACCGCGTCTTCAGTAACCATTTCTGCTAGATTTTTGTTACAACGACCTTTTACTAAAGGATCAGCACCTTTTTCTAATAGAGCTCTTACTACCTTATGATGACTTTCCTCAGCAGCAACATACAAAGGAGTGTATCCATATTGATTTGGCAAATCAATATCAGGCCCCTTAGCTAATAGAGCCTCTAATATCTCCATTTTGCCTTTCTTAGCAGCAAGATATAAAGGAGTGCTTTCATTTTTATCTCGCAAATCAACATTTATTCCGTCTACTGCTAATAGAGCGTTTACTATATTTTCGTTATCTTTTTCAACAGCCAAATGTAAAGGAGTTTTTCTATATTTATCTTGCAAATTAACATTTATTCCTTCTACCGCTAATAGAGCTTTTACTATATTTTCATTACCTTTTTCAATAGCCAAATGTAAAGGAGTTTTTCTATCTTTATCTTGCAAATTAACATCAGCCCCCTTATTTAATAGAGCTTTTACTATATTTTCGTTACCTTTTTCAATAGCCAAATGTAAAGGAGTTTTTCTATCTTTATCTCGCAAATCAACATTTATTCCGTCTACTGCTAATAGAGCGTTTACTACATTTTCTTGACTATCTAGACATCCTATATGCAATAATGTTGATTCTTTTTTGTTAAAATAATCATCAACACTAAATTTATAATTTATATCAAAATTTTTCTTCTCCCATTCTGCATAAGTAGATGGGTCTCTTTTTTCTATTCGCTCTTTTATTTTTTCAACTATGTTATCACCATTCAAATCATTTTCACGATTTACTATACTTAATATCTGTTCGAACAATGCTAAATACATATAAAATTCTCCTATAAAAATAATAATATACTTTAATTATTATATACTTAAGTAATAAAGTCAAGAATTTAACTAACTATCATAAACAAGAAAAAGGGGCTTTTGTGCGAGCGTTATTAATCTTCAGTTTAATAGGATAAGATTCGTCAACGTTTCTGTAAGTATCTTCTATATAGAAGAGTTGCTACCAATAAAGCCTAAGCTGACCAAATACATTTCTGTAGATTCAGATCTACTTGACTTTGGTTTGAAGTATCTTGCTGTTTTAAACATTTTTTTTAGTTCATTGCAGAAATTTTTATCAGATTCTCCTTGAAAAATTTTTACTACAAATTTGCCATCATGATTCAAAAAATGCTTTGCAAAATTGAGCGCTGCTTCGCATAAAAGCATAATTCTGATATGATCTAACGATTTTAAACCGCAAGATTCTGGTGCCATATCAGATAAAATTACATCAAATTTGTGATCCTTGAATTTTTCTCTTAAAATTTCAAGTTCGCTGATAATATCACACTGTATACACTCTACTCCACTAATTGCGTTTATTGGTTTTATGTCAACAGCAATCACACTCGCTCCTTTCTGAGATGCAACTTGTGACCATCCACCAGGAAAAGCGCCAAGATCAATAATTTTTTGCCCTTGTTGGAGTAGTTTAAATTTATCGTCTATTTCTATTAACTTATATGCCGAGCGCGATCTATAACCGTCCTTATTGGTTTTTTGCACATACTGATCATTCAAATGGCGATGTAGCCATCTTGTTGAAGATAATTTTCTACCTCTAGCTGTTTTTACTCTGGTCTTTATACTAATAACCTACTTATTATTGATTATATCTTTGAGCTCTTTTTCAACTACTTCTTTTACCAATGCATGTAGATACTTATTCAGCCACTCTGAAAGCTGAGGTTTTAAAAGAGATACAACTAATTCTTCAACAGTAAGATCCGCTCTTTTTTGTTGTTTATGCCGTAGTTCGCTTTGCATCTTTTCAAGCAATGTTTTAATTTCCTCCATATTTTCTTTTAAAACTAAATGCTCGTTACTTTGTTCTTGATAGCTCACTTTGTTATTACTCATTTGGATATTATCATACAAATTTTTCTCTTCTGAGTTGTAACTATGGCTATTAAATTGGTTATTCATTTTCTCACTTTGGCAATTATTCTCTTCTTCACTATTTTCTTTTTCTTCGATGTCTTCTGGATACTCCTCTTCAAGGCATAATACGTCATCATCTTCATCTATTATTTCTGCTCTATCGCCACTTGGATTTTTACCCGATATAGCTTTTTTTATATCTTCTAGTATATCTTTTACAGATTGATTATCGCTCATACCATTAAATTTAAAGGTTTATACTATTTATCATAAAAAGCAAGTTGTAAACACTAATTACATAATTGCTTTTTGCCTGAATTAGATCGGAACGTGCTTTAAATAATTCATCTTCAGTATCCAAAAGATCAGATGTGCTCTTTAAATTTAAGTTTACTTCTTGCTCAACTCCTTCCAATGCTAAAGCTGCTGCTTTTTCTGCTTCTTGACTTGCTTTAATAATAGCTTTTGCTGTCAGCACGTTATTCCAAGCATTTACAACTTCTTCTTCTATATTTTTTACTGCTTCGTAATAATCGTAAGTGTATTGTTTTGCATCCATTTTAGCTCTACTAACACCAAAAACATTAACTCCTCTTTTAAAGATTGCAATATCAAGAGTAAAGACAACATTCACATTTTCTAGTAACGTGTCCAATTTTATATTGTCCTTTCCAAAATTTTTACTTGCGCTTAGATTCAAAGAAGGAAGCCACTTGGAAGTTTCAGCGATCACTTCCATTCCGGCTGCTCTTTTTTGATAAACTGCTGCTTTTAGGGACAAGTTATTAGTTTTTGCTAATTGTAAACATTCATTTAGCTCTGGAATAGAAGGTAATTTATCATTAGCTTCAGAAAGTTCATCAGCATCTTCGCCAATCAAATGATAATAAGCAATATTTGCCAATTTTAATTTACCTTCAGCATCAACTCTTTCGGATATAGAAGACGAAAATTTTGCTTTTGCTAGCAAAACTTCAGCATTAGTAACTTCTCCAAGGGAAAAGCGTTTTTTCATAGCTGACAAATGCTCTAAAGAAACACGCTCTTTATGTTCTCTCAGTTTTAATATTTCTGCCTTTTGTAAAACATTAACATATGCTTTCACAGCGCTGAGTGCAACTTCTTGCTTTGACTGCTGAAATCTAATTTTTGCTGCTTTAAGAAGATGACTTGATCGGCTAAATGTAGAAAAAGTGCCCCCACCGTCTATTATTCTTTGGCTTAATGTTAGACGCTTTCCAGAGTTTTGTCGATCGTTAATAATATTAAAATTACTATCGAAATTATATTGTAAATTAATGTCAGGTAAAAATCCAGCCAATCCAGAAGATTTTAGCTGTTTTTCAGCACTCTTATATTGGTAAAACTGAGACTTTATTTTTGAGCTGTTTTTGATAGCTTTGCTTATGGCTTCTTCCAAATCGATTGCATAGCAACCTATAGTACCAAAAGCAATTATAAGTATAACAATCAATCGAAACATTTTGCTTTCTAGCATGTTGTTTAAGTTATTAGCATAAATTACTTTAATAATCAATAACTAATGTTGTTGACACTATCAAGCAACTCAGTGTATCATAATCTACTGTTATGTATTGATATATGAAAACTTTTTTCTTAAAAGAGAAACAAGTCGATAAAAAATGGCTTGTTATAGATGCAGAAGGATTAGTAGTAGGAAGGCTTGCAGCGTTTGTAGCAGCGCTATTGCGTGGAAAGCATAAGCCTGAATACACACCTCATATGGATTGTGGAGATAATGTAATTATTGTTAATGCAGAAAAGGTACATTTTACCGGAAAGAAACTTAAAGATAAAATCTACTATAGGCATACAGGTTATGCTGGTGGTTTAAAGAAAACTACTCCAGATAATATTTTAAATGGCAAATTCCCTGAGCGTGTGATAAAAATGGCAGTAAAAAGAATGCTTGATGATGGTCCTATGTCACGTAGACGGTTTGAAAATTTGTATGTTTATTCTGGTTCAGAACATAAGCATCAAGGACAGCAACCTGAAAAAATAGATTTTGCCTCTTTAAATCGTAAAAATAAGAAATAATGGAGTAAAAAGTGAAAATAAATAATAATGATCAGCCAAAAAAGGCAATGATTGACTCACTTGGTCGTTCATATGCTACAGGTCGAAGGAAAGAATCTGTAGCAAGAGTGTGGATAAAGCCAGGAAGTGGAAAATTTAGTGTTAATAAAAAAGATGATTTAATTTCTTATTTTAAAAGAGAATCAGTGTGTCAAATGATTAAAGCGCCATTCATAGTAACTTCTATGTTAGATAGGTATGATGTGTTTTCAACTGTAAAAGGTGGAGGACTATCTGGCCAAGCAGGTGCCTTAGCTCATGGAATAAGCAGAGCTTTAAGTAGTATAAGTCAAGATCTACACTCTATATTACGTAAGGGTGGATTCCTAACTAGAGATTCACGTGTTGTTGAGCGTAAGAAATATGGTCAACATAAAGCTCGGAAAAAATGTCAGTTTTCTAAGAGATAATTGTTTCATAATGGTATTTTTTTGTAAATATTATACAAGTTCTTACAAGTTTTTATGACATTTTCTCTTTTTATGACGAATTTAGTTGACTATTGGTATTAGCATAATATGCTGTTTATGTAATTTTTCAATATTAAGGTAATTTATGAGTAAAGAAGATATAGTAAACCAACTGAGTCAAGAGTGCTCTAGTCAAGGTATAGATATAACAAAAGCTAGTTTGAGTAAGCTTTATGATATTTTTATGGAAACAATCAAGAACGATCTAAATCGTAAGGGTGAAATACGTTTGCATGGAATAGGGACATTCTCTACTGCTATAAGTAAGGAAAGACAATGCCGTAATCCTCAAAATGGTGAGATTATGACCGTTCCTAAAAAGAAAAGAGTAAGGTTTAAAGCAAGTCAAGCTCTTTCAAGTACTTTAAATACCAAAGAGAAAGTATAAGCTACTTAGATATTGTCATTTTCATCTTTTTAGTTACACTATGTAAGCCATGAAATATAGCCTAGCTGATTAAAGAATGGCCTATATTAAGAGCTGAGATGTGAGGTATCTCTTTTATTCTTTTACCATGTTTATAATTTATGCCATGCCCTCCGTGGCATTCTATTCCTAGATTATTAATGTATTCTGCAGAGTTAGTAACAAGTTTTAATTTTTCTTCTGATGGATTATCACAGTAGTCCCCTGTGTGAATTTCTATTATGTCAGGCTTTCTTTCTAGCTTCTCAAGATATTTTAGTTGATTAATATTTGGATCGATAAATAGTGAGACTTTTATGTCAAAGCTATGCATTTCCTCTATTATACCAGAAAGTTTACTGTGCATATTCACGATATTCAGGCCACCTTCGGTTGTTAATTCTTCTCTTTTTTCTGGTACTATACAAATCGAGTAGGGTTTTACTTCTTTTGCTATTTTGAGCATTTCTTCCGTAGCTGCAATTTCAAGGTTCAACTCAGTGCTAATGTTTTGTTTTAGATTGAATACATCCTCATCTCTGATATGACTTCTGTCTTCTCGTAAGTGTACAGTGATAAAATCTGCTCCAGCATCAATAGCTATTCTTGCTGCTTTTAATAGATCTGGATAAGAAGCTCCACGTGCGTTGCGAAGGGTTGCAACGTGATCAATATTAACGCCCAATTTCACAATTTACCTCAAAAATTATTTATAAATTATACATATTATTAGATCTTATGCATGTCATTGTTTAATGCGATAGCTGAAAGACGGAGCTAGCAGTTATACCAATTCTCATTGTTGGCAAGTCAAATAAGAAACATTCAAAATTGTTTGATTGTGGAAGTGGAAAGAGAAGTAATAAATTTGCATACACTTGCCCTTTTTTACAGTTAATCTAGTTTATAGAACTACTCGTGGTAATCCAAATAAGATTTTTTCTCATAATCAAGTTATAGTAAACGGGGAAAATTTTTCGCATCTAAAAAATTTTAGATTTAGGATTGAAATTAATAAGTGGAGTGATTATGTAATGCATGTATTAGTAAAAGGAGGTACAACATGAGTAATATAGTTCATTTAAATAAAAACAATAATCGTGATAATTTTAGTGTAAGAGGGTTACAAAGAGCCGTTGATGACATATTTGATAGCTTTTTTACAGGATGGAACCCAGAGCTTTCCAAAAGAGGCAGTAGTCTACTACCAGTTTGTGATTTTTATGAAACAAAGGAAAGCTATTGCCTATCATTAGAGTTACCAGGTATTCCTAAAGAAAGCATAGACATTAGTATATCTGGCGATAACTTAATAGTGAAGGGTGAAAAAACATGTAATAATGAATCAAAAGATAAGCAGTTTTACCATAAAGAAAGGTACTATGGTTCTTTCTATAGATCTATTCAACTTCCAACAAATGTAGAGCAAGATAAGGTATCTGCCAACTTTTTAGATGGGGTATTGCATGTAACCATACCTAAGTCAGAGAAACACATCAAGAAAATTGATGTAAAGTAACAAGTAAGTAATAGCAGGCTTCTGACCTTGAGGCTTGCTATTTTAATATCTGTTCAGCAGAGTGGCAAAATAAGGTAAACGAGAAAAGACAACTAAATGAATGTCATGAAAGTAGCTGATGCTGGCTCCCTTATGAAGATGTCATCTTAGCACCCAGATACTGATTTTTTAATTGAAAATGTTGTCTTGTTTGTGATAAATTTTGCTCGATGCCAGTGTCGAGCACTGGCATGACATTATAGAAGCTGGAATTATAGTGTCAGCTACTTGAATGACAATATTTGCTGTGTAATTTACCTTAAAAAATGAAATTCCTACAGCTACGTGTAAGCTACTTTCATGACACTCATTTAGTTGTCTTTTTTGCCACTCTGCTGAACAGATATGCAAAATATTAACTTAGCAATACAAAAAATTATCTATAGATTAGACACACCATTAGATCTTATGCATAGTCATTTTTTAATGCCATAGCTGAGAGACGGAGCCTGCTCCCCTTATCATGAAACTGAAGTCTATATGGTACCACAGTATAATGATATAATAAAATATGAAAAAAATACCAATAAAAAAAGGCAAAAAAAGCCCGCATTAACTTTAACAATTTAAAATGATTTAATGTGAAAACCATAGGCGCCAATTGTTTTTTTAACTTAAAATAAAAGTCAAGTATCAGGAATTCTAGACATAAACCCTCCTATATGAATAAAGAGCTAGCAAAAATAAACTTATATATTTTTTGCTGAAATTTGATTATTTTGTGAAAAAACCTGCAGGTGAAGATAGATTTTGGATCCTAAAAAATCTTCATTCTCCACTATAATGAAGCAACCAGAGTCTGTCAAGTAATTTTTTATTTAAACTGCTCGCAATCTTTTTATACACTCATCTTTACCAAGAATTACCATGATATCGATGATTCCAGGCGCATCCATTATTCCAGTTATTGGGGCGCGTAATGAGTGGTATATATCGCTCATTTTTATATTATGTAATTTTGAAAATTCCTTAATCTGAGAAGATAAAAAATTCTTATTCCAATCTTCACTACCTACACTCGAAAGAAATGATGCAAGTAACTTAATTACATCGAGGTTAGATTTGACAATTTGCTGAGCTTCTTCACTAAAATCAACTTCAATATAAAATTTTGCTAAATCCAATAATTCGGTCAGATAGTTTGCTCTTTTTTTCAGCTCTGTCAGTCCCTGCAGTAAATAGACCTTTTTTTTGTCAGTTAGAGTATTTTCTCTAAGCATTAGAGTCAGAATATCTTCATTGCTCATATTACTAATATAGTGGTTATTCAAATGCTCCAGTTTTTTGAAATCGAGCCGTGCAGGTGAGCGACCGATGCTTTCTAAATTAAACCACTCTATTGCTTGCTCATCGCTAATAATCTCATCGTTGCCATGACTCCAGCCAAGTCTTAGTAAGTAATTACGCATTGCCTGTGGCAATATTCCCATCTTTTCATAATCGCAAACACTTGTTGCACCATGTCTTTTAGATAGCTTATTCCCATCTTCTCCATGAATAAGCGGTACGTGTGCAAAGCGTGGAACATCAAAATCAAGAGCTTGGTATATTAGTAATTGCTTGAAGGTATTAGTGAGATGATCAGAGCCACGTATAATATCGGTTATTCCAGCATCATGATCATCAACCACTACAGCAAAAATATATATTGGAGTATTGTCAGAGCGCAAGATTACTATGTCATCAAGCTGATCGCTACTTATTGTAACTTGGCCGTATATTTTATCGTCAACAACAATATCTTCTGAGTCTGGCACTTTGAAACGGACAACAGGGTTTGCGCTTGATGTCGAATGAGTACACTTATGCTTATATATTTTTCCTTCTTCTCTTGCTCTTGCCTTCTTTTCTGCAACTTCATCTTCAGGGCAGTAACAGTGATACGCCCTACCCTTTTCAACTAAAAGATTTGCAACTTCAATATGTCTAGCTATTCTTCTCGATTGGTATATTATTTCTCCATCATAGTTTATTCCAAGCCATTTTAACCCATCTATTATTGCATCAATTGCTTCCTTTGTTGAACGTTTTCTGTCGGTATCCTCAATCCTTAGTAAAAACTGGCCACCATGACGCTGCGCATAGAGCCAATTAAACAAAGCTGTGCGAGCTCCTCCAATATGTAAAAATCCTGTTGGTGATGGAGCGAATCTAGTGACTATACCTGGCATATTTGTCTATTGTGATAACGTAACCGATGATAACTAAAATTTGTACTTGCAACAACGTGGAACTATAGTAAATTTGAAAGATCAATTTACATTTATTTTTAACAAACTTCATTGTATAATTTAATATTAGTGAATGCAGTGAGGTGTATATATGGATAATTTATTTGAAATTGCAAGACGAGTTGTAACAAAAGAGGATGAAAATAAATTTATTGAAGCTTGCAAGAAAAGAGTTGCTTGTGTAGCTAAGCATAGAATTGATGAAAATGGAAACCCATTTCATATAGCAGCAAGTAAAGGGTTTCTATTATCTGCGTTACAGAAGATCATAAAGGATTTAGAAAAAAGTACCAGGGTTGAGGTTGAAAAAGCAAAAGAAGCCAAAGACTGGGAAGAAGTAAAAAGATTAGAAAAGGAACTTAAGAATAATAAGAAATATATTAAGGAAGCACTCCTCGATAAAAGCTATATTAAGGATAATAAGGCAGTATCACCTCTTTACTTCTTGGATCCTTCAGAGCAGAAGGAAGTTAAGCAAATTGCAGATATAAAATGTGGCTTTATATGTAATAAGAAGTTTCATATATGCTTATATATAGTAGGAGCTATAGTGTGTGCTACCGCTATGTGTGTATCTTTGTATCTTCTATTTTCGGCTTCTCAATCTCTTGCATTGGCTTCAATAGCAACAATAGCTTCTGGAGGATCTTCATATCTGTTATTTAAGGCATGTAATGAAGTATATGGCCTCTATAACGAAAGTACTATAGTGACAGATCCTGATGTTATGCAACTTTTAGATAGTGGTTTAGCCCCAGTGTGAAGTATTTGCAGGTAGTAATATAGAAATTTACTTTCTTAACTTAAGAAAGTATACTGATAAGATGATAAGAAAGAAGTATAGTAAGATTTTAGTAGCGAACAGAGGGGAGATTACCTGCAGGATAATCAAAACTGCGCACAAGATGGGCATATCTTGTGTGTCTGTGTACTCAGATGCAGATGCAAATTCTGTGCATGTAAAGCAAGCAGATGAGTCAAGGCACATTGGCCCTTCGCCTGCTTATCTTAGTTACTTAAATATCGAAAAAATATGCGAAGTAGCAGTTGAAACAGGTGCCGAGGCGGTTCATCCTGGCTATGGGTTTTTAGCAGAAAATCCAGATTTTCCCCGTGCTCTGGAAAAACATAACATAGATTTCATTGGTCCAAGTGCAGAAACAATAGAAGTTACAGCCAATAAAATAACAGCAAAAGAAGAGGCAAGAAAAGCTGGAGTAAATGTAGTGCCAGGATATATGGGTAAGATCGAAGATGCTGCCCACGCAGCCATCGTTGCTGAAGAGATTGGTTTTCCCGTTATGCTCAAAGCTGCATCAGGTGGTGGTGGCAAAGGAATGCGAATTGTATATTCCAAAAAAGAAATTGAACTAGCATTTACATCAGCAACAAATGAAGCAGAGAAAAGTTTTAAAGATGGTGGTATTTTCATAGAAAAATATATAGAACTACCAAGACACATCGAAATACAAATTATTGCAGATAAATACTGCAATATAGTGTGTCTTGGGGAGAGAGAGTGCTCGGTACAGAGGAATAACCAGAAAATAATAGAAGAAACACCAAGCCCATTTATTAGTGAAGAAGTAAGACAAAAAATGTATGCTCAATGTGTTTCTTTGGCAAGGCAAGTTGATTATTTTTCAGCAGGTACTGTCGAGTTTGTTGTAGATAAGAACCAAAACTTCTATTTTCTTGAGGTAAATACGAGATTACAAGTTGAGCATCCAGTAACAGAATTTGTCACTGGAATAGATATAGTGGAAGAGATGATCAGAATTTCTTGCGGAGAAAAATTAAGATTTGGTCAGAATGATATTAAACTTATTGGCTCTGCAATAGAAAGCAGAATTTGCGCTGAAGATCCATCAAAGAGATTTTTTCCTTCCAGCGGAAGAATAAAATATTACGATAAACCGGATGAAAATAATTATGTAAGAATAGATGATGGAGTAGCTAGCGGTTCAGAAATCAGCATGTTCTACGACTCAATGATTGCAAAAATTATAACCTATGGAAAAGATAGAATAGAGGCGATCAGCAGAATGCAAAAAGCTTTGTCTAAGTGCTATATAGCGGAAGTAATAAACAACATAGAATTTCTAGAATCCATCTTCCATAATCCAAATTTTATTGCAGCAAAGCTTCACACGAGATTTATTCCAAACCATTATCCCAGTGGATTTCAAGGTGACTTTATCACAGAGGAGTATATTAAAATATTTATCTTTACTGCACTGTATGTTCACTTAGAAAATGAGGGAAAGTATTACAGTAAGTCAATAGATGAAGCATTCATAGTGAAAATAGACGATAATGAGTACTCCGTAAATGCAAAATATCAAGATAACACATTAACAACAGTATATAACCACAATAAATACTCCGTGGTAGGTAAGTTTAAACCAAGTTACAGGTTGTTATATATAACAATTAATGATGATACCAATATAGCACTTAAAATAGAAAGGCAAGGCAGCAAATACTTTATAAGACACGCAGGTATGAAAGCTAAATGTTGTGTATTGAAACCTCATGTAACTAAACTAAGCAAATTAATGCTAAACAACAAAACAGAAGGGATTTCAGTAGACGCTGTAAAATCTCCAATATCCGGTTTATTAGTTAAATTACACGTCAATGCTGGAGATCAGGTAGAGGTAGGACAACCTCTATTTGTTGTAGAGGCAATGAAAATGGAAAATATAATATGTGCTGAATCAGAAATGGTAATAAAAAATATCCCTGTTAAAGAAGGAAAAAATATACATGCTGGTGATTTGGTATTAGATCTGCTTTCTTAAATAACACAAGAAATATAAACCTGACCCAAATAAGATAAATGAAAACATTTGATGGGCTATGGCAATGGCCATTGGTATATGCAGCAACAAAGTGACTACTCCTAAAATTACCTGAATAATGACGGAGAGTAGCATAATATATGCTGGTTTTATATTGGGATTTTTTATTGTGAGTATTGCTGTCAGAACTAATATCAGCAATGCCAATGCACGGTGTATGAATTGCACTGTTACTCTATTTTCAAAGATATTGAGCCATGTAGGCTGTAAGTAAAATAAATCTTCTGGAACAATTTGTCCATCCATCAGTGGAAAGGTATTGTAAATTAAACCAGCATTTAGCCCTGCAACAAATGCACCGAAGATTATTTGTACTGTCACTAGGATTAAAATTATCCATATGTAACATGTACTAACCTTAAGTTTAGTTTGCCTTGGTTTGATTTGGTAATCAAAAAATTGATACGACAATAATGCAAAGATAACCAACGCAAGCAGTAAGTGAAGTGCAAGCTTATAGTGACTAACATGAGGATTGACTACCAAACCGCTTTTTACCATATACCAACCAGCAAAAGCTTGTAAAATTCCAAATAATAGTGCTGTAGATAACCTTATTACTGCATTTTTAGGTATTCTTTTTTTTAGTGTAAAGTATATAAATGGTAAGATAAAAACTAAACCTGTCAGCCTTGCAATTAACCTGTGCACATACTCTATTAAGTATATGGTGCGAAACTCTTCCATACTCATACCATAATTAAATGCTTTATATTCAGGTGTAGCTTCATATTTTGATTTTTCTTTTAGCCAGTCTTGTTCACTCAGCGGTGGCAATGTTCCGGTAATTGGTTTCCATTCCGTGATTGACAATCCTGCTTTTGAAAGTCTGGTAAATCCACCAATTCCCACCATGCAAATCACCATGAGAGAGCAGAGAAAAAGCCAAATAGCTACAGGTTTTGCTTCCATAATACATGCTGAGTTTTATTCCATTGCTGAGGGTGAATAACAAATTCCCACAAAGCGAGAAAAGCTGCAAGGCTATGTAGTAGACTATAGACGGGAAAAAATATTGATACTATATAAAAATAAAAAGGCATTTTTTGTTGTCTGATAGCTATTATCAAAAAAATCAAGTTAATACCGTATACTATTATAAAATAATATAAGAATAATTCATTGAAAATTTGAGTCAGAACCAATGAAAGTAACAAAAAAGGAGTCGTGAAAAATATAAAAGCTGAGGAACCAACAAAAAGGTTTAATAGCAAAACTCCCTTAAGCCCAGTGTGCTTAAAAAGTAATTTTATATTTTTTAAATGAACGATATAAGTTTGCATATAACCTTTAATCCAGCGTGCTCTTTGTTTGATCCAAGCAAACACAGTAATTGGTGATTCTTCCAATGTTTCTGAATCAATAATCCTGGTTTTATATCCCATTTGCGCAAGTCTCAAACCAAGGTCAGCGTCTTCAGTGACATTGTAAGCATCCCAAAAAAGCACTTTCTTTAAAATTTCCACTGAAAAATGGTTACTGCTACCACCCAAAGGTATTGGCATGTTCATTTTTTGAAATCCAGGCAAAAAATATTGAAACCAGTTCATATACTCGAGAGAAAAGAATTTTGTAAGAAAATTGCAACCAAAGTTATAGTAATTTAATTTCGCCTGTACACAAGCCAACTTTTCGTCGCCCTTATTAAACTCAATTAGTGCTTTTTTTAACTGCAACGGATCTGGCTTGTCATCTGCATCATATATTACCACATACTTTCCTCTAACAAAGTTCATAGCATAATTGCATGACTTAGCTTTTGTTCTAGGCAGAGAATGAGGCACTTTTATTACTTCAAAATACTGCGGTAAGGTGCATTTTTCTATAGCTGCTAACATTTCTTGGTCATCGCTCTCTATCACAAGCTTTACATCTAATTTTGATTTTGGATAATCCAAACTTTCAATGCTCTTAATCAATTGCTTTATAACCGCATTCTCTTTAAAAGCAGGCAATAAAATAGTATATATAGGTTCATTCATCTTATCATAATCTGCTTTTTGGTTAGAAATTTTACGCAAGCCAAAAATTTTAGTTACAAATTTGAATAAAGAACTAGAACATCCGATTATAAATATCAACACCAAAGCAAAATATGCATATTTTTTTGTCAGTGTTAAAGTCGAAATCATAACAAAGAAAGAGGAAAAAAAGATTGAACTGAGCCTAATGCTTTTAGCTGAAAATTAGGATTCTTATAATATAAGTAGTTACTTGCGAATTCTGAAATACCAAAGTGTGAGTTAAGAAGATTTAAAATCTGTTTGCTATCTACTTTTATCAATACATATTCAATACCGTAATGAGATTCGACCCAAAGGTTGATATCTTGGCTTATGTCTTCAACCATAAAAAAAGTAGTATCATTTAATTTTTGCCAAGGAATTATATTAAACCTATAGTAAAAAAGTTTCTCTTGTTCTTTGCATAAACTAGAATCAAATTTAATTTTTTCTACATTATCAGTTTGAAGTACAGGCATTAAACTTAATGCAACTTTTTGCTCAAGTCACGTGAAAACGAAGATATAACCTCACTACTACGCTTATCATCTTTACGTTCATGCATTGTTTTTTTTACAGCATCAGCAGCTATACTCGCTGTGTTAGCTTGTAAATCCCCAAGAGCTTTTTCAACTTGGTCAGTAACTTTCTTCAAATTAGAATGGGCATTTTCATCTAACGTTTGATCGAGTTGCTGTCTATTATGCTGAATAATACTATTAGCCTTATCAAGTGCTTCATTCATCATTTTGTTAACTTCTGCATCTAATTTTTTGTATTTTTCAGAAGATTTTTTGTAATACTCCAACATATCTTTTCTGAATTTTTCAGTTTCTTCACTTGAAAACTTGCTTTTGTTACGTTTATTGTTAAGCGCGTTTTTTATTACCTTCCTTAGCAATTTATACGAGAGGATAAAACCTACCAAAAAAGCAAGGCTTATAACTAGTAATGTAGACATAAAAACCCTAAAATTCTTTTGACACCAAGTCAGCAACAAATTCCTCTTCAATCTCAGAATTAGTTAACTTAGTATAGTAAATCAAAGCAATACTAGTAGCCATTTGTTTTAATTCACTAATATACTTAGATTTAAATTGTACTACCTTTTCTTCAACAAGTTTAATCATCTTCTTGTCTTCCTCTTCCAATATATCCTTAACATTCGCTCTCATTTCTTCTACTTGAGCAAATGCATCATCTATGATTTTTTTTGCCCGTACTCTAGCTTGATTTAAAGCTGCATTATACTTGGCAATTTGCTCTTCTGTAAGTCTTAAAAGGTGAATAGAACTATTAAATGAATCTAAGACTTCTTTACTTCTAGTGCTTATTATTTCATCTAACTTCGGTAAAAACAAACAACTCACTACAAAAAAAAGTGAAGAGAAAAAAATTAAAAACCAAAAAATTTGAGAAGAGAAAGTTGAAACATCAAGCTGTGGCATCTGTTAAGCAGCAAATATTAATAACATTGCAAGTACAAACGCAAGCAACCCCATGATTTCAACCATGGCAGCACCAATATAAACGTAACTTTTCATTTTACCTTCTGACTCAGGATTTCTCGCAATCCCATTTAACATAGCAGAGAAGATATTAGCTATACCTAAACCAGCACCGAGCATTCCAAATACAGCCAAACCAATTGCTATAAATTTTAAAGCCACTAAATCCATATATTACCTTTAACTATTTCTTTATAATATAATTGTAAAATATTCTGCAAGGAAGTCAATTACTTTACTGCATCTGACAAATATACACATGTTAATATAGTAAATATATAAGCTTGCAAAACTGCAACAAATACTTCAAATCCTATTAGTGCAATTATAAACAAAAAAGGTGCAGGTGTAAAAAATATGTTCATATTTATGACGAATCCTGCTATCACTTTGATGATTGTATGACCCGCAATCATATTTGCTGCAAGCCTTATTGATAAACTAATCGGTCTTACTAAATAAGCAAATAATTTAATAATGATGATTATAGGTGCAAGCCACGAAGGAGTTCCTTTTGGTAGCAATATGCGTAAAAATTCTACTCCTCTTTCTTTAAACCCAACAATCGTTATATAAGTAAAAACCACCATTGATAAAGCGAAGGTAACTATCACATGACTTGTAACTGTGAAACTATAAGGAAGAACACCAACTAAATTACACGATAAAATGAAAATAAATACTGTAAATATCAAAGGAATGTGCTCCAAACCTTTGCTTCCAGTGTTACTTTCTATTATTGAAACAACAAAATCATATACATATTCAACTGCAGCTTGCAAATATCCTGGTATTACTGCACCTTTTCTTATTCCAAGGAGCAAAAACAGTACCATTAATATCACCGAGATCATCATAAAAAGAGATGAGTTGGTAAAGTTTATGTCATACCCAAATAATTTTGGTAGTTCTATTATTGTATATACTTTAAATTGTTCTAGCGGATTTAACGCCATTTTGACCACGTATACTTAAACTGCAGCAGTAAATAAAGTATAAATTTTATAAAATAAAGTCAAGAATTAAGATAAGGAGCTCTGTATTATTATAGCATTAACATATTAACAAAATATACAATTAAAATGCAAATTATAGTCAGCTACCAATCTTATTCTAAATTCTTGACTTAACATCTTATTTTAACTATAATTTATTTTTAATATGAGGCAATTATGAACGAAATAGATTTTACTAATCCACCTTTAAATTTAGAACAGGAATGTGGTAACGGTTACATCAAGTTTACAGATTATTCTTCTAACTCAGACACTGGTCTTTTCCACATGGCAGGTGAAATGCTAAATGAAAGCCATGATGTTATAGGAAATTTCACTGGTGATGCTTACATTTATAATTTCCATATAGATGATCACAATATGAACATTCAACTCTGCATGGAAATGGACTGCAAAGGTGATATAAAGAAAATTCTTTCTTTGTAGAAAGAGTAGGCTTCTCTGTTGTTTCTCCTAAGAAACTCACTCAACTAACTCTTCTTGTTGAACTAATATGTAGCCAAATTCCCTCGCTTTTTTGATCAAATTTTTTACAATTCTATCTTTATAGCGTGTTTCATAGTATTCCATTCCTTTTTCTACATATTCCTGTCCGTATTTGAGCATACTATAAAATATGCATGCCATTTTTCTTGCAGTAGCTGTTATTTCTTTTGGTTCTCCCAGTCGTTTTTTCAATCTTCTGTAGTATGCACCCAACGCACTTTTACTCTTTCCTACAGAATGAGCAGCTATTCGCAAAGCATTTGCAGCACGGTTAATGACTTTACGTGTTCTTGTATTAAACACTTTTTCCCCTGTAACTTTATTAGCAGGACTGAGTCCCAACCACGACGAAAAGTGCTTTTCTGTTGGCCATTTACTGTGGTTTATACCAACTTCTGAAATTATGGTTTGTATACTTAATACATCAAATCCAGGAATTTTAGTGAAATCCATACCAGTGATTCGGTGCAGTTCCTCATACAAAGCAAAGCTTGGCTTACTTTTGCTATTTTTATTCTTTTGCTTACTTAGCTGTTTGCTTTCACAAGACTTTGTTTCAAACGTTTTATAATAGGCTTCAATATTTCTATCACATTCTGCTATTTTTTCTTGATAAATATTATATAGTTCAAATTCTTGCTTTAGCGTGAATAAGTGTTCTTCTCTATAGTCACCAGCTAACGCTTTTGCAATAGTAGACTGATCATTTTTCATTCGCACGTCCCTGAATTCTGCTAATTTTTCAGAATCTCTTTCGCCTTCAATTATAGCTTCAATGATTTTCATACCAGTTATCCCAGTAATATGACTAATAACCTTGTGTAATTGTATATTCATTTGAATTAATGCCTTCTGCATACGTAGAATATGCGTAGATGCACTTTCAGTGAGATTTCTGCGCTGCCGCACGTAACTGCGCAATACACACATCTGATTATCTGGCCTAAACGATCCATAAAGCAGTCCTTAGCTATGCAGTTGTTGGAGCCATTGGCAATCTTGAACGTCAGACTTCCTACCAGGTACATTCTTTACATGCCGTGCATTTACCAATCTTACCTCGAATTTATATGACTCAAGTATTTGAAATAAAGTAATCCAGTATACTCCTGTTGATTCCATAGCTACTGTTGTAACTTTACACTTTTTCAACCACTGTGCTAAGTTATGAAGGTCTTCAGTAAAGCAACCAAATTTCTGAACGCGTTGCTCATCTCCTCCTTCAGGTACACACACATTGTGTACAGCTGAACCAATGTCTATTCCTGCTGCATTAGGATTCACTATTTCTAATTTACTTTTTGCTTTTTTCATGCTAACTCCTACATATAATTTGTTACAGGGAAACGCTTCAGCTTGGAACGGTTGATAGTACAATCTCCTAACCGAGGTAGTCTAAATGACTCCATCAATGATTTGACCGTTCCTTCCAAGACCATGCTTGCATACGGGCACTTAGGCACCATTGAAAATGTCGATCATAACTGCAGAGGCGCTCCCTCTACAACTATACTTGAAAATTACTAAAAACTTAAATTTGTGTGTTTCTTTCTGATTTGACAGATTTTTCTGTTCGATTCTTGCAATATAGAAGCCACTTATTACAACAAACTTTAAAAACATCACATTTTACATTACTATGAATTTTTGTTTCTTGTTAGATAGATGAAATTCACATTATCTTGGTTATTAGAGTACTTAGAAACCAATGCTAGTTTAGAGGAAATTACTGATAAATTAACTCACATAGGGTTGGAAGTAGAGAATGTGATCGACAATTCCAGATTGGCCGGGTTTGTTGTTGCAGAAGTATTAGAATTCGCACCTCATCCAAATGCTGATAAATTAAAATTATGTAGAGTAAATGATGGAAGTAAAGTTCTGCAGATAGTCTGCGGAGCAAAAAATGTTAAAGAAGGCATGAAGACTGTACTTGCATCTCTTGGTAGCACATTGCCAGAAAGCAACTTTACAATTAAGCCTACAAAAATAAGAGGAGTGCTAAGTGAAGGGATGCTCTGCTCTGCCTCTGAGCTTTCGCTGACTCAAGATGAAAGTGAAGGAATAATCGAGCTTTCTGATGATTATAAAACAGGAGATAAATTTTTCAATTGCGATCCTGTAATTGACATAAACATCACTCCAAACCGTGGAGATTGCTTAGGAGTATATGGAATAGCTCGAGATTTAGCAGCAACTGGAATTGGAACGTTAAAGGCTTCAAACATTCCACAACTTGCCTGCTCTATAAATTCACCAGTAAACGTCAAAGTTACTGACGGGGAGAGCTTTATTAGTGGAATATACATCACCAATGTAAAAAATAAAGAAAGCCCAAAATGGTTAAAAGATAAATTGGAATCGATAGGAATGCGCTCCATTTCTGTAATAGTTGATATTACTAATTACATCATGATATCTTTTGGCCGCCCAATGCACGCATATGATGCAAAGAAAATAGAAGGTGAGCTCATAGTATGCAAAGCAAATGATGGAGAAAAATTTATTGGTTTAAATGGTAAAGAATATTCATTAAATAAAGAAATAAGAGTTATTTCTGATGATAAAAATGTTCATGGAATTGCTGGAATTATGGGCAGCAAGTATAGCGAATGTACACTTGAAACTACTGATATCTTTTTAGAGTCTGCTTGGTTTGACCCCATCTCCATCACTAAATCTTCAAGGCAGCTAGGCATCTCCACAGACTCAAGTTACAGATTTGCACGTTCAATTGACCCTGAATTTACCATTGATGGAATCAATCTTGCAGCCAAAATGATTTTGGATTTATGTGGCGGAGAAGTGTCAAGCATAGTGTCTGCTGGCAATTTGAATAAGGCTGATACCAAGATAAATTTTGATCATCAAGATGCAAACAAACTTGGAAGTGTATCTGCATCACCTAATGAGGTATTCGATATTTTAACAAAGCTAGGGTTTAGTATCGATAAAAAAACCGAAGGTAATTGGAATATACAAGTACCAAGCTGGAGACCGGACGTAACCATACCTGCTGACTTAGTTGAAGAGGTAGTAAGAATATACGACTATGATAAAATAAAGGAAGAGCAACTAGCAGAAGACGTTACAGTAGAAGAAGAGACACAAGATGATTTGCGCATTTTAATGACAAGCAGAGGATTTCATGAAGTGATAACTTGGTCTTTTATGAGTGAATCAATAGCTGAAAAGTTTGGTTACTTGAATAAGTTATTCATTATCGATAATCCATTTAATAATAACTTCAATATAATGAGGCCAAGTGTCATACCAAATTTATTGCAAGTCACTGCAGATAATATTGCTCACGGGATATCTGATCTCGCAATTTTTGAAATTGGACCAATTTATAATGGTGAGGCTCAGTCTAAGTACGTTTTAAGTGGAATTAGATCAGGAAATAATTCGCCGAAAAACCACTATAACACTGATAGAAAAATAGATATTTTTGACGCAAAGGCTGACCTCATAACAGCTTTGGAACTTTTTAATGTCAATTGTGATAATTTAGCAATAGAGAGAGCAGAAAAAGAATATTATCACCCAGGAAAATCAGGCTCCTTATCTTTTAGAAGTAAAATAGTTGGTTATTTTGGAGAATTGCATCCGAGTATATTGGATTTTTTTAACATCAAACAAAAAATTGTAGGCTTTGAGTTGATATTAGAAAATATCGAAAATTTACCTATAAGTAGAAAAAAATTTATCGATTATAAATATCAAAGTGTAAAACGCGACTTTGCATTTATTGTAAATAAAGATGTAGCAGCAGGCAGTATAATCAATATGGTGAAAAAAAGCTCAGAGCTCATCACAGAAGTTTTGATATTTGATGTATATCATGGAAACAATATAGAATCGAATAAGATGTCTATAGCATTTTCAGTTACTTTCTGCTCTCCAACTCACACTTTAACTGAAG
The DNA here is from genome assembly GCF_029856955.1 of Wolbachia endosymbiont of Frankliniella intonsa. Classification (NCBI taxonomy): domain Bacteria; kingdom Pseudomonadati; phylum Pseudomonadota; class Alphaproteobacteria; order Rickettsiales; family Anaplasmataceae; genus Wolbachia; species Wolbachia endosymbiont of Frankliniella intonsa. The sequence continues at coordinate 394,681 of NZ_CP097148.1, read as the reverse complement.
AGGAAATCCAAAAAGAATCAAATATGATAGTCAACTTAGTGTGTGAAAATATTGAAGGAACTTTGAGAGCTCATTATTAAGCCGTAATCGCCGTTTCCTGATTTTGCTGTGTCACGTTTACTCCATCCAATTTATTCCCTATCTTGAATTCAATATCCTTGAAAAACCTATCCCACATTCCATGCAAATGCTCTTCTACTTTAGGCCATATATCATTTTTAAATGTCGTTCCATCATCAGAAAATACATTGCCCAACAAAGCTCCAAATTCTTCATAACTTGACTTGAGACATTGAAGAAATGTCTCTACTTCCTTATGAGTATCATGCGCCACACTCAACGCTTTTCCCTCTACGCTCTTATCCCCATGCATTGCAACAGCAAGACCTGTTTTAATATATCCCAAACCTGTCTTAACAGCTTTCATAGGCTGGAGCCATGAACTCTTATCGCTTTTTGGTACATTATTTACTATATTTTCCACCAATCTGTTTATTAAAGGAGACAGTAAATCTTGACAAGAGTGTTTGATGTTATCTTTTGTTTTAATTACAGGACTTTTTATGCACTTTTCTGCCAAATAGTACTCAAGTTCTGCTTTCTCTAATAATTCTTTAACTGCTTCCTGACTAAAAGTCTTACGCTCGAATTCCTTTAGTAAATTATCATCTATTGTTGCAAACTTTATCTTTTCACGAGATTCTAGTTCTTCTCTATAATCATTTATTGTTTTTCTATTTATCAATAATCCTTCTTTTTCTAATTCTAATTGTTCTAGTACTTTTAGAATTTCTTTGTTATTTTCTAAGTGCCTCTCTATTAATTTTGTACTTGGATGATTTTCTCCTTTTCTCTTTCGCTCATTTTCTAAGTACTTATTTAAATTCTCATTTTCTTCTATTTCTTCCTTTAACGATAATATACGTTGCTCTAAGCATTCTGCAATTTTCACTCGTTGCACATTAATCCTCTGTACTAAATACGTCTCCTTTTCCTCTAACAGCTCACATGAATTCTCTATATCCTTTGCTTGACCTTTAAATAAATTTTGCATTTTACATTTCGTTATTTCTAAATACATCTTTGCTATAAAATCATTCACTTTACCTGAAGCTTCTTCTAAACTTTTCTTGCTAAAAGGACCTTTTATCTCCTCTTCTAAACTTCGAAACTGGTCTATTAAGCTTAGTATTCCTAACAGGCTTAACTCACCCTTTGCTTTTCTCATTACTGATTTTACTAGCCTTCGCTCAACTTCTTGATCATCATACTCGAACTTAAAAAGACCTTCTAATTTCCTTTTTAAATCATCATCTGTTAAGTTATTTTTTCCTTCATCATATATTGCTTTCAATGTTTCATGTATCCCAGTATATCTTTCCTGTCCTTGTTTTTTTAAATCTTCAATTCTTTTTTTAGCATCATTTAGAGCTTCCTCTGTTTTTCCAGAATCTGTATCTTTATAAACATCAATTATTGTTTTTTTAGCTATTTTCCCTTCTTGTATAAGACGTTCCCATTCTGCTTTAAATACAGGAAGTGCATCATCACTTATATCATCTATATCACCTACTTTCATAAGGGACTCCTTTATTTTTAGTTCTTTCAAATCTTTGATTATCACTTCTTTCTCATTTGGTAATTCCTTACCTTGACTTTCTAATTTCTGTTTCACTAAAGTATTTTTTAGCTCATCTTCCAGTGAAAAATCTTCTCCCCGTCTATTTTGCTGAAACTTAATTACTTGTATAAAAGCAACTTGATAAGCATTTTCTATTAAATGAGTTGTCAACTTAGAATCTATGCTACTCACCACTTTCAGCCTGAATTTACTCAATAATTCCTTCAGTTTATCATGTGTAATATCTTTCTTTTCTAGATTAACCAGCTCTTCCATAGTTCTTGCGCATTCTTGAATCAAAGTTACAATTACACTTCCGATCTCATTACGCAAGGGCTGAAGACCATTTTTTAAATTGATATTAGCTGATAATTTCAGTATGGTATTTCTTTCTAGATCCCGTCTAATATCAACCCAACTGTCATCTTTATTTTTGTATAAATCCTTAAGTAGTTGTTTAAATTGCGGTGGAAACTTTATTTTCATATCATATGCAATGCTTGACTCATAAACCTCCATTTCATGAAAAGATACCTCTATATTTTGGTGCTTATTATAATACTGCCCCATACTTATTCTAAGAGCAGCAACTAAAGAGTGAGATAACTCTCTATTTAAAAGATAAAAAGTAGCCAAAGCAAATGTTGCAGGAACGATTAAGGCTACAAGCACAGTCACATTAACAAAAATTGCCATTGCAGCAAGAGCGCCATATGCCAATCTTTTTGGCACACCTGTTTCACTCTTTTTTGTCTTATCTTCCACTACACCTTCTTGTGTCTTGCTATTTGCTTTAAATCTACTGTATATGACTAACCCCAGTGCAGTAAAAGCAATATAAGGGAGCATTAAAACTGACAGAGCTAAATTTAATATTTTCTTCTCTGGGCAAGCTCTGTTTATCTCTTTCAATATTTCGCTTGACATATCATACCAGGAGGTAAAAAAGTCAGAATTATAATCTTTATAATGAAATATACTGAGGGGAACATTAAAAGCAGCTATTTGTTTAATTAACCAATCCTGCTTACTTACAGCATCAAAAAACTCTTCTTCCTCTTCTGAATTAGGAAGACCTAAATCATTCCCTTCTTCGACATTAGAAACATCTTCCATAGCATCAAAAAACTCTTCTTCCTCTTCCAAAGCAACATTGGAAATAGATTCTACTTTACCTAAACCATCACTATTGTTATTTAAATCAATAACTTCTCTATGACCATCTGCAACAACTTGATTCATATCACCATCCTACTTAAAGCAATTTAAGTATAGCATAAACATTACTAACTTTGCAACTTTATTAACTTAATACCAACTGTCAAACCTCGGTATTCCTTAGAATAGAAATCGGCCTCGATCTCTTTATTAGTGTCCAAAGATAAGGCAAGGGTCTGATCTTTTATATATTCAACCCATGTATTTATTGCTTCCTTAATTTTCTCATCTTCTGCTTTGATTATTACTCTGATTCTATCTGATATATAAAAATCAGCCTGTTTTCTAGTTTCTTGAATAAGCCTCACAATATCTCTTGCCAGCCCTTCTAGAATTAGTTCATTATTTAATTCAGTATTTAGAATAACAACTCCTTTGTTATTATCAAACACAGCAGAATATTCACTGTTTGCTTTTAATAATAGTTCATATTCACCTTTTTCCATAGTATAGCTCTCTGTTTCATCTCCCAAAAATATCTGTTCGTTTTCAACTTGCTTCCACTTTCCTTCCTTAACGTATTGAACTAGTTTCTTGATTTTGTCTGGAACTTTTCTTCCAAGCACAGGAAAATTTAATTTTAACTCTAGTGATGCAACCTCTTTCAATTCACTTACTATTTCTAGTTCTTTTACATTCACCTCATCTCTTACCATCTCTTGATATTCATCTTCAAGAAAATTGCAGGAAGACTTATGATAAATAGTCATGCTACCAAGTGGCTGCCTTATACGTATGTTAAACATGTTTCTAATAGAGAGTGCAGCATTACATATTTCCCTTACCAAATCCATCTTCGCAATGAGTTCACTATTATATCTATCTAATTGTGGAAAATCAGCCAAATGAACAGATGTTTCTTTATACTTCAGCCCCTGCCATATAGTCTCTGTTATAAGTGGCAACAAAGGAGCTGCAGCCCGTAGTATGTAATAAAAAACTGTGTACAGAACATTATAAGCGTCTGTTTTATCTTGATCTAAGTCACTTTTCCAAAAACGCTCGCGACTGCGACGAATATACCAATTATTTAGCACTTCAAAAAAATCTGTCAAGATTTTGCAAGCTTCCTGAGAGTTGTAGTTGTTCATAGAAGCTCGCATACCTTCCACAGCTTCAAAACATTTTGAAATCATGTAGCAATCAATAGTATTCTGATAATCCCTACAAATCTCAGCTTTAATTCCATCTGCATTTGCATACATAGTAAAAAAGTGATAACTGTTCCAAATAGGTTTTATTACGTTTTTCAGAACATCACGCACTAAATTTCCTTCTTTGTCGAGTAGTAAATTACCACCGCAGACAATGGAACCAGACAGCATAAGAAAACGCAGCGCATCAGAACCATATTTGTCAAACACTTCCATTGGGTCCGCATAATTATTCAGACGTTTGGATAATTTCTGTCCTTTCACATCAAGAACCACACCGTGGCATATGCAGTTCTTAAATGTCTCACTGTCAAATAAAGCAGTGGAAAGCACAAAAAGCGTATAGAACCATCCTCTTGTTTGTGCTATATATTCAGTGATAAAATCCGCAGGGAAATTTTTCTCGAACCATTCTTTATTTTCAAACGGATAGTGAACTTGCGCGAACGGCATCGAGCCAGACTCAAACCAACAATCAAACACATCAGGCACACGACGCATAACTGATTTTCCTGTTGGATCATCAGAATTTGGTCTCGTCAAAGTATCGATAAACGGTCTGTGCAAGTCATCTATCTTAACATTAAAGTCTCGCTCTAGTTCTGCTATTGAGCCATACACATCCACTCTTGGATATTTTGCATCGTCTGATTTCCACACAGGAATTGGAGTACCCCAGAATCGATTGCGTGAAATAGACCAGTCGCGCGCTCCTTCAAGCCATTTTCCAAATTGACCATCTCTAATGTGGTTTGGTATCCAATTAACTCTCTTATTTAGCTCTACCATTCTGCTTTTGAATTTTGTAACGGCAACATACCAAGAAGGCATAGTACGGTAGATTAAAGGAGTGTCAGTTCTCCAGCAGTGTGGATAATTGTGAATATATTGCTCAGTTTTAAACCAGCTCCCCTGCCTTTTTAATTTCTTGATTACTGTATCATTGGCATCAAAAACATGAACTCCTGCCAAATCTGAAACTTCAGTAGTAAATTTTCCAGCGTTATCAACTGGACAAACAGCTCGAATATCATGGCTTTGGCAAAGGTAAAAATCTTCTTCACCAAATCCAGGAGCAGTGTGCACAACACCAGTACCATCTTCTCCTGTAACATAATCAGCAATGAAAACACGGAACGCATTTTTTGTATCTTTAAAGTAATCAAACAGTGGTTTATAGGAAAGACCTGCAAGATCACTCGCTTTAAGTTTTGTATTACAGTTTTCATATTGAATATTGCTTTGTTCACAGTGGCTGACAAATTTCTCTAAATAACTTTCAGCAAAGATGCAGACTTCACCATTTACTAACACCATACAATACTCAATATCCTCCCCTACTGCCAGTGCAAGATTGCTCGGCAACGTCCAAGGCGTTGTAGTCCAAGCAAGTAATCTACATTTTTGTTTAAATTGCTTTGGATTTTCTAAAAGTTCAAAAGCAACAGTTACAGCTTTGCTAATTTTTTCTCTATATGCATTATCAAGCCTTGTTTCAAAATTAGAGAGTGGAGTTTCGCAGGCCCAGCTATAGGGAACAACGCGTATTGATTCATACAACAGACCTTTATCATAAAGCTGCTTAAATGCCCACATGACCGACTCCATGAATGACTTATCCATAGTCTTATAGTCATTGTGAAAATCTACCCATCTTGCTTGTCTATTTACATACTTCTCCCATTCTGATGAAAATTTCATCACAGAAGTACGGCAATTATTATTAAATTTTTCAATGCCAAATTTCTCTATCTCAGTTCTACCAGATATTCTAAGTTCCTTTTCCGCGCCCATCTCAGCCGGTAGCCCATGGCAATCCCAACCAAATCTGCGTTCAACCCTTTTTTGCAGCATAGTTTGATATCTTGCAAATGCATCTTTTATAAAACCAGTAAGCAAGTGTCCGTAATGCGGAAGTCCATTTGCAAACGGAGGACCATCATAAAATACAAAACAATGATCCTTGGAACGTTTCTCGACTGACTGCTCAAAAATTTTATTTTCCTGCCAAAATTTTATGATTTCCTTTTCTAGCAATGAAAAATCAGGACTGCTGCTTGTATCAGGATAATACTTCATATTCATTTTAACTAGATAAAATCAAAGAATATAGAGCTTTCTGGAAAATTACAAATCCAAAAACTCTGTTTCTATAAACATTGATAGGTATTGACATTATTATACAGCATATTAATAAATCAGACTTATTTACTTAAGTTAAAGATGAATAAAGACAATAACAGTTGGCCTTATCAGAAATTTCACGATGCTAACAAAAATAATAGTAAAAGCAGCGTTATTTGGAGATAGCTTTCTTATGAATATAATAATTCTGGAAAGGTTGAAAAAGTACACTATCAGTGGGAAAAGAAAAAAATCCCGCAAATCTATTATATCAAGTCTCATATGATTGAGTAACAGAGAGTTGTAGTCCCTTAAGGATTAAATCTAGATAGCTTATAAACTTATAAAAACACACAAAGTGCTTCTACATGAGAGCATAGGAGCACTTTTCTCTAATTAGGCAGCGCATCCCAACAAACTATTTTGCCGAGCTTCCAATATCCTTACACTTACTATTTTATCTTTGTATTTATCGTCAGGATCATCAACGCATACTGATTGCATGTATGGGCTTTTACCAATAATTTGATTTTGGTGTTTACCTTTTTTATCACTGAATAGAACAGATACAGTTTTGCCTATCATACTCTGGTTAAATTCAAGTTGTTGTTCACTAATTAATTTCTGTAAACGAAGAAGGCGCTCTGTTTTAACCTCTTCTGGTACTTGATCTTTTCTTTCCGCCCCTGGCGTTCCTGGCCTTGGGCTATATTTAAAACTATAAGCCTGAGCATATTTTATTTTTTCTACTAATTTCATAGTTTTTTCAAAATCTTTTTCAGTTTCTCCAGGAAAGCCAACGATAAAATCAGAAGAAAATTCAATTTCAGGTTTCAATTTGCGCAATCTGTCTATTATTCCCAAATATTCCTCTGCCGTGTGTTTTCTATTCATTGCACGCAATATTTTATTCGAACCTGACTGCACAGGTAGGTGAACAAACGGCATGAGTTTTGATTCCTCCGCATGTACCAAGTAGAGAGATTCGTGCATATCTCTTGGATGAGAAGTTGTGTAGCGGATTCTTTCTAGCTTTTCAATTTTAGCAATGTGACTAATTAATTTTCCTAAATCCCACACCTCTCCTTCGCACTCTCCATGATAAGCATTAACATTTTGACCGAGCAAATTGATTTCCCTTGCCCCATTTGCAACTAACTTCAATGTTTCACGGAATATTTCATTTACTGGTCGTGAATACTCAGCCCCGCGTGTATATGGTACCACACAAAACGTACAAAATTTATCACAACCTTCTTGTATGGCAAGAAACGCAGAAGAACCCTGGCTATTGCCATAGCATTCATCTGGCAATTTATCAAACTTCGCAACTTCTGGAAAATCAGTATTTATTGCATGACCTTTACTTCTGCTTGCTTTGACTATTAACTCCGGTAAAGCAGAAATACTCTGCGGACCAACAACAATATCAACAAAAGGAGCCCTTCTGAACACTTCTTCTCCCTCTGCTTGCGCTACACATCCAGCCACCACTATGGTCATTTCCTTATTTTTTTGTGATGAATGGATTCTTCCAAGCTCTGAGTAAAGCTTTTCTGCTGCCTTTTCTCTAATATGACAAGTATTTAATATCACCAAATCAGCTTGTTCTGCATCACTAACAACGTTGAACCCTAAAGGCTTAACTATATTCTCCATTAAAATGGAGTCATAAACGTTCATCTGACAGCCGTAAGTTTTAATATATAGGCCTTTCATATTTAAAATTCTTCACACAAATTCTAGCAAATTATACGAAAAACTGAATTCTAGTACAACAGCCAATAAAGATTGCTTGACAAACCTTCTCGCTTTCCTTACTCTAACAGTAGAGGTATTTTAAGAGCTCAAAAATCTATCTTCGTCTGCAGACTTTTCAGTCAATTTTTCAAAAAAACGTAGTGTATCTTCTTCAGCACGTGTTCAAATTCTGTTGTATGTGCGCTGCATTTTCTTTCTAATCTTTCAGGAGGATTTTATGTCCAAAATTCCAGATACTTAACCTTTATTCTTAAGCTAAAAACCGATTGGTACCTATGGTTTTTATAAAGAAAGTGCAAAAAATACTTTAAAGAATATGAAATAAAGGTAGAAAAGGTTTGAGTAACCAAAAACTGTTTCCAGGCATAAATTTGTCATGTATACCAAAAAGTAATTACACTAATATAATATTCACACTTATATGCCAATATAGATATAATACTAATTAAAGAGCATGTTATGCAAGAAGAAGTATCAGATTTTACAGATGCTCTTTGTCAAAATAAATGTGATTCCTTTCGAGTGACACTCTCCTATATCTTTCTTTAGGTTACAAAGAAGTCTAACACAATTATAGAACAAGCGTAAAAGTTCTGGTAAAGTAGTTTTATTTACAAAAAATATGCTACTTGATATTGAAAAATGCAGCATAACAAATGCACTGTGGAAGTTACAAGAAGCAGATCAAAGGGAGATTTTTACTCTTATACAGAGATTTGAGTTGCCAGAAATATTAGCAAGAATATTAGTTGCTCGTGGTGTTAACATAGAAAATGCACATGACTTCTTACACCCACTAATCAGATCGCTATTACCAGATCCCTTTCACCTCCTTGATATGGATAAAGCTGTTTCTCACATAATAAAAGCAATAAACAATAATGAGAATATTGCAATATTTGGTGATTACGATGTTGATGGTGCAACGTCATCAGCATTGATTAATAGGTACCTAAGAGCGATTGGGACACACTCTATAATCTATATTCCAGATCGTGTTGATGAGGGCTATGGATTGAACACAGATGCTTTATTACAACTTAAAAAGAATGGTATTGATTTATGTATTTCTGTTGATTGCGGTACGCTTGCATATCAACCAATAGAAGATGCAAAAGTCTTTGGACTTGATATTATAGTTGTCGACCATCACCTTGGAACAGAAAAATTACCAAGTGCTGTAGCAGTTGTTAATCCCAACCGCCTTGATGAGAGCTCTCCTTATACTAATCTTGCAGCAGTTGGAGTGTCATTTCTGCTAATTGTTGCTCTTAATAGAAGCCTACGTGAGCAAGGATTTTTTACCAACAAAAAAGAACCAGATTTATTTGATCTACTGGATTTGGTTGCTCTTGGAACTGTTTGCGATGTTATGCAGATTACAGGCCTAAATAGGGCTTTTGTTTTACAAGGATTAAAAGTTATGTCAGCAAGAAAAAATGTTGGCTTACGTGTTTTGTTTGACGCTTTGGGAATCCTTGAAAAACCAAGTGTTTCACGATTAGGGTTTAGCATTGGACCGTGCATAAATGCCGGAGGAAGAATTGGAGAAGCATCGCTCGGTGCAAGGTTGCTTTCCACCGATGATGATGATGCACATTCAATCGCGCTAAAACTAATAGATTTGAATAATGCAAGAAAAATGCTAGAAAATGAGGCTATTTTGGAAGCCACAACACAAGCGGAAAATTTTGCCCACTTAGGTGTAAATTTTATAATGGTAAGTGGTAATTGGCACCAGGGAATAATTGGTATCATTGCATCAAGACTAAAGGAGCAATTTCACTTACCAACGATAGTAATATCTTTAAATAATGGAATAGGAAAAGCAAGCTGCAGATCAATTTCTGGGGTAGATATTGGTGCTGCGGTTCTTTCTGCAAAATTTACCAACCTAATCATTGAAGGTGGTGGTCACAGTATGGCAGCAGGATTTTCGATTAAGGAAGATAAAATAAGTGATCTACATGATTTCTTTACTGAAAGATTTGCAAACTCTACAAATGACAAAATCATAAAAGCTGATGGTATAGTAACAGCTAAAGCAATAAACTTATCCCTTTGGAATCAACTGCAGCGCTTAGAGCCATTTGGAGCTGGCAATCCTGAACCGAGATTAATCATTCAAGGAGCAAAGATAAGAAAGCCGGAAGTTATAGGAGTTGACCATATAAAATGTTTTATTGCTGACGATAATGTTATGGTCAAAGCTATTGCGTTTCGCTGTGCAAATACTGAGCTTGGCTCTGCTATTATGCAGGGTAATGTTAAAGCCATTTTGGGTAAAATCTCTATGAATTACTGGAATGGCAATGAATTTGTGCAGTTTTTAATAGAGGATGTATTGACCATTAGTTGAGTTACTATTTTACAATAATTACCTATCAATCTCACCAAAGACTATGTCGAGTGAACCGATAATTGCTGCAATGTCAGCAAGCATGTGTCCTTTTGCCATGAAATCTAAGGCCTGTAAATGCGCAAAGCCAGGTGCTCTTATTCGACATCTATAAGGTCTATTGGTACCATCTGAAACTATATATACTCCAAACTCGCCTTTTGGTGCTTCAACAGCCACATAAGCCTCACCTTCTGGCACATGATATCCTTCTGAATAAAGCTTAAAATGATGAATCATAGCCTCCATGGATTCTTTCATTTCTGCTCTTGGCGGTGGAGAAATTTTTCTATCTTCAGTTTTTATTGGCCCTTCAGGCATTTTCTCTATGCATTGCTTCACCAAGCTAACAGACTGCCTAATCTCTGCCATTCTTACTAAATAACGATCATAACAGTCACCATTTTGGCCGATAGGTATATCAAAATCTAAATGATCATATATCTCATATGGCTGGCTTTTTCGCAAGTCCCAAGCAAGTCCAGCAGCACGGAGCATTGGTCCACTAAAGCCCCAATCAAGCGCCTGTTTTATTGATATTTCACTAATTCCTACAGTGCGTTGCTTCCATATCCTATTTTCCGTTAAAAGTTCATCAACATCATCTATATACTTTGGAAATTGCTCTATAAATTTTGCAATATCTTCAATCAAACCTTCTGGGATATCTGCTGCAAGTCCACCTGGCCTTATATAAGCTGCGTGAAATCTTGCACCTGAGGCCCTTTCATAGAACTCGAGTATTTTTTCTCTCTCTTCAAAGAGCCATAAAAGAGGAGTCATCGCCCCAACATCAAGTGCTTGAGAAGAGATATTTAGTAAATGATTTAGTATTCTTGTCAGCTCACAAAACAAAACACGCAAATATTTTGCTCTAATTGTAATTTCACATTGCAACAATTTCTCTACACACAACGAATATGCATGCTCTTGTGACATTGGCGACACATAATCAAGGCGGTCAAAATAAGGCAGAGCTTGAAGATATGTTTTATGTTCTATCAATTTTTCAGTGCCACGGTGCAAAAGCCCAATATGGGGGTCTGCTCTCTCGATCACTTCACCATCCATCTCTAAAACAAGTCGTAGCACCCCATGTGCAGCTGGGTGCTGAGGACCAAAATTTAGCATCATTGTCTTTAGATCAGGCATGCTTTTGTAGCTTGAGGTATTGGAATTGTATAGGGTAAAATGTGCTTAAAGTCAATAGGCTTCTTGTACAAGCTATAACTCATCGTTACAATAGAAAAACTCTCAAAAACTTCACCACTTCTTCATGATCTGATAGACAATGTTTATGTGTCACATACAATTATTGCACTTATGTTGATCAAGGCAGCGAAATTATGTATAGATAATTTTGATTGAGAAATAGTTTTTCTACTATATAAATTCTACTTTAGAGTAATCAAAATTAATGAAAGACAATAAATATAGTTTGGGTTTAAGGATCATTCATTGGTTAATGTCTGCTTTTATTATTGGCATGCTTTGTTCTGGACTATACATGAAAAATTTGCCGATTAGCAGTGAAATTAAATTCAGCATATACGGTGTTCATAAGGCTTGTGGTATCACCGTTCTTGGATTAATTATAGTACGTATATTTTTTCGCGTCTTTACTTATGTTCCGCCATTAACAGCCAATTTTTCTCGATTTGTAATCAATGCGAGCAAAACGATACACTTTGGTTTATATGCTTTGATGGTGCTAATGCCACTATCTGGTTATGTCATGTCTTCTGCTTCTAGCAAAGAGATCAAATATTTTTTTCATATCCCTTTATTAATTAACCATAATGCAGATCTAGCTAGTGCAGCTAATCAGTTACACTCGATACTTGCATATTTTATGATACTCTTTATAGCCTTGCATATAATTGGTGCTTTAAAACACACATTTATAGATAAACAAAACATTTTTAAACGTATGATATAGGTTATATGTTAAGTACCCTCTGGAAAAAAGGAACAAATTTTCTCGGTAGTGAGTTTGCCATAATGGGTGGCGCTATGAGCTGGGTTTCAGAGAGAAATTTGGTTTCAGCAATCTCAAATGCTGGTGGATTTGGCGTGATTGCTTGCGGTGCAATGTTTCCAGACTTACTGAAAAAAGAAATCATAGAGACACAGAAATTAACTAACAAACCATTTGGTGTAAATCTAATTACTATGCACCCAAAGTTGAGTGAGTTGATAGATGTGTGCATTGAAACGAAAGTAAGCCATATAGTGCTTGCCGGTGGACTACCAACGAAGCCTAATATAGAAAAAATCAAGAGTGCGTGCATTGAAGTTATGTGTTTTGCACCAGCATTAAGCCTCGCGAAAAGGTTAGTAAAAATGGGAGTAGATGCGTTAATAATAGAAGGAATGGAAGCAGGTGGGCACATAGGTCCAGTTAGCACTTCCGTTCTCGCACAAGAGATATTGCCTCATTTTAAAAATGAACAAATACCAGTGTTTGTCGCAGGTGGAATAGGAAGAGGCGAAATGATAGTGAACTATCTAGAAATGGGAGCAAGTGGCTGTCAAATAGGTACATTATTTGTCTGCACAAATGAGTCAATTGCCCACAAAAATTTTAAAGAAGCATTCATCAAATCAGCTGCGCGTAATGCTGTATCTTCTGTGCAGATTAGTGCTGATTTCCCTGTAATTCCAGTAAGAGCTATAGCCAACAAAGCAAGTGACGATTTTATGGAGCATCAAAGAGACATTATTGATAAATATCAAAATGGAGAAATCTCAAAAGAAAATGGGCAGCTTGAAATAGAAAAGTTCTGGGCTGGAGCCTTAAGAAGGGCAGTAATTGATGGAGATGTTGAAACAGGATCTTTAATGGCCGGTCAAAGTGTTGGCATGGTTGATAGAGAAAAGCCTGTAAAAGAAGTGATAGATATGTTAGTTCAACAGGCAAGCAATTATGTTGAAATGTAAAATCAGCAATCAGCAAAGAAAATAGTTAGCAAATTGCTATAATTATCCTCAATAAGGCATAACTGCCCATTTTTAATGTAAAATTAACGCTAAAGAGGTATTCATACATTTTGTTATGTGTGGAGAAATGTTATGCTAAGTCGTTTTGCAAAACATCAGAAGAGTGAAGATATTAATCAACAATTGTACAATGCTATATACAAAAAGGTCACAAAAAAAACACATAATCATGAAAATCTAAAAAAGGGAGATGGAACTATCGCAAAATGCATAGAGTTGTTTAACAAAGGAGCTGATCCCAACGTATTAATTGAATTAGAAAAGTCATTGAGAAAACAAGAAGAATATTATAAATATTATATTGACAACTTCCTTCCAGCATTGAAAACAAAAGTGATAGAGTCAGAGGAATTAATGAAATCTTCAGTACTTAACAATGAAGAAAAATCATCACAAAGATCACCAACAAGAAGAGAAAAAATATTAGAAATAATTTTAGAGATTACAGGGATTACTAATAAAAGTAGTGACAAAGATCATTCTAGTAGCACTATTCAAAATCAGAAAAGTCTTAGAAGTAATCAAGCAAATAGACAAAATAATACTATGGAACTATTTAACAAACAAATTCTTTCTGGTGAAGTTGAAATTCCCAAAAATTCAGGTATTAATCCTCTGGAAAAGGATTCTTTAGCTAAGGGTGTAAGTGGAAAAGGAATCTCTGGAACATATAATTCCTTGAGAAGTTTAGATAGTTATGATGCTTCAACAATTCTTACATCAAAACAACCGCAAGCAAGAAAGAAGATCACAAAATCACAATTGAATAGTCAATCTGATCTTTCGATTGATAGTAAAGATTTAAAAAATGAAAAGCCTAATATAACTGTGAATGCTGTAGAAGTGCCAAGTGGTGCAAATACTTCTAAACTCAGTAGTAGTAGTGATTTAGATAGTCGAATAAATTCATCTAGCTTGGCATCAAGTAGCAGAAGGAACAGCTTAACTTCAGTAACAAGCATTTCATCTGAGGAAAGTGTACACTTAAAATTAAACCCTGCTGAGGAAGATAATAGTTTGCAACTAGAAGATGAAGGAAAAACAAAATTAGCACATCCGAACAAAACAAGGCCCAAAGGCCCAAGCGGAAGAAGATCCCCTTCTAAACATTATAAGAAGACTGAAGAAGGGCCTCATTGTGTGATCTCAGTGACATGCAGTAAGGTAAAAGATACAATGCAATCCAATAATTATGAAAATAATAGTAAAAACAAAAATCTTCACGTCGCACTTGTAACAAGTTCTGCTCTCTTAGCAATAGGGTGCATTTTTGCAGGAGCAATGACATCAGGATTAGTAGGAGCAGGACTGTTTGTGGTGGCTGCAGTGTTTGCTACGGCAGCTGCTGCTGAATTTTGTTCAAATATTCTGTCAAGTAAATTGACATCCATTAGTGTGAGTCCTCTTGTTGATAATAAAGAGCTAACACGGTGATAAAAGTTAAATATGAGTTACTTATGGTGAGTAAGTGAATTCGGTTCTTGCCTATTGATGTAAAAATTGTTACATTTGAGGAGTATCTTAAAGGTATTTAGCTGATGCGTATTCAATTGGGTAGAGTTTTTGCTATTGTAGCCCTGTTAAGTTTTATCTTCATGTCATGTTCTAGCAAAGCAAGTGATGAATTGAAAAATATACCAGGAACGTTGAAAGAACTTATTTCTTCATTTTCAGTTAAAGATACTATGGAAAATATGAATCCTTCGACAATTATAGGGTTATGTATAGCTACAGTGATACTTGCAGTAGTGTTCAGAGGTCTAATTTTCTTCATGATACTGTTTGGTGTACTGATCATGATGTTTGGGAGTACAGAAAAAGCAACAGATTACTTGAAAGAAAAATTCAACTTTGCAAAAGATGTAAAATTACAGCCCGACAGCGAAAAAAAAGATAAAAATTAAGATAGTATTTTTATGTTTTTTTAATTATCTTTTTATTGAATACACATAATGTTGTATGCAACCAAAAGTACCGGCCACTAGCTCTAATTCTGAAAAAAAGAACAATTTAGCGTTACTAGAAAGTATTAATTTAGATTTTATCCCTTATGCTTGCCACTACGATGAAGAAACTATACTAACAAAACAGGGGGAATTGTTAAAAATAATCAAGTTAGAAGACTATTCTTCAGTTGATAACTATGGTGATCTTAGAACTGAAATTAGAAAAAGTATATCAAAAAATATCCAGAGTTTATATTTTACAGTTTGGATTCACACTGTCCGTAAGCGCAATAAACTGAGCTTACAGTGGAATAAAACTGCAGACTTTTCCGATCAGCTACACTCAACGTGTTTTAATAAACTAGTTGATAGTAAACTACAGTATATAAATGAGTTATACATTGTGGTGTTACTTAGTGATTTTGGCAAACATATTAATAATGCATTTTTTTTTGGCAGGATAAAGAATAGGCACAAGTTATTTTTACAAAAAAATCATCAAGAATTACAAAAAATAACTGACCTTATTCAAAAAGATTTAGAACCTTTTGGAGCTAAAAAACTGGGCCTTAGATCTAGTGAAGGCAAAATATATTCTCAAATGATGGAATTTCTCCATTACATTATTACATTAACGCACAAAGATTATCCAATATGTGAAAGGGATCTATCGCAGCATGTGAAAAACCTAAAAGTAGCTTTTGGTTTCAATAAATTTCAAACATCGTTTGAAGGTCAACAGAAGTTTGGTTCTATTTTTTGCATAAAGGAATATGGAGAAATCCCCTTAGAAAATATAGATAGGTGTTTGCAACTTGACTCTGAGCTTATCATCACAGAAATAATAATATTTACTAGTAATAATAAAGCAGTAAAAGAATTCAAAAAACAAATTAATATACTGCAAATCAGTGAGGACAATACCTTACTTCAAAACTCAGGAATAAATGAAATAATAGAGCTTGAAAAAATTTCTGCTATGGATTTTTGTCAACAGAAAATTATTGTTACAATCTTTGCAGATGATAAGAATAGGTTAGCTAAAAATATCAGCGATTTATCCTCTGTAATGTCGTTAATCGGGTTGATGATGTTTAGAACTGATCTGCACATGGAAAATCATTTTTGGGCGCAGCTTCCTGGAAACTTTGCTTTTGTTACACAACCAAAAAATATATTAGAAAAATATGCTTGCAGCTTTGCTATGTTGCATGATTTTACATCAGGTACGTTAAAAGGAGGAAGATGGAAAGAAGCAGTAACAGTTTTTTTTTCAAAAAAAGGCAGTCCTTACTTTTTTAACTTTCATGGAAAGAAAAATAATGGTCATACCACAATACTTGGAGCTCCAAATTCAGGTAGAACCTCACTGATCAATTTCTTACTTTCGGAATCAAGAAAATTTAACCCTAGGATTGTTATATTGGATAATACTGGAAAATCAATAATATTTACTAAAGCAGTAAGCGGGCAATATTACATAATTGATCCAAAATATAAAGATAAAAGTCTAAAATTTAACCCACTGAACATTGAAGATAGTGCTTCTAATCGCAATATGCTTGTTGAATTGATCAAAAGGATGGTTGCAGATGCAAGTTTGGTAGACATAGAAGAAAAGACAAAAAAAATTGTAGATTCTATATTTGCTATACCAAGAGAATCGCGATCTATTTCTCAAATTTCTGAAGTGCTTTTACTTCTTGGAGGCAAAATAAGTAAATGGTGTGGTGAAGGTGAATTTGCTTACTTATTCCAAGATGGTGATGAGTCAGATATTGACTGGGGAACAAAAACTATATCCCTCAATACTGCAAATCTCACTAAGCAAAAAGAATGTATGTCCGTGATACTTTACTATTTCTTATACTCTTTCGAAGCAAAATGTGATGGCTCACCTGCAATACTTGTTTTGGATGAAGCATGGGAGATAAGTAATATTTTTCCTACAGAGGGAGAGTTTGACGACTGGATGCAAAGAATGACAAAGTTAAATGTTGTAGTAATTCTAAGTACTGAAAACTTAAACCTAGCATTTGCTAGCAAGTTTACTCAATATTTAGATAAGCATGTCGATACGAGAATCCTGATGCCGAACATAAATGCAAACAGGTTATACATGAAAGCATTTTCTCTGTCGAAAGAGGAACTGAATGTCATTTTGCAAACACCAACACAGGAAGGTTTATTTTTGATAAAGCAATACAAAGGTTTAGTAACTTTAAATCTAGATTTGAAGAATATGAAAGAAATACATGTACTTTCAGCTAATAAAGAGACTATAAAGTATATGTATGAAGCAATAAAGGAAAAAGGCGAAAAAGTGAGTAAGTGGTTACCGGCGTTCTATGAAAAATGTAAAGCTTAATTTTTTATTGATATTCTCCTTGATATTTTGTCTTTCTTATCAAGGATATGCTGATTGTCCGTATTTTGTAAAGAGCAATACTGAACTTGAGGTTGTAGGAAATAAAACAGGAAAAGGTATTGCAAATTTTTTTAAAGGCAAGTGGAGCGATTTAGACTTTGACAAAAAATTATTGCAATTTATTAAAGTTACAGCAGTAAATAATCAGGGACCAGAAGGTTACTTCGATCCAAAGATTAAGGTCTGCAATTACGAAGGGAAAGACAACTGTTATATATTATCCAGCGGAACATCTTGCCACAAAATATATGGCACACAAGCCACAGGTGCTGGAGTTTCTGCAGCAGCTTTTATCGATTGGGAAGGAGATAAAATGTTAGCTGATGGAACAATTAAGACAGATAACAGTAAAGAAATCAAAGAAGGAATTGCGAAACTCCTTGAATGGGAATGGGCAGATGGTGTTAATGATGAAGAAAAAGTAAAATTTGTTAATGCCCCTAAAATATGCGCTTGTAGTCAAAAGGGGGCTTGTATGTCAGGAATTTCTTCATGGGGCTCTAGAGTATTTTCAGGGGAAAATATTTTCCGTCCAGGGAATATGGAAAATGTTTGCGATACCTGCTATCAAACCAAAGTACAATGTGTGCCTGTACCACTTGCACCTGGCCCACCTCCATTTTGTGAACAACTTGCGATGTCACCACCACAAGTTAGAATTGTTCCTATAACAAATGAAGAAAATGATTATTTCCATCCAAGAGTTGGAGTCATTATTGGTGAGCTGAAAGAAAGAAGGGAGCTACCTTTTCCGCGCGGTTTTTCAAATAGTGAGAATACTCCGATTTATCCATTTACTATTAAAGATACTATCCATTATCTCAAAACCTATAGAAAAAAAGGTCAGCTCTGCGCTGAATACTATGGTACTGAGGAAGAAGAGTCCGAAAGAAAATTACAATTTCCTGCTCGCTGCTTCCCAGCGCCACCTGCTCCAAAGATTGAAGAAGTGAGTATACCAAAGCCTAATGAGGGTAAAGGCGAAAATACGCTAAAAGTAAAAATGAAGATGAGTGAGAACGTTTGTACTTATGACGCACGTGGAACTCACAGTAATGGCATCTGTACTTTTTATGTTAATAAAAATTCTCCTACATATGTTGGCCATCTACCTTTAAAAGTAGTAAAGCCAGCAATAGTGGCAAAAACAACTGATAGCAGTAACAGTAAAAGCGACATCGATAGCGTAATAGAAGGTATATTAAAAAATAATTCGCAATTTGAAGTTCTAGAAAAATATGGGTATGTTCCCGATATCGAAGCAGAATGTAAAGAGCTTCAGAATGGTAAGTGCAAACTAGATGGCTCAGGATATCCAAAAGTAGAAATAAAATATAAAGAAAATCCTAAAAGTAAAATGCTATGCCTTTCTGGTTGGCAGCCAGAACCGGAGGAATTCGTTCTTGAAAAAGGAAGTGAGCTAATATCACTGAAGTCAATGAGAGCAAGCTATGCTAAACACAATACTGTTTACTCGAAAGAATCAAATCAATCTTATTATTTTCCTTGCAAAAAAGGGGGAATTATTGAATTAGTTGATGTTTTAGCAAAGCCACAAGATGCAATGAATAAAATAATATTCAATAAGAAAGGATATATTTCTATTCCTGAAGAAAATAAGCCTAGAGACAATTGCATGGCAAAAGAGGATAAAGAGGTAGATACAAAACAAAATTGTGACAAATGCAAAATAGTATATGAGTTAACAGATGGAAAGTATGAAGAAAAAAACTGTAATCACGGTGATGATGGTTGCCTCTGCTTTGATGGAGTATGTAGTCGCTCAACACAGTATGTAGATAAGAATGATAAACTATTTTACTTAAGATATGAGGAAGTGGATTGCAAGGATAAGGATGGTAAAACAGTAAAAAACGAGAAAGGTGAAATAGAAAAGTGCACACAATTAAAAAATCAACCGATTAAAGCAAATAGAACAGAAGTCTTTTTTGCTGATAAATTATGCAGATTCGATTTAGATGGTTTAAAAAAGAGATTGCGTGAAATAATAATAGCACAATTGAAACATAAGAAGAAGATTATTGAAGACAGGGATCAAAAACTTTATGAGCTTGGAGATGGCTATACAGATGATCTGTCAATGTATGATTACGTTGAAATAGAAGCATGGGGAGGTGGTGAAGCTGGTCATATAGCTGATAAAGCTCGTTCTACTGTAAGTAGACTAGGAATGCCAGGTGATTACATTAAAGCTAAACTGAGAGTCAACCCTAGTTATCCCTATATTAAAGCAAAAGTGACAGAAGGAGGTGGTGGACAAGAAGATGATGAATCTAACAAGGATGGGGGACCAACTTTAATAAAAATGTGCAGAGACTCTTCAGAAACAATTTGTAAAGATTTAATTACTGTTGCAGGCGGAGGTACATACAGAACCTATGGGGGAAGGGATTACAAAGATACAATAATTCATGAACAAAGTTTAAAATTAAAAGAAGAAATTAAGAAAGGGGACAAGCTAAACTCTAGTAAAGATAATAAAATAGCATATATAGAAAATGGTGAGATTGGGTATAAAGATGTAACAAAATGTAGTAAAAACTACGTGAATAAAACATATGGTGCTGGCGGTTGCATCAACGAAAGCAGCAAAAATTACAGCAAGGGCGCTCCTGGTTATGTGAAAATTAAACCTATATTTGATGAAATTAATAAAGAAAGAGTAAAAAAAATAGATGATGCTATTGAAAAAATGATACAAAATCCAGATGACATCACAGGTATTGATGATTCCTTAATAAATAAACTTGATAAAAAGATTATTGATACAATTAAAGAAGAAATTAGAAAAGAATTGTTAGGATTATAGTCAAAGGACCCTGATGGTTGCAAATGGGGTAAAGTTGAATTTACATCACTGAGAGTATCTGTTCAGATGCATGTCAAACCAGTGTTTCTTTTCTTGTATCTCAGTTCCCATAATGTCATCCCAGTGCGTGACACCCATTTCTTTCTATAGTATTTCCCAAAGCAAATGATAAAGGTATAATAAAGTATTTGAGTTATAATGGCATATAGTGTGGATTTAAGGGAAAAGGCAGTATTGATGATAGAAAAAGGGAAGACAAAGGTTGAGATAGCAGAGCTCATGGAGATAGGAATAGCAACTCTGTACCGCTGGTTAAAAAAGAAAGCTGCTGGTGAAAGCTTAAAGCCATCTAAAAACGGTAGCTTTATTCGAAAAATAGACCCAAAAATACTCGAAGAATATGTTACAAAGAATCCAGATCATACTCTGGCAGAGATGAAACAAAATCTTGGATTTGGAATAAATTCAATTTGGTATAGACTAAAACAGCTAAAAATTACATTAAAAAAGTCACACTATATCAAGAGCGCAATCAAGAAGATAGGCAGCAATTTATTGATAAAATCTCAAAAATAGAACATTCCAGCATCTTATATATAGATGAAGCAGGAGTTGATAATAAGTTATACCGAGAATATGGACGTGCTCCAAGAGGAAAGAAAATTTATGCAGATATTCCAGGGAGAACTCGAGAGAGAATCAGTATAGTAGCCGGGTGGATTGGAATGAGATTTATTGCACCAATGACTTTCAAAGGTGGGTGTGAAAAAGAGGTATTCAATATATTGTTGGAGAAGATGTTATTACCTAAATTGCCACTTGGCACAACCATAGTTATGGATAATGCTACATTTCATAAGACCAAAACCATTACTGACGGAACAAATAAGAAACATTACAAACTCGTTTAATAGTAGTACTGGAAATATTGATACCAATTCCCATTAGTAATAAAACACATGAAAAGGAGCTCTTTTTGCCTATAATTAGGGAGTTAAGCAAATTTATAACCTACCTCATTTGTCTTGCCAATAACGATTATTGGTATGACAATAAAATTACACAAAACATCTTCAAGTAAACCTATGGTATCGTAGATACTATTGCGTAAAGTATTGTATTTGATATATTGCCACAACCTTTCAACAGGATTCAGTTCCGGTGAATAAGGAGGCAAGTATATGATGGTAATGTTTTCCTGAATTTTCAAACTTTTTGATCTATGCCAACTTGCACAATCCATTACAAGAAAGGCTTCTTTCGTGCCTAAATCTTTCGACATCTGCTCCAGAAATATATTCATACAATCAGTGTTTACATATGGAGCAAGTAGGCTAATTTTCTTACCACTTCTTGGATTTACCGCACTTTAGATATAGAAATTTTGTCTACCAATTTTCATTTTAACCTGCGTTCTGACCCCTTTTTTAAACCATCCGTGTCCGATTTTTGAATGAGTCCCAAATCGTGATTCATCAAAAAAAAACACCTCCCTTTTAGGGTGGAAATTGACTATTTTATTGAAGTATCTTTTAAACTCTTCTTGCTTGTTTTTATCTTGTTTATGGTGCATTGGCCTCGGTGTTATGTAAGAAAATTTCATCCTTTGTATCTCACGGTGCACTGTTGATTTGCTGATGTTTATACCAATTCCCGCTATAGAAAGAACAGATAGAGAATAATGGGGAAAAAGTCATACTAGAGTAAGTGAAATAGCGAGGTATAAATGGCATTAAGGTCAAAACTATTAGACGAAAGAGTTGTAAATTTAGCGAAAGAAATGTTAAAAAAAGGTAAGAAATAACGCATATGTTTCAAAAAAGTTACAAGCGGTGATAGCAGGAAAAGAAAGTAGTATAAGCGCTGTGGCAAGAATATGTAAAATTTCAAGGACTGCTTTGACTGAATGGATAAAGCATCTAAAATTTGGTAGAGTAGAAAAATTATTTGCCCCGTTTCAGCGGAGAAGAAAAAGCAAATTAAACAAAAATCAACGTGAGCAAATTGAAATATGGGTAGAAAGAAATCCAAATATTACTATTAAGGAAGTACAAATAAAAATCTCAGAGGAATTTGCCCTAAACATCAGCAAATCAACAGTGCACCGTGAGATACAAAGGATGAAATTTTCTTACATAACACCGAGGCCAATGGACCATAAACAAGATAAAAACAAGCAAGAAGAGTTTAAAAGATACTTCAATAAAATAGTCAATTTCCACCCTAAAAGGGAGGTGTTTTTTTTGATGAATCACGATTTGGGACTCATTCAAAAATCGGACACGGATGGTTTAAAAAGGGGTCAGAACGCAGGTTAAAATGAAAATTGGTAGACAAAATTTCTATATCTAAAGTGCGGTAAATCCAAGAAGTGGTAAGAAAATTAGCCTACTTGCTCCATATGTAAACACTGATTGTATGAATATATTTCTGGAGCAGATGTCGAAAGATTTAGGCACGAAAGAAGCCTTTCTTGTAATGGATTGTGCAAGTTGGCATAGATCAAAAAGTTTGAAAATTCAGGAAAACATTACCATCATATACTTGCCTCCTTATTCACCGGAACTGAATCCTGTTGAAAGGTTGTGGCAATATATCAAATACAATACTTTACGCAATAGTATCTACGATACCATAGGTTTACTTGAAGATGTTTTGTGTAATTTTATTGTCAATATTTCCAGTACTACTATTAAACGAGTTTGTAATGTTTCTTATTTGTTCCGTCAGTAATGGATTTTGGTATTACAACTAAAGTAGGATTTGAACGTGCTACTCAAAAGCATAATTGTGATACTTTAGAAAAAGTTGAAATTGAAGTGATTAGCTATAGTATTTTCTAAAATGAATGGATAAATTTCCATTATGGTATTACCAACCAAAAGTTGTAAGTCTGTACATTTATACATTAGAGGTCTGAGGCGGCTTTTGATGGTATGCCAACAGTGTTCTATGGGATTCAAATCTGGTGAATATGTTGGAAGATACAGCACATGAAAGCCAAAAGACTCTATTAATGATTTTGTTTTAGTGGTCTTATGAAATGTAGCATTATCCATAACTATGGTTGTGCCAAGTGGCAATTTAGGTAATAACATCTTCTCCAACAATATATTGAATACCTCTTTTTCACACCCACCTTTGAAAGTCATTGGTGCAATAAATCTCATTCCAATCCACCCGGCTACTATACTGATTCTCTCTCGAGTTCTCCCTGGAATATCTGCATAAATTTTCTTTCCTCTTGGAGCACGTCCATATTCTCGGTATAACTTATTATCAACTCCTGCTTCATCTATATATAAGATGCTGGAATGTTCTATTTTGAGATTTTATCAATAAATTGCTGCCTATCTTCTTGATTGCGCTCTTGATATAGTGTGACTTTTTTAAAGTAATTTTTAGCTGTTTTAGTCTATACCAAATTGAATTTATTCCAAATCCAAGATTTTGTTTCATCTCTGCCAGAGTATGATCTGGATTCTTTGTAACATATTCTTCGAGTATTTTTGGGTCTATTTTTCGAATAAAGCTACCGTTTTTAGATGGCTTTAAGCTTTCACCATCAGCTTTCTTTTTTAACCAGCGGTACAGAGTTGCTATTCCTATCTCCATGAGCTCTGCTATCTCAACCTTTGTCTTCCCTTTTTCTATCATCAATACTGCCTTTTCCCTTAAATCCACACTATATGCCATTATAACTCAAATACTTTGTTATACCTTTATCATTTGCTTTGGGAAATACTATAGTTTTCTCATCTATCTTATTTTGCTACTCTGCTGAACAGATACGTCAATTTTATCTACTGATGAGCTAGGTTTGTTGTTCTTCACATGTTGTGACAAAAGCTCCTTAACTCCTTTTTTCACAAGAAGTACTGAATTTGTATCCTTTTCAAGCATAAAAACTGTAGAGTTTTCAATTATCTCAGCTATTTGTAAAGGAGTATCTCCTGAAAGGTTTTTAATATTAGCATCAGCTCCTTTTGCTAATAGTAATCTTGCTATTTCTTTGCGGCCTGTTATAGCTGCTATATGTAGAGGTGTATTGCCAATCTTATCGCCAATATTGACATTTATTCCTTCTATACTAAGTAATAACTCAACTATTTTCTTATGGCCATTCTTGATAGCTACACTTAAAGGATCTCTATCGACATTACAGCCATTGACCTTAGGACCATTATCAAGAAGCAACTTGACTACTGCTTCATGCCCATTCTGAGCAGCTAGATACAAGGGTGTGACATTATTTTTTTATCTACTATGTTAACATCAGCATTTTTTGTGCTAATTAATAGTTCAACTATTTCAGTATGTCCGTTGTGAGAGGCTAAGTACAGAGCTGTTATACCAAATTCATTGTCTTTAGCATCAATCTCAATTTCTTGAGTATTAAGTAACACCTTTACAACTTCTACAAGTCCATTTTGAGCAGCAATATGTAAAGGTGTCTTACCATCAGTACAGTCTTTTATATTGGGATCAGCTCCCGCTTTAATTAACTCCTCTACTATAGCTTTGCTTTTAGCTACAACAGCAAAGTGTAAAACTGTACTGCCTTTAGTAGTTCTTGCATGAATATTAGCTTCTTTACTGATTAGTAACTTTACTACGTCTAAATGTCCTGAATAAACAGCAAAATGCAAGGCTGTAAATCCTTTTTTATCCTTGATATTGATATCAGTTTTTACATTAAGTAATAACCTAACTTCATTTATGTTACCATTATAAGCGGCTTGATGTAATAGAATATTTTCAACCGGGAGAGATTGATTGCTGAACATATTTACCTCTATATAATAGTATGCCTAGTGGTACTACATCAAAACAAGGAACATTCAAGAAAAATTTTTGCATCTGGCAATCTATTTTCTCTATTCTAATATATACAAACTCTTTAAACCCACCTTGTAATCAGGATAAACTAGAGAGACACCAAGGTCTTTTTTAATTTTATTATTGCTTACTTTTTTTGACCCTAAATAAAAACCCCGTGCGTAATTTGGTACGGAAGAAATCTCAACTGGCTCTGGAGGGCTAATATTGAGAAGCTCGGCTGCATACGTGACCACTTCAGATTGCGTAGCAGGTAAATCATCTGCACAATTGTATATCTCATAAGGCTTTATATTTTGCATGGAAGAAAATAAAATATTCGATATATCTTCAACATGAACACGAGAAAAAATTTTTTTCACATTTCTTGCTTTGCCAAGCTGCAGGTCAATTAGCGCATTTCTACCAGGACCATATATCCCAGCCAAACGAAAAATATGTACAGGCAATTTGCTACTTAGCCACTTCTTTTCAGACTCAAGGCGCTTTTCTCCTCTAATTTCTATAGGCTTTGTTTCAGATTCCTCATTCACCCAATTACCACAGTGGTCACCATAAACATTAGTTGCAGACAGATAACCAAGCCATTTAATATTCTCCAGACAATGACCGTATCTCTCCATAACATCATCTCCGTCTGGAGGAATAGAAACTAAAACATGCGTTACGCTTTTAAGCAGATCTTGATCAACCTTTTCATAATCAAAAAGTTGTATATCTTTATTTCTTGATGTACCGTTAACTTTCCAGCCTAAATTTAGCAATTTTTTCGATAGAAATTTAGCTACATATCCGTAACCAAAGCAAAACAAGTGCATGGAAATTAATTTCCAAAATTCTTCTTGATAAACTCAACCCCTAACCTTATTCCTTCTTCATTAATAATATGGCCTAATCCATGAATTGGGTATCCTTGAGCGTTTACTCCATTTTCTTTCAGAGCTTTAACCGCTAAATCAAGGGAAGAAAAAGGTACCACATCATCAGCGTCACCATGAATAATACATATGTTAGGTTTTGATTTGATCTCCGGTGCAGTTTTTGAAGGCGAAAGAAATCTACCAGAATACGCAACAACTGACGCACAAGACTGAAGCCGGGTAAGAGCCACATGTATTGCAAGCATTGCCCCTTGAGAAAATCCAACTAAAGAAAGCTGAGTATCTTTTAAATTAAGCTCCTTTAATTTTGTATCAATAAAATGATTTACAATTGATGCAGCATTTTTCACTCCATTATATAGTGCTTCTTCACTACGATCCTCTAAACTAAACCACTGATAACCATCACCTATTTCCCTCTCAAACGGAGCATTCGGTACCACAAAACATGAATCGGGTAAAAATTTGCTCATAACTTTAGCAAGGTGAGCGAAATTATCGCCACTTGAACCCCAACCATGAAAAAAAATAATCAAATTTTTCTTATTTCCATTTGGACAAATTTCTTGGCTTTTAAGTTCAATCATCTCTTTTGTGTTTATGTTTTTTTGTAAAACTGACTCATGCATCAATATTAAACAAAATTCTATAAAATTCAAGAATTTCCACATCACCCAAAAAGGTAAAATACTATTTTAAAGATAAAAATCCTATTTAAAAACAAAGCAGTATCTCAAAAGAGCTATATCTTTTCAAATACTTTTTTATTGTTATTTAAATCCGAGCTTCTCGTCCTTAGCATACTGTAGGCCAGGTACTCCATTGAATAGTAAGGATATTTTTAAGTGCAGTAACTACAGCTATATCTGGATCTTCACGTTTTTCTCTTTTTACTTTTATAGCTAAATAACCAACTACTGCACCCAATAATAAACCAGTAACAGCTGATGTTGCACACGTTGCAATAGCTGCTTGTGTATTATATGCTACCGCAAAACCTGTAATAAAACCTACTGCACCACAAACGCTAATGCAGACACGCTCCTTCCGAAGTTCTATTTCATTAATTTTTCGTACATGATTTTTCAAGTACTTTCTTACATCTTGAGTAGTACGTGTTAGAGCAGTTGCTCCATAGTAGTTTTTTGTGTTAGCATCTGCTTTTGCTTCTACCAGGCACTTTACTATACCTAAATCACCTCTCTGAGCAGCTAGCATTAGAGGAGTGTTTCCTTTTCTATCTTGCGTATTAACATCTGTATTTCCTTCTTTTACTAGATACTTTACTACATCCAAATGAACCTTATATATAGCTGATATTAGAGCAGTTGTTTCTTCAAAGCGTCTACCATTACTTCTTTCATTAACATCTGCTTTTGCCTCTACCAGGCACTTTACTATACCTAAATGACCCTTTTCAGCAGCAAATATTAGAGGAGTATCTTCACAGTCATTTCTCCTAAGAAACTCACTCAACTAACTCTTCTTGTTGAACTAATATGTAGCCAAATTCCCTCGCTTTTTTGATCAAATTTTTTACAATTCTATCTTTATAGCGTGTTTCATAGTATTCCATTCCTTTTTCTACATATTCCTGTCCGTATTTGAGCATACTATAAAATATGCATGCCATTTTTCTTGCAGTAGCTGTTATTTCTTTTGGTTCTCCCAGTCGTTTTTTCAATCTTCTGTAGTATGCACCCAACGCACTTTTACTCTTTCCTACAGAATGAGCAGCTATTCGCAAAGCATTTGCAGCACGGTTAATGACTTTACGTGTTCTTGTATTAAACACTTTTTCCCCTGTAACTTTATTAGCAGGACTGAGTCCCAACCACGACGAAAAGTGCTTTTCTGTTGGCCATTTACTGTGGTTTATACCAACTTCTGAAATTATGGTTTGTATACTTAATACATCAAATCCAGGAATTTTAGTGAAATCCATACCAGTGATTCGGTGCAGTTCCTCATACAAAGCAAAGCTTGGCTTACTTTTGCTATTTTTATTCTTTTGCTTACTTAGCTGTTTGCTTTCACAAGACTTTGTTTCAAACGTTTTATAATAGGCTTCAATATTTCTATCACATTCTGCTATTTTTTCTTGATAAATATTATATAGTTCAAATTCTTGCTTTAGCGTGAATAAGTGTTCTTCTCTATAGTCACCAGCTAACGCTTTTGCAATAGTAGACTGATCATTTTTCATTCGCACGTCCCTGAATTCTGCTAATTTTTCAGAATCTCTTTCGCCTTCAATTATAGCTTCAATGATTTTCATACCAGTTATCCCAGTAATATGACTAATAACCTTGTGTAATTGTATATTCATTTGAATTAATGCCTTCTGCATACGTAGAATATGCGTAGATGCACTTTCAGTGAGATTTCTGCGCTGCCGCACGTAACTGCGCAATACACACATCTGATTATCTGGCCTAAACGATCCATAAAGCAGTCCTTAGCTATGCAGTTGTTGGAGCCATTGGCAATCTTGAACGTCAGACTTCCTACCAGGTACATTCTTTACATGCCGTGCATTTACCAATCTTATACCAATTCCCGCTATAGAAAGAACAGATAGAGAATAATGGGGAAAAAGTCATACTAGAGTAAGTGAAATAGCGAGGTATAAATGGCATTAAGGTCAAAACTATTAGACGAAAGAGTTGTAAATTTAGCGAAAGAAATGTTAAAAAAGGTAAGAAATAACGCATATGTTTCAAAAAAGTTACAAGCGGTGATAGCAGGAAAAGAAAGTAGTATAAGCGCTGTGGCAAGAATATGTAAAATTTCAAGGACTGCTTTGACTGAATGGATAAAGCATCTAAAATTTGGTAGAGTAGAAAAATTATTTGCCCCGTTTCAGCGGAGAAGAAAAAGCAAATTAAACAAAAATCAACGTGAGCAAATTGAAATATGGGTAGAAAGAAATCCAAATATTACTATTAAGGAAGTACAAATAAAAATCTCAGAGGAATTTGCCCTAAACATCAGCAAATCAACAGTGCACCGTGAGATACAAAGGATGAAATTTTCTTACATAACACCGAGGCCAATGGACCATAAACAAGATAAAAACAAGCAAGAAGAGTTTAAAAGATACTTCAATAAAATAGTCAATTTCCACCCTAAAAGGGAGGTGTTTTTTTGATGAATCACGATTTGGGACTCATTCAAAAATCGGACACGGATGGTTTAAAAGGGGTCAGAACGCAGGTTAAAATGAAAATTGGTAGACAAAATTTCTATATCTAAAGTGCGGTAAATCCAAGAAGTGGTAAGAAAATTAGCCTACTTGCTCCATATGTAAACACTGATTGTATGAATATATTTCTGGAGCAGATGTCGAAAGATTTAGGCACGAAAGAAGCCTTTCTTGTAATGGATTGTGCAAGTTGGCATAGATCAAAAAGTTTGAAAATTCAGGAAAACATTACCATCATATACTTGCCTCCTTATTCACCGGAACTGAATCCTGTTGAAAGGTTGTGGCAATATATCAAATACAATACTTTACGCAATAGTATCTACGATACCATAGGTTTACTTGAAGATGTTTTGTGTAATTTTATTGTCAATATTTCCAGTACTACTATTAAACGAGTTTGTAATGTTTCTTATTTGTTCCGTCAGTAATGGATTTTGGTATAACATAAATGCTACAAATTATAAAGGCTTTACACCTTTGTACTTAGCATTTAACCATTGTCATTTAGATATGGTAAAACTCCTACTCTGTAGAGGTGCTGATGCTAGTATTCAAAGTCAGTACGGCAAAACAGCATTAGATGTTGTTGGAGGTTATAGAAAAGATAGATGTAATAGCAATAGTAAAATTCAAGAGATAGAATATGTATTGAGCAGTGCTACTGAAGATGATTGTGAAGCAAAATTAACTTCTATAAAAGCAGGTGTTAAGGTAGTGTTAGACGCTAATGACGCCACAGATTCTGTAAGTAGTGCAGCGAATCTTTCATTATTCCCTACCAAAGCAATCAAGATAGAATTGGAAGTTAGTAATACCACAGACTTGACAAGTAGAACAGTGAATTCTTCCTTCACTCTTATCAGAGAAAATTTTGAAGAAGTTAGCAGCACTGCAAGCAATGCAGTAAAACCTTCTTCTTTTATTAATAGTATATTTAGTTGGATAACTACCACCATCAGTGGCTTATTCAGCAGCGCTCCTGCTTTACCTACTGTACAGCAATCTGTTGCACATTTAACTGGAAGCCCAATTGGTTCTTCACAAATTGATTGTAATGGAACAGTTCTGCTAACTGCTGTAGCAATAAGTAAGTTCACAAGAAAACAACATTTTAGGCCACTAGACGATTCACCTTTGACAGCAGAAAAAAATAAAGAAAGAGAACTTGACATTATAGAAAAAAAATTCGAGACGGCACTTAGTAATTGTGAAAAACTTTATCAATGTCCTCGAAGTTCATTAAGCAATTCAACAATATCTAAAGGTGTATGTCATCAAAAGTCCCTTTAAAACAAGCACTCAAATTTGAGTGCTTGTTTTTGTGAAATCTACTCTTTAAAGTTAAACTTTTTATTGTTTATTAGCGTTAAATTGTTACAATACAATGAGTTAAGATGACAAAGCTTTAAGTTATGGAAGATGATAGCAAAAAAGAAATAATAGAAGAAAAAGGTATATTAGGTTGGATAGAGTATAGACTGCCTATATTTTCTTTTGTAAAACATACTGCTTCTTATCAAGTACCAAAAAATTTAAATTATGCTTGGAATTTTGGTTCTTTAGCTGGAATAGCGCTGATTTTACAAATAATAACAGGTATATTTCTTGCCATGCACTACACTCCGCATGTTGATCATGCATTTAATAGTGTGGAGCGTATAATGCGTGACGTAAGTTATGGATGGCTGATACGTTATACTCATGCTGTTGGGGCGTCGCTCTTCTTTATGGTGGTCTATGTTCATATCATGCGTGGATTATATTACGGATCTTATAAGAGACCGCGAGAAATGGTATGGTTTATTGGCATATTTATATTTTTTGCAATGATGGCAACTGCCTTTATGGGATATGTTCTTCCATGGGGACAAATGAGTTTTTGGGGTGCAACAGTTATAACTAACTTATTTTCAGCCATACCTTTAATTGGCAATAAAATAGTTATATGGTTGTGGGGTGGTTTTTCCGTTGATAACCCAACGCTCAATCGTTTTTTTGCACTTCATTATCTTCTTCCTTTCATTATTATTGCTTTAGCTATGTTGCATGTTGTTGCTCTGCATAGGTTTGGCTCTAATAATCCAAGTGGAATAGAAGTCAGGTCAGATAAGGATACCATTCCTTTTTATCCTTACTATATAGCAAAGGACTGCATAACTTTTGGTTTATTTTTTATAATTTTATTTGCATTTGTTTTTTATGCCCCTAATTATCTTGGGCATCCTGATAATTATATAGAGGCTGATCCTATGGTAACTCCAGTACATATAGTGCCAGAGTGGTATTTCTTACCTTTTTATGCGATGCTGCGTTCAATTCCAAATAAACTTATTGGTGTACTTACCATGTTTGGATCTATTTTAGTGTGGTTTCTTTTGCCTTGGCTCGATAAATCAAAGGTTAAAAGTGGTTCCTACCGTCCATTATTTAAGAAATTTTTTTGGGTTTTTGCAATAAATTTTGCATTTCTTGCCTGGCTTGGGGGACAAGAAGTTAAGGAGCCTTACATTACTTTAAGTAGGCTTTCAACTCTTTATTATTTTTCATATTTTGTGATAATTTTACCTTTACTTAGTAAGCATGAGAAACCAAAAAAATTACCAAAAACAATAAGCGATTCCGTGCCGGAGATGAAGTGATGCTATTGGTTAAAGTTGCTGTGTTTTGTGTATTATTTTTCGCTAATTCTCTATCTGCAGAGGAGTTTAAACCTTTACCAAATAAGAAAATCGACTGGAGTTTTGATGGAATTACTGGATCTTTCGATAGAGAGTCAATTCAGCGTGGCTATAAAGTATACAAGGAAGTCTGTGCTGCTTGCCATTCAATGAATAGAATAGCGTTTCGTAATTTGCAAGATGTTGGTTTTTCTGAAGAGGATGTAAAACAAATTGCAGCCTCTTACCAAGTTAAAGATGGTCCGAATGATTTGGGTGAAATGTTTGATAGGCCGGGAGTGTCTTCGGATTATTTTATTGCACCTTTTGATACAAAAGAAGCAGCTGCAGCAAGCAACAATGGAGCAGTTCCACCGGACTTATCATTAATTGTCAAAGCAAGACATGATGGTGCAAATTATGTCTATTCACTACTAATTGGTTATCAAAACGGTGAACATGATGAGAACGGTTTATATTTTAATCCATATTTTTCAACAGGCAGGTTAGCTATGGCACCACCACTCTCTGAAGGAATGGTAGAATATGATGGTGCAAGGCAAGCTACAGTTGAAAGTATGTCATATGATGTGGTAAATTTCTTACAATGGGCAGCAGAGCCAGAAATGGAACGCCGACATAAACTTGGGTTAAAAATAGTGACATACTTTATAATTTTGACGGTGTTTTTTGTATTAACCAACAACAGGATTTGGAGCAGGCTCTATAAAAAGAAAAAATAGAGTTTTTTATGTTCATTCTTTCATGCCTTATTTACACTAGCAAATGTATTGTATAGTAATAAATACATTATGAAAATATAAAGGTATGGAATTTCAAATAGTTACAAATTTTCAGCCAGCTGGAGATCAACCACAGGCAATAGACAACTTAGTTGCAGGGTTAAATAGTAATAAAAGAGATCAGGTTTTGCTTGGAGTTACTGGCTCTGGAAAAACCTTCACTATGGCAAATGTTATTGCAAGAACAAACAGGCCTGCATTAATTATGGCACATAATAAAACTTTAGCGGCGCAGCTTTACGAGGAGATGAGAGGATTTTTCCCTCACAATGCTGTTGGATACTTCATTTCTTATTATGATTATTATCAGCCTGAGGCTTATTCGCCACAAACAGACACTTATATTGAAAAAGACTCTTTAATAAATGAAAGAATTGATATGCTACGCTATTCTGCTATATGCTCTCTTTTGGAGCGTAGGGACACGATTGTAGTTGCGAGTGTTTCTTGTATATATGGTCTTGGTTCGCCTGAGAGCTATCTCAGCATGACCTTGACTTTAAGTGCTGGAGATAAGATTCATGTTAATGACTTTATGAATAATTTAGTTAATCTCCAATATAAACGTTCTGATGTCAGATTTGAGCGAGGATATTTCAGAGTGCGCGGCGATATTATTGATATATTTCCTGCCTATTATGAAAATAAAGCTTGGCGTTTATCATTGTTTGGTGATGAAATAGAGGAAATTTCTGAGATTGATGCCATGAACGGCAATATTATCAGACGCATAGATACAGTCACCATTTTTCCAAATAGCTATTACACTACATCACGTGAGACTCTTTTGCAAGCAGTTCAATTGATTAAAAAAGAACTACATGAACGCCTGGATTATTACTATTCACAGAACAAAATTGTTGAAGCAAAACGCCTTGAGCAGCGTACTAATTTTGATATTGAAATGATGATGGCAACGGGAGTGTGTAAAGGTATTGAAAATTATTCGCGTTATCTTTACGGAATGAAAGCCGGAGATCCACCGCCTACATTGTTTGAGTATTTACCTAAAGATGTAATTTTATTTGTTGATGAAAGCCATGTAACCGTTCCCCAGATAGGTGCAATGTATAGCGGTAATGAAGCACGTAAAAAGAAATTGATAGATTATGGTTTTAGGCTACCTTCTGCTTTTGATAACCGTCCATTAAAATTGGAAGAGTGGGAGGCAATACGGCCACAGACTATTTACGTTTCGGCTACTCCAGGAAAATATGAATTAGAAAAGACTAATCACGCATTTATAGAGCAAGTTATCCGCCCAACAGGACTGACAGATCCCATCTGCATCATAAAACCAACAGGGAGTCAGGTTGATGATGTGATTCATGAGGCACAAGTGACAATAAAAAAAGGGTTTTGTATTCTAATTACCACATTGACAAAAAAAATGGCTGAAAAACTAGCTGAGCATATGAGTGAGCTCAGTATGAAAGTAACTTACCTACATTCAGATATTGGCGCACTGGAAAGAATTGAAATTATATGCAAATTAAGATCTAAAGAAATAGATGTTCTTGTTGGCGTTAACTTGTTGCGGGAAGGTCTTGATATTCCCGAGTGTGGATTGGTTGCAATTTTAGATGCTGACAAAGAAGGGTTTTTACGATCAGAGACTTCGCTCATTCAAACGATAGGTCGTGCTGCACGAAATGTTGAAGGCAGAGTAATTTTATATGCAGACAAAATTACTAATTCTATGGATCGTGCACTGAAAGAAACTGAAAGGAGAAGAAAGAAACAGACAGAGCATAATACACTGCATAATATTGTACCAAAAACTATAATAAAGCCTATATCAAATACTTTACGGGAAAAAGTGGTGATTGAGGATTTTAGTCAGAATGATCTAAGCAGTTTGAAAAAACAAATGTTGAAGCATGCTGAAAATTTAGAGTTTGAAGAGGCAGCAAAAATAAAAAGTATTATTGAAAGGTTTAATAATAGATCCACTTCATAATTAGAAAAAAGATGAATAATTAATAGCTAAACTGACTTTGATTTATCAACAATTTGAAAAAACATCATCTAAGTGGCAGAAAAATGAGCCAGTTCATGATAATTTCAAATTTTCACCTTTTATCTTATAGGTAATGATTGTTGAACTTATTTCTTTCTTGAGATTATGTACAGACTCTAACAAATTAAATCTCACAACAAATTTGTTGTTTCATAGCTTTTATATCATACTATAATTGCAACTGTTTTAACAATAATCAGAGCCTAAAAGAGGTTTATTATCAATGGACTATTTATAAAAAATCTTATGGAAAATAAAGCTTGGTTCATTTGGCTAATCAGTAACTTGATTGTTGTATTCAGCAATATGCAGATAATCTACACCTTTATAAGCGTGAATCTTGAAAAAGAACTTGGGCTCACAATCGCGCAAGTTGCACTAGCTAATTCAGCATATACTTGGACTTTTGCTATCTCACAATTTTTTAGTGGGGCAATGTTTAATGTTTTTTCCAGCAAAAAAATTTATTTTTTCTCATTGTCAATCATGCTCTTTGGTTTTTTTGTCCTTATCAAGAGTGACAATTTTGCCCATTTAATTTTATCTCAATTTTTGATCGCAATTGGAGCATCGTTTGGTTTTATTGGCGCTGCTCATGTAAGTAGCACATATTTTCCCCTTACTCAATTTGGACTGATGTTCTCACTAGTGCAGACAATTTCAAGTCTTTCTGCTTTGATGATTCAAATGTGCTTCTCTAGCTTGCTTGCCGAAGGTGCAGATTGGAAAAATCTTATTGTATGCGTAATATTATTTGGCGTATCGATATTTGTACTTATGTTTTTTTATCCGAAAGGACTTTCAAAAAAAAATTGGGGGGAATACACAATAAAGAGCTCTATAAAAACAGTAATATGTTCTGTACTAACAGTGCTAAAATTAAGAGATATCTGGATAACCTCAATAGTGGGTGCTATTACTTTTGGAACATTTTTAGCGCTTAATATGCTGTGGGCACCAAGGTTACTAAGCAACTTAGAACTCAATACAATGGAGTTAGGTGTGGCAACTGCAATATTGTGGCTTGGTCTTGCAGTTGGTGCTCCAATTGCAGATCTAATCTCAAATCTATTTAAAAATAGAAGGCACGTAATCTCTGCTTTTGCCACATTGCAAAGTATTTCAGCTATTATTTTACTATGCGGTAATTTAACAGTTCATATTATATACTTTTGTATGTTAATGTTTGGTTTTTTTGCAGGAGGACATATGCTTAATTTTACTGTTGGTAGTGAGATTGTTGAGCAGAAGTATATTAGCACATCATCATCCATTATCAATGGATTTATGTTTGTTATGAGTGGAATTTTAGTGTCAATTTTAGCACTTTTTTCAGATCATCAAATGGCGCTTTTCACAATATTTGCAATGTTAACATTTGCTAGTATTTTTAATTATGCTACAAAAGAAACATACTATAAAAATAAAGTAGCTGAATCTTGAGTCGATTGTTATATTATATCAACATACTGTAATAAATTATGACAACAAAAGGCACAACAGTAACTAAGGCAACAATAGCTGAATGTATAAACCAGGAAATTGGATTATCGAAAGAAGACTCTATTGCAATAATAGATGATATATTGGATGAGATAAAAACGAGCTTAGCAAAGGATGGAATAGTAAAAATATCTTCATTTGGAACATTTTTGGTTAAAAACAAGAAAGAAAGACCAGGAAATATACCAAAGACATCGGAAAGGGTGGTAATTAAAGCGAGAAAATCAATTTCTTTTAGACCTTCAAAAATGATGAAGAAATTAATAAACAACCGATGAATAAGGAAAGATTATTTTACACAATTGGAGAAGTAGCTGAAGAACTACATTTGGAGCAGCATGTTTTAAGATTCTGGGAAAGTCAATTCCATCAAATTAAACCCATAAAACGGAAGGGAAGAAGACTATATGATCATAAGTGTATAGAGGCAATAAAGAAAATAAAATACATGCTATATGACAAAGGATATACAATAAAAGGAGTACAAAAGGAATTTGGTAACGATGTAAGAATTGATCATTATTCAAGAAATTTGTTGAAAGAACTTACCGATTTAAGAGACTATTTGACTGATAAAATAAATGAAGAAAGTAATAAATAGACGAAAAACACTATAAAGTTTTGTGAAAGTTGATATATCTAGAGATAAGTGTATGTGTCGTATAGCCTTGTTCTTTATATTATCAGCAATACTGATAAGCTGTGGACTGCAAAAACCTGCACCTGTACTACTTAAAGGCGAAGAATTTTATGGGAAAAGAGACATAGAGTACACAAGGGAGTATCATTTGATTAAAGAAAATGTTGATTCTTCGCTGCGAAAAGAAAGTAGAAAAGCCTTTATAGATAAGGTATATAACAATAATGCACAAAGCATGTGTAAATTTGTAATACCGGTTAAAGGTGCAGTTACCTCTTCTGATAAAATATGTCAAGATGGCATAAAAATTACTGCTCAAAGTGGAACAAAGGTTATTGCTTCTGCACCTGGCAAAGTAATATACGTAGGCAAAGGCCTGAGGTGGTACGGAAATTTAATTATAGTGGAACATAAAGATAATTACATGACTATGTACTCCTATTTAAAAAACATACAAGTTGAAATTGGTGATAAAGTAAAACAAGGTCAAGTAATTGGATCTGCAGGTAAATCAAGCACACAAGATAAAGATCCGCAGATGTGTTTCACAATAAGGCATAATGGTCAAGCAGTCGATCCTTTAGTACATATAAACTGTGATTGAATTTATGAAATATAATTTTAAAAACGTTGAAAAATTCTACCAAAATAAGTGGGATTTTTCTGTAAGCAAAGATAGTAAAAAGAAGAAATGTTACGTGTTGGAAATGTTTCCATATCCATCTGGTAAGATTCATATGGGGCACCTGCGTAACTATGCAATAGGAGATGTTATAGCACGTTACAAGAGAGCTCATGGATTTGAGGTTTTGCACCCAATTGGCTGGGATGCTTTTGGATTACCAGCTGAAAATGCAGCAAGGGACAATAATATTAACCCTGCGGCGTGGACAAAAGAGAATATAGACAATATGCGTGCACAGCTAAAATCTATAGGTCTTTCCTACAATTGGAATCACGAGCTTTCCACATGTGAGCCTGATTATTACAAACACGAACAGAAATTTTTTCTGGATTTTTTAAAGCATGGTCTTGCCTATCGAAAAGAGTCGTGGGTTAATTGGGATCCAGTGGACCAAACAGTGCTTGCAAATGAGCAAGTGGTTGATGGAAAAGGATGGCGATCAGGTGCAGTTGTTGAAAAACGTAAGTTATTCCAATGGTTTTTAAAGATTACTGATTTTGCTGAAGATTTGCTTCATTGTCTGCAAAGTTTGAAAAATTGGCCAGAAAAAGTCAAAACTATGCAAGAGCGCTGGATAGGAAAATCTGAAGGGGCAACTATAGATTTTGAAATAGTTGGCTTGAATAAGAAGTTAAAGATTTTTACAACTTCTCCTCATACTTTATTTGGATCTTCTTTTCTTGCAGTAGGAGCAGAGCACCCTATTGTACGAGATCTTAAGGACGAAGACATACAAGGCTTTATCGACAGTGTGAAGGCAAAGGGGGAGAATGATGAAAAAATTGGGATTTACACAAGATTAAATGTCAAACATCCATTTCTTGATAAAGAGTTGCCACTGTACATAGCGAATTTTGTGTTGATGGAGTATGGAGAAGGTGCGATTTTTGGTTGCCCTGCACATGATCAGCGTGATTTTGAATTTGCACAGAAATATGGTTTACCGATTATTCCTGTAGTTTGTGAAGAGACCACAGAGATCTTAAAAGAACCGTACTTCGGTGATGGAGTGATGTTCAATTCTGAATTCTTAAACGGACTAATGATTAATGAGGCAAAGGAAGTAATTATTAAAAAGCTTGAAGAAAAAGGAATAGGTAAGAAAACAATAAACTATCGTCTACACGATTGGGGAATTTCAAGGCAACGTTATTGGGGATGTCCTATACCTATTATATATTGTAAAGATTGCGGAACTGTGCCAGTTCCAGAAAAAGACCTCCCTGTTGTTCTACCAACGGATGTAGAATTTACAAGTGGTGGTAATCCGCTGGATAAGCACCCAACCTGGAAATTTGTTGATTGTCCACAGTGCGGAAAGCAAGCAGAGCGTGAAACTGATACATTTGACACTTTTTTTGAATCTTCTTGGTATTTTGCTGCATTTTGCAGTGAAAATAAATCTATTAATAAGGACGCTTGTAATCGTTTTATGCCTGTTGATTATTACATAGGTGGAATAGAACATGCAATTCTACATTTGCTTTACTCAAGGTTTTTCTGCCGTGCTTTAACTAAATGTGGCTATTTTGACGTTAAAGAGCCTTTCTCTACTTTAATCACTCAAGGAATGGTCTGCCATATAACTTATAAAGATGAGAATGGCAAATGGCTCTTTCCCGAAGAAGCAAAAGAGTTGATTGCGAAGGGTGCTAAGATCCAAGTTGGAAAAGTCGAAAAGATGAGTAAGTCAAAGAAGAATACAGTTGACCCAAACTTTATCATAGAGAAGTACGGTGCTGATACTGCTCGCTTGTTTGTATTATCTGACACTCCTCCAGAAAAAGATATGGAATGGTCAGATGATGGCCTAGAAGGCTGTTCTCGCTATATAAATAAATTGTGGCGTATGGTAATGCAGCTAAGGCCTATACAACTGCCTGTCATTCCAGCACGTGATGCTGGAATCGACGTCCAGATCCCAGTGTCACGCACTGGGATGACATCAAACCACACAGGTAAACTTCTAGAATATAGAAAAAAAATACATAAACTCTTACACGGACTTACAGATGACTTGGAAAACTGCAGATTAAACTGTGTGGTAGCGAAATTCCGTGAAATGACGAATTTAATAGCTGAAATAGACGTAAAAACTGGAAAATCTCTTATTGATGAAGGTATATGCATACTAATCAGAGTAATTGAGCCATTCATGCCACACCTGGCTGAAAATTTATGGCAAAAAATAGGAGGCGAAGGCATGCTATCTTGGCCAAAAGCTGATGAATCACTACTAATTGATAATATGGTGACTGTAGCAGTGCAGATCAATGGAAAGTTACGTGCGACCATTGAAGTGGCAACTGATTTACCTCAAGAAAAATTGAAGAAAATAGCAACAGATTCTGTATCTAACAAAATCGATCAAAGCAAAATTCGCACTATATATGCTGTACCAAATAAGGTAGTAAACATAGTTATATAAAAATTTTGAGTAGCATGTCCCTAATTTCGTAGGTATACTTTTTTTGATATGCGGTTATATCTTTTTTAACATAAAGGATATATACTTGTGCATTATATATTTTTTTGTATGGGTGGTTATATGAAAATAAAAGGATTGTGTGTTTTAGCTGTGTTGCTCACTTCATCTCTAGCAGGTGCAGCTAGCAATAGAGCAAAAGAGCAGTACTACGCAGGTTTAAACTTTGGTGGTGGATGGGGCACTGGATTAAAAATAAAACCTGGCTTAGTTTTTGGTTATAATTATGATAAAAGCTCTAAGTTTGAACTTGAGATTCTCACTGACGTAAGTGATATGTTTGGAGGTAAGGATAAAGAAGGAAAGGACAAAGACAAGAAAATGGGAGCTAGTTTATTAGCACATTACCGTTATTATCCTGACGTT
Source organism: Wolbachia endosymbiont of Frankliniella intonsa (assembly GCF_029856955.1). Taxonomy (NCBI): domain Bacteria; kingdom Pseudomonadati; phylum Pseudomonadota; class Alphaproteobacteria; order Rickettsiales; family Anaplasmataceae; genus Wolbachia; species Wolbachia endosymbiont of Frankliniella intonsa. Next base: position 354,114 of record NZ_CP097148.1, on the reverse strand, counting down.
GACATTGATCCTGTGAAACTATATGTCAGTGGAGGTTTAGGAGGGCATCTACAAGTATATCCTTTTGACATTGTTGGCACTGAAACACTAGATAAAATACTGGGTGCTATTTCGTACAAACTGAAGGTTGGTGTTGATTATGAAGTTGCTCCACAGATAGTTGGTACAGCTGCTTTAACCGTAGGCGGGCAACTGAGTGGTTTAAAAGCAAAACAAATACCAGGATGCGATGCTGGAAGTAGGAGTACGTTATAGTTTTTAATGCTGGATGGCATTGTGTACGTGTTTAGGTGTAACCACAAGCGATGCTCAAAACTTGCTGCTATAGTATTTTCTAAAATGAATGGATAAATTTCCATTATGGTATTACCAACCAAAAGTTGTAATACCAAAATCCATTACTGACGGAACAAATAAGAAACATTACAAACTCGTTTAATAGTAGTACTGGAAATATTGACAATAAAATTACACAAAACATCTTCAAGTAAACCTATGGTATCGTAGATACTATTGCGTAAAGTATTGTATTTGATATATTGCCACAACCTTTCAACAGGATTCAGTTCCGGTGAATAAGGAGGCAAGTATATGATGGTAATGTTTTCCTGAATTTTCAAACTTTTTGATCTATGCCAACTTGCACAATCCATTACAAGAAAGGCTTCTTTCGTGCCTAAATCTTTCGACATCTGCTCCAGAAATATATTCATACAATCAGTGTTTACATATGGAGCAAGTAGGCTGATTTTCTTACCACTTCTTGGATTTACCGCACTTTAGATATAGAAATTTTGTCTACCAATTTTCATTTTAACCTGCGTTCTGACCCCTTTTTTAAACCATCCGTGTCCGATTTTTGAATGAGTCCCAAATCGTGATTCATCAAAAAAAAACACCTCCCTTTTAGGGTGGAAATTGACTATTTTATTGAAGTATCTTTTAAACTCTTCTTGCTTGTTTTTATCTTGTTTATGGTCCATTGGCCTCGGTGTTATGTAAGAAAATTTCATCCTTTGTATCTCACGGTGCACTGTTGATTTGCTGATGTTTAGGGCAAATTCCTCTGAGATTTTTATTTGTACTTCCTTAATAGTAATATTTGGATTTCTTTCTACCCATATTTCAATTTGCTCACGTTGATTTTTGTTTAATTTGCTTTTTCTTCTCCGCTGAAACGGGGCAAATAATTTTTCTACTCTACCAAATTTTAGATGCTTTATCCATTCAGTCAAAGCAGTCCTTGAAATTTTACATATTCTTGCCACAGCGCTTATACTACTTTCTTTTCCTGCTATCACCGCTTGTAACTTTTTTGAAACATATGCGTTATTTCTTACCTTTTTTAACATTTCTTTCGCTAAATTTACAACTCTTTCGTCTAATAGTTTTGACCTTAATGCCATTTATACCTCGCTATTTCACTTACTCTAGTATGACTTTTTCCCCATTATTCTCTATCTGTTCTTTCTATAGCGGGAATTGGTATGAGAAGAATCTTCAAAATTTTGTGGACTTATACTCCTCAACATCACCTGACTTGATATCCTCAATGCCTTAAAGGATTTCTTTGATAATATTATAGCTTAGCTCAGGGTTATCTTCAACAATCTGACCAATCTTAGCCCAATGCTCGATTTGTTGCGGTACAGAACGATTTTGGAATACGGAATTAGACTGCACTATCTTCTCAAATTCCCCATCAAGATTTACTGTTATACTCATTAGATTATTACTTCCTAGTTTTAGCTATTATATCATATATTGGAAATTTTTTCAACATTTTGAAAGTGCATAGTGAAAACACACACCACATTCAAGTTGTGGTGTGTATTACTAGAACAAATTAGAAAGAAAACTTCACACCAGTTAGTAGAAGAATTCCTTGGTTAGAAGGTACATCAGCATTATTTTTATCTTTCAGCGCACCTTTTTCATCAGTCATAAAATAATGTAAGGCTGCATAAGGAACAAAATTGCTCTTATTGCAAGAAGATAGATCATACTGAACACCAAGTGCAACATCATGAAGCATATCTTTGTCGCTCATTCTGCTACCAAAGTATGTCAAGCTTGTGTAGATATTATCATATTGATAACCAGCACCTGCAGTCCAATACATAGTGCTTTTACTGTCCCCATCAAACTGAGCTTTCAGCCCTTTTACTCTTTTGTCATCATCAGTAGTACCGTTACCATCAATTTCTGTATAGGTATCACCGACTAATTTTTTAATACCCTTCGGTTGACCAGATTTGCCTAAATATGCAAAAGAAGCAGCGAATTTTATATTTTGACCTTCATCAATCTTATAATCAGCGCTTACACCCAAATTAACACCCATCAGGTCATTGTAATCTACAAATTCCTTATAAAGATGCTTATCTTTACTCGGTTGCTTTGAAACCCCATATTCACCAACTACGGAAGTTTTAACTTTTACATTATGTTTACTAAAGTCATATTCATATGACGCACCAGCACTTATTATATGCTGGTAATCTGGTCCAACATGTCTTAACGTTTCCTCATTCTTTACCCCTGTTACCTTATTACTTGAATCTTTGAGGAAATCTGGAGCTATTTCTTTTACAACGGATAAACCACTATCGTAGCGAGGTGAGTAGCTAAGACCAAATCTTGCACCCATATAATTCGGCGAGTAGTAAGCAGCTCTAAATGGCAATGTGGTCATAACCTCTTTGTTGTATTTTCCTGCCATACGGAAGGAGAGTTTTTCGCTCTCGCTCGAGAAGCTTTCAGTGTAAAGACGTGGTGTTACGTAAAATGGAAAGTTTGCAGCACTTCCTTCTAAGTTTACTTTTCTGAACCAGTCACTATCTGCAGCTCCATCAACAGTTGCAATTCTTGTTGCATCAAGTCTCATCATAGACTCAGGACCAAACTGATAGCCAAGTTTCAGATCACCATATTGTGAATTTAAGAATACATGCGCACTTCTACCTCTTGCAGCATTCACGCCTTGTGAAGCTCCTTTACCTTCAGTAACTGGAACATGAAATTGTACATCGGCACCATAACGAAGACCAATATCCTCATTTTTATTTTCAGCTCTTAAGTGCAATATTGCATCTGAAATCATGCCCATGTTTTCACTGTAATCACCAATATTCCCTATCCCTTTAGGAAATATTGGATTTGCTCCTTTTATACTATCTGTAGTATTGTTAAAATAATCTGTAGATTTACCTGGCATAACATTATAATGGTTATAGCCACTTAGCCCATGGTTACCATAACCTTGAGAATCAACAACGCCACCGAAAGTTATTCTTAAACCATCCCCTTGATTGGTATTGATAATATCAACCCCACCAACTGAAACAACAGGACTTGCCTTACCTTTTTCCTCTGTATTGCTGTTAACAACTTTTACATCCTTTTTTATATCTTTAGCTTCAATTTTAGCATTCTTAGTTTTAGAACCCTTAATTTTTGACTTTTCTACATTAGAATTTTTAACTTTCAGGGCTTTCGCTTTTGAATCTCCTATAAGTTTTGCTTTTTTCTCATTTGCTAGCCTAATTTCATCTTTTTTCTTTTGTTTTGCTACTAATTTTAACTCTTCTTTTTTCTTCTTTTGTTCAGCTGCTAATTTTAACTCCTCTTTTTTCTTCTGCTCAGCTGCTAATCTTAATTCTTCTTTTTTCTTAAGCTCCTCAGCTTTTTTTCTTGGATCAGCATTACATATCCTGTCCATTTTTTCTTTTAGTTTCTTATTTGACGTCTTCATCACTTCCATCTTTCCAGAAGTTTTGATTGACTCGTTACTCTCTTGCTTTTTTACTTCCTTCATACTCTCGTCAGAAAAGTCAGCAGCAAAGCCACTGAAAGAACATAAAGTCAATAGAGAAGCTAGAGCAGTTCTAGTATAAATAGATTTTTTCATGAAGTGCCCCCAAAAAATTTTAAAATCATAACATAAATAGTATAAAGGTGTTTAAAATCCAACCTAAAGCAAACTTATAGCGAAAATAAAAGTAAAATGCAATACTTTAAAAGCAACTTTCTTAATACGCTCAACGTGTATATTAACCAAAATTTAGTACAGAGGTTTGCTTGTTAGTGTATTATAACTCTATACTTATTCTCTGGAAGTAAAATTTACTCGAGTGAAAGTACATAAAGATTAAAATATTAATATAAATATTGACAATAATATTAGTTTATATTATAATTAGCGAATTATTGTTTTATTTTTAATGATTAAGGTATTTATGGATTTTAGTTTTTTACGAAATTGGTTTAGCACTACAGGTGCTGCTACAGGCTCAGAGCCAGGTAATACTGAACAGCCAGACTCTATTTCAGTAGATGATGGCAAATACGAGATGAAAGAATATGACGATGAATTTGAGATCATTGAAGATTATGAATTTATAAATCGTGCTGATCCAAATGAGCCATGTTCTTTACCTTCTGACTATAAAATAGATGAAAGTATTGTAAAAATTGCAGGATTTGATAGAGAGAAATTATTAGAAATGGGTAATTTCTGCAATATAAGCTATGGCGATGATGATGATAAATTAAGTAAAAAAAGATGTAACAATCTATAGTATTTTCTAAAATGAATGGATAAATTTCCATTATGGTATTACCAACCAAAAGTTGTAAGTCTGTACATTTATACATTAGAGGTCTGAGGCGGCTTTTGATGGTATGCCAACAGTGTTCTATGGGATTCAAATCTGGTGAATATGTTGGAAGATACAGCACATGAAAGCCAAAAGACTCTATTAATGATTTTGTTTTAGTGGTCTTATGAAATGTAGCATTATCCATAACTATGGTTGTGCCAAGTGGCAATTTAGGTAATAACATCTTCTCCAACAATATATTGAATACCTCTTTTTCACACCCACCTTTGAAAGTCATTGGTGCAATAAATCTCATTCCAATCCACCCGGCTACTATACTGATTCTCTCTCGAGTTCTCCCTGGAACATCTGCATAAATTTTCTTTCCTCTTGGAGCACGTCCATATTCTCGGTATAACTTATTATCAACTCCTGCTTCATCTATATATAAGATGCTGGAATGTTCTATTTTTGAGATTTTATCAATAAATTGCTGCCTATCTTCTTGATTGCGCTCTTGATATAGTGTGACTTTTTTTTAAAGTAATTTTTAGCTGTTTTAGTCTATACCAAATTGAATTTATTCCAAATCCAAGATTTTGTTTCATCTCTGCCAGAGTATGATCTGGATTCTTTGTAACATATTCTTCGAGTATTTTTGGGTCTATTTTTCGAATAAAGCTACCGTTTTTAGATGGCTTTAAGCTTTCACCAGCAGCTTTCTTTTTTAACCAGCGGTACAGAGTTGCTATTCCTATCTCCATGAGCTCTGCTATCTCAACCTTTGTCTTCCCTTTTTCTATCATCAATACTGCCTTTTCCCTTAAATCCACACTATATGCCATTATAACTCAAATACTTTGTTATACCTTTATCATTTGCTTTGGGAAATACTATAGTTACATCTCTATTAGATGAGAAACGTTTTACAGTTGAAGAGTTTGAGAGATTATATTACTTGCGCTGGGGAGTAGAAACATTTTTTTCTAGGCTGAAGGGAAGATTAAATTTAGAGAATTTCACAGGAAAAAGTATTGAAACTATCAAGCAGGATTTTTGGTCAACTATCTTCATCAGTAATCTAGAAAGTATCATGATAGAAGATGATGAAGAGACATTGAGCTCACAGAATAGTAAACTAAAAAAAAAGCATCAATAAATCTGTCTCATTTAATGCGATTAAAAACTTATCCTTTGATATTTTTTCTACAGAGTCAGACATAGACTGCATTATGTATCGACTATCACAGTTATTTTTGATGAACACTTTAGTGGTGAGAAAAGGGAGAAGAGTTGATCGTCATAAGATATCTGATATTCGTTCACTCAACTACCAGAAAAGAGCTAGAAAACATGTGTTTTAAATTCAAGATATCTTTTCAGTATCATTGTATTAGTACATTCTTTGCAAAATAACCTGCAATTATTACTTTTTTAAATAACTTGCACTTTTCAGACTCCCTTTTCTTAAAAATTCACCCTAGTATTTACCATAATTATCAATCACTTCAAATTTTTTGTCCAATCTTAACTTCTCTTTCCCTTAACTTAATGGCAGTGATACTGTCTAGCACGACACTTCCTATATTTAAAAGGACTCCTGCACCAGTACTTACATGTTGTAGCGATGAAGTCGTTACGCTAGCAACCTCTTTACCTTCGCTAATGGCAATAGCAGCTTCATATAGCCCAGCGGTTTTATCAATGTCTTCAACTGCACCATGACCCATCTGTGCTAGATTAACCCAAGTATGCACTTGCAGTGCAGTCTTTAATATCTCTGGAACATTATCATCTGCTACTGCCATACGACTTTTATTGGCAAACCAGGGAATAAGTGTTTTTACAATAAATGCTGAGTTAAGACCATCAACAGACTCAACATCAAAAACAGATCTACCTTGTGTACCAGCATTGTCATATGCTTCCTTGACTATTGCTAATTTTTCATTGTAGTCTTCAATAAAATTGATAATACGTTGATCATGGGTTGTAGCTGTTTGCAACTGTTGTTCAGCATTGATAAATTTCACCTGGTAGCTATCAGTCTTAGTATCTTTAGCCACATTACGTAGTATTGGCCACCATTTCCCTTCTGGTAATTGATTACTCTTGTAAAGCTCTGACATGGATTGGTGGAAATTTTCTGCAAGATCGATAGACTTGAGCAGCTCGGTTGCTCTCTTGCCAATCTGAGGTACTAATTCACCGTCTTGATTCCAAGCATAAATGATCTTGTCTTCGCTGATTTTATGTTTCCACTTACCTGAACTGTCCTCAGTAAGCTTCTTTCCAGTATAAGTAACAGCAACTCGCGCAGATCTTGCAGCAATGTCTGCACGAATACCCTGCTCATCTAGTGACAGTGCAAGTTCTCTAGCATAATTCATCTCTATGGTATCTACCAATGAACATCCGACCAAACTGATGTACTTAGGGGAACTACTGATGTTATACTCAGTATCAAGCTCAATAGTAAAATCTGCTATCTCATCTGCAAGTTCTGTAGCACTATATCCTCCTAATGTTTTATCAATGATATTACTGCGACCATGGCCTACTACTTGCCAACGCAGGTTTTCTTGTCCTTTTAGAGTATCAAGATTGCCATAGACTTCCTGGTAATTACGTTGAGCATCAAGCTGCACAATCACTGAACTTTCAGGATGTTTGGCAGCTAATCTTGCTGCTGCTTCCATGACTACTGGATCATCCTCAAGTTGCAAAATAATCTGGCCATCAAATCGAGTTGCAGTACTATCCTCTGCTCTGACGCTGATCTTTGGCTTTGCCCATTTATCAACGTCATCCTTGTTAAGCTCTCGAGTATCTGCATCAAGTGAATGTGGGACTTCATAAGCTTCCTCTCTAGAAATCTCTTTTATATCTTGCTGAAGGTCACTGAGAAGTGGTACAAAATGGTTCTTGTAGTTCACTATATAAATAGTATTACTATTTTTACCCACTTCACTTGTAGTAACGTGTAATCCACCTACCTCTTCATTCCTCAATTCTATTGCTGTGATTTGAACTTTATACTTCTCACATATCATCTTTCCTTCAATCTCAGTTCTTCCCCATATGGGATTGTTAGATTCTTCTGATATTTTCTTTATTTCTTTCAAGTAGAGTTTGAAAGTGTCTTCATTATCAATTTTATTCTCTTTAGTCTCTGGATCTTGTATAGGGCCATATGGACCTTGCAATGCAACAAAATAGCCTCCTTCTTTTGCATCTTGTATGATTTTATCTTTGTATTCATCAGCATAGCTTGCACATTCTTTCCTTAATGATTTTGCATTAAACCTTTTATCGCTTACAATTAAGCCTTTATCTTTTAACTCATTTAATCCTTGAGCTAAGGAATCAAAAGCAATCTCCTTTACCAATTGCAGCTCCTATTTTAAACTCGTTAGGACAATGAGTTTTTAATTCATTTAATAAACTTTCAAGATGTTGTTTTTTCTTCTGCTCTTCTGCTTTTTGTATCTCTTGAAAGATGGAAATAGGTTCTCTAGTAAAAGTTTTTAATTCTTGCTCAGTATTATCCAGTTCACTATTGTTCTCACCTAGCTTCTCCATTTCGCTTTCATTATTAACTTGCTCTAGGTCTTTGCCACTACCTTGTAAAGGAGTTAATGCTTTTAGTAAATTTTGCCTATCTTCATGACTTAAATATTGATTAATCTTTTCTACTAACTCTGGAGGTAAAATAGATCCTTCTTCTCTGTAGAATTGTACTTTTTCTATTATTTCATTATATAAGTAAGCTTTTTCAATCCTATTGCTAAGAATATCAGAGAATTCAGGAAATCTTTCTAGTAGCTGATCTGGGTCCGATAAAGCATTTAATGTTTTCACATATAATCCTAATTTAGCATCATATGCTGTAAGAAAATCATAAAGTGATACTTGTCTGATTCCTATTGAACCAATGTTAATGGTCTTCGTTAATTCAAGATCCCAGTATTTTGATAATGTTTCATGCAGTAAGTTGCTTGGTAGTAGTGTTGCAAAGTTCGGCTTTTCTGCACTAATATTCTGCGCTAATGTGTATTTAATCAAAACCTTACTGGCATCTTCACAACCTCTACCAACTGCACATTCGAGCGGTGTTTGGTTACTGTTGTTTCTCTTCGTGATATCGGCTCCCTTTATTAATAACTCCTGCACAATCTCTGAATAACCATTTTCAGCAGCATAGTGTAATGGTGTTTTCTGATCTATAAGGGTCACTGCATCAACATTTGCTCCATGATTTAATAACTTCTGCACAACTTCTGCATGACCATTTTGGGCAGTACAGTGTAGTGGTGTTTTCCGCTGTAGAGAAGCTTCTGCATCAACATTCGCTCCATGATCTAACAACTCCCGCACAACTTCTGAATGACCATTTTCGGCAGCAAAGTGTAGTGGTGTATAATGATTAGGAGAATTTCCTGCGTTAATATTTGCATCATTGCTCAAAAGAAGTTTTACAGTTTGTGGACAATTTTCTTTAGCAGCAAAATGCAATAAGGTGTTGAGAAATATATTGCCACTTACTCTAAATAGGTGATTGATATTTGTGTTTAATTGATTGTATATTTCTGTGTTTGCTTGTTTTATTTCATCTAAAATTTCTCTATAACTCGAATTTTCTGAGCGATTAGGGGAGTTAAGTCTTTTTTCTGTTCTGTGAAGTATATCCCGTAATGTGTCAATTTCTATATTTACCACAGCCTCGCCCTCTAATTTTTCTTATATTAGTAATATAAATCCATAAAAGAATCATTAAGAGTAAGGACCTCTTGATACAAACTTGCCTTATGAACTTTCTTTCTGTTTCTAAACAATTTTTGTTGTCCCAAATTTGGGAGAAAAACCCTGGACTTGAAGTCCATCCTTTCAAGAATATAATTTGAAAGGTGAAAAAATTAGAGGGATGTGAAATATTATAGAAAGAGTAGCCATTCGGTATACGATTGCACTTATCATATAGTATGGATTACTAAATACAGATACCCAGTTCTTGTTGGAGACATAGGGCTAAAAGCAAGAGAGATAATTCAAGCAGTATGTAGAGATAACCAAGTAGAAATTATCAGAGGTAAAGTAGCATCAAGCCATGTCCACATATATGTTTCAGTACCACCATATTTGAGTATCAGTAAATTAGTACAACTGATAAAAGGAAGGTGCTCGAGAAAAATACAGCAGAGTTTTCCAGAATTAAGGAAAAAATATTGGGGGAATCATTTGTGGGCAGTTGGTTATTTTGTCAGGACTACCGGAAATGTGACTGATCAAATGATAAAGGACTACATTGAGAATCACTCTAAAAGAGAAGACAAATTTGGTGACTTTCAAGTTGAAAATTAGCATTCCATGCTCTCTCTCAATCTATGGATTTCAATCCATAGTGGTTGAATTTAAATCTGTTGAATTTCGCCTAAAGAGAGGCCTGTTATTTGCAAAATAATATCGGTAGAAATTCCTTCTTTTACTAAGTCTTTTGCAACTTTGATCTTTTCTGCTCTTTTCACTTTTTCTTCGCAAATTTGTATGCTTTCAAACAGAGATTTTATTAGCGCATAGCATAATTCTTGACTCTCAATTTTTTTGTACTCTTTTATTAAATCAGGTAGCTCATTTTCTACTATCTCATCTTCCTCTATTAGCAGATCTGTAATGCTAATTGATAATGTTTCTGCTATTGCATACAATTTTTCCAGTGGAATGGCCACACGTCCTTGCTCATAGTTGCTTATTTCATCACGTGTTGTACTCATTTTTTCTGCTAAATCCTTCTGAGTATATTCCCGTCCATTCTTTTATCTTTTTTCCTATTTTGTAGTAGATAGAACCAACTTTTTCTTCAACACATTCATTAGCAGAAAGACCAATTGTTTTTGAAACAGTATCAACAGAAACTCCTGCTTTAACCAGACCTTTTGCAATTTTTATTTTTCCGATTTTCTACTACTTTTCTCACCAACTCAGGTAAATTTTGCTAGCAAGTAAAACACCTTGCGCAACTCTTGATCATTAATCGTTTTATATTTTCTTACTAATTTCCTCCTCCTCGTCTTCAAGGCGGATTTTTCATTTGATACAGGAATTAGGTCTACAATACCAATCGACAATATCTCTGCTATAGCATACAACTTTTCAATCGAAATTTTACGTGTTCCTTTTTCATATTGTAGTACTATTTGATACTTTACGCCGATTTTTCCCGCTAAATCTTTTGGTAGTATAACCTCGCTTTAACCTCCAGCTCCTTACTTTTTGTGCTATCTGATACCTTATCGAGATATTTGCCATAAATATTATACAGGTTGATACTACCAAATAAAGATATACAAAATGTTTGCATTTTAGTTGAATATTTCTTCAGAATTGTGTATAATTATTAATGCTTTTATCTTACTTTCTCATGGCTCTTTCGAAGTTTCTCGATCCCAAGAATGATATATCGTTCAAGCGCATCTTTGGTACTGAAAAAAATAAGGACATTCTTATTCACTTCCTTAATGATATCCTTGGCTTCACTGGCAAAAGCACAATACAGGATATAGAGTTCTTAAGTACTATTCAAGACCCTGATATTGCTTCTAAAAAACAAAGCATTGTTGATGTTCTTTGTAGGGATGAAAATGGGCTGCAAGTCATAGTCGAAATGCAGGTCGCTAAAACTAAGGGCTTTGAGAAACGCGCCCAATATTATGCTGCTAAAGCTTACTCAAGACAGGCTGATAAAGCATACGCGTCAAGTTAAGGAACTGTGGTAATAAACTTAGTGTAAGGAAGAGAAAGAAAAGATATAAGTTCTCTTAAATCTAACAAAGAAAACGGAGAACTTATACAATGAAAAGAATAGTTTGCATCTCAAAAAAGCTCAAAGAATTTTTTAATGAAAAAGCAGATAAAATCTCAGCTACAACAGGGTTCATAAAAAGAAAGAGGAAGCTAAAAGGCTCGTAGTTCATAAAAGCCATCGTTTTGGGTAATATAGGGGTTGATAATTGTAGTATAGAGACAGTGTGTCAATTATTGAATGAAGACTCGATAAATATAACAAAACAAGGTCTGGACTTTAGATTTACCAAGGAAGCAGTGGAATTTATGAAAAGAATGTATAATGAATCTTTAACGTTACTTAAAAATACCTTACAAGTTGATTGCAGAATCTTGAAGCACTTTGGAGGTGTTAAATTATTAGACAGCAGCTACATTAGCTTACCTAACAGTATGGAAGACATGTATAAAGGTTATGGTACCAGCTACAGTGGTTATGAAAGCAATACTAAGTCTGGAATAAAGTTACAATTAGTTTTTGACTACCTAAACCAGACATTAGACCAGCTTAATATAACTGAAGGAATAAGGTCAGATCAGGGTTATAGAAGCCATTTAAGCAATATATCGAACAACGATTTACTAATATCTGATTTGGGTTATTTTGTGCCAAGTTCTTTTAAACACATCAATGAAATAGGAGCTTATTTCATAAGTCGTTATAAATCCGATACTATAGTATTTCCCAAAGCAAATGATAAAGGTATAACAAAGTATTTGAGTTATAATGGCATATAGTGTGGATTTAAGGGAAAAGGCAGTATTGATGATAGAAAAAGGGAAGACAAAGGTTGAGATAGCAGAGCTCATGGAGATAGGAATAGCAACTCTGTACCGCTGGTTAAAAAAGAAAGCTGATGGTGAAAGCTTAAAGCCATCTAAAAACGGTAGCTTTATTCGAAAAATAGACCCAAAAATACTCGAAGAATATGTTACAAAGAATCCAGATCATACTCTGGCAGAGATGAAACAAAATCTTGGATTTGGAATAAATTCAATTTGGTATAGACTAAAACAGCTAAAAATTACTTTAAAAAAGTCACACTATATCAAGAGCGCAATCAAGAAGATAGGCAGCAATTTATTGATAAAATCTCAAAAATAGAACATTCCAGCATCTTATATATAGATGAAGCAGGAGTTGATAATAAGTTATACCGAGAATATGGACGTGCTCCAAGAGGAAAGAAAATTTATGCAGATATTCCAGGGAGAACTCGAGAGAGAATCAGTATAGTAGCCGAGTGGATTGGAATGAGATTTATTGCACCAATGACTTTCAAAGGTGGGTGTGAAAAAGAGGTATTCAATATATTGTTGGAGAAGATGTTATTACCTAAATTGCCACTTGGCACAACCATGGTTATGGATAATGCTACATTTCATAAGACCACTAAAACAAAATCATTAATAGAGTCTTTTGGCTTTCATGTGCTGTATCTTCCAACATATTCACCAGATTTGAATCCCATAGAACACTGTTGGCATACCATCAAAAGCCGCCTCAGACCTCTAATGTATAAATGTACAGACTTACAACTTTTGGTTGGTAATACCATAATGGAAATTTATCCATTCATTTTAGAAAATACTATATATCATCATTTAACTCTGAAAACGCAGTATGCTTTAGCTTCTTTCTTGCTTGAGTAAATGCACTTGCCGTAATTGTGTAATCTTTTCTCCTAAGAAACTCACTCAACTAACTCTTCTTGTTGAACTAATATGTAGCCAAATTCCCTCGCTTTTTTGATCAAATTTTTTACAATTCTATCTTTATAGCGTGTTTCATAGTATTCCATTCCTTTTTCTACATATTCCTGTCCGTATTTGAGCATACTATAAAATATGCATGCCATTTTTCTTGCAGTAGCTGTTATTTCTTTTGGTTCTCCCAGTCGTTTTTTCAATCTTCTGTAGTATGCACCCAACGCACTTTTACTCTTTCCTACAGAATGAGCAGCTATTCGCAAAGCATTTGCAGCACGGTTAATGACTTTACGTGTTCTTGTATTAAACACTTTTTCCCCTGTAACTTTATTAGCAGGACTGAGTCCCAACCACGACGAAAAGTGCTTTTCTGTTGGCCATTTACTGTGGTTTATACCAACTTCTGAAATTATGGTTTGTATACTTAATACATCAAATCCAGGAATTTTAGTGAAATCCATACCAGTGATTCGGTGCAGTTCCTCATACAAAGCAAAGCTTGGCTTACTTTTGCTATTTTTATTCTTTTGCTTACTTAGCTGTTTGCTTTCACAAGACTTTGTTTCAAACGTTTTATAATAGGCTTCAATATTTCTATCACATTCTGCTATTTTTCTTGATAAATATTATATAGTTCAAATTCTTGCTTTAGCGTGAATAAGTGTTCTTCTCTATAGTCACCAGCTAACGCTTTTGCAATAGTAGACTGATCATTTTTCATTCGCACGTCCCTGAATTCTGCTAATTTTTCAGAATCTCTTTCGCCTTCAATTATAGCTTCAATGATTTTCATACCAGTTATCCCAGTAATATGACTAATAACCTTGTGTAATTGTATATTCATTTGAATTAATGCCTTCTGCATACGTAGAATATGCGTAGATGCACTTTCAGTGAGATTTCTGCGCTGCCGCACGTAACTGCGCAATACACACATCTGATTATCTGGCCTAAACGATCCATAAAGCAGTCCTTAGCTATGCAGTTGTTGGAGCCATTGGCAATCTTGAACGTCAGACTTCCTACCAGGTACATTCTTTACATGCCGTGCATTTACCAATCTTACCTCGAATTTATATGACTCAAGTATTTGAAATAAAGTAATCCAGTATACTCCTGTTGATTCCATAGCTACTGTTGTAACTTTACACTTTTTCAACCACTGTGCTAAGTTATGAAGGTCTTCAGTAAAGCAACCAAATTTCTGAACGCGTTGCTCATCTCCTCCTTCAGGTACACACACATTGTGTACAGCTGAACCAATGTCTATTCCTGCTGCATTAGGATTCACTATTTCTAATTTACTTTTTGCTTTTTTCATGCTAACTCCTACATATAATTTGTTACAGGGAAACGCTTCAGCTTGGAACGGTTGATAGTACCATACGCGTCGAGTTAAGAGATTGTGAGCAAATTTAGAGAAGTTAAGGTGGATACCCTAGTTTTTCTGCACTTGTCTTTTAATGAAAACTGCGACCAAGTTATGGTAAGCTTTTTGAGAAAAATATTTAAGCCTTTAATTTTATTATTTAGTGCTAAAAATAACTCTCTAACCCGTCTTTTTAGCTCAATAAATGCCTTTGTTAAGCTAAGCTCCGTATTTTTTTTCAGTTCTGTGCAACCCACTATTCCATGAAATATAAGAATTGCACACAATTTGGCATATAGCTCACATAATACTCTGTATGGCTTTCCTCTCAGCTTATCAATCCTTATATTACTCTTATATAATTTGAACAATAATTCAATTTGCCATCTTATTCGGTAAACTACTAGTATTTGCTCAGCATTAATCTTACTTTTTGGAACATTAGTTATAAATATTGACCAATTTAGTAACTTTTGGTTCCTTTGAGAAGATGTGTATCCATGTGATCTTGCTAACCTATTAGCCTTTCTTCTTCTAGCCACAGCTTGTTCTTCAGTTAGTTTTTTAAATATAATTCTTACTTTAACCCTTGTCTCTTTTCCTAACAATACCTCCTGTTCTAGAAAAGATCGATCTCCCAAATGTTCTAGTAAATCTATTTTTTGACCTGTCTCTATATCATATATGTTAGTATCGGATTTATAACGACTTATGAAATAAGCTCCTATTTCATTGATGTGTTTAAAAGAACTTGGCACAAAATAACCCAAATCAGATATTAGTAAATCGTTGTTCGATATATTGCTTAAATGGCTTCTATAACCCTGATCTGACCTTATTCCTTCAGTTATATTAAGCTGGTCTAATGTCTGGTTTAGGTAGTCAAAAACTAATTGTAACTTTATTCCAGACTTAGTATTGCTTTCATAACCACTGTAGCTGGTACCATAACCTTTATACATGTCTTCCATACTGTTAGGTAAGCTAATGTAGCTGCTGTCTAATAATTTAACACCTCCAAAGTGCTTCAAGATTCTGCAATCAACTTGTAAGGTATTTTTAAGTAACGTTAAAGATTCATTATACATTCTTTTCATAAATTCCACTGCTTCCTTGGTAAATCTAAAGTCCAGACCTTGTTTTGTTATATTTATCGAGTCTTCATTCAATAATTGACACACTGTCTCTATACTACAATTATCAACCCCTATATTACCCAAAACGATGGCTTTTATGAACTACGAGCCTTTTAGCTTCCTCTTTCTTTTTATGAACCCTGTTGTAGCTGAGATTTTATCTGCTTTTTCATTAAAAAATTCTTTGAGCTTTTTTGAGATGCAAACTATTCTTTTCATTGTATAAGTTCTCCGTTTTCTTTGTTAGATTTAAGAGAACTTATATCTTTTCTTTCTCTTCCTTACACTAAGTTTATTACCACAGTTCCTTAACTTGACGCGTATGGTTGATAGTACAATCTCCTAACCGAGGTAGTCTAAATGACTCCATCAATGATTTGACCGTTCCTTCCAAGACCATGCTTGCATACGGGCACTTAGGCACCATTGAAAATGTCGATCATAACTGCAGAGGCGCTCCCTCTACAACTATACTTGAAAATTACTAAAAACTTAAATTTGTGTGTTTCTTTCTGATTTGACAGATTTTGTCTGTTCGATGCTTGTATGCAGAACAAACTCATTAAGCATTACTTGTAATGACTTTACACTCTTTCTAAAAATCAGGAGAAATATATTAATGAAGGGCAGCTTTCTTTTTCGTGAGAAGTCTTTTGAGGATGCTCTGTGTGCGTTTATAAAGTTTAAACTCATCAATTTATTTTTTATAAACATGATTATTCTTTTTTTTACTCATGTCATTACTTCTTTTAATTTGTGAATCTTACCTGATTTTATAATACAGTCCATCACTTTCCCTTAACTTAATGGCAGTGATCCCAGTGTCAGCTACTCTGATGACACCAAAGGGGCACTTGGATAGAGGCTACTTGAATAACACCATCATAAGGTGAAACTAGATTCCAGTGTCAAGCACTGGAATGACAAGGAAAGGGCTACTTAGATGACAAGAAAAAGGACGCTGAGATGACACCAAAGAGGCTGACACCACCATAAAGTAAATTCCACTAACACTATAGGAGACTAACATGAACTTTTTAAAATTTAAAGAAACAGGTCAATCATCAGCAAAAATAGCAAGAGATCTGGGTATTAACGGCGATTCATTAAGCAGGTGGGTAAAAAAATACAATGATAAAATGTCTGGGACAGACGCGTTTCCAGGAAAAGGAAAGTTGGATCCTTATGACAAAGAACGGTTTGATTTAAAGAAAGAACTGGCAAGAGTAACTAGAGAAAGAGATATTTTAAAAAAAGCCCTGGGATATTTTGAAAACCAAAAAGAGTGAAATATTCTTTTATAAAAGAGCATGAAAACTGCTGTAAAATAAGAGAGCTATGCAGGTTTTTGAACGTATCTGCTTGTGGTTATTATAAATGGATTTCTAAGGAAAAAAGTAATAAAAAATCAACAAGAGAAGAGCTCATAAAAGATATTCAAAAGATATATCAAGCGTCACAATGCAGATACGGAGCTCCACGCTGAATTAAAGGTTTTAGGTAAAAATTATAACATCAAAACAGTGCAAAATGTTATGCAGGAAAATGGCATTCAAGCCCAACTTAGACGAAGGTTTAAGACTAAGAAACTTCAAACAGACAATAGAGTTATAACTCCTAACATATTGGATCAGAATTTCACCACTGATCAGCCAAACAAGATATGGGATTACATACATAAACACCAACGAAGGATGGCTATATTTGGCAGCAATAATAGATTTATATTCACGCATGGTAGTTGGTTGGTCAATGAGTAATTCAATAAATAATACCAAAATCCATTACTGACGGAACAAATAAGAAACATTACAAACTCGTTTAATAGTAGTACTGGAAATATTGACAATAAAATTACACAAAACATCTTCAAGTAAACCTATGGTATCGTAGATACTATTGCGTAAAGTATTGTATTTGATATATTGCCACAACCTTTCAACAGGATTCAGTTCCGGTGAATAAGGAGGCAAGTATATGATGGTAATGTTTTCCTGAATTTTCAAACTTTTTGATCTATGCCAACTTGCACAATCCATTACAAGAAAGGCTTCTTTCGTGCCTAAATCTTTCGACATCTGCTCCAGAAATATATTCATACAATCAGTGTTTACATATGGAGCAAGTAGGCTGATTTTCTTACCACTTCTTGGATTTACCGCACTTTAGATATAGAAATTTTGTCTACCAATTTTCATTTTAACCTGCGTTCTGACCCCTTTTTTAAACCATCCGTGTCCGATTTTTGAATGAGTCCCAAATCGTGATTCATCAAAAAAAACACCTCCCTTTTAGGGTGGAAATTGACTATTTTATTGAAGTATCTTTTAAACTCTTCTTGCTTGTTTTTATCTTGTTTATGGTGCATTGGCCTCGGTGTTATGTAAGAAAATTTCATCCTTTGTATCTCACGGTGCACTGTTGATTTGCTGATGTTTAGGGCAAATTCCTCTGAGATTTTTATTTGTACTTCCTTAATAGTAATATTTGGATTTCTTTCTACCCATATTTCAATTTGCTCACGTTGATTTTTGTTTAATTTGCTTTTTCTTCTCCGCTGAAACGGGGCAAATAATTTTTCTACTCTACCAAATTTTAGATGCTTTATCCATTCAGTCAAAGCAGTCCTTGAAATTTTACATATTCTTGCCACAGCGCTTATACTACTTTCTTTTCCTGCTATCACCGCTTGTAACTTTTTTGAAACATATGCGTTATTTCTTACCTTTTTTAACATTTCTTTCGCTAAATTTACAACTCTTTCGTCTAATAGTTTTGACCTTAATGCCATTTATACCTCGCTATTTCACTTACTCTAGTATGACTTTTTCCCCATTATTCTCTATCTGTTCTTTCTATAGCGGGAATTGGTATAACTTTTTTGAAACATATGCGTTATTTCTTACCTTTTTTAACATTTCTTTCGCTAAATTTACAACTCTTTCGTCTAATAGTTTTGACCTTAATGCCATTTATACCTCGCTATTTCACTTACTCTAGTATGACTTTTTTCCCCATTATTCTCTATCTGTTCTTTCTATAGCGGGAATTGGTATAAAATTGCCGACATAGAAAAAAGTCATAGGAAAAAAAATTATCAGAAAAAAGAAACTTTTGAAGGTTTTGAGCAATACAAAGAGTTTTTTATGGAGCATGCCAACTTAGCTAAAATAAAAAACCTTGAACCTGAAGTTGGAGTAATGAGAAAATGCTGGAATAAGTTTCTATCGTTACTACCTATTAAGGCAGATGATATTCACTTTTCTCCGATTACAGAATTGTGCTCATCAAGTGAACATAAATACACTATTCCTGAGCTGATTTCACTCTTTTTAGAATCCACAGATAATTATTTTGAAAAGAAGGGCTCGCTCAATCAAGAGATAAAAACAGAAGTGATATTTGAAAAGAATAGTGAAAAAGAAATAGAGGAAAAGAAACAGTATTTTACCAATTTAAAGAATTATTCAATAAGTCAGAGTATACCTCAAAAGCTAACATCCCCGCAAATATTGAAATAAGTGTTTCTTTTGTGATTAAAAAAACATTGCATCTAGAGTATCTGCCATAAGTGATAATTTTGTGCTTTCATCATAGAGATTGTTTTCACTAGCTGCTAATTTCTCACTAACTTGTGAATAAGGTTTAAAAACTTCAGAACTGTACTTATCAAGGCATTTGTTTAGGCAGTCAGGATCTGTCCATTTTTTTTGTGTGGATATAGCATTTCTGCCTACATTGATTCTGTCTAAAATTAATCCCTTTCTCTTTGTTTGATGCTTGTTGTTCCATAATATTCTTCAATTTAAATAATATTAATATTAGCATACAAATATGAACATTATGTTAATATCATTACTTTTTAGGTATACATGGCAAATTTATGCCTGGAAACAGTTTTTGGTTATTTCCTAGATTTTCTTTATAAAAACCAAAGGCGCCAGTTGTTTTTTATTAGCTAAGGTAAAGGTCAAATATCTGGAATTCTGGACATAAAATCCTCCTGTATAAATTAGAAAAAAAATGCAGCGCACATATGACAGAAGTGTGTATACGCTGAAAAAGATACGCTACGTTTTTTATTGAAAAGTTAATTGAAAGTCTTCAGACAAATTTGAGCTCTTAAAATATCTCTAATTGTCATTATAATCAGATTCAAAATACGCGGAAGTAATTTTTTTTGACAATAGATTTCTTTGATAACCAGGCGTTATCCCAGCTGAGATCCAATAAGAAAACCGCGCTGGAACTTTTGAATTCCAGTTATGCAAGGAATCTAATATCATGGAGTTTTCAAACACTAACAACCAAGTACTTTAATAAGGCAAAAAGCTTATCTAAGAGAGTAGGCCTTGCAATTGTATCAATAGTGGTGGGATTGGTAGGACTCGAACCTACGACCAATTCGTTATGAGCGAACTGCTCTAACCGACTGAGCTACAATCCCTTTTATCAACACCTATAATACACGCAAAAGGAAATTTGTCTACTCGCTTATTTCACTATCAACCCAACTGTGTAAATCATTTATTGCGCCAATTTTGCGTGCAATTTCCTTACCATCTTGAAATATGATTAAAGTAGGTATAGATTGAACTCCATACTTACTTGGCACCTCAGTTTCTCCATCTATGTGGAACTTGCAGATCTTGATCTTGCCTTTTCTATCCTCAGCCAATTGCTCGATACGTGGCATCAGACTTTTGCATGGTCCACACCATTCTGCCCAAAAATCTACCAGCACAAATCCTTTGTGGTTAGCAACTTCAGATTCGAAATTTTGATCATTTACCGCTTTAATATCATCACTCATAAAATACCTAAATTTTTATAAATATAGCGTATCAATTAACAGCTGATCAACTAAATTTTTCTGGATTCAAGTGAAGTGATTACATATGATGATTAAAGATATCTACACTCCCCCAACCCATTGAATCTAGCTCAATACGAGTAGGAAGAAATTCAAAGCACTTTTCGGCTAATTCTTTTCTATTTTCACGTTCTAGCATTAAATCTAGCTTTTCCTTTATTTTATGGAGATATAAAACATCAGATGCAGCATAACTTTTTTGCTTGTCTGTTAAATTTTCATTTCCCCAATCAGAAGATTGTTGTTGCTTATTTAATTTTATATCAAGTAGTTCTAAGCACAACTCTTTTAAGCTATGATTATCTGTGTAGGTGCGAACTAAACGTGAGGCTATTTTCGTGCAATAGCAAGGCAGTGCCCAAGTTTGAAGGTAGTAATGTATTATACTCACATCAAATCGCGCAAAGTGAAATATTTTGGTTATATTTTTATCCTCTAATATTTTTCTCAAATTTGGAGCTGTATAATCGTTTTTGAATTGAACTAAGTGAGCGTTGCCATCATTGAAAGAGAGCTGAACAAGGCATAATCTATCTCTGCTATGCAGTAGCCCCATTGCCTCTGTATCAACAGCTATAGATTTTACATCTCTCGGTGTTGCACTGGCTGGCAAGTCATCTTTATGTACAAATATTCTCATAAATTTAATATATTTTATGACACATATAATAATCAAAAATGAGTTTTAAGTATACGAAAAGATCATAGAAAATTGGCTCTCATGATTTTCATGCATGTAGGGTTTACAAATTGTAATATGTACCTATAATTAGAAGTAGAATCTAAGCAGAATTTAACTGCGGGAGTAGCTCAGTTGGTAGAGCGCAACCTTGCCAAGGTTGAGGTCGAGGGTTCGAACCCCTTCTCCCGCTCTTTAATTTTAACATAAAAAATTTACTTCCCCTGTTCAACTAGTTCAGCTATACTAAAAGTATCTAAAAGTTTTTTAGAAAATTATTATTTAGGAGGATTATATGGACAACAAGACCAAAGAAATGTTATTTGCCTTAGGTATAGCTACATCAATAGGAGCACTAGGAGCACTTACAGGCTTAGCGCTCAGTTTTACAGCTCTGTCACCTTTGGTGATGGGTGGAATTATTGCTGCGGTTCCGGTAGCCTTACTTGCATGTCGGATAATCTCTAATAGAAGACTCTACAAAGAAGTCTTTTTTCGGACTGCTTGTTTTTGTTCTGTATGTACTGCAATTGGAGTTGGTCTTGCTGCAGCTGCAACTGCTGTTTTCCCTGGTGCAATGCTTGGAATGGTATCAGCAGCTTTAGCAGGTGCGGTGATAGCACCCATAGCAGTAATGGCAGGGGTATTTGTAACAGTTTGTGTTATTGAACCAATAGCTGAAAAAGTGAATGATTATATTATATCACCTATAGTTGAAAAAGTTGGAAAATGTTTTTCTTCAAAAGAGGAAGAAAACGGGCTAGTTAAAGAATAATTAAAAAAAGTTGTTTGACGTTAACGTTTAGTTTTCTTTATAATTTCCTTTGTGAAAGAAGAAAAATGCTTATTTGTAACGATAGCTGGTTTGCCAAATTCTGGAAAGTCAACGCTAATTAACAGCATCGTAGGCAAGAAAATTGCAATTGTCACTCCTAAGGTGCAGACAACAAGGACGCAGGTAAGGGGTGTCGCTATATCCAACAATGCGCAAATTGTTTTTACTGACTCTCCGGGAGTGTTTTCAGCAGAAACAAATCTTGAAAAAGCTTTAGTCAAATCTGCATGGGGAGCAGTTAAGGATAGTGACATTACTTTGTTGCTTGTTGATGTAAACAATTACCTAAAAAATATAGAAAGAATAAAAACGATATTTGCACGACTGGAGCGCACAAAAGGCAGGTGCATTTTGGTTATCAATAAAACTGATTTAGTAAAGAAATCAGAGCTCAAGATGGCACATGAGCACCTAAATTTACTTTATAAGTTTGAAAAAATTTTTACGATATCGGCACTGAAGAATGATGGACTTTCTGATCTGACTAGTTACTTGTCTGAAATTGCACCGATAAGCCCTTGGTTCTATGAAGAAGATCAAGTAACCGATTCCTCAGCTGATTTTTTATCAGCAGAAATTACAAGAGAGAAGTTATTCTTGAACCTACGTGAAGAATTGCCATACTCTACAGCTGTTATAACCGAACAATTTGAGGAAAAAAAAGATAAGAGTTTAGTCATAAAACAGATCATATTTGTATTGAAAGATAATCATAAGAAAATAGTGCTAGGAAAAGACGGCAGTAGCATAAAAAAAATTAATATCGAGGCGCGTACAGAATTGGAAAAGTTATTTGAGTGTAAAGTTCATCTCTTTTTGTTCGTAAAAGTGCGACCTTGGACTGATCGCCCTGAGGAATATATAAGTAATGCTTAATTCTTTGTTGGTATTTGATATTGAAACTATACCAGATGTAAATTCCTGCAAGAATTTACTAAATATTAGTGATGATAGCAGTGTAGAAGAAAAGAGGAACGCATTAACAAAATATCATCTTGAAATAACAAACGGGCAAAACTCTTTTCTGCGTCAGCCCTTCCAGCTTGTTGTAGTCATTAGTTTTTTACTTTGTAATATAACACGCCAGAGCGGTTATGAAATGTTCACACTACAAGAAATAAGATCTGGAGGCACAGTAAACTCCAATGAAAAAGAGCTAGTAAAGGGATTTTTTAACTACATATCAGAGAAAAAGCCAAGACTAGTTTCGTTCAATGGACGCACTTTTGATATACCGGTACTGAAGTACCGTTCTATGGTTCATGGCATTCAAGGAGAATATTTTCACAAAGCTGGCGATAAGTGGAATAGTTACAATCAGAGGTACAGTAGTGATTGGCATTGTGATTTGCTTGAATCTCTCTCTGATTTTGGAGCTTCTGCAAGAATGAAGATGAACGAAGTTTGCGCAGCATTTAATCTTCCCGGTAAGATTGGAGTTGATGGTTCACAAGTTATGGACTTATATGATAGTGGCAAAATACAAGAGATTCGCGATTATTGTGAAACAGATGTGATTAACACTTATTTGATTTATTTGAGGTTTATGCATCATCAAGGAAGAATTACTACAGAAAGCTATAATAAGAGCATAGAAGAACTGCTTTTAGAATGCGAAAAAAAAGAACACCTAAAGAAATTTAAAGAAGAATGGAAAATAACTAGTGGTGAAAACTTTTATATTTGAATTTAAATGAATAGATATTATGGAGCAGTTATTAACTGCTCCATAATAATAGTTATAAACTCCTTGCAGTAGACAAGGAATCCTCATATCCTATCTGCTTAACTTCTGCTTGTTCAAGCTGAGAAAAATTTTTATTTTTTACTTCTTCGAAAAAGTTTTGTCCACCAAGGATATAATTACCTAAATTAGCAGCATAATATTGAACGTTACCTAAAACTGCACAGTTAATTCGGCTTAATATTCTCGAAGGGTAGTAAAAGAGAGAAACGTTATTGTTTGATCGGAAGTCATTTTCATCCATTATTTTAATGGCTTCATGATAAACATCCATTTGATGAACAAAATATCCTTCAGGTACTGATATTCTCAATTGTGCACCTACATGAGCATAACCACAAATACCAGGTGATACCGCTGGTACTGGGTCTTGTCTATGTTGAGTTACTCTAATGGTTTTTTCTTGAAGAACATCATTATAAAATTCACTAGCAGTAAGATCAAAAACTCGTGGATCACCAAAAGTTGCAACATGGACATCTTCAGCTCCTTCTGTTTTGTTTAGGCATAAAGCAGCTATCTTGGCAATAGCTCCTCCCATACTGTGACCTGTGAGATTAATTTTAAAATCTTTGATTTTTGATCCTTGTTTTTCAGCATGAGATTTCAAAATGCCATAAAGATTAGGACATGAATCCGTAAATGAATTATAAAATCCTCTATGCATTCTTCCACCTTCAGGTAAAAATTCTGAAGTAGTAAAAAGTACATTTATATCAGTAAGTCCATCATTTGCACCATGGCTCAGACGAGTACCGTGGTAAGCTATTGTTATTTCTTTATCTTTTATGAAAACATGACCAGAGTCTTTTTCAAAGCTATTACCAAATGGAATAATTTCATAACCTTCGCTGATGAGTTCAGCTCTAGTTTTATACATTTTTTCAGTAGATGGAACAATTTCAAAATCTTCTACAATTTCAAATTCAGTTTTGTATACTCTTTGAGCTATAGTATTTCCCAAAGCAAATGATAAAGGTATAACAAAGTATTTGAGTTATAATGGCATATAGTGTGGATTTAAGGGAAAAGGCAGTATTGATGATAGAAAAAGGGAAGACAAAGGTTGAGATAGCAGAGCTCATGGAGATAGGAATAGCAACTCTGTACCGCTGGTTAAAAAAGAAAGCTGCTGGTGAAAGCTTAAAGCCATCTAAAAACGGTAGCTTTATTCGAAAAATAGACCCAAAAATACTCGAAGAATATGTTACAAAGAATCCAGATCATACTCTGGCAGAGATGAAACAAAATCTTGGATTTGGAATAAATTCAATTTGGTATAGACTAAAACAGCTAAAAATTACTTTAAAAAAGTCACACTATATCAAGAGCGCAATCAAGAAGATAGGCAGCAATTTATTGATAAAATCTCAAAAATAGAACATTCCAGCATCTTATATATAGATGAAGCAGGAGTTGATAATAAGTTATACCGAGAATATGGACGTGCTCCAAGAGGAAAGAAAATTTATGCAGATGTTCCAGGGAGAACTCGAGAGAGAATCAGTATAGTAGCCGGGTGGATTGGAATGAGATTTATTGCACCAATGACTTTCAAAGGTGGGTGTGAAAAAGAGGTATTCAATATATTGTTGGAGAAGATGTTATTACCTAAATTGCCACTTGGCACAACCATAGTTATGGATAATGCTACATTTCATAAGACCACTAAAACAAAATCATTAATAGAGTCTTTTGGCTTTCATGTGCTGTATCTTCCAACATATTCACCAGATTTGAATCCCATAGAACACTGTTGGCATACCATCAAAAGCCGCCTCAGACCTCTAATGTATAAATGTACAGACTTACAACTTTTGGTTGGTAATACCATAATGGAAATTTATCCATTCATTTTAGAAAATACTATACCACCGTACTAGATGGTCTTTCCGGCTTAAACATAGCGTTTATTTCATTGAAAGACGAACTTGAACAGCGAATTATATAATTGATTTTCCTTCCTGTAAGCTCAGCAAGAAATCGATAAGATACGTATCCTCTATCACAGATTAACAAATCGTCTGATTTTATGGATTCAAGCATACCGATCGCTAAATCAACCTCATATAGTATTTTCTAAAATGAATGGATAAATTTCCATTATGGTATTACCAACCAAAAGTTGTAAGTCTGTACATTTATACATTAGAGGTCTGAGGCGGCTTTTGATGGTATGCCAACAGTGTTCTATGGGATTCAAATCTGGTGAATATGTTGGAAGATACAGCACATGAAAGCCAAAAGACTCTATTAATGATTTTGTTTTAGTGGTCTTATGAAATGTAGCATTATCCATAACTATGGTTGTGCCAAGTGGCAATTTAGGTAATAACATCTTCTCCAACAATATATTGAATACCTCTTTTTCACACCCACCTTTGAAAGTCATTGGTGCAATAAATCTCATTCCAATCCACCCGGCTACTATACTGATTCTCTCTCGAGTTCTCCTGGAACATCTGCATAAATTTTCTTTCCTCTTGGAGCACGTCCATATTCTCGGTATAACTTATTATCAACTCCTGCTTCATCTATATATAAGATGCTGGAATGTTCTATTTTTGAGATTTTATCAATAAATTGCTGCCTATCTTCTTGATTGCGCTCTTGATATAGTGTGACTTTTTTAAAGTAATTTTTAGCTGTTTTAGTCTATACCAAATTGAATTTATTCCAAATCCAAGATTTTGTTTCATCTCTGCCAGAGTATGATCTGGATTCTTTGTAACATATTCTTCGAGTATTTTTGGGTCTATTTTTCGAATAAAGCTACCGTTTTTAGATGGCTTTAAGCTTTCACCAGCAGCTTTTTTTTAACCAGCGGTACAGAGTTGCTATTCCTATCTCCATGAGCTCTGCTATCTCAACCTTTGTCTTCCCTTTTCTATCATCAATACTGCCTTTTCCTTAAATCCACACTATATGCCATTATAACTCAAATACTTTATTATACCTTTATCATTTGCTTTGGGAAATACTATACTGTTGTAACTTTACACTTTTTCAACCACCGTGCTAAGTTATGAAGGTCTTCATACCAAAATCCATTACTGACGGAACAAATAAGAAACATTACAAACTCGTTTAATAGTAGTACTGGAAATATTGACAATAAAATTACACAAAACATCTTCAAGTAAACCTATGGTATCGTAGATATAGCTCTTTTCATAATAGTCCGGAAAGTTCATAGAAAAGCAGAATCAACAGCATGACGAAAAGATGTGAATAGAGGGATGTTTTTCCTAGCTCTATTTTTATAGCAAACCAATGATGCTCAATTTTATTGAAATCTGGGAATACGTAGGAAGATACAAAATTTCAGCACCAACTTCTTTAGCAAGTTCAGTAATCTTATTAGACTTATGAAAAGTAGCATTATCAAGGATAACAGTTTGTCCAGGTTCCAAAATCGGTGTCAAAAACTGCTCAAACCATTTATTAAAGATATCCATATTACAATGGCCCTCAAATGTTAACGGAACAACTATTTTTCTACTATTTAGAGCTGCAATCATGCTAATTCGTTGAGTTTTCTTTCCAGATTTTAGGGCATAAAATCGCTGTCCTTTCTGAGAATATCCATAGGGATAGTCTTCGGTATTATCAATACCAGATTCATCTATATATACTAAGTTTTGAGGTTCTTTCGTTGCTATAATTTTCAAAAATTCAGCACGTTTTTCTTCATTCCTTTCTTTGTATCCATATGTCTTTTTTTGCGTGTGAGTCCAATTTTTTTAAGAGCTAGATGAATCGTTGGGATACTAACATTACTCCAAAGCTTAGCCATTTCCGATAGAGTTTTTCCACCATGTTTTTTTGGCAAATTCAGTAAATTTATTCCAGTCGGTAATTTTATGATTATAACCTCCATTTCCAAGTTTTTTCGACTGAAAATCTCCTGTTTCTTTTTTTCTTTGCTGCCACTCCCATAATGTAGTTCTTCCAATTTTAAATCTTGCTGCTACCGTTTCTCTGCTTTCCCCTTCGTCTAGTACCTCCATTGCTTTTTTTCTTAAATCATAACTATATGCTGCTGGCATACTTACCTTCACTACTATAAACTCTTATTTTAAACCGTTTGGACCATTATGAAAAGAGCTATACTGTACCTTGAGGTCCTTGTTCGCCTCTTTCACCCTTTTCACCCTTAGCATTTTCTATTGCAATCATTTGCTGATATGAAGCATAAGCTGCTGCGGCAAAATATACAGCGGCAATAAATAGAACTGCAATTCCAGCAGGGCTAGCAATAAGCGCTAAAGACGTAGGTCCAGCAATTACTTTAGTAGCAATCAATACTGTTGTTATTGCTGCTGCTAAAGATGCAGTTGCAACTGTACCTTCAATACTCATTTTCGTTATGGGTGCTATATTTTTCAATTTCCATATACTTGTAATCATAATCACTTCCTCCTAATTAAGGTTTATAAAAAGTTAATTATATATTAAGAATGCACACTAGTCAAGCATTTGTATTAACAACTTAATATTTTATCTACTTTCTAAATTGTTACTAATTATGTAAGATTGATACATGGTAAATGGCTGGCTGAATCTTGATAAACCAACAGGAATGAGTTCTGCACAAGCTGTAACTCAAATTAAAAGGATTTTTGGAATAAAAAAATCCGGCCATCTGGGAACACTTGACCCTTTGGCTTCAGGTGTATTGCCGATCGCTCTTGGTGAAGCAACAAAAACTATACCGTATTTATCTTGTGACTTAAAGGCATACAATTTCACAATCAAATGGGGAAAGCAAACAACTACGGACGATTTAGATGGTGATATTATTAGAACTAGCAATATAAAACCTGAATATAACCAAATAAATTGTGTGATTAAGGATTTTATTGGTGAGATAACACAAACTCCTCCTCAATTTTCAGCAGTTAAAATCAAGGGAGCAAGAGCATATAAATTAGCAAGAAGTGGGCAAAAGGTAAATATAAAACCTCGACAAGTCAAAATACATGAACTAAAGATGATATTTTTGGACACCATAAATAATATTGCCGATTTTTCTATGATCTGCGGTAGCGGCGTATATGTAAGATCAATTGCAAGAGATCTTGGAATTGAATTAAATTGTTTTGGACATATTACACAATTAAGAAGAACGATGGTAGGTGATTTTAAGGAAGATGAATCAGTGACAATTGAGCAACTTACTAAAAAAAACACAACAACTTACTCTCCCCAGTGCTTGACACTGGATACAAATACTTACAAATCATGTAATGGACAAAAGATTCTAGGAGCATATGTAAAAAACAATGTTCGTGATGAAATAGGCTTGATCCCAGTGTCAAGCACTGGGATGACATCGGAGGGTGGGATAACAGAGGGAGGTGGGATGGCAGAAGATGATGTAGTGACAGGAGGTAATACAAAAAGTTTCATCATCCCC
Organism: Wolbachia endosymbiont of Frankliniella intonsa; assembly: GCF_029856955.1. Classification (NCBI taxonomy): domain Bacteria; kingdom Pseudomonadati; phylum Pseudomonadota; class Alphaproteobacteria; order Rickettsiales; family Anaplasmataceae; genus Wolbachia; species Wolbachia endosymbiont of Frankliniella intonsa. The sequence goes on along the minus strand of NZ_CP097148.1, from coordinate 324,908 downwards.
ATTGAATCGGCTTTAAAATCGATGTTCAAAGTTGAAATTTCCTTAGAGGAAGCGGAGAAAATCAGAAAAGGTCAAGAAATTATATTAAATAACTTGCGTAATTTAAAGAATTATGATATTTTTTGTACGATAGTGGGTAATGTACCTATTGCAATTTGCAGTTTTACTCATGGTTATGTGAAGCCTATTCGTGTTTTTAATATTTTGAAATGAGGTTTAGATGTCAATAACATCCCAAAAGAAAAAAAGTTTGATTAGTACATATGCAATTAAAGAAGATGATACAGGTTCATCTTTTGTACAGTGTGCAATTTTAACCGAGAGAATCAGTAATTTAACTGAGCATTTTAAAACGCATAAGCATGACCATAATTCTAAGCGCGGTTTACTTATATTGATAGGTAGAAGGCGCAAGCACTTAAATTATATAAAACGTAAATTTGGTAATGAAGCCTATCAAGAGTTAATAGAGAAGTTAGGCATTAGAAAATAATCGAGGAATTTTGTATGTTTGAAATTATAAAAAAATCTATAGATTGGGAGGGGCGTACCTTATCTTTAGAAACTGGGAAAATAGCACGTCAAGCTGATGGTTCAGTAGTTGTAAATTATGGAGATACTTCTATCTTAGTGACTGTTGTACGAGAAAAGAAGGAAGAAAGTGTTGATTTTCTCCCTTTAAATGTGCAGTTTATTGCAAAGAGTTATGCCATGGGTAAGATTCCTGGTGGTTTTTTTAAAAGAGAAGGAAAACCATCTGATAGAGAAACTTTAATTTCAAGAGTAATAGACAGAAGTATAAGGCCGTTATTTCCTGAAGGTTTTCATGATGAAATTAGTGTAGTATGTAATCTACTAACTTACGATACAGTCAATTCTCCTGAAGTACCAGCATTGATAGGTACCGTCGCAGCTCTTGCAATTTCTGGTGTTCCTTTCCACTTTACTATAGCTGGAGTCATGGTCGGTTGTGATGAAAATAACAATTATATACTCAATCCTTCCGTTCAAGAGATGAAAGCAAGCAACTTGGATCTGTTTTTGTCTGGTGATGAAAATTCGATCTTAATGGTCGAATCGGAAGTCAAAGAGCTCTCTGAAGAAAATGTTTTGAGTGCAATAAAATTCGGCCATGAACATCTTCAACCTGTTATTAAGCTTATAAAAGAATTTGCTGATACAGTAGGCAATAAACCTGAAAGCTTTGCTCCTGTTGATATATCAGATATAACTCAAGAACTTGAAAAATATCGAAAAGACTTTGAAGAAGCATATTCAAAAACAGTAAAACAAGAGCGAGTTCAAGCTCTAGAAGTAGTCAGGAATAATATATTGAATACTCTTAAAGAGGCTGGAAAAGACGAAAAGTTAATTACTTATGCAGTAAAAAGCTTTGAAAGATCTTTAGTGCGTGAAATGATTAGAAGGAAAAGTGTGAGGATAGACAGCCGTAAGTATGATGAAATACGCCAGATAGAAATTGAGGCTGACATTCTACCCAAGACTCACGGTTCTGCGCTATTTACAAGGGGTAGCACTCAGGCACTAGTTGTTACTGCTCTTGGTACTACACAAGATGAGCAAATTGTGGATGACATTGAAGGGGATAGACGTGAACATTTTATGTTGCATTATAATTTTCCTCCATTTGCTGTTGGAGAGGCTTCTGCTATACGCGCACCAGGAAGGAGAGAAATTGGTCATGGTAAACTTGCTTGGAAAGCAATTCATCCTGTTTTACCTGATAAATCTGAATTTCCTTATACAATAAGGGTAGTATCTGAGATTATGGAATCTGATGGTTCTTCTTCTATGGCAACAGTTTGTGGAACTTCCATTGCATTAATGGATACAGGTGTGCCAATAAAGGCTCCTGTTGCAGGAATTGCTATGGGTCTCATCAAAGACAAAAATGAGCATATAATACTTTCTGATATACTGGGCGATGAAGACTATCTTGGTGATATGGACTTCAAAGTAGCAGGAACTAGCGAAGGGATTACAGCACTGCAGATGGATATGAAAATTCCTGGTATAAGCTTTGAAATTGTTGAAAAATCTTTAGAACAAGCAAAAGTCGGAAGATTACATATCTTAGAAAAAATGAATGCAGTAATTTCAGAACATCGTAAGGATATAAAAGATCATGTACCAAGAGTGTTATCGTTTTATATAGATAAAGATAAAATTTCTGCAGCTATTGGTACTAAAGGAAAAAATATACGCAGTGTATGTGAAAGAAGTAATGCAAAAATTGAAATAGGGGATGACGGTAAAGTTTCTGTTTTTGCCATTAGTAGTACTGAAGCTGAAGCTGCAAAGAATATGATGATTGATTCAATAACAGAGCTAGAACAAGGTTCTATAATTGATGCTAAAGTTGTAAAGATAGAGAAGTATATTGTAGAGCTAGAACTTCTTAATGGAAGAAAAGGAAAAATGCATATAAGCGAGGTAGCTAATCAACATGTAGAGTCCATTGAGGATATACTTAAACAGGGTGATACCTTCAAAGCTTTGATAATTGACTTTGAAAAAGGTGGATGTCCAAAATTATCAAGACGTCGTGTTGATCAAGAAACAGGTGAATTTTTTGAAGGTAAGCTTTACAATGAAGAAAGGAGAGATGGTTTAAATAATAGGGATAATTATTATAACAACTCGTTTAATAAAAAACCTGGAGATAATTATCATAGTAATAGACCTACTCGTCCTCGTTCTGGTTTTAGTAATAGAAACAGACCAAAATTTGGTAATAATGACTCATCATCAGGTTTCTATTGAGGTTTAACTTACTTTCTATTATCTCAGTGTCGAAGCACTGGGATAATAGAAATTTTTAAAACTGACAAGATAACAAAAATGGTTTGTGTTATCTGTAGGGTTATAACGAAAGATTTTTAAGATCGTTTACAGCCTTTTTCATGTCTTCAGCTTTAAATATTGCTGATCCAGCAACTAATATATTTGCACCTGCTTTTATTATATCAGCTGCGTTAGAAAAGTTAACTCCACCATCTACTGAAACTTGTGTTTTAAGATTACGGTCCTGTATCATTTTCCTCACGGTAGATATCTTACTCAACTGCGAATGAATAAACTCCTGTCCTCCAAATCCAGGATTGACTGTCATAATTAGTACAATATCTAGCTCATGTATTATATATTCAAGCACGCTTGGAGAAGTTGAAGGAACAATTGAAACTCCAACTCGTATTGTTTTTTTTGTATGATTTATGTCTTTGTATGATTTTATCTTTCTTACTAGCCTCTCAAGATGTATCTCTGCTTCTGCATGTATAGTGATAATATCAGCACCAGTATTTATAAAACTTTCAATATGGTTACCAGGAGATTTAATCATTAAGTGTACATCAAAAGGAAGATTGCTATATTTACGTATCGCAGAGATAACATTCGGACCTATTGTAATATTTGGAACAAAATTTCCATCCATAACGTCTATGTGTATATAATCTACATTCAAGTCGCTAATTCTTTTTACTTCCTCTCCTAATTTTGCAAAGTCTGCTGAAAGTATAGAAGGTGCAATTTTAATACCCATAGACTACTTTTTACCAAAAATAAAAAAAGTAACTTATTTTTTAAACTCTGTCATCCCAATACTATATTAATCCTCATTTAGAAATTTTTGTATCCTTCCAGATACATGTGCCTTTATTTTTCTCTGCCCATTCATCTGGCCATCTTAATACTTGTTAGACTTCTTTCTTTGCCTCTTCTAAATATTCCAACACAGTTTCATGCAGCGCAGTCCAAGACATTTGCTTTTCCATATTCGGTATAAACTTTTGTTTCCAAGTGTCCTTAAATTCTTGGAACCATTGTTTTTCAAAATTTTGGAAATCAGGTAAAATTTTCGACCTAAACCAATTAATTAAATTCGAGACTTCTATAGCCTTTTCAGGGCTTATAGACTTAAAAGACAATATTTCATTCTTTAAAACATCTAGCTTCTCAAATAAATTAAGCTTAAATGGAATATAAAGCGAGGATCTTATATTATACCTTAGATAAGAGTCGTAATATAGCTTAATCTTGTACATGAGCGTAGCAAATGCACTAGAAGAAATATTATTTTCATATTCTGCAAGAGAAGATAATAAACGCTTGTAATCCTCTTCATTCAAAAATGGTGGTTGTAAACTTGATTCAATTTTATTATTAAAAGATGTGAATCTGTTGAAAATACAATTGCCATATTCGCTTAAAAATTCAGGCAAAATATCTTCCTGTTCTAATTTTAGAGGCAAGTCTTTTCTAATCTCTTTCGGCAAATGATGCATTGAAAACTGATTAATAACCCACGCAAAATTCTCATCAAACTCATTTGAGTAATCAGCATTATTGTCAGCGTTACCTTCTTTATCATTCCAAGGCAGTATTTTATAAAAAAAATTGTTCAACCTTTTTTTTTAATTTCAAAATACTTTCACTATTATCGCCTACCTTATATAAAACCTCTTCTACTTTTTGTCTTGCGTCTTGAGAACTGATTCTATCACCTATAGTATTTTCTAAAATGAATGGATAAATTTCCATTATGGTATTACCAACCAAAAGTTGTAAGTCTGTACATTTATACATTAGAGGTCTGAGGCGGCTTTTGATGGTATGCCAACAGTGTTCTATGGGATTCAAATCTGGTGAATATGTTGGAAGATACAGCACATGAAAGCCAAAAGACTCTATTAATGATTTTGTTTTAGTGGTCTTATGAAATGTAGCATTATCCATAACTATGGTTGTGCCAAGTGGCAATTTAGGTAATAACATCTTCTCCAACAATATATTGAATACCTCTTTTTCACACCCACCTTTGAAAGTCATTGGTGCAATAAATCTCATTCCAATCCACCCGGCTACTATACTGATTCTCTCTCGAGTTCTCCCTGGAACATCTGCATAAATTTTCTTTCCTCTTGGAGCACGTCCATATTCTCGGTATAACTTATTATCAACTCCTGCTTCATCTATATATAAGATGCTGGAATGTTCTATTTTTGAGATTTTATCAATAAATTGCTGCCTATCTTCTTGATTGCGCTCTTGATATAGTGTGACTTTTTTTTAAAGTAATTTTTAGCTGTTTTAGTCTATACCAAATTGAATTTATTCCAAATCCAAGATTTTGTTTCATCTCTGCCAGAGTATGATCTGGATTCTTTGTAACATATTCTTCGAGTATTTTTGGGTCTATTTTTCGAATAAAGCTACCGTTTTTAGATGGCTTTAAGCTTTCACCAGCAGCTTTCTTTTTTAACCAGCGGTACAGAGTTGCTATTCCTATCTCCATGAGCTCTGCTATCTCAACCTTTGTCTTCCCTTTTTCTATCATCAATACTGCCTTTTCCCTTAAATCCACACTATATGCCATTATAACTCAAATACTTTGTTATACCTTTATCATTTGCTTTGGGAAATACTATAGTTTCTATACTCTCGCAGATTCAGTTTCTGTTCTGTAGTAGATACAGGTTGAAAAAATGTGAGGCTATATTTTTCAAGAAAGAATTGTATTGATAGATTATGATAAATTGAGTATATACGAGCTTGCTGATGCTCGTGAGAAATGACACAGACTAATACCAAAATCCATTACTGACGGAACAAATAAGAAACATTACAAACTCGTTTAATAGTAGTACTGGAAATATTGACAATAAAATTACACAAAACATCTTCAAGTAAACCTATGGTATCGTAGATACTATTGCGTAAAGTATTGTATTTGATATATTGCCACAACCTTTCAACAGGATTCAGTTCCGGTGAATAAGGAGGCAAGTATATGATGGTAATGTTTTCCTGAATTTTCAAACTTTTTGATCTATGCCAACTTGCACAATCCATTACAAGAAAGGCTTCTTTCGTGCCTAAATCTTTCGACATCTGCTCCAGAAATATATTCATACAATCAGTGTTTACATATGGAGCAAGTAGGCTGATTTTCTTACCACTTCTTGGATTTACCGCACTTTAGATATAGAAATTTTGTCTACCAATTTTCATTTTAACCTGCGTTCTGACCCCTTTTAAACCATCCGTGTCCGATTTTTGAATGAGTCCCAAATCGTGATTCATCAAAAACACCTCCCTTTTAGGGTGGAAATTGACTATTTTATTGAAGTATCTTTTAAACTCTTCTTGCTTGTTTTTATCTTGTTTATGGTGCATTGGCCTCGGTGTTATGTAAGAAAATTTCATCCTTTGTATCTCACGGTGCACTGTTGATTTGCTGATGTTTAGGGCAAATTCCTCTGAGATTTTTATTTGTACTTCCTTAATAGTAATATTTGGATTTCTTTCTACCCATATTTCAATTTGCTCACGTTGATTTTTGTTTAATTTGCTTTTTCTTCTCCGCTGAAACGGGGCAAATAATTTTTCTACTCTACCAAATTTTAGATGCTTTATCCATTCAGTCAAAGCAGTCCTTGAAATTTTACATATTCTTGCCACAGCGCTTATACTACTTTCTTTTCCTGCTATCACCGCTTGTAACTTTTTTGAAACATATGCGTTATTTCTTACCTTTTTTAACATTTCTTTCGCTAAATTTACAACTCTTTCGTCTAATAGTTTTGACCTTAATGCCATTTATACCTCGCTATTTCACTTACTCTAGTATGACTTTTTCCCCATTATTCTCTATCTGTTCTTTCTATAGCGGGAATTGGTATAACAGTATGGAAGACATGTATAAAGGTTATGGTACCAGCTACAGTGGTTATGAAAGCAATACTAAGTCTGGAATAAAGTTACAATTAGTTTTTGACTACCTAAACCAGACATTAGACCAGCTTAATATAACTGAAGGAATAAGGTCAGATCAGGGTTATAGAAGCCATTTAAGCAATATATCGAACAACGATTTACTAATATCTGATTTGGGTTATTTTGTGCCAAGTTCTTTTAAACACATCAATGAAATAGGAGCTTATTTCATAAGTCGTTATAAATCCGATACTAACATATATGATATAGAGACAGGTCAAAAAATAGATTTACTAGAACATTTGGGAGATCGATCTTTTCTAGAACAGGAGGTATTGTTAGGAAAAGAGACAAGGGTTAAAGTAAGAATTATATTTAAAAAACTAACTGAAGAACAAGCTGTGGCTAGAAGAAGAAAGGCTAATAGGTTAGCAAGATCACATGGATACACATCTTCTCAAAGGAACCAAAAGTTACTAAATTGGTCAATATTTATAACTAATGTTCCAAAAAGTAAGATTAATGCTGAGCAAATACTAGTAGTTTACCGAATAAGATGGCAAATTGAATTATTGTTCAAATTATATAAGAGTAATATAAGGATTGATAAGCTGAGAGGAAAGCCATACAGAGTATTATGTGAGCTATATGCCAAATTGTGTGCAATTCTTATATTTCATGGAATAGTGGGTTGCACAGAACTGAAAAAAAATACGGAGCTTAGCTTAACAAAGGCATTTATTGAGCTAAAAAGACGGGTTAGAGAGTTATTTTTAGCACTAAATAATAAAATTAAAGGCTTAAATATTTTTCTCAAAAAGCTTACCATAACTTGGTCGCAGTTTTCATTAAAAGACAAGTGCAGAAAAACTAGGGTATCCACCTTAACTTCTCTAAATTTGCTAATACCAATTCCCGCTATAGAAAGAACAGATAGAGAATAATGGGGAAAAAGTCATACTAGAGTAAGTGAAATAGCGAGGTATAAATGGCATTAAGGTCAAAACTATTAGACGAAAGAGTTGTAAATTTAGCGAAAGAAATGTTAAAAAAGGTAAGAAATAACGCATATGTTTCAAAAAAGTTACAAGCGGTGATAGCAGGAAAAGAAAGTAGTATAAGCGCTGTGGCAAGAATATGTAAAATTTCAAGGACTGCTTTGACTGAATGGATAAAGCATCTAAAATTTGGTAGAGTAGAAAAATTATTTGCCCCGTTTCAGCGGAGAAGAAAAAGCAAATTAAACAAAAATCAACGTGAGCAAATTGAAATATGGGTAGAAAGAAATCCAAATATTACTATTAAGGAAGTACAAATAAAAATCTCAGAGGAATTTGCCTAAACATCAGCAAATCAACAGTGCACCGTGAGATACAAAGGATGAAATTTTCTTACATAACACCGAGGCCAATGGACCATAAACAAGATAAAAACAAGCAAGAAGAGTTTAAAAGATACTTCAATAAAATAGTCAATTTCCACCCTAAAAGGGAGGTGTTTTTGATGAATCACGATTTGGGACTCATTCAAAAATCGGACACGGATGGTTTAAAAGGGGTCAGAACGCAGGTTAAAATGAAAATTGGTAGACAAAATTTCTATATCTAAAGTGCGGTAAATCCAAGAAGTGGTAAGAAAATTAGCCTACTTGCTCCATATGTAAACACTGATTGTATGAATATATTTCTGGAGCAGATGTCGAAAGATTTAGGCACGAAAGAAGCCTTTCTTGTAATGGATTGTGCAAGTTGGCATAGATCAAAAAGTTTGAAAATTCAGGAAAACATTACCATCATATACTTGCCTCCTTATTCACCGGAACTGAATCCTGTTGAAAGGTTGTGGCAATATATCAAATACAATACTTTACGCAATAGTATCTACGATACCATAGGTTTACTTGAAGATGTTTTGTGTAATTTTATTGTCAATATTTCCAGTACTACTATTAAACGAGTTTGTAATGTTTCTTATTTGTTCCGTCAGTAATGGATTTTGGTATCACAATCTCTTAACTTGACGCGTATGGTTTATTTAACACTTCCCTAAGTACGTAAGAAAAAACACTCCTATACTGAAAGTACAAGCATTTGTTGAGATTATTAGGAATGTAAAACCTAGCAGAAATCTTGATAATTCAAACGCTGAACAACTTCAAGCTATTGATAGAAAAATCCCTTAATTGTACATAGGCCAAGTCGGCTTATGTGTTGTTATTCTCACTTTGTAAAAATGCCAATAATTTTATCCATTATTCCGCCCATATTTGCTTCAGCTTGAGTGTGTGCTATCTTACCACCGTGTGAAATTAATTTGGGATCTGCGCCAGGTGATATATTAACAAATTTACTACCAACAACTCCACTGCTAGTGATTAGGGCTGAGCTATCAAATGGGAGTTTTATATCCCTACTTATACACATGTCGATTCGTGCTATGTAGGTAGCTTTGTCGAGTGATACACCAGTTATGCTTCCGACTTCCACACCAGAGATCTTGACACTATCACCAACTCCTACACCGTTAGCATCAGTAAAAAGGCCATGTATTTTATAACAATCCTTATAGTTTTTCTTTATGTAAGATAATTTATCAATAGCGAAGAAGATAAGAAAAACAGTAAAAATTAATACAAATGAACCAGCAGTTATTTCAAGTATATTTGACCTTCGCATCTTTAGTTATTAGGATTCCAGCTTTCATAGTAATTTTTCACCTTTTGGTTTGGGTAGTATGCATCTTTTGTACCTGTTAAATTAGGAATTTTTCTTTTGTTATTATTCACTGGTACTGCATTATTAGTATAATGCAGCCATATATGCCATGCTGGAGGAATTGTTGTAGGCTCAGAAACATTGTCATATATTACCCATCTTTTTCCTTTACTTGATTCATAGTAAGAATTTCCGTTTTCGTCCCTTCCTATAAGTTCACCTTCTCTCCGCAATAGGCTCGTTACTGCATTATAAATTTTAGACAACATAAAGGTGTTAAAACAAAAAGTATTATATATACTAATACTTTAACGATGTATTAACAACAGTTTAATGCAATTACCAATTCTACAAGTTATTATACCAATAATTGCTTCGATGTTCTGCTTTCTTACCAGGAAACATAGGGTGTCCTGGTTTATCTCTTTTTTTACAACGGCAGCTATTTTCTTTATTTCATTAACGTTCCTAGTGAAAACATACAATGGTGAAATTATAACTTATTATCTTGGAGATTGGGCTCCTCCATACGGAATAGAATTGAGAATCGACATATTGAACTCCTTGATTCTAACTTTGGTGAATTTTATAGCGCTGATTAGCGTGCTTTATAGCTTTTATATTAACGAGAAAGAAATTAGCAAAAACAAGATCACTGGTTTTTACTCTCTATTTCTACTGTGCTTAAGCGGACTACTCGGGATTCTAGTAACAAACGACATATTCAATCTTTATGTTTTTTTGGAAATTTCATCTCTTTCTTCTTATGTATTAGTTTCAATGGGAAGGGACAAAAAAGCCCTGATTGCAGCATTTGAATACCTAATTAGTGGTACTGTAGGAGCAACATTTTACTTGTTTGGCATCGGCCTTTTATACTCTATGACCGGAACGCTCAACATGTCTGACATGGCTGAAAGAATAGTACCATTATACGATAATAACATCATAAGACTTGGTACATTATTCATTTTTGTTGGTCTCTCAATCAAAATGGCACTATTTCCACTCAGCAGATGGCTGGTTAACGCATATAGTGAAGCACCTAGCTTCGTTAGCGTATTCTTTTCAGGTACAGTAACCAAAGTGATGATATATGTTTTTATCAGAATCTTTTACACTGTTTTTCAGCAAAATTTTTTCTTACCACTGCATAATGTGATAATTATCCTCGCACTTTGCGCTATTGTATTTGGATCAATATCTGCAATAATCGAAAAAGATATAAAAACACTGTTTGCTCACTCCAGTATCAGTCAGATTGGCTATATACTTTTAATGCTGGGTTTAAATTCAAAATCAGGTTTGTTTTCAGCAGTTCTTCACATAGTAAATCATAGCATGATAAAAACGTCTTTATTCATGGTTGCAGGGTGTATTTCTTATAAGGTTGGTATGACAAAAATAGAAAATTTATCAGTACTAAAAAAGTCAATGCCCTATACAACACTCGCATTTACTCTACTTAGTTTAGCATTAATCGGTGTACCCTTGACAAATGGCTTTGTAAGTAAGTGGTATATGATGCAAGCAATTCTTGAATCTCATGCATGGGTCTCTCTGATGGTTTTTGCTGTTAGCTCTTTTTTTGCATTAGTATACATTTGGAAAATGGTTGAGAAAATGTATTTTGAAAACAGTACAGCATCAAACGCTGGAATGACACTTAATGAGGTACCATTTCTTATGCTCTTTTGTCTATTATTTATGGCAATTTTAACGGTAATAACTGGGATATATAGTAATCCAATTCGGTTGGTAATTAATAAATTTGCTTTTTGATTTTCTTATGTTTTATTGTATCTAAAAGTCTGTAAAGTTTTCGCTGTGGATAAGCTGAAGAAGATTCACTTATTATTAGTCATGAACGTAATAGCTCTGTTTTGCGTTGGCATTGTTGTTCAATATTCTTCTGCTGGAGGAAAGTGGGCTCCATTTGCAATTCACCAATTGGTCATATTCTCTTTCTTCCTTTTGCTTGCTATAGCTATGTCATTTATAGAGCTAGATTTTTATTTGAAGCACGCTTATTTTTTTTACATAGCAGCAGTAATTGCGCTGTTAGCAGTAAATTTTTTTGGCTCGCATATAATGGGTGCAACGAGATGGATAAGAATTGGGTCAATTAGTTTACAACCATCAGAATTTGTAAAAGTGGGCTTAATACTTGCACTTGCTTGTTATTTTAATAAACAAAGTGTGTATAAAATGATGAAATTTCAAAGCTTATTTAAGCCACTTATAATTATTTTCTTACCTGTATTCCTTGTATTGAAGCAACCTAATTTAGGAACAGCTGTAATAATATTGTTTATAGGAGCATCAATCATATTCACATCAATAATGGAGAGACCTCATTTAATAATTTTTGGAACTCTTGGCATTTTCGCAATACCAGCTATTTGGCCTTTTTTGCGCCCTTATCACAAGCAAAGGATATTATCATTTTTGGATTCATCAGTAGATCCACTTGGAATAGGTTATAATGCACAGCAATCTCAAATAGCTATTGGTTCAGGAGGTTTGTTTGGTAAGGGATTTATTAATGGAAGTCAAACTCAACTTGGATTTTTGCCAGAGAAACGAACAGATTTTGCTTTTGCGGTACTGAGTGAGGAATGGGGTTTTTTAGGCAGTATGACTTTGGTTTTACTCTATACCACATTGCTTGCTATAATATTCTCCATTGCTTACAGGTCAAAAAATTACTTTTCTAAGTTAATATCTATCGGGGTTTTTGCCTTTTTTAGTGCTCATTTCTTTATAAACATTGGAATGACAACAGGCTTCTTACCTATAATAGGTGACCCACTTCCATTTCTATCCTATGGCGGAAGCACAACTGCTGCGAGCTTAATATGTATAGGATTGCTACTTAGTTCCGTGTCATCTACAAAGGACTTAAAGCTAAGTTTCCGATTTCACCCATAGAAAGAGCTTAGACAACCATCACTCTGCTAATGGTTAACGTCTTATTCTTCAATGAGAATCCCATTTTACGGTGCTTAAGTCTATTCCCTCTTGTACCATTTCCAAAAGTGGGCTCATCTCTCTTAGCCGTCCAACATTTTTAGTAACAAGATCTGCTGCATATAGAACTTCATCTTTAGTTGTAAATCGGCCAAGGCCAAATCTAATTGATGAATGCTCAAGATCGTGGCCATTGTTTAGTGATCTTATGACATAAGAAGGCTCAAGGGATGCAGATGTGCATGCAGAACCAGAGCTTACTGCTAAATCCTTGATTGCCATGATAAGAGACTCACCCTCAACATAAGGAAAACTTAAGTTAAGGTTACCTGGAATCCTATTTTCGTAGTCACCATTTAAAACAACATCAGGAAATGCCTCTTTTATTTTGTTGTACAAAATATCTCTCAACTCTTCTAATTTGCTTGCTTCTATTTCCATTTCTTCTTTAGCGATACGTGCCGCTTCACCAAAACCAACTGCAAGGGGAGTAGGAACTGTTCCAGAGCGCATGCCTCTCTCCTGTCCACCACCACTAATTAGTGGCGTCAACCTAACACGAGGATTTTTTCTACGGACATATAATGAACCTATTCCCATAGGTCCATAAATTTTATGGCTAGAAAGGCTCATAAGATCAATGTTCATTTCATTTACGTCTATTGGAACTTTTCCAAAGCTTTGGGCAGCGTCTGTATGAAAAAATATATTATGCTTTCTACACATTGCACCAATTTCTTTGACAGGTTGCATTACTCCGATTTCATTATTTGCCATCATCACTGAAATCAGAATTGTTTTATCAGTGATTGCCTCCTCAAGTTTCAACAAATCTATAATTCCGTTTTGCTTAACGGACAAATATGTAACTTTAAAGCCTTCATTTTCCAGATGTCGACAAGAATCTAAAACGCACTTATGCTCTGTGCAGACAGTTATTATATGATTTCCCTTATTCTTATAAAAATGAGCAACACCTTTGATAGCCATGTTATTTGATTCGGTTGCACCCGATGTAAAGACGATTTCTTTGCTGTCTGCATTCACTAAATCAGCAATGTGCTTCCTTGCTTTTTCTACTGCTTCCTCAGCTGTCCAACCAAATGAATGGCTACGAGAGTGTGCATTACTAAACTCACCAAAATAAGGTATCATCACCTCCAAAACACGAGGATCTACTTTAGTAGTAGATTGATAATCGAGAAATATTGGTAATTTTATTTTAGCATTGCGTATTTTTTCCATATTCATAGTCAGGTTTCAGCATAGAAGTTACAATATTTAGTAGCACTAAAGCTTAATTTTTTCAAGATATTGATCTTACCCAGAAAAAGTAGACAGGTAGTTAAGACGTTTTTTTCATGAAAATGATGAATCAAATTTTTCAGGAATGCAATAGTTAATAGTAGAATGTCTACGTTGTTTGTTATAAAAAATTTCTATGTATTCAAATATTGCGGTTCTAGCTTCTTGTGCGGAGTGTTGTGAGGTATCAATGAGTAATTCCCTCTTTAGTGAACTAAAAAAGCTCTCCGAAACAGCATTATCGTAACAACAACCTTTGTGACTCATGCTAGAAATAATACTTTTTGTATTCAGTAAAAATTGATAATTTTTAGAGGTGTACTGTGATCCTTGATCGCTATGAAATAGTAGATTTTTAACGGGTTTGCGCCTATCAACAGCCATCAATAAAGCATCTATAACTAATTGCTTATACCAATTCCCGCTATAGAAAGAACAGATAGAGAATAATGGGGAAAAAGTCATACTAGAGTAAGTGAAATAGCGAGGTATAAATGGCATTAAGGTCAAAACTATTAGACGAAAGAGTTGTAAATTTAGCGAAAGAAATGTTAAAAAAGGTAAGAAATAACGCATATGTTTCAAAAAAGTTACAAGCGGTGATAGCAGGAAAAGAAAGTAGTATAAGCGCTGTGGCAAGAATATGTAAAATTTCAAGGACTGCTTTGACTGAATGGATAAAGCATCTAAAATTTGGTAGAGTAGAAAAATTATTTGCCCCGTTTCAGCGGAGAAGAAAAAGCAAATTAAACAAAAATCAACGTGAGCAAATTGAAATATGGGTAGAAAGAAATCCAAATATTACTATTAAGGAAGTACAAATAAAAATCTCAGAGGAATTTGCCTAAACATCAGCAAATCAACAGTGCACCGTGAGATACAAAGGATGAAATTTTCTTACATAACACCGAGGCCAATGGACCATAAACAAGATAAAAACAAGCAAGAAGAGTTTAAAAGATACTTCAATAAAATAGTCAATTTCCACCCTAAAAGGGAGGTGTGTTTTTGATGAATCACGATTTGGGACTCATTCAAAAATCGGACACGGATGGTTTAAAAGGGGTCAGAACGCAGGTTAAAATGAAAATTGGTAGACAAAATTTCTATATCTAAAGTGCGGTAAATCCAAGAAGTGGTAAGAAAATTAGCCTACTTGCTCCATATGTAAACACTGATTGTATGAATATATTTCTGGAGCAGATGTCGAAAGATTTAGGCACGAAAGAAGCCTTTCTTGTAATGGATTGTGCAAGTTGGCATAGATCAAAAAGTTTGAAAATTCAGGAAAACATTACCATCATATACTTGCCTCCTTATTCACCGGAACTGAATCCTGTTGAAAGGTTGTGGCAATATATCAAATACAATACTTTACGCAATAGTATCTACGATACCATAGGTTTACTTGAAGATGTTTTGTGTAATTTTATTGTCAATATTTCCAGTACTACTATTAAACGAGTTTGTAATGTTTCTTATTTGTTCGGTCAGTAATGGATTTTGGTATTACCTTCACTACTATAAACTCTTATTTTAAACCGTTTGGACCATTATGAAAAGAGCTATACTTATCAAAAACGACAATAAAGAATTCAAAAAAAGCCAGAAATTCTGTAGAATTGACCACATCATATAGAGAAAAAGGAAGTGTATGATCACATCCTTCACTCCGATCATTAATCTGCAAACAAAATAGTTTTGCATTTTTTGATAAGATTAAGTAATATCAGCGTATTAGTTATACAATTAATAATTTTTATGGATGAGCGTAATCCTTGGAATCTTGGAAAGAAACCGTCAGGTTCAAGTAATGAAGATATTTTAAGTAAAGCTGTGTCTGATATAAGATGCTTTTTTAATGGCTTAACCAAAAATAGAGGGAAAAAACCTTATTTCATCATTTTTATTGTTTTGTTGTTTTATCTTTGTACTGGTTTCTATATTGTCCATCCGAGTGAGGAAGGTATAGAACTTACTTTTGGCAAATATTCCAATACAGAAACATCTGGTTTGCGTTATCACTTTCCCTACCCTATTGGTAAGGTTTTTAAAGTAAATGTTAAAGAAGTAAATCGTGAAGAAATTGGGATAAGCAGCTCTTATGGGCGAGATACAGATCGTGGTGAAGGAGTGATGCTCACCGGAGATGAGAACATAGTCAACGTTAACTTTGAGGTCCAATGGAGAGTCAGGGATGCTAAAGATTATTTATTCAAAGTGCGGGATTATAAACCTGGTTTTAGCGTTAAAAATGCTGCTGAAAGTGCTATGAGAGAAATAATAGGTAAGAATACGATCTCTTTTGCACTCGAAGGTCAAGGCAGGGCTGAAATTTCCAGAGATACTATAATTTTATTGCAACAGATTCTTGATGGATATCAAATGGGTATAGAGATTTTATCCGTTCAAATGAAAAAAATTGATCCACCAGAAAAGGTGATTAGCTCATTTAGGGATGTACAAAGTGCTCGAGCAGATAAGGAGCGTACCATAAACGAAGCATACGCTTACAGTAATGATATTATACCTCGTGCAAAAGGTGAAGCAATAAAGATAAAATTAGATGCAGAAGCATACGAGAATGAAATAATAAATCAAGCAAAAGGTAATGCAAATCGCTTTTTATCTCTTTACGAAGAATATAGACAAAATCCTTCTCTTGTTAAGAATCGTATTTATCTTGAAACTATGGAAAATATTTTCAGCAAGGTAGATAAGTTTGTTATAACAGACGATCTGAAAGGTATGTTCTCTTATTTACCTCTTACAAATTTAGGAAAATAGCCATGAGTAGTAATATAAAAATTGTTTTTGCTTTTATATTTGTTGTATTATTGATTGCCTTATCTAATTCAATCTTCGTTGTTCAAGAAACAAAACAAGCAATAGTTATACAACTCGGTAAAGTCGTAAAAGATGTTAGGGAAAGTGGTTTATATTTTAAATTGCCATTTATAAATAACGTAGAATTTCTTGATAAGAGAATTTTAGATTTAAGTCCTGATAAAACTCCAAGGGAAGTGATAACTGCAGATCAAAAGCGTATTATAGTAGATGCTTATGCAAAATATAAAATAATAGATCCTATCACTTTTTATCAAACTGTGAAAAATGAATCAGGGCTAGTTAGAAGATTATATCCTGTCATAGAAGCTCACATAAGGGAGAATATAGGAAGATTTTCATTAATTAGTTTGTTGAATGAAAAGAGATCAGAAGTTATGCAATTAATTCAACGTGGAGTTTATTCTGAAGCTGGAAAATTTGGCATAGAAGTAATAGATGTAAGAATTAAGAGAGCAGATCTACCAGAAGAAAATAGTTCTGCAATATTCCGCCGCATGCAAACTGAAAGGGAAAAGGAAGCAAAAGAAATTAGAGCAGAAGGAGAACAAGCTGGACAAGAAATTAGATCAAAAGCTGATAAATTAAAAAGGGGAATTGTCTCTAGTGCAGTAAAAGAATCACATGAAATAAGAGGCCGTGGTTATGCTGAAGCAACTAGAATCTATAATGAGGCATTCAAGGTTGATGAAGAGTTTTTTAACTTTTATCGCTCTATGAAAGCTTATAGTAAATCATTTGCTAAGGATAATACTAAATTTGTGCTTTCACCAAATAATAATTTCTTAGATATTTTGAACAAAGGGTGGAAATAATGAAAAGTAAGATTTTATTGATATTTATATGTTTTTTAATTTCACCTTTTTATCTATATGCTGCTAAGAAATTTAGTGAACCCACAGTAGAAGATAGATGCAGTAATAATCAGATTGCTGATTTGGTAGAAGAACTTATTCCCGCAGTTGTAAATATTTCAAGTGAGCAAATAGTTAAGCAAGAAAATAACAGTAGAACTAAAATTCCCTTTACGCCAAGAAATAATTTCTTTGATGACTTTAGAGAATTTTTCGAGCATTTTGATCAATTTTTCGATAGAGCTCCTAGCATTAATAGAGAAGTGACGTTACTTGGGTCTGGATTTATTATAGATAAAAGTGGAACCATAGTAACCAACTATCACGTTATTAAAAATGCCCAAGATATTACAGTTACTATGAACGATAATACTTATTTCAAAGCAGAAGTTTTAGGCTATGATGCAAAAACTGATCTTGCTGTGCTTAAGATTAATTCTGATAAAGATCTTCCTTTTGTTGAATTTGGTAATTCTGATAAAGCAAGAGTTGGTGATACAGTTATTGCAATAGGCAACCCTTTTGGTTTGGGTGGCTCTGTAAGTACAGGAATTGTGTCTGCAAGATCTAGAGACATTAGTATTGGTACTATGAATGAATTTATTCAAACTGATGCTGCAATTAATAGAGGTAACTCAGGGGGGCCACTATTTCATCTAAATGGAAAAGTCATAGGTATTAATACTGCTATTTATTCCCCATCTGAGTCTGGCGGTAACGTGGGTATAGGCTTTGCTATACCATCTAATCTAGCTATTTCAATTATTGACACATTAAAAAGTGGTAAAAAAATAAAACATGGTTGGCTTGGCGTGCAAGTTCAGCCTATAACAAAAGAATTTGCTAAATCCTTAAGTTTAAAAGATATCAAAGGTGCATTAGTTGCAAGCGTAGTAAAGGGCAGTCCTGCAGAGAAAGGAGGAATAAAAGTAGGTGATGTAATATTAGAGTTTGACGGCAAAAAAATTGATAGAATGACGCAATTACCTCATATGGTTTCACTAACTGAGCCCGGAAAGAAAGTACAGGTTAATTTACTTAGAAAAGATAAAGAAGTCAATATCAAGGTTGCAATCGAGGAATCTACAAATGATGATTCAGGTAATAATCAAGAAGAAAATAAATCAACATCTAGTTATATAAGTGGTTTAACCGTTTCAAATTTGCCAAAAGAACTAAAAAACAATGCACCCACAAAGGGTGTAGTAGTTACTAGTGTAGATAGTAGTAGTAATTCTACACTACGTGTTATTAAGAAAGGTGATATAATTATCCAACTAGATGGAATCGATATTAAAAATACTAATGATTTTCAAAAACAAATTGATTCAGCAGTAAAAAAAGACGGCAAAGATTCAGTAATGCTGCTTATTTACCGCAACGGCAATCAATTTTTCACCTCAATCAAATTGAAGAAGTAGCTATTTATCTAGCTGGTCATGAAAAAATTGCTTGACAAATTTAACTAGCTTCTTTATCCTAAGGGTAAGGGTTTTTCTGTAGATCAATAAAATTTATCCCTATACTGAAAACCTTTCCAACGAGGTTATGAAAGAACTAGACTTCAGTATCAAGCACTGGAACGATATCATCCATAAGATGAAAGAGCTGTAGTGGTAAGAAACTGGATGATATAAAGCCTTTTGATAATCAGTTTAAAAAGTATAACTTTCTTTCACAAATTAATTTATAATTAAATTAGTATAAAGCATAATCATATTTACTTATCATCATTATTAATCAATAATTAATACCCATAAATTAATTGTATCTAATCGCAAAGGGAGGTGGAGATGCGTTTTAAACTAGAAAAGGAAGGTATCCTACAAAAAGATTGTAATAATAGAATTGGTCGTAGGGTACCTGCACAAATAAGATTAAATAACAAAACAACATTTAGCCTGCCTAGTGTATCTTACATTATTCAGGATGACGCTACTGGTCAGCGTTTTGAAATTTTGGATTTGAAGCATGACGTGGCAAGTATACTAAACGACTTATCTCAAGAGCTACAACTAAAGCTAGAAAGCGTAAGAAATGATTACAAATTCGCTTTAGTTATAGCTCTTTTCATAATGGTCCAAACGGTTTAAAATAAGAGTTTATAGTAGTGAAGGTAAGTATGCCAGCAGCATATAGTTATGATTTAAGAAAAAAAGCAATGGAGGTACTAGACGAAGGGGAAAGCAGAGAAACGGTAGCAGCAAGATTTAAAATTGGAAGAACTACATTATGGGAGTGGCAGCAAAGAAAAAAAGAAACAGGAGATTTTCAGTCGAAAAAACTTGGAAATGGAGGTTATAATCATAAAATTACCGACTGGAATAAATTTACTGAATTTGCCAAAAAAACATGGTGGAAAAACTCTATCGGAAATGGCTAAGCTTTGGAGTAATGTTAGTATCCCAACGATTCATCTAGCTCTTAAAAAAATTGGACTCACACGCAAAAAAGACATATGGATACAAAGAAAGGAATGAAGAAAAACGTGCTGAATTTTTGAAAATTATAGCAACGAAAGAACCTCAAAACTTAGTATATATAGATGAATCTGGTATTGATAATACCGAAGACTATCCCTATGGATATTCTCAGAAAGGACAGCGATTTTATGCCCTAAAATCTGGAAAGAAAACTCAACGAATTAGCATGATTGCAGCTCTAAATAGTAGAAAAATAGTTGTTCCGTTAACATTTGAGGGCCATTGTAATATGGATATCTTTAATAAATGGTTTGAGCAGTTTTTGACACCTATTTTGGAACCTGGACAAACTGTTATCCTTGATAATGCTACTTTTCATAAGTCTAATAAGATTACTGAACTTGCTAAAGAAGTTGGTGCTGAAATTTTGTATCTTCCTACGTATTCCCCAGATTTCAATAAAATTGAGCATCATTGGTTTGCTATAAAAAATAGAGCTAGGAAAAACATCCCTCTATTCACATCTTTTCGTCATGCTGTTGATTCTGCTTTTCTATGAACTTTCCGGACTATTATGAAAAGAGCTATATCTTTAGTTGTATATTAATTATTAACATAAAAGACAATGCCTGGGATTTAGGAAACTTAATTTTAATCAAGTAGCCGCATAATAAATCATAGTCAAGTAATAGAATGACATTATCTACTATACAAATTACCTGCAAATTGCAATGTTCTAACAATTGTGTATCTGAGTTTTGAGATGACGAAACTAGGGTTGTATAATCTATACACATTTGTGACAATTTCTTACCTTCGCTCAAATAACTTTTCAATATCGCTTAATTTCATTTCTATATAGGTTGGTCTTCCGTGATTGCATTGTCCAGAATATGGTGTTTTTTCTATTTGCCTCAACAACTCATTCATCTCCTCTAATTTCATCTTTCTACCTGCTCTAATTGATCCATGACAAGCAATTGTAGCTAGTATTTTATTTATTTTATCCTCTATAGGTAGAGTATCTTCTATTTCTATTAATCTATCCACTATATCAATTAGCATTTCCTTCACATCTATTGCCCCTAAGATTGCAGGTATTTCTTTTACTATGATCGCATTTTCTGATTTAATTTCGATATCAAAGCCCATTTCGAAAAGCTTATCCTTATAAACTTCTATCATTTCCATACCGGCTTGACTTTTGATTTCAACCATTTCAGGCAAAAGAAGTTTTTGTCTTTTTATACTTGATTTCTCCTTTAAGCACTCGTATACTAGTCTTTCATGGGCTGCATGCTGATCTACTATAATTAGTTTGTCTCTTACCTCGGCAATAATATAAGTATTGTAGATTTGACAGTGTGCAAACCCAAGTGGATAGTCCCTTATTAGATCGGTTTGTTTCCTTTCCAAAATTGTAGTTTCTGCTCGTGGAGGAGATTTTTGCATACCAGTATAATCAAACGATTTTGAATGTTCTGATAAGCTTTTTGTCTCTATATTTGGAGAAGTAAATTCTCTCATTAACTGGTTTTCAAAAGGATCCGACCTTCTTCCATAAAATTCATTTTTAAGACTAGACCTACTAAAAGGATCTGATGATAGATGATTCGTTGTTGTTCCATTCTGGGCCAATACAGTTTCTGCAAGATCTATTCTCTTTGATAGCACTTTTATTAGCCCTCTTCTCACTATTTCATATATTAGCCTCTTGTTCTGAAACCTTACCTCTGATTTATTTGGATGCACATTTACATCAACTTGATCATACGGTATCTCTAAGTGCAGAGCTGCAAAAGGATATCTATTGCTTGGAATAAGGTCGTGATACGCATAACGAATTGCACCAATAAGTAGATTATCTTTAATTGGTCTACCATTAACAAATGTATAGATCTGAGTTGAATTGCTACGATTGACAGTAGGTTTACAGATGTATCCTGTAAGTCTAATGCCATCTTCTTCTTCACTAATTTGCAAAGAGTTTTCATGAAATTCTTCTTCTACTTCGCATAGCCTGCTAAATAATGAGGTCTGCTTAGCATACTTAAGAAGCTTCTTATTATCGGAGATAAGAGTAAACTCAATTCCATAATTGATCATTGCTAAGTTGTTTACAATATCAACAATGCTTTGTGTTTCTGCCCTTTCGGTTTTGAGAAATTTTAGTCTATTTGGTGTGGCAAAAAATAAATCTCGTACTTCAATATATGTTCCTATCGATAAAGGATAAGGAACAAGCTCTCCTATTTTTTCTCCCCCCTCATACATTATAGACCATGCTTGATCTGCTTTGCTTGCCTTAGATGATAATTTTATTCTGCTTACTGCTGCAATTGAAGGCAAAGCTTCTCCTCTAAAGCCAAGATGCTTGATCTCTATCAATTCACTGTCACTCAATTTTGAAGTAGCATGGCGCATAAACGCAAGTTCTAAATCATCCTTTTTTACTCCGCTACCATCATCGATTACAGTAATGAGGTTACGCCCACCACTTTCTATCTTAATTTCTATCTCTGAGCTTCTGGCATCTATTGCATTTTCCACTAATTCCTTTACCACACTTGCAGGCCTTTCTATTACCTCTCCTGCTGCTATACGATTTATGGTTTTTGTATCTAAAAGAACTATTGCCATTATAATGTTGGTTTTTCTTTTACTGCTTTAGTTTGCCCCTCTCTCCATTTTTTTAATCTATCTGCAATTTCACTATTAGAAATCGACAATATAGATGCAGCAGTAATAGCTGCATTGCATGCTCCACTCTCTCCTATAGACATTGTTGCAACTGGAACACCTTTTGGCATCTGCACTATAGATAATAGACTATCGAGCCCATTTAATTGCTTGCTATGCACAGGAATACCGATAACAGGTAAATAAGTAAGCGATGCAGTCATACCAGGTAAATGAGCCGCTCCTCCTGCACCAGCTATAATAACCTTAAAGCCTTTTTCTTGAGCAGACTTAGTAAAATTAAAGAGTCTCTCTGGTGTTCTGTGTGCGGATATTATAAATACATCATGTGAAATTTCCAATTCTTTTAATAGGTTAATAGCATGCACCATAGTGCCATAATCCGACTCGCTTCCCATAATTACAGCAACATCCTTTTTAATTTTTTCTGTATTAGACATGATTTTATTTACTAACCAAATAGTATTTAAGAAGCAACAGATATTTAAATTAAATTACGAATATGATATAGCATTCTTATTAAATAGAAACTTTAAAAATTGAAATGAATCCCTATATTAAAATATAGAGGTATAAATTTAGGATATAAGGGTCTATTCATAATCTTTTTAGAAGCAAAGCGTTGGAAGCAAGAAGACGATTTGTAAGCTAGTATTGAATTTTGCTTATCACAATTGTCTACACTTTTCTATAAGAGTATTAGAGACTTACCTTTTGACAATACGGCAAAGATTTCTACAGTTACATCCTTTTATTTGTTTCTTTGCAATTACCTTTTTATATATGTTTCAAAACACTTTCTTTACTTCCGCTATGTTTTTTACTTCATTTATTAAAATAATCTTGCCATTTTGAAAACATTGTTGATTCACTGAAGCCACTTTTTAGGACCTGTAACACTATGTAAAATATATCCTAAATCTTCTTGATTTTGTTTCTTTCTACAGAACTCTACTCAGTTTTTCTCCTACTCATCTTGCTCTGTTTTCATAATTTACATACTCTATCTCCTGCTTTATTCCTTTCTTGAGATCATGTACAGTCTCTAAAACGAGTTTGTAAAATGATTATTTCTGTATTTTAAACTTTGCAATTTCAACTTATTCTCTTTAATAGTAAGTTTTTTACAAAATAATAGTTTGAAATTACTAGTATTTTGATAAAAATTATAGTCAATTTAAAATTTTGAGTATCAGTATATCATTATAGTTATTGACAAATTACATAGTATTAATATATTGGTATATTAAATATTATGATATAATATTTAATAAAGCTAGTTGGTATGTGAGAGTAAAAATTATGGAAACAATATCATTAAACAATCTGGATAGTGAAGCAATAAAAAAAAAATTGCTGAGCATAATAAGTAAAATTATAGGAAAAAATACTTGGACTCAAGCTTGTGCGGCTGAGAAACTTGGTATTGATCAACCAAAGGTGTCACAAATTAAAAGTGGTAAGACAAGTGGTTTTTCTTTAGAGAGACTGTTAGGTTTTTTGAAAAAGCTTGATCATGAAATAACAATTACAATAACAGAAAATCAATCAGTAAAAGCTAAAGAAGAAAAAGTAGAATGTAGAATTGGATCTCAATAGATCCGAAGTTGACATCTTATTTTTTGTGATATAGTATAAAGTTTACCAAGGTAGTATTTTATGATTGAGTCTATTGTAGAAAAGTGTGTAGAACAGTTACACAACCGTTTTAAATTGGTTCTGCTAGCAAGTCAAAGAACGCATGATTTGAGTACAGGGGCAAGCGATCCCGTTGAAATGGTTAAGTTTAAAGATCATAAGGATACGATAGTTTCTTTATATGAAATAGCAGAAAAGAAGGTGAATACTCATGAGTTGTTTAACCTTTTGGTGAAAAGGTGCAAGGAGCACATGAAAGGAAACACAGATGATACTTATATTAATAGTCCAAGTAAGATAGCAAATTTGTTAAATTTTTCTGATCATCAACTTAACACAAGTCTGGATGTAAGTCAAGAAAGCCACGATGATGAAATAGATGATCAAGATAGTGGTGAAGAAGTACCGATTTAGAAATCTGCAGAGGTTATAATAGCTTATAAATGATTAGTATTGCTATCTATGCGCTTTTGTTCTGTATGAGTGTAATGTTATGTTGTATAGTATTTAGGTCAAGTGATGTGTACAATAAGATTTTAGCATTCAATAGTTTATCAACACAAGTAGTTTTACTCATAACAGCAATATCGATTACTCTGAATGATTTTTTTTTAATTGATATAGCATTGCTATATGCTAGCATCAGCTTTATATCAACTATAGCGCTAATGAGATTAATGTTGTTTTGATAATTTATGGTAGCATCCATTCTCATATTTTTAGGTGTTTGTTTAATAGTCATTTCAAGCGTAGGAGTAGTAGTATTTCCTGATTTCTATACTAGACTACATGCTGCAGGTATTGCAGATTCTAGTGGCGCAATGTTGTTGTTGATTGGTTTTGCTTGGCAAAATGAATTTTCAATCAATACTGTTAAAGTTATATTATTGATTTTTATAATGTGGATAGCCAATTCAACTAACAGTTATATTTTAGCGCGTACTTATTATAAAAGTAAAGGCTATTAAAGAAGGTTAAGATGCTAGAAATACTGAATCTAATATTACTTTTGCTGTTACTCACGGTTACGGTTTTTATAGTTCTTTCGAAACATTTGGTTGTAAGTGCTGTTCTAATGTGTGTATTTAGTTCACTTATTGCACTTATGTACTTGATTATGAATGCGCCAGATGTTGCAATTACTGAAGCTTCTGTTGGTGCAGGATTGAGCACAGTCTTTACGTTTGCAGCACTCTCTTGGGTAAAGAATTACAAAGCAAATTTATCTCATAGCCCCACAACACTTTTTTTTATGTTATTTTTGACTGCATGTTTATCATACTTTATGATTCAATTACCAGATTTTGGCAGTCATAATGCTCCAGTTCACTTGCACGTTGCTCCTTATTATGTAGAAAATACTGAAAAAGCTATTGGTATTCCTAATATAGTGACAGCTGTTTTAGCAAGCTTTCGTAGCTATGACACATTTGGAGAAACTATAGTAGTTTTTACTGCTGCACTTTGTATAATGTTAATATTAGAAGAGAAAGAAAGTGATTAAAGATCCGGTATTAAGTGCAGTAACATTTTTGATGATACCTTTTATCATTTTTTTTGGTTTATACATACAGTTTCATGGTGACTATACTCCAGGTGGAGGTTTTCAGGCGGGAATAATTATTGCTTCTGGGATAATATTATATTCTATGTTATTTGATATACCTACAACTTTAAAAGCAATACCTTACTCTATTATCAAATTTACTAACGTACTAGGTATTTTAACCTATGGAGGAGCTGGTATTATAACAGTTTTATTTGGCCAAAATTTTTTATCCTATAGTATATTGTCAGCTGATAGTAGAACAGGTCAAAAATTGGGTATTTTCTTAGTGGAGCTGGGTGTATTGCTTACCGTCTCTTCTTCCATGTTAATCATATATATAAATTTTGCTCGCAAGAAAAAACAATGACTCTATATAATTATGTAGGCATTACTATATTAATGGTGCTAGGTTTCTATATCATTGTAAATGATAAAAACTTAATAAAAAAAATGATGGGATTAAGTGTCTTACAAACATCTGTTTTGTTGTTTTACATATCTTTAGGGTATGTAAAAAGTTCTTTACCTCCTATATTGACTTCAAATTTTCACTTATATACCAATCCTATACCTCACGTCTTAATGCTTACTGCTATAGTGGTTGGAATTGCAACATTTTCAGTTGGATTGTCCATAGTAGTAAGAATGGAGAGATTAGTTGATTAAGAAGAGTGTGAATAAATTGACAGTATCTTAAACTATATGAAGTAGCAAGTAACTATAAATTAAGAATAAAACTATAAGCTTGCTAATTGTAAGTTTATTTGATAAATAAGAAACAAAATTATAAACTGTAAAGGTAATGATGTCAACTATTAATGGTGCGGAAGATAGGAAAAAGATCATCAAAGATCTTGTAACCAAAAGTATAAGAAAGGGCGGTTTTATCACTTTTGATGATATAAATGATAAGTTGTCAGATGAAAGTTTTCCACCTGATTTTATAGATGATACTATAGCTTTATTGCAAGACTCTGGAATTAACATACTCGAAAGTAGTGAAGATGAGGAAGAAGCTCCTTCTAATGATGATGGTAATAAGCTTGATGATGATGAGACATCGTTGAATACTACTACAACTTTAGTGCAAAATGATGATCCAGTAAGGATTTATTTACAAGATATGAGCTCTGTAAAGCTTTTGTCACGAGCAGATGAAATTAAGATAGCAAAAAAAATTGAATCTGAAAAGCATAACATGTTACGTGCAATAATTGAAACATCAGTGGCATTCAACATGATCAAAACATGGCGTGATGATTTAAGTGGGGGAACTTTTTTGCTGAGAGAAATGATAAATCTAGATGCAATTTATAACTCTGATTTCAATATGGTAGCCAAAGAAGAAAGTGAAGCTGAAGATGTTAAAGATTATGTTGATGATGAGGAAAAAGGCAACGATGAAAAGGGAAATGAGAGTGAAGATATAAGTTCAGCGAATTTAAACATTTCTGTTCTTGAAATGGAAAGTGATTTATTGCCAAAGGTTATCACAGCATTGGATGAGATCATTACTTTAACAAATGAAGCATTGGTATTGAAAAAAAATTCTAAAGATTTCTCTAATGAGCTAGAAAATTTATATAATCAAATATGGTCTGTAGCATTACAAATTCAGTTTAGTGATGCTGCTATTGCCAGAATTACACAAAAACTTTACGAAATAAATAGACTAATCACGTTTGAAGAAGCTAATCTTATTACTGAGGCTAGAAAGTACGATATTGATAGAGAAAGTTTCTATAATATTTATTGTGCTGTGCTTTTAGAGCACGAATTGAGCGAAATCAGTCTTTTAAAGAAGAATGAAAATCATTCCCTTTTTACAGGTGAATTAAAAAATAAATTCTTAAGGTTTATAAACGATAACTATGAATATATAGCTAGTGCCTTAAGAAATATTAAGAGTTATGTACAAGGAGATAAAGTACAAGAGTTTAAGGAGCTAATCAAGAGAATACAAAAAAACGAACGAGAAGTCTCTGAAGCAAAGCAAGAGATGATAAAGGCTAATTTAAGGCTAGTGGTTTCAATTGCTAAAAAGTATTCAAAAAGAGGACTTGATCTACTTGACTTGATACAAGAAGGCAATATTGGTCTTATGAAGGCTGTAGATAAGTTTGATTACAAACGTGGATATAAATTTTCGACTTATGGTACTTGGTGGGTAAAACAATCAATAACTAGGGCAATACCTGAACAGTCTAAAGTAGTTAGAATACCAGTTCATATGGTGGAAATTATCAGTAAAATCAATAAAGCATTAAGAAAGATGACTCATGGAATGGGTAGAGAGCCAACATTAGAGGAATTAAGTATAGAATTGGCAATGCCGATAGAAAGAATACGTAAAGTTATGAAAATAGCAAGAGATCCAGTAAGTCTTGAAGCTCCAACAGGAAAGGATGATAGTAGTACCTTCGGTGATTGTATAGAAGATAAGCGAGTTTCTAAACCAGAGGATGCTGCAATACTTGCCGACTTGCGTGGCATTACGACCAATGTTCTTGCAACTTTAACACCAAAAGAAGAAAGAATTCTAAGGATGCGCTTTGGCCTTGGTAAAGATGGAAAGGAGCATACCTTAGAAGAAGTAGGAAAAATTTTTAATGTTACACGTGAAAGAATTAGGCAAATAGAGGCAAAAGCACTACGTAAGTTGAAGCATCCAAGCCGTGCTAAAAAACTTAGAGGTTTCTTTTAAGGCAGAAGGGCTGCTCAAAAAATAGGTAAAATTCAGCCAAAGTTCTATAATTTTACCCTATTTTTCTTTTTTTATAGGCTTCATAGAGCAGTATGATTAGATATTGAATGTTATGTCAAATGAAAAGAATAACTCTAATTCAAAGTGTAAAAATTTTTGTGTTCTGGGTGATAGTTTATCTGATAATGGTGTAATTATTGAAATTTTAATAACTTATCCTTTGTAAGAAACGTGAAACTTAATCACTGCCATTAAGTTAAGGGAAAGAGAAGTTAAGATTGGACAAAAAATTTGAAGTGATTGATAATTATGGTAAATACTAGGGTGAATTTTTAAGAAAAGGGAGTCTGAAAAGTGCAAGTTATTTAAAAAAGTAATAATTGCAGGTTATTTTGCAAAGAATGTACTAATACAATGATACTGAAAAGATATCTTGAATTTAAAACACATGTTTTCTAGCTCTTTTCTGGTAGTTGAGTGAACGAATATCAGATATCTTATGACGATTAACTCTTCTCCCTTTTCTCACCACTAAAGTGTTCATCAAAAATAACTGTGATAGTCGATACATAATGCAGTCTATGTCTGACTCTGTAGAAAAAATATCAAAGGATAAGTTTTTAATCGCATTAAATGAGACAGATTTATTGATGCTTTTTTTTTAGTTTACTATTCTGTGAGCTCAATGTCTCTTCATCATCTTCTATCATGATACTTTCTAGATTACTGATGAAGATAGTTGACCAAAAATCCTGCTTGATAGTTTCAATACTTTTTCCTGTGAAATTCTCTAAATTTAATCTTCCCTTCAGCCTAGAAAAAAATGTTTCTACTCCCCAGCGCAAGTAATATAATCTCTCAAACTCTTCAACTGTAAAACGTTTCTCATCTAACAGAGATGTTACTAATACTTCAACTTCTCCAGAAGAAAGTATTATTTTGACTAACCTGAATTTCATCTCATCAGGTAATCCTAGCTTTTATAGTGCACCCATTTGTCTAGACCATTTTTTTAAAGTGATCCGATTTTTAAAATGAATATGTTGATAAATACGTCGACACACATTTAAAGTATTTATCAATATATTCATTTACTGTTTATGATAATAAAGATCAGCAGGAACTTTATAATTTAGAGTCTGATGTAGCCTTCTATAGTTATACCAACCAACAAAGTCATTTATTATAAGATTCAAATCTCTGATACTATTTGGTCTATAATAATATATAGCTTCTTGCTTTAAAGTTCTCCATAAGCGCTCAACAAATATATTGTCGAAGCAACGTCCTTTATGGTCCATACTGATTTTAATATTAGCATGCTCTAATTCCGTAATAAAGTTGTAGCAAGTAAACTGTACCCCTTGATCACTATTAAAAATCTCATGTTTACCTTGTTTTAGAGCTTCTTTGAGAGTATAAAGGCAAAATCCAGCATCGAGATATGGTGATAATGAATGAGCAATAATATAGCGACTATACAAGTCCATTATTGCCACAAAATAGACAAACTTACCTTCTACCATAATATATGTTATATCAGTAGCCCATACCTGATTAACTCTACAAATAATCAAATCTTTGAGTAGATAAGGATATATTTTATGCTTTTTTTTCTTTAATACTTGTATTACATCTTTTTCTACAATACAGCCCACTAATCTTCATTTTTTTCATAATTCTTAAGATTTTTTTGCGATTGACTACTACCCCACTCGCTATGATTTCAGCAGTAATTTTACGATATCCATAACGGCAATCAGAAGCCAAATATACTTCTTGAATCAAATTTGCTACTTCACTTTCGTTATTAATTATAGGCCTATAATATAGGCTAGATCTGCAAATCCCCAATAAATCAGCATGTTTCCTAATTGACAGATCAGAATCTTTTTCTATAAACCTTACTCTATCTTTTTTGCTTATTTCAGTAATTTTTTTTTCAAATAGCTATTTTCCACTGTCAATTCTCCTATTATAGCTCTTTTCATAATGGTCCAAACGGTTTAAAATAAGAGTTTATAGTAGTGAAGGTAAGTATGCCAGCAGCATATAGTTATGATTTAAGAAAAAAAGCAATGGAGGTACTAGACGAAGGGGAAAGCAGAGAAACGGTAGCAGAAAGATTTAAAATTGGAAGAACTACATTATGGGAGTGGCAGAAAAGAAAAAAAGAAACAGGAGATTTTCAGTCGAAAAAACTTGGAAATGGAGGTTATAATCATAAAATTACCGACTGGAATAAATTTACTGAATTTGCCAAAAAAACATGGTGGAAAAACTCTATCGGAAATGGCTAAGCTTTGGAGTAATGTTAGTATCCCAACGATTCATCTAGCTCTTAAAAAAATTGGACTCACACGCAAAAAAAGACATATGGATACAAAGAAAGGAATGAAGAAAAACGTGCTGAATTTTTGAAAATTATAGCAACGAAAGAACCTCAAAACTTAGTATATATAGATGAATCTGGTATTGATAATACCGAAGACTATCCCTATGGATATTCTCAGAAAGGACAGCGATTTTATGCCCTAAAATCTGGAAAGAAAACTCAACGAATTAGCATGATTGCAGCTCTAAATAGTAGAAAAATAGTTGTTCCGTTAACATTTGAGGGCCATTGTAATATGGATATCTTTAATAAATGGTTTGAGCAGTTTTTGACACCGATTTTGGAACCTGGACAAACTGTTATCCTTGATAATGCTACTTTTCATAAGTCTAATAAGATTACTGAACTTGCTAAAGAAGTTGGTGCTGAAATTTTGTATCTTCCTACGTATTCCCAGATTTCAATAAAATTGAGCATCATTGGTTTGCTATAAAAAATAGAGCTAGGAAAAACATCCCTCTATTCACATCTTTTCGTCATGCTGTTGATTCTGCTTTTCTATGAACTTTCCGGACTATTATGAAAAGAGCTATACTATAGTATTTTCTAAAATGAATGGATAAATTTCCATTATGGTATTACCAACCAAAAGTTGTAAGTCTGTACATTTATACATTAGAGGTCTGAGGCGGCTTTTGATGGTATGCCAACAGTGTTCTATGGGATTCAAATCTGGTGAATATGTTGGAAGATACAGCACATGAAAGCCAAAAGACTCTATTAATGATTTTGTTTTAGTGGTCTTATGAAATGTAGCATTATCCATAACTATGGTTGTGCCAAGTGGCAATTTAGGTAATAACATCTTCTCCAACAATATATTGAATACCTCTTTTTCACACCCACCTTTGAAAGTCATTGGTGCAATAAATCTCATTCCAATCCACCCGGCTACTATACTGATTCTCTCTCGAGTTCTCCCTGGAATATCTGCATAAATTTTCTTTCCTCTTGGAGCACGTCCATATTCTCGGTATAACTTATTATCAACTCCTGCTTCATCTATATATAAGATGCTGGAATGTTCTATTTTTGAGATTTTATCAATAAATTGCTGCCTATCTTCTTGATTGCGCTCTTGATATAGTGTGACTTTTTTTTAAAGTAATTTTTAGCTGTTTTAGTCTATACCAAATTGAATTTATTCCAAATCCAAGATTTTGTTTCATCTCTGCCAGAGTATGATCTGGATTCTTTGTAACATATTCTTCGAGTATTTTTGGGTCTATTTTTCGAATAAAGCTACCGTTTTTAGATGGCTTTAAGCTTTCACCAGCAGCTTTCTTTTTAACCAGCGGTACAGAGTTGCTATTCCTATCTCCATGAGCTCTGCTATCTCAACCTTTGTCTTCCCTTTTTCTATCATCAATACTGCCTTTTCCCTTAAATCCACACTATATGCCATTATAACTCAAATACTTTGTTATACCTTTATCATTTGCTTTGGGAAATACTATAGCTGTCACCTCTACTTAGCACAGATTTTATTGCAATATTATTTAGCACACCGTAGCAAACTTCAAAGGTTGCACTTGTATAGTCTTCAAATCTCTGGATTCGATTTCATACTGCTCTTGAGCCAAACTCGCCTATTATTTTGTCGCTCTTTGGCAGAATCAGTATTGAAGCATCAAATGCAAGTACTCTGAAGCCATGGTGGGTTTTAAATTCCTGATCTTGTTAGTATAGGAAACTATATCATCATTTAACTCTGAAAACGCAGTATGCTTTAGCTTCTTTCTTGCTTGAGTAAATGCACTTGCCGTAATTGTGTAATCTTTTCTTGTATGCAGAACAAACTCATTAAGCATTACTTGTAATGACTTTACACTCTTTCTAAAAATCAGGAGAAATACACTAATGAAGGGCAGATTTCTTTTTCGTGAGAAGTCTTTTGAGGATGCTCTGTGTGCGTTTATAAAGTTTAAACTCATCAATTTATTTTTTATAAACATGATTATTCTTTTTTTTACTCATGTCATTACTTCTTTTAATTTGTGGATCTTACCTGATTTTACAATACAGTCCATCACTTTCCCTTAACTTAATGGCAGTGGTACAATCATGGGTATAGTAGATAGTTTTTTAATTAAATCCGCTAGAAATAGCAATATAAACCCCAGTTATGGATTAACCAAGGCAATAAAACTTAGAAATAGAAGGCTTTTTTGACTGCATGGAATATGAAATTAATGTAGAAAAATATGTACCAGAAAATTTATTGGCGATCTGTGCCGAAGCTCAAATTTATTTTTTAAACAACCAAAGACTGTCTCAATAATCGACCTTTTTCTCAATAAAATCTTCTCTTTTAGTGAGACTAGTGCGTTTTTCATGCCTTTTTTCACTTTAGTGACAAGCTTTAAACCTCTATCGAAGAGTTCCTCAAAGAGCTCCTTCTTGATATAGCCTTTATCTCCGAACAAAAGTCCTGTCAGTCTTTTAGTTATAGTTGGCACAGGTTTTCTGTCATCAACGTTACCTTTGGTTAGAGTAAGTGATTGAATTTCTCCAATTTCGTTAATCACCAAGTGCAATTTAAAGCCAAAAAACCAACCATACGTGCTCTTACCAATTTCTGCTAAACCATCAAAAACTTTGTTCCTAGAGATTCTTTTTTTGTGGCAAACGGCAATCGTAGAAGTGTCAATGTAGGAAGATTTTCGCTTGTTCGCAGAACCATTGAAGAAGTAATGCTAAATACCGTAAAACTCTCGGCTTTAAGGCAATAAATCTGTGATATGAAGGCATCTTTGAAAATTCTGATCTATAGAGTAACTTAAGGTAACAAAGATAAAAAGCCTTGAAGTTTTTACATGGCGATTGGTGGTATAACAGGATTATGGTTAGTATTTCTGAGTGCGCTATTTCTGGTACTCTGGTTGGTTTTTTGCCATTTGATAAGAACTTATTTGCAAAATTTTCATCTACTACACGACAAAAATCCTCGACGCAGCAGTAAAGTTCTGTAATATCTTTCTTCATGGGTAACCTCTTAAATTATTGCTAAAATACTTGAGTTTACCCTATTTCCCTCTTTATTAATTCTACTTTTATCTGTTTTCTAATCCATAACTGGGGTTAAAAAACCTCCTAGAATTTTTGAGCATGATGATATTTTACTTTTAAAAGAGCCCATTTATGATAAGGTATATGACGCTAAGGTTAGTAACTCATTAGAAGAGTTGAGCGTATCGGAAGAATCCATTTATGCTGAAGTATATGATTTGCATAAAAGATCTACTGAAAATTTATCATTGAAAGATAGTGGTTATTCTAGTATATCAGGAGAACCTATTTATGAAGATGTAGATGATTTCTCAGAGCAAAAAAAGCCCACTAGCTTAAATCATAAAGAGCAACCAGAGCCTATTTATGCTAAAGTAGATTTATCGAAAAAGAGATCAGAAAGACAAGCAAAACATATAAAAGATAATTCTGGGACTTATCATGGATTAGTGAAGGATAAAGTGAATAATTTGCAAGTAAAACTAAATGAGCAAAGTGCTAATAAGCCAGCGAGTCAGCAAATCAAGACCAAGGCTGGCTTTAACGTAAAAGAAATAAGGCAAAATTTTGAGCGTAGACATTCTGGATACGATTCTGGCTATGATTCAGATACAAAAGTTGAACAAAATTAGATTTAGGATCTAAAGCTCCTAAATCTGAGATAGGTTCAGTAAGCATTGAACATGGGGTAATAGGAGGCTGTCGATATAAAATCACTGATATATCACTCTAACTGTGTGATTCAAAATAATTGAATTGACTTTATATGTATAATCGATATAACTCAGTTAGATTCAAGTCGACTCTTTCGTCTAGTGGTTAGGACACCACCCTTTCACGGTGGTAACACGGGTTCAAATCCCGTAAGAGTCACTCAAACAGAATGCAAATAACTAAAGTTTTGAATGAAAAAAATTAGGCTTTATGTTGAAGAAGCTTTATCACAAAATGTAAGTTTGGCGCTTCATCCACGACAAAGTCACTATATTTACAATGTAATGCGGCTTAAGAAGCATGATAACATCTATCTTTTTAATGGGAAGGATGGAGAATGGTTAGGAGAAGTAGTGAATATATCAAGTAAATCGACAAAAATTATAATAAAAGAACGCACTAAACAACAACAACATGAAAAAAATCTATATTTGTATTGTGCTCTGGTAAAAAGCGGCGCCTTAAGCAACATAGTAAGACAAGCAACTGAAATGGGAGTAACCTGCATTCAATTTATTTCAACAGAACGTACAGTAGTAAAAAACATTAACCTAAGTAGAGCGAAATTACAGGCAATTGAAGCTGCGGAACAATCCGGTAGGACAAGTATACCACAGATTTTTCTTCCTATTAATTTTTGTGAATTATCCGATTCCCAGAATAAAAATTTTGTTTTGTGTGATGAAACAGGTGAAGGACAACCTCCTAATAAAGTTCTAAAAGGCAAGAAAAACGTTGCTATTATTGTTGGCCCCGAAGGTGGTTTTTCATCTTACGAACTTGATTCTGCCAATAAATTTTGTCAGAAACTGAGTCTAGGAAAAAGAATTTTGAGAGTTGATACTGCTGTAGTTGCTGCATTAACCTTCACCAATTGGTATAGCTAGATTTTTAATATGGCTCGTGCAACTTGACACTCTATATAAAGAAATCTGCATTATATTTTTCCTAAAAGAAATAAATGAAACTTGCATTTTTCCGAACTATCGATACTCTTAGTAAAGAAGTCGGGGCGTAGCGCAGCCTGGTAGCGCATTTGGTTTGGGACCAAAGGGTCGGGAGTTCAAATCTCTCCGCCCCGAAGTGGCTTTGTTGGATGGCTCAAGTAAAAAAACTCGAAGTTACTGACAGAAATCATTATAAAACAGGTATTTAACCACCAATATGCCAGTCAAAATGAAGGTCAGTAACTGCTACGAATATAACAAATTTCTTCAAAAAAGAGGAAATGTTTTTCATTTTGTTAATCAAGCCATAGAAAATTGGTATGAAAATAGTCCAAAAGTTGCAGGTGGCAATAACATTTATAGTGATAAAGTTGTAATTTTGATACATATAGTAGTCCATTTTTTTAGGATTGGCTTAAGACAAGCAGTTGGTTTAGTAAAAGGTTGTATAGAGCAAATGGGAAAAGACCTCAAAGTCATTAGCTATACTCAAGCTTCTAGAAGATTCAAAAAGCTTAACTTGAAAATTGATGATTGTAGAATTGATAAAAATGGTATGGAAAACATTGAAATAGCTATAGATAGCACCAGTATTTGTATCTATAACAACACCCATCAACGTAATAAAGAAAATGCAAAAGTAAGAAAATATAATGGATATGATCAAGTAAGAAAGTTACATATTATTTTAAGTATAAATAATAAAAAAGTTATAGATATGAAGTGCACTAATGGTACTACACTTGATTATCATGCGATATGTTAAAGGGAACAGTAGATAAATATAATATTTCATCTGTTCGCGCAGATGCAGCTTATGATAAAGCTAGTATGTATAAAGTGCGTAAAGGACATAATATAAAACCAATCATTCGACCAATAAAAGGTGCGAAAATCTATGAGAAAATTGATTATCAATTAGAAAGAAATAGCAACATTAATGTGATTAAATTATGTGAAAACTATGAGAACGGTATAAAGAAATGGACACAAGAAACAAAATATGGACTAAGATCCTTTGTTGAATGTTTTTTCTATAGGTTGAAAAAACGTTTGGGTTTAGTCTCAAGAATAAATCTGAAATAAATCGTGAAAAAGAACTACTAATTAAGTGCTATTTGCTTAATAAATTCACTGATATAGGTATGGCTAAGTTCGAATTAGCTGCATGAATTTACTGTACCTACCTGCCTTATCAGGAGCTATGCAACAAAGCCATTGCGGCTCCCGATTGGCTTTGTTGCATCACACTTTATGAAATGGTGATTTATGGTAAATTCATGTAACTATAGTATTTCCCAAAGCAAATGATAAAGGTATAATAAAGTATTTGAGTTATAATGGCATATAGTGTGGATTTAAGGGAAAAGGCAGTATTGATGATAGAAAAAGGGAAGACAAAGGTTGAGATAGCAGAGCTCATGGAGATAGGAATAGCAACTCTGTACCGCTGGTTAAAAAAGAAAGCTGATGGTGAAAGCTTAAAGCCATCTAAAAACGGTAGCTTTATTCGAAAAATAGACCCAAAAATACTCGAAGAGTATGTTACAAAGAATCCAGATCATACTCTGGCAGAGATGAAACAAAATCTTGGATTTGGAATAAATTCAATTTGGTATAGACTAAAACAGCTAAAAATTACTTTAAAAAAAAGTCACACTATATCAAGAGCGCAATCAAGAAGATAGGCAGCAATTTATTGATAAAATCTCAAAAATAGAACATTCCAGCATCTTATATATAGATGAAGCAGGAGTTGATAATAAGTTATACCGAGAATATGGACGTGCTCCAAGAGGAAAGAAAATTTATGCAGATATTCCAGGGAGAACTCGAGAGAGAATCAGTATAGTAGCCGGGTGGATTGGAATGAGATTTATTGCACCAATGACTTTCAAAGGTGGGTGTGAAAAAGAGGTATTCAATATATTGTTGGAGAAGATGTTATTACCTAAATTGCCACTTGGCACAACCATAGTTATGGATAATGCTACATTTCATAAGACCACTAAAACAAAATCATTAATAGAGTCTTTTGGCTTTCATGTGCTGTATCTTCCAACATATTCACCAGATTTGAATCCCATAGAACACTGTTGGCATACCATCAAAAGCCGCCTCAGACCTCTAATGTATAAATGTACAGACTTGCAACTTTTGGTTGGTAATACCATAATGGAAATTTATCCATTCATTTTAGAAAATACTATAGAGTAAGTGAAATAGCGAGGTATAAATGGCATTAAGGTCAAAACTATTAGACGAAAGAGTTGTAAATTTAGCGAAAGAAATGTTAAAAAAGGTAAGAAATAACGCATATGTTTCAAAAAAGTTACAAGCGGTGATAGCAGGAAAAGAAAGTAGTATAAGCGCTGTGGCAAGAATATGTAAAATTTCAAGGACTGCTTTGACTGAATGGATAAAGCATCTAAAATTTGGTAGAGTAGAAAAATTATTTGCCCCGTTTCAGCGGAGAAGAAAAAGCAAATTAAACAAAAATCAACGTGAGCAAATTGAAATATGGGTAGAAAGAAATCCAAATATTACTATTAAGGAAGTACAAATAAAAATCTCAGAGGAATTTGCCCTAAACATCAGCAAATCAACAGTGCACCGTGAGATACAAAGGATGAAATTTTCTTACATAACACCGAGGCCAATGCACCATAAACAAGATAAAAACAAGCAAGAAGAGTTTAAAAGATACTTCAATAAAATAGTCAATTTCCACCCTAAAAGGGAGGTGTATTTTGTGATGAAACACGATTTGGGACTCATTCAAAAATCGGACACGGATGGTTTAAAAGGGGTCAGAACGCAGGTTAAAATGAAAATTGGTAGACAAAATTTCTATATCTAAAGTGCGGTAAATCCAAGAAGTGGTAAGAAAATTAGCCTACTTGCTCCATATGTAAACACTGATTGTATGAATATATTTCTGGAGCAGATGTCGAAAGATTTAGGCACGAAAGAAGCCTTTCTTGTAATGGATTGTGCAAGTTGGCATAGATCAAAAAGTTTGAAAATTCAGGAAAACATTACCATCATATACTTGCCTCCTTATTCACCGGAACTGAATCCTGTTGAAAGGTTGTGGCAATATATCAAATACAATACTTTACGCAATAGTATAGCTCTTTTCATAATGGTCCAAACGGTTTAAAATAAGAGTTTATAGTAGTGAAGGTAAGTATGCCAGCAGCATATAGTTATGATTTAAGAAAAAAAGCAATGGAGGTACTAGACGAAGGGGAAAGCAGAGAAACGGTAGCAGCAAGATTTAAAATTGGAAGAACTACATTATGGGAGTGGCAGCAAAGAAAAAAAAGAAACAGGAGATTTTCAGTCGAAAAAACTTGGAAATGGAGGTTATAATCATAAAATTACCGACTGGAATAAATTTACTGAATTTGCCAAAAAAACATGGTGGAAAAACTCTATCGGAAATGGCTAAGCTTTGGAGTAATGTTAGTATCCCAACGATTCATCTAGCTCTTAAAAAAATTGGACTCACACGCAAAAAAAGACATATGGATACAAAGAAAGGAATGAAGAAAAACGTGCTGAATTTTTGAAAATTATAGCAACGAAAGAACCTCAAAACTTAGTATATATAGATGAATCTGGTATTGATAATACCGAAGACTATCCCTATGGATATTCTCAGAAAGGACAGCGATTTTATGCCCTAAAATCTGGAAAGAAAACTCAACGAATTAGCATGATTGCAGCTCTAAATAGTAGAAAAATAGTTGTTCCGTTAACATTTGAGGGCCATTGTAATATGGATATCTTTAATAAATGGTTTGAGCAGTTTTTGACACCGATTTTGGAACCTGGACAAACTGTTATCCTTGATAATGCTACTTTTCATAAGTCTAATAAGATTACTGAACTTGCTAAAGAAGTTGGTGCTGAAATTTTGTATCTTCCTACGTATTCCCAGATTTCAATAAAATTGAGCATCATTGGTTTGCTATAAAAAATAGAGCTAGGAAAAACATCCCTCTATTCACATCTTTTCGTCATGCTGTTGATTCTGCTTTTCTATGAACTTTCCGGACTATTATGAAAAGAGCTATACTATAGTATTTTCTAAAATGAATGGATAAATTTCCATTATGGTATTACCAACCAAAAGTTGTAAGTCTGTACATTTATACATTAGAGGTCTGAGGCGGCTTTTGATGGTATGCCAACAGTGTTCTATGGGATTCAAATCTGGTGAATATGTTGGAAGATACAGCACATGAAAGCCAAAAGACTCTATTAATGATTTTGTTTTAGTGGTCTTATGAAATGTAGCATTATCCATAACTATGGTTGTGCCAAGTGGCAATTTAGGTAATAACATCTTCTCCAACAATATATTGAATACCTCTTTTTCACACCCACCTTTGAAAGTCATTGGTGCAATAAATCTCATTCCAATCCACCCGGCTACTATACTGATTCTCTCTCGAGTTCTCCTGGAACATCTGCATAAATTTTCTTTCCTCTTGGAGCACGTCCATATTCTCGGTATAACTTATTATCAACTCCTGCTTCATCTATATATAAGATGCTGGAATGTTCTATTTTTGAGATTTTATCAATAAATTGCTGCCTATCTTCTTGATTGCGCTCTTGATATAGTGTGACTTTTTTAAAGTAATTTTTAGCTGTTTTAGTCTATACCAAATTGAATTTATTCCAAATCCAAGATTTTGTTTCATCTCTGCCAGAGTATGATCTGGATTCTTTGTAACATATTCTTCGAGTATTTTTGGGTCTATTTTTCGAATAAAGCTACCGTTTTTAGATGGCTTTAAGCTTTCACCAGCAGCTTTCTTTTTTAACCAGCGGTACAGAGTTGCTATTCCTATCTCCATGAGCTCTGCTATCTCAACCTTTGTCTTCCCTTTTTCTATCATCAATACTGCCTTTTCCCTTAAATCCACACTATATGCCATTATAACTCAAATACTTTGTTATACCTTTATCATTTGCTTTGGGAAATACTATAGCTGTCACCTCTACTTAGCACAGATTTTATTGCAATATTATTTAGCACACCGTAGCAAACTTCAAAGGTTGCACTTGTATAGTCTTCAAATCTCTGGATTCGATTTCATACTGCTCTTGAGCCAAACTCGCCTATTATTTTGTCGCTCTTTGGCAGAATCAGTATTGAAGCATCAAATGCAAGTACTCTGAAGCCATGGTGGGTTTTAAATTCCTGATCTTGTTAGTATAGGGAAACTATATCATCATTTAACTCTGAAAACGCAGTATGCTTTAGCTTCTTTCTTGCTTGAGTAAATGCACTTGCCGTAATTGTGTAATCTTTTCTTGTATGCAGAACAAACTCATTAAGCATTACTTGTAATGACTTTACACTCTTTCTAAAAATCAGGAGAAATACACTAATGAAGGGCAGATTTCTTTTTCGTGAGAAGTCTTTTGAGGATGCTCTGTGTGCGTTTATAAAGTTTAAACTCATCAATTTATTTTTTATAAACATGATTATTCTTTTTTTTACTCATGTCATTACTTCTTTTAATTTGTGGATCTTACCTGATTTTACAATACAGTCCATCACTTTCCCTTAACTTAATGGCAGTGGGGCAGTTAATCTCCCCTGCGAAGTCTTCTTTCTACTCCCTGAGCAGAAAGTGCTTCAGAAAAATATCCAACCTGCCACCTATCCACTCTGAGAAGTCATTATCTTCTCTTGCTTCCAACCAAGCAATACTTATTCATACCATCTCTCCTATTTTAGTAGTAAAAAATATTTCAATACCACCTTTTAAGATATCTGTGTAATTTCTTTTTCCATCTTCTGTAATTTCAACTTTTACTATACTTTCCTCA
Source organism: Wolbachia endosymbiont of Frankliniella intonsa (assembly GCF_029856955.1). Classification (NCBI taxonomy): domain Bacteria; kingdom Pseudomonadati; phylum Pseudomonadota; class Alphaproteobacteria; order Rickettsiales; family Anaplasmataceae; genus Wolbachia; species Wolbachia endosymbiont of Frankliniella intonsa. Next base: position 283,548 of record NZ_CP097148.1, on the reverse strand, counting down.
ATCTGAAATATGCCAACTTCTAAATCCTTAGCTTTTTCATTATTTAAAGTTCTCGCAGTTTCAACAATACTACCTTGTGGATACTTAATATAAAAATATTTATTATCTACTTCTACTTCAAGATCATATTTATCAATTTGCTTGTTATTTTCTTTCACAATACCTTCATATGCTAGACCCTCTAGCATTTTTTTCTTACTCTTACATTGTTCGTTAAGATCATTTAAATAATTAGAGCCGTAATATCCGCCTTCAATATCGCTATAAAAAGATAATCCTTTTTCTACCCCACCTTTTAACACTAAATTACGAGTGATCTTTTGTATGATATTTTTTGTAGTTGAATTGTGTGGATTTGCATGAAAGCGATTAATTAATTCTTCCATTTTTTCAAATATAAAATTTGTTACAGTCTTATTATCCTTACCGTAATATGAGTTTAATCTTATTCCTTGATTTAAATAACCCTCTATTATGCGTTCCATGTACTTTAAAACGCTTTCTTGCTCATCGTGTTCTGTTATACCTTTTATCATCTCATCACAAAATTTTTTAACTAGAATTTGTTCATCTGTAGTCAATGGTATTTGCAATTTCGTAGAAGATGAGTCTCGCTCAAAAAGATAAATTATTGACAATTCTTCTGCTCTTTTAATAAAGTCATAACTTCTTAGATGTTCTGCAACATCTTTGTTTTTTGCGTACCTTTTCTTGATTAAATCCATATGCCTATCTTTACGACTTATAGTCGGTAATTTTGGATTTGATGAACTACTCTGTTGACTATTGAAGAAGCTGTTAGAGAACTGTTCAGGCTCTAAAATAAGATTACTTTCACCTTGTTTACCTGCTTGCTTAGACATATTATATACCATAACCACTAAAACTTTTTAGTGATTACTTCAATACATAGATAAGTCAATAAAAATATCTTTTTCTCTTCAGTGCTAAAAAATTGTCAAAAATCTCAAAATTGGTTAATTGCATATAACCTACTTTCTGGTATACATCAAAACTACCGTAGAAAACTTCAACTTTGAAAGGGATTAACAAATAAAATTCTTGTACTTTGCCTCTACTAAAGTACAATCAGGCTTTATTTAATATTTTTCATGCTTGATGAAGTACATGAGGAGTGCGGGGTATTTGGCATAAGTTACAACCAAAGTGCTGCTTTTAACTCTATACTTGCTCTCCACGCTTTGCAGCATAGAGGTCAAGAGTCTTTTGGCGTAGTAACCAGTAACAACGATAAGCTGCACTCTTATCACTTTCAGGGTCAAGTGAGCAGTGTATTTGATGATATAGATGAAATAAAGAAATCCTTACCTGGAGATTGTGCAATAGGTCATGTTCGATACTCAACAAGTGGTAGTAAATTTGGAGTGCAGCCCATGTTTGGCAAAAGTGGCAAATTTGGGGATTTTGCCATAGCACATAATGGTAATTTAATTAATATTTCTCCGATACGCGAACAATTAATTAAACAAGAGTGCGTTTTTCAGTCAGATATTGATACAGAAGTAGTAGTGCATCTGACAGCAAGCGGTGAAAAAGATAGCTTTTTAGAGAGTTTTATATATGCATTAAAGCAAATACAAGGTGCTTATTCTTTTGTGGCAATCAATCAAGAAGTAGTTATTGGAGTACGTGATCCATCTGGAATCAGGCCTCTTGTTTTAGGAAAGTTAAACGGTTCTTACGTTCTTGCATCTGAAACTTGTGCTCTTGATATAATAAATGCAGAGTTTATTAGAGAAATAGAACCAGGAGAATTAGTTACCATCAGTTCGGATAGTAAGCTAGCCTCAATGTTTCCTTTCCCACAGCAAAAATCAAGTTTTTGTATTTTTGAATACGTTTACTTCTCGAGACCAGACAGCATAATGGAGAAGAGGTCCATATATGATATAAGAAAAGAAATAGGAAGAATACTTGCAGAAGAGAGCCCACCAAAAAACAATGTAGATATGGTTGTACCAATACCTGATTCTGGAATACCTGCAGCTATTGGATATGCAAAGCATTCAGGATTACCTATGGAACTGGGGATAATTCGTAATCATTACATAGGAAGAACTTTTATACAACCCACCGCTGAAGTACGTAAAGTTAGAATAAAATTAAAATTCAATGCTAATAAGCACACTTTGAAAGGCAAAAACATAATTTTAATAGATGATAGTATAGTGCGTGGTAGTACGCTCAGAAATATAATAGTTATGCTAAAGGATGCAGAAGTAAAAGAGATTCACCTCAAAATTTCAAGTCCACCAATTAAGCACTCTTGTTTTTATGGAATAGATACACCAGATTGCAAAGATTTAATTGCTGCGACTCAATCTATAGAAGAGATAAAGGAAAGTATAGGAGTAGATAGCTTAGCCTTTTTGAGTATTGATGGGCTATACAGAGCTGTTAAAGAAGAAAAACGTAACAATGCTGCACCGCAATATTGTGATGCTTGTTTCACTGGTGATTATCCGATTGGTAAGTAATCTATTATTAATGAAGGTGAGGTTTTTTCTATGTTATATTAACAGTTTTAAAAATAGATTTTTTGCATAACCATGTATTTTTTGCCTGGGCGTCATTTGAGTGAAAACTACTTTACAAATTTCGTCATTCCCTTTACTATGATACTAAGAGTATTTATCCTTATTTTTGACCTACAGGCTCAATCACAAAATCAGTAAAAAACTCAAATATTTATTGGCAAATTACACAAAAATTATAGCGGCTTTTTTTATTTTTTCTACATTCAGCCAAAACGCGCTTGTTAGCACATTATTATAGCGCCAATTTACATTATAAAACTCGTCACACGGGGATTCTTCTGCCTTTTTTCTTCGTTTGGTAAATTTCTTAATATTTATAGCTAAAGCGCCAGGCTAGCACTTGATGCTGGGATCCAGCTTTCATTAGAAACGTTGGTTACTTTTATGCTAATAATTTTACTACTCTGCCGAACGGATACAATTGAATATAGTATAGTCTTCTGTTCTGACGAGAATAGTTTTATTCCATCCATCAAAAAATGCTAAATTGAGGTATGTATCACCCTTATAGGGCTTGTGAATTTCAGTTATAATAAATTCTGAGATTAGGTTATGCTCTAAAAAAAGGTGTGCTATTTGTGCCCCACCAATCACAAAGACTTGAGAACTACTTTGAATTGACAGAAATTCTTGCATGGAAGAGACAACAGTACATTTTGGACCTCTATTAAAACACTTGTTACGGGAGAAAACAATAGGTGTACGATTCTTTAGTATGCTCTGAGGCAAGGTTTCAAATGTCTTTCTTCCCATCACAATAACTTGCTTGTCGGTTACTTGACAAAAATGTTTGAATTCACTTGGATAACGCCAGGGCAAATCATTATTTATTCCAATTACCCCATTAGGGTCAACAGCCATAATTCCAATAATCTTCATCCCTCTAAGACAGCTTGGGCTACAAAAAATCGCATATGATCACGCACATTATGCACTCTAAGGAAATCAACCTTATTTTGCAGTATAGCAGATGTAGCAATTGTTTCTAAATCTCTATTAGAGGGAGATTCTATGGAAAAAGAAGAAATAAATGATTTTCTGGAATGGCCAACTAAAACCTTGCAGCCAAAATTTTGTAAAGTTTCTATACTGCGTAAAATCTGAATATTCTGATACATAGATTTGCCAAAACCAATACCAGGGTCAATAATTATTGAATTTTCATCAAAACCCAGGCCTAGTAGTTTGTTAATGCTCTTCTCTGCCCAATTATTTATGATATCAATTGGGTCAGTGTCATGTGGAATAATATTGTCCTTATGTGGTGGTATCGAAAGTGAATGCATAATAACGACACTACACCCACTGCTAGCAACTTCTTTTAAGGTATTACTACTCAGATCTCCCTTCTGATCATTTACCCAGGCAATATTGTAGTGCTTCAAAACGTTTAAAATAACGTCTGGCCAAAAACTATCAATGCTGACTTCAATATCACCATTTTTCATATAGTCGCTAAGATTATCAAGTACTGGTTTTAGACGTTCATACTCTTCCTCTGGCGTCTTTATTGAAGCTCCAGGACTTGTTGATTGAGCTCCAAGATCAACTATGCTTGCACCATCTGATACCAACTGCAATGCCTGCTTGGTTGCTCGATTCGCATCATAATAAAGACCACCATCTGAAAATGAATCAGGGGTAATATTGACGATACCCATAAGCTTTGGTGAAAGCGTAAAACTCTTTGAAAAACAGTCTTGAACATTGAAAGCAAAGGTTTTGTTAACCATTGCCATCAAGTGGAGCAAAAATGGTCTATTTACTAATTCTGGGTGAGGAATTTTAAGGTCAGGTATATCAAGCGTTAGATCATCCCATAACAAAATATCTAAATCAATAACACGAGGTGCCCATTTTTCGTAGACTTGTGGACGACCAATATCACATTCGATTTGTTTTAAGCCTTTTAGTAGCTCCTCAGGAGAAGAAGAACAACTTCCATAGACAATCATGTTGAGAAATGGCTTGTTCCAATCAGGTGGAGCACCATTTGGTAAAATAGCCTTAGTTTCTAGAATGATCGAAGACTTTAAGTCTTTTAAATAGCGCTTCTTTAGTAACTCAGTAGCTCCTTGTAAATGGGAAAGGCGATTCCCTATATTTGATCCAATAGAAATATAGATCATTCTTGCAATTCATTACAGTAAGTAAAAAAAACGCCCCCATGCACACCAGGAACTGGTGGTGCGATTTTGTGAGTAGTCACCCTGACAGAAGAAATAATATGCTTCTTTCGTAGCAAAAGGTTATTAATGGCTCTGTATATCTCATGAGTTAAATGCTCGATTAAATTAAATTGCTTGCCCTGAACAAGAGATTGAATATTTTGCACTACTTCCAAATAGCAGATAGTATCTTTAAGTTGATCAGTTGTAAGACCTGAAGGAGGAGATTTAAAAGTGAAATCAACGTCAATACTCACCAATTGGGGAGAAAACTTCTCTTCTGCACTACATCCCAAATGAACCCAAAGCCGTAAATCAGATATAAGAAGATTACATGCTACCACTGAATTTAGTATCTACTTATAATTAATGACAAACATCAACATTCATCATGCCATCAAGAAAACCCCATAAGAGTTTTGCTCCTTTTTCAGCGCCTTGCATAACTTTCTCTTGTTCTTCTTCGTTTAAATCTGCAATAAGGTTTGCACATTCTTCAGAATGCCACTCATCAGCCTCCATATGAACGGTAAAAAATTTGAGAGAACGCTCATCATTTATTGAATAGTGTTTTTTCAGACCTTCAATTTTAGACTTAGAAACCTCTGGAGTTTGACGTTCATAAGCGTACAGAGCTCCAAGACCTGCTGCAAAATCTGATTTTACAATGTCAAAATAACCATCAACTAATTCTCGTGTCTCCTTAATTTGTGCATTTTCACAAAGTTCTGAACGTGCTACTCCCAGTCCTTCAGCAAAACGCTGCCATAATTCTGGGTGATTCTCGTCGCCTTGTTCTTCCTCTATTAAATTACCAAGTAAAACTTGCCGCATTTTCAAATTCGGACACAAGGAATGTATACCGCTGATATAACGAGGAAAAGCAGCAACATGGTGATAATATTCCTTAGCGTAGGTTTGCAGAGCCTGCAGGCTTAAGCTACCTTCATTCCATGACTCGTAAAACGGGTGTTTTAATAAGTGTAAACTATCTAATTGATTATTAAGTGATTGAACAAATGTCATAAATAAACAGTAAATTGTTTTAGGCTACGTTTAGGTTTATCAAATGTCAAGAGGCATTTCTCACTACTACTTTAATTCCGATAAATATAAAGATAGATACGCTATAAGTTAATTTTTTAGTAAAATTGATTTTTTCTAAAATTTCATGTATTATTAAATCAATATAGTGAAAAACGCAAAATGAAAGTAACAGAAGAAAATACAATAAAAATTAGGGAAGAGTTCGTAGAAGTTCAAAATGGAATGCGAATTCAAAAGATAGTGATGTCAAACTCGAAGAGCAGTGCAGATAGCAGAAAGAAAAAGCATATAGTTTACTTTCCAGGGCTTACATATACTTTTGAAAAAGAGCCAAATGAAGACAAAAGTGAATGGAATTGGGCAGCTAAAGCAGGTGTGGATGTTCACCTTATTAATTTTCCTGGTTCTGGAAAAAGCAAAGGCCATTCTTTAAACGGTCGAAATCGAGTAAATGCAGGAATTGGAGTCATTTCAGATCTTCTAAAGCAAGGCATTCACCCAGACAATATAGTATAGCTCTTTTCATAATGGTCCAAACGGTTTAAAATAAGAGTTTATAGTAGTGAAGGTAAGTATGCCAGCAGCATATAGTTATGATTTAAGAAAAAAAGCAATGGAGGTACTAGACGAAGGGGAAAGCAGAGAAACGGTAGCAGCAAGATTTAAAATTGGAAGAACTACATTATGGGAGTGGCAGCAAAGAAAAAAAAGAAACAGGAGATTTTCAGTCGAAAAAACTTGGAAATGGAGGTTATAATCATAAAATTACCGACTGGAATAAATTTACTGAATTTGCCAAAAAAACATGGTGGAAAAACTCTATCGGAAATGGCTAAGCTTTGGAGTAATGTTAGTATCCCAACGATTCATCTAGCTCTTAAAAAAATTGGACTCACACGCAAAAAAAGACATATGGATACAAAGAAAGGAATGAAGAAAAACGTGCTGAATTTTTGAAAATTATAGCAACGAAAGAACCTCAAAACTTAGTATATATAGATGAATCTGGTATTGATAATACCGAAGACTATCCCTATCGATATTCTCAGAAAGGACAGCGATTTTATGCCCTAAAATCTGGAAAGAAAACTCAACGAATTAGCATGATTGCAGCTCTAAATAGTAGAAAAATAGTTGTTCCGTTAACATTTGAGGGCCATTGTAATATGGATATCTTTAATAAATGGTTTGAGCAGTTTTTGACACCGATTTTGGAACCTGGACAAACTGTTATCCTTGATAATGCTACTTTTCATAAGTCTAATAAGATTACTGAACTTGCTAAAGAAGTTGGTGCTGAAATTTTGTATCTTCCTACGTATTCCCCAGATTTCAATAAAATTGAGCATCATTGGTTTGCTATAAAAAATAGAGCTAGGAAAAACATCCCTCTATTCACATCTTTTCGTCATGCTGTTGATTCTGCTTTTCTATGAACTTTCCGGACTATTATGAAAAGAGCTATAATGTATGGAAGCTGTGCTGGAGGACCAATAGATGCGGAGGTTTATAAAAAGTTTAAAGAAGATGATAATGTTCACTTAAGATGCATTATCAATAAATCCTTTAGCTCATTCAAAAAACTTGTAGTGAAATTACTACACATATCAAAACCTAAATGGCTATTTCCTCCTATAATAAAATTCATACTCAAATGCTTTGGTTGGCACTTTAAGCCACATACAATAGTAAACGATATTACTCCATACAAAATTTGTTTTAATCTAGAGAACGATGGCTTTATTAGTAAGCAGGCAAACATAGGTACTAATACCAAAATCCATTACTGACGGAACAAATAAGAAACATTACAAACTCGTTTAATAGTAGTACTGGAAATATTGACAATAAAATTACACAAAACATCTTCAAGTAAACCTATGGTATCGTAGATACTATTGCGTAAAGTATTGTATTTGATATATTGCCACAACCTTTCAACAGGATTCAGTTCCGGTGAATAAGGAGGCAAGTATATGATGGTAATGTTTTCCTGAATTTTCAAACTTTTTGATCTATGCCAACTTGCACAATCCATTACAAGAAAGGCTTCTTTCGTGCCTAAATCTTTCGACATCTGCTCCAGAAATATATTCATACAATCAGTGTTTACATATGGAGCAAGTAGGCTAATTTTCTTACCACTTCTTGGATTTACCGCACTTTAGATATAGAAATTTTGTCTACCAATTTTCATTTTAACCTGCGTTCTGACCCCTTTTAAACCATCCGTGTCCGATTTTTGAATGAGTCCCAAATCGTGATTCATCAAAAAAACACCTCCCTTTTAGGGTGGAAATTGACTATTTTATTGAAGTATCTTTTAAACTCTTCTTGCTTGTTTTTATCTTGTTTATGGTGCATTGGCCTCGGTGTTATGTAAGAAAATTTCATCCTTTGTATCTCACGGTGCACTGTTGATTTGCTGATGTTTAGGCAAATTCCTCTGAGATTTTTATTTGTACTTCCTTAATAGTAATATTTGGATTTCTTTCTACCCATATTTCAATTTGCTCACGTTGATTTTTGTTTAATTTGCTTTTTCTTCTCCGCTGAAACGGGGCAAATAATTTTTCTACTCTACCAAATTTTAGATGCTTTATCCATTCAGTCAAAGCAGTCCTTGAAATTTTACATATTCTTGCCACAGCGCTTATACTACTTTCTTTTCCTGCTATCACCGCTTGTAACTTTTTTGAAACATATGCGTTATTTCTTACCTTTTTTAACATTTCTTTCGCTAAATTTACAACTCTTTCGTCTAATAGTTTTGACCTTAATGCCATTTATACCTCGCTATTTCACTTACTCTAGTATGACTTTTTCCCCATTATTCTCTATCTGTTCTTTCTATAGCGGGAATTGGTATCATTTTCTTTATTATACTTAGCAACGTGCATTATTTCCCTCTAACATATATTACACCTAGTAAAAGAATATTCTTTTTTGAGAATTGGATCAAACTTTTTTAAAATGCTAGATAACTTGTATTAACAACGAAAATGATAAGCATGTACACTAACAGACTTGAGGAATACAAGATAGCAGCATTAATAGTTGCAGCAGGAGTAGGCAGTAGATGCAATGCCAAAATCCCTAAACAGTATATAAAACTGGCAGGTAAGTCTGTTTTATTTCACACAATTAGAAAATTCTTAGCTAATCAGTACATAAGTTACATAAGAGTGGTAGTCAATGAAAGTCAAAAAGATTTCTATAAAGAAGTTACGTCATCAACTATAGATACTAAATTGCTGAGTCCAGTATGTGGAGAAAAAAGCAGGCAGAGTTCAGTTAAACTTGGACTGGAGAGTTTGCAAAAGATCAATCCAGATTTTGTTATCATACATGATGCTTGTAGGCCTTTTGTATCAAATATTCTAATAAATAACTTGATTGAATCTATGATTAATGGTCAATATACAGGAGTAGTTCCAGCAATAGAAGTCGAGGATACTATATCGTTGGTGAGTAATAATTTCGTTGAATCTACGATTTCAAGAGAAAAACTTAGAGCCATACAAACCCCTCAAATTTTTAATTTCAGAGAATTATTATCGTGCCATCAGTCAGTCAAAGAATTTACTGATGATTCATCACTAATCGTGGAGCATAAAAAACATGTTGCGATTATTGAAGGTGAGAAAAAGAATTTTAAGTTAACTACAAAAGAGGATATCAATATGGCAAAACTTCTCTTTGGAGAGCCAAAATTCCGTGTCGGAACCGGTTATGATATACATAAATTTGTTAAAATTCAAAATGATGCTAAGAGCTTTATAAAAATTTGTGGTGTGGAAATTGAGCATAATATGCCAATAGAGGCACATTCCGATGGTGATGTTGCAATACATGCAATCGTTGATGCAATACTCGGAGCACTAGGATGTGGCGATATAGGAGAACATTTTCCTCCTAATTCCTCTAAATGGAAGGATTGCAATTCATCTCATTTTCTTGACTTTGCTGCTAAAAAAGCACAGGAAAAAGGATATAGCGTGTCTAATTTAGATATTACTATAGTTTGTGAAGAGCCTAAAATATCGCCTTACAAAGCAGGAATGAAGGAATTCATATCAAAAATATTAGAAATTAATGGTGAATTCGTAAATATCAAAGCAACCACAGCGGAAAAATTAGGTTCTATTGGAAGAAATGAGGGAATAGCAACGTATGCTTCTGTGCTATTGCGTGCAAATTTTTATTGAAGGTAGAAACGAAATAACTTACTTGACAAACTCCACCATTTCACTTCCATTTCAAGGAAAGTGGGAAGGTTTGTCAAGAAATTTCTATGAGCTACTTTCGACATTAATAGCTGATTCAAGTCTTCTATTCAAAATTTTCAATATAAAATCCAATTCATTTGAGTTGTTATAACGTATCATGACTTTACCCTTAGAATTACTGTCATTAATTTTGATCTTTAAACCAAGCTGAGAAGATATAGCTCCTTCTAATGCTGCCATATCTTGATTTTTAGTACAATTATGCTCTTTTCGGTCGTTATTTTGTTGTAAGTCTTTTATCAATTTTTCAGTTTGTCTAACGCTCAGGCCCTGAGAAACTATTCTTTCTGCAAGACTTTCCGCATTTTCAACATTAATCAATGCCCTTGCATGGCCCATAGACAATTTTTTCTCGTTGATCATTGTTATCACTCCATCAGGGAGTGATAACATTCGAGTCATATTGGTTATGTGACTGCGGCTTTTGCCTAAAGTTGAAGCTAGTTCTTCGTGTGTATAGGAGAATTCATCTATTAGTTTCCTATACGCTTCACCTTCTTCTATTGGATTAATGTCTTGCCTCTGTATGTTCTCAATTATCGATACTTCTAAGCATTCCTTGTCATTTAAATCTTTTATGATGACTGGCACACTATCAAGATTTGCAATTTTACTTGCCCGCCAACGACGTTCCCCTGCTACTATTTCATAATCGTCATCATTTGGATCTTTGCGCACCACAATAGGCTGTATAATGCCATTTTTCTCTATCGAACTTGCAAGTCCTTTCAATGACTCCTCATCAAAATATTTTCTCGGCTGAAATTTGCTCGGGTGTAGTAATGAAATAGGTAACCGATCTTCTTTATTATCATAATTATCGCCTATGAGGCCAGCAAGACCTCTACCTAAGCGCCTATTGTCCTTCACGCTGCACCCTCACTTATCAGCTTCTTCTCTTTACAGATGCTCATGTGTTTCTTTAAAATTTCTTTTGCCAAACTTATATATGCTTGTGCACCAGGACACTTAAGATCATATACAATAGCAGGTTTTCCATGAGAAGGCGCTTCTGATAACCGTACATTACGTGGAATAATGGTCTCATACAAGGGGATAATAGTTTTATATACTTTATCATTTAAATATTGGCAAATATCATTTTTAATCTGCTCACTAAGTTTGTTGCGTCTGTCATACATTGTGAGCAATATTCCTTCTATTGCCAGGAAAGGGTTTAGGTTATTTCTTTTTATCAGCTCTACAGTCTTAACTAAATGGCTCAATCCTTCCAGAGCGAAAAATTCACACTGAAGAGGAACAATAATCGAGTCAGCAGCGGTCAGAGCATTGATAGTAAGCAGACCAAGTGATGGAGGGCAGTCGATGATTATGTACTCATAATTATCACGCACTTTCTCTAGAGTGTCTTTTAGTACAAATTTTCCCTGCTCAAGTTGTGATAGCTCAATTTCTGCAGCTGATAAGTCAACCACTGATGAAATTAACGATAAATTTGGAATTTCCTTTATATGAAAAATTGCCGACTCTACCAATTCACTTTCGTTGCTCAGCAGTATTTTATATATATTTTTTTCTTCTCTACTACGATAAGAAACCCCGAGCCCTGTACTAGCATTCCCTTGGGGATCAAGATCTACCAATAAAGTACTTTTTCCCACAGCAGCAAAGGCTGTCGATAAATTTATACTAGTTGTGGTTTTACCAACTCCACCCTTTTGATTTACTATTGCAATGATCTTGCTCACGCCTTTCATCTTATGTATAAAATAACTCTATTGTATATATGCAAGAAATTTTTGCATTAGAAAAATTTTTTTGTTGCCAATCATGCTCAAAGTAAACTGCCTTTTTTTGTCTTGTGTAACACACTTTGAACCTTATTTCCTAACTCATTCAGAGTAAATGGTTTGGGTAAAAAATGGAAGTCTTCTATATTGATTTCATCGCTCTTTAAAAAAGCATCCTCTGCATACCCAGAAATAAAAATAACTTTGATGTTTGGCCTATGTATCAATGTTTCTTTAACTATTTCTGGACCACTCACCTCTGGCATGATTACATCAGTGATTATTAGATCTATGTGTTGATTTTTTTTTCTAATGATCTCTAGTGCCTCGCTGCCTATACTCGCTTCTATTACATTAAATCCTTTTCTTGTAAGAGCCTTAGCAGTAAATTCCCTTACTGAATCTTCATCTTCAATTAATAAAATTATACCATTACCTTTCATCTCTACCGGTTTCTCTATTTCTTTACTATCTTCCTCTTCATCATTTTCATCTGATATGTAAACTATGGGCAAAAATATGCTAAATTTAGTTCCATGATTCACTTTGCTAGCAACATAGATGTATCCTTCGGTTTGTTTAATAATGCCATATACAGTAGAGAGGCCAAGACCTGTACCAGAAGTAATATCTTTGGTAGAAAAAAATGGATCAAATGCCTTTTCAATTATATCACTCGTCATTCCACATCCAGTATCAATCACTTCAATCACAACATAATTCCCATGTTCAATCGTTTCCTTATCTGGAGAAAACATATCCTGAGGTGTAGAATTTAATGAATCAACCTTTTGATTAAAGGTTCGTATAGTTAACTCTCCCCCCTTTTCCATAGCAGCACCAGCATTAACTGCTAAGTTAAGCATAACTTGCTCTAATTGTCCTTGGTCAGCCCTAACAGCACCCAAATCGCTACCATAATAAATATTAAATTTTATATTTTCACCTATTAATCTTTTGATCATTTCATAAAGATTAGCTATCGTACCATTTACATTAATAATCTTTGGCTGCAAAGTCTGTCTTCTTGAAAAAGCAAGCAGTTGTCTTACTAAATTTGACCCACGTTTTGCATTTTGCTGTATCTGTATTATATCTCCAAAAGATGGATCGCTAGCTGAGTGCTGGAGTAAAAGCAAATCACAAAATCCTATTATTCCGGTTAATATATTATTGAAATCATGTGCAATACCACCTGCTAACTGCCCTATAGCTTGCACCTTTTGATAATGCTCAAGTTTTATCTCTAGTTTTTTACGTTCAGTATTATCAATAAAATAACAAAGTATGAACATCACTTTATTATGAAGAAACTTATTAAAATATATTTTCATGTTATTACCGCCATTGAGCTGCACATCAAAGGACGCATTATTTATCCTATTACTTGAAAAATATTCACGCACTTTCATATGATAACCATCTGATATCAATGCAAAGATAGAACCATTATTTGAACCCGCAAGTTTTACTAATGCTATATTTTTCTTTATAAAATTGCCATTTATGTCGCATTGTGCAATAGCAATTGACGAATTTGTAAAACAAGGGTGTAGTTGATAATCAACAATATTTGATTCAGTTGGTGTTATAAAGCCGTGTATATAGCTATGATTGTATTTATCACAAAATATAGCAGTACTCATATAAGCCTTAAATGGAGCACCGCTTATAGTAAAAAACATAATTTCATTTTTGGTTATTGTATCGTCATACTTAGATTGAGATATAAAATCATTGATTGAGCTACCTTTTTCCAATTTTTTTAGTTCAAACATGTCTAAAAATCTTTTATTTACAGATAAGATACCTCCTTTTGTATTTGCAACGTAAGTTGCTATATTGTGTTTCTCTATCAACTCTTCATATACCTGCTCTTTGTTTACCTGTGTTGCCTTCAGTACAAAATACCCACTCGGTCTTGCTATTGGGGATAATGATAAATTTAAAATCTTATTACTATTTATAGAAATTTGTGGATTATCCGGTATTGGTTCAGAGAGCAAAAGAAAGTTAGATATTCTACTCTTCTTGCTTAAGGAAATGCATACTTTTACAGAAGTGTTATTTCTTAACGCATGATAGAGTGATTTTCTGTCTTTTTCTGAAACATCTCCTGCTTCAAGAATTTTATCTAGCGTAACATCATCGTTTATGTGATCTTTAAACCTTTCGTAGAACCTCGCATCAGCATAAATAACACCCTCATCTTTATGTAAAATGAGACAAAACTCTGTATTATGATTCAGCGCATTTGCAAATATTGCATTTTGAAACTCTATGATATTAAGTAGATACTTGTAACGTTTTATATTATATACCACAAAGAGAGTCATTAGAGTACTAATTAATAAATTAATCTCTATATTAATATGCTGACTATATACATTAGAAAAATAGAGTACTGATATTGCTATTGGAGGTAAGAACATAATGACTGCCATCACAATAATTGACATCCCATAATTTCTTAGTATGAAGTCAACTCTGTTCTCTTTTTTGTTATCTATGTATCTTTTACTCATTATTATTGCTTGGCATCCTTGCACATATAAAAATATTCTACTATATTGATTTAATTATTATAGATTTATTAACATCCTTGATGGGTAGTTACTGTCCCAATCTAATTAAGTCCTGTAAATATAGAGTACAATAATATTAATAAGCCAACAGAAGGCATTATGGAAAAAAAAAAGACACAAGCATTTGAATGGTTCTGCGCACTGAGAAACAAGATCACCGAATCTTTCTTATCAATTGAGGTACAGTCATTCACAGAACCAAAAATCGAAAAAAGAAAGTGGAACAGACCAGGTGGAGGAAGTGGTGAATCTACAATTATCTTTGGTAATATTTTTGAAAAAGTTGGAGTAAACGTTTCAAGAGTATACGGAAAGCTCGCAGACTCAGCCATTAATGAAATTCCTGGTGCAAGTGAAAGCAATGGAGAGTTTTGGGCAAGCGGTATATCTTTAGTGTCTCACATGCAATCTCCCCTTATCCCTGCAGCACATATGAACACAAGGCTGATATATACCTCAAAACAATGGTTTGGTGGAGGAATGGACTTTACTCCAATTTATAAAGATGAGGGAGATTGCAAGTATATTCACGAATCAATTAAAGCAACTTGCGATGAGTTCAACATCGAATATTATCCGAAATTTAAAAAGCAATGTGATGATTACTTTTTTTTACAACATAGAAAAGAGCCACGTGGTATTGGTGGAATTTTTTATGACAATCTAACTTCTGGCAACTGGAAAAATGATTTTGAGTTCACAAAAGCAGTAGGTGAAGCCTTTTTAGAAATTTACTTACACATCATACACAAACATATGCAAAAATCTTGGACAAAAGAACAACGAGAAGAACAATTGATAAAACGTGGCAGATATGTGGAGTTCAATCTTCTTTATGATCGTGGTACAAGGTTTGGTTTAATGACTAACGGTAAGGCCGATGCAATTATGATGTCGATGCCGCCTCTTGTCAAGTGGGTGTGAAAAGCGGTTATTAATATAAAATAAATCGTTATAGTTTAAAATTGTAACACAATGGTGAGCTTTTGTATAGAGTGGTACAATCATCACTGCCATTAAGTTAAGGGAAAGAGAAGTTAAGATTGGACAAAAAATTTGAAGTGATTGATAATTATGGTAAATACTAGGGTGAATTTTTAAGAAAAGGGAGTCTGAAAAGTGCAAGTTATTTAAAAAAGTAATAATTGCAGGTTATTTTGCAAAGAATGTACTAATACAATGATACTGAAAAGATATCTTGAATTTAAAACACATGTTTTCTAGCTCTTTTCTGGTAGTTGAGTGAACGAATATCAGATATCTTATGACGATCAACTCTTCTCCCTTTTCTCACCACTAAAGTGTTCATCAAAAATAACTGTGATAGTCGATACATAATGCAGTCTATGTCTGACTCTGTAGAAAAATATCAAAGGATAAGTTTTTAATCGCATTAAATGAGACAGATTTATTGATGCTTTTTTTTTAGTTTACTATTCTGTGAGCTCAATGTCTCTTCATCATCTTCTATCATGATACTTTCTAGATTACTGATGAAGATAGTTGACCAAAAATCCTGCTTGATAGTTTCAATACTTTTTCCTGTGAAATTCTCTAAATTTAATCTTCCCTTCAGCCTAGAAAAATGTTTCTACTCCCCAGCGCAAGTAATATAATCTCTCAAACTCTTCAACTGTAAAACGTTTCTCATCTAACAGAGATGTTACTAATACTTCAACTTCTCCAGAAGAAAGTATTATTTTGACTAACCTGAATTTCATCTCATCAGGTAATCCTAGCTTTTATAGTGCACCCATTTGTCTAGACCATTTTTTAAAGTGATCCGATTTTTAAAATGAATATGTTGATAAATACGTCGACACACATTTAAAGTATTTATCAATATATTCATTTACTGTTTATGATAATAAAGATCAGCAGGAACTTTATAATTTAGAGTCTGATGTAGCCTTCTATAGTTATACCAACCAACAAAGTCATTTATTATAAGATTCAAATCTCTGATACTATTTGGTCTATAATAATATATAGCTTCTTGCTTTAAAGTTCTCCATAAGCGCTCAACAAATATATTGTCGAAGCAACGTCCTTTATGGTCCATACTGATTTTAATATTAGCATGCTCTAATTCCGTAATAAAGTTGTAGCAAGTAAACTGTACCCCTTGATCACTATTAAAAATCTCATGTTTACCTTGTTTTAGAGCTTCTTTGAGAGTATAAAGGCAAAATCCAGCATCGAGATATGGTGATAATGAATGAGCAATAATATAGCGACTATACAAGTCCATTATTGCCACAAAATAGACAAACTTACCTTCTACCATAATATATGTTATATCAGTAGCCCATACCTGATTAACTCTACAAATAATCAAATCTTTGAGTAGATAAGGATATATTTTATGCTTTTTTTCTTTAATACTTGTATTACATCTTTTTCTACAATACAGCCCACTAATCTTCATTTTTCATAATTCTTAAGATTTTTGCGATTGACTACTACCCCACTCGCTATGATTTCAGCAGTAATTTTACGATATCCATAACGGCAATCAGAAGCCAAATATACTTCTTGAATCAAATTTGCTACTTCACTTTCGTTATTAATTATAGGCCTATAATATAGGCTAGATCTGCAAATCCCCAATAAATCAGCATGTTTCCTAATTGACAGATCAGAATCTTTTTCTATAAACCTTACTCTATCTTTTTTGCTTATTTCAGTAATTTTTTTTTCAAATAGCTATTTTCCACTGTCAATTCTCCTATTATAGCTCTTTTCATAATGGTCCAAACGGTTTAAAATAAGAGTTTATAGTAGTGAAGGTAAGTATGCCAGCAGCATATAGTTATGATTTAAGAAAAAAAGCAATGGAGGTACTAGACGAAGGGGAAAGCAGAGAAACGGTAGCAGAAAGATTTAAAATTGGAAGAACTACATTATGGGAGTGGCAGCAAAGAAAAAAAAGAAACAGGAGATTTTCAGTCGAAAAAACTTGGAAATGGAGGTTATAATCATAAAATTACCGACTGGAATAAATTTACTGAATTTGCCAAAAAACATGGTGGAAAAACTCTATCGGAAATGGCTAAGCTTTGGAGTAATGTTAGTATCCCAACGATTCATCTAGCTCTTAAAAATTGGACTCACACGCAAAAAAGACATATGGATACAAAGAAAGGAATGAAGAAAAACGTGCTGAATTTTTGAAAATTATAGCAACGAAAGAACCTCAAAACTTAGTATATATAGATGAATCTGGTATTGATAATACCGAAGACTATCCCTATGGATATTCTCAGAAAGGACAGCGATTTTATGCCCTAAAATCTGGAAAGAAAACTCAACGAATTAGCATGATTGCAGCTCTAAATAGTAGAAAAATAGTTGTTCCGTTAACATTTGAGGGCCATTGTAATATGGATATCTTTAATAAATGGTTTGAGCAGTTTTTGACACCTATTTTGGAACCTGGACAAACTGTTATCCTTGATAATGCTACTTTTCATAAGTCTAATAAGATTACTGAACTTGCTAAAGAAGTTGGTGCTGAAATTTTGTATCTTCCTACGTATTCCCCAGATTTCAATAAAATTGAGCATCATTGGTTTGCTATAAAAAATAGAGCTAGGAAAAACATCCCTCTATTCACATCTTTTCGTCATGCTGTTGATTCTGCTTTTCTATGAACTTTCCGGACTATTATGAAAAGAGCTATACTTTATGTAAACTTTCTATTTCTTGCGCTAAGATTCTTTGTTTTCTCGCACTTTCACTTTCTTCAACAAATAGGTCTTTTAACCTTGCCAATACTCTATCACGCCAATCATATAGATTTGTTGATGGTATTTTATATTCACTATAGTATTTCCCAAAGCAAATGATAAAGGTATAACAAAGTATTTGAGTTATAATGGCATATAGTGTGGATTTAAGGGAAAAGGCAGTATTGATGATAGAAAAAGGGAAGACAAAGGTTGAGATAGCAGAGCTCATGGAGATAGGAATAGCAACTCTGTACCGCTGGTTAAAAAAGAAAGCTGCTGGTGAAAGCTTAAAGCCATCTAAAAACGGTAGCTTTATTCGAAAAATAGACCCAAAAATACTCGAAGAATATGTTACAAAGAATCCAGATCATACTCTGGCAGAGATGAAACAAAATCTTGGATTTGGAATAAATTCAATTTGGTATAGACTAAAACAGCTAAAAATTACTTTAAAAAAGTCACACTATATCAAGAGCGCAATCAAGAAGATAGGCAGCAATTTATTGATAAAATCTCAAAAATAGAACATTCCAGCATCTTATATATAGATGAAGCAGGAGTTGATAATAAGTTATACCGAGAATATGGACGTGCTCCAAGAGGAAAGAAAATTTATGCAGATATTCCAGGGAGAACTCGAGAGAGAATCAGTATAGTAGCCGGGTGGATTGGAATGAGATTTATTGCACCAATGACTTTCAAAGGTGGGTGTGAAAAAGAGGTATTCAATATATTGTTGGAGAAGATGTTATTACCTAAATTGCCACTTGGCACAACCATAGTTATGGATAATGCTACATTTCATAAGACCACTAAAACAAAATCATTAATAGAGTCTTTTGGCTTTCATGTGCTGTATCTTCCAACATATTCACCAGATTTGAATCCCATAGAACACTGTTGGCATACCATCAAAAGCCGCCTCAGACCTCTAATGTATAAATGTACAGACTTACAACTTTTGGTTGGTAATACCATAATGGAAATTTATCCATTCATTTTAGAAAATACTATATCTCAAATTTAGCCATACCAATATCAGTGAATTTATTAAGCAAATAGCATTTAGTTCTTTTTCTCGATTTATCTCAGATTTATTCCTAAACAAATACTTGCTTCAACCTTGAGAAAAATCCTTCTATGTAAGATCTTTTTCCATAAATTGCTTCCTTTTTCCACTCTTTTACACCATCTTGTCCATATAATTTTATTAACCTAATAGCAGCATTTCTGTCAGACATATAATCTATTTTTGAATGTTCTGCTGCATCCTTTTTTGGTAGAACTTTTGTCTTTATATCGTATTTCTTACACAATTTATAAAGTTTTTGCCTATCGTATGCCCTATCTGCATATAATGCTTTTATGGCATGCTGAAAATTAACTTCTTCAAGCAAATCGCAAGTGGTCAGAGTAGACGCCATTACTGTATCTTGCAGCTATGGCTTTTTTACTATTCACACTTAACATAACATGTAACTTTCTTACTTGCTCGTAGCTTCGGTACTTTCTATCTTCACTGTTTTCCTTACTTTGGCCAGGAGTGTTACTGTAAATTTGTGCTATCTATGATAATTTCAATATTTTCCATGTTGCTTTGATCAATCCTGCAATCATTTATCTTAATATTAAGTTTTTTTTTGATGCTTGTGAATAGCTGCAAATTTTTTCCTATTTGTTGCAGATATCCTTTTATAAACCCGACTGTTTGTCTTAAACCAATTCTAAAGAAACTGACGATTATATGAACTAAAATCACAACTTTATCACTATAAATATAGTTGCCGCCCTGCATTTTTGGACTATTTTCATACCAATTTTCTATGGCGTCATTGATATAACAAAAAATGCTTCCTCTTTCTTGGAGAAATTTGTTATATTCATGGCAGTTACTGACTCTCATTTTTTGTGGCATATTTTTTCTTCAACAGTTAAATGGCTATTTATAATGAATTTTGTCAGTAACTGCCAGTTCTTTTCACTTGAGCGATGCAACAAAGCCCACTGGGATCCAACTAAGTTGGTAAACACTTTACAACGTTTTTTGCACAAAAGGACTGGATTCTAGAGTCACGCGCTAGAATGACATCAACTTTTGAATTCCAGTTATGCAAGAAATCTATTCATTTGAAACTTGTTTGAGAAACGTAGCTATAAAAACCGCAGGTACCAGTTGGTTTTTATCAGCTAAAGTAAAGGTAAAATATCTGGAATTCTGGACATAAAATCCCCCTGTAAAAAAGATTAGAAAAAAATGCAGCGCACATATGACAGAAATTAAGTATACACTGAAGAGGATACGCTACATTTTTTATGAGTTTAATAAAAAAGGTCTGCAGACGGAAATAGATTTTTGAGCTCAATAAATATCTCTAATTGTAATTATAATTGGATTCAAAATACGCGGAAGTAATTTTTTGTGTCCGCTTAGCAGGGTGGCAAAATAAGATAGACAGATATATTAAAAGGCTCCCCAAATGCATCAATTATATTTTGCAATGTTGTTTCCATCAACTTGTTCAGAATTTGACTCCTTCACTTTAGAACTTGGCTTCATTGCTGCAACTTTCTCATTAACCTTTTTTTCCAACTCCTCTATTTTATCATTACCGAATTTCATAATTGCAGGTTGAAATTTATCTATAAGATCATCAAATGGTTTTTGATCATCTAGATGAGTACTGAGGCCCTTTTGTAGAAGTCTTTCCATATCCTTTTTTGAAAATTCTTTAATGTCTCCATCCTTTACTAACTCTTGTATAGCAGATTTCTGCTCTTGATTTCGAAGCATTTCTATTATTTTTACTTTATTATCAAGAATTGTTCTTTCTTCTCCATTAGCTCTAAGACCCTTTTCTGTCAAATTGCTTATTAACTTTCTAAAATTATTCTCTCTTGCTTGAATCGTAGGTAATTTATCGATCACATCTTTCACAAAACTTTTCACTTCTTTTCCTGCTTTCATCGCTCCTTCTTTTATCTCACCTCTATGCTGATATATAGCATAACCAATAGCAGCTATAGCAACTAGTGCTACAAACCCTACTAATGCTGCTCCGCCAACAATTAATGCACCAGTCACTCCTCCTACTGTTAATAAAACTGCTAGTGCACCTGTTAGTGTTGTCACTGCTGCTCCACTTATTACCCCCTGAGCTAACAGTTGGTTACCTAAAGCTTCAAGCTCTTTCTCCATGCCTTCTGTTTTATCTGCTAGTTTTATAAATTTTTCTAATTCAACTTTGTTCTTCTCAAAATTCTCGAACATAAGACTCATTACACCCTCAATAAAAACTGGTTTGTTCATCAGAAATTTACTGATATCTGATTTGTCAGAAGTTTCACCTTTCTTTTCAAAGCCATCTAGTATTAGTAGACTATCCAATTTTTGTAACAAATCCTCTTTTCCAATAATATATTCCACTACACTTTCAATTAACTTCTCGGAAATAGCTGAGTTTGCTGCACCACCTTGTACCATATTCAATTCCCATCAATTATAAATATGCCTAATTATATATACTAATTATTAATTATATTATAATTGACATAAAATAATTACTCCTTTCCAAATATGGAATTTGTATTACAATACCTAGATTATATGAAATCAAGGTATTTTATGGGTGAGAAAAAATTAAGAGCCGCTGTGGTTTTATCAGGATGCGGCCACCTCGACGGCACAGAGGTGAGAGAAGCAGTCTTAACTCTGCTTGTATTTGATCAGCAGGAAGTTGAAGTCACGTGCTTTGCTCCTGATGTTGATATCACACAAGTTATGAATCACAAAACAAAAGAAGAAGTAAAAGAAAAAAGGAATGTACTTGTAGAATCAGCAAGAATTGCAAGAGGTGAGATAAATGATTTAAGAGAAGCTAAAGCTGAAAATTTTGACATGCTAGTCGTACCTGGTGGATATGGAGTTGCGAAAAATTTATCTGACTTAGCTGAAAATAAAACAGTAATGCCTGAGTTTGAAAGATTAGTCTCAGAGTTCTTTGTTGCAAAAAAGCCAATAGGAACTATATGTATATCTCCAGCCATTATTGTTTTAATTTTAAGTAGCAAGATAGGTAAAGAAGAAAGTAAGATTAAGGTAACTATAGGAAACGACAAAGACCAGTTGATAGAGAAGCTCGGCGGCGAACATATAACATGCGATACAAAGCTATCAATAGAAGACGAAAAGCATAATATATTTTCCTGCTCTGCTTATATGCGTAGTGATGAAAGTACACACTCTGTATATCAAGGAATAAAACACATGATTGACAGTATGGTGAAAAAAATTAATAAAAAAACTAAACAACCATTTCTCTAAAGTGTAGTTTCTTATACAATTAATTATGTTATACTTCCAGTTGCATTATTGCTGTAGCCAAAGTAATCTATAGTTGCTTATTAATGATGAATTGTATTTAGTATATAAATTTACTTCTTTTTTTTATAGATTTAAATATGTTAGATCTTTTTTATATTAAAAGTGAGTGTTGTATAGATGGTCAGTGTGATACTTATGCAGGAGAAGTGAGTATTAATGATGTCATGTTGGGCAAGTTTAGCCTAAATTCACAAAGTGGGAAAAAGGCTATGTTAAATCTAGACATCGTTACATTCGATATCCATATTGCTATGGATGGCCAAGATGGAAGGACAATAAAAAGAGACCTTAAGGGTCCTGAATTTGTAATTAAAGATGACGGTTCCTGGTATATTAACAAAAATCTTGGTAATGATAAATTTGAAATTATAGTAAAGCAGTCATGATATGAAACATAGTGAGCGGAGCTTACTTTTTAGCAATGTTTACATACTTACTTAAAAAATGGAGATTATCTTAGCTGAACCACGCGGTTTCTGTGCAGGGGTTAAAAGAGCTGTAGACATATTAGCAATCACTTTAGAGAAATACAAAAATGAACGCCAAGTTTATGTACTACACGAAATCGTTCATAATAAGTATATAGTAGAGGACTTCAAGAAACAAGGAGTGGTTTTTGTAAGCAGCATAGAAGACATTAAAGACAATAGAGGAATATTGATCTTTAGCGCACATGGAGTGTCTAAAAGTATAGAGGATGAGGCAAAAAGAAAGGGTGTTCAAGTGATTGATGCAACATGTCCATTAGTTAGCAAAGTACATAAAGAGGCAAAAAGGTATGAGGATAGTGGTAAAGAATTAATTCTAATTGGACATGAAAATCATCCAGAAGTTAAAGGAATTATAGGAAGAGTAAGTAATCCTATATCTCTAGTGCAAACTATGCAAGACGTATACAATTTACAAATCAAAGATCCAGATAATTTATCTTATGTAACACAAACCACGTTAAGTATTGACGATACCAAAGAAATTATTGCTACACTGAAGCTCAGATTTCCAAGCATTACAGGCCCCGACTTAAAAGATATATGCTATGCAACACAAAATAGGCAGAACGCTGTTAAAAAATTGGCTAAAATTACAGACGTAGTGTTAATTGTAGGAAGCAAAAACAGTTCAAATTCAAACCGTTTATTAGACCTGTGCATTTCCACAGGAAAAAGAGCCTATTTGATTGATAATTATAAATGTATGAACAAAAATTGGTTGCAGGGCGCAGAAAAAATAGGAATTACTGCAGGTGCTTCTGCTCCTGATATATTAGTTGACGAGCTAGTAAATTACTTAAAAATAAATATGAATACAAAAGTTTCAGTCATGCCAGATGGATTCACTGAAAATGTTCAGTTCAAGTATACTAAATGGTAATGTGCAACAACGTGCGTCAAATCAAGTCTTTAGCTCAATTCAATTTTCAGTCTGTTGGAGAATAAAATATCAAGCTGAGATATAATTAATCCTCGTTTGTCAGGTTAAGTTGTGTCTAGCACAAATATAAAAAACCTTCATCATACAAAAGGGTTAATATTACTACTAATTTTATCAAAAACTTATAATATAAGTAATATTGTCATCTAATGTTTAATGAATTTCAATAAATTACCTTTTTAATTCTAGATGAGTATACACTTTGTTAATATGTTTGGGTCAAAACCCAAAAGTAAGTTTATGCTTTCTATAGGAAAAGAAGGCACAATGTTACTATATTTTAAAAATGATACTTTAAATAAAAGATATTTTGCTAAGGACAAAAATAATAAAGTTGTTTCTGACTTAATTTCATGTCTCTCATCAGATAAAAAAGCACCCTTATATCTGGTTCTCAATCACACTGATCAGAACTATTTGCTACAGTCTATCCCAAGAGTAAATAGGATTAGTGCTTATCTATCAGCAAAAACAAAAGTAGAGCATTTTGCTCATAATAACGATATAAATTCTATTCTCTTGGTCGAAAAGCCGAATAAATTTAATCAAAACTGGTGGTATCTATTTGTTTCATCAAAAGCAAATCATTTAATAGAATATTGGTTGGACGTGTTTGTTGAAATAGGCTCTAACTTTAAAGGAATATTAATGTTTCCTATAGAACTAGTCAGTATAGAAAAAAAGATTCTACACAAAGATCCTAGTAACTGGAAAATTATAGTTGCTGCAACTAAAACAGGTGGCTATAGACAAGTGGTTCTTAAAGAGAACAAAATGATATTTACACGTTTAATACCATTTACTAATGATAATTTACCAGGAATCATTGCTGGTGAAATATATCAGGAAGTGAAAAATACAATTCAATCTTTAACTAAGTTTGGATTTGAAAAAAATGACCCTATCGACCTTTGCATCATAGTATCAGAAGCTATTAAATCTAGTTTATCAGTTATAAATTTTTCAGAGAATAGTGTGAACATATTGACTCCATATGAGCTAGGTAAACTATTGGGAGCAGAATTAGCTATATGCGAAAAAGATAGCTTTTGTGATACTACAATTTTGTTCCATAGCTTTAAGAATAAGCCAACAGATGTTTTTAATACAAAAGAAACTAAAGAATTTTATCTATTCAATTACCTTTATTTAAACTCTCCTCGGATTTTTCTATACCTCCTTTTGACTTTAATTGTAATTAACACCTTTTGTTTGCAAAATTTGTATTCAAATTTTAATGTTGCTGATAATTTATCTGCAACGAGGAGTGCTTTAAATAACAAACTAATAAAACTTAGCCAAAGCTATAATGTAAAAAAGATAGATGAAGTTTACGATTTTATTAATATAAATAATATTTTATCAAAAATAGAGTACTCTCCTCTCATACAGGTTAAGTATGTAGAAAAGCTAAAAGTACCAGATGTAGAGCTTCAATTATTTGAGTGGAATTATAATGAGGCAAAAAGTTATATTACCACAACTTTAAGGTTTAATTTTCAATCTGGTAAAGACATTTCTTATCAATACGAGAAACTACAGAAAAATTTAAACGATAATTTCCGTACTCATGATATTAGTATTTCTAGCTTACCTACTACTAAAGAGAAAAATCTATCTATTGATGTTGAAATAGGAGAGGCAATGTAGATTGATGACTATCTCTCAACTAAAAAGAAAAGCTACAATTCAGTGCATATATTACTTATTGTTATCTATTGTATTAATAGGGTTATCAACGTGTTTTATTATCTATAACAAAAAGGTTTATAATAAAAATCAAACTGCAGCTGAGGAAATACGCTCTATTAATTTACAGATCATTGAAATTCAAAAGAAAGAAGTCGTTCTAAATAAAAACCTAGATTTATGGAAAAGGATTTCTTCTTCAAACTTACATAGTAGCAGATACATTACAAATTTAAATTTTGAGCTTAACAAGCTATATAAAAAACACTACATGTTAGAACCTGAAATATCAATTTCTATACCTGAAGAAGCTGAACTCCACAATAAAAGTGAACATACAAAAGTAATAAGAAGTGAAGTGGTTCTAAGTTTAAGCTCAATTAGCGATAAGCATATTTTTTTATTTCTACAGTCTATTCCAAATCTTCCTGGTTATGTTATGATCAGATCTCTTACCTTGAATAAGCAGAGAAATATAGATGCTAAAGTTATAAACCAGATTTTAAGTGGTAATATGATAGAGATAGTGAGAGCTAGTATAGTTTTTGATTGGTATACCATATTAAGTAGATGAATATAAAGTTGTTTTTTATTTTTACGCTGCTATTTTTTAATTTTAGTGCATATTGCAATTGCGAAGATCTTGTAGAAAATATAGGGATTTGTAAAAAATATTCTTGCCAACAGCATATTAGTAATGAAGATTTTATTGAGCATAAAATATTAGGGTTAAATAGTGAAAATTTATGTGTATATATAGAAAGACAAGGCAATGATGAAATGGTCTGTCATCATTCTAATGATGGAATGATTATAGAAAAGAAGTACTTAAAAAGTATTTTAAAAGTTGGAAATCAAGAAATAAATGACTTCATTGATATAGCAAATTTGCGTGCGAAGGAGTGTTTTTTTATCAACAATTATTATATAGATCGAGACGATATAATAAAAGAGGCAGCAGAGAGTACTTTATCGCAATATGGTAGCATAAAAAGCATTTTTTTTGATGAAGAGCAGGTTAATAGAATAGTTAGTGAGATGGAAAAGTTTAACTTACAGTCTTCAGGAGTTACAGAGGAAGAAAATTTCAATTGTAAAGTAGTCAGTTTAGATTCAATTTTATACTTTTCCCCCGATACATGGAAAATATGGGTAAATGGAAAGTTGTTTATCAATACTAAGGATTTAAAAGTGCACTCAGTAACTGAAAATTATGTAACTTTTTCATGGGCTGTAAACCAAAAGATAACAAAAGAACGGATAAGCAATTCTAAAAATGTACATTTTGGACATGGAGGTATTATGTTTACGCTTTATCAAGAACAAAAATTTGATTTAGATAGTTTATCTATTAAATAATCTAATACATCTGCGCTTTTAGCTCAGTTGGATAGAGCGTTGCCCTCCGGAGGCAAAGGTCGTGGGTTCGAATCCCTCCAAGCGCGTTTTTAATTAAATTTGACAATAATACTCTCACATAAGATAATAAAGAGATTTATTTTAAAGCATAATTATGTCTAGTGGTACTATAAATAAAGTCATATTAGTTGGTAATTTAGGAAAAGATCCTGAAATTAGGACTACACAAAATGGAAAAGAGATGGCAAGTTTTTCGATAGCCACATCTGAAAGTTGGACTGACAAATTTTCTGGTACGCGCTCTGAAAAGACAGAATGGCATAATATTGTAATTTTTAGTGAAGGATTAGTAAAAATTGTTAAGGATTTTGCGCGCAAAGGTAGTAAAGTTTACGTTGAAGGTTCTCTGAGAACTAGAAAATGGACTGACCAAAATGGTAGCGAAAGGTATACGACAGAGGTGGTGCTATATAACTTTAATAGTGCCCTTACCCTTTTAGATTCACGCAACAGTATGTCAAACTCTGATTACAAGCCAAGTGAATACAAACAAAATGAAACAGAACAAAAAGATAAACACGGAAGTTTTGACAACGATATAAAAGACGAACTAATCGATGATGAAATACCATTTTAATAACTTCAATTGAAATCTACATTTTTATGGACTGCTTGTGTTACTCCTTTTAATTGCAGTGGAGATAGTATAGATTACCAAAGCTTGCAGCGTTTACTAACAATGCAAGATGAAGCTGAAAATGGTGTAGTCTTGCTAGGTAGCACAGGTGAAAGCTTATCACTTACTGATTCTGAAAAGCCCACATTAGTTGAATTTGTATGTGAGCTAAAATTAAATACAAAAATTATAATTGGTGTACCAGGAGTGAATCTATATCATACTCTTGAATGGCTTGATTTTTGCAAGGGTATGCCTATTCATGGCTATCTAATGACAACTCCCATTTATGCAAAGCCTGGAATCATGGGGCAAACTTTATGGTTTGAAAAGCTGCTTGAAAAAGCACATGTGCCAGCCATGCTTTACAATATTCCATCAAGAGCAGGAGTGAGTCTTCACGCTGAAACTGTACGCAACTTATCCAGCCACGAAAAATTTTGGGCTATCAAAGATTCAAGTGGCACCGTTGATACTTTAACTCAGTATAAGAAAGTTGCACCAAATATTGAGGTCTTTTGCGGAGATGATAATATGACACCCGATATGGCTGCTAAGGGTGCGGCTGGTCTGGTTTCTGTTGCTGCCAATGTTTGGCCACGTGTAGTACATGAATATGTTAAGCAATGCATGAGTGGCGAGAACCCTCAGGCAGACAGTTGGCAACAAGCTTGCAAAACTCTATTTACTGCCAGCAATCCAATACCTACTAAAGCACTCTTGCATGACATTGGGCTTATAGAACACAAAACTGTTCGTCTACCACTAAGCACAGAAGACTTGCCTTCTATTGAAACATTGAGGCAAGCTAATAAAATGATTCTTGGATGGAAAGAATTGACTAATAGCTAAAGCTAGGAACACACATCATCAACTTCTACACCTGCATCAAATAAACTAACTTGTTATAAGAAAACTAACCATTTGAAATTATTGTTGATATGACTTAATGAATAATTATTTTAGGTTACTAAGTTATTTAAGAAACTTTGATAATATTTAGCCCACTTACTTTTCTATTTTCCATGTCACGATGAGCCTCTATTATTTCATCAAATTTATATTTTTTATTAATTCGTACAATTAAAAGTTTTTTTCTTATCATTTCAAAAATTTCCATTGCAGTAAGCACTAACGTAAGTCTATTGTGCTTGTAGTGATATATCGAAGTTCCAGCTGCAAATAACGAACGCGAACTGAGTAAAGAGAAATTAATAGGAGCATTACCTGATATCTGCCCATAGGAAACATATATGCCAAACTTACCTAAAGATTCAAAAGAGAGCTTGCTTGTAGCGTAACCTATAGGGTCATACACCGCACCTACTCCTCTATTTTTCGTAATCTCCATGATTTTAGAAACGAAATCTTTATCATTGTAGTTTATTGCGTATGTGCAGCCACTTTGTAAAGCTATCTTCATTTTTTCGTCAGAGCTTATAGAACCTATCACTACACCTTTTTTATCCTTTGCCCATTGGCATATTATTTGCCCCAAACCACCATTAGCTCCATGAACTAGTACAAAAGCACCAGGCCTGATTCTATAAGATTGATTAACTAAATAGTGAGCTGTCATACCTTTAAACAATACTGAAGCAGCAACTTCATCAGGTATATCATTCGGAATTTTTATCAAATATTTCTGGTGTACAATGCGCTTTTCACAATATGCCCCTGGAGGAGCTGTGCAATATCCAACTCTATCTCCAACCTTAAGTCCATCACTAATTTTTTTACCAAGCTTTTCAACAACTCCTACTGCCTCTACTCCAAGTGCTGATGGCAGATCTTTAATTTTGCGTGTAGCTTTTCTGTGTTCTAAATCATAACGATTTAAGCCGATAGTTGTATGACGTATTAAGACTTCCTCATCTTTTGGCTCACCTATGCTCTTATCTACAAATTCTAATACTTCTGGCCCCCCAGTTTTTTTAATTTGTATAGCTCTAACCATGATAAATGTAAGACAAAAACTTTAATTATGTTATCTAGCAATTAATATTTTGCAAAATGTTATTTGGAGTTTATACACTACATAAGCGTATTGTTAATAGTTTTGAGGCACAAATTATGACAAACAGAGAAACTTGGCTTTATGGTGTTTTATTCAATGTGTTGTGTGAAGTGGATGAAGATGACGATTTAGATACCAATAATAAAAATAAAAGAAAGGTTAAAATGTAAAATGCAAAAATCAGATAAAAAAGGAGACTATTGTAAATATTTATATACTTCTTGGGAAAAAAAGGATTTGATATTAATCACAGGTTTGAGTTGAAAGATTATGATGGCTTTCCAATAGATAGTCTTTTTTCCATCGCCATTAACTATAAAACGTACACTTTAACAAATCTAGCGCAAGTTTTAATAAAAGCAGGAGCTAATGTGCAAAACGAAAAAGGATATTTATACCAAAATCCATTACTGACGGAACAAATAAGAAACATTACAAACTCGTTTAATAGTAGTACTGGAAATATTGACAATAAAATTACACAAAACATCTTCAAGTAAACCTATGGTATCGTAGATACTATTGCGTAAAGTATTGTATTTGATATATTGCCACAACCTTTCAACAGGATTCAGTTCCGGTGAATAAGGAGGCAAGTATATGATGGTAATGTTTTCCTGAATTTTCAAACTTTTTGATCTATGCCAACTTGCACAATCCATTACAAGAAAGGCTTCTTTCGTGCCTAAATCTTTCGACATCTGCTCCAGAAATATATTCATACAATCAGTGTTTACATATGGAGCAAGTAGGCTGATTTTCTTACCACTTCTTGGATTTACCGCACTTTAGATATAGAAATTTTGTCTACCAATTTTCATTTTAACCTGCGTTCTGACCCCTTTTTTAAACCATCCGTGTCCGATTTTTGAATGAGTCCCAAATCGTGATTCATCAAAAACCCCTCCCTTTTAGGGTGGAAATTGACTATTTTATTGAAGTATCTTTTAAACTCTTCTTGCTTGTTTTTATCTTGTTTATGGTCCATTGGCCTCGGTGTTATGTAAGAAAATTTCATCCTTTGTATCTCACGGTGCACTGTTGATTTGCTGATGTTTAGGCAATTTCCTCTGAGATTTTTATTTGTACTTCCTTAATAGTAATATTTGGATTTCTTTCTACCCATATTTCAATTTGCTCACGTTGATTTTTGTTTAATTTGCTTTTTCTTCTCCGCTGAAACGGGGCAAATAATTTTTCTACTCTACCAAATTTTAGATGCTTTATCCATTCAGTCAAAGCAGTCCTTGAAATTTTACATATTCTTGCCACAGCGCTTATACTACTTTCTTTTCCTGCTATCACCGCTTGTAACTTTTTTGAAACATATGCGTTATTTCTTACCTTTTAACATTTCTTTCGCTAAATTTACAACTCTTTCGTCTAATAGTTTTGACCTTAATGCCATTTATACCTCGCTATTTCACTTACTCTAGTATGACTTTTTCCCCATTATTCTCTATCTGTTCTTTCTATAGCGGGAATTGGTATGAAAAAGAGGTATTCAATATATTGTTGGAGAAGATGTTATTACCTAAATTGCCACTTGGCACAACCATAGTTATGGATAATGCTACATTTCATAAGACCACTAAAACAAAATCATTAATAGAGTCTTTTGGCTTTCACGTGCTGTATCTTCCAACATATTCACCAGATTTGAATCCCATAGAACACTGTTGGCATACCATCAAAAGCCGCCTCAGACCTCTAATGTATAAATGTACAGACTTACAACTTTTGGTTGGTAATACCATAATGGAAATTTATCCATTCATTTTAGAAAATACTATAGCTGACACTGGGATCACACTTGATTATGCAAGAAATCTAATGTTAAAAAACTCACAGTTATCCTAGTACTGCTTTATTATCTGCAGTATTTTCATGCTCGACAGAAAAGAGTTGAGTATTAACAGCTTCTTCTATTGATTTAGCCTGTTTATAGTCTTGACTTAGGAAATATATAGCCACTCCAACTGCTATTCCAGCAACAAGAGCAGATACTGCGAGTGCGCATAATATAATAGTCATTGAAGGGACTAAAGCACCACCAACACCGAGTCCAATGCCAAGAAAAACGCCAGGTATAATGCCAATCAAACTATTACATCTAGCACTTTCTTTTTTCAATTTAGCTTGGTTTTTCATACATTCAATGAGTACTTTTTTTGTATCTCCTTGAGCTAAATCTAATGGAATTTGCTTATTTACATTCTCTATCAAAGGATTTGCACCATATTCCAAAAGGGCTACTATAGCATCAGTATCATTACTTATAACAGCTTGGTGTAATAATGTATTTCCATTTTGACCTTGAAAATTTATCAATTTGTAGAAACTCTCAAGACTAATATGGCTATGCACTGCTTCATTTAAGATATCCATC
Source organism: Wolbachia endosymbiont of Frankliniella intonsa (assembly GCF_029856955.1). Lineage (NCBI taxonomy): Bacteria > Pseudomonadati > Pseudomonadota > Alphaproteobacteria > Rickettsiales > Anaplasmataceae > Wolbachia > Wolbachia endosymbiont of Frankliniella intonsa. The sequence continues at coordinate 251,477 of NZ_CP097148.1, read as the reverse complement.
ACTCCTTGAAACGATAACTCCTTTTTTTTCCTCAGATATTGCACTATCGTGTGCAATGCAGTGGTGCAATATAGGGTATACTATCTTTTCTACTTCATTATTGATAACATCTCCATTTCTAGGGTATATATTTAAAAGAGCCAGTATGAATAACTCCTTGTTAATCACAATTTCCTTATTATCATTAAGATATTCTTGTAACTCTTTAATTTTTTCTGTAAATTTCTTTTCTTTATCATTAATGATTTTAAGTAAAGCAGTCATACCATCTCCTTATTCTAATTATATTAATTATATAATAAATTCTAATAAAAGTCAAATTTTTAATTAAAAATTTAATAGAACTTATTAGCAATTCCTACAAATGTCAAATAAATTCCGACCGCATCAAAAGAAACTCACAGGGTCAACATCTATTGTTATTGCAATGTTTGAACTCAAGTTACAGCAATGTTTCAGCTTTTTCTTTATAGACAGACTGTATTTATTGTGTATTTTGAGTAACACTCTATACCGATATTTATTATTTAAGAAATTTATTGCTGCTGGTGATGGGCCAAAAATTTCAAATTCTTTCAATTTCAAGTGCTGAGAGGTAGTTGAAAATTGATTATGCAAAAAGTTTGTTATCTCATTTGCTGCTTTCTGCGTTGCAAATTGATCCTTACCACAAACTATAAGCGCTATTAGCCTACTAAATGGGGGCATTTTAGCTTTGCGTCTTGACTCAAGTTCAATTTCATAAAACAAATCCCTTTTTTGCTGCTGCAATGCTTTTATTATCAAACTTTCAGGATTATTAGTTTGCACTATTACCGTTCCTTTTTCGTTGAACCTCCCAGATCTACCCGCAACTTGATGCAATAATTGATACGTCTTTTCTGCTGCCCTGAGGTCATAATTTTCAAGTCCTAAATCTGCATTTATCACTCCAACCAAAGTTAATTTAGGGAAATTATGCCCTTTAGCAATCACTTGTGTACCGATTATAATATTCACCTCTTCCTTGAGCACTGAGTCAATGACGCTACCAAGCGACTTCTGATCGCTGCTGATAATCGCAGTTTTTGCATTTGGTATTAATTTCACTATTTCTTCAACTAACCTTTCAATTCCCACACCATAAAGAAGCAATGACTGCTCACTTTGACAATTGGAGCATTTTTCTGGAAGTTTTGATTGATAAGAACAATGGTGACACAAAAGGACGTTCTTTTTCTTGTGGTAAGTAAGCCATACAGTGCAATTTGAGCAGGAAATTTTGTATCCACACTTTTTACAAACTGCAAGTTGTGCGTATCCTCTGCGGTTTAGAAAGAGCATAACCTGCTGTTTTTTCTCTATGGTTTGTTTTATTCCTTCGAAAAGTTCATTGGAAATCCATTGCTTATTATTTACTACTTTTATTTGTGGCAACTCTGCACCACCGAATCGTTTAGTCAATTTTACATGATTGTAATTCCCTTTTTTAACATGATAAATTGTTTCAAGTAGCGGAGTGGCGGATGATAAAATAATCGAAATATTTTCGAGCTTGGCTAAGATAATGGCCATATCTCGAGCATTATATATAATCCCCTGTTCTTGTTTAAAGGATGAGTCATGCTCTTCATCAATGATGATTAATTTTAGGTTTTTATAAGGTAAAAAAAGTGCTGACCTTGCCCCAATAATGATCTGCGCACTTCCATTTGCGATACTGAGCCAATTATTTCGGCGAGCTTTGGGAGTAAGTCCTGAATGCCACTCAGCTATATTTCCAGATATCTGACTGTGAACACGATTTACTAATTGTGAAGTTAGGACAATTTCTGGCAGAAGGATCAGGACTTGTGCATCGTTTACGATTTCAATTAACCTTGCAATCACAGAGAGATAAACTTCCGTTTTTCCAGACCCGGTTTCACCGTCAAGCAAAGTCACTGAATACTCATTCAAATTACTTATTATCTTATCGCGAGCTGCTTGCTGCTCAGGGCTTAATTGGCAATCTATTTCACTTATTTCCTGCTTTTGCTTAGTGAAAACTAACTTATCTATCTGATTTACCTTTAATACTCCTCCCATTATCACTTTTGCAAGCATACCAATAGGTATTACATTATACTGCACAACCCACTCTGCAAATTCGATCAGTTTTGGTCTGATGCTCGGTAACTCGATCTTTTGTTCAATGCATTTTAATTCTCGATCACTCTTGCCGCTATATTTCCAAACTATTCCAATCAAACGCTTTCTTCCAAACGGCACCACTACGTAATCTCCAATTGAAACTTCAGTATCTTTCTCAATTGCATATGAAAATAGCTGATCAATTGGAAGTGGTAGTAATACGTCAACTATTCTTGTCATAAGTTAGCGCTGTTTTTAGATACATAAAGAAGCCTTAATGCTTTTTTCATAGTACACAATTTATAATCATAAATATTGGAAATGTGAGGAAATTCTGTATGTTTAGCGATAAAATAGTCCTAGACTTTGAAATAGAAAAAGGTGACCGAATAGATCGGTGTTACTTCTCTACACGCATCAAACTTACAGATAAGAGCAAGAGTTTTCTATGTGAAAAGCTCGGTAAACCTAACAATTTAGATGATTACTTTAATCTTAATCCTGAGAATTTTTATATTTATTAAAACAAATATAGTGGGCACTATGGTATAAATGAGCTGTATGTCAGAGATAATAATGGTGATAATAATGGTAGATATTTAGCTACTAAACTTCCACTTGATCAGAGCGGATTTTCGATAGAGTTATCATTCGACGAGGTGAATTATGGCTTTTATCCTATGTATGCAATCTATAACCCCACTCAATATGACAAAAAGCAGGAAAAGAGCTTTGAAGATAATGGTGAATTGCAGCCGTTTGTGTCAATTGTATTGGATTACTTTCTAAATGGCTTAACCATTCAAGATATGTTTTTGCAAATACAAAATGAGCTTGTTGAAAAAGAAATAAAATTAGAAGAAGACAGAAGAAAAGCAGAGAAAGAATTAAGTCAAAAGAATGAAAAGTTAAGAGAACTCATAGAAAATGATGAGATTAAAGTACTTAAAGTAATAAAAGTCCATAGTACTGGGAATGGACGTTCAGCGGCAATTTTGCAGCTTGATGGTGATCTTGATGCAAGTAAGTACTACATAGCAGAGTATGAAGGCAATGAATACTTACATTGCACGAGCTCTGGTTATGACATACTGCTTGACCAGAGCGATTTATTTTTTGTTCTGAATAGCAGCTCTTATCTTGAACTTGAAAGCGGTTTCTACTCAATACTTGCTGGCAACTATGCTAAATATCTCGATACTAAGAATCTGCTTTTTAGCGATGATCAACTATCTAAGCAGTTATGCAAAAACAAGGTAAAGGCTGAATCTACAGTTAACGCATTTTTCTCAAGACTTATTTATAGTGAAAATTTTTAAGAGGTGAATATGAAATTTAAAACAAATTCTGAATATGATAAATCACAAACTTTGATTAAAAAATTATTTCCAAATAAAGAAAGTATAGTAATAAACGATCAGCTTACAATAGAAGTAAAATATGGGGGATTAGCTAGTTATCACTGCCATTAAGTTAAGGGAAAGAGAAGTTAAGATTGGACAAAAAATTTGAAGTGATTGATAATTATGGTAAATACTAGGGTGAATTTTTAAGAAAAGGGAGTCTGAAAAGTGCAAGTTATTTAAAAAAGTAATAATTGCAGGTTATTTTGCAAAGAATGTACTAATACAATGATACTGAAAAGATATCTTGAATTTAAAACACATGTTTTCTAGCTCTTTTCTGGTAGTTGAGTGAACGAATATCAGATATCTTATGACGATCAACTCTTCTCCCTTTTCTCACCACTAAAGTGTTCATCAAAAATAACTGTGATAGTCGATACATAATGCAGTCTATGTCTGACTCTGTAGAAAAAATATCAAAGGATAAGTTTTTAATCGCATTAAATGAGACAGATTTATTGATGCTTTTTTTTTAGTTTACTATTCTGTGAGCTCAATGTCTCTTCATCATCTTCTATCATGATACTTTCTAGATTACTGATGAAGATAGTTGACCAAAAATCCTGCTTGATAGTTTCAATACTTTTTCCTGTGAAATTCTCTAAATTTAATCTTCCCTTCAGCCTAGAAAAAAATGTTTCTACTCCCCAGCGCAAGTAATATAATCTCTCAAACTCTTCAACTGTAAAACGTTTCTCATCTAACAGAGATGTTACTAATACTTCAACTTCTCCAGAAGAAAGTATTATTTTGACTAACCTGAATTTCATCTCATCAGGTAATCCTAGCTTTCGTAGCTGTCTTGCTACTTTAATAGGTGCGGTAGACACTACCACCGTACTAGATGGGCTTTCCGGCTTAAACATAGCGTTTATTTCATTGAAAGACGAACTTGAACAGCGAATTATATAATTGATTTTCCTTCCTGTAAGCTCAGCAAGAAATCGATAAGATACGTATCCTCTATCACAGATTAACAAATCGTCTGATTTTATGGATTCAAGCATACCGATCGCTAAATCAACCTCATAGCTGTCACCTCTACTTAGCACAGATTTTATTGCAATATTATTTGGCACATCGTAGCAAACTTCAAAGGTTGCACTTGTATAGTCTTCAAATCTCTGGATTCGATTTCATACTGCTCTTGAGCCAAACTCGCCTATTATTTTGTCGCTCTTTGGCAGAATCAGTATTGAAGCATCAAATGCAAGTACTCTGAAGCCATGGTGGGTTTTAAATTCCTGATCTTGTTAGTATAGGGAAACTATAGTATTTTCTAAAATGAATGGATAAATTTCCATTATGGTATTACCAACCAAAAGTTGTAAGTCTGTACATTTATACATTAGAGGTCTGAGGCGGCTTTTGATGGTATGCCAACAGTGTTCTATGGGATTCAAATCTGGTGAATATGTTGGAAGATACAGCACGTGAAAGCCAAAAGACTCTATTAATGATTTTGTTTTAGTGGTCTTATGAAATGTAGCATTATCCATAACTATGGTTGTGCCAAGTGGCAATTTAGGTAATAACATCTTCTCCAACAATATATTGAATACCTCTTTTTCATACCAATTCCCGCTATAGAAAGAACAGATAGAGAATAATGGGGAAAAAGTCATACTAGAGTAAGTGAAATAGCGAGGTATAAATGGCATTAAGGTCAAAACTATTAGACGAAAGAGTTGTAAATTTAGCGAAAGAAATGTTAAAAAAGGTAAGAAATAACGCATATGTTTCAAAAAAGTTACAAGCGGTGATAGCAGGAAAAGAAAGTAGTATAAGCGCTGTGGCAAGAATATGTAAAATTTCAAGGACTGCTTTGACTGAATGGATAAAGCATCTAAAATTTGGTAGAGTAGAAAAATTATTTGCCCCGTTTCAGCGGAGAAGAAAAAGCAAATTAAACAAAAATCAACGTGAGCAAATTGAAATATGGGTAGAAAGAAATCCAAATATTACTATTAAGGAAGTACAAATAAAAATCTCAGAGGAATTTGCCCTAAACATCAGCAAATCAACAGTGCACCGTGAGATACAAAGGATGAAATTTTCTTACATAACACCGAGGCCAATGCACCATAAACAAGATAAAAACAAGCAAGAAGAGTTTAAAAGATACTTCAATAAAATAGTCAATTTCCACCCTAAAAGGGAGGTGTTTTTTTTGATGAATCACGATTTGGGACTCATTCAAAAATCGGACACGGATGGTTTAAAAGGGGTCAGAACGCAGGTTAAAATGAAAATTGGTAGACAAAATTTCTATATCTAAAGTGCGGTAAATCCAAGAAGTGGTAAGAAAATTAGCCTACTTGCTCCATATGTAAACACTGATTGTATGAATATATTTCTGGAGCAGATGTCGAAAGATTTAGGCACGAAAGAAGCCTTTCTTGTAATGGATTGTGCAAGTTGGCATAGATCAAAAAGTTTGAAAATTCAGGAAAACATTACCATCATATACTTGCCTCCTTATTCACCGGAACTGAATCCTGTTGAAAGGTTGTGGCAATATATCAAATACAATACTTTACGCAATAGTATCTACGATACCATAGGTTTACTTGAAGATGTTTTGTGTAATTTTATTGTCAATATTTCCAGTACTACTATTAAACGAGTTTGTAATGTTTCTTATTTGTTCCGTCAGTAATGGATTTTGGTATTACAAGGAGAATGCTAAAATTAGAGTGTTTTCTAAAATTAAAGATGGAGAGGTTGAGAAAACACTTTCAAAGCAGCAAATTGTAGAATTTTTAAATTTATTTACTAATATAAGGAATCAAGGAAATAAAGAAATTGCTATCAGTAAAAATATAGAACGTGGTATCGTTGAAGATATAGAAGGTATACGTAGAGAAAATGGTAGATATGTATATAAAGCGCCAGATTTATCAGCTGAAGAACAATATAATAAATTATTTGAAAGTGAGCAAGCCATTCAATTTCATTTGAATGATTTCATGTCAGATAGCATATCTGAAATTGGACAATTAAAAAGTAGATTTGAAGAAATTTTAGATTTTGACCCTGAAGAAGGGTTATGTCACCCATTAAATTACTTTATTACCTTTATAAGATTAGAGAATAGGAAAGATTTTGTTCAATTCCTCGAGTCTGGTAATATTATATCTGAACAAGATTTTATGGACTATATTGATGGAAGAAAAGAACAAACGATTGAGTTATTAATGATGCAGTTTTTATTGCAATTCTTACCTGTTCTCGATGTTCAGAGCATTGAAAGGCGAGAAGGAGATCCATTTTATGATGAGACGATATATGAACAAGCATGTAACGATTTATCTTCAACAGAGGTATGGGTCTATACTAATCAAGAACAAATCAAACGTGCTTTAAATGATGTGAAGATAGGATGCTACTTAGAATTTAGTTTTTCTTGTTATGCTTGTAATGGAGCAGATGATGAAGATGACGAGAATATTGCTCATTCTATGTTGGTATATAAAGCAGAGAATGATAAATACATATTTTTTGATCCTAGTAAAGGAGCGATTGGCTTTTGTCCTGATACAGGAGTTGCTAATTTTACATTAGAGGAAGTTTGTAGGGCAATAGAACTTGCTGTAAACCATTATTCATATAATATGTATGTTGAAAATTCTCCAGATTATTGCGAAATTTTTATTACGCTTAGAAATGCAACGCTGATGTTAAAGAAAGCTGAAAAGCTTTATGAAATAACAGAAAGAACAAATTCAAAAATAATTGATATATCAGTTGATAAAGGCATGAATCAATTGTTGTTCACACCTGCAAGTCTGTGAACGTACATATCTTGATCTTTTTTGTTATTTACAAAGTATAGACATCAACTCATCCCATTCTCTTTTACCAATGCCACTTTCTTCTCTCGTAACATTTTCTCCTTTTATTAGCTTGCGAATTATTTCAAGACCAGTTTTTGAAATACAGGCTGATTTTAAGGAGTATTCAATGAAAGCATTATAGGCCAGCGGGACCCATTTCTTTACTATGTCCAACATAACTTCTGCATAGACTCTAATTTCATATTGGGCGTGCTGATCAGCTCTAAGCCTTAAAAAGTGAAGAAGGTTGTGTAAATCTATTTTCCAATAAAACTGAGTATAGTAATTAAGTGTTAGATTAGTTCGGGCAATTTCCCTTGCAAGGCCCTGTTCAATAAATTTCTCATAATGAGAATATACTAAATTAGAATCATTTATTAGAGAATCTATTATTTCTTTTGAAGTACTTGAGTCAAAAGCTTCACCGCTGCCTTGTTTATTATTATCAGATTGTTTTGCAACCTGTTCTGGTATATAAAATTCATTATCAAGTATCGAATACCTTCCGGAATATTCATTCACATTTGCAGTTCTGTGTCTTATCCACTGTCTTGCAATAAAAATTGGAAGTTTCACGTGAAACTTAATTTCACACATTTCAAATGGAGTTGTATGATGATGTCTCATCAAATATTTTATAAGCGCTTCATCTTGATTTATCTGTTTTGTTCCTTTTCCATAAGAAACACGAGCGGCTTGAACTATGGCGCTATCAGAGCCCATATAATCAATCACTCGAACAAATCCATGATCTAACACCTTATGTTCTTCGTATAGAATGTCATCTATTTCTTTTACTGTAGCTCGCTTAGTTGTCTCATTCATAATATATCCTCAAGATGAAACGAAAATATCAGCCCCGCATGAATTGAGTTTTTCGTGCATTGCTTCATAGCCTCTCCATAAATGATGTGAGTTATTTATTGTAGTTTCTCCTTTGGCTACCAAAGAAGCGAGAATTAAAGCTGCTGTTGACCTTAAGTCATTAGCATGCAGATTAGCTCCAGATAGGCTCTTTGTTCCACTTATAGTAGCTTTACTTTTTTCGATGCTGATATTAGCGCCTAATTTTCTTAGCTCATTTGCATGTGCAAATCTACTTTCAAAAACGTTCTCTTCAATGATTGATATTCCACCTGCAATTGACATAGCAGACATTAGTTGTGGTTGCATATCACTGGGAAAGTTAGGATATGGATTTGTTGCAACGTGAGCAGATTTAATAGAGCCATTTTTTCTAGAAATAATAATACCATCATCATGTAACTCAACTCTGGCTCCTATAGTCTTCAATTCATTTGCAATACATTCTATATCAGACAAACTTACTCCTTCTAACTTTAGCTCGCCGTCGGTAATGATAGCAGCCAAAGCATAAGTACCGGCCTCTATGCGATCTGGTATTATTTTATGCTCACACCCATTCAATGCTTCAACACCTTCTATTGTGATTTTTGTATTATTAACTTCAATATTGGCACCCATAATCTTCAGAAACTCTATTAAATCAAGAACTTCCGGCTCGATTGCAGCATTGTTTATTATTGTTACTCCCTCTGCAAGTGTTGCTGCCATTATTATATTTTCTGTTGCACCAACACTTACTTTTTCAAATGTTATTTCTTTGCCTTGCAATTTCCCCTTTGTTGTTGCGGTTATATTACAGCTATCAATTTCAATTTTAGCTCCCATTGCTTCAAGTGCCTTAATATGAATGTCAACAGGACGTTTTCCAATATTACATCCACCAGGAAATACTGTTGAAACTCTACCAAATCTGCTGAGCATTGGACCTAGCATTAAAAAAGATGCTCGCAGTCTGCTTGCAATTTCATGTGATATTAAATAGTTATTGATATTGCTACAGTCAAATTCCAAAGTGTGATTTGCTTTATAGTCTTTATTGCATATAAAATTTACTTCTGCACCAAGACTCTTAAGCAGCTCAGACATCAAATGCACGTCAATTAAATCAGGTACGTTATGCAAAGTTATTGAAGAATCACTAAACAAGCTTGCCGCCATTATTGGCAAGACGGCATTCTTTGAACCATTAATCTTGATTTTTCCAATCAAGGGCTTATGGTTACTTCTTACTAATATTTTATGCATTTAATCAAGCGATAGAACTTATCAAGTAAGTATAATAGGTTAGCGGTAAAAGGCAAAATTTTGCTTTTTCTTCTTCTGTCATTCGAGTAGCTGACACTAGGATCCATTTCTTCATCATCATCAAAATGTTATATTTCAACATTACTTTTATGCTGACCAATTTAAATGGATTCCAGTTTCAGCTACTCGAATAACATTTTCGTAGTCGATTCAAAATAGCATAATTATAGCTCTTTTCATAATGGTCCAAACGGTTTAAAATAAGAGTTTATAGTAGTGAAGGTAAGTATGCCAGCAGCATATAGTTATGATTTAAGAAAAAAAGCAATGGAGGTACTAGACGAAGGGGAAAGCAGAGAAACGGTAGCAGAAAGATTTAAAATTGGAAGAACTACATTATGGGAGTGGCAGCAAAGAAAAAAAGAAACAGGAGATTTTCAGTCGAAAAAACTTGGAAATGGAGGTTATAATCATAAAATTACCGACTGGAATAAATTTACTGAATTTGCCAAAAAACATGGTGGAAAAACTCTATCGGAAATGGCTAAGCTTTGGAGTAATGTTAGTATCCCAACGATTCATCTAGCTCTTAAAAAATTGGACTCACACGCAAAAAAGACATATGGATACAAAGAAAGGAATGAAGAAAAACGTGCTGAATTTTTGAAAATTATAGCAACGAAAGAACCTCAAAACTTAGTATATATAGATGAATCTGGTATTGATAATACCGAAGACTATCCCTATGGATATTCTCAGAAAGGACAGCGATTTTATGCCCTAAAATCTGGAAAGAAAACTCAACGAATTAGCATGATTGCAGCTCTAAATAGTAGAAAAATAGTTGTTCCGTTAACATTTGAGGGCCATTGTAATATGGATATCTTTAATAAATGGTTTGAGCAGTTTTTGACACCTATTTTGGAACCTGGACAAACTGTTATCCTTGATAATGCTACTTTTCATAAGTCTAATAAGATTACTGAACTTGCTAAAGAAGTTGGTGCTGAAATTTTGTATCTTCCTACGTATTCCCCAGATTTCAATAAAATTGAGCATCATTGGTTTGCTATAAAAAATAGAGCTAGGAAAAACATCCCTCTATTCACATCTTTTCGTCATGCTGTTGATTCTGCTTTTCTATGAACTTTCCGGACTATTATGAAAAGAGCTATATCTACACCTTTCCAAAGATGAGAGACGCGTTGGTACCACCAAAACCAAATGAATTAGAAAGCGCATATTGAATTTTATGCTCTTGAGCTTTAAGTGGTACAAAATTTAAATCACACCCTTCTGAAGGTTTGTGTAGGTTTAAAGTTGGTGGAACAATTCCATTGTTTAATGCAAGGATACTAAATATTGCTTCAACACTTCCTGTGGCACCAAGTAAATGTCCTATAGAAGATTTAGTCGAGGAAACAGGTATTTTATAGGCATAGTCACCGAATAACTGCTTCATTGCTATTACTTCTATTTTATCTCCAAGCGGTGTCGATGTACCATGTGCATTGATATACCCAATTTGACTTGGGCTGATTTGTGCATTCTTTAAAGCAAGCTCCATTGCCTTAAATGCGCCTCTTCCTTCTGGATGAGGTGCTGTGATATGATGTGCATCTCCTGTTAGTCCATATCCAGTGAGTTCCGCATATATTTTTGCTTTTCTTTTTTTTGCATGTTCATACTCTTCCAGCACTAATATACCTGCTCCTTCGCCCATGACAAATCCATCACGTTCTTCATCCCATGGCCTTGAGGATTCTTCAGGATTATCATTGAATTTAGTTGATAACGCCTTCATCGATGCAAAACCTGCAATTCCAACTCTGCATAACGCACTTTCTGCTCCGCCTGCAATCATAATGTCAGCTTCACCGAGTTTTATAGCTCTTGCTGAGTTTACAATCGCATGCGCACCTGTTGCACATGCAGTTACCGCTGAGTCATTTGGACCTATAAATTCGTATTTAATAGAAATATGACCAGATATCAAATTTATTAGACTTGCAGGAACAAAAAATGGGCTAACACGTCTAGGCCCCTTCTCCTGCATGGTAATTACATTTTCCTGAATTGATGGAAGACCACCTATACCAGAACCAATAGCTACACCTATTCGCTCTTTATTAATATTTTTATTTTCCAAAATTAGTGAATCATCTACTGCCTGAATAGCTGCTGCAACGCCGTAGTGAATAAAGCGATCTGTTCTTTTTAGATCTTTCTCAGAAATATAATCTAATGGATTGAAATAGTTCTCAATATCATCAGATTGCATTGGAACTTGCCCTGCAACTCTGCAAGCAAGATCAGAAGAATCAAACCTATTTGTATTGATTGCTTTGATGCCAGATTTACCTTCTTTCAGCTTTGACCAGGTGTTATTAACATCTGCTGCTAGTGGAGTAATTAAGCCAACACCGGTAACTACTACTCTTCTGCTCATTCAACATCAATTGTTTGCTTTGTTTACTACATATTCAACTATCTGTTCCATAGTTTCCATTTTTTGTGCATCTTCATCAGGAATCTCTATACCAAATTCTTCTTCAGCTGCCATGATTATTTCAACTGCATCTAAACTATCTGTGCCATGGTCTGAAAGCTTTGAAGAACTACCAAATCTCTCTACATCCTTACTGATGTGCTCTAGTATAATCTTCTTTACTTTTTCTTCTATATCTTCCCTAGTGCTTTTTGCCAATTCGCTCATTTCTTACTAAAAAATAACCTATTCTCTGATGTTATAAGAAATTTTGATGTTTGCAATAGCTTTTATGATTATATAAACTATTAAAAACTTCCTATCTCTTAGCACTCGATAGTTAATGAATTTAAAAATGCTAGACGAAACAACAAAAAATTTGCTTGTTGTAGAAGTGAATAAGCTCTTACCTGAAAATAGCGAGAATAAATTTATATCAGCTATGCGTTATGTGCTTCTTGCTCCTGCAAAACATATACGTTCTTTTTTAGTTATAGCATCTTCGTCGATATTCAACATAAAGGTTGAAAAAGCAATAACAGCAGCAGCAGCAATTGAATTTATTCATGCTTACTCTCTAATTCACGATGATCTACCATGCATGGATAATAGTGACACTCGAAGAGGCCAGCTGAGCTGCCACAAAAAATTTGGTGAAGCAACAGCAGTACTGGCCGGAGATGCACTACTTACTTTGGCTTTTGAGGTATTATCTTCGTTAAATTGTGAGATCATCAAAGTGCTCTCTCAAGCGATAGGAGTTAGGGGAATGGTGGGAGGACAGATTTTGGATATAGATGCAGATTTGAATAAAATAAAGGAAATTCATTTGATGAAAACTGCAAAACTATTTGCAGCTTCATGCGAAATAGGGGCTATAATAGGCAATGCTACAACCAAGGAGCGGAGAGCGTTATATAACTATGGAATAAATCTGGGGCTTATTTTTCAAGCTAAGGATGATATTGAAGATTATGAGCAAGATAAAACAAACAATTTAATGTCCGTGCTTGGCAAAAATGAAATGGAAAACTATATAGATAGTCTCTTTAAACAGGCCTCAGATAATTTAAGTACGCTTTCAGGGAATACTAATGACTTATATGATTTATTGAATCAAGTAAAAAAAGATGGTTAAAAAAATTATATTACAAATATTTATCTTTCTAGTAATGGTTCTCACTTTAGCTTCTGTTTTTATAATCACTATTGTTTATATAAATAAAGATAAACCGGAAAAAGAGGACAAGCTTTACGAGATAAATGCCACACATGATGGTTTAACACAGACGATAGCACGTTATCTAGTAAAGCCCATACTTGAATCAGCACTTGATCGCTATATTGAAAAGCATGGGCTAGCAGAATATTTAGAAGAAATAACACAGCAAAAGGAAGAAGAGACGATAAAATTTTATGAAATTACTGAAGGCAGCGGCAGTAAGGCTTTCTGTGGCCAAGAAGTCCTGCTACAAATGTACAAAATATCCAACAATCTGGCAGCATTACCAAGTCAAGTCTCTGATATTACTCTGAGAATAGGTGAAAAAGAAGTGAGTTTGGGGGTAATAGGTATGAAAGAAGGTGGAGAGCGTGTAGTTACTATTGCCGCTGATGACAACAAAATGAGTTTTAACTCTTATTACATCAAACTGATTGAAGTAAAAGATAAATATCCTGATTCAGTAAATAACCTAATGATTTTTAATGACTTAATTAACAAAACTAGAAAACAAGTAAAGTGTGGTGATGAGATATCGGCTCAATATAGCATAAAGAGATATAATGGTGAGTATATAGTCAAAGATCAAACAGTGCAGTTTAAAGTTGGTGACAGAAAAATGCCGCTTGCTATAGAACTTGGAGTTGTGGGAATGAGAGCTGGTAATAAAAGAACAGTTCTTTCCCCACCTGATCTTTTAACTGATGTGTTAACAAAAGGCATAGATTGTGATATTGCAATAATTGATTTAAGCTTGAATTCTACTATTGAAAAATAGCTTAAAGAATTACGAAGTAAGAAAAAATAAAACTTCTTGAGTGCTATATATTACTTAAAGAAAAAGTTTCTTCTAAAGTATAAACTTAGATAAATCAAGCTGCTTTGAAATTGATTCAAGCTTATCTCTTACGTGCTTGCTATCTATAACAAATTTCTCATTATTTTTTTCAGAAGCGATAAAACTTATTTCATCTAAAAGCTTCTCCATGACAGTATGAAGTCTTCTTGCACCTATATTTTCTACTTCTCTATTAACTGTAAAAGCTATTTCAGCTATAGTTTCTATACCATCATCAGTAAACTCAAGTGTTACATTTTCCGTTTTCATTAAAGCTATGTACTGTTTTAACAAACTAGATTCTGGTTCCTTTAATATTTTTATTAAATCCTCTCGAGTAAGTGCCTTAAGTTCCACTCTAATTGGCAATCTACCCTGTAATTCTGGTAAAAGATCGGATGGTTTAGACAAATGAAAAGCACCAGATGCAATAAATAATATATAGTCTGTTTTTAGGGTGCCATACTTAGTTGAAACAGTTGTTCCTTCAAGTAGTGGTAACAGATCACGTTGCACTCCTTCTCTGTTGACTTCACCTTTTATTTCTGTACGTGCTGCAATTTTATCTATTTCATCCAAAAACACTATACCTTCATTGCTAACAAGATCAATCGCTTCTTTGATTATCTTGTCTTCATCCATTAACCTTTCGCTTTCTTCATTAATCAATATTTCACGCGCTTCTTTCACTTTAACTGTAATAGTTTTTGTTTTTTTGTTCCCATTAAACATCTTACCCACTATTTCTGTTACGTTCATCACGCCAATTTGCCCACCTGGCATACCAGGTATATCAAAAGTGGGTAGCATACCCTTGCTCTCCCTGACGTTAATAGAAACTTCTCCATCTTCAAATTCCTTATTTCTCAGTCTTTCTCTGAAAACTTTTTTGCTTTCCTCGGTTGCATCTTCACCAACCATGGAGTTGACTATTATCTTTTCAGCCAAACCTAAAGCTTTTTTAGTTAAGGCTTTACGTGCTTTTTCCTTAACTAAAACTATTGCTGCGTCAACTAAATCACGTATTATCGAGTCAACATCACGTCCAACATATCCTATTTCAGTAAATTTGGTTGCTTCAACTTTTATAAAAGGTGCACCAGCAAGCTTTGCTAAACGGCGAGCTATTTCAGTTTTACCAACTCCCGTATGGCCTATCATGAGTATATTCTTAGGTATAATCTCTTCACGTAGTGGAAGTGGTACTTTATTTCGACGCCAACGATTTCTGAGTGCAATAGCAACAGCACGCTTTGCGTCATTCTGCCCGATTATAAATCTATCCAACTCTTTAACTATCTTCTGTGGTGGTAGATCATCTAATAAAGCTTGTGAGCTTTGGATGCTGCTACTTTCTGTACCTTCATTTTCATAGAGGCCGTTTTTTTTATTGCAGTCATCATTATTATCAGATTGACCTACTACAGGTTGACCAGAAGAATTGGTACACAAAGTTCTTGACATATTACTCCTTTATTTTTTCAATAATTAGATTATGGTTTGTATAAACACATATATCGGCAGCTATCTTCATAGCCTTTTTTGCAATCTCCTCTATTGATATTCCTTCAACGTCAATCAAAGCTTTTGCTGCAGATAAAGCAAAATTTCCTCCAGAGCCAATGGCTGCAATGCCATCTTCAGGTTCAAGAACATCACCCGTTCCTGTAATGACCAATGAAATGGACTTGTCTGCCACGATCATCATAGCTTCTAATTTTCTCAGATATTTATCCATTCTCCAGTCTTTTGCAAGTTCAACACATGCCCTCATTAACTGTCCTGGGTGCTTATCAAGTTTAGATTCTAGCCTTTCGAAGAGAGTAAATGCATCAGCTGTTGCTCCAGCAAAACCGGCAATTACGGAATCACCAGAAAGACGCCTAACTTTTTTTGCTCCAGATTTTATAACGGTATGGCCTAGCGAGACTTGCCCATCACCTATTACTACTACATTTTTGTCTCTTCTAATTGACAGTATAGTAGTACCATACATTTCACTGCTGTCATGATGAATCATTTTTTTTGTTATTTTAATTCGTTATATTACATTAAGATTATAACTTATAATATAGTACTTTTCTTATAACATTTAAAGTGTAGATGCAAAACATAATTCATCCAAATCTGGAAAAAGATATAAATAATTGGTTCAAAACAAAATTTAATGGTTTTACATTACCATTTTATAGCTCCATAGATCTTAGGAATTCAGGCTACAAAATTGCTCCAGTAGACGCCAATTTATTTCCTGCAGGGTTTAATAACCTAAGTGAAGTATCAAAAGTGATAGCAGCAAAATTGATAAAAAGCTACTTCGAAACAAAACAATATAAAAAGGCCCTTATAATACCGGAGAATTACACACGAAATAAAATGTATATAGAAAATGTATTTGCCATAGAAAAGGTACTGCAACTCGCAGGTTTTGAAACTAGAATTGGCCTCTTTCATAATGAAACGTACAATTTAATAGAACAGTATGAAACTGTTGTGAAAGAAAACTCTTTGCTGAAGACAACTTCAGGATTTGTGCCTGATATTATTATACTGAACCGTGATATGACGAGCCACATTCCAGACACGCTAGAAAACGTAAAACAAGAGATAGTGCCAAGTCCATTATATGGCTGGCACAGTAGGCAGAAATTTCAATATTTTGAAATCTATCAAAAATTAGTGTCCGAATTTTGTGGCGAATTTAAAATGGACCCATGGCTTATTTCTGTGCTTACAGAAAGCTGTAATGGAGTTGACTTTAATGATGATTCATCACTAGGAGCAGTAGCGACTAAAGTTGACCAAATATTATCTCTAGTGCAAAAAAAATATGAGGAATATGAAATAAAAACACAACCTTACGTTTTTATCAAAGCAAGCAATGGCACATATGGAATGGGCATTATAACAGCAACAAGTGGAAAGGAAATATTAAATCTCAATAAAAAAAAGCGTCATAAAATGAAAAAGATAAAAGAAGGAATAGCAATCAATAGTGTTATTATACAAGAAGGTGTACCAACTATTGACATATTTAAAAGTAGTTCTGCAGAACCGCTAATATACTATATAGGAGATACTCCAACATGTTACTTATACCGATGTAATAGCAGGAAAGATGTATATTCTAGCTTGAATTCCACTGACTGTGAATTTTATGACATCAGCCAAGAAAATAAAACTTTGCCACTTTGGAATATTGTTAGCAAATTAGCAGTGCTAGCATTGGCAGTAGAAATTAAGTCTTTTCATCTCGAATAATTACTTTCTACAATGCTGCCATTATGCTGAATATGGTGAGCGTCATCAAATCCAGTAGAAGGATCAGTACCATTATTAGGTTGATTGACAAACTTATCGATGTTTGATACTAGATATGCTATACTTAGTATCAAACTGACCGTAACAGTTAAGTTTAAATTATAGATTATGCCACCACCCAAGTCTATCGGTATAGTTGCAATTTCCATTCTCTTTAATGTAAAGCTTAATAAGCCTAATGAAAAAGTGAATGTGCTAAACATAACATTCTTCTTGCATTTAGCAAGCTCAGCTTCACATTTCGTAAGTTCGTCATCACCCTTTTTGTATTTTTTACATGCTTCTTGATATTTTTTATGCACTTCCTTATATTCTTCGCACTTATAATAACAGCTTACGAATTCTGAAAATAGAAACAGAACTGCTGATGTTAAGCTAATATAACTTATTATATCTTTATTGTTCCCAGCTAGGAAATGAATGATTTTTGTCTGCATCAATATTCCTATGACACAGTTTGCCAAGAAGGCTGAGCTACCCACAACCTGTATTGGTTTTTCAGGTTCATTTCCCCCTTTACCATTCTGAAGTTTTTTAGATTTATATCCAGCTAAATTGAGACCAAAGTGAAGAGCAAATATTATTGATGTTGGTAGTTTTATGAACTTAGAAATATCTAATATAGTACAAATATTGGATCTGTTGTTATCAATAAACTCGCAACAGAATTGCAATGAAATTTTACACAATATGCCTGTTAAACCTACTGCAATACAATACATCTTTCTAATATCATGATTGTGAGCATCATGTATACTTTCTATAAATGTATTTGGCTTACCTTTTGGCATAAGTAGATAATAAAATAATAACTTTTTAATATTATACTATAAAAATCTAAAAAGAAAAGTGGTATAAATCAGTACTTTGAGAGTGATCTAAACATAAATCGGCCAAGCACTTGATAAATAAGAGATCAGTACTGAGAGTTGGTACGCGAAAGTAATATCCGTCTTTGATAATTGCTTTATACTCTATATCAAGTTCAACCAGTGTTTCAGAATGCTCAGAAACAAAAGATATAGGTGATAAAACTACAGGTATATTATCGTCTTTTGAGCGTGATAGCTCACTTTCAGTGCTAGGCTCCAACCATTTTACAGGGCCAACCTTACTCTGATAACATATTCCCCAATCAAGATCTTCAATATTCAATTTTTTTACTATTAATTTTACTGTTTTTTCTATCTGTGAAGCGTAAGGGTCGCCTTTTTTAATGATACTAAGAGGTAAGCTATGAGCCGAGAATAGGACTCTTGGCTTACCGATTTTGCTAGCTAATTTATAATATTTAGACGTCAGATTAACATGAGCTTCAATAAAGTCTTCATTTTCATAATAATGGTGAATTGTTTTTGTGTTACATTCCAGTTTGGCATTTTTTTGCCAATTCTCGATGGATGATAGAGTTGTGGTGGTTGAATATTGCGGATATAGTGGTAACAGAATGATTTCGTCAGGGTCGAATTGCTTTACTCTTTTAACAACTTCATCAGCAAATGGATGCCAATAACGCATGCAGATGAATATCTTATATACATGGTTTCCATTTTCATTTAATTTTAGTTCTAAAGCATCAGCTTGTGCTTTCGTATTCTCCAAGATTGGCGATTTACCTCCAATGTGCTCGTATATTTCTTGTGCAGTACTTTCTCGCCTTTTGGAGATAAACTTTGCTAAAAGGAAGCGAAAAGGATTTGGTAGATTTATTATTCTTTTATCGTAAAAAAGATTAAATAAGAAAGGACGGACCGCACTTAGTGAATCAGGTCCTCCTAGGTTAAATAAGATTACTGCCTTCTTCACTGACAGCACCTTTCTTCAGGTTTGCCTATAAAATCAGCTACACACTCATCAAGTTTAGTTACAGGCACTAAATTTCTCACACTAGCATACAATAGATGGCCAGATCTCTTCACGTTACTCTGTGTAGATACAAAGTTTCTATCAAAAACCACATCAACACAAAAACTTGGCACTGCTTCAAAAAGTTCAACAGCAGCCAAAGATATCATTATGCAGCTTTGTAGAGCCTTCAGAAAAATCGTAAGGGGAAAAAGTAAAACCCTAACAAAGAGAGAGGGAGGACTTTCACTCATTAGTTGTCCTGGATTATGAGAATTATACTCAATATGATGTCTGTTTTTATCAAAGATAGGAAATTTTATAATGTCTTTCTTAAATTCCTGCTCTATTTCTTTCTTGGTATGATTTTCATTATTAGTCATTTTTTTCAATAACTTTTCACGCAAGTGAAAGGTTCTTACAACAAAACATGTTGCAACCATCAGTGCAGCACATATAAGTGCGCACTCGATAAGGCTTATGTTGCCTACCATAGCTGGTAATACAAAGCAAAAAAACAGCGGTATGGCAATCATTTCACCAAATGGAACAACGTTCCTTTTCATCGCAAAAGCGGCACCTCCTTTTAATTTTGTATTATTGTGTAAGCTATACTCTAAATAACTTAAAAATGCCAAATTAAAGGTTAAAAAACCTTTTGTTCCGCAGAAAATTGATGATTTAAGATTATTCACTAGTTTCTTACGAGAGTAAACCATAAACTACCCCTTGATGTTTTGTTCTTGACTATAAATAAAAAATCTCTTTGATGGAACAAAAATTTACAATAAAGTAAATATACGATCTTAATATAAGAAAATAATATGGCAATTGAGAGAACACTTTCAATATTAAAACCTGATGCAGTAAAAAATAATATTACAGGCAGTATAAATTCTTACATTGAAAAATCTGGACTAAAAATTATAGCACAAAGAATGATGATGCTGACAAAAAAACAAGCAGAGCTGTTTTATGAAATTCATAAGGATAGGCCTTTTTTTGGAGAGTTGGTGGAATTTATGACTTCTGGGTCTGTGATAGTTCAAGTTTTAATCGGTGAAAATGCAGTCAGTAAATACAGACAAATCATGGGTGCTACAGATCCAAAACAGGCAGATAAAGGTACAATTAGGGGTGATTTTGCTAATGATATTAGTGAAAATAGAGTGCATGGTTCTGATAGTCTAGAGAACGCTCATAGAGAAATAGCTTTCTTTTTTGCTGAATGTGAATTGGTGTAGTTTTACTTTTTTACATATTAAATTTCTGAGTTTTATGTTGAACTGTATAATATTAGCCCAATTTTTAGTTTAAGCAATATTAAGGGAAAGCTTTTTCATGCACTATAGATAATATTTAAAATGGATCATGTTGTTAACGCTTATAATAGATCTGAAGCTTCTATAGTTAGAGGAGAAGGAGTATATCTCTTCGATAAGGATGGTAAAAAATTTAGACTTTGCTGCAGGAATTTCTACAACCTCTCTAGGGCATTGTCATCCATACATTACAGATAAACTGAAGGAGCAACTGGATTCATTATGGCACTGCTCTAATATTTTTACTATTCCTCAGCAGGAAAGGCTTGCTCAGCGTTTAACAGAACTTACCTTTGCCGATAAAGTTTTTCTGCTCAAGTGGACTTGAAGCAACAGAAGCTGCAATTAAATTTATTCTCCGCTATTTTTACTTAAATGGACAAGAAAAGCGCAGTCACATCATTACAATTGAAGGAGGTTTTCATGGCCGCAGTATTGCTGCAATTTCAGCTAGGGGAAATGAAAAATCACGCGAAGGTTTTGCTCCACTCCTTTCTGGTTTTGATAAAGTTCCAAGAAATAACATTGAAGCATTAGAAAAGAAAATCAATAGCGAAACAGCTGCCATATTTTTAGAGCCCATACAAAGTGAAGGCGGAGTACATCCATTGGACGTAGAGTATCTTAAAAAAGTAAGAGAGATAACAAAAGCTCAAGGAATAATTTTATGCTTTGATGAAGTGCAATTAGGATATGGACGGATTGGCTCTCTATTTTATTATCAAAATATAGGAGTTGAACCTGATATGCTCACTTGTGCGAAGGCTATGGGTAATGGATTTCCTCTGGCTGCATGTTTAGTAAAAGATTATATAGTAGAAGCAATCACTCCAGGAACTCATGGGTCAACTTATGGAGGTAACCCACTTTCCATGACTGTTGGTAATGCAGTACTCGATGTAATGCTAAAGGAAGGCTTTTTTGACCATGTTAAGAAGGTCAGTAAATATCTAAAAGAAAAGTTGTTGCCTTTGACTGAAGAATTTCCGAAGATCGTTTCAGAAGTTCGTGGGGAGGGTTTATTGATAGGGATAGAGCTTAGAGTACCTTTGGCTGATAAAATTGTTAAACAATCTCTTGACAAAGGCTTAATAATGACTAAAATTTTAAATAACAGGGTAATAAGAATAACCCCTCCACTTGTTGTTGAGAATATGCATGTGAATGCAGTGTGTGATATATTTCATGGTTTATTTTTTTATATTAAAGATATATAGACTTGCAAATGCTTCTTACAACATATAAAATCAACTCTGTTTCTATATCGCAATAACATCATACTTTAATGGATTGGTTATTGATTTCAGTGTTGTCAGCAATTTTTTTCTTATTGATTTTATCGTTTTTGTTCTCAGGAGCAGAAATAGGGTTAACCTCAATTAGCCGATCCCGAGTGAATAAACTAAAGCTAGAAGGTAACAAAAAAGCCAAGATAATAGAGCTTTTCTTAGGTAAAAAAGAATTAACAATAGGAACAATATTACTGTGTAATACAATTATTAACATTACTTGCTCTGCTTTATTTACAGTAATATTTATAAATTCTTTTGGGAGTGAGGGCATATTTCTTTCAACATTCATGATGACGTTTTTTATTTTGCTATTTTGTGAAGTTTTACCAAAAACTTACGCCATGCAAAATCCTGAAAAATTTACATTACTTTCTGCTTATTTTATGCTGTTTTTTGTCAAGGTTCTTTCTCCATTGACATTAGGCATTCAGTTTATTGTCAATATCATTCTGAAGTTATGTGGGCTTCATAAGAATAGGGAGGTAATATCTGCAGCAGATGCAATGCGTAATATGATTACTCTTCACCGCAGTGAGGGCACTATGTTACAACAGGATTTAGATATGCTAAATAGTATACTTGATTTGGCTGAGACAGAAATATCACAAATTATGACCCACAGGAGAAACTTATTTTCTCTTGATATAGATCGAAACAAAGAAGAGTTAATAAGAGAGATTTTAACCAGTAGCCATAGCAGAGTACCTTTATGGCAAAAAGAACCAGATAATATTGTTGGAGTGGTTCACGTGAAAAATCTAATAAATGCCTTGCGTGAAAAGGATAATGAAATAGAGATTGCCAAAGTTATGTCAAAGCCTTGGTTTATACCAGAAAGTACGCCACTCAGTGTACAACTTCACAACTTTCGTAAAAACAGGAAACACCTTGCATTTGTTATTGATGAGTATGGAGCACTACAGGGAATCGTAACTCTTGAGGATATACTGGAAGAAATAGTTGGAGAAATTTCAGATGAACATGATTTGATCACAGAGAATTTTATAAAAAAGATATCCGATAATATGTATCACATAGAAGGAAAATCTACTATTAGGGATATTAATAGACAGTTACATTGGGATCTTCCTGATGAAGAAGCTACAACTCTAGCAGGTATGATTGTAAACGAGATAGAGCGCATTCCTGAAGAAAATGAAGAGTTTTCCATGTACAGTTTTTACTTTAAGATTTTAAAAAAAGATAAAAATATTATTACTATGATTGAAGTACAAGTAAAAACTGATAATACTGTAGTAGCAATTAATTAGTTGGGTTCTATGGAAGATACAGTAAAAATAACGGCTGAAGATTTGAAGAGCTATATAGAGAGAATCGAAAAACTTGAACAAGAAAAGAGGGATGTGCAAGATCACATTCGTGATGTATATGCAAAAGCTGCAGATGAAGGTTGGGATATAAAAGTGATGAAACAGATTATTAGGCTAAGAAAGATGGATGATGATGACAGGGAGGAACAGGAAATATTACTTGATACCTACAAACGTGCATTGGGAATGAATTACGAAGGTGAATAGTAGGATTGTAATTGGAATAAGTGGAGCATCTGGTTCTATTTACGGTGTACGGATTCTAGAGGCACTAAAAAATACCAATCATGAAACTCATTTAGTGATCAGCAGTGCTGGAAAAATAACTATAGCTCATGAGATTAAAGAAAAACTTGAAGATATTATGTCGCTTGCAGATTTTTACTATTCTGAAGAAAAAATAGGAGAAAAAATAGCAAGCGGCTCATTTAAAACCTCAGGTATGGTTATTGCTCCATGTTCTATGAAAACAATGTCTGAAATAGCATCGGGGGTGACTTCCAATCTATTAACAAGGGCTGCAGATGTAACTCTAAAAGAAAGAAGAAAATTAGTTCTTATGGTGCGAGAATCTCCACTACATCTTGGACATCTCCGAAATATGTTAAAACTAACGGAGATGGGAGCAATTATTGCTCCGCCAATGCCTGCTTTTTATATTAAACCAAAATCTTTGGATGATATTGTAAATCATTCTGTTGGTAAAGTATTGAATTTGTTTGATATCGCATTACCTGATTTCAAGGAGTGGCAAGGAAGTGACAATGATTATTGACGGTAAAAAAATAGCGAATGATCTCTGTGAGAAGCTATCACAAAAAATTGATGTTTTAAAGAGAGAGCATAATATTTTTCCTTGCCTTAAAGTAATTCTTGTGGGTAGCAATCCAGCAAGTCAGGTCTACGTTCGTAATAAACAAAGAAAAGCGGAATCAATGGGTATAAGTTCTGAAACTATTGTGTTGCCTGATAGTATTTCAGAAGATGAATTGATTGAAAAAGTTAATACATTAAATGAAGATTCATCTGTTCATGGAATTTTAGTTCAGTTACCCTTACCAAAGCACATCAGTGCAAGCAAAGTAATTAATACAGTAAGTGTTGAAAAAGATGTAGATGGCTTTCATGATGAGAATGTTGGCAGGTTAGTTAAAGGTGAAAAAAATTGTCTGATACCTTGTACTCCTAAAGGTTCTTTACATTTAATTAAGTCAGTTGAAAATAATCTGTCCGGTAAAAATGCGGTGATTATTGGCAGATCAAATATTGTGGGTAAGCCGATGTTTCACTTATTGTTGCAGGAAAATTGTACCGTTACCATCTTGCATTCACAAAGTAGGGATTTAGCTGATTATTGCTCTAAAGCGGATATAGTAGTTGCAGCAGTTGGAAAGCCAAATTTTGTTCAAGCAGATTGGATAAAAAAAGGTGCAATAGTGATCGATGTTGGCATAAATAGCGTTAACTTGGGAAATCAAAGTAAGCTTGTGGGTGATGTTGACTTTGAGGGAGTAAAAGAAAAAGTCAAGGCTATTACTCCAGTACCCGGGGGTGTTGGCCCAATGACAATAGCATTTCTTATGATGAACACTGTAATTGCTGCTTGCTTGCAGCGGGGAGTTGATGCTTCTGATTTTATTGCTTAAGGTTTAGCTTAATGTTAGCATAAACAGAATACCTTTGCAAATAGCACATATATAGCACCGAGCATACAACTGTGTATAGGGATTCAAAGTGTTCATAGCTTAAAAATTATAACGTATGCCTACTTCTATGATTGCATCTGGTATTTGTACTGGTGGCTTGAAGCCACTGAATTGCCCACTTGCAGCAATAGCAACTGTAGCAACTATCTGCGGAGTAAATTCATAATCAACACCTACCTTTAGTTTATAGGAAATAGAACTCATACCAATTCCCGCTATAGAAAGAACAGATAGAGAATAATGGGGAAAAAGTCATACTAGAGTAAGTGAAATAGCGAGGTATAAATGGCATTAAGGTCAAAACTATTAGACGAAAGAGTTGTAAATTTAGCGAAAGAAATGTTAAAAAAGGTAAGAAATAACGCATATGTTTCAAAAAAGTTACAAGCGGTGATAGCAGGAAAAGAAAGTAGTATAAGCGCTGTGGCAAGAATATGTAAAATTTCAAGGACTGCTTTGACTGAATGGATAAAGCATCTAAAATTTGGTAGAGTAGAAAAATTATTTGCCCCGTTTCAGCGGAGAAGAAAAAGCAAATTAAACAAAAATCAACGTGAGCAAATTGAAATATGGGTAGAAAGAAATCCAAATATTACTATTAAGGAAGTACAAATAAAAATCTCAGAGGAATTTGCCTAAACATCAGCAAATCAACAGTGCACCGTGAGATACAAAGGATGAAATTTTCTTACATAACACCGAGGCCAATGCACCATAAACAAGATAAAAACAAGCAAGAAGAGTTTAAAAGATACTTCAATAAAATAGTCAATTTCCACCCTAAAAGGGAGGTGTTTTTTTTGATGAATCACGATTTGGGACTCATTCAAAAATCGGACACGGATGGTTTAAAAGGGGTCAGAACGCAGGTTAAAATGAAAATTGGTAGACAAAATTTCTATATCTAAAGTGCGGTAAATCCAAGAAGTGGTAAGAAAATCAGCCTACTTGCTCCATATGTAAACACTGATTGTATGAATATATTTCTGGAGCAGATGTCGAAAGATTTAGGCACGAAAGAAGCCTTTCTTGTAATGGATTGTGCAAGTTGGCATAGATCAAAAAGTTTGAAAATTCAGGAAAACATTACCATCATATACTTGCCTCCTTATTCACCGGAACTGAATCCTGTTGAAAGGTTGTGGCAATATATCAAATACAATACTTTACGCAATAGTATCTACGATACCATAGGTTTACTTGAAGATGTTTTGTGTAATTTTATTGTCAATATTTCCAGTACTACTATTAAACGAGTTTGTAATGTTTCTTATTTGTTCCGTCAGTAATGGATTTTGGTATCAGCTGTGCTTTTTTGATTTTTTATTGCTTCCAAAGCTATCTTTGCTTTTAACTCTGGTTCATATTTTTTTGTTGCCATTCTTTTACCCCTTTACCTTCCTACTCGGATCAACCATTTTTTTGGTCTAGTTTATGGGGTGCATTATACGACTAGGAGCACCAAAAGCAATAACAGCTACTGCAAGAAAAATGGCATGCATATTTTATAGTATGCTCAAATACGGACAGGAATATCTAGAAAAAGGAATGGAATACTATGAAACACGCTATAAAGATAGAATTGTAAAAAATTTGATCAAAAAAGCGAGGGAATTTGGCTACATATTACTTCAACAAGAAGAGTTAGTTGAGTGAGTTTCTTAGGAGAAGTGTATTGATAAGTCCATTACAATTCAGTATTGTGAAAAATATAAGTCAAGTGTTAGTTACGACATGGGGATTTTTTTTCAATTTTTGGGTAAGGTGCTAGGCAAGGTTTTTCCTGCCAAAATAGTAAGCTCTTTTTTAGGAGTAGGGTATTTACCGGGTTGGCAGCATTATTGGTCTGCTTTTCTAATATTATTTATTACCGACATTATATTAATGCTTACATACGGAGGTGATTTTATACTATATAAAATGCCGAATTCAGGCATAGTTGTAGCTGCTATTTTTACCAAGCTAGCAATAGTTATGTTAGTGCTGCAATTAGTTGGCATATCTATTTTTCACACTCAAGATCCTTCAGCTAGCAGTGATGAGAATATAGTAATACAAATAGCATCAGGACAGGTGCTGACTGTTGCGCTTTCGATGCCGGCAATAATGTCAATTTATTATATTGTAAGTAAATTCTATCTAAGTATATGTAAAGCAATACTTCAATGTCCATTTTGGTTTAATGATCTTATGCATTTGTTCTTTTTCTTTATAATACCTTATTTATTTTTTAATATTGTAGAAGTAATAAAACCATGGCCGATAAGTACGATACAGCTTAGTCATAACAATGCAATATCAATCACATTTGAAGGGATTTTTCATGTGTTTTATGCAGTGATTTTATTGTACTTCACTGCATTTATATTCTGCGATCTGACTATGCATGATGCGATTGTTTTAAATAAAAGCATATTTGAGTATGTAAAAGAAAGTTCAATAGCCTTGAGTGACTATTTTCATGGCACTATTAAAAAAATAAGTATAGAATAGTACGTATTTGCTTATGTATTCAGTTTAAAAGATATACAGTTTGCGTGAATCTACAGGATATAATAAAGGGATTACAAGATTTTTGGGCAGATGAAGGGTGTACTGTACTTCATCCATATACGTCTGAAGTTGGAGCTGGAACACTACATCCCGCAACAATCATGTCAGCGATTGACGAAAAATCAACAAAAATTGCGTATCTACAACCAGTAATCAGACCTGCAGACGGACGCTATGGCGACAACCCTAATCGTTTATATCAGCATCATCAATACCAAGTTATAATAAAACCATCTGGCAGCAATTTGCAAGATATTTACTTAAATAGCTTAAAAGCTCTTGGTGTATCGACAAAAGAATATGATATTAAGTTTATTGAAGATGATTGGGAAAATCCAAGTGTTGGTGCATCCGGTCTTGGTTGGGAGGTTACATGCAACGGAATGGAAGTAACACAACTTACTTATATACAGCAAGTGGGAGGTATTGACTGCAGAATAATTCCTGGTGAAGTAGCATATGGGTTAGAGCGTTTAGCAATGTGCATACAGGGTGTAGATAATGTTTACGACATAATGTGGAACGGTAGCGGTGCAACTTATGGAGATATTTTTAAACAAAGAGAGCGAGAGTTTTCTTACCTGGCACTTGATTATTATGATACTAAAGTAGTACAACAGCAGTTTGAGGATACAGAAAAACTGTGTAAATTCCTTGTTGAAAAAGAATTGCCGATAGCAGCTTATGACCAATGTATTAAAACGAGCCATCTACTTAATCTACTTGATGCAAGAGGTGTGCTTGGTGTGAATGAACGTACAGCTTATATTAGTAGAGTGAGAGAGTTAACAAAAAAATGCTGTGAATTATATAGAGCAAAGTAGAATATGTTGTCACAATTATTGTTTGAATGTCTTTCAGAAGAAATTCCATCAAGAATGCAGAATTCATCTGCAGCTCAGGTTAAGAGCTATATCACTAATGCTTTTAGTAAAAATAATGTGAAATTTGCATCTATAGAAGTTTATGTGACTGCACGTCGCATTGCTCTTTTTATTGATGGTATAAGTGCTTTGGAGCTAAAAGATTCTAACAATGAGATTAAAGGACCAAGAGTTAATGCACCGAAAAGTGCTATCGAAGGTTTTTTGAGAAAAAATCGGAAAGGTGAAGAAGATTTACTCATTCGCAAAGTAAATGATGAAGATTTTTACTTCATTAAGAGAGAAAGCTGCTTATTTAACATCAACGGGTTTCTCAAAAATCAACTGGAGGAAATGCTAAAAAACTTTTCTTGGCCAAAGAGTATGAGATGGAGTGAAAGAAAAGAGAGATGGGTTAGGCCAATTAAAAATATTCTATGTATTTTAAATGACGAAATAATACCTATATCTTTTGCAGGGGTTACAGCATGCAACGTGACGTATGGTCATAGGTTTCTCTCAGGTGATGCAGCACTTACTGTTAAAACACCCAAAGACTATTTTGAATTGTTAGAAAAAAATAATGTCATTCTCCAGTTGGACAAAAGAAAGCAATTTATACTAGATCAGATTAATAAGTTTACAAAAGAGGAGAACTTACAACTTGAAAAAAATGATTATTTACTTAATGAATTGGCAGGGCTTATAGAGTGGCCAATAGTATTATTTGGTAAAGTAAAATCATCAGAATTACCGAAGGAAGTAATACTTAGTATAATTAATACGCAGCAAAAGTATCTTGCTTTAAGTGATGGACAGAAAATATCACATTTTGTTACTGTTGTAAATGTTAACAACAATGAAGTTGTCAAAGGCCATGAAAGAATATTAGAAGCACGTCTTGCTGATGCCCAGTTTTTGATATCTCAAGACAAGAAGGAAAACCTAGATTACTATGTCAAAAAATTGAGCTCTATTTCATTTCATGCTTCGCTCGGTGGCGTAGAAGAAAAAGTGAAGCGTATTATCGCTCTTTCAAAGTATATAGCGATATTTATTCCACATGCTTCATTAATTAAAGTTGAACGTGCTGCATATTTAGCAAAGGCAGATCTTGCAACGTTGATAGTGAAAGAATTTCCGGGATTGCAAGGAGTAATGAGTGGATACTACGCTTCTTATTTTCAAGAGGATAAAGAAGTAGTGGAAGCTATAACTGAGCACTATAAGCCAATTGGATCGGACCAAGAATGCCCTAAATCTCCTACTGCGATTGCTGTAGCTATTGCAGACAAAATGGATAGTTTGGTTGGCTTAATTGCAGCAGGTGAGAAAATCTCTGGTTCGTATGATCAGTTTGGTTTGCGGAGAATGACAATTGGTATAATTAGAACAATACTTGAAAATAATTTGTATATTCCAATTAGATTGCTGATAGATAAGTCAGTATCTTTATGTTCAAGCCTTCTATTGAATAAAAATATAACTCCAGTTGATAAGCCAAGTGAAAAACAAATTTCAGAACTAGTATTTAAATTCTGCTTAGAAAGGTTCAAGGTTATTTTAAAAAATAGAAATATAAGGCAAGATGTTGTAGATTCAATACTATATAAAGTCGATATTAATGATCTGCTGAAAGCGGAAAAGCAAACTGTTATATTGGATCATTATCTTAGTACAAAAGAAGGTGAACAGGTTCTAAGCACTTATAAAAGAGCCAGTAACATGATGAGCAAAGTGAGAAAAAGTGATGGCACTACTTATAATGCATCTTACAGTAAGAAGTTTTTGATTGAAGATGACGAGATTGCGCTATCAAATTGTGCTATAGCTGCTTGTAAAAACATCAAACAAGCGATAGAAAATAACGACTTTAATACAGCGCTTGATGAACTTGCTAGTTTTGCTCCGTTTATCAATCAATTTATGGACAGTGTAAAGATTAACTGTGATTCTAATGAGCTTAGAATAAACAGGTTATCTTTGCTTGCAAATGTTGTTTCTACCTTTCATTTATTAGCAGAGTTTAACCTTATACAGGTTAAACAATTGATAAATGCTCAGGCAATATAAGGAACAAATCAAATCATCTCCACAATCCTGTGGCGTTTATAAGATGATTGGAGATAAGAATAAGGTTTTATACATTGGTAAAGCAAAAAACTTGAAGTCGAGATTATCCGACTACCTTCAATTCGAAAACCTTTCTGAACGAATCAGAGTAATGATCTTACAGGTTATTAAGGTTGAAATATTCATCACTGAGAATGAAATCGAAGCATTGCTTCTTGAAGCACAGTTAATAAAATCGTTAAAACCATCTTATAATATTTTGCTTAGGGATGGAAAATCTTATCCTTATATAACAATTTCTAAGCATGATTATCCAAGAATAGCGAAATATAGAGGTAA
The DNA here is from genome assembly GCF_029856955.1 of Wolbachia endosymbiont of Frankliniella intonsa. Lineage (NCBI taxonomy): Bacteria > Pseudomonadati > Pseudomonadota > Alphaproteobacteria > Rickettsiales > Anaplasmataceae > Wolbachia > Wolbachia endosymbiont of Frankliniella intonsa. Next base: position 220,818 of record NZ_CP097148.1, on the reverse strand, counting down.
GTTTAAGAAGAATGAGTTTCATTACTACGGCCCTTTTCCATCTGCCGCTGCTGTTAAGAACACTATATTATCATTGCAAAAAGCTTTTCTCTTAAGAGTATGTTCAGATCAATATTTCTCTTCAACAAAAAGACCATGTCTTGAGTATCAAGTTAAGCGCTGTTCAGCACCATGCGTAGATAAAATTACAAAAGATGATTACTGCAAATCAGTAAAACAAGCACAAGATACTCTGCTAGGAAGGAATAAAGAAGTGCAAAGACAGCTATTTTCTACAATGGAAAAGTGCAGTAGGGAGATGAACTACGAGCTTGCTGCTGTCTATAGAGATCGATTGAAATTTCTTCAGCAAATTCAAATGCAGCCAATGGATTTTTCTTTTGAAGAAGATGCAGATTTCTTCAGCATTGTACGTGAGGCAGACTTAGCATGCATTGGTGTACTATCTTTCAGAGATAAAGGTAACTATGGAAGCATTCCTTACTTCATTGAGAATTGTAGTGATCATCCAAATGATGAAATTTTATCCACCTTTTTGGTCAATTTGTATAATCCAGTTAATACACCACCAGCACAAATTTACGTTCCCGATTTTATTAAGGATAAGGAAATTATAGAACAAGCACTTTATGCTCTTACTCAAAAATCAATAAAAGTTTTGTATGCGAAAAATAGTAAAGAGCGTGATTTGTTGAATTTTATTTACAATAATTCTAAGCATAGCCTAGAGCAGAAGCTTACTGATTATAGAAATAACCTAGAAAAGCTCGAAGAGCTTAGGAAGATTTTCTTGTTACCAAATATTCCAAAGCGTATCGAAGTTTATGACAATAGCCATATATCTGGAAATCAACAGATTGGTGTGATGATTGTTGCAGGGCAGGAAGGTTTTTTAAAAAGTGAATACAAAAAATTTACTATAAAAGAAGAAATTTCAGGTGATGACTATAAAATGATGAGAGAAGTGCTGACTAGACGTTTCTCTGGCAATATAAAAGATATAATCCCTGATTTTTTACTGATTGATGGCGGTCCAGGACATGTTTCCATAGTGCAGAATGTATTGGAAATATTGAATATAAAAGTTCCTTTTGCTTGTATGGCAAAAGGTCATGATCGTAATGCAGGAAATGAAAGATTTTATGTGCCGAGCAGAGAAGAATTTACTCTAGCAAGTGACAGCAAGGTCATGCTTTATTTACAATTGCTGCGTAATGAAGCTCACCGTTTTGCGATAACTTCGCATAGAAAAAAACGCGATAAACAGTTTTTTGCTTCACAATTAAGTAAAATATCTGGTGTTGGCAGTAAAAGAAAGAAGGCACTCATGTCTCATTTTGGTTCGGTAGAAAACATAAGCAAAGCTTCTCTATCTGAAATTCAAAACGTACCTGGAATTAGTAAAGGTTTAGCAGAAATCATTCTTCAACACGTGAATTCTAAGAAAGGTACTCCTAAATAGGTACTCTAAAATTAACCTTTATTTCTTCTTAATAAGACATAAAAAGCTCCTTTGCCACCATGTTTTTTTATGGCTTGCTGATAGTATAAGATCATATTTCGAACTTTTGTGTCATTCAACCACTTATTTAAGCTATTCTTTATAGTGTCTATTTTATCTGTACTATTACCATGCCCCGTAATTACCAATAAGCACCTATTCCTTGCTTGATAATTTTTGATAATAAAATCTATCAATTTACAATAAGCATTATCTATACTATAGCCATGCAAATCGAGTTTATCGCTTATAAAATATTTGCCTCTATCGATCTTTAATTTTGTATTGTAGTCAAGACAAAATGATGAATCACCATTATCAGTATTAAGAAAATTTTCTTGTAAACCAGAGATACCTTTATCAATCATAGATTTTATATTTACTTTGTGATCAACTTTCAAAGTAACTTTGCCACATTCTATTGGCTTAACATTTTTTTGCCAATCTAACTCATCGTCTGACATAAATTCATTAATTGAACTGCATAATTTTACAATAATATATAAACACAGTAAAATATTGCTTACTCTATAAAAATCTGATTTTTAATAATGAGATGAAATCATCAAAAGCTAATGAAAACTGTTGGATATATGGAAAGCACACTTGTATTTCAGCATTAAGAAACAAAAATAGGCGGTGTATAGAACTGTTAGTAACAGAAAATTTCTACAGAGAATTTGAGAAAGAAATTAAACAATGTGCAGATAGTAACGGCATTAAAGCTCGACTGGTAGAGAACAAAATGTTCAATGATGTTTTACCCAAAGGTGTAAATCACCAAGGAATTGCTTTAAAAGTTACTCCTATTTTTCACAGCTTAAATATTGAAGAAATAGCTGAAGGTTCAGGTGAAAACTCTACTATAGTCATTTTAGATCAAATTACTGATACACACAATATAGGTTCGATTTTAAGAACCTCAGCTTGTTTCAACATTGATGCATTGGTTTTACCACATCACCATTCGCCGGGCGAAAATGCATCTATCGCAAAATCAGCAAGTGGAGCACTTGATATTGTCCCTCTAATATACGTTACAAACATAGTAAAGACGATGGAGTCTTTAAAAAAGATAGGCTACTGGTGTTATGGGTTTGATTGCAATGCAAAGGAAAATATAGATGAAATAAAGAATTTTGGGCAAAAAAGAGTAATTGTTTTTGGTTCTGAAGAGAAAGGAATGCGGAGACTAGTTAAAGAAAATTGTGATTATCTTTTAAAAATCCCAATGTCAAACGTAATTAACAGTCTAAATGTTTCAAACGCAGCAGCAATAGGACTATATTCCATTTACATTAAAACAAAAATCAACGTGAGCAAATTGAAATATGGGTAGAAAGAAATCCAAATATTACTATTAAGGAAGTACAAATAAAAATCTCAGAGGAATTTGCCCTAAACATCAGCAAATCAACAGTGCACCGTGAGATACAAAGGATGAAATTTTCTTACATAACACCGAGGCCAATGCACCATAAACAAGATAAAAACAAGCAAGAAGAGTTTAAAAGATACTTCAATAAAATAGTCAATTTCCACCCTAAAAGGGAGGTGTTTTTTTTGATGAATCACGATTTGGGACTCATTCAAAAATCGGACAGGGATGGTTTAAAAAAGGGGTCAGAACGCAGGTTAAAATGAAAATTGGTAGACAAAATTTCTATATCTAAAGTGCGGTAAATCCAAGAAGTGGTAAGAAAATTAGCCTACTTGCTCCATATGTAAACACTGATTGTATGAATATATTTCTGGAGCAGATGTCGAAAGATTTAGGCACGAAAGAAGCCTTTCTTGTAATGGATTGTGCAAGTTGGCATAGATCAAAAAGTTTGAAAATTCAGGAAAACATTACCATCATATACTTGCCTCCTTATTCACCGGAACTGAATCCTGTTGAAAGGTTGTGGCAATATATCAAATACAATACTTTACGCAATAGTATCTACGATACCATAGGTTTACTTGAAGATGTTTTGTGTAATTTTATTGTCAATATTTCCAGTACTACTATTAAACGAGTTTGTAATGTTTCTTATTTGTTCCGTCAGTAATGGATTTTGGTATAACTTTACACTTTTTCAACCACTGTGCTAGGTTATGAAGGTCTTCAGTAAAGCAACCAAATTTCTGAACGCGTTGCTCATCTCCTCCTTCAGGTATACACACATAGTGTACAGCTGAACCAATGTCTATTCCTGCTGCATTAGGATTCACTATTTCTAATTTACTTTTTGCTTTTTTCATGCTAACTCCTACATATAATTTGTTACAGGGAAACGCTTCAGCTTGGAACGGTTGATAGTACAATCTCCTAACCGAGGTAGTCTAAATGACTCCATCAATGATTTGACCGTTCCTTCCAAGACCATGCTTGCATACGGGCACTTAGGCACCATTGAAAATGTCGATCATAACTGCAGAGGCGCTCCCTCTACAACTATACTTGAAAATTACTAAAAACTTAAATTTGTGTGTTTCTTTCTGATTTGACAGATTTTTCTGTTCGATTCTTGCATTAACATCTGCTTTTGCCTCTACCAGGCACTTTACTATACCTAAATGACCATTTTTAGCAGCAAACATTAGAGCAGTTCCCCCAAATTCATTTTTTGCATTAACATTTGCTTTCGCTTCTTTTACTAGATACTTTACTACATCCAAATGACCATCTTCAGCAGCAAATATTAGAGGAGTGAATTCAAACATATCTTGTGCATTAACATCTACTTCTGCTCTTTCTACCAGGTATTTCACTGCCTCTAAATCACCATTTTTGGCAGATGAAAATAATTTAAAAAGTAGCTCAGTACGACTTCTAACTATTCGTGCAATTGATAATGCTTGTAACGTAGAAGGTTGTCTCAATTCTTGAGTATCACCTTCTAATTTTGGTACAAGATTTTTTAGCCAAGGAGCTGCATGTGTGAAATAATTAAGATTCTCTTTTGTGAAACGATTCAATAAATTTTTTACAGTATTAGATTTGTCACTTTCTTCAATTTCTCTATTTATACCATAATATTCTAACAAAGCATCAAGTATTGCTTTATTGTTAAAATTATACACCATTTACTAGCCCCCTGAATAAACTTCGAAACCATCTTAATCCCTATTAAGGAATGAAAGCATTTTGTAGAGTTTTTCTTTTAATACTTATGCCTTTTATTTAAAATTGGAATGAGAGCAACCTCACTACTGCTATAGCTCTTTGATATGAATAAATACTACTTAGCTTCAACTTTCTCTATCAATTTCTTGACCAAGGCTCTCAATCTTCTGCTGGAATCATCAAGCTCTTGAATTTGTGAAGCATCTTTTCCCATGAGCTCTTTGTGATTACTCTTTATGTAATCATACATTTCCTTCATCTGAGCAATCATCTTGTTGATATCCATACCACCCATATCAGGTATGATGCTAGGCATATTTCCTTCTAGCATACCACCAGCCATAAGTTGCTGAGACATTTGCATGAATGGCTTTAAGGTCTGTTGAAGCAAATTAGGGTCGCTTGCCAATTTTTCTATTTGCTGTTTGCAAGTATCAATGTACTGCTTCATAAATTCATCATCTTGCATTTTATCTGTCATAATTACACCTCTTTGAAACTAATATTATATATTGTTTTTAATTAAAAACAATACAAGAACAACTATATTAATACTTGATTAAATGACAAATTAACTATTTTAAAGGTTCACATACTCTCTTTAACCATTCCTTATCTTTTATGCCATTTTCTATATTTTTATAAATAAATTGGTGATAGCTATTTATCCATTTAACTTCATCTTCAGTAAGCATTTGTATATCTATTAGCTTTTATCATAAGGAACAGAGGTCAATTGTTTAAAGCTTAAAAAGACGTTTTCTCGCCTTTCAATATACATCAGATTCTCAATTCTTATTCCATACTTTCCTGGAATATAATAACCAGGCTCGTTAGAAAGTATCATGCCTGGAATGAGTTCCACTTTATTTCCTCTTGATATTGCTTGCGGTCCTTCGTGTACCGAAAGGTAACTTCCTACTCCATGTCCTGTACCGTGCATGTAATCCATTCCAAATTTCCATAAATGTATACGCGCTAATATGTCCAATTCTCCACCAGTAGTGCCAGAAGGAAAGACCGCACTTGCTATCGCAATGTGAGCTTTTAATACTATTGTGTAGTGAGCTCGTTGCTCATTGGTTGGACTACCAATTGCTATAGTTCTTGTAACATCGGTTGTGCCATCAAGGTACTGACCACCAGAGTCAATTAAATACAGCCCATCTTCTTGAATGACTTTATTTGTCTTATTGCTTGCACGGTAATGAATGATTGCTCCATTCTCGTTGAATGCTGAAATTGTTCGAAAACTCGGTTGCTTAAACAAATTCTGCTCTTTTCTGTATTCTAAAACTTTTTCTTCAGCTTCAAGCTCAGTAATTTCACTGTCAATATTGTTTTCAAGCCAATATAGAAAATTTATAACTGCTACTCCATCTTTGATGTGCGCACTTATAGCTCCAGTTATTTCAGTTTGATTTTTTACTGCTTTGTGAATCAAACAAGGATCCTCCTTCTCAATTATCTGCTTATTTTCTATTAGACCTCTTTCATTACTTATTGTCATCCCAGTGCTTGACACTGGGATCCATGCTTTTTTATTTCTGGTCAAGCACTGGAATGACACCGAAGCTGATTTTTCATTTAAATAATGGTTATACAAGGGATCTATTGCATTCATAATGCTCATTGGAGTCGTGCTTGGATCTATCACCACCAAATTTAACTTATGTAGTGAATTTTCTAGCTCACTAATATCAAAAACATTTATATGGTTATCAAAATTTGCTTCTATAGTTGAATGTTCTTTATCTTGAATAAATAAATCAACATTGGCATTTTTATACAATATAGCACGACCCAATATACAAGGAGTATATTCAGCACTTTCATTTCTTAAATTTAATAACCACGAAATTGAATTTGGATCAGTCAGAAGCACTGCTTCAGCCTCTATGTTTTTAGCTACTCTTTCACATTTATCCTTACCACTCTCACCAGATACATGTGAGACTATTGTTTGTGCTTTATGACTACTATCTTTTTTAATTAAGTATGGTACTAGTTTACGAATGCCTTCATATTTTCTTATGTCCTTCATAGTAAAATATTGCGGATAGTAACCCAGTGAGGTAGTCAATGTTAAGTTTGCTTTTACCCATTTGTGTGGATCCTCTTCTTGTATATTATATACTCGAAAACTGCCCTGATCGAGCTGACTGCGAGCTTGTGTGATATAGCGTCCATCTGTAAAAAATGGGCACTTATTACTCTTTGTAACGATAAGTAGCCCATTTGTTCCCGTGAAGCCACATAACTCTGCTAACTCTTTTGAATATTCATTTAAATACTCGTCTTTAGTATGCAACATAAATGCATCAACATTTATTTCGTGCATAAAAGAGCGAAATTCTTCGATTTTTGACATGTTACGCAGAATTAGCAGCTATTTTCGTTTTCTTATTCCTAAGGTACACTAATATGCTAACTATCGCTGCTGGAGTGATGCCTTGTATTTGCTTCGCAATACCAATTGTTGCTGGCTTTATTGACTGTAACTTCTCTATCACTTCAGTTGACAAGCCTTTAATCTGTGAGTAGTTGAAATTAGTTGGAATTTGAGTATTAACTTCCTCTTGTAGAAACTTCATATCGGCTTCTTGTCTTACTAAATAAGGCTTGTATTTTGCTTCAATTGCAACTGCTTCATATATTTCATTCTTGGCTATGCTATCAGTTATAGTGTTATTCCAGCACATGGCGCTGGAATCTACATTTTTTTCAGTGTCAACTGCATCCATTCTATCATCATTCAAGTACTGGATCCCAGTGTCAGCTACTTGGATGACAGGAAGAGGTGCTTTGGTGTTATGCAAGTAGCTGACACTGGAATCCATGTTTAACTCTGGCCATATTTCTCGTAATTTATTCCAGTCAATATTTGGATAACCGAGCAAATCTAATGCTGTTTTTCTTATTCCATCATAAGATATTTTAATGCCATAGGACCTGAGCTGCTCAGCAGTAATTGTTAGGCTCTCTAATTTCTCCTTAAGTTGCTTAATGGATTTAAGTTTACCCTGCAAAACAGAGTATCTCCCATGCGACACAAGAGAGATGTCATAACCTTTTTGTGTCAATCTTCTATCTGCATTATCTGATCTGATTGCCAGTCTATATTCTGCACGCGAGGTGAATAATCTGTAAGGCTCAGCAATTCCCTTAGTGACCAAGTCGTCTATCATTACACCGATATATGAGTCTGTACGATGAAGAACAAAACTTTTTTGAGATAAAGAGAATGCTGCATTGATTCCGGCAATAATTCCCTGCCCGGCTGCTTCTTCATATCCAGTGGTACCATTAATTTGACCAGCAAAATATAGTCCTTTAACTTTCTTAGTTTCGAGAGTATGAAATAGCTCTCGTGGATCGATATAATCGTATTCAACTGCATATCCAGGTCTTAATATTTCTGCATTTTCAAGCCCTTTTATACTCTTTATCATTTCATACTGCACTTCGATGGGCAATGAATTTGAAATTCCATTTGGATATATAGTGTTATCATCAATCCCTTCTGGTTCTAGAAATATTTGGTGATTATTTTTTTCTGCAAATTTTTTAACTTTAGTTTCAATTGATGGGCAGTATCTTGGTGCAATAACGTTATCTAAATATGAAGAAGCTGATCTGTGAAGATTCTCTCGAATTACTTTGTGTGTATGTTCATTAGTATGAGTAATAAAACATGAAACCTGAGGCTGGTTAATTTTCTCTGTAAGATAAGAAAATGGTGTAGGTGGATTGTCACCCACTTGTTCTTGTAATACCGACCAGTTTATAGTGCCACGATCAAGCCTCGGTGGAGTTCCGGTACGTAATCTGCCCAGTTTAAAATCATACTTCTTTAGCGTGTTTGCAAGCTCTATTGCAGGTTTATCTCCCATTCTTCCAGAAGGAGTTGTTTGCTCTCCTATATGAATCACACCACGCAAAAAAGTTCCTGTAGTTAAAACAACTCTGCTTGTCAGTATACGTTCACCTGAGTCTGTTATTACAGCTTTTATATAAGATTCTCCATTGCTATCACTTTCGATAAGAAAATCGTCAACCGACTCTTCTTTTACTGTCAAGTTGTTATAATTTAGAATAATTTCCTGTATTGCTTTTTTGTATAATTTTCGGTCTGCCTGTGCACGTGGTCCCCATACTGCTGCACCTCTGCTTCTATTTAAAACTACCGAGTGTATGCTTGCTCGGTCGATAGCTCTTCCCATTATTCCATCAAGAGCATCAACTTCCCTCACCACAACACCCTTTGCAACTCCTCCAATTGCTGGATTACAGGACATCTTTCCTATAGTTGAAATTTTGTGAGTTATAAGTAGTGTGTTTGCACCAAGGCGAGCTGCAGCTGTAGCTGCTTCACACCCGGCATGACCGCCACCTACTACCACTACATCGTACTTATGCATCTTCTTGAGTAATTCCTACTCTATAATATTCCAACTATCAGTGATTGATGTCAAATTTTACAGATTACAACATTGCACACTAACTTAGCTCAAACTGCCGTCTCTCTCGCAGAAAAAACTTTTTCAACTTTGGGAAAGATGATACTTTTATTAACTTCTTCTTCCGGAAAGGTAATACATTCATCTACTTCTTCTTCCTGAGATATTTTGACATGTGTAGAATCTGTAATCGAAATTGCACTTACTGCAGATTTAATTGCTGTTTCATCTACACAATGCACTATAGCTACAGTTGCAAAGAACCCTAAAATCGGTGCTATCAGCCCTATCATTCCACTTATTAATGTAAATCCTATTTTTGGATTAGGAAAAATAGCAGCTATGCTTCCAGCAAGTGTAACTCCAATTGCAGCGCTTGTAGATATCATCAAACTCAAAAAATTTGCTACTTTTCCATGATCCTCCCCAACAGGATCTCTTTTGCAAAACTTATATAGCAAACATCCTACGTGAAAAACCGCAATCAATGCTGGAGCTATACAACCAGCAATTCCACCTATGGCTAAAGGTGATGAAGTGTCAAAACTTAACCACCAAGATAATACTCCTAGTGCTGACACTATACTATAAGCTAACAAACAAATATACATACAATCCCTCTCACTAATATTTTTACTCTAAATCGCAAACTTCCCCTCCGCCATCTAAATACTAGAGCAACAAGGAATGCTAACGGCCGTGCAAAAATATCCAATGTTTATATTTATGTAAAGTGGAAATTTTTAGTGGGGCGAGCGACCAGGATTGAACTGGCGACATTCAGTACCACAAACTGACGCTCTACCAACTGAGCTACGCCCGCCAAGGTATAAAATTTCTAACACACAAGCATAAATAGTCAATTAATTATTTAAGCTACCTACTTTTGCATAGAGTTTTAAGTTTAGCGAATAAACATTTTCATTTATGCTTTTAGCATTATAGTTAATCGTATTGAAATCGTGATATGTTTAAAAGTATTTTCACATTTAGTTTTTTTACAGCTATTTCAAGAATTTTAGGGCTAATAAGAGATGTATTGATTGCTACGGTTATTGGTGCAACTTCTCTTGCAGATATATTCTTTTCCTCGTTTCGCTTTGCTAATTTATTTCGATCGTTTTTTGCAGAGGGAGCATTTACTACCTCATTCATACCATTATACTCTGCAGAGTCATATGATAATAAAAAGGCATTTAATTTCGCAAGTAGTGTAATATCCATTACGTTTATTATTCTAGTAATTTTTTGCCTTATCACACAAACCTTCTTCCCTTACATGATCAAAATCTTCACTCCTGGATTTGACCAAAATAAATTTACCTTTACTGTAACTTTGTCGAAAATTATGATGCCCTACATAATCTTCGTGTCAATCGCATCACTTATTGGTGGAATGTTGCAAGTAAAACAGCATTTTTCTTCAACAGCTATTTCACCAATCATTTTGAACCTCTGTTTAATCATCAGTTTGTTTTTACCTTACATTGAAACACCGGCTCATAACCTTTCTATAGCCGTCCTGATTGGAGGGATTTTGCAGCTACTTTTAATAGTATTTAGTGCATACAAATTAAAGGCTTTCTTTTCTTTTAGTTTAGAATTAAGTAACGAAGTAAAATTATTTTTTAAACGTGTGATACCTGCAATTATCAACAATTGTGTAATACAAATAAGTGTATGGATTGACACAATCATGGCGAGTTTTATACCAAATGCAGTTTCTTATATATATTATGCCGATAGACTAAATCAACTACCGCAAGGAGTAATTGGCACTGCAATTGGTACAGTACTTCTTCCTCTGATTTCAAAACGAATAAATGATACTGAGAATATAGTCAAAATACAGAACAAGGCCCTTAATATAGGGTTAATATTAATTATGCCAATAACTGCTGCTTTTATCATTATTCCTGACATAATTTTACTTACGCTTTTTTCTTACGGCCGATTTGATTATTATGCAGTGCAGCAAACTGTTCCTACATTAGTAGCATTTTCTCTTTCTTTACCCGCATTTATTATAAATAAAGTATTGCTACCCACATTCTTTGCTAGGGGAAAGCTAAAAATACCAACTATGTTATCATTAACGTGCCTTGGAATTAATGTAATACTAAATCTCATATTAATGAACAAATACCAACATATAGGAATTGCTATTGCTACTTCCATTTCCACTTGGATAAATTCTATTTTATTGATTAATTATTTAACAATAAATAAGATGTATAAGATTAGCCAAGCATTGTTACTAAATATTGTAAAAATTCTCACTGCAACATTGGTTATGTCAATAGTTCTTTATCTCTCTAATTACTTATCAGCAGGGTTGTTTTTCGATAGAGGGCTAGCTCGTATTGTTTATTTAGTAACTTTAATAGCTTTGAGTGTTATTATTTATTCTAGCACTCTTTACCTAATTTTTAGAGGAAATTTGAATAATTTGAAATATGTATAAATTACACCCTTTGTATTGCTATATTTCATTTCAGCTACTATTCCAATATCCACTCCTTTCATCCCATAACCTATTCCCGTCATCCCAGTGCTTGACACTGGGATCCAGAAATTTTGTTGATTATATAATCTGGAAAACCTTATTTAAGTCACACTGCATCACAGTGTCACACACACAACTGTATGAGTGTTTTGGTTTGAGAGCAATTTCCACTGGGAACCCAGTGCTCATCAGACCAGCTTCTCATGTAAAAATGCTGTGTTTTAACATAAGAATAGCTACTTTTTTGCTAATTAACTTAATGTCTAATCAAATTTCCTGGATCCCAGACTGGGATGACAAGAAGAGAAGGGATGCTGGAATGAGAGGTCTATTATGAAACTTTCTTTATACGCCATATCATCAATCTTGTTTCTATTAATTCTCATGCACGTTGCTGCAACTTTTAAGGATTGGAGTGGCTACAGAGAATATATCGTAAAAGAGTTAGAGAAGACGTATGATGCTAAAGTACATGTTGGAGGAAAAATTGAAGTTTCGCTCATTACTCCAAAACTTACTATTCACAATGTATATGTACAATATAACAAAAACAAGGAACAAAAATTATCAGATTTAATTAGTGCAAAAAAAATTGAAATAAGGCCATCGTTGTTTTCATTTTCATTGCAACCAAAGTCAATCTCATTTTTGGGCATGAAAAGCAACAAAGAAAATTTACTTAATATTATAAATACGAAAGCCAATGATAATATAGTTGATATATTAATAAAGGACAGCCAAATAAGTTTTAACGCCGATACTATTAACATCAAGGAAGTTGCTATAAAAAAAAATAAGCAGTTTTTTGGTGAAGTACAGATTGGTGACAACAATTACGATTTTTCTGGAAAGGTTAATGTCACAAAAAATAATGTACACATTAGTGTTGATTCAAATTTTGCAAATTTGCTATTTAAAGGTAATAGAAATCAACAGGGTAATTTAACACTGACAATCAATAACAGTTCCGGTTCTGTGAGCAATTTAGCAAAAATCATTAATCTTAGCTTCCTTTCTTATGTGATTCCCAGCGAAAATATTGAGATATCATCCAATATCAATCTCAATGAAAGCGAGTTTACGGCAACTGATTTAAAAATTGAGTCCAAAAGCATGCAAGGCACTGGTATAATACAAAATGATAGAAAAAGTGATCATACTAATATCAATATTAGTTTTAGTAAAGTAGACCTAAAAAACGGCTCACACAAAACAACAGATATGAAGGGTCTTTTAGAATCTTTTAGAGAGGTTGTACCAAAGAACCTGAGCTTGGATTTTAATATGGAAGCTTCAAATATTCAATATCAAAACAGGATATTGGACAAATTTCATGCTACGCTAAAATTTGCTAATGGCGAAATAAACGTTGATACTCTTCTTCAATTTCCTGGAACCAATAATATATCTCGCTTATCAGGAAGAGTTTCAAACAATGGCAACTTGTCTGAATTTAATGGTGATATATTGATAAAGGGTGAGTCGTTCATTTCACATATTTTACCTTCTATCAAGATGCAAGAAAGAGAGAAAAGTCAATTTACAGCAAGTTCTAAACTATATTTAGCACCTAGAATATTATCTCTTTCAGATATCAGATTGCTAAATAACAAAGAATCTTGGCAAGGATCAATTAAGCTAAATCACACAAAAAAACACAATATGATCGATAGTAAATTTAGCATACATAACATTAATATAGATAAATATGATTATTCATTATTCAGCAAAGTGCAATGGCTGAAAAATCTTAAATATGATGTAAATATAAGAACTAGTGTTAAAGATTCTATATTCAATGGTACAAAAATTGAAGATTTGGATTTTTCATTAAAAATACAAGAGAACAAGCTAGTTGCAGATAAAATAAAGTTATTCGGAGAAAATTTCGACATTACCGGTAGTGTAAAAATATTAGTGGATCAAAAATACACTAAGCCTTTATTAGACGTAAACCTTACAGGTAATAAATTTAATGGAAATATCTTTAAATTACCAAAACTATTAGAGGTAAAAAGAAACTCAAGAAATGAAATAAATCAAATTCAATGGTCAACAAAGCGGCTTAATTTTTTAGATGAGAAAGGAGATTTTGATGCAAACGTGCAAATCAAAACTACAGAATTTAAAATTGGGCAAAACGTCTTAAAAGATTTTAACTTGGATACAGTGATAAGAAACAACACTATCACTATCAAACAGATAAGTTACATACTAGAACATGGACAAATGTTTTTTCAGGGTTATCTAAAAGCAGGCTCAATTCACACAAAATTTTCTATTGCAAATTTAGACACCAAGGAAGTTATAGGAGTTAATAACATAAATGGCAAGATAAGCTTAAGTGGTGAAATCAAAACTCAAGGGACAAGATTTGATGATTGGGCTAGTAACTTATCAGGAAATGTAAACTTTCAAGCACAGAAAATAGAGTTTACAAATGTGGATTTTAATTCATTCATCACTAAGTTGTTAAGCAGTAAGAATAAACCTGAAATTTCCAAGCTTGCTTACGTTGATATATATAATGGCAGTACGCTTTTTGAAAATATTAATGGAAAAGTAAGTATTAACAGTGGTGTATGTTCAACTAGTTCACAGTTTAGTAACGATCAAGCATCAGGTTCTATCTCTTCTAATTTAATCTTATCTAATTTCTCCTTAACTTCTATATTCAGACTCTTTTTCATACTACCAAATCATAATAGTCCTCTTTATATCGAGGCACACTTAGATGGCCCTATTTGGTGCCCTAAGATGAGTTTTGATGTAGACCAAATTTACAACACCTTAGTTAGCAAGAAAAATAGTTAACTCATTTAGATGTAGGATTTAAGGGACCATCTATCTTTAAGTTAGACCTTAGTAAAAGATGTTCTACTCTCACCAATGATAAAACTGATTGATTGTTTGTACATTCTCAATGCTTGCGTCGCTGCAGCTTGTGCTTGGACTTTCTGTATAGTGCACCCATTTGTCTAGACCATTTTTTTAAAGTGATCCGATTTTTAAAATGAATATGTTGATAAATACGTCGACACACATTTAAAGTATTTATCAATATATTCATTTACTGTTTATGATAATAAAGATCAGCAGGAACTTTATAATTTAGAGTCTGATGTAGCCTTCTATAGTTATACCAACCAACAAAGTCATTTATTATAAGATTCAAATCTCTGATACTATTTGGTCTATAATAATATATAGCTTCTTGCTTTAAAGTTCTCCATAAGCGCTCAACAAATATATTGTCGAAGCAACGTCCTTTATGGTCCATACTGATTTTAATATTAGCATGCTCTAATTCCGTAATAAAGTTGTAGCAAGTAAACTGTACCCCTTGATCACTATTAAAAATCTCATGTTTACCTTGTTTTAGAGCTTCTTTGAGAGTATAAAGGCAAAATCCAGCATCGAGATATGGTGATAATGAATGAGCAATAATATAGCGACTATACAAGTCCATTATTGCCACAAAATAGACAAACTTACCTTCTACCATAATATATGTTATATCAGTAGCCCATACCTGATTAACTCTACAAATAATCAAATCTTTGAGTAGATAAGGATATATTTTATGCTTTTTCTTTAATACTTGTATTACATCTTTTCTACAATACAGCCCACTAATCTTCATTTTTCATAATTCTTAAGATTTTTGCGATTGACTACTACCCCACTCGCTATGATTTCAGCAGTAATTTTACGATATCCATAACGGCAATCAGAAGCCAAATATACTTCTTGAATCAAATTTGCTACTTCACTTTCGTTATTAATTATAGGCCTATAATATAGGCTAGATCTGCAAATCCCCAATAAATCAGCATGTTTCCTAATTGACAGATCAGAATCTTTTTCTATAAACCTTACTCTATCTTTTTGCTTATTTCAGTAATTTTTTTTTCAAATAGCTATTTTCCACTGTCAATTCTCCTATTACTTTATGTAAACTTTCTATTTCTTGCGCTAAGATTCTTTGTTTTCTCGCACTTTCACTTTCTTCAACAAATAGGTCTTTTAACCTTGCCAATACTCTATCACGCCAATCATATAGATTTGTTGATGGTATTTTATATTCACTACATATCTTATACCAATTCCCGCTATAGAAAGAACAGATAGAGAATAATGGGGAAAAAGTCATACTAGAGTAAGTGAAATAGCGAGGTATAAATGGCATTAAGGTCAAAACTATTAGACGAAAGAGTTGTAAATTTAGCGAAAGAAATGTTAAAAGGTAAGAAATAACGCATATGTTTCAAAAAAGTTACAAGCGGTGATAGCAGGAAAAGAAAGTAGTATAAGCGCTGTGGCAAGAATATGTAAAATTTCAAGGACTGCTTTGACTGAATGGATAAAGCATCTAAAATTTGGTAGAGTAGAAAAATTATTTGCCCCGTTTCAGCGGAGAAGAAAAAGCAAATTAAACAAAAATCAACGTGAGCAAATTGAAATATGGGTAGAAAGAAATCCAAATATTACTATTAAGGAAGTACAAATAAAAATCTCAGAGGAACTTCGCCTACACATCAGCAAATCAACAGTGCACCGTGAGATACAAAGGATGAAATTTTCTTACATAACACCGAGGCCAATGCACCATAAACAAGATAAAAACAAGCAAGAAGAGTTTAAAAGATACTTCAATAAAATAGTCAATTTCCACCCTAAAAGGGAGGTGTTTTTGATGAATCACGATTTGGGACTCATTCAAAAATCGGACACGGATGGTTTAAAAAAGGGGTCAGAACGCAGGTTAAAATGAAAATTGGTAGACAAAATTTCTATATCTAAAGTGCGGTAAATCCAAGAAGTGGTAAGAAAATTAGCCTACTTGCTCCATATGTAAACACTGATTGTATGAATATATTTCTGGAGCAGATGTCGAAAGATTTAGGCACGAAAGAAGCCTTTCTTGTAATGGATTGTGCAAGTTGGCATAGATCAAAAAGTTTGAAAATTCAGGAAAACATTACCATCATATACTTGCCTCCTTATTCACCGGAACTGAATCCTGTTGAAAGGTTGTGGCAATATATCAAATACAATACTTTACGCAATAGTATCTACGATACCATAGGTTTACTTGAAGATGTTTTGTGTAATTTTATTGTCAATATTTCCAGTACTACTATTAAACGAGTTTGTAATGTTTCTTATTTGTTCCGTCAGTAATGGATTTTGGTATAACTTTACTCACAGTCTTTTTGCAACTTCTGAGTATGCTTCCTTTAAGTTTCCTAGATTTAAACGGAAAACATCTTTGTCTAGCTTTTTATGCGTATTTTTATCCCATAGCCTACAATTATCAGGGCTGATTTCATCGGCTAAAATGATTTTAGTGCTGTTGTTTATCAATTTGCCAAATTCTAACTTGAGATCAACTAAATATATATTTGCATTTGAAAATAGTTCGACTAAGATTTTGTTGATCTTTAAAGTTGTAGTTTTAACTTCTTCCATTTCTTTATGGGATAACCAACCAAAATATAGTATGTGATTTTCATTCACCATTGGGTCGGCTAGGTCATCATTTTTGTAAAAAAACTCGATTATAGGAGATGTAAGTGTCTCACCTTCTTTGATATTAAAACGTTTGCAAAAGCTGCCAGCTGCAATGTTTCTAACCACTATCTCAAGAGGTATTATCTTGAGTTTTTTGACTAGCTGTTCTCTTTCGTTTAAAGTGTTTATAAAGTGCGTGCTAATTCCTGCTTCTTCAAGCTTTTCCATGATAAAAGCACTAACATGATTATTAATTATTCCTTTGCCCTCAATAATTTCATATTTTTCCTTGTTGAACGCTGTAACATCATCTTTAAAGTACTGTATAACAGTTGATGAGTCTTCAGTTTCAATAATGACTTTGGCTTTACCTTCGTATATCGTTTTATTCAGTGACATGATTGATTTAGCTGTATACTATAAGATAGTATCAAATTGCTGCTTAGTTTACTACAAATTTGCTAATGACGTTTAGTGTTACAGTGTTAACCATATTTCCAGAAATGTTCCCCGGGTTTTTGAACTATTCTCTTGCCGGAAAAGCGTTAGAAAAAAAAATATGGAACCTTGAAGTAATAAATATTCGTTCTTTTGCAAAAGATAAACATTCAACTGTGGATGATGTTCCATACGGAGGTGGAGCAGGGATGGTTATGCGCCCAGATGTGATTGGCAATGCAGTTGATAATGTGCTTTCTGCTCATAAAAATACTAGATTTATTTATATGACTCCATCTGGTACAAAATTTAATCAGAGCATTGCAAAGGAGCTAACAGAAATTCCTCATGTAACAATATTGTGTGGTCGATTTGAAGGTGTTGACCAAAGAGTAATTGATGTGTATACTCCTTGTGAGTTAAGTATTGGAGATTATATACTTTCGGGAGGTGAGCCAGCTGCAATGGTGGTTCTTGATGCATGTATTAGGCTTCTTCCAGGTGTAGTAAATAATTTCGATAGCGTTGCTGAAGAAAGTTTTAGTTATAGTGGTGGTATGCTTGAATATCCTCAATATACTAGGCCTGAGCAGTGGAGTAAGTACAAAGTTCCTAAGGTTCTGTTGTCTGGCAATCACAGAAAAATAAGTGATTGGAGAAGGGAACAGTCATATGTTAGAACAAAGGAACGTCGACCTGAATTGTTGAATGGAGATGATAAATGACAAACTTACTTGAAAAATTTAACGAACAACAAATACAAAGGTTAGCCAAAGAGATGCCAGCTTTTTGTCCTGGCGATGATTTGAAGGTCACTTTTAACGTAGTTGATAGTACGGGTGAGCGTATACAGATATTTGAGGGCGTATGTATATCAAAAAGAAATCGTGGATTACACTCTTCTTTTTCAGTTAGAAAGGTAAGTCATGGAGAAAGTATAGTATCACAATTTTTTGTTTACTCTCCTGCATTAATTTCAGTACAAGTGATGAGAAAGGGAAAGGTCCGTAGAGCAAAATTATATTATCTGTGCAAGCTATTTGGGAAAGCTGCAAGGATCAAAGAACGTACTACTTATGTTAAAAAAAATCTAAGTAGATACAATAGGGAGTGATGTCAATTGTATCATCTCAAAACTCTCTCTTATTATCCCAGTGTGTGGCGCACAACTGTACTTTGCCTCCTGCTGTGGTGTCATCCCAATGTTTGACACTGGGATCCAGATTCTCCTTTTGGTTTGTGCTTTCATGGAAAATATAAAAATTATTTGCAGGCAAAGCCTGTTAGATCTCAGTTTCAAGCACTGGAAAAAGGGGAAAGTCTTTTCAAATCCTCATGTAAAGAAAAGTAAATGGGTATAATAAAGAAAAACTTCCTTAAGTTACTTCAATCTAAGCGCGTACATGCTCGTGTAAAAAGAAAAAATAAAAAGAACAGCATTTTATGCTTTTGCTCTTTTACAGCACTGATTGTCTCAATTGGGTGTCCTATATGTATATTACTAAGTATATTAGTTAACTCTTACAGTGCTTTAACAGTAACGAAAATTTTATTGCCAGTTGAAATAAATGCTGATCTTATTTTAACTAATAATCCTGGTGATTTACGATATAAGTCCATTAGACTACTCAATAACTCTTTACATAAAGTGTTTGAAGGAATTGACTTTAAAGACAGTGACGAAATTTTAAGTCGTAACTCTTACAAGGAGCTAGAGAGGTTTTTTCTTAAGAGAGTAAAAAATAGTGGTGAATATGAGATTTGGTTTACCGCATCGAGTGTGATCAATTCACTATATAAAAATAAATGTTTGAATGATCATTATGCTAAATTACTTGATTGGTTAAAAGAGAAGGGAAGAGTAAGAAAATTTTTTAATAAGTCTCTGTTTCTTAAGTCTGATTCTTGTGAGCCTGAGAATTCAGGGATTTTAGGGGCATTTATCGGTTCATTAATGACAATTATAGTATGCTTAGCGTTGGCATTGCCAATAGGAATTATGTCAGGTATCTGTCTTTATGAATTTATGCCTAGAAATAGGCTAATAACCAGTATTGTAGAAATTAGCATGAAT
This sequence comes from Wolbachia endosymbiont of Frankliniella intonsa, assembly GCF_029856955.1. Taxonomy (NCBI): domain Bacteria; kingdom Pseudomonadati; phylum Pseudomonadota; class Alphaproteobacteria; order Rickettsiales; family Anaplasmataceae; genus Wolbachia; species Wolbachia endosymbiont of Frankliniella intonsa. The sequence continues at coordinate 201,213 of NZ_CP097148.1, read as the reverse complement.
AACCTTGCTGCAGTGCCTTCGATAATATTTGGTGTGGTAGGACTGACTCTCTACTTGGGCATATTTGGTTTACCCCGTTCTTCACCGCTTGTTGGCGGGATGACTCTTTCATTTATGATGCTGCCTAATATTATTATTGCAACAAAAAATGCCTTTACAAACGTTCCTATTGCAATAAAAGATGCAGCGTTTGCGCTAGGTGCACCTCACATCAAGGTGATATTGGATCACTCTTTACCGATTGCGTTGCCACGGATAATACATGGTGCAGTGCTTGCAATTGCAAGGATTTTAGGCGAATCTTCCCCTTTACTTATGATAGGCATGGTAGCATTTATTGCTGATACACCTACATCCTTCTTCGATCCGGCAACTGTTTTACCTGTACAAATATACATATGGTCAAGTAGTCCTGAAATTGCATTTATTGAGCTTGCTGCCATTGCAATTATAGCTTTATTGTTAATGCTATTTGCTTTGAATTTAATAGCAAATTTTGTAAAAAGAAAGTTCGAGTTTTTTGATTCATGAAAATTACAATCCTATCTGGTTATGGCTTAAATTGCGAAAAAGAAACTGCATTTGCATTTATGGAATGCAGCAGAAAGCTTGGTATTAATAATATTGAAGTAAAAATCGTTCACATTAATGATATTATAGATAATCCAAGTGAACTGAAATTAAGCAATATACTTGCAATTCCAGGAGGTTTTTCCTATGGTGATGATACTGGTGCTGGTAATGCATTTGCTTTACGTATAAAAAACAACTTGTTAGACGAATTTCAAAATTTCTTATCTCAGGATAAGCTTATTATAGGGATATGTAATGGTTGCCAGATATTAGTAAAATTAGTTCCAGAATTCTCTAATCTAGCTTTAACCTCTAATGATATAGGTAATTACCAATGTCGTTGGATTAGAGTGAGAGTTAATCCGCAGAGTAGTTCTGTTTGGCTACGGGGACTGAGTGAGCTATATCTTCCTGTTGCTCATGGAGAAGGCAGGTTTTTTATGGATCAAGATATTTTAAATCAATTGATTGAAAATAATTCCGTTGCACTGCGTTACGTTGATGAAAATGGTGACTATGCAAATTTACAATTTCCTTACAATCCAAACGGATCTATATACGACCTGGCAGCTTTGTCAGACAAAAGTGGTAGAGTTTTAGCTTTAATGCCTCACCCAGAGAGAGGAATATTTTTTACTCAGCAGGACAACTGGCCTCTTGAAAAAGAAAAATGTAAACGTTCAGGAGTGGCTATGCCAAAATATGGTGATGGAATGCTCATATTTGAGAATGCACTAAAATATTTTGCGTAAGTATTATAGTATTTTCTAAAATGAATGGATAAATTTCCATTATGGTATTACCAACCAAAAGTTGTAAGTCTGTACATTTATACATTAGAGGTCTGAGGCGGCTTTTGATGGTATGCCAACAGTGTTCTATGGGATTCAAATCTGGTGAATATGTTGGAAGATACAGCACATGAAAGCCAAAAGACTCTATTAATGATTTTGTTTTAGTGGTCTTATGAAATGTAGCATTATCCATAACCATGGTTGTGCCAAGTGGCAATTTAGGTAATAACATCTTCTCCAACAATATATTGATACCAATTCCCGCTATAGAAAGAACAGATAGAGAATAATGGGGAAAAAGTCATACTAGAGTAAGTGAAATAGCGAGGTATAAATGGCATTAAGGTCAAAACTATTAGACGAAAGAGTTGTAAATTTAGCGAAAGAAATGTTAAAAAGGTAAGAAATAACGCATATGTTTCAAAAAAGTTACAAGCGGTGATAGCAGGAAAAGAAAGTAGTATAAGCGCTGTGGCAAGAATATGTAAAATTTCAAGGACTGCTTTGACTGAATGGATAAAGCATCTAAAATTTGGTAGAGTAGAAAAATTATTTGCCCCGTTTCAGCGGAGAAGAAAAAGCAAATTAAACAAAAATCAACGTGAGCAAATTGAAATATGGGTAGAAAGAAATCCAAATATTACTATTAAGGAAGTACAAATAAAAATCTCAGAGGAATTTGCCCTAAACATCAGCAAATCAACAGTGCACCGTGAGATACAAAGGATGAAATTTTCTTACATAACACCGAGGCCAATGCACCATAAACAAGATAAAAACAAGCAAGAAGAGTTTAAAAGATACTTCAATAAAATAGTCAATTTCCACCCTAAAAGGGAGGTGTTTTTTTTGATGAATCACGATTTGGGACTCATTCAAAAATCGGACACGGATGGTTTAAAAGGGGTCAGAACGCAGGTTAAAATGAAAATTGGTAGACAAAATTTCTATATCTAAAGTGCGGTAAATCCAAGAAGTGGTAAGAAAATTAGCCTATTTGCTCCATATGTAAACACTGATTGTATGAATATATTTCTGGAGCAGATGTCGAAAGATTTAGGCACGAAAGAAGCCTTTCTTGTAATGGATTGTGCAAGTTGGCATAGATCAAAAAGTTTGAAAATTCAGGAAAACATTACCATCATATACTTGCCTCCTTATTCACCGGAACTGAATCCTGTTGAAAGGTTGTGGCAATATATCAAATACAATACTTTACGCAATAGTATCTACGATACCATAGGTTTACTTGAAGATGTTTTGTGTAATTTTATTGTCAATATTTCCAGTACTACTATTAAACGAGTTTGTAATGTTTCTTATTTGTTCCGTCAGTAATGGATTTTGGTATAACTTTACACTTTTTCAACCACTGTGCTAGGTTATGAAGGTCTTCAGTAAAGCAACCAAATTTCTGAACGCGTTGCTCATCTCCTCCTTCAGGTATACACACATAGTGTACAGCTGAACCAATGTCTATTCCTGCTGCATTAGGATTCACTATTTCTAATTTACTTTTTGCTTTTTTCATGCTAACTCCTACATATAATTTGTTACAGGGAAACGCTTCAGCTTGGAACGGTTGATAGTACAATCTCCTAACCGAGGTAGTCTAAATGACTCCATCAATGATTTGACCGTTCCTTCCAAGACCATGCTTGCATACGGGCACTTAGGCACCATTGAAAATGTCGATCATAACTGCAGAGGCGCTCCCTCTACAACTATACTTGAAAATTACTAAAAACTTAAATTTGTGTGTTTCTTTCTGATTTGACAGATTTTTCTGTTCGATTCTTGCATTAACATCTGCTTTTGCCTCTACCAGGCACTTTACTATACCTAAATGACCATTTTTAGCAGCAAACATTAGAGCAGTTCCCCCAAATTCATTTTTTGCATTAACATTTGCTTTCGCTTCTTTTACTAGATACTTTACTACATCCAAATGACCATCTTCAGCAGCAAATATTAGAGGAGTGAATTCAAACATATCTTGTGCATTAACATCTACTTCTGCTCTTTCTACCAGGTATTTCACTGCCTCTAAATCACCATTTTTGGCAGATGAAAATAATTTAAAAAGTAGCTCAGTACGACTTCTAACTATTCGTGCAATTGATAATGCTTGTAACGTAGAAGGTTGTCTCAATTCTTGAGTATCACCTTCTAATTTTGGTACAAGATTTTTTAGCCAAGGAGCTGCATGTGTGAAATAATTAAGATTCTCTTTTGTGAAACGATTCAATAAATTTTTTACAGTATTAGATTTGTCACTTTCTTCAATTTCTCTATTTATACCATAATATTCTAACAAAGCATCAAGTATTGCTTTATTGTTAAAATTATACACCCTTTACTAGCCCCTGAATAAACTTCGAAACCATCTTAATCCCTATTAAGGAATGAAAGCATTTTGTAGAGTTTTTCTTTTAATACTTATGCCTTTTATTTAAAATTGGAATGAGAGCAACCTCACTACTGCTATAGCTCTTTGATATGAATAAATACTACTTAGCTTCAACTTTCTCTATCAATTTCTTGACCAAGGCTCTCAATCTTCTGCTGGAATCATCAAGCTCTTGAATTTGTGAAGCATCTTTTCCCATGAGCTCTTTGTGATTACTCTTTATGTAATCATACATTTCCTTCATCTGAGCAATCATCTTGTTGATATCCATACCACCCATATCAGGTATGATGCTAGGCATATTTCCTTCTAGCATACCACCAGCCATAAGTTGCTGAGACATTTGCATGAATGGCTTTAAGGTCTGTTGAAGCAAATTAGGGTCGCTTGCCAATTTTTCTATTTGCTGTTTGCAAGTATCAATGTACTGCTTCATAAATTCATCATCTTGCATTTTATCTGTCATAATTACACCTCTTTGAAACTAATATTATATATTGTTTTTAATTAAAAACAATACAAGAACAACTATATTAATACTTGATTAAATGACAAATTAACTATTTTAAAGGTTCACATACTCTCTTTAACCATTCCTTATCTTTTATGCCATTTTCTATATTTTTATAAATAAATTGGTGATAGCTATTTATCCATTTAACTTCATCTTCAGTAAGCATTTGTATATCTATTAGCTTTTTATCATAAGGAACAGAGGTCAATTGTTTAAAGCTTAAAAAGACGTTTTCTCGCCTTTCAATATACATCAGATTCTCAATTCTTATTCCATACTTTCCTGGAATATAATAACCAGGCTCGTTAGAAAGTATCATGCCTGGAATGAGTTCCACTTTATTTCCTCTTGATATTGCTTGCGGTCCTTCGTGTACCGAAAGGTAACTTCCTACTCCATGTCCTGTACCGTGCATGTAATCCATTCCAAATTTCCATAAATGTATACGCGCTAATATGTCCAATTCTCCACCAGTAGTGCCAGAAGGAAAGACCGCACTTGCTATCGCAATGTGAGCTTTTAATACTATTGTGTAGTGAGCTCGTTGCTCATTGGTTGGACTACCAATTGCTATAGTTCTTGTAACATCGGTTGTGCCATCAAGGTACTGACCACCAGAGTCAATTAAATACAGCCCATCTTCTTGAATGACTTTATTTGTCTTATTGCTTGCACGGTAATGAATGATTGCTCCATTCTCGTTGAATGCTGAAATTGTTCGAAAACTCGGTTGCTTAAACAAATTCTGCTCTTTTCTGTATTCTAAAACTTTTTCTTCAGCTTCAAGCTCAGTAATTTCACTGTCAATATTGTTTTCAAGCCAATATAGAAAATTTATAACTGCTACTCCATCTTTGATGTGCGCACTTATAGCTCCAGTTATTTCAGTTTGATTTTTACTGCTTTGTGAATCAAACAAGGATCCTCCTTCTCAATTATCTGCTTATTTTCTATTAGACCTCTTTCATTACTTATTGTCATCCCAGTGCTTGACACTGGGATCCATGCTTTTTTATTTCTGGTCAAGCACTGGAATGACACCGAAGCTGATTTTTCATTTAAATAATGGTTATACAAGGGATCTATTGCATTCATAATGCTCATTGGAGTCGTGCTTGGATCTATCACCACCAAATTTAACTTATGTAGTGAATTTTCTAGCTCACTAATATCAAAAACATTTATATGGTTATCAAAATTTGCTTCTATAGTTGAATGTTCTTTATCTTGAATAAATAAATCAACATTGGCATTTTTATACAATATAGCACGACCCAATATACAAGGAGTATATTCAGCACTTTCATTTCTTAAATTTAATAACCACGAAATTGAATTTGGATCAGTCAGAAGCACTGCTTCAGCCTCTATGTTTTTAGCTACTCTTTCACATTTATCCTTATACCAAAATCCATTACTGACGGAACAAATAAGAAACATTACAAACTCGTTTAATAGTAGTACTGGAAATATTGACAATAAAATTACACAAAACATCTTCAAGTAAACCTATGGTATCGTAGATACTATTGCGTAAAGTATTGTATTTGATATATTGCCACAACCTTTCAACAGGATTCAGTTCCGGTGAATAAGGAGGCAAGTATATGATGGTAATGTTTTCCTGAATTTTCAAACTTTTTGATCTATGCCAACTTGCACAATCCATTACAAGAAAGGCTTCTTTCGTGCCTAAATCTTTCGACATCTGCTCCAGAAATATATTCATACAATCAGTGTTTACATATGGAGCAAGTAGGCTAATTTTCTTACCACTTCTTGGATTTACCGCACTTTAGATATAGAAATTTTGTCTACCAATTTTCATTTTAACCTGCGTTCTGACCCCTTTTTTAAACCATCCGTGTCCGATTTTTGAATGAGTCCCAAATCGTGATTCATCAAAAAAAACACCTCCCTTTTAGGGTGGAATTGACTATTTTATTGAAGTATCTTTTAAACTCTTCTTGCTTGTTTTTATCTTGTTTATGGTGCATTGGCCTCGGTGTTATGTAAGAAAATTTCATCCTTTGTATCTCACGGTGCACTGTTGATTTGCTGATGTTTAGGGCAAATTCCTCTGAGATTTTTATTTGTACTTCCTTAATAGTAATATTTGGATTTCTTTCTACCCATATTTCAATTTGCTCACGTTGATTTTTGTTTAATTTGCTTTTTCTTCTCCGCTGAAACGGGGCAAATAATTTTTCTACTCTACCAAATTTTAGATGCTTTATCCATTCAGTCAAAGCAGTCCTTGAAATTTTACATATTCTTGCCACAGCGCTTATACTATAGTATTTCCCAAAGCAAATGATAAAGGTATAACAAAGTATTTGAGTTATAATGGCATATAGTGTGGATTTAAGGGAAAAGGCAGTATTGATGATAGAAAAAGGGAAGACAAAGGTTGAGATAGCAGAGCTCATGGAGATAGGAATAGCAACTCTGTACCGCTGGTTAAAAGAAAGCTGATGGTGAAAGCTTAAAGCCATCTAAAAACGGTAGCTTTATTCGAAAAATAGACCCAAAAATACTCGAAGAATATGTTACAAAGAATCCAGATCATACTCTGGCAGAGATGAAACAAAATCTTGGATTTGGAATAAATTCAATTTGGTATAGACTAAAACAGCTAAAAATTACTTTAAAAAAGTCACACTATATCAAGAGCGCAATCAAGAAGATAGGCAGCAATTTATTGATAAAATCTCAAAAATAGAACATTCCAGCATCTTATATATAGATGAAGCAGGAGTTGATAATAAGTTATACCGAGAATATGGACGTGCTCCAAGAGGAAAGAAAATTTATGCAGATATTCCAGGGAGAACTCGAGAGAGAATCAGTATAGTAGCCGGGTGGATTGGAATGAGATTTATTGCACCAATGACTTTCAAAGGTGGGTGTGAAAAAGAGGTATTCAATATATTGTTGGAGAAGATGTTATTACCTAAATTGCCACTTGGCACAACCATAGTTATGGATAATGCTACATTTCATAAGACCACTAAAACAAAATCATTAATAGAGTCTTTTGGCTTTCATGTGCTGTATCTTCCAACATATTCACCAGATTTGAATCCCATAGAACACTGTTGGCATACCATCAAAAGCCGCCTCAGACCTCTAATGTATAAATGTACAGACTTACAACTTTTGGTTGGTAATACCATAATGGAAATTTATCCATTCATTTTAGAAAATACTATAGTGAGCAGGAAGGTTTAGTTTTTAACTAGAACTTTTCAGATAAATACTGAGTGAGAATTTCAATGCCTTCATCAATCTCTTTTTCAGTGATAATGAGTGGAGGCAAGATTCTTAGAACATTATCTGATGTTACTCCAACAGTAAGTAAACCACGGTGACTTAGCTCTTCTGCAAATTTTTGGTTATTCATTTTTACTTTTATTCCTAGCATCAACCCTTTCCCTCTCACTTCTTCTATAATTGGAAACTTGCTTGCTAAGTCCTCTAGTTTGTTTTTTAAAGACTTACCTCTAACTTCAACATTTTCTAAGAAGCCAGGGCTGAGCAATTCATCCAATACAGCATTACCTACTGAAGTTGCAAGTGGATTACCACCAAAAGTAGAACCATGCATACCGACCGCCATGTACTTAGCAACCTTTTCAGTTGCAAGACAAGCCCCCAGAGGGAAACCTCCTCCTATTCCTTTTGCAAGAGCACATATGTCAGGCTTAATTCCTATGTGTTCATATGCAAATAACTTTCCTGTCCTGCCAGCACCGCACTGAACGCAATCAAAAAATAGCAGTATGTCGTTTTCGTTACATAGTTCTCTTAGCTCTTTCATGAAGACTTCACTCATTACTTTAATACCACCTTGTCCCTGTATTGGTTCTATTAATATAACACCTATGCCATTAGAAATTGCTTTCTTTACACTCTCAATATTGGGCTCTATGTTATCACACCAGTCAATATAAGGATTCAGTAATTCAGAAAATTTCTGTCTATCGTTTGTTGCACAAGTTAAAAATGTCCTTCCATGAAATGCACCATGAAATGTTAGAATTCTATAGCGATTTTTATTACCTTTTCCATTTTGATAGGCCCTAGCGATTTTAAGTCCACATTCCACTGCTTCTGATCCAGAATTTGCAAAAAATACAGTATTAGCAAAGCTGTTGTTTATTAAATTTTCTGCAAATTTGTTGGCAGTAGATATATTATAGGTATTTGATATATGCCATAGTTTTTCTCCTTGTAATTTTAGGACATCAGTTAATCGTGGGTTGGCATGACCTAAACTGCTAACAGCTATTCCAGAGTTAAAATCTATATAGCGCTTATTATCGATATCATACAAGTAAATACCTTTGCCATAAGAAAAATTTATGTTAACAGGAGAATAAACTGGCAAGATAGGAGAAATTGTCATAAAAGTATGATATGCTAATTTTTTATTAATACCATAAAAGACGTTATTTCACAATGAGAAGAATATGTATAAATTAAGTAAATTAATTTTTACTACACTAAAAACAAATAGATATACAAAAATTATCTCGCTATTATTATTAATTTTTGTGGTTTTATTGGGCACAATATACCGCAGTTATTCATTAAAGAATAATTTTCTTTCTTTTTACCGTAATGCAAATGCAAACTTAAAAGATCTATTGGAAAATAGTATAATAAAAAAATATCATTATTTACTAATAGAAAAACATCATATTAAATATAACAGTTTTGATTACATAAACCAGTTGGTAAAATTGCGTGCTGAATTGTTACAATCAGTAAGCAAAGTAAGAAATTTTAGCTTAATACTGTATGATCAAAATGCCAGAGTAATTTTCAGTAATTTTAATACTCAAGGTCATGACTATGAGCAGTTGCTTACAAATGATGAAATTGATAAATTGCTAAGCAATCAAGAAATATTTTACGCTACAGGAAATACATTAACTTCTACTTTCCCTATATTTCATGAAGATGACATTAAGCCTTCATTTTTTTTGAAGATCATTCAAAGCTATAATGACTCTTATATTATGGTATATAGTCTATTTTCAATATTAATGGGCTTATTACTGGTTATCTTAATACTAATAATGCTTTATTTGCACTTTTCCAATACCCAAATGCTAGCCAAGCAGCATAAAACTAATATTGAATTACAAAGGGTTAAAGAGGCATTAGAGCAAGAAAATGCAAATAAGATAAAATCTTTTGCAAGTGTTACACATGAGTTGCGTACACCTCTTAATGCTATTATTGGATTTGCAAAGTTTATCAAAAATGAAACTTTAGGTTCGGTAGATCACTCTAAATACAAGGAATACGTAGACGATATATATAATGCTGGTACACATTTACTTGCTTTGATTAATGATGTGCTCGATTTTTCTAAAGCTGAATCAAGTAGTTTAACAGTAGAGAAAGTGAAGTTTAATCTGAATAAGATAATAGATTCGTGCTTAAAAATGTTATCACCTAAACTAAAAGAAACAGGTATTAGTTTAAAGAAAGAGATATCTGATAAACAATTATTAGTTATCGCCGATCCCAAAAGAATGAAGCAAGTTATAATAAATTTGTTATCAAATGCAATCAAGTTCTCTCCTAAAGGTGGTTTAATAAGAATGGTTGTTAAAGAGAATATAGAAAAAAATTTATTAACTATTGAGTTTCATGATAATGGGATAGGAATAATGCAGCAGGACATATATAAAGTTATGTCCGTTTTTGGTCAAGCAGATTCGGGATATAGAAACGAAGGCACAGGTATCGGATTACCTCTAAGCAAGAAATTAGTGGAGTTAATGGGTGGGACTTTCAACATTCAAAGTGAAGCAAAACTTGGTACTACAATAACATTGAACTTCTTTTATGAAGAACAAACATGTGAAGATTTGATTGATTTTTAGTAGAATATATTTGATATTGCACTTTTATATCACATTTTCAACTTACAACATTCCTAAGTCATACTGAATTGATACCTCTTGGCTATTAATCAGTAGTGGGATGTCAGTGAACTTAAACTACTTTAGCTATACTTCCTGAAAACACTTTATAACTCTTGAGTATAAAGAAAATTCCTTTAATAATAAAACATGCTAATCACGAAGTTAATAAAACAAGCAACTCAGGTAGGAAGTGGTGAAAACGTAATACAATATGTCGAATATCTCCATCAATTTGAGAAATTTAGAAATACATTAAACCTCACTTTGTCACTAATAAAGCAAAATAGACTTTCATTTGAAATATGTCAAGAAGGATTATTGGATATGGAAGAAGGAGTGTGTAAGACCATTCGATCCTCTGGTCTAAATAAGTATGTCATTGTACTAAGAAGGTCAAATCCTTACATAATAGTACATGAACTTTCACATATGGTTGAAAATGAACTGAACTTAAGCTTAGAGCAAGAATTTCTCTATAAAGTTTATCAGGATATTGAGCAGAACTTAAAGCAGTCAAATATTCTGGTACAAAAAATTATTGGTCAAATTATATTTAAGGAGATACAAGTTTACCAAACTCCAAAATCACGTGCGTCTGAGTTATTCGCACGCTATTTTGAGCTGTTTGCTTGGGCTCAGGAAGTTTATCCTAAAGATAAAGAATATCTAATTCGCAGTCAAGATTTAAACAGAGTATTTCTTGCTACTAACCAGTGGAAAAAGAGATGCCTGGATCCACAAATAATGAAGATAATAGATAAAGAAGTAAAGGAGTATAGCAATAAAACTGCCTTTAAAGATATAAACAAAGTACAAAGCAGTTGGACTAATAAATTTTCCTCTGGGAGTAAAAAAATTGGTTCTATATTTGGAGATGATAATTAGCTTAACAGAACAAAGTTCACTTCTTCAACATTTCAAGTTATAGTTCTCACAATTAAAGAGTTCAAATATATATGAGAACTATATTAGCTGTTGAAACAAGCTGTGATGAAACTGCAGCAGCAATTGTAAATAGTAATAAGCAAGTCCTTGCTCACGAAATTCTTTCTCAGGAAGAGCACAAAAAACGCGGTGGGGTAATACCTGAAATAGCGTCACGTGCTCATATGAAGCATTTAAGTGGTCTAGTAAAAAGCGCTATAGAAAAATCTAACCTTAACTTTTGTGATCTAGATGCAATTGCAGCAACATCAGGACCAGGACTCATAGGTGGACTAATAGTTGGTACAATGATGGCTAAAGCAATTGCGCATGTAGCACAAAAACCGTTTATTGCAGTTAATCACTTAGAGGCACACACATTAGTTATTAGGCTGCTATATGAGGTTAAATTTCCATTTCTAGTCCTACTTATATCGGGTGGCCATTGTCAATTTTTAATTGCACAGGATGTAGGTAAGTATATTAAACTTGGAAAAACACTTGATGACTCGCTGGGTGAAGCGTTTGATAAAATTGCTAAGATGCTGGATCTAAGCTATCCTGGAGGTCCATTGATTGAAGAGTTAGCTAAAAAAGGTGATGGTATGAGATTTAAGCTGCCAAGAGCAATGATAAAACGTTCTGGATGTGACTTCTCATTTTCTGGAATTAAAACAGCAGTAAAAAACTTAGTTAAAGAGCTTGCAATGAGCAAGCAAGATGTTTGCGATATGTGTGCTTCGTTTCAAGAGTGTATTAGCGACATATTACTCGATAGAGTCAGAAATGCTATTGATATCACTGCATCTTTAAATATTAAAATCAATGATTTTGTAATTACCGGTGGAGTTGCAGCAAATAATTTTCTGAAGGAGAGATTGAAAAAATACATAGATTTGAACGTGCTTTCTCCTCCAAGCAACCTATGTACAGACAATGCGGTAATGGTTGGATGGACAGGAATTGAAAGGTTACAGAAAAATTATATAGAATCTCTTGACTTTGCACCAAGGCCAAAGTGGGAATTAGAAAAATATTACTAGCACAAAAAATTATCTACTATATAATGCGGCCGCTGGTGAATTTTTGTAGGCTTAAAAATTACAGTGGTATCTACTAAAGCCTTATTCACTACCGGCATTATTATTTATGAGGTACAGTATGTTCAAAAATAAATTTGACACAGTTACTAATGTTTTGAAAGCTAAATCTAGTACAAGCGCAAAGACACTCAGGTCGGGTTTATTTGTTGCGGGAACCATTGGTATGGCCAGAGCAATTAGTGAGATAGACCTCTCTTTATTACAAGGCAATTCAGAAGATAAAGTCAATAAGCAAGACCTAATAATCATATATGATTATATTAATAAAGTAACTCAAGAAGAAAACTATAATATATGTACTAATAATCTTGATTATATAAAAAGCAGGATTTTAGAAGAAAATATAAGTGATTCATTAGCTGAAAAATTTTGTCAAGATGGATGGAATATAATAAGTAATGATGGTTCTTCGCTATTAACAGTGGCTATTGAAAGAATTAGGGAAAGACAACAAAAGAAAAATAGGAATTGTGATATTAAAATGGCTGTATCTCTAATTCTTGGTATGAAGAAAGAATTGATTACAAAACTGGAGAATTTTGCAGATAGTAATGATAAAACACTTCTACATTATTTAGCTGAGTTGGGTAAAGAAGATATTTTACGTTTTGTGATAGAAAATTCTAATTTTGACATTGAAGAAGCATTAAGGAATAAAGATAGAGATGGCAAAACACTACTACACTATGCAGCTAAATCTGGCAATAAAGAATGCTTGAAAATTCTCATAGAAAATGAAGTAGATTTTAGTTGCACTACCAATAATAAAACTGAGTTACACTATGCTGCCAGAAGCGGAAGTCCTAAACTCCTAGAATATTTAAAAGAAATATTGACAGCAAAAGGAATTTTTGATAGCGAGAAAATTAAAACAGATAAATATGGAAATAACGCATTACACTATGCTGTGCGATCTGGAAATACTGAGTGCATAAAATTCTTCATTGATAATCAAGTACAATTTTTAAAAAATAAATATAATGAGAATCCTTTTCATAAGATTGCAGGTAACTCAGAAACTCAAGAAAATGGCATAAATTTTCTTATAGAGCATCTAAAATTTTTAGGTAGACTAAAAAGTAAAATTAATCAAGAAAATGTAGATGGTAACACCCCATTGCATATAGCTGCAAAACATGGAAATAAACAGCTAATAGAATTGTTTATTAAATCAGGTGCAAAAATTGTTCAGAATAAACAAGGTAACACCCCCTTACACATTGCTATTATACATGGTAATACATATTGTATAGAGCTATTTTATGAAAATATAGGAAATAGAATACTTCAATCCAAAGGTGAGTATGGAAGAGATCTTGTACATTTAGCTGCAATGTACGGGAAGTATGATTGTCTAACATTTTTACTCAATAAATTTCCTGATTACGATTTAAGCACAGAAACACGCAAAGGAAATGTGGCCCTACACTTAGCTCTATCGAGTAATACAGAAACAGAACTAAGAAAAAAATGTGTGAGTCTATTAATAGACAGAAGCATGCAAGTAAATAAGAGTAATAATGAAGGAAACACTCCTTTACATTTTGCTGCCCAACTTGATTTATCGTTTTTAAGCATGATAGAAAAAAAGTTGGAAGAGAAGAAATTTGACGTTTATCAAGAGTTTTTGCGTGAGAATAGCAACGGTGACACCGTCTTTCATATGGCAGCACGTGTTGGTAATAAATCATGCCTTGAGCACCTTTTTAAAAAAGAGAGAGTGGGAGAAATATTAAGTAAGAAAAATAAGGATGGACAAACTTTACTACACTTATCTATCATCAGTGGAAGAGTAGAATGCGTTAAGTATTTGGTAAAAAAAAGCCCAAAGGGTATTTTTTTAGAACAAAATACACAAAAAAAGTTGTTATTTGCAGCTATTTTGAGCGGCAATAAGGAATGTCTTGAATTTGTGTCAAAAGAACTTGTAGGTAAAAAGGTGGCTGCTAGCATCAAAGTGTTATATGATGAAAATGACAATACACCGTTACACATGGCTGCTCTTGCCGACGACATAGGACTCTCTCAGTATGTTATTGAAAGTATTGCTAAGTCAATTATTAGGAACACAGTACCACTTTTTAACACAAACATTCAAGGGCTTATACCTCTACATTTAGCTGCCATGAGCCTTAATGCTGAGTTAATAGAATATTTATGACAGATAATCATTACCCCTATAATAAGAAAATGTTAAATGTTGTATCTAAATCTGGAAGAACAGCATTACACCATCTTGTAATGAGTGATAATGATTTTGAAAAAACTATAAATGAGGATTTTAAGCAAGGTCAATTTTTGAAAAAGTTGGTTTTAGAAAAGCGTAAACAAAATGAGCGCTTAAGGGAAAAAGCTATTAAAGCCTTATTCTACCTAACAATCAGCACCGGAGAGAAAACTGTAAATAAGAAGATAAATTTTGATATAAAGGATAATGCAAAAAAACAGCTTTAGATTATGCTTTTAAACATGGCGACACAAATATCTTGAGGTTATTTTTAGATTTCTTTTATGAAATAAGGGAAAACAAAAAAAGGAAATATGATATACTTAATATGGAAGATCAAGAAAGAAGCAAAAAGCTTCTAGACTACTATAATCTGGCCATGTCAATATCAAGTGTGATTATTTCTGTTTGCGTTAAGTATAATAATGCAAAACCTGAAAAGGAAGAAATTCTTACCTGGATTTCCATTGCATTTTCTTCGATATCATTTTTACTTATCTTATACAACTTAGTGATTGGCCTTCAAAAAGAACCTGTTAAACGTAAGATAGAAAACTATACTGAAAAAATGAACAGAATTGAAGAGGCTACAGGAAAGTTAGCTAAGACAAAAGTAGGGGATCATGATTTGGAGGAATACAACTCAATATTGGAACTATTAATAAAGAATGCAGAAGATATTTCACGATTGGAAAATGAACTTTACAAGTTTACGCATGAAACTAGATTAGAGAGTAAAGACAAACTCAATATTTCTCCTCAGAAAATGAGTAGGGGTGGTAGTGCAGTACCATGTTCGAATAAGTCTTTAGAAGGTAGAAAAAGTTCACCTGTTTTGAATGATTTAACAGCAAAACTTAGTCTGTATTCAAGACGCAACAGTAGAGTGCAAAATACAATGGACAAGTTAGATAATCCATCATGTGTAATTACTATAAATGAGCATCCAGAAATTAAACCAAAAGCTCCGAAAAACAAATTCAAGAATGTTGCAACCAAGCTAAAAATAGGCAATATCTTTAGTAAGAAAAAAAGAAGATCTTATTGCTTCATCAAGCTTATCAGAAGGTGCTAATCAAGAGAATATTACAAAAATGAATGAAGAAAACTGTGGGTTGATAAAACGATTTGGTGATACCAATGGGTATTCAACATTTTCGACTCCTTTTAATCCAAGCGATTCAACCTCAAGAGAAGAGTGTGGTAACAATCATAGTGCAGCGCGTCATGTGAGTTATGGTAGTGCAAATAATCCTGTAAGTGATAAGGAAGTGAGTAAATCTCCATCTCTAATACTTTCTAACTTTGAGGAGGGGATTACTGTTGAATGTTTTAAATTCGAAAGATATAGACCAAGGGTATATTCAAGTCCATCTTGTGTGAGAAGAAGAGCAATTACAGCTAGATCATTGGAATATGTAATACTTCCTGATCATATAGAAAGAGGAAAATAGATGTAGATTGTAATCACTGACTCTGATAGCATCAACTTTCAGAGGAGTGATAGTAAGCATTCTAGTAAACTGTCATTGAGTAGTAGATAAGGAAAACATAGAACAATTGGCAAGGCTACCGTATAAGATTATAGTAGAGAAGGAATTAGATAGTCTTGCTATAAAAAAGTTTATGTTTTCCTATTCGCATATGTTAACATTTTATTATATTAACGATAGGGTAAGGCAATAGCTGTTAATACTTTTGAAATAAAAGTTATATATGGTGCATATAGTTAAGTTAAAAGGAAGATTGTGGAAATTACTCCATCAATAAGAAAAGAATTAAAGCAAAGTATACTATACACTTGTCTAGAGAAATGCAAGAGTGCGTTTTGGTTCATTTTCTGGTTTAGTTCGGGGATTAATGCGTTGATGTTATTTTTGCCACTCTATACTTCTCAGGTACTTGATCGAGTGATATCGAGCGAGAGTGTATCAACATTAGTTATGCTGACGATTATTACTTTATCTGCGTTTGCATGTTCTGCAATGCTTGAAACTTGTAGATATTTAGCCATGGCAAAAATTGGCGACTGGATTGATAAAACTGCAACACCAGACCTAATAGTAAGGTCAATTAGGCTAACATCAGTGCAGAGCTCAACTTCCAGCGGTGAAGCAATACGAGATCTTGGGGTAATAAAAAATTTCATTACAGGAAATGGTATATTTTCACTATTTGATACTCCATGGTCGTTAATTTACCTTGTTTTCATCTTTATGATACATACCTCTACAGGGTTTATAGCTATTGCCGGAATTATTATATTAGTTTCAATGGCAGTATGGAATGAACTTGCTACTAAGCGTATATTGAGAGAAACCAATGAAGAAACTATACTTAATATTAATGCTATAGATGTTGCAACACGAAATGCAGAGGTGGTTGAAGCTATGGGTATGTCAGAATTTATAGTTTCTGATTGGTGTAAACGGAATGATCAAAATCGTGCAATGCAAGTTACAGCGCAGAATCGTTCTAATGTGATTACTGGGATTACTAAGTTTTTACGCTCGACTCTCCAAATTTCAGTAATTGGAACAGGTGCATTACTCGCAATCACAGCTCACAAAACTGCTGGTAGTATCATTGCTGCCTCAATTTTGATGGGTAGAGTATTGGCTCCATTTGATGCAGCAGTTCATACTTGGAAATTTTTAAATCAAGCCAAAATGTCATATGGCAGGCTGCAAAGACTTATCCTAACATCACCAAAAAGAGAGCAAACTATGGCTCTACCAGAGCCTGAAGGGAAGTTGGAATTTGATAGAGTATTCTTTACTCCTTATGGGAGTAATAATCCAACAGTAAAAGGAATATCATTTTTAATAGAACCAGGGGATGTAGTTGGTGTTATTGGCGCAAGCGCTTCTGGTAAGTCCACCATTGCCAAGCTAATTGTTGGTGTATGGAAACCCATATCTGGTGTAGTCAGACTAGATGGTGCTGATGTATACACTTGGAATCGAGAAAATTTTGGTAATTATGTTGGCTACTTACCTCAAGATATTGAGTTGTTCAACACTAGTGTTAAAGCTAATATTGCTCGCATGAGACCAGACCCAAATCCTGAAGAAATAATCAAAGCAGCAAAAATTGCAGGAATACATGAATTAATACTGAGCTTACCAAATGGGTATGATACAACAATAGGAGGACCTGGAGGAGTAATACTCTCTGGTGGCCAAAAACAGCTTCTTGGACTTGCAAGGGCTTTTTATGGTAATACTAAGCTTTTAGTGCTTGATGAACCGAATGCTAACTTAGACAGTAATGGAGAGGCGCGCTTGATTAATGCAATCAATGTTGCAAGAGAGCAAAATACTACCACTGTTATCATTACTCATAAGCTACCGTTACTATCCGTAGTTGATAAAGTGATTATCATGTCAGATGGTGTTATTTATGATATGGGACCAAAAGATGAGATTTTGAGCAGATTAGTTGCTCCATCACCAGATGCCACAGAAGATAAACGTTCTTCAGCAAGTGGTTAAGAAAGAGAGAAGCTGTCACACTTCTCTTTCTCTTATAGAGTACTATAGTATTTCCCAAAGCAAATGATAAAGGTATAACAAAGTATTTGAGTTATAATGGCATATAGTGTGGATTTAAGGGAAAAGGCAGTATTGATGATAGAAAAAGGGAAGACAAAGGTTGAGATAGCAGAGCTCATGGAGATAGGAATAGCAACTCTGTACCGCTGGTTAAAAAAGAAAGCTGCTGGTGAAAGCTTAAAGCCATCTAAAAACGGTAGCTTTATTCGAAAAATAGACCCAAAAATACTCGAAGAATATGTTACAAAGAATCCAGATCATACTCTGGCAGAGATGAAACAAAATCTTGGATTTGGAATAAATTCAATTTGGTATAGACTAAAACAGCTAAAAATTACTTTAAAAAAAAGTCACACTATATCAAGAGCGCAATCAAGAAGATAGGCAGCAATTTATTGATAAAATCTCAAAAATAGAACATTCCAGCATCTTATATATAGATGAAGCAGGAGTTGATAATAAGTTATACCGAGAATATGGACGTGCTCCAAGAGGAAAGAAAATTTATGCAGATATTCCAGGGAGAACTCGAGAGAGAATCAGTATAGTAGCCGGGTGGATTGGAATGAGATTTATTGCACCAATGACTTTCAAAGGTGGGTGTGAAAAAGAGGTATTCAATATATTGTTGGAGAAGATGTTATTACCTAAATTGCCACTTGGCACAACCATAGTTATGGATAATGCTACATTTCATAAGACCACTAAAACAAAATCATTAATAGAGTCTTTTGGCTTTCATGTGCTGTATCTTCCAACATATTCACCAGATTTGAATCCCATAGAACACTGTTGGCATACCATCAAAAGCCGCCTCAGACCTCTAATGTATAAATGTACAGACTTACAACTTTTGGTTGGTAATACCATAATGGAAATTTATCCATTCATTTTAGAAAATACTATATATGCACAGTTTATAAAATCTTAAGCAATTGTTATTAGAAAAATCCAATAATGATTAGCCGCGGAACCTATTTGCTAATTCTCTCACATTGACCTTAGACATTTCTGATGTAGGCTCTTGTGTATATGAGAAATCAGATTTAACGCCTTTTTTGTCATGACCTTTAGTAATAGAACATACTACAGTATCAGCCTTTACATGCTTAACACTTGGATCTGATTGAAACCCATGCTTTCTTTCCATTTGTGCTTCAAGCTTACTGCTATCATGTGTAACCCTACACCTTTCTAGATTACGGTCACGTTTGTCAGGAGCTACATATCCATCTATATCACTACATAAGAACGGGCGCACTTTGAACCTGTCTGAACTAACACCATTTTCAACACTTGCAGAATTATGAGCTTTTCTATTATTGCGCATTTTATCTACAGCTTCCTTTATTTTTTCTTTTGATGGTTTTGGCAGCAGTGCTGGCTTATATGCACATGCTGGTAGTTCTGGAAATGCGTCCTCCTGAAACAGCAAATGACTTTGGTTTCTCTTACTATCTGATTCTTCAATATTCTTTATTGGTGTCTTGAAAGAGTTTTCATTTTTCTTTCTTAGATCCAACTCATTTAATCCGCTTCCAACATTATTTTTTCTTGTTGTAGTGTGAATAACACCTGGAAGTTTCACTTCATACTTAAATTTTTTACCAATGGTATCTATTGACTAATTAGATGAGGAATCTATTTGAAACCTATCGTTTGAAAATTTTGATTTTGTAGCATCAAAAGATATACTACGTTTTTCTATCTTTTTATAAGTCATATTTTACCTCTAAACCTATTAACTAACAAAAGTATAAACTAAGAGGTATTAATTTTATTATAATAATAAAGGCTCAAGAAGCATCACCGCAGGGTTTTCTATATAGTACTTAAAGGCATTTAAAAATTTTGCTCCGAGTGCTCCATCAACTGCTCTGTGGTCAACAGAGAGAGTAACTGTCATTACCTCTGCTATCTCTATTTTTTCACTTATGACAACTGGTTGTTTTTTAGATGCGCCGACAGCCATAATGCAAGACTGTGGTGGATTGATTATAGCACTGAAAGTTTTTATACCAAACATGCCTAAATTAGAAATGGTAAACCCTCCTCCTTGAAATTCTTCAGGCCTTAATTTTCCAGATCTTGCTCTATTTACTAAATCTTTCACTTCTTTTGATATAGATAAAACACTTTTTTCATCAGCATTTTTTACTATAGGAGTAATCAGTCCATCCTCAAGCGCTACAGCAATTGAGATATCTATATTTGAGTATCTTACTATTTTAGTATCTATCCACGATGAGTTTATATCAGGAAATTTTTTCATGCTGAAAGCCACAGCTTTTATAATTAAGTCATTAATTGTTACTTTATTGTTCTCATTTGCTGAATTAACCTCATTTTTGAGAGATATTAGCTTATCAACGTGGCAGTCTACAGTTAAATAAAAGTGTGGAATATTTTGCTTAGATTCAACTAGGCGCTGCGCTATCACTTGGCGCATATTACTTACTTCAACTGTTGTATTTTCCTCAAATCTATCATAGCTTTTAGTTTGATCTAAAAATTCTAATACATCAGCTTTGATGATACGACCATATGGACCTGTACCTTTTAATCGCTTTATATCAACACCTTCATTTTGAGCTATTTTTTTAGCTAAGGGGCTTACTTTTATTCTATTTTCTGTTGCTCTATCCTCTTTTTTAGATCCCAGTGTCACGCACTGGGGTGACATTAAAGAGCTAGATGAAATCGAAGGGTTCGATGATACTGAAAAATCGGCTCCAACCTCCTTCTCAACCTTGGTATTGATGGCAGAAGCTAAATCAAGTGCGCTTTTATCTTCCCCTTCCTCTAACATTAGAGCTATCAGTTGATTTACAGGCACGCCACTTGTTCCTTCCGACACTAAAATTTTTGCCAAAACTCCTTCATCGACAGATTCAAACTCCATTATGGCTTTATCAGTCTCAATTTCAGCGATTACATCACCTATTTCAACTTTATCTTGTTCTTTTTTACACCACTTTACAATTTTTCCTCCAGTTTTACTCATTGTTGGGGAAAGAGCGGGCATCAATATTTCTATAGGCATTTATTCTGCATTAAAAGATCTATTTAATTTTTAATTTACTCTTTACCCTATGTCAATCTAATCGTAAATTATGATACTTATATCATCCTAGTACGTGATGCTGGAATCTTGGTTGACTACTGTTATCCTACTATTTCTATTGCTTAGTCCTAGACAGAGTACAAATAGTAAGATCATCATGAAAATAGACGAATCTGTTATAATGGAAATAGAAAAATGTAGTGCTTACTATCCTCTCACAAACATATAGCTTGGGTACAGAAAAAATTTATATGAGGAGCTGGTTAAATTGATAAAAGATCAGAATTAATAGTAGTTTCCGAATCTTCTGTAGCAGGCTCTTCATGTGAAGCAGAGGACAGACTAACTTCTTTATCCTCTGTTCTCTGTATAGAACTACCACAAAAACTCCTTAACATCTCTTCAGCAGATGAATTTAAAATCTGTATAATAGACTTTTCACTTTGTTCTTTCAGCGATTGATCCATTCTAGAAATCAACTCGGAAAATTCACTACCTTCTTTTCTAGTTTCACTTTCTATCTTATTTTTTATGCTTTCTATATTACTTTGGTTAATTTCTTCTTTCGTTATGTTAAATGAATTAGCAATACCTTGATACTTAATCTCACAATCGCCACAGCCAACTATGCAAAGAGCAATAGAATCGGATATTTCACCTGCAGCCGAATTATGGATAGTGTAAGCTAAGCAATTGTCATGATATTTAATGCCAAGCTGTTGCTCTATCAACTCAGAAATTTCATTTTTTAAAGACATAAAGTACCTCCTTCTTACATTACTGTACCTTCTGATTAAAGTACAACAGCTGCTCCTAAATAGCAATCCATATATGGTTTACTTTAATAAAGTATTAAAGTAAGAAGCTTTTACATCCTAAAACATAACTTAGATAGGCTAATGTAAGAAAATTTTTAAACGAATAAATTGAATTTATCTGTACTGTATATTACTTATTTGGTAAAATTACTTTGGTGAAATAGCATATAAAAGTTGAGGCTAATTATGAATATTAAAGAACGCAAGGATTTCCAGCAGGAGTTATTAGGAATTGTTTTCAATATACTCGTAGAAAATGAAGATAGCACCATAGAAACTATGGAAACAAGAGCAGTAGAGATAATTAAAAAACTAAAGGAACACATTAATGATGATATAGAGTATGGTGGTCAAAAAAAGCAAATTTTAGATTGGGTTATTGTTTGTGATTCTCAGAATAATGTCAGACTAAATAACAAGTCGCTATTAAAATTTGAGAAGGCAATTAAGGATATTGGAGGAAGAGCACCGCTAAATGAAATAGAAAGTATAATAAGGTTGTTAGTAGAACAAGCACAGCTAAATCATGTTAGAATTAGAGGTGAAAGAGAAGTACCACTAAACCTCTTTGAGGAAAACATAATAATGAGAGAACGAAGAAGGGCAAGAGAACAACAAATGCGGCCAAATTTTGTTAGAGAAAGAGAAGCGTCATTGAATCTCTCTGGAAACAGGAGTGAAAATATAAGAAGACCAGGAGAACAAATGCAGCCAAGTGAAGTATCACTAAATCTCTCCGAAAATAGGGATGAATATACAATAATGAGAGAACGAAGAAGAGCGGGAAGGCGAATGCGGCCAAATTTTGTTAGACGTGAAAGAGAAGTACCACTTAGTTCAAAAATAGGACAATTAATTGGTGTAGTTTCATCCATAATTGTAGGTGCTTTCATTGGTATAATGGTTGGTATGGTCATTGCTGGTTTATATAATGCACCCCATAAACTAGACCAAAAAAATGGTTGATCCGAGTAGGAAGGTAAAGGGGTAAAAGAATGGCAACAAAAAAATATGAACCAGAGTTAAAAGCAAAGATAGCTTTGGAAGCAATAAAAAATCAAAAAAGCACAGCTGATACCAAAATCCATTACTGACGGAACAAATAAGAAACATTACAAACTCGTTTAATAGTAGTACTGGAAATATTGACAATAAAATTACACAAAACATCTTCAAGTAAACCTATGGTATCGTAGATACTATTGCGTAAAGTATTGTATTTGATATATTGCCACAACCTTTCAACAGGATTCAGTTCCGGTGAATAAGGAGGCAAGTATATGATGGTAATGTTTTCCTGAATTTTCAAACTTTTTGATCTATGCCAACTTGCACAATCCATTACAAGAAAGGCTTCTTTCGTGCCTAAATCTTTCGACATCTGCTCCAGAAATATATTCATACAATCAGTGTTTACATATGGAGCAAGTAGGCTAATTTTCTTACCACTTCTTGGATTTACCGCACTTTAGATATAGAAATTTTGTCTACCAATTTTCATTTTAACCTGCGTTCTGACCCCTTTTTTAAACCATCCGTGTCCGATTTTTGCATGAGACCCAAATCGTGCTTCATCAAAACAACCACCTCCCTTTTAGGGTGGAAATTGACTATTTTATTGAAGTATCTTTTAAACTCTTCTTGCTTGTTTTTATCTTGTTTATGGTGCATTGGCCTCGGTGTTATGTAAGAAAATTTCATCCTTTGTATCTCACGGTGCACTGTTGATTTGCTGATGTTTAGGGCAAATTCCTCTGAGATTTTTATTTGTACTTCCTTAATAGTAATATTTGGATTTCTTTCTACCCATATTTCAATTTGCTCACGTTGATTTTTGTTTAATTTGCTTTTTCTTCTCCGCTGAAACGGGGCAAATAATTTTTCTACTCTACCAAATTTTAGATGCTTTATCCATTCAGTCAAAGCAGTCCTTGAAATTTTACATATTCTTGCCACAGCGCTTATACTACTTTCTTTTCCTGCTATCACCGCTTGTAACTTTTTTGAAACATATGCGTTATTTCTTACCTTTTTAACATTTCTTTCGCTAAATTTACAACTCTTTCGTCTAATAGTTTTGACCTTAATGCCATTTATACCTCGCTATTTCACTTACTCTAGTATGACTTTTTCCCCATTATTCTCTATCTGTTCTTTCTATAGCGGGAATTGGTATAAGATATGTAGTGAATATAAAATACCATCAACAAATCTATATGATTGGCGTGATAGAGTATTGGCAAGGTTAAAAGACCTATTTGTTGAAGAAAGTGAAAGTGCGAGAAAACAAAGAATCTTAGCGCAAGAAATAGAAAGTTTACATAAAGTAATAGGAGAATTGACAGTGGAAAATAGCTATTTGAAAAAAAAATTACTGAAATAAGCAAAAAAGATAGAGTAAGGTTTATAGAAAAAGATTCTGATCTGTCAATTAGGAAACATGCTGATTTATTGGGGATTTGCAGATCTAGCCTATATTATAGGCCTATAATTAATAACGAAAGTGAAGTAGCAAATTTGATTCAAGAAGTATATTTGGCTTCTGATTGCCGTTATGGATATCGTAAAATTACTGCTGAAATCATAGCGAGTGGGGTAGTAGTCAATCGCAAAAAAATCTTAAGAATTATGAAAAAAATGAAGATTAGTGGGCTGTATTGTAGAAAAAGATGTAATACAAGTATTAAAGAAAAAAAGCATAAAATATATCCTTATCTACTCAAAGATTTGATTATTTGTAGAGTTAATCAGGTATGGGCTACTGATATAACATATATTATGGTAGAAGGTAAGTTTGTCTATTTTGTGGCAATAATGGACTTGTATAGTCGCTATATTATTGCTCATTCATTATCACCATATCTCGATGCTGGATTTTGCCTTTATACTCTCAAAGAAGCTCTAAAACAAGGTAAACATGAGATTTTTAATAGTGATCAAGGGGTACAGTTTACTTGCTACAACTTTATTACGGAATTAGAGCATGCTAATATTAAAATCAGTATGGACCATAAAGGACGTTGCTTCGACAATATATTTGTTGAGCGCTTATGGAGAACTTTAAAGCAAGAAGCTATATATTATTATAGACCAAATAGTATCAGAGATTTGAATCTTATAATAAATGACTTTGTTGGTTGGTATAACTATAGAAGGCTACATCAGACTCTAAATTATAAAGTTCCTGCTGATCTTTATTATCATAAACAGTAAATGAATATATTGATAAATACTTTAAATGTGTGTCGACGTATTTATCAACATATTCATTTTAAAAATCGGATCACTTTAAAAAAATGGTCTAGACAAATGGGTGCACTATAAAGTGTCATTCCAGCACGTGACACTAGAATCCAGATTGTTTAGACTGGATCCTATGGTCAAGCCATAGGATGACAAAAGAGTAAACTTTACCTGTGTGAGCTATAGATCCCAGTGTTAGCTACTTTCATGATAAGAAATAAAGCACTGATTTTGTACATTAACCATGCTTTTAAATAGATACCTTATTCTTGGCAACTTTAAACTCAACAACAGACACAAACAGACAATTTCTCAAAAACTTTTACAAGAGATTTTGTTAAATGCTCTATCATTTCATTTGTATGGTAAGGCGTAGGAGTAATACGGAAGCGCTCATTCCCCTTTGAAACTGTTGGGTAATTTATATGTTGTACATATATTCCATACTCATCAAATAACAATTTTGATGCTTTTTTGGACAACTCAGGATCGCCAATTATGATTGGAATTATATGAGTTTCTGTTTGCATAAAATTCACTCCTGCATTTCTCAGTGAGTCTTTTACTTTCTCAACCACCTGCTTCTGCTTTTCTCTTTCAATGTTGCTTGATTTTAGATGCTCAACGCTTGCCTTTGCTGCTGCTGCTAAAACGGGCGACATAGCAGTAGTAAAAATAAATCCTGGGGCTGAACTTCTTATTACATCCACCAAGCTCTTTGAAGACGCTATATATCCACCCATCACTCCAAAAGCCTTTGATAATGTACCCTGAATAACAGTTATTCTATCCATCAAACCTTCTCTTTCTGCAATTCCGCCACCGCGCGGTCCATACATGCCAACTGCGTGTACCTCATCCAAATAGGTAATTGCATTATACTGATCTGCTAGATCACATATCGCTTCAAGCGGTGCTACATCACCATCCATTGAGTATACAGATTCAAGTGCTATTATTTTCGGCGTTTTTATATCTATAGACTTTAGCAACTGCTCTAAGTGATCAACATCATTATGCCTAAATATGTGCTTCGGTCTTTTTCCTGATTTTATACCTTCTATCATTGAAGAATGGTTTTTCTCATCTGAAAAAATTACCACGCCCGGAATAACAGACGATAAAGTACTAAGTGTAGTTTGGTTGGCAAGATAGCCACAAGCAAAAGTTAAAGCAGCTTCTTTTTTATGCAAGTCAGCCAAAGATTTCTCGAGCTCAACAACTTCCTTTGTTGTACCTGATATATTTCTTGTTCCTCCAGCACCAAGAGATGAATTTTGAATAGCAGCAATGACACTATCGTTTTGTGACATTCCCAGATAATTATTACTGCACCAGACAATAACCTCTCTATTTCTTTCATAATCCATAATATAGGGAAGTTTGCCAGGTAATGACGCAAAATGCGTAAATTCACGATAGCGCCCTTCTTCTTTTATATCTTTGATTTTATTTAAGAATATTTTTTCGTAGTCTACCAAGTTTTTATCTATTAATAATCAATATAATTATAATAAATTATTAAATGATAGACTACTATATTTATTACTTAGACTGACATTCTTCTGTCTGCATAACCTTTTTGACCTGATTATCCTCAACTAAGCTTTTAGGCCTATAGCAGTACGTAATTGTAGCTGCAATAAGACAACAAACTGCAACTGCTATTCCTATTGCTAATACCAATTCCCGCTATAGAAAGAACAGATAGAGAATAATGGGGAAAAAGTCATACTAGAGTAAGTGAAATAGCGAGGTATAAATGGCATTAAGGTCAAAACTATTAGACGAAAGAGTTGTAAATTTAGCGAAAGAAATGTTAAAAGGTAAGAAATAACGCATATGTTTCAAAAGTTACAAGCGGTGATAGCAGGAAAAGAAAGTAGTATAAGCGCTGTGGCAAGAATATGTAAAATTTCAAGGACTGCTTTGACTGAATGGATAAAGCATCTAAAATTTGGTAGAGTAGAAAAATTATTTGCCCCGTTTCAGCGGAGAAGAAAAAGCAAATTAAACAAAAATCAACGTGAGCAAATTGAAATATGGGTAGAAAGAAATCCAAATATTACTATTAAGGAAGTACAAATAAAAATCTCAGAGGAATTTGCCCTAAACATCAGCAAATCAACAGTGCACCGTGAGATACAAAGGATGAAATTTTCTTACATAACACCGAGGCCAATGGACCATAAACAAGATAAAAACAAGCAAGAAGAGTTTAAAAGATACTTCAATAAAATAGTCAATTTCCACCCTAAAAGGGAGGTGTTTTTGATGAATCACGATTTGGGACTCATTCAAAAATCGGACACGGATGGTTTAAAAAGGGGTCAGAACGCAGGTTAAAATGAAAATTGGTAGACAAAATTTCTATATCTAAAGTGCGGTAAATCCAAGAAGTGGTAAGAAAATTAGCCTACTTGCTCCATATGTAAACACTGATTGTATGAATATATTTCTGGAGCAGATGTCGAAAGATTTAGGCACGAAAGAAGCCTTTCTTGTAATGGATTGTGCAAGTTGGCATAGATCAAAAAGTTTGAAAATTCAGGAAAACATTACCATCATATACTTGCCTCCTTATTCACCGGAACTGAATCCTGTTGAAAGGTTGTGGCAATATATCAAATACAATACTTTACGCAATAGTATCTACGATACCATAGGTTTACTTGAAGATGTTTTGTGTAATTTTATTGTCAATATTTCCAGTACTACTATTAAACGAGTTTGTAATGTTTCTTATTTGTTCCGTCAGTAATGGATTTTGGTATTACAACTTCATCAATTATCATACTAATTTGATCATTGATTTTGCATAATTTGCTTTCTTGATATAAATCTCCTTGATAATACTTTTCTCTAAATTTCACACAGTCTAATTTCTTTAAATCAGATAAAAAATCTTTAATTTCTTGTGCCATTTTATCAGTATCACCTCTGTAGCCTACAGCTTTCAAAATTGCTGCTAAGTGTTCATTTTCAATTTGAGCAATTGTTCTATCTAATGCACGTATATATTGCTTGGATTGAAAATATGAGATGATTTTTTCTTTACATCTATCCTCATTGTCTTCGTACAAACTATTTCTTTTGAAACTGCTTTCATGTTCTTTGGCAATTTCTAATGCATGGACCAATACATTTTGCTCCTTCACACTACTTTCACAGTGACAGTTTCTTATTATGTGTACATACGCTCTTGCACTGGTATCTCCAGATTTATCTATATTGTACGCTTTAGCCAAAAAGACTAAATAGTCAAACCCTGCCCAAAGATAATACATTACCTTTGTTATAGCACTCCCCACAGAAAATAAAGCTGAGCGTGTGCAAGATAATTTACCGTTGTTTTTAATTCTGTTCTCATATGAACGAAGGTATGCCTCTGTACTTTTTAAAATCCTATGTAAATCTTGTTCTGTCTTTTTGACATCAAAATCATTTATATCATGAACTTTTTCATACGTTTCTTTTATCAAATCACTAGAAAACTTCTTCAGAGCTGAATCATCAACATTTCCTAATGCATCAATATTTTTACTAATATAGATTTCTATTTTTCTTCCAAGTTCTTCTCCCATTCTATTTTTTAGCAACTTATTGTATTTATTAGTAGCTGGAAACAAAACTTTCTGACAAAATTTCTGTGGTTCCTTTTTAAAATTTGCTAAGATCTTATTCACAAATAGCTCAACTTCTTCACCTGCAGAAGCGAAAAACCATGATTGTCTGCTCTCATTACGCTCTCTATTTCTTCCAAGATTCTGTAGGGCTTCAGATGGATTATTGAACTGACTAACCGAATCTGCAAATATTGATGCAACATGATTATATTCACTATCAAATCCACGACCTTTCGATCCATCTATCACCGTTGTCAACGCATATTTAGCCAATGAATCAAAATCTCTTTTTTCATAATCACAATAAAGAGTTCGATATCCACCTATCTGATTACGTATTATCGCTGAAAAGAGTCTGTTTTCTCCAATATCAAGATCATTTTTCCCAATTCCTGCAAAGATAATTTATTTTGTTTGCAGAAATCAATGAGACTATGTAGTATACCTTCCTCTCTTTCCATGAGGTCATGGAGCTCTTTGCTTAAGCGCAAATTATCAACTATTAAGCTGCATTGCTCATTATCACTTTTACTCAGTGCTTCAATTACTGTCTTTATTTGCAGTAAGAGCTCATCTCTAGCAAATTGCTCACTAAAGCCTTTTCTCTCTAGGTAGCTTATAATATTATTATCATTAGTGGTTCTAACATTCTTTTTAACATCTTCTATCAATCCAATCAAACCTTCTCTTCTTTTTTTATCTAAGGTAATATTATCACACTTCATTAAATATAAGAGAGTAAGATCGATCATTGAATGCATTACTCTATATTTTAGATATTCAGCAGTACTACTGAAATCCACCTTTTCTTTTAATTCAGATATCTGCTCTTCTGTCAAACTAGGATGTTGCTTTTTAACGCAGTTTATAAAGTTTAATTGACGTAATTGGAGCCTGTAGTCTTGATATGACATTCCTTCAGGCTGAAATTTATTATACACTTTATAACGTGTGCTACCTTCATATACTAAATTATCTCTACCCTGCAACGCAAAGTTAAGATTAACTATACTATTTACATCATCAGCTAAAAGCAGAGCACTTTCTCCAATTGGGCTTTGCACATTCCATCTTATAGAAGTTAATAAATCATTCTTATCGACAAGTTTACTGTAATTAAAAACTTCTTCGCTTTCTTCAACATACTCATGAGCTGGACTGGATTTTTCTCTAGTAAATAAGCTACGCACGTTAGCAAGAAATCTAGAGAGCAGTTCTCTTGATTCCACTCCAGTTGCTTTAGTTAGCACCCACCAAACTGGCAACATTACCATACCAAATATAAACATAGAAATTGTATAGTATAGCTGCCCAATCAAAGCAGAATACAGATAATAATCTGAAGTGAGACCAATTACGGCAGCAACATTACTATTTATAATAGGAAACAATATAGCTAAAGATATTATGGAGGTAGTAACATTAACTGCAAACGCTTGATTGAAATTTGCTCTTCTATTGGTTTTTGCAATAACACTTGCTGTTTCGATAGCGTTTGCAATACAACGTCTACTCAATCTTGTCGGGCTGATAACTTTTCCGCATCTATTTAAAATCCTTCTCTTTGGTGTTGCAGTGAGGTAAGTCGTAAGATATTTCTCATCAAGCTTGCACATGTTCTCAAAATCCTGCTGCTTGTTAATACTGTCTGCTTCATCAACACTAATCCACAACTTGGTATTTTGGTCTTTAAATTTACGATCATTTTCTTGCTGTAATAACAGGTCATGTGTCACTATAATTGTTGTAGGTTTAGTTGCCTTCAGTGCATTTTTAATTTCCTCAGCAGTTTTAGGTGTCCTAATGTTTACAGTAAATGCACTACTCATCATTTTTTTAGCTTGGTTTACTAGATCACTGCTTGGTACTGAAACCAGATGATGAAATACTGCTTGGGTTAGCACATGACTCAGTATTCCAATGTCGTAAGTCTTACCAAATCCAGTTTCTGCATCGATCATAACATTACAGTTAGTAGTAGAAGGGTTGCGTAGATGTTCTAATACCCCTTCAACAACAGGTTTACGACGTGCTACTATTATAGATTCCTTTGTATCATCAAGTTTTATAGATTCACCTTTTAGCTTGTAGTTGATTTTTTCTAAGCTACTTATAATACTTTGCCTTTCTTGATTACTGATAGAACTCACACATTACCCGCTATAATTATTACAATATTAATTGTATGTTAATTCAGTAAATTGTCAATTCTATGGACAAAAAGCTGATTTCAACTATCATATTAATATGAATATATGCCTCGGAATAATTACTTCTCCCCATGGAATCAAAGGAGCTGTCAAAATAAAAACCTTTACTGAAAAGCCCGAAAATATTTTCCTATATGGTGAACTAATAATCGGAAGTGAAAATTATAAAATAAGCTTGGTGTCTGTTGTCAGTAATAATTTAGTAATAGCAACAATTAGCGGTGTGAATTCCCGTAATGAAGCAGAGCTTTTAAGAAATAAAAAGTTATATATAGAAAGAGATAAGCTACCACAGTTAAATGATGAGGATGAATTTTACCAAGATGATCTTGTGAATATGGAAGTAAGACTAGAGAGTAATGAATTATATGGCTATGTGAAGTCTGTGAATAATTTCGGCTCGGGGGATATATTAGAAATTTTGGTTATCAGCACAAAAAAAAACATTATGTTATCTTTTACTAAAGAAGTATTTCCATACATCAACATGAAGGAAAGGTATATAGTAATCAACATGCCAGAATTCATTGGCCAATAAAAATTTTGATATTTGTATAAAGTTATTTATAATAATCAGACCAAATTAAAAGTGTAATTATGGCAGAAAGGGCTAATGATATCAGGCCAGGTCAGGTACTAGAACATAACGGTGGATTGTTTTCGGTTATAAGTATTATGCATACTCAACCTGGTAAGGGTGGTGCTTACATACAAGCCGAAATGAAAAATATCAAAACTGGAGCAAAGCACTATGAAAGATTCCGCTCTGATGCAACAATCAGAAGGGCAATTTTAGATGAAGAGGAATATGTTTATCTCTTTACTGAAGGGAATATCGTAAATCTTATGCATCCAAGTAGTTACGAGCAGATTGTTATAAATTTAGACTTATTAGGGGAAAAGAAGGCTCATTTGCAAGATAATATGAAAATTAAAGTAGTAACTTATCAAGATAAAATAATTTCTGCACATGTGCCTGATCACGTTACACTAACTGTAAAAGGAACAGAGTCTGTTATCAAAGGGCAGACTGTTACTGCTTCTTATAAGCCTGCAATTTTGGAAAACGGAATACGTGTTAACGTGCCTCAGTTTATAAAAGAAGGGGATAAAATTGTAGTACATACTCCTGATAACAGCTATTACGAAAGAGTAAAAGAGTAAATGGCCATTTCATCACCACGAATCAATGTGATGCTTGATTCTGTACGCAGTGCCTCCAAGCAGCTTATACGTGATTTTAATGAATTGCAAATTTCAAGCGTTAAGTCAGCAGACTTTATCAATAAAACTTATTCAAAATCCAAGCAACTTATATACGATTGCTTGAAAAACTACAACCAGAACTATGACTTTATTTTTGAAGACGATGTGGGCCAAGATCTAAAAGACGGCGGTTATACTTGGTTTATTATGCCTATAGAAGGCAAGGAAAACCTTTTTAGTTGTATGGTTTATTTTGCAGTATCAGTTTGTCTCATTCATAAAAACAGAGTTGTAGCAGCTGTGATTGATGCTCCAGCGCTTAGAGAAACTTTCTGGGCAGAGGAAAAGAAAGGAGCTTTTCTTGAAGATTTCAAATCTCGCCATGTAAAAATGCGGATGAAAGCTCGTGAAGGGGGAATAATAGACATAAGTGGTAATTTGTTAAATAAATTACCACTTGACAATAATAATCTACGCTCCCTTGGCTCAACGGTACTAGGTTTTGCATATCTTGCTGCCGGAAGATACAATGGAATAATTTACTCTGGAATTAATAAATATAAAACTTCACTCGGTAGGCTTTTTCTGCAAGAAAGCGGTGGGAGATTAAGGGAAGATAACGCGCTTGTCATTGCTGGAGATATAAACTAAAGTTCATTCAAAAGAGCAAAAGTCACGTAGTGAAAATAATAAATGGTCTTACCTACCCCTCATTGCAGCAGGGTGGCAAAATAAGATAGACGAGAAAAGACAACTATAGCAACAAATAGGTATAACGCACCCCATAAACTAGACAAAAAAATGGTTGATCCGAGTAGGAAGGTAAAGGGGTAAAAGAATGGCAACAAAAAAAAATATGAACCAGAGTTAAAAGCAAAGATAGCTTTGGAAGCAATAAAAAATCAAAAAAGCACAGCTGAGATATGTAGTGAATATAAAATACCATCAACAAATCTATATGATTGGCGTGATAGAGTATTGGCAAGGTTAAAAGACCTATTTGTTGAAGAAAGTGAAAGTGCGAGAAAACAAAGAATCTTAGCGCAAGAAATAGAAAGTTTACATAAAGTAATAGGAGAATTGACAGTGGAAAATAGCTATTTGAAAAAAATTACTGAAATAAGCAAAAAGATAGAGTAAGGTTTATAGAAAAAGATTCTGATCTGTCAATTAGGAAACATGCTGATTTATTGGGGATTTGCAGATCTAGCCTATATTATAGGCCTATAATTAATAACGAAAGTGAAGTAGCAAATTTGATTCAAGAAGTATATTTGGCTTCTGATTGCCGTTATGGATATCGTAAAATTACTGCTGAAATCATAGCGAGTGGGGTAGTAGTCAATCGCAAAAATCTTAAGAATTATGAAAAATGAAGATTAGTGGGCTGTATTGTAGAAAAGATGTAATACAAGTATTAAAGAAAAAAGCATAAAATATATCCTTATCTACTCAAAGATTTGATTATTTGTAGAGTTAATCAGGTATGGGCTACTGATATAACATATATTATGGTAGAAGGTAAGTTTGTCTATTTTGTGGCAATAATGGACTTGTATAGTCGCTATATTATTGCTCATTCATTATCACCATATCTCGATGCTGGATTTTGCCTTTATACTCTCAAAGAAGCTCTAAAACAAGGTAAACATGAGATTTTTAATAGTGATCAAGGGGTACAGTTTACTTGCTACAACTTTATTACGGAATTAGAGCATGCTAATATTAAAATCAGTATGGACCATAAAGGACGTTGCTTCGACAATATATTTGTTGAGCGCTTATGGAGAACTTTAAAGCAAGAAGCTATATATTATTATAGACCAAATAGTATCAGAGATTTGAATCTTATAATAAATGACTTTGTTGGTTGGTATAACTATAGAAGGCTACATCAGACTCTAAATTATAAAGTTCCTGCTGATCTTTATTATCATAAACAGTAAATGAATATATTGATAAATACTTTAAATGTGTGTCGACGTATTTATCAACATATTCATTTTAAAAATCGGATCACTTTAAAAAAATGGTCTAGACAAATGGGTGCACTATAGTATGAATATATTTCTGGAGCAGATGTCGAAAGATTTAGGCACGAAAGAAGCCTTTCTTGTAATGGATTGTGCAAGTTGGCATAGATCAAAAAGTTTGAAAATTCAGGAAAACATTACCATCATATACTTGCCTCCTTATTCACCGGAACTGAATCCTGTTGAAAGGTTGTGGCAATATATCAAATACAATACTTTACGCAATAGTATCTACGATACCATAGGTTTACTTGAAGATGTTTTGTGTAATTTTATTGTCAATATTTCCAGTACTACTATTAAACGAGTTTGTAATGTTTCTTATTTGTTCCGTCAGTAATGGATTTTGGTATCAAAAGCATAATTGTGATACTTTAGAAAAAGTTGAAATTGAAGTGATTAGCTATAGTATTTTCTAAAATGAATGGATAAATTTCCATTATGGTATTACCAACCAAAAGTTGTAAGTCTGTACATTTATACATTAGAGGTCTGAGGCGGCTTTTGATGGTATGCCAACAGTGTTCTATGGGATTCAAATCTGGTGAATATGTTGGAAGATACAGCACATGAAAGCCAAAAGACTCTATTAATGATTTTGTTTTAGTGGTCTTATGAAATGTAGCATTATCCATAACTATGGTTGTGCCAAGTGGCAATTTAGGTAATAACATCTTCTCCAACAATATATTGAATACCTCTTTTTCACACCCACCTTTGAAAGTCATTGGTGCAATAAATCTCATTCCAATCCACCCGGCTACTATACTGATTCTCTCTCGAGTTCTCCCTGGAATATCTGCATAAATTTTCTTTCCTCTTGGAGCACGTCCATATTCTCGGTATAACTTATTATCAACTCCTGCTTCATCTATATATAAGATGCTGGAATGTTCTATTTTTGAGATTTTATCAATAAATTGCTGCCTATCTTCTTGATTGCGCTCTTGATATAGTGTGACTTTTTTAAAGTAATTTTTAGCTGTTTTAGTCTATACCAAATTGAATTTATTCCAAATCCAAGATTTTGTTTCATCTCTGCCAGAGTATGATCTGGATTCTTTGTAACATATTCTTCGAGTATTTTTGGGTCTATTTTTCGAATAAAGCTACCGTTTTTAGATGGCTTTAAGCTTTCACCATCAGCTTTCTTTTTTAACCAGCGGTACAGAGTTGCTATTCCTATCTCCATGAGCTCTGCTATCTCAACCTTTGTCTTCCCTTTTTCTATCATCAATACTGCCTTTTCCCTTAAATCCACACTATATGCCATTATAACTCAAATACTTTATTATACCTTTATCATTTGCTTTGGGAAATACTATAGTTACATCTCTATTAGATGAGAAACGTTTTACAGTTGAAGAGTTTGAGAGATTATATTACTTGCGCTGGGGAGTAGAAACATTTTTTTCTAGGCTGAAGGGAAGATTAAATTTAGAGAATTTCACAGGAAAAAGTATTGAAACTATCAAGCAGGATTTTTGGTCAACTATCTTCATCAGTAATCTAGAAAGTATCATGATAGAAGATGATGAAGAGACATTGAGCTCACAGAATAGTAAACTAAAAAAAAGCATCAATAAATCTGTCTCATTTAATGCGATTAAAAACTTATCCTTTGATATTTTTTCTACAGAGTCAGACATAGACTGCATTATGTATCGACTATCACAGTTATTTTTGATGAACACTTTAGTGGTGAGAAAAGGGAGAAGAGTTAATCGTCATAAGATATCTGATATTCGTTCACTCAACTACCAGAAAAGAGCTAGAAAACATGTGTTTTAAATTCAAGATATCTTTTCAGTATCATTGTATTAGTACATTCTTTGCAAAATAACCTGCAATTATTACTTTTTTAAATAACTTGCACTTTTCAGACTCCCTTTTCTTAAAAATTCACCCTAGTATTTACCATAATTATCAATCACTTCAAATTTTTTGTCCAATCTTAACTTCTCTTTCCCTTAACTTAATGGCAGTGATGAAAGTGTCGACCCCCTCGGTGTAAAGGAGATGCTCTACTAACTGAGCTAACCGCCCTTTTCTCGTGTATTGTTTGGTGGAGGCAAGCGGGATCGAACCGCTGACCTTCTGCGTGCAAAACAGATGCTCTACCAGCTGAGCTATGCCCCCAACTTTTGCTTAAAGCATAAATCACTCAGGCTGAAATGCAAGAAATATTTATTTGTGAGGCTATTGCTAAATAGTGCGCAAATTCTGCATTTATGTATAATTCTCTATCTTTTTAGAGTTGTACGTCAGCTTTACCAAATGAATCTTTGAATTAACAAGAAGTTTTCCTTCAAAAATTTTTAATTAAATTATCACTAATACAGTACATTATATAATTTATTTAACCACACATGAAAATTTTAGTTTGATTAAAATGGATAAAAACTATATTACTGTTTAGTATAGCTGAAAAATAAAATGATCCCGTAGCTCAGCCGGTAGAGCAACTGACTTTTAATCAGTGGGTCACGCGTTCGAATCGCGTCGGGATCACTTAGAATCTTAAAAGCATGCTAAAAGAACAGGACAAAATATTCACAAACTTAAATGGTAAAGAAACACCACTACTTGAGGGTGCAAAAAAACGTGGTAGTTGGCAAAAAACAAAGGAATTACTGGATTTAGGATCAGAAAAAATCATTGATGAAGTAAAGAAATCTGGCTTGAGAGGTCGAGGGGGTGCAGGATTTTCTACTGGCCTTAAGTGGAGCTTTATGCCTAAAAATCCTCCAAAAGCATATTTAGTAGTCAATGCAGATGAGTCAGAACCTGGTACATGTAAAGACAGGAACATATTACGATATGAGCCACACAAGCTACTTGAGGGAATTCTTCTGGCTGGCAGAGCGATCAGCGCATCAGCTGCGTATATTTATATCAGGGGTGAATTTTA
Source organism: Wolbachia endosymbiont of Frankliniella intonsa (assembly GCF_029856955.1). Classification (NCBI taxonomy): domain Bacteria; kingdom Pseudomonadati; phylum Pseudomonadota; class Alphaproteobacteria; order Rickettsiales; family Anaplasmataceae; genus Wolbachia; species Wolbachia endosymbiont of Frankliniella intonsa. The sequence goes on along the minus strand of NZ_CP097148.1, from coordinate 164,061 downwards.
TAATGAACATTTAGTTCTAAAAAAAGCACTTGAGGAAGCCTATAAAGAAAACTTAATTGGAAAAAATGCCTGCAAGTCAGGTTATGATCTTGATGTGTTTATCCATAGGGGTGCAGGAGCTTACATATGTGGGGAAGAAACAGCTCAACTCGAATCCATTGAAGGAAAAAAGGGGTTTCCTCGCATGAAACCTCCATTTCCCGCAGGTGTTGGACTTTTTGGCTGCCCCACTACAATAAACAACGTTGAAACTATATCTATGGTTCCAGATATCCTAAATCGCGGAGGAGAGTGGTTTGCATCTCTTGGTAAACCAAATAATACTGGTACTAAGGTCTTTTGTATTTCAGGGCATGTAAATAATCCATGTAATGTTGAAGAAGAGCTAGGAATTTCACTACGTAAATTAATTGAAAAATATGCAGGTGGAGTGCGAGGAGGTTGGGATAACTTACTTGCTGTAATACCTGGTGGGTCTTCAGTACCATTAATTCCAAAATCTATATGCGATACTATTGAAATGGATTTTGATTCATTGAGAGCTGTACAATCAGGGCTTGGTACTGCTGCTGTGATAGTGATGGATAAATCAACTGACATAATATCTGCAATAGAAAGATTATCACATTTCTATATGCATGAGTCCTGTGGGCAATGTACACCATGTCGTGAAGGTACTGGATGGATGTGGAGAATTATGAGAAGAATGGTAGCAGGAAATATTAAACCTGGTGAAGTAGACAAGCTACTTGATCTTACAACTCAAATAGAAGGACATACAATTTGTGCGCTTGGCGATGCTGCAGCTTGGCCAGTGCAAGGGCTAATCAGACATTTTCGTCATGTAATTGAAGATAGGGCAGTAACTTAACTTACACTTTTAAGTCGTTTTACTACTTAGCAACCAGAGTTAGAAAATATTGATTTCCTTCCCTTTTAGGCGCTAGCTCTACCTTTGCAATATCTTCAGTGTCTCGAATTAGCCGTTCTAATTTTTCCACTCCAACCTCAGTATTTATAAGCTCTCTACCTCTAAATTTCATTGTGCACTTGATTTTATGCCCAGATATAAGAAAATCTCTTGTTTGACGCAACTTTGTTTCATAGTCATGATTATCAATATTGGGGCCCAGCTTAATTTTCTTTATAGTTAATGCTCTTTGTTTCTTTTTTGCCTCGCTTGCCTTCTTTTTTGCATCATATTTTTGTTTACTGTAGTCGAGTATTTTACATACTGGAGGAGTTGAATCAGGTGCAATTTCTACCAAGTCTAAATTGACACCTTGTGCAACTTCCAAAGCTTGTCTTAATGGCACAATTCCAGCCATTTCACCATTATGATCAACTAAGCGTACTTCCTTAGCTGTGATGAATTCATTAATTTTGTTTTTATTATTCTTTTGAACTTGCAAGTTTTTCTCCCTTAACTCAAATTAATACTTTTTAAAAGCAATTCAGTAGCCTTTTCCAAAGGAAAAGACTCTTGTTCTTCTGACCCTAAATTTCTCACTGACACAGTTCTATTGATGATCTCATTTTTACCTATAACCCATAATATAGGTACCTTATTTGAACTATGCAAGCGTATCTTATAACTAATTTTTTCATTGGTCAAATCCGTCTTAATTCTAACACCTTGTTCTTTTAAAATATTGCTGATTTCAGTAGCATAACCATCAGCTTCATTTATAATGGTCAGAATAGCAAGTTGCGTTGGAGCAAGCCAAATTGGAAATTTTCCTGCATAATTTTCTATCAAAATCCCAATAAAACGTTCAAAAGTTCCAAGAATTGCTCTATGTAGCATAACAGGGTGGTGCTTTTGTCCGTCTGCTCCTATATAAAAAGCTCCAAGACGCTCCGGTAAAATAAAATCAACTTGCAACGTTCCACATTGCCAATTTCTACCTATTGCATCTTTCAAAACAAACTCTAACTTTGGACCATAAAATGCACCTTCACCAGGATTAAGTTCATAACTAAGCCCTGCTTCTTTAACTGCTTCAAGCAGTGCTCTTTCAGCTCTATCCCAGACTTCATCATTACCTGATCTAGTATCTGGACGGTCTGAAAATTTCACAGAAATTTCATTGAACCCAAGTTCTGAATATACTTCTTTTAAAAGGTCACAAAACTTTACAGTTTCAGAATTCACTTGTTTTTCCATACAAAAAATATGTGCATCGTCTTGCGTAAAACCACGCACTCGCATCATTCCATGCAATGAGCCTGAGCTTTCATTTCTATGGCATGTGCCAAACTCTGCCATACGTATCGGTAAATCACGATAGCTTCTGGTGTGAGAATTAAAAATCTGCACATGACAAGGGCAATTCATGGGTTTTATTGCTAGCTTTTTACTTTCAGATTCATCAATAATGAACATATTTTCACGAAACTTATCCCAATGTCCCGATTTTTCCCACAGCTCTTTGCTTACCAAAATAGGTGTTTTTACCTCAAAGTAGCCATTGTTCATTAACTTTTTTCTGATGTAAGACTCAAGAACATTATATAAAGTATATCCCTGTTCATGCCAAAAAATCTGCCCAACAGCTTCCTCTTGAATGTGAAATAAGTCCATATCCTTAGCAATTTTGCGGTGGTCGCGTTTTTCTGCTTCCTCCAGACGTTTAAGATAAGTATTTAATTCATCCTTATTTCTCCACGCGGTGCCATATATTCTTTGCAACATTGGGCCCTTAGAATCGCCACGCCAGTATGCACCTGCTACTTTCATAAGTTTAAACGCTTTAACTCTGCCAGTTGATGGTGAGTGCGGACCACGACATAGGTCTACAAAGTTGCCTTGTTTATAAACAGTTAGGTTTTCGTTTTCTGGTATTGATGAGACAATATCAACCTTGTATCTTTCACCTATATCACTAAAGAAATCAATTGCCTGCTTACGAGTCCAAACTTCTCGGACGAATCTGTGGTTACTTTTTATAATTTCCTTCATTTTTTTTTCTATTGCAGTAAGATCGTCCGTGGTAAAGGCACGATCTGTAGCAAAATCATAGTAGAAACCATCTTGAATTGTTGGCCCGATAGTAATCTGAGTATTAGGAAAGAGCTCTTTTACTGCCTGCGCCATTATATGAGCAGCATCATGCCTTATTATATCTAAACCCGCTTCGTCACTCAGTTGTATTACCTCTATCTCTGTATCAGATTCAATTTCATGTGAGAGGTCATATAGCTCACCATTGATCTTTAAAGCAACTGCTTCCTTTAAAACCTCTGGTTGTAGTATATTAAAATCGGTAACCTTACAGCTATATTTCTCTACTTTTTGTTCAGTTGAAAAAGTGACTTTTATCATTTGTCATACCTCCTGTATAATCAGTAAAAGCCAATATCTGGTGTTCATTCCAGTGCCCCCTATGATGTCATCCGAGTAGCTGACACTGGGATCTAAGTATAAAAATATTCGCAAGTTATGCAATGGACAACAGATTCTAGGAACATATGTTAAAATAATGTCCATGATGAAAATAAGATAGATCCCAGTGTCAAGCGCTGGGATGACACCACCCCTGGTGGGCACTGCCCCTAAATCACAATGGATAACAGGGTTATAAGCTCTGAACATTAATAATAAGGTCTATTTTTTTTTAACCTGAGTGCAATTGCGTCTTCCCAAACTTCACCATTACGCAATAATTTTTCCTTATTGTACATTAGCTCTTCTCTTGTTTCAGTAGCAAATTCAAAGTTAGGACCCTCCACAATTGCATCAACAGGACATGCTTCCTGGCAAAGCCCGCAATATATACATTTTGTCATATCAATATCATAACGTGTAGTGCGACGACTTCCGTCTTCTTTTTCCTCTGCTTCGATAACTATTGCTTGGGCAGGGCAGATAACTTCACATAATTTACAAGCTATGCAGCGCTCTTCACCGTTTGGATACCTACGCAACGCATGCTCACCACGAAACCTTGGACTTAACGGGCCCTTCTCCATAGGATATCTCAAAGTAACCTTTGGCTTAAACATATATTTTAATGTAATAACAAACCCTTTAATCAACTCTATAAATAACCAATACCAAGCTAATTTCTTGAGCATAAAATGTTTAAAACCGGTATTCATGATTATAAATCATATTATCAGTTTTCAAAATAAATATTTTTACCTGACGGTTTTTCTATACAATATATTTACTAATACTGCATTAACATAAATTAGCAAAATAAGTAAAAATTTTTTAGATTAAGTATTTTAAATTGCTAAGTAGTGTATATAAATTAATGACAAACAAAAATGAAACTATCTTCGCCTTATCAACTGTATTTGGTAAGTCAGGAGTTGCAGTAATTAGAATTTCAGGTAACGATGCACTTAAAGCTTTAAATCATTTTAACATTAAGAAAGAAGTTAAACCAAGGCTTGCTACTTTAGTTGACTTATATGATGGTTCCAATCAATTGATAGACAATGGAATAATTATTTATTTTCCTGCCCCAAACAGCTTCACTGGCGAGGATGTTATAGAGTTACAAATGCATGGAAGCAAGGCAATTATAAAAATAATCTTGGAGGAATTATCAAAAATTTTCGTTATGGCCAGGCCTGGGGAATTCTCACTTAGGGCTTTTCTAAATGGTAAATTTGACTTAACGCAAATAGAAGGGATTGCAGACTTAATTGATGCTGAGACAAAAATGCAAGCTAAACAAGCGATTAAGCAGATATCAGGAGAATTGGAGAGGCTATATAGCAGTTGGAAGCAGAAATTAATAACGATACAATCCAAAATCGAAGCATATATAGACTTTCCAGAAGATATTTTGGCAGAAAAAAATGAGTTGGAAAAAATTAATAATGAAGTGAAAACTCTTGTGCAATCAATACAAGAGCACCTAAATGATAATAGACGAGGCGAAAGGTTGCGTGAGGGTTTACACGTTGTAATAACTGGTAAACCAAATGTTGGTAAATCAACGCTGTTTAATTTTTTGGCCAAGCGTGATATTGCTATTATTTCTGAATATGCAGGTACAACAAGGGATATACTCGAGGCCCATATTGACGTTGCCGGATATCCAGTTATCCTTTCTGATACTGCTGGTATTCATGAAAGTTCAGATCCGGTAGAATCAGAAGGTATAAGTCGGGCAAGAAAAAGATCCCTTGAAGCTAATTTGAGAATAGAGCTATTTCCCTTCAAACAGCGTCATGCAGTCGATTGCAGTGTTGAAAATAGTAACACCATTTACGTGCTGAGCAAAGCCGATGATATTATCAATGACCACAGCATAAAAATTAACAGTATAGATTTTTTACCTGTTTCTATTTTAAAAGGAATAGGTACAGAAAGACTAATCTCTGTAGTTAAAGAGAAAGTAGAGGAAAAATTTGGGCATGATAGAGACACTCCTGTAATTACTCGGCAAAGACATAGGATTCACATGCAGAAAACACTGGAGCATTTACAACGTTTTAATATTGATAATCCAATTGAGTTAATATCTGAAGATTTGAGGCTTGCTGCATTTGAACTTGGTGCAGTAATTGGAATTATTAATGTTGAGGAAATATTGGATAGTGTGTTTAGTAGCTTTTGTGTAGGCAAGTAAGATTTTTATAGATTGCTTGAAATTAAATATTGTGGTAAAAAAGAGGTGGACGGATGGCCGAGCGGTTTAAGGCACCAGTCTTGAAAACTGACGTACGGAAACGTACCATGGGTTCGAATCCCATTCCGTCCGCACTTACTTCTCAGATTTAAAATGTTAGTTAATTTTTAGAGCTTATTTAGATGGTTCGTAACGCTGTAAATCTTATCTAATCTAGCTACATCTTTTAAAAATACATCCCTTTGTAAATTGACCTTGTTAGCAAAGAAAGCTAATATCTATAAATAGATCACCATCTGAATATGGAAACCGATATCGTAATAATAGGTGCAGGGCCTGTTGGAATATTCACTTCTTTTCAAGCGGGAATGCTTGATATGAGATGTCATGTAATAGATGTTTTGGATCAAGCAGGAGGACAATGCACATCTCTTTACTCAGAAAAGCCAATATATGATATACCTGGTTATCCTGTAATTACTGCCCAAAAATTAATTGAGCGACTAATGGGGCAAGCTTCACCGTTTGAGCCTGTTTACCATTTAAGTCAAAAAGTGGAAAAGATTTCAAATAACGAAGGTGAAAACTTTACTATCATAACGAACATAGGTACAGAGGTAAAATGCAAAGCCGTTATCATTGCTGCAGGTAACGGAATGTTTGAACCTAACCGTCCACCCTTAAGTGGTATATTAGAATATGAAAATAAATCTGTATTTTATAATGTAAATAAAATTTCTGATTTTCAGGACAAAACTATAGTCATTGCAGGGGGGGGGGATTCTGCGGCTGATTGGACTGTAGAACTTTCTAAAGTTGCAAAGAAAATTTATGTGATACATAGGAGAAAGGAATTTCGCTGCACTCCTGAAACTAGAAATAAATTAGAATCACTTGAAAATAATGGAAAGATAGAACTGGTAGTGCCATATCAATTACACGAACTAGCAGTAGGTAATGGGCAGTTGAGCGCAGTGATAGTAAAAAACATTGCCTCTAAGGAAGAAAAAGAAATATCCGCTGATTTTTTGCTGCCATTTTTTGGATTGTCAATGAATCTTGGGCCAATAAACAGTTGGGGTATAGAGTTAGAACATGGCCGCATAACTGTCGACCCAGCTACACTTAGAACCAGTAGAGATAGAATATATGCAATCGGAGATATAGCTACTTATCCAGGCAAACTAAAATTGATACTAAATGGCTTTGCTGAGAGCGCCATGGCTTGTTATCACATATACAAAGTAATTCACAATTCTCCAGTTAATTTTCAATATTCAACTTCAAAGGGAATTCATCGAAATTAAAGAGTAAAGAGATCCATGAACCTGCATGCAGTTATCTCAAGCATAAGGGAATACAAACGAAAAAGATTACTTTACAAATTCCCCCAACTCCCTTGCCATGATACTAAGAGTATTTATCCTTATTTTTGACCTACAGGCTCAATCACAAAATCAGTAAAAAACCCAAATATTTATTGGCAAATTACACAAAAATTATAGCGGCTTTTTTTATTTTTTCTACATTCAGCCAAAACGCGCTTGTTAGCACATTATTATAGCGCCAATTTACATTATAAAACTCGTCACACGGGGATTCTTCTGCCTTTTTTCTTCGTTTGGTAAATTTCTTAATATTTGTAACTAAAGTAATTTTAGAGAGGCGTTATGTAAGTATAGTATTTTCTAAAATGAATGGATAAATTTCCATTATGGTATTACCAACCAAAAGTTGTAAGTCTGTACATTTATACATTAGAGGTCTGAGGCGGCTTTTGATGGTATGCCAACAGTGTTCTATGGGATTCAAATCTGGTGAATATGTTGGAAGATACAGCACATGAAAGCCAAAAGACTCTATTAATGATTTTGTTTTAGTGGTCTTATGAAATGTAGCATTATCCATAACTATGGTTGTGCCAAGTGGCAATTTAGGTAATAACATCTTCTCCAACAATATATTGAATACCTCTTTTTCACACCCACCTTTGAAAGTCATTGGTGCAATAAATCTCATTCCAATCCACCCGGCTACTATACTGATTCTCTCTCGAGTTCTCCCTGGAATATCTGCATAAATTTTCTTTCCTCTTGGAGCACGTCCATATTCTCGGTATAACTTATTATCAACTCCTGCTTCATCTATATATAAGATGCTGGAATGTTCTATTTTTGAGATTTTATCAATAAATTGCTGCCTATCTTCTTGATTGCGCTCTTGATATAGTGTGACTTTTTTTTAAAGTAATTTTTAGCTGTTTTAGTCTATACCAAATTGAATTTATTCCAAATCCAAGATTTTGTTTCATCTCTGCCAGAGTATGATCTGGATTCTTTGTAACATATTCTTCGAGTATTTTTGGGTCTATTTTTCGAATAAAGCTACCGTTTTTAGATGGCTTTAAGCTTTCACCATCAGCTTTCTTTTTTAACCAGCGGTACAGAGTTGCTATTCCTATCTCCATGAGCTCTGCTATCTCAACCTTTGTCTTCCCTTTTTCTATCATCAATACTGCCTTTTCCCTTAAATCCACACTATATGCCATTATAACTCAAATACTTTATTATACCTTTATCATTTGCTTTGGGAAATACTATAGCTGACACACAGCTGTACGAGCATTCATTTTTGAAGATAGCAAATGGTGTCATCCGAGTAGCTGACACTGGGATCCATCTCTTAATACAGCCTCATCAAAAATGTTGTGTTTTAACATAAAATTAACTGCTTCTATGCTCATAAACTTAATATCCAATCAAATTTCCTGGATCACAGTGTCAAGCACTGGGATGACACCATCATAAAGGAATCAGTGTCAGCTACTTGAATAACAAAGAAAGAGGGCACTTGGATAACATCGAAGGAGCTACTCGAATAACACCTTCATGGTGGCTTAAATCACAAGTTCGTGCAATGATGGTGCTCCTTAAAGAAGCACCATTTGCTAATGTTTTGAAGCTTTAATTCTTATTATGCGCATGTATTTGTTGTTGCATTCCATGTTTTACCATCAGGGCAAGCAGTTGCACCATTTTTACAAATCACACCACCTGGTACTATTTTTGAAACAACTACAGGTGCACCAAAAAACACAGCAGTAAATGCACCAAGTGCAAAAAGCGCTGGCCATGGCATTCTGCCAAATATCGCAAGCAAAGCTGCACCTATTATCACTATTGTAATCATAGGCCCTCCTATACCGTGAGTATAGCCTACTATTTTGCATATTGTATTGGTTGTTGCATCATCAGTAACAGCAGCAGCAAAAACATTATCAAATGCAAAGGAAAGAATTAAAGCTACAAGTAGAAGAAAATTTTTCATTATGCCTCCGTATTTAACGCTGGATTATCTATCATTTTGATTAAATTTAAGTAAACGGTGAGGATTTTTTGCTTAAAAGTATGCTTTATTTCATTTAGAATACTTTTCTTAGTTTATTTATATTACAAGTGCTACAGAAATTTTATAGTATCGTTTATTGCCTTTATCGTGCTTTAATTGACACAATTTATAATGATGGAGTGGAGCACGCAGGGTATCTATCATTTTTAATCCTGTTATCAATATTTCCTTTTCTTATTGTTTTAATAGCCATGGCATCAACGTTCGCAAATTTCTTAGATCAATACAATGTCGGCTGGGCATTTATTATTGATAACATGCCACAGGATATTTTATCATCTTTGATGCCACGTATTAGGGAGATAATATCAGGCCCTCCGCAAAGCTTATTAACCTTGGCAATTGTAGGTGCTGTTTGGACTGCCTCATCGACAATTGAAGGATTTAGAACGATATTGAATAAGGCCTATAAAGTTCCGGTTTCATCTCCTTATATATGGAGAAGGGTGCTCAGTATATTACAATTTTTAGTAATTACGCTTGTTACAACTCTGACTATAGTATTTTTTACATTAGTGCCAATGTTAATTGATTTTTCTTACCAAGGGCTAAGTTATACTAGATATTTACTTATTGAGTTTTTGCTTTTTACTATAGTATCTTGGCTATATTTTACATTGCCAAACATAAAGCAAAACTTATCAGACGTATTTCCCGGATCTTGTGTGGCTGTTATTCTTTGGACGATCTCTGCTTCAGCTTTCAAGCAATATTTAAAAGCTTCCTTTGACCAACTGAATTTGATATATGGAAGTTTAGGCGGTGTGGTGATGTCGTTGCTATTTTTTTATGTGCTAAGTTTGATTTTTATATATGGAGCAAAATTTAATTTTCAGCTAAAATATTTCAATGAATCTTGCTAAAGAGAAAGAAATGGGTAAGTTAGAAGGTAAAATAGCTTTAATTACCGGGGCTTCAGGTGGAATAGGCTCTTCTGTTGCAAAAAGATTTGTAAAAGAAGGTGCATGTGTGATTCTGATTTCCAGATCTCTTGATAATCTCAAGCCATTGTATAACGAAATTGAAGAGCTTAAAGAAGGCTCTGTGAAACTAATTCAGCTTGATCTTTTAGACTTTGAAAACGTAGAAAAACTGGCAAATATGATAGAAAACCCAAAATTATCAGAATCTGGAACGCTTGATATACTGATTACATGCACTGAAATTTTAGGTAAGTTGAGCTCTGTTCATGATTGTGAGCTTGAAGATCTACAGAACGTAATGAATACAAATTTTACTGCCAGTTGGTACTTGCTAAAAAATTTGGGTCCAATACTAAAAAAGTCTAATGCTGGAAGAGCCATATTCATGACCTCAGAGATAACACTTTCTCCTTCCTCTTATCCATATTGGGTACCATATGCTGCAAGTAAGGCTGCACTAGAAGCAATGGTGAAGATATATGCATCTGAGACAAAACATACGAACTTATTCATAAATGCCGTGTATTCGGAAGGGCCTATCGATAGTGAAATGTATAAGCAAGCATTTTCGGGAAAAGATATATCTGAATTGGTGCCACCTGATAAACTGACAGACAAATTTGTGGAACTTGCTTCTGAAGATTGTAGCATATCAGGACAAATCTTGCCACTTAGTAAATCTTCCGAGTAAATTACCATAGTATCTGCAAAGATACCGTTAAGCCCACAACTGTATGAACATTGTGATTTGAGTCCACTAGGAAGGATGTCATCCCAGTGCCTCTATGGTGTCATTCCAGTCTAGAATCTAGTCTTTATTGTGCGGCCACTTATTTAAAGTTAAGTTTTCTGGATCCCAGACTGGGATGACACCTCCACTGCCATTAAGTTAAGGGAAAGTGATGGACTGTATTGTAAAATCAGATAAGATCCACAAATTAAAAGAAGTAATGACATGAGTAAAAAAAAAGAATAATCATGTTTATAAAAAATAAATTGATGAGTTTAAACTTTATAAACGAACACAGAGCATCCTCAAAAGACTTCTCACGAAAAAGAAAGCTGCCCTTCATTAATGTATTTCTCCTGATTTTTAGAAAGAGTGTAAAGTCATTACAACCATATCTCGATGCTGGATTTTGCCTTTATACTCTCAAAGAAGCTCTAAAACAAGGTAAACATGAGATTTTTAATAGTGATCAAGGGGTACAGTTTACTTGCTACAACTTTATTACGGAATTAGAGCATGCTAATATTAAAATCAGTATGGACCATAAAGGACGTTGCTTCGACAATATATTTGTTGAGCGCTTATGGAGAACTTTAAAGCAAGAAGCTATATATTATTATAGACCAAATAGTATCAGAGATTTGAATCTTATAATAAATGACTTTGTTGGTTGGTATAACTATAGAAGGCTACATCAGACTCTAAATTATAAAGTTCCTGCTGATCTTTATTATCATAAACAGTAAATGAATATATTGATAAATACTTTAAATGTGTGTCGACGTATTTATCAACATATTCATTTTAAAAATCGGATCACTTTAAAAAAAATGGTCTAGACAAATGGGTGCACTATAGAGGGAGTTAACGCTACGGGATTTTGATAATAAAATAATAATTTACTGGAAAGATGGCTCTCAAACAATTTGCCACATTAAAAAACAAGACGGCCTTCAAATTCAACCTAGTACAAAAGTTGATTTTGTGAATCCAGATGTTCATTCAGCATTTGAAGTAGCATGTTCAGGACTTTAAATATTAGTAGTGAAGAGAAAAAATTAAGATTAGATACTTATGTAGCTAAAAAATGCAACATATCTCGCAGTAAAGCGCAAAGATTGATACAGAATGAGCAGGTGAAATTACTTGGTATACCGATAATTAATAATGATCACATAGTAAAACCAGGTGAAGAGTATGTGGTGCATCTCATTCAACCTGACATATCCACATCAATTGAGCCTAATTATGACATAAAACTTGATATCGTCTATGAAGATGATGACATTATAGTTCTGAGTAAACAAAGTAGATTAACAGTACACCCAGGTGCTCGAACAAACAATGATACACTCCTGAATGCAGTGATCGCTCACCTTGGCAAAATTCCATATACAAATACAAGACCAGGAATTGTTCACAGGCTTGATAAAGATACTAGTGGACTCATGGTAATTGCAAAAAATGAACAATCCCACAGCTTCTTGTCTGAACTGCTATCAAATCGTAAAATAAAACGGGAATACTTAGCAGTAATTTGGGGAGCATTACCTAATCTGCAAGGAACAGTAAAAACCCATATTGCTCCAAAACGCAGTAATAAAGAAATGATGTGTGTCACAAAAACAGCAGGTAAATTAGCAATCACTCATTATTCAGTGAAGAAAATTATAGGGCAAGCAAGCCTGGTTAAATGTACTTTAGAGACAGGCAGAACACACCAAATTCGAGTACACATGAGCCACATAGGACATTCTGTAGTTGGTGATCAAGTTTACGGAAAAAATAGTAGTAAAAGTGAAAAACATGCTAAAAACTCTGACTTTATCCGTAATTTCAATAGACAGGCACTACATGCTCACACGCTAGGCTTATATCATCCAAAAAGTAAAGAATATATAGAATTTGTTTCTGATTTACCACAAGACATGCAAGTCTTAATCGGTGAATTTGAAAATATATCTTAACAACATTCATATCAATATTATCATCCATGTTATCAAGAAATTAATTAATGAGAGAAAAACTGCTGCACTATAGTATTTCCCAAAGCAAATGATAAAGGTATAATAAAGTATTTGAGTTATAATGGCATATAGTGTGGATTTAAGGGAAAAGGCAGTATTGATGATAGAAAAAGGGAAGACAAAGGTTGAGATAGCAGAGCTCATGGAGATAGGAATAGCAACTCTGTACCGCTGGTTAAAAAAGAAAGCTGATGGTGAAAGCTTAAAGCCATCTAAAAACGGTAGCTTTATTCGAAAAATAGACCCAAAAATACTCGAAGAATATGTTACAAAGAATCCAGATCATACTCTGGCAGAGATGAAACAAAATCTTGGATTTGGAATAAATTCAATTTGGTATAGACTAAAACAGCTAAAAATTACTTTAAAAAAGTCACACTATATCAAGAGCGCAATCAAGAAGATAGGCAGCAATTTATTGATAAAATCTCAAAAATAGAACATTCCAGCATCTTATATATAGATGAAGCAGGAGTTGATAATAAGTTATACCGAGAATATGGACGTGCTCCAAGAGGAAAGAAAATTTATGCAGATATTCCAGGGAGAACTCGAGAGAGAATCAGTATAGTAGCCGGGTGGATTGGAATGAGATTTATTGCACCAATGACTTTCAAAGGTGGGTGTGAAAAAGAGGTATTCAATATATTGTTGGAGAAGATGTTATTACCTAAATTGCCACTTGGCACAACCATAGTTATGGATAATGCTACATTTCATAAGACCACTAAAACAAAATCATTAATAGAGTCTTTTGGCTTTCATGTGCTGTATCTTCCAACATATTCACCAGATTTGAATCCCATAGAACACTGTTGGCATACCATCAAAAGCCGCCTCAGACCTCTAATGTATAAATGTACAGACTTACAACTTTTGGTTGGTAATACCATAATGGAAATTTATCCATTCATTTTAGAAAATACTATACCTAGATCTTTAACTTTTTTTGAAAGTATATGTTGTTCACTGGAAATACGCTCAATTGTTGTTTCAAAAGCAGTGTTAATAATTTCTACAATTAACACCAAAAATAGGCTACTTACCATTACTGCACGTTCTAAATTACTTACATCTAAAACAAACAAAGTTGAAACACATATTATAAAAAGCAGTAACTCCTGTCTAAACGCAACTTCTGATACAAAAGCTGATTTTATTCCTTCACAGGAGTATTGAATTGCTTTTATTAGACGAGTAATGCTTTTCTTCATTATCAATTTTGGAAACTCAATGAACTACACTTATTGCACTCAGGTAAAAAATGCATGAAAACACCTTTCAGTCGTGATCACTTACAAAGATTTTTAAGTTAAAGTCTAGCATATTGTTTGAATCAAGAAAATTAGTACAAAGCCTTTCAACAAACGCTCAAGGCAGTTATATATTGATACTGACACAAAAATCCTTTAATTAAATTTCTCTCGCCTTAGCTTACACGATCCTCATTTTGAAATAAGTAATAATTTATTATAGTCTTGATATTTAAACATTTTGTATCTGCTGTAATGATTTCACTTCCAATTTGCTATTCTTTACATATCGAATTGCAAGCGCTAACGCTTTACTCCCAGAAGCTGTGGTGCTATAAGCTATATTTTGCAAAATAGCAGTTCTCCTGATACCCTTGCTATCTGAGACTGATTTCACACCTTTTGAAGTATTGATTACTAGATTTATTTTTCCATCTTTGAGCATATCAACTATGTGGGGTCTGCCTTCTCTCACTTTATTTACAGCTTTTGCAGCAATGCCGTTATTGTTCAGATGCAAAGCTGTGCCTTTGGTGGCATATATTTCAAAACTCAGTTCTTTCAACATTCGTACAACAGGCAATATATACTCTTTATCATCATCTTTTACTGAAACCAGAGCCGTTCCTTCTGTTGGTAACTTGTATCCTGCAGCCATGTGCACTTTTGCAAGTGCAGCTCCGAAAGATAAGTCAATTCCCATCACTTCTCCTGTTGATTTCATTTCAGGACCAAGTAAAGTGTCAATTCCCGAAAAACGCGTAAATGGAAAAACAGCAGCTTTAACTGCAAAATGATTGAAAGGCTTGTTTTCCTGATTCAATTTTTTACCCAAAATAACCTGAGTGGCAAGCTTTGCAATAGGAATATTGATTACCTTGGAAATAAAAGGAACTGTACGGCTAGCCCTTAAATTCACTTCAAGTATGTATACATCACTCTCTTGAACAGCAAACTGAATGTTTATCAGACCTTTCACTTCTAGTGCAAGAGCTATTCTTTCAGTTTGGAGCTCGATCTCTTTTATTACTTCGTCACTCAATGTATTTGTCGGTATTGAGCATGTTGAATCGCCAGAGTGGATACCAGCTTCTTCAATGTGCTCCATGACCGCTGCAATGAAAACTTTTTTCCCATCACATACAGCATCAACGTCAACCTCAACTGCATTGACTAAAAATTTATCAAGAAGCAGTGACCCGTGTTCAAAAATTTTGGTTTGATTCAAGACATACTCTTTAAAGCTCTGAGTATCGTGTCTAATCGACATAGACTGACCGCCGAGGACATATGATGGCCTAACTACTAGTGGAAACCCCACCTTTTCTGCGTTGGTTAACGCTTCTTTTACTGAATGGCAGATAGAACTTTCAGGTTGTTTTAAATTAAGTTGCAAAGCAAGGTTTTTAAATCTCATGCGATCTTCTGCAAGGTCAATAGAATCAAACGAAGTTCCCAGAATTTTGAAACCTCTCTCGTTAAGCACTTTGGCTAACTTTAAAGGTGTTTGACCACCTATTTGAACTATTACACCAACCAGTGTGCCATTTTCTTGCTCTTTGCCTAGTATTTCAAGCACATCCTCTGCAATCAGTGGGGCAAAATATAAACGATCAGCGGTATCATAATCAGTTGAAACGGTTTCCGGATTACAGTTAATCATTATTGTTTCATACCCCATTTCTTTGGCGGCAGAAGCTGCATGTACGCATGCATAATCAAACTCAATACCTTGACCAATTCGATTTGGACCACTTCCTAAAATGACAACTTTTTTTCGATCCGAAATATTCGCCTCACATTCCGTTTTATTTTCAACATCACCCTCATAGCAGCCATACATATAAGCAGTGCTCGATTCAAATTCAGCTGCACAAGTATCTACACGTTTATAAACTGGATTAACACCAAATTTTTTTCTCATTGCTTCAATCTGCTCTACTTTCTTATTGCTTAATTTTGCCAATCTTGCATCTGAAAACCCCATTTTTTTCAGCTCTAACATTTCATATGCAGTCTCAGGAAGGCCGTTTTCCTTGATTTTTTGTTCAGCTAATATAATTTGCTGTATATTCTGCAAAGACCATAAGTCATATCCTGTAATCGAATTTATTTCTTCTATGCTAATTCCGTGACGCATTGCGTCAGCAGCAATCAGTAATCTGTTTGGTAGCAATTTTGCTAATTGAGATTTTACGTGATCAATATCAATGTTCTCAGCAAATACTTCATCAAGTCCTGTAAGACCAGTTTCAAGTGAACGAAAAGCTTTCTGCAGTGAATCATTAAAAGTGCGTCCTATAGACATCACTTCCCCCACCGATTTCATGGAAGTTGATAGTTCACAATTCGTCCCCTTAAACTTCTCAAATTCAAAACGAGGAATTTTAGTGACGATATAATCAATCACTGGTTCAAATGCAGCAGGTATAACTGGAGCGCAATCATTACGTATCTCATCGAGTGAATAGCCGATAGCAAGTTTAGTTACAACTTTTGCAATAGGATAACCTGTTGCTTTTGAAGCAAGTGCAGAAGAGCGAGAAACCCTTGGATTCATTTCAATCACAACGAGGCTTCCATCTTCTTTAGGATTCACTGCAAACTGAACATTTGCACCACCGGCACTAACATCAATTTCTCTTAGCACTGCTATAGATGCATTTCTCATCTGTTGGTATTCTACGTCACGCAGAGTCAAAGCAGGAGCAACCGTGATACTATCTCCGGTGTGCACTCCCATTGGATCAATATTTTCTATCGAACAGACTATTATGCAGTTATCTTTACAATCACGGATAACTTCCATTTCATATTCTTTCCAGCCGATAATTGATTCATCTATCTGAACTTCATTTATTGGCGAAATTTTGAGAGCACTTTCTGCAATATTGAAAAACTCCTCTTTATTGTATGCTATGCCGCTACCTGCACCACCAAGGGTGAATGATGAGCGGATGATTGCTGGTAATCCAATGTAGTCCAAAGCCTGTTTTATTTGTTCTTGATTTTTTATAATGATACTTTTGGGGTATTTCAGTCCTATTCTATCAATGGACTTACGGAATAACTCTCTATCCTCTGCTTTTTTTATTGCTTCTCTATTTACCCCTATTAATTCTACGTTGTATTTGTCTAACACTCCATCATCTGCAAGTTTTATTGCACAATTGAGTGCTGTTTGCCCGCCCATTGTTGGCAATATTGCATCTGGCATCTCCTTGATTATAATTTTCTCTATGATTTCAGGAAGTACCGGCTCAATATAAGTTGCATCAGAGAATTCAGGATCTGTCATTATAGTTGCAGGATTGGAGTTAACCAAAATGACTTTATAACCTTCACTTTTTAATACTTTACAGCTTTGCGTTCCGGAATAATCAAACTCGCATGCCTGACCTATAACTATTGGGCCTGCTCCTATTACTAATATAGATTCTATATCTGTGCGTTTTGGCATAATTACAATAACGGTCTCTATTCAAGTAATGTTACCAATCTTTCCTGTGTATGTGAATTTTTATTAAACCTATTAGCTAACTGTTTTTAGGCTTGACGCATAACTGTACGAACATTGCAATTTGCGTGGCAGATTCCAGTGCTTGACACACAGCTGTACAAACATTCATTTTTGAAGGTAAATTGCACAGCAAATGATGTCATTCAAGTAGCTGACACTGGTTCCTTTATGACGGCAGTGCCCAGAGGTGTCATCACTGCCATTAAGTTAAGGGAAAGAGAAGTTAAGATTGGACAAAAAATTTGAAGTGATTGATAATTATGGTAAATACTAGGGTGAATTTTTAAGAAAAGGGAGTCTGAAAAGTGCAAGTTATTTAAAAAAGTAATAATTGCAGGTTATTTTGCAAAGAATGTACTAATACAATGATACTGAAAAGATATCTTGAATTTAAAACACATGTTTTCTAGCTCTTTTCTGGTATAGTATTTTCTAAAATGAATGGATAAATTTCCATTATGGTATTACCAACCAAAAGTTGTAAGTCTGTACATTTATACATTAGAGGTCTGAGGCGGCTTTTGATGGTATGCCAACAGTGTTCTATGGGATTCAAATCTGGTGAATATGTTGGAAGATACAGCACATGAAAGCCAAAAGACTCTATTAATGATTTTGTTTTAGTGGTCTTATGAAATGTAGCATTATCCATAACTATGGTTGTGCCAAGTGGCAATTTAGGTAATAACATCTTCTCCAACAATATATTGAATACCTCTTTTTCACACCCACCTTTGAAAGTCATTGGTGCAATAAATCTCATTCCAATCCACCCGGCTACTATACTGATTCTCTCTCGAGTTCTCCCTGGAACATCTGCATAAATTTTCTTTCCTCTTGGAGCACGTCCATATTCTCGGTATAACTTATTATCAACTCCTGCTTCATCTATATATAAGATGCTGGAATGTTCTATTTTTGAGATTTTATCAATAAATTGCTGCCTATCTTCTTGATTGCGCTCTTGATATAGTGTGACTTTTTTAAAGTAATTTTTAGCTGTTTTAGTCTATACCAAATTGAATTTATTCCAAATCCAAGATTTTGTTTCATCTCTGCCAGAGTATGATCTGGATTCTTTGTAACATATTCTTCGAGTATTTTTGGGTCTATTTTTCGAATAAAGCTACCGTTTTTAGATGGCTTTAAGCTTTCACCAGCAGCTTTCTTTTTTAACCAGCGGTACAGAGTTGCTATTCCTATCTCCATGAGCTCTGCTATCTCAACCTTTGTCTTCCCTTTTTCTATCATCAATACTGCCTTTTCCCTTAAATCCACACTATATGCCATTATAACTCAAATACTTTGTTATACCTTTATCATTTGCTTTGGGAAATACTATATATATTATTATAGACCAAATAGTATCAGAGATTTGAATCTTATAATAAATGACTTTGTTGGTTGGTATAACTATAGAAGGCTACATCAGACTCTAAATTATAAAGTTCCTGCTGATCTTTATTATCATAAACAGTAAATGAATATATTGATAAATACTTTAAATGTGTGTCGACGTATTTATCAACATATTCATTTTAAAAATCGGATCACTTTAAAAAAATGGTCTAGACAAATGGGTGCACTATATAATGCAATCTGATTGGTATAGAGAGCTATTTCCGAAAGTAGAATTATGCAAAGATCAAAACACTAAATATAAATTTCAAACAGTGCAAAGAGGATGTCGAATTGCAACATCAGTTGGAGGAACATTAACCGGTGAAGGTGGAGATTTCATTATCGTGGATGATCCACTAAGTCCCGCACAAGCTTTGAGCGAAACATTTAGAAAGCGTGCTGCAAACTGGTTTGATCAGGCTTTAGTAACCAGGCTCAACGACAGAAAAAATGAGTTATCGTTCTTGTGATGCACAGACTCCATTTAGAAGATTTAACTGGTCACCTCCTCTGTAAACCAAGAAACATATGGCATCATGTCTGTTTACCAATAATAGCTGAAGATAAGGAGATTATTTATTCAGTTAATAATCATATTCCAGAGCATGAACAGGAAATATACTCAAGAAAAGAAGGTCAATTGTTGTATTCCCTAACTGAAGGAAAAGAAGAAATTGAGATGATAAAAGCTGAACTTGGGAGTTATGGTTTTGCTGCTCAATACCAACAAAACCCTCTACCACTTTCAAGTGCTATAATTAAACGAGAGTGGTTGAAGCGCTATAAAAATTTTCCTGATAGCCTCTTGCATGTAACACAAAGTTGGGATACTGCAATTTCAACAAACAATACAAGTGACTTTAGTGTCTGCACTACCTGGACAAAAGTAGATAATACATTCTATTTACTCGATGTATATCGCGCAAAACTTGAATATCCAAAACTTAAAGAGAAAGTTCTATCGCTGGCTGCAAGGTGGAAGCCACACGCAATTTTAATCGAAGCAAAAGCAAGCGGTCAGCAATTGGTTCAGGAGCTCAGGAAAAACAGTGATTTACCTATTATTCAAATAGTACCACATGATGACAAATTAACTCGATTTCACCGAATTGTCCCAATTATAGAATCTGAGCGGGTTTTTCTCCCTAACCAAGCAGTATGGCTTAGCGACTTTGAGTATGAGATTTTAATGTTTCCAGAAATCCGTCACGACGATCAAGTAGACAGTACCGTGCAATATCTTCAGTGGGTGAGAAATAATATTGCTAGAGTGGTAGCGATACGTTCATTGTAGCTTGAAAAGGTTCCTCGGAATTGTGTATAATTTTTTTAACTTAGCTTATTTAACCTATCCATTTTCTGAATGATATTTTAGGGTTTATTGAAATAAATACTACGCAAAAATTCTATCTCTGGGTGCTTAGATGAATATCTTTATATTAGACGAAAATCCTGTAACTGCAGCACAAATGTTATGCGATAAGCACATAGTAAAAATGCCGCTAGAAACTGCTCAATTGCTTAGCAGTGTTTTTTCAATAGCATTGAAAGAGCCAAATCCTTTAGTCAGCATTACAAACCAGAATATAGAAGTTCCATATAAACTTACTCACAAAAACCATCCTTGTTCTTTATGGGCTAGACAATCAAAAGGAAACTTTGATTGGTTAATAAAACATGGAAAAGAATTGTGTATAGAATATAGCTTTCGATACAAAAGAACGCATAAATCCGAAGAAATTATAGATTGGTGCGATAATAACAAGTATTTGCTAATATTTCGATCAGCTGATATACAAGCTTTTACACAAGCGTTACCTGATCGATATAAATGTAGTAACCCAATAGAAGCATATAGAGAATATTACCTAAAAGAAAAGATGAGATTTGCTAAGTGGGAAAAAGGTAGAGAAGCACCAGATTGGTTGCTAGACAAAATGCTATAGGTTATAAAATTATCCAAACCGATCATAAAAAAAAGGTAGAATTGAAGTTGCAAAAGCAATGCTGGCTGATAATGTTGATGTTTATCAAGTTTATTGATCTTTCTATTTGTGAGATTAAAGAATTCAGTAAACTGTTATTCCCAGTATATGGTAGGCTACTTGCACTATAGAGTGTCATGTACACATCTGTACTAACAAGCAGAGGTAAATCTAAGTCAGTTTAGATATAACATTTACTTTAAAAAACTTTATTTTACGCTGATATTCTAGCGCTTTTCTGTGGTATTTTGTTGGGGTATAATTTGCAAAACTATCTTCCTTATAGGTTAAAAAATTACACTGCTTTATATGTAACTCTATCCACTCTGCATAATCCTGATGATCAGTTGCAATAAATATTTCACCTGTGACAAGTATTTTTTTTGCTAATAAATTTAAAAATTCCGTATTAATTAACCGTCTTTTGTTGTGACTTCTTTTTGGCCATGGATCTGGAAAGAGAATAAAGAATTTTTCAACACTATGGTCAGGAAAATTGACAATTAATTCTCTTGCATCTTCTGTCCATATTAAAATATTTTTTATGCTGTGTGCTTCTATACTTTTTAGCAAGGAAGAGACCCCCTTTAAATAAGGCTCACATCCTATAAATAATAGATCAGATTCATTGAATGCCTGATAGAGCATATTTTCACCATTACCGAAACCTATTTCTACTCGTATTCTTTTTTGTAATTCTACGATCTTTTTTATAGATTCCTTGCTGTTTTTAATAGAATACTTCTCCAAAACATTCAACTTCAACCTAGATCTTCTGGAAAATGACCTAATCCAATTATTATTCCTAGATAACATAACTTACATAACTTAATCTTTTATAGCTTAAACAATTCTCGAAATGAATTAATGAGAATTTACTTGTCACTAATTATTAATATTATATAATATATGAGTTCTAATGAAGTTAAAATTAAAAGGTATGGAAAGTACAGTTGCTATCAAGAGGCTATCATCAAATAGGTTCATAGAAGAGATATTTCAAGATCAATTTGATAATCAAGATAATAACTTTTGTGAAGATTCTTTTGCTAACAAAATCAAAGAAGGAGATGTGGTAGAAGGTATAATCACAAGAAGAAATTCTAATGATATTGTGGTTGATGTTGGTTTAAAGTCAGACGGAAGAATTCTGATTAAGGAGCTCAGTTGTAATGATGATATCACTGTTGGCTCGAAAATTAGAGTTTATGTTGAAAGAATTGAAGATTACCATGGTAATGTTGTTCTTAGTCGTGAGAAAGCAATCAGAGACGAAAAATGGAATAAATTGGAAGAAAGCGCAGTTACAAAAGATGAAGTAACAGGAATCATTAAACGCTCAATTAAATGCGGTTTTATTGTTGATCTTGGTGATGGAATAAGTGCGTTTTTACCGCTGAGTCATGTGGATTTGAAGCAAATAAAAGATGCTAATCACCTTATTGAAACTGAACAAAAATTCATCGTGCTTAAAATGGATAAGAAGCAGGGGAATATTGTAGTATCAAGAAAGCTGGTATTAGAGAAATTGCATGCTGGTGAAAAAATTAAGTTTTTAGAATCTTTAAATGAAGGTGATGTAGTAGAAGGCAAAATAAAAAGCATCACTCACTACGGTGCATTTGTTGGCATTCATGAATCAGATACAGTGGGAGTTATAGATGGGCTGCTACATATTACAGATATCTCTTGGAGTAATGTAAGTCATCCATCTGCAATTTTTTCTTATGGTCAGCATATAAAAACTAAAATTATAAAAATAGATAGAGAAAATGGAAAAATCTCCCTGGGTGTAAAACAATTAGGAGACAATCCTTGGCAAGATCTAGAGTCAAAATGTCCAATTAACAGCGTACACAAAGGATGTGTAACGGGTATAAAAGATTGTGGATTCATTGTTGAGATTAAACCTGGGATTGCGGGTTTGGTACACTCATCAGAAATAACTTGGAACAAGAGTAATTTACCAATCAGTAGTTTTGTAACAATAGGACAAGAAGTGGATGTAAAAATTCTCGGTATTGACATTATTAAAAATAAGATGAGTTTAAGCACAAAAAGGTGCGTAGAGAATCCTTGGCAAGTATTTATTGATAAATATCCTCTTGGTTCTATTGTTTCTGGTAAAGTTAAAAGCAACAATGGTTCACAAATATCTGTGACTTTTGATAATTCTGAGATATCTGAGGACGTAGAAGGAACAATTTATATGCAAAATCTAAGTTGGTCGAAAAACAATTCAGATGAGATAAAAAAGTATAATCTAGGTGATGAAATAGAAGCAAAAGTGATAAGGGCTAACGTAGATCGGACAAGAATTTATCTTGGAGTAAAGCAAATAGAGTATGATCCTCTTGAAGAACTGATAGAGAAAGTTAAAGTAGGGGATAAAATTCAGGTTACTGTAAGTAAGAGAGAGGAAGATGGTCTAATCGTTGAGGTTGAGAACAATGTAACCCTTTTAGTAGATCAAGAGCATTTACCAGAAAATAAAAAGTTTTCTATATCAGAAAAAATACAAGTTGAAGTAGTAGGTGTTGAAAAATATAATATAATATTATCTGCCAAATAACTTCTTGTGCTTCATATAAATGGCAACGAGATCTGATATAATAGCAAAAGTGGCAAAAAAACACCTTTTGTTAGATAAGGTCATTATAGCAGACATAGTTGATAGTTTCTTTCGAGTGTTTTCAAACACGTTGAAATATCATAATAGAGTTGAAATCAGGGGGTTTGGTTCTTTTTCAATTAGAAGCTATAACTTGAAAGAAGCAAGTAATTTGACGTCACAGAAGGTTGCAAAACATCAATACTTTAAAACTTATTTTCGTAGCAGTAAAAAGTTATCCCTCTTGATAAATGAATAAAAATCTATATTGTAAATTTGAAAGTTGTACAATATACCATCATATGCAAGTAGTAGAAATAGTTATACATAATAACACATATAAAATATCTTGCGAAAGTAAAAAGAAGGACCATTTATTACAACTTGCTAATAGCTTCAACAAGCTAGTTAGCTCCATATCTCAAAGAACTGGAGGTAAGGGCTCGGATGCATTAAATTTCTTACTTGCAGCATTGACTCTCGAAGACAAAATTTTAGAATTAACAAAGCGATTAGACGAAATGAATCAAGAATGCAAAAAGTATAGGGAGGAAAAAAGAGTAGAATATTCTGAAGTATTAGATAGGGTAAACAAGATTATTGGGTGCATAAGTGATTAAAGCAAGCAATCAAATCGACTACCTCACTACTCAAATCAGGGGGGAGAAGTTTCTTACGAGTGATGTAACAATATAATTCGCAATCATCAAGATCAACTATTTTTTCGTATTCAATTAGTTCACTTAAGGAAAATTTATCAAGATATTTCAATGCAAAATGCCCTAGAAGTATATCAGTTTCTTTACAACCCCTATGCCAACTCCTATACATCAGTTTTCTTCTTAATAAGGAGATATCTATCATTGTCATTAAACTTTTTTTTAATTTAAAGACTAAACTAAATACTTGTCAAGCAAGGCGCATTTTAATATACTCAACGTTTGATTAAGATTTAAACATAGGTGGAATTAATTTCTCATCAACTTAGCGCTGGAATATATTATTTTTTATCGTTTTCTTTAATAATTTCTATCATAGTATTCGTGCATGAATGTGGGCATTATATTGTCGCTAAAGCATGCAAGGTTAAAGTTGAATCTTTTTCTATAGGCTTTGGTCCTGAAATTTTTGGTTTTAACGACAAGTCTGGAACTAGATGGAAATTAAGTGCCTTTCCATTGGGTGGCTACGTTAAAATGTTAGGGGATACTAATGCAGCAAGCGTTCCTGTTGATCAACAAAAATTAACTGAAGAAGAAAAATTATACTCATTCCATACAAAACCTCGATATCAAAAAGCAGCAATAGTTTTTGCAGGGCCTTTTGCAAACATGATATTTACCGTTATAGCTTTCACAATATTTTTCAGCGTGGCAGGTTATTATCGTACTCCACCAGTAATTGGTAATGTAATTGAAGAAAGTGCAGCAAAGCAAGCTGGCCTATTACCAGGTGACACTATTACACAGATCAATGAGTACAAAATAAAATACTTTGAAGATATTTCACGCGTGATAATGTCCAACCCTGAAACAAGAATAGAAATTAAGTATAGCAGAAATAACGAAGAGTACAGAACTATTCTAACTCCGTTTACAGTTGAGGATAGAGATGTCTTTGGTAACATAATAGAAAGAAAAACTATAGGAATTACCTCAATTAATATGATAGGGTTGAAACAGTCATCTTTTCTTGGAGCTGCTAGCCTATCAGTGAATGAAACCTACCACACTATGTGTTTAACAATCAAAGCACTCTTTCAAATTGTTGTTGGTAAAAGGAGTATAAACGAAATAGGTGGGCCAATAAAAATCGCAAAATATTCAGGGCAATCAGCCAAAAAGGGATTTATTATGGTTCTATATTTTATGGCAATCATTTCAGCTAACTTAGCTGCAATTAACTTGCTGCCAATACCACTACTAGATGGTGGGCATTTATTTCATTATATTATAGAAGCAGTTATACGTAGAGATTTGAGTTTGAAATATCAAAAATATGCAGTCACTTTTGGTGCTACCATACTGTTTTTGTTGATGGCAGTTGCAATCACAAATGATATTAGGCATCTTTTTTAAGATACATATGAAAAAGTTATTTCACATACTAATAATAATATTTATTTCTTTTCCCACTCTACTTGTTGCTCTAGAAAATAAAGAAAAAGTACAGATAAAAAATATTAAGTATATTGGCAATGAGCGAGTAAGTGATCAAACAATAAGGTTTTATACAAAATTAGAACCAGGTAGTCATATAAATGATGATGATGTAGATTCAATTATAAAAGATTTATATAAAACAAAGTTATTTGATAGTATTAACGCCTATATCGATGATGAAAAAAACTTAGTAGTAAAAATTCATGAGAATCCATTGATTAACAAAGTAATATTGAAAGGCAATAAGTTATTTAACAGTAAAGAGTTGCTAAATAACGTTATCCAGTCAAAATCACTAACTATTTTCACTGAAACAAAATTACAAAACGATTTAATAAATCTAGCTACTCTTTATAGGAACAGTGGTAAAATTGGTGTTAAAATTGCATATGAGCTAGATAAGCTCGGTAGCAATAGGATAAACCTAATTTTTAAGATAAAAGAAGGAAGAACGTCTAAAATTAAGGGTTTACGATTCATAGGTAATAAAAGCTTTTCAGCAAATGAGCTAGAGCAAGTTATCAAAAGGAATAGCAATGATATATTTAGTAAGTTATTTAGAGCCATTTTTAAAAGAGGAACTCATTATTCACCTCAATATCTACTGATTAACACAGAACTGCTTGATCGCTTCTATTCATCTAAGGGATATATTCAAAATAATATCCAACCAATTGTTGAGGTTGATAATAACAACCAAATAGAGTTAACTTTTTTGATTGATGAAAAGCAGGAATACTTATTTGGAAATAATGAAGTTGATATTGAAACTGAGATTCAGGATTTAAGTTTAAGGGAAGAAATATTAGAATTTATCAAAGAGGAAAATAATCAAATATTTAATAGAGTTAAAATTAACAATACAGCAGAAAAAATAAGTAAACATTTAAACGAAAAAGGATATATATTTGCAAAAGTTAATCCAGAATATACACAACATAACAATATTGTGGATGTAACTTACAAAGTGCTACCAGGTAAAAAGATTTATATAAACCAAATTACTATTGATGGCAATGACCGCACTTTAGATAAAGTAATTAGAAGAAAACTTAGCATGGCAGAAGGCGACGCATATAACACATCTGAGATTCAAAAATCACGTAGAAAACTTATATATAGCGATTTTTTTGAAACAGTAAAAATAAATAGTTATATAGTGGATGAAAATGCAGTAAATCTTGATTTAAATGTCAAAGAAAAAAGAACTGCCTCGTTATCTTTAACAGGTGGCATGTCTCTTCCTGGTGGAGTATTTGTTAAAACCGATTTCACAGATCGTAATTTATTTGGTAGTGGTAAAGAGGTATCTTTTGCTCTTGAAAAAAGTCAATATGTTCTTTCTACTAGTATAGACGCTGTTGAAAATAATTTTAACGATTCTGATACGTCATTAGGCGTAGGTATATTTTATGAAAAACAAGATAAGCCGAACACCACTTTTGATACTTGTGACTGGGGAGGAACAGTAAAATTATCTTATAAAATTTTAGAAAATCTAACCAACTCTATTCGCTATTCTTATAAATATAACCATATACATATGGACAATAAGAGTGGAAAAGATGAGGATATCTCTGAGATAATAAGAGATCAAAAAGGTGAGTATCAGATCTCATCAGTTGGATACACGTTAGCGTACAATAAATTGGATAATCTATATACTCCAAAGGAGGGGTACTTGTTGCGCTTAAATCAGGATATTTCAGGATTGGGAGGAAATGTAAATTTCCTAAAATCTGAGTTTTTGTCTTTTTATACACTCCCTATACTAAGCAAAATTGATGATGATATAACATTGCGCTTTAAAATAGCAGCAGGTCATATTTTCTCTTATACCGATAAAGAGCTAAATATTGGCCAGCACTTTTTTAAAGGTGGTAATGAAATTAGAGGGTTTGATCTTTCTGGTATTGGACCAAGAGTAAAAGATAAGAAAGGTAAAGAAGATAGAAGCTCATTAGGAGGCAAAACTTATTTTAATTTAACACAGCAAGTAGATTTTCCATTACCTAAATTATACGACTACACTGGTATCAAAGGCTCATTATTTGTTGATTATGCAATGCTTTTTGGCTTAGATGAAAAAGTAGGGTATAAAGGAAAATATTACGACAGTAAGCTTATAAGAGTATCACCAGGTTTTGGCTTGTCAATGCCCTCTCCTTTTGGTAGACTTAGATTAGATTTTGGGTTTCCCTTAGTAAAGGAAACTTATGATATAATACCATCACCAAACGTTAAAATTTCTATTGAAGCGGGGATTTAAATGAAATATATACAGTTATTTACATCAGTTATTGCCTTAATTATTTCCTTATTTGTGGGGTATAAGTTTGTAGGGTATCAACCTCAGAGCACGCTTAATACAAAGGCTGCCATTATTGATAGTGACAAAGTTATCAACGAATCTCTGGCTCTGCAAAATATACAACAACAAATAAAGGAGCAGAATTCTAGATTACAGCAAGAATTTGAAAATGAGTTAGAAAAATTTAAGCCATCGAAAGAAGAATTTGACCTTTTGTCAGAAGAAGCAAAAAAAGAAAAGACGGAACAATTTAGTAAGTACACTGTAAGCGTTAGGGATAATTACGCTAAGAAAATGTCACATTTAGAAGAAAACTATAGAGAAGCAGTAGAAAGTGTCTTTAACAAAATAAAAGAAGTGGCTAAAAGAACGGCAGAAAAAAACAATGTAGATTTAGTACTATTTATTTCAAAAAAGAACCAAGTTCTATACTCTATGGATGAGGTTGATTTATCAGATGTGGTATTAAAAAATGTAAATAAGGAAATACCTGAATTTGCTTTGCAAAGCATTGAGTAGGCTTATGCAATTTAATATCAGTGATATTATAAAAATACTACCACATTCTTATCCTTTTCTCTTAGTAGATAGGGTTATAGAATGCGAACCTGGTAAAAGTATAAAAGCAATCAAAAATGTGACTTTCAACGAGCAATTTTTTATTGGTCATTTTCCTGGCCATCCGATAATGCCAGGAGTTTTGATAATTGAGTCTTTAGCTCAGGCATCTTCTATATGTGTTCTCGGTAAAGAAACAATAGAAAATAAAGTTGTTTACTTTATGTCTATTGAAAACGCAAAATTCAGAAGACCAGTTATTCCAGGGGACACGTTGGTTCTTCAATCCAATATAAAAAATGCGCGTTTGGGTGCACGCAAATTTGAGTGTGTTGCATATGTTGGGGAAGAAAAAGCTGCAGAAGCAACAATCTTAGCAAGACTGCAAGACAAATAAAATCTTCATCTGTAAGAAACAGTATGTACACTGTATAGTATAACAATGCAACTGAATTTCAAAATCTCATTTTCAAACTTATACACTTGTAGTGGATTAATAAAATTAGATGAGACGTTTTTAGATTATATAAAATCGTGCGATGAAAGCTTGTTTTGTTCATTAATTGAAGCAAGAGAAAAAGCAGCTTCTTCTTTGATGTCATCCCAGCGCTTGACACTGGGATCCATAGAACAACCAATGTTGGCCACTCAAATGACAGATAGTCAGTTAATAATAGACCTCTCATATTTACTTGATGAATTTATTGCAAAAGTTTTTAATATTGGAAAAGAAGCAGAGGAGATAAAGAAAAAGCACAACGACTTTGCTGCAATATATAAGTGTAAAAGGTTATTTGTTCAACGCTATGCATTAAAGAAGTACACTGATATAGCAGATATAGATATTGATTATGTTACCAGTAAATTAAATCGCTTTCTTGCCCTACCAACAACAGAAAAAAATTTTGCTGAGCAGGTGATACGTTGGTTGGAAAATAAAGAGGATCACAAAGAAGAAATAGAACTTGCAGCGCAATATGCAGCGTGGAGAGTGAAAAATAAACAGAGTATACTTTTTAGTATTCACAGAAAAATTGATCACGAAAATCTCGTATCGTTCTTCAAAAAAGAAGTAGACGAAGTTGAGGTATTGTATTCAAGCAAAACAAAAAGACGACATGGTTTTGATCTGACAAGTGAAAAGGTGAGTTTGAATAAAGCATTGGATAATGCTCATTACTGCATATTTTGTCATAAGCAAAATAAGGACAGTTGTTCAAAGGGGCTAAGTAATAACGACAATACCTTTAAACAGTCCCCACTCAAAGTTGAATTGCACGGCTGTCCACTAGAACAGAAAATATCAGAAATGAATCTGGTGAAAAGCGAAGGGTACAGCATAGCAAGCCTTGCAATTGTGGTAATAGATAACCCATTATGTGCAGCTACTGGGAACAGAATATGCAATGATTGCATGAACTCATGCATATATCAGAAACAAGAGCCTGTAAATGTGCCAATGATTGAAACAAGGATTCTAGATGATGTGCTCAGTTTACCGTATGGATTTGAAATATATTCTCTGCTTAGCCGTTGGAATCCTTTAAATTTTCAGCGTCCATTGCCAAAAGGAAACACAGGAAAAAACGTCCTAGTTGTAGGGCTTGGTCCTGCGGGTTTTAATTTAGCTCATCATTTATTAAACGATGGGCATAACGTTATCGCCATTGATGGACTAAAGATTGAACCTTTGATCGATAATTTTCAGCTAATTAAAGATTTCGAGCATGAAAAACTAAGTGAACGCACAGCTGGTGGATTTGGTGGAGTAGCAGAGTATGGCATAACCTCTAGATGGAACAAAAATTATCTAAAAATCATTAGACTTTTGCTGGAAAGACGTGAGAATTTCGCACTTTATGGAGGCATTCGTTTTGGAGGTACGATAACCGTTGATGACACATTCAACTTGGGTTTTGATCACACTGCCCTGGCACTTGGCTCTGGTAAGCCACGAATGATCAAAATAAAAAACATGCTATCTCGTGGAGTGCGCATGGCATCTGACTTTCTTATGTCGTTACAACTGACTGGCGCTCTTAAATTTGATTCCATAGCAAATCTGCAAGTTCGTATGCCGATAGTTGTTATAGGTGCGGGGCTTACTGCGATTGACACTGCCACTGAAGCTTTAGCGTATTATCCAATTCAAGTAGAAAAATTTCTTCTTCGTTATGAAATATTGGTTGATAAGTACGGAAAAGACTGTGTTGAAAAAGATTGGACAGAGGAAGAACACAAAATTGCAAATGAGCTGATATCGCATGCAAAATTGATCCAAAAAGAGCAAGAATTAGCAAAAAAAGAGAATAGAGGAGCAAAAATACTGGAGTTAATGCAGAGCCTTGGGGGAGTGAAAGTTGTATATAGAAAAGAGCTAAAAGACTCACCAAGTTATCGATTAAATAGTGAAGAGGTGCAAAATGCACTGTCAGAAGGGATTTACTTTGTTGAAAACTTAGAGACAGTTGAAGTTGTGACGGATAAATATAACCATGCTGAATCAATAAAACTAATAGACAAAAAATCCGGAGAAATTAAATGCATGAAAGCACGTTCTATTTTTATAGCAGCAGGTACTGAGCCAAATACAGTTATTGCAACAGAAGATAAAAGTCATTTTAAATTAAGTAATGGGTATTTTACTCATTTGAATTCATCAGAAAAAGAAATAGATCCAATATTTTCTCCTAAGATGCAGAATAAAGACAGAATATTAGTATATAAACAAGGCAATAAAACAATTAGCTTTTTTGGTGATCTTCATCCTTCGTATAGTGGCAGCGTCGTGAAAGCTATGGCAAGTGCTAAGAACGGTTATCCTATTATTTCTCAGCTTTTGAGTAGAGTAGCTGACCAATACGCTGCAGAACATCAGACTAATGAAAAATTTTTTAATAGAATCAAAGAGCAATTCACTGCAAAGATTATAAAAATTCAATATTTAACTGACAAAGTTGTGGAAATAGTGATCAAAGCACCACTTGCGGCAAAAAATTTTAAACCCGGACAATTCTTTAGGTTGCAAAATTTTGCAACCAATAGCAGAAAAGCCAATAATACAAACCTTGCTATGGAAGGTATAGCCGTAACCGGCACTGAAGTAGACAAAAAAAAAGGATTTATTTCCACTATTGTGCTTGAAACTGGCGGTTCCACTAATTTATGTAAATGTTTTAAAGAAGGTGAACAAGTAATTCTTATGGGTCCAAATGGCAGCCCTACTGAGGTTTACTAAGTCTCAATATTAAAGTGATGCTAAATTTTATTTCAAAAAGTAAATAATTTGCTAACGCTCGTGCACAAATTAAAAATAAATTATGCACGAGTGTAGCACTGTGAATTAGGAGTGCTATATTAAACCTTACCTCACTATTAAAGCTATCGGTCAGATTAGATTAAAAACCTAATCTGACCGGTTTCTCTATAACCTTCTAAACCCTGATATAATTATATGGTAATTAGCTTAACTAGTGGTTAATATGCAAATTGATTTTATTTGTATGTTGAGGTAGCATAAACCATACTGTTTTACATCATTGTGCAACTTTATAAATTTTTATTGCTATTTCTATTGACTACATTAATAGTTATAGTCCTAAAATTACCTGAAAATTTGAGCATTGCAGTAAATTGGTCTCTCCCAATTCTAGATTTTGATTTATCTTTTCGTACCATACTAATATCTTTTTTATCAGTTGCATTTTTAGCTGTTCTACCAGCACAAAATTTGACTTTTTCAGAGATGCTATCTTTTTTTGCTTATACTACCTGCTCACTCTGTGCAATTTTATCCAAGCAGATAATGTTGGTTATAATATTCTTTGAATTAATGACCATCAGTGCATTTTTTATTATCGCAGCTAGCTGTAGAGATAGTGGATCTGCAATAAGGTACGCTTGTGTACACTTTTTGGTTGGAGTTATATTGACAGCAGGATTGGCACTTCAAATCACTAACCTGATAATTTTGGGTTTATTGATAAACTGCGCTTGTTTCCCTTTTTCGTTTTGGGTTGTTGATGCATATCCTGCTGCATCACTACATGGCACTACATATCTCTCTTTATTTACCACTAAAGTCTCTTTTTTAGTGATGCTTTTACACACTTACACCCTATGGCAAGATTGTACTGAAATATTAGCACTTGTAGGCGCCATCACTGTAATTTACAGCATTATATTTGCTTCTCTTGAGCAAAATATTCGTAGATTTCTATGCTATAACGTTGTAGGACAAATGGGCTTGGTGATTATTGCAGGAGGTTTACTTAGCCCTTCGGAAAAGGCAATACCAATTTTGATACTGCATATAATCTTCTCTCTTGTTTATCAATCATTATTGTTTGTGGTCAGCAATTCGATTATTTCACTAACAAAAACAATTAGTTTTAATGGAGTGGGTGAACTGATGTCAGTGGAAGGCATGTGTGCTATAATCGCAATACTTACAATGGCTGCATTTCCTGGAACCGCTGGATTTATCAGTAAATCATATATCACAGCTGAAATTGAAATGAACACTGTTGCCTTAAAAGGGTATAAAAATTTATATAAGGTTCTAAATTTGCTGCTTCATTTAAGCGTTGGGCTAAAGTTTCTTTATTACTTATTTATTGAAAAAAGTAAGTCAAAACCTTTAGCAGAGAGGGGAGGCAAAATGACTATGATTATTTTAGCATTTATATGCGTAATCGCTGGCAATCCTTACTTACCTATTTACAATAAACCTTCGATTTTCGATTTTGTGTACAACACAAAAAATATTTTGTCGCAATTTAATTTGTTAATATGTACCACTTTATTGTTTATTCCTTTACGCAAGTTATTTTACCCGAGAGTAAATTTTAAAATGGATGTCGATTGGATTTTTAGAGTTTTCATATCCTATATTGTCTTGCTGTTCAATCAGTTAGTCTCTAAAACTAGAGAAATGTTTGCCGGCGTAGAGCAAAACTTGACTAATTCACTTACTGGTTTATACTTTAATAATATTAGTAAACTTAAAGAAGTGCTGGGTTATAACTCAGTGAGTTTTGTTTCAGCTTCTTCTCTATTTTTAATGAGTATTCTACTAATGCTATTATGTTTAAATCGTTAACTGAAAGTTTAAATTCTGTATTTAGTAAACTGAGAGGAAAGTCGATCATTTCTGAAGATGATTTTAATCTTGCCATGCGTGAAATACGTATAGCTTTAATTGAAGCTGACGTTTCACTTGAAGTTGCAAAAAAATTCATCAACGACATTAAAGATAAAGTGATTGGGGAAAAAGTCATAAAAAGTGTTTCCCCAGCACAAATGATAATTAAAATTGTGCAGGATAATTTAGTTGCAGTTCTCGGATCAGAGAAAAGTGACTTAAATCTAGCAGTTAAACTCCCTGCTGTGATTATGATGGTGGGCTTACAAGGTGCAGGTAAAACAACTACCTCAGGAAAGCTTGCTTTCAAGCTAAAAAAGCAAAAGAAAAAAGTGATGCTTGCCTCTTTAGACATTTATAGGCCGGCTGCCCAGAAACAACTTGAGGTGCTAGGTAAACAGATAGACGTACAAACTTTATCTATAGTAATAAATGAGGAGCCTATTGCAATTACAAAAAGGGCACTGGCAGCAGCAAAGAACGATAATTATGATGTATTAATACTAGACACCGCAGGCAGGCTTCATATTGACAATAATATGATGAATGAGTTGAAAGCCTTAAAGGAAATAGCTTCACCTGCAGAAGTTATTTTAGTAGCCGACGCAATGATAGGCCAGGATGCGGTCAACATTGCCAAATCATTCAATGAGGTAATAGGTGTAACCGGCATTATTCTCACCCGTGTTGATGGTGATGCACGTGGTGGTGCTGCTCTTTCTATGAAAATGATCACCGATTGTCCAATTAAATTTATTGCTTGTGGTGAAAAATTAAGTGACCTCGATGATTTTTATCCCGATAGAATTGCAAAGAGGATACTTAGCATGGGTGATGTTGTATCATTGGTTGAAAAAGCTGCTGAGATTGTTGGTCAGGAAGAAATTGATAAGTTACAAAAGAAAGTAAAAAAGGGTAAATTCGACCTAAACGACCTAGTGGGAATGTTAAAAACTCTGAGTAAAATGGATGGCATTAGCAACATAATGAAATTCATCCCTAGTTCATTCACAAAAAAGCTAAGTAGCAGTGTGCCAGACGACAATAAAGTGAAAAAATATATAGCCATCATAAACTCAATGACCGAAAAAGAAAGGCAAAATCCAGATATTTTAAATGGCAAAAGAAGACTTAGAATTTCTAAGGGGTCCGGAACAAGTGTAACTGACGTTAATCTTCTAATTAAGCAGTATAATCAAATGAGCTCTATGGTGAATAAATTCAGTAAAGTTGATCATAATAAACTCAAAGAATCTGATTTAATGGATATGCTGAGCAGAAAATAAATCAGCAGGTAGTAGAATGAAATAAAATCATCAGTTGTAACTGCTGTTGAGTAGTGAAGTAACAAATTCAATAAATTTCCGCAGTTGGAATTGGCATAATAATAAAAATTGATATAAGTTATAGCTCTTTTCATAATAGTCCGGAAAGTTCATAGAAAAGCAGAATCAACAGCATGACGAAAAGATGTGAATAGAGGGATGTTTTTCCTAGCTCTATTTTTTATAGCAAACCAATGATGCTCAATTTTATTGAAATCTGGGGAATACGTAGGAAGATACAAAATTTCAGCACCAACTTCTTTAGCAAGTTCAGTAATCTTATTAGACTTATGAAAAGTAGCATTATCAAGGATAACAGTTTGTCCAGGTTCCAAAATCGGTGTCAAAAACTGCTCAAACCATTTATTAAAGATATCCATATTACAATGGCCCTCAAATGTTAACGGAACAACTATTTTTCTACTATTTAGAGCTGCAATCATGCTAATTCGTTGAGTTTTCTTTCCAGATTTTAGGGCATAAAATCGCTGTCCTTTCTGAGAATATCCATAGGGATAGTCTTCGGTATTATCAATACCAGATTCATCTATATATACTAAGTTTTGAGGTTCTTTCGTTGCTATAATTTTCAAAAATTCAGCACGTTTTTCTTCATTCCTTTCTTTGTATCCATATGTCTTTTTTTGCGTGTGAGTCCAATTTTTTTAAGAGCTAGATGAATCGTTGGGATACTAACATTACTCCAAAGCTTAGCCATTTCCGATAGAGTTTTTCCACCATGTTTTTTTGGCAAATTCAGTAAATTTATTCCAGTCGGTAATTTTATGATTATAACCTCCATTTCCAAGTTTTTTCGACTGAAAATCTCCTGTTTCTTTTTTTCTTTGCTGCCACTCCCATAATGTAGTTCTTCCAATTTTAAATCTTGCTGCTACCGTTTCTCTGCTTTCCCCTTCGTCTAGTACCTCCATTGCTTTTTTTCTTAAATCATAACTATATGCTGCTGGCATGCTTATACCAATTCCCGCTATAGAAAGAACAGATAGAGAATAATGGGGAAAAAAGTCATACTATAGTATTTTCTAAAATGAATGGATAAATTTCCATTATGGTATTACCAACCAAAAGTTGTAAGTCTGTACATTTATACATTAGAGGTCTGAGGCGGCTTTTGATGGTATGCCAACAGTGTTCTATGGGATTCAAATCTGGTGAATATGTTGGAAGATACAGCACATGAAAGCCAAAAGACTCTATTAATGATTTTGTTTTAGTGGTCTTATGAAATGTAGCATTATCCATAACTATGGTTGTGCCAAGTGGCAATTTAGGTAATAACATCTTCTCCAACAATATATTGAATACCTCTTTTTCACACCCACCTTTGAAAGTCATTGGTGCAATAAATCTCATTCCAATCCACCCGGCTACTATACTGATTCTCTCTCGAGTTCTCCCTGGAATATCTGCATAAATTTTCTTTCCTCTTGGAGCACGTCCATATTCTCGGTATAACTTATTATCAACTCCTGCTTCATCTATATATAAGATGCTGGAATGTTCTATTTTTGAGATTTTATCAATAAATTGCTGCCTATCTTCTTGATTGCGCTCTTGATATAGTGTGACTTTTTTTTAAAGTAATTTTTAGCTGTTTTAGTCTATACCAAATTGAATTTATTCCAAATCCAAGATTTTGTTTCATCTCTGCCAGAGTATGATCTGGATTCTTTGTAACATATTCTTCGAGTATTTTTGGGTCTATTTTTCGAATAAAGCTACCGTTTTTAGATGGCTTTAAGCTTTCACCAGCAGCTTTCTTTTTTAACCAGCGGTACAGAGTTGCTATTCCTATCTCCATGAGCTCTGCTATCTCAACCTTTGTCTTCCCTTTTTCTATCATCAATACTGCCTTTTCCCTTAAATCCACACTATATGCCATTATAACTCAAATACTTTGTTATACCTTTATCATTTGCTTTGGGAAATACTATAACAGTGGCAAAGTGCAAAACATCGCTTCTCAATTTTATGCATTCAGCATAGGGATTTGGCCATTGTTGTTCATGATATCCTTTGGCATTATTTATGCAGCAAGTAAACAAAGTGGTTCACAAGAAGGAAATATGGATAGATTCAACCGAAGGTTTAATTTACTTATTGCTGCTGATAATTATGTGATATGTATTGCAGTAGCGTTTGCTGTGTGCAGTTTAGCATCGGAAATTGCACAAAATGGCTGGCCTGTTCAATATGGAACAATGCTGATAGTTAATTTGGCATTGGATTTATTACTGATTGCTTTACTTAGAACTTTTACGAAAGCTTCTGAATTATATAGTGAGCACTGCATCCAGCGTTTATACGAAGAAGATGCAGAATTTAGCTACAAGGAAAAGTTTGCATGGTATGACTATAAATTAGTGCTTATGCCGCTCATTCTTCCTATTGTTAAAATGTATTTTGAAGATTTAATTCAAGAAAAACCACAACAGCACACCACCGATCCTAAAGTTACACCTTTAAATATAGGTGTAGGAGCAAGAGTATAAAAAGGTCTTTGCTTCAACTATAGTTTTTGCTATACTTTAAGTAAATTTGAAGATGTTAATGAGTGAAGAAGTAAAACAAATCCTAAGTTATTACGAAAGTGAAAATCCTGGAGTAAAAGCAAATCTTGCTCGTATTCTTATGCATGGAAAACTTAGTGGAATTGGCAAGTTAGTAATTCTTCCTGTAGATCAAGGATTTGAGCATGGGCCAATAAAAAGTTTTGAAGTTAATCCTGATGCTTACGATCCGCATTATCATTTTCAGCTTGCAGTTGATTCGGGAGTAAGCGCATATGCTGCTCCGCTTGGTATGATCGAAGCTGGTGCTTCAACTTATGCTGGAATGCTACCACTTATTTTGAAGCTTAATAGTGCTAACTCCTTGCACTCGAAAAACTTAACTTCTGATCAAGCAATAACTGCTTCTGTAAAAGATGCGCTGCGTTTGGGTTGCATAGCTGTTGGGTTTACTATATATCCTGGTTCTGCTAAGTGCTTCGATATGATGGAAGAAGCTCGCGAAATTATAGCTGAGGCTAAGTCTTGCGGCCTTGCCGTAGTGCTATGGTCTTATCCACGCGGTGAAGGAATTTCCAAAGAAGGCGAAACAGCAGTTGATGTTATTGCCTATGCTGCGCACATAGCAGCTTTACTTGGCGCTAATATAATCAAAGTAAAACTTCCAATTAACTATTTGGAAAGGGAGAAAATAGAAACAGAAAATATTGAGTCATTATCTAAAAGAATTGAATATGTTAAAAGATCTTGTTTTGCAGGGAAAAGAATAGTAGTTTTTTCTGGTGGCGAGTCGAAATCAGTGAATGACATATGCAATGAAGCGAAAGAAATTAAGCAAGGCGGTGGTAATGGTTCAATTATCGGGCGTAACACTTTTCAAAGAAAAAGAGAGGATGCTTTATCTATGCTAAAAGATATAATGGATATCTATGCATAAAAAACGGCTGGGTGGCAGAATGGCTTATGCGGAGGACTGCAAATCCTTTTATACCGGTTCAATTCCGGTCCCGGCCTCTTGCTCCAATTAGATCGTTTTTTCTTCTGAAATTTTAACAAGAAGTGTGGATTTTAATGAAATATTTAAAAAAATAAGATACTATATTCAAAATATAAGCAGTAAAATGCCAAAGAGATTAACAGAAGTTTTATTATTGATTGGTTTGCCCTTCTTGCTTACCAGTTGCACTTTTCACTATTTATTAAAGAGCTCGTATACTCATCTTGCACCAGAAAAGTACCCTTCATCCAATAAACAGACGGTTTACGTCGGTACAGCTTACAGTGCACAGACTATATATAATGCGTTATTTAATGACTTTCTGTTAATAGGTAAGTCATCATTCACAGCCAAACATGGGCGTGCTAGTCAATATGTTAACTATGGAAGAGAAGTTGGAGCAGATGTGATAATCGTATCATTTCAAAATATGCAAAAGGATAAAGAGCATTTTAGCATCACAGAAAAACTATTATGGGACACAAGCTTAACAACATTTCATACAAGGACCATTATAAACTTTGATCAGGACGTACTCTTTCTAAAAAAGGTAGGTGATGCAAAAGCTCCATGGGAATATGTCAAAGGAGAGTTCAAGCTTCACGAAAAAGACGATACTGATCCATATCTAGGGAATTGGGTAGGGTATAGAATATGCAAGATTGCAATATCTTCTTCAGAAGATGAATACTTAGGATTTGTAAATGAAGATAATTGTAAAGAAAAATCTGGAATAAATAAGATGCTTGCTTGGAAAAATGGGGATGTAAGGTTGCGGATTAATAAACAATCAAAACAGGGATTTTATTTAAATCGAAATAAGATTCCTATACTAATAAAATCTCAAATTAACAAATTTGGCTACCTCGAATTAGTAGATAAAAATACTGATCAAGTTCTGGTTTCCCTTCAGAAAAATTAGTTTTTACTACTCCTAGAAACTATAGTATTTTCTAAAATGAATGGATAAATTTCCATTATGGTATTACCAACCAAAAGTTGTAAGTCTGTACATTTATACATTAGAGGTCTGAGGCGGCTTTTGATGGTATGCCAACAGTGTTCTATGGGATTCAAATCTGGTGAATATGTTGGAAGATACAGCACATGAAAGCCAAAAGACTCTATTAATGATTTTGTTTTAGTGGTCTTATGAAATGTAGCATTATCCATAACTATGGTTGTGCCAAGTGGCAATTTAGGTAATAACATCTTCTCCAACAATATATTGAATACCTCTTTTTCACACCCACCTTTGAAAGTCATTGGTGCAATAAATCTCATTCCAATCCACCCGGCTACTATACTGATTCTCTCTCGAGTTCTCCCTGGAATATCTGCATAAATTTTCTTTCCTCTTGGAGCACGTCCATATTCTCGGTATAACTTATTATCAACTCCTGCTTCATCTATATATAAGATGCTGGAATGTTCTATTTTTGAGATTTTATCAATAAATTGCTGCCTATCTTCTTGATTGCGCTCTTGATATAGTGTGACTTTTTTTAAAGTAATTTTTAGCTGTTTTAGTCTATACCAAATTGAATTTATTCCAAATCCAAGATTTTGTTTCATCTCTGCCAGAGTATGATCTGGATTCTTTGTAACATATTCTTCGAGTATTTTTGGGTCTATTTTTCGAATAAAGCTACCGTTTTTAGATGGCTTTAAGCTTTCACCAGCAGCTTTCTTTTTTAACCAGCGGTACAGAGTTGCTATTCCTATCTCCATGAGCTCTGCTATCTCAACCTTTGTCTTCCCTTTTTCTATCATCAATACTGCCTTTTCCCTTAAATCCACACTATATGCCATTATAACTCAAATACTTTGTTATACCTTTATCATTTGCTTTGGGAAATACTATGTCTGCGTAGCTGAATGGTAAAGGGAGGGGGGTAAACAAAGTAATCTAAAATATAGAGAAAATACAACGGTGCTTGATACATAGCTATTGCGATTTTATCCTCTTTTTGTCATTTTAGTGCTAGAATGACATTCTGCGAGTGAAGTTTATTCTTTGATATATTAACTATAAATATAGAGAAGTCTTACTAAATAAAAAAGGTAAAAGAACCTCTGAGTAGTAAAGTTTTGACTCTATATTACTGTAAGTGGTGCTGTAATGATGTTCTAACAAGCGTGACTTGGCTGAGTATAGAAAAAATTAAAAAACCGCTATAATTTTACGTAATCTACCAATAAACACCTAAGTTTTTACTGGATTTTGTGATTGATTCTGCAGGTCAAAAACAAATTTTGAGTCATAAATACTTTTAGTGCCATAATAAAATAGGGAGGTTTGTCAAGTAAAGTTCTTTATTTCATCAGATGCGCTGCCAAATTGTTATGCAAGCAAGTTTTTTAGTTTTCGTATATCCGAAGTAATTCTTGTGCATTAGCCTTGATTAGAGTCGGACATTCTCTATCATTTAATAATGAATGCAATATTTCAATTGCACCTTTAATGTCGTTACTGTGTATCTTTACTATAGCGATAGCTTCTTGGCTTGAATAAGGGTACACTGCATTTGATTCTAAATTACTAATTTTATCTCTATTTGTTTTTTCACCGCTGGAGTGAAGTAAGCTCATTACTTCTAAGTATTGTGCTAACTCACGCAAAACATCAGGAGCATCTTTATCGTCTGCCAAATCATTATAAATAATAGATGCTGTGTCTATTGGCATTGAATCTGAGATATGATTGAATGCGCGTTCAAAATTTGCTAAATACTCCCAATTTGAATCTATTTCTTCTAGCAGTGACTTATTATCTTTTTTTAAGAATAATATTTCGTAAAACTTGTCACCTGAAGTTATAGATTGTTTTGTGTTATCAATGTTGCGCAATAAGTATAATGTGATGCCAACTAACATTGGCGCGAGTGCAAGCAGAAAGGTGTATTTTTTCATGGTAATATTCCAAATAGTTATATATTTATACATTAATGCTTTTGATTTGCAAAAACATATTGACATAGTGATTATATCACATAATAATATTCTTAGAGTTGTTTGAATAGTTGGAGATTAAAATATTTCTAAAGTAGAAATAAAGACAGCAGTATTAAGCTAAATTATTTTTTGTCGGATTTATCCGATGTACCCTCAACCTTTTATAGGTTGAAGTCTAAATTTGAGAGTTTGATCCTGGCTCAGAATGAACGCTGGCGGCAGGCCTAACACATGCAAGTCGAACGGAGTTGTACTGTAGCTTGCTATGGTATAACTTAGTGGCAGACGGGTGAGTAATGTATAGGAATCTACCTAGTAGTACGGAATAATTGTTGGAAACGGCAACTAATACCGTATACGCCCTACGGGGGAAAAATTTATTGCTATTAGATGAGCCTATATTAGATTAGCTAGTTGGTGGAGTAATAGCCTACCAAGGCAATGATCTATAGCTGATCTGAGAGGATGATCAGCCACACTGGAACTGAGATAAGGTCCAGACTCCTACGGGAGGCAGCAGTGGGGAATATTGGACAATGGGCGAAAGCCTGATCCAGCCATGCCGCATGAGTGAAGAAGGCCTTTGGGTTGTAAAGCTCTTTTAGTGAGGAAGATAATGACGGTACTCACAGAAGAAGTCCTGGCTAACTCCGTGCCAGCAGCCGCGGTAATACGGAGAGGGCTAGCGTTATTCGGAATTATTGGGCGTAAAGGGCGCGTAGGCTGGTTAATAAGTTAAAAGTGAAATCCCGAGGCTTAACCTTGGAATTGCTTTTAAAACTATTAATCTAGAGATTGAAAGAGGATAGAGGAATTCCTGATGTAGAGGTAAAATTCGTAAATATTAGGAGGAACACCAGTGGCGAAGGCGTCTATCTGGTTCAAATCTGACGCTGAAGCGCGAAGGCGTGGGGAGCAAACAGGATTAGATACCCTGGTAGTCCACGCTGTAAACGATGAATGTTAAATATGGGAAGTTTACTTTCTGTATTACAGCTAACGCGTTAAACATTCCGCCTGGGGACTACGGTCGCAAGATTAAAACTCAAAGGAATTGACGGGGACCCGCACAAGCGGTGGAGCATGTGGTTTAATTCGATGCAACGCGAAAAACCTTACCACTTCTTGACATGGAAATCATACCTATTCGAAGGGATAGGGTCGGTTCGGCCGGATTTTACACAAGTGTTGCATGGCTGTCGTCAGCTCGTGTCGTGAGATGTTGGGTTAAGTCCCGCAACGAGCGCAACCCTCATCCTTAGTTGCTATCAGGTAATGCTGAGTACTTTAAGGAAACTGCCAGTGATAAGCTGGAGGAAGGTGGGGATGATGTCAAGTCATCATGGCCTTTATGGAGTGGGCTACACACGTGCTACAATGGTGTCTACAATGGGCTGCAAGGTGCGCAAGCCTAAGCTAATCCCTAAAAAACATCTCAGTTCGGATTGTACTCTGCAACTCGAGTACATGAAGTTGGAATCGCTAGTAATCGTGGATCAGCATGCCACGGTGAATACGTTCTCGGGTCTTGTACACACTGCCCGTCACGCCATGGGAATTGGTTTCACTCGAAGCTAATGGCCTAACCGCAAGGAAGGAGTTATTTAAAGTGGGATCAGTGACTGGGGTGAAGTCGTAACAAGGTAGCAGTAGGGGAATCTGCAGCTGGATTACCTCCTTAGGCTTTGTACGTAATTCACCATTTCAAATAATAGTGTCATTATGTACTATACTGCTGTCTTTACTTCTACTTTATTTTTTAATTTCTCGATAACGAAATTTTATGAGTGACAGGCCTCTTTCCCCACATTTACAAATATATAAAATACAAGTTACTAGTTTTTTTTCTATTATGCATAGATTGACTGGTATCTTGCTACTTCTTTTATTAATCATACTTTCTTGGTATTTTATATTATATGTTTACTCCCCTAAGTTAATTATAGTAAGGTGCTTAAATGCATTATTGTTCACTCCTCTTGCTAAATTAGCTTATATCTTATGCTTTGTAAGCTTTATGTATCATTTTCTTAATGGTATTCGTCATTTATTGTGGGATGCTGGGCTTAATTTAGAAATTGCTAGTGTTTTAAAAAGTGCTATATTACTAACAATAATGCTATTTCTTTCTACTATGGCTTTTTTATTTATATTTATATGAGTCAATCTGTAAATTCAGTACATCATTGGTGGATCCAGCGTGTTTCTGCGGTGATTTTGTTATTTTTATTTCCTTGGTTTATTTACTCATTTTCTTGCACATTTTATGTTGATAGCCCTTTATCTTTTAATGAAAAATTATTTCAGTCTATTAATCATCCACTAGAGCTTTTGTTTTTTGTTATACTGGTGTTTTGCATTTTTTGGCATGCAGTTCTTGGAATGCAGGTAGTGTGTGAAGATTATATAGACAGCGTACCTCTAAGGATTTTTACAATTACATGCATAAAATACTTATCAGCCATTACTTATATAGTCCTTGCTTTTACGACTTTTTTCTTTTATAGGCATATTTTCTTGTAAAGTTACCAGTTTTATGTTAATATATTATTAGTGTACTAGTTTTATTATTGAACTATAGCGATTTTGGTTTGACAACATGTTCGGAGTGTTA
This sequence comes from Wolbachia endosymbiont of Frankliniella intonsa, assembly GCF_029856955.1. Classification (NCBI taxonomy): domain Bacteria; kingdom Pseudomonadati; phylum Pseudomonadota; class Alphaproteobacteria; order Rickettsiales; family Anaplasmataceae; genus Wolbachia; species Wolbachia endosymbiont of Frankliniella intonsa. The sequence goes on along the minus strand of NZ_CP097148.1, from coordinate 120,019 downwards.
AAAAAAGCAGTAACAGATTTTACACTTAAAGCAAGAGGTTTATTTGCTTCATCTGAATCTCAAATTTATGTCAAGGATCTTAGAAAGGTAATGACCTATATAGATGGAAGAAAATGCAAATATCCAAAGAATTACGATCAGATTGTAAAATCTGGGAAAATTACAGAACATGAGAATAGTAATGGTGAAACTATATATAAACTTTTGTATGACAAGAAAACTTTTGAACTAGCTCTTGTCGAGAAAGCGGATGACAGGTCCTATTTTACCATTGACTTTTTAGTTAATCGGGAAAAAAACAAGGATGTTAAGCATTATGATAGCTACTATAAACCATTTGGGTTTTCAAAAATTGATCTTGAAAAACATATTCCAATTTTTGAAGCTCGGGAAAAAGATGATAAGTTTGAGCTAACTACTTCCTCTTTTCTTGCTAAAAAAGGCTGCTCTATCAATGATAAAACAGGAAAGGTTAATGAAGAGTATAGAGATGAGAAAGGGAGAAACGGTAAGCTATTATACACTAGTAATTATAAAAAACTAAGCACCCATTTTTCTGAAATTAGAGACCAGAGTGGTAATCTAGAACTGGATAAGAGTCTTATATCTGTTCCTATTGTTTCTGCTGCGGGTTTAGCTAAGATTTGCGCTAGAATGCTGACTTTTATTCCTATGAAATTAGGGGAGAATTTGATAGGCAGACAAAATCCAATTGCAAAATCTTTTGGTTATCTTTTTTTCACTCCTGCAGTGGCAGTAAAAAATTTAGCAAATATGGGAGCTACAATACTTAAGGTTCCAATTTTATTATTTGTAGCAAATGAGAAAAAGTATGGTGATGCTTATCTTACTATGTGGAAACATCAATTGAAAGAATGTTGGAAAGAAGTAAAAAGCGACTTTAATGTTGTTACAAATGGGGAAAGGCCAAAGCCGAAGCAGAAAGATCATAAGCCACTTAGCATAGCGGGTGCATGGAAAGAGCTTAACGCTAGAAAATCAGATATTGAAAAAAACTTAGAGAAGGGGTTGAGCAAAAATAGTGAAAGTATAGATAAATCTAGAGAACTAGGTGTTGGAGAAAGCTTAAAGGAAAAGCTGCAAAACAAAACTGATGAAAAAATATCTGCAGCAGTTAATCAAAAAAGCAACATTCCTCATATTGATAGAGAGATAGAAAGAAGACAAGACTCATCACGAAATGTAGGGACTCCATCACGCTCGTAGTCAACCATCACTTTAAATTACTTTTTACTTTAATCATCTCACAATAAAAACTTGCGTGCATTTTGCCGTTAGTATAAGATATTAATCAAATAGTTAATATCTTAATTAAATGCGCCCTGTAATACTGTGTGGTGGTAGTGGCAGCAGACTTTGGCCTCTATCTAAGCCAAAGCAATTTCAGAAAATATTTAGTCAGAATACTATGTTTCACAACACTTTGTTGAGGCTAAAAGGCGATTATATGCCACCCATCATTACCACAAATATACAATATGAGTCATTATTGATGCAGGAATTACATGCATTACAGGAATGTAAAGTAGTTTTTGAAACAGTTAAAATTGGGACAGCGTCAGCAATACTAATTGCTGTGCTTCTCTGCGATAGGAACGAGACAATCTTAGTTCTGCCTTCAGACCATTTTATAGGTGATTTGAATAGTTTTTATGTTTCTATTGAGAAAGCGTCTAAGCTAGCCTCTGAAACTGACTCTATAGTCACTTTTGGGGTAAAGCCTCATGAATTCAATTCTGAATACGGCTATATAAATGCAGTATATGGTCATACCAATTCCCGCTATAGAAAGAACAGATAGAGAATAATGGGGAAAAAGTCATACTAGAGTAAGTGAAATAGCGAGGTATAAATGGCATTAAGGTCAAAACTATTAGACGAAAGAGTTGTAAATTTAGCGAAAGAAATGTTAAAAAAGGTAAGAAATAACGCATATGTTTCAAAAAAGTTACAAGCGGTGATAGCAGGAAAAGAAAGTAGTATAAGCGCTGTGGCAAGAATATGTAAAATTTCAAGGACTGCTTTGACTGAATGGATAAAGCATCTAAAATTTGGTAGAGTAGAAAAATTATTTGCCCCGTTTCAGCGGAGAAGAAAAAGCAAATTAAACAAAAATCAACGTGAGCAAATTGAAATATGGGTAGAAAGAAATCCAAATATTACTATTAAGGAAGTACAAATAAAAATCTCAGAGGAATTTGCCCTAAACATCAGCAAATCAACAGTGCACCGTGAGATACAAAGGATGAAATTTTCTTACATAACACCGAGGCCAATGCACCATAAACAAGATAAAAACAAGCAAGAAGAGTTTAAAAGATACTTCAATAAAATAGTCAATTTCCACCCTAAAAGGGAGGTGTATTTTTTGATGAATCACGATTTGGGACTCATTCAAAAATCGGACACGGATGGTTTAAAAAAGGGGTCAGAACGCAGGTTAAAATGAAAATTGGTAGACAAAATTTCTATATCTAAAGTGCGGTAAATCCAAGAAGTGGTAAGAAAATTAGCCTACTTGCTCCATATGTAAACACTGATTGTATGAATATATTTCTGGAGCAGATGTCGAAAGATTTAGGCACGAAAGAAGCCTTTCTTGTAATGGATTGTGCAAGTTGGCATAGATCAAAAAGTTTGAAAATTCAGGAAAACATTACCATCATATACTTGCCTCCTTATTCACCGGAACTGAATCCTGTTGAAAGGTTGTGGCAATATATCAAATACAATACTTTACGCAATAGTATCTACGATACCATAGGTTTACTTGAAGATGTTTTGTGTAATTCTATTGTCAATATTTCCAGTACTACTATTAAACGAGTTTGTAATGTTTCTTATTTGTTCCGTCAGTAATGGATTTTGGTATAAGAGCCTAATGTTGTTCATTAATAAAGTTAAGGAAGTAAAGCCAATAAGGAAAGAGATTAAGCCATGGGGATTTTATAGTGTGATTTTAATGGGCAAGGATTTTCTTATAAAATATCTTTTTATAAATCCACTAAGCTGCACTTCTAAGCAATTTCACCACTATAGAGATGAGTACCATATAATACTATCAGGAGTTGGATATGTTAGTTTAGATGACAAAACATATGCTATAACGAAAAATCATGTAATAGAGATTCCAAGGAAGGTGTTTCATAAAATTGAGAATAAAAGTACAAGATTTCCTCTTGAGATAGTTGAGTTTCAGGTAGGAAAGTTTTTATCTGATAATGATATAGTAAGATTGGACGATATATATGGAAGGTCTTAATATAGAATATTGAATATATTCTATAAGCTTGCTAAATTTAGACAACCTAATTTGAGGTAAAGGAAAAATTACAGTTATATGAAGCATAAAAAGTATGATATTTAAATCTTAGTATAATGTCTATTGCCTTTGAATTTACTATGGCTATTCGCTATTTGCGAGCAAAGAATTCTAGATTTTGCTCTATAATGGCCTTGTTTTCTATTATTGGTATTGCTCTTGGAGTTGCAACGCTAATAGTAGTAATGTCTGTAATGAATGGGTTCAAAGCAAAGCTGCTCGACTCTGTACTTGGCATTAATGGCCATATTAATGTTTACTTTGATAGAAGCATAAATTCAGATTACCACGCAGTGTTAAAATCTATTGAGAAAATCCCAGGTGTATTAAAAGCTACTTCTATGACCAATGATCAAGTAATCGTTGCAGCAAATGGTGGAATTGCAGGTAGTGTAGTTCGTGGTGTATCAGCTAAAGACTTATTTAATAACACTACCGTTACAAATAATGTGATTGTGGGTAATGTGGAAAAATTCGATGAAGGAGTAATAATAGGGGCACGATTGGCAGAAGCCTTGAATATTGATTATGGTGATAATATTATACTTGTATCTCCTGAAGGATTTGATGTATTGCTTGATGAAATGCCAAGAATGAAGGAATATAAAGTTGTAGCAATATTTGATATGGGTATGTTTGAGTACGATAATACCTTGATGTATATGCCCATGAAATCAGCTCAGGCTTTTTTTAATTATAAAGATAGTGTGAGAAATATAGAAGTGTTTGTAGATGATATTGCTATGGCTAATAAGCTAGCAAACGCTATAGCAAAAGAAACAGGAATGAAAGCTGAAAGTTGGCAATCTCAGCAAAGCCATTATGTTAATGCTTTAAAAACTGAAAGAAATGTGATGTTTTTAATTCTTACTTTGATTATAGTTGTGGCAGCATTCAATATTGTTTCAAGTTTGATGATGATAGTGCAAGAAAAGAAATCCACAATTGCAATTATGCGTACGTTTGGTGCAACAAGTGGAAGCATTATGCGCATATTTTGTGCTTGTGGGCTGTTAATTGGTTTTACAGGAACTTGTCTTGGCTCTGTTATAGGAGTTATTTTTTCTCTCAACATTGAAAATATTAGAGTGTTTTTAGAAAACATTACCAACATCAAGCTATTTGATCCTATGATATACTTTTTTTCAAGTTTGCCAGTGATATTAGTTTCTCAAGATGTAGTGAACATTTCTGCACTTGCATTGTTCTTGTCATTTTTAGCAACAATTCCTCCTGCATTGCAGGCAGCTGAACAAGACCCAGCGGAGATATTACGTTATGAATGATACTCGAAAAAAATGCATAGGTTGGTTCTTAATTATATTGTTGTTTGTTAGCCATATTGCAATAAATAACATAATATTTTTCAAAATAAATCAGCAAGAAAGTGAAAATAGTATAAATGGTTTAACGGAGAAGATGGATGAACTTAGAGTATTGCTTGAAGTGAATCAATCTAGGGTGGAGAAAAGGATATTTGACTTAAAGAGAAATCTGCACACTCAATGTGAGCAAGGTGATGGTAGTTTAAGGCATAAGAACCTCGCAAAGTTGCTGCTACTTGTGATTAAGATGAAGAATTCGTTATTGCGAGAAGCCAAGTTTGATAATCATATAAATTCAATAAAGCCTTTGATATCAGAGCTTGACGATCCAGAGATAGAAAATGCAGTAAATGAATTGGAAAATTTGAAAGAGGTAGATACTTTACGCGGGTTGAAATTGTCTTTTGAGAAGAACATGACTGTTATTAACTACAATAAAAGTAACTTGTTTAAAAAAATCATTTCAAATTGGATAAAGATAGATGATCGTAGTGATCCACTCAGGTTAAAGATTGCGGAAATTGAAGAATTAATAAGCGATAATGATTGGCAGAGCATAGCCACCGCAATAAGTGACTTAACATACCCAGAATTCAAATCATGGCTTAATAAATTGAATGATTTTATTGTAGCTTTCAAGAATACTTCAATAATATATCGTCACTTATTACAATACATCTCATGATTTATTTTATAATTTTTGCTTTTTCGTTTTTATTTGGCATATGGATCAAGGTAAGTGGTGAAGTAATAAAATTGGAATTAGGCAATTACACTATAAGTATTGATCTATATTTCGTTATTCTTGCTTGCGTAGTCTTATTATTTTTATTGATTGCAGTTGCACGTTTTTGTTCTTCTATTTCATCAACATTTGCTAACATAAAAAATAGAAGGAGAAGTAGGGAAGAATTGCTTCTCTTTGAAGCTTTCTTTAGCTTAGACTTAGGTAATATAGAGAACACCAATAAGCTAATTAAAAATCTAAATGAAGAAAGTGATAAATTATCTTTAGTAAAGCTCTTTAATTCAGGTAAAACGGGAAATTACAGCTTTTTCAGCCATAATTTAACGAGTATTGCAAGTAAAAATCGCAACTTAGCTCTACTTCTGATCAATAAACTGATTATTCACCTAAAGCAAGAAAGGTTAGTCTTTCAAAAATTTATAGAATATTGCTCTAGTTCAATTAATGATAAAATTTTGTCTATTCCCTTTCAAATAGAGCATTGTATATTGCAAGAAGATTGGATAAATGCAATTTCAAAGTTAAAGGAAGCTATCAAATTCAATATTTTTCTTCCCTTTGATCGTAAAAAGATGTTAGCGGTTTTTTATTGCGCTTTAGCAAAGCAATACGAAAGTAAAGGAAGTTTTTACAAAGCTATAGATTATTTAGCTAAAGCACAAAGTTATTATGCAACTTTTCAGCCCATAAATTATTTAAAGGCAGAATTATATATCAAGCTTGAAAAAATCAGAAAAGCTTCCACAGTATTAGAGGAAGAGTATAGAGTAAATCCTACTCCTCAATCAGCTAGAATGTATATCAAGTTAAATAATAAAGGCGCTGAAAGAATATATAACTTACGCCCTGATTATTATTTTAGTTATTGCTTGCTTGCTTTGTCTTCAATTAGCTTAGGGAAATATGATCTTGCAAGTCAGCATTTAGATATTGCTATGAAAAAAGCTAATTACATATCAATCTACCTTGTTATGGTACAGCTCAAGATTATGTTGCAAGAGTATGATCAAGCAATTTATTGGTTAAACAGGATGGACTCAGAAGCTGTGCCTGATCCAGGTTGGAAATGTGCTCATTGTAATAAAGAGCTAAAGCAATGGGATTATAAGTGCTCAAGTTGCAATAGTCTTAATTGTATTTACCTTATATTATAAGACTCCATAAGGTGTGATACTTTTACATCGAGATTGCTTTAATATAATCTTTATCTCAAAACAGTAAATCTGTGAGTTTCTTAGTTAGGTTTGACTCCAATGTCAAAAAAACTTGTTTTTAGACATTACCAGTTATATATTTTAATAAATTAGAATTATATACAAAATGAAGAGCTTAAAGGAATTATCCTTAAGAATTAAAAATATTAAGTCTGTGCAGAAAACCACGAAAATAATGCAAATGGTTTCTGCAGCAAAATTATTACAAAGCCAAAAGAAATTATCAAATTCAAAATTGCATATATCTAAGCTGCATAGCATTATTTCTTCACTAGCGCTATCAGCGGATCAAGAGTTACTAGCAAGAATTCTAAATATCAATAATGAAGATTCTTTCCTAGTATTTATTATTGTATCTGATCGTGGTTTATGTGGCAGCTTTAACTCCTCTGTTGTTAAATTCAGTCAGGAGCATATAAACAAATTAATTGCAAATGATAAGAAAGTAGACATTGTTTTTTTTGGTAAGAAAGCTTTTGAGACAGGCAAAAATAGATTTAATTCTAAAAATATCTTGAAGGTTGAAAATAGTAAGGGAATCACACTAAAGCGTGTGGAAGCCTTGGTTAGTGATATAGATCTAAGTAAATACAATAAAGTTAAGGTTTTTTACAGTAAATTCTATAATACCTTCATGCAAAAGCCAATATTAGAAACAATAAAACCATGGAGTAAAGACTCATTAGTAATTGATAATTCTGTAGTTAGTCCTCTAACAGATTACAGCTATGAGTATGAACCACGAAATATTGAGTTTATTTTAAAATCTTTGACTCAAGATTATGTTACAGCTGCTCTTTATTCTGCTTTACTTGAAAGTGCAGCAAGTGAAAATAGTGCTAGGATGGTTGCTATGGAATCAGCAAACAGAAATACAAAAGAAATGCTAAATAAACTAGCATTACTTTATAATCGTTCTCGTCAAGCAGCAATTACAACTGATTTGATTGAAGTTATAGGTGGTGCAGAATCTTTATAGAAACTCAAGGAATGAAAAATGAATATATTAAATATTGCAGCAGATATCACTAAACTAATAAAAAAGCAGAATCAAGACGCAGAAGTTACAATATATGAAACTAATAAGACCTCGGTTTCTCAGCGTCTATCAAAAATTGAACAAATATCACAATCTAGAAACTGTACTGTCGGAATTAGAGCTATAGCAGGTAATAACAAAGCTGCGTATATTTCCACAAACGATTTGAATAATCTTAGTAGTGCAGTGAGCCAAGTGGTGGAAATGGCAAAGAATGCCCAGGAAGATCCTTATATTAGTTTTGCTGTAGATGGCAGTAATTATATCTCTTCTGCAGATTTAAATATCTCAGATAATAATGTTGTAACAATTGATAAATTAAAAGAAATTACTGAAGCTACAGAAAATTCAGCTCTTGCACATAAAAATATTATTAATTCCGAAGGAGCTTCATCTTCACATACTTCAGTAAATACAGTATTATCAACCGTTTCTGGTTTTGTTGGTTCATTTAGTAAGTCAACTTTTGTTAATCAGGTTTCTGTTGTTGCTGGAGAAAAGAGTGAAATGAAAATAGGCTACGATTACGATGTAGCATGCAACTTCAGTGATTTAAAAACACCGGAGTCAATAGGGAAAGAAGCAGCAAAAAGAGCAATAGATCAATTGGGTTCATTTACAATCAGGACAGGCAAATTTCCGGTTGTTTTTGAAAAAAGAGCAGCTAAAGAGCTAGTAAAGAGCTTTGCTTCTGCCATAAATGGTAGCAATATTGTAAATAATAGCTCTTTTTTGAGAAATAGTTTAAATAATCAAATTTTTAATACTGAGATTAGCATTATTGATGACCCATTGTTACCAAGGGGTATAACATCAAGACCGTTTGACGGGGAAGGAATAATGAGCAGAAGAAATGAATTTGTAAAAAGTGGAGTGCTGCAAAACTGGATTTTAGATCTATATTCGGCTAGGAAATTAAACTTGGAAACGACCGCAAATGCAACTCGTGCAAGTAATGCTGCAATTATTCCTTCAGCTAGTAATTTCTATTTCAAAAATGGTAATAGATCATTTGAGGAATTAATTGAGGAAGTAAAAGAAGGAATATATGTAACTGATTTATTTGGTTTTGGTGTTAATTTAATCAATGGCGATTATAGTCAAGGTGCATGCGGATTTTTTATAGAAAATGGTAAAATAACGTATCCAATACACGAGATTACTGTTGCCGACAATTTGAAAAATATGTTTAGCAATTTAGTTGTTGCAAATGACCTAACTTTCTGTGGGCAGTTTAATTCACCAACGATTAAAGTTAGCGAAATGACAGTAGCAGGTTCACTTAGTGATTAAAAATTTTAGTTGCATTAAGTACAATAATTGTGTACTATTACTATGTAATGTTAAGAATAGACTATGGAGTATAGAAGTTTAGTTGCAGTAACTAAGCTTAAAGCATTCTAAATCGTAATTTCAAAGTTTTTCATCACATTAATAATATTAGTTAGTAGTTTAGGAGTTATCCATATGGAATTTGGTAATATAAAATGGTTTAATGTTGAAAAAGGCTATGGTTTCATCAAGCCAGAAGGTAAAGGTGAGGACGTTTTTTTACATGTTAGTACATTAGAACGTTCAGGAATAAGACCTGATGCACTTCGAGGAGAGGATAAAAAGAGAGGAATGAAAGGGGAAAGAGTAAGTTATGAGCTTAAAGAAGAGCGTGGTAGGAACGGAGAAGATAAAAAGTCTGCAATAAATTTAAGATTGGAAGATTAGTCTATCGTGAAGCTTTTTAATAGGGTAATGTATTGTGAGTAATTTTCATGAAATGGGTCTTCCAACTTTGCTTAGGCAAGCTCTAAGTAAAAATAATCTTTGTGTTCCAACCCCGATTCAGGTGCAAGCGATTCCTCTAGCTCTTCAAGGCAAAGATATTCTTGGGTCTGCTCAAACGGGAACTGGAAAAACCTTAGCGTTTGCTATTCCACTGGTTGCTAAATTGATGAATGAGCCAAGCATTGGTTCAGCTTTAGTCATCGTGCCAACCAGAGAGCTTGCTCATCAGGTAACAAGTGAGATAAGAAAACTCTTATCTCAAAGTTCTTTACTAAGAGTTGCTTTGTTGATCGGAGGCGAGCCTATTTTTAGGCAGCTAAATCAGCTTCAGAAAAAACCACAAATTATAATAGGCACTCCTGGTCGTATTATAGACCATATTGAGCGTAAAACTTTAGTTACTCGGAATGTTGGTATTCTTGTGCTTGATGAGACGGATCGTATGTTTGATATGGGCTTTGGAATTCAGATTGAAGAAATTATGAAGAGTTTGCCTAAAATAAGGCAAACTCTTATGTTTTCTGCAACTCTTCCTGGAGAAATAGTAAAACTTACTGAAAAATATCTTAATCAACCAGAGCGTGTTTCTGTTGATTGCCAGGCTACAACTTCTGTAAAAATTAAACAAGAAGTTGTTTATGCATCAGAATCAGAAAAATATGGCAAGCTTGTTACACAATTATGTCAGCGCAAAGGATCGATCATTATTTTTGTCAAAACAAAGCGAGGAGCGGATCAGCTAGCTGACAAATTGCACAAAGATGACTATAGCGCTTTGGCAATTCATGGTGATTTAAGGCAGCACAAGCGTGAAAGAGTCATTGATTCTTTTCGTCGTGGCCGCAATCAAATCATGGTTGCAACAGATGTTGCTTCTCGCGGCCTTGATATTCCGCACATTCAACATGTTATCAATTATGATGTACCACAATCGCAAGCTGATTATGTTCATCGTATAGGCAGAACTGCACGTGCGGGAGCTGAAGGATCTGCATTATCTTTTGTTACACCTGAAGATAAGAGAAGACTTCCTGCACTAGCAGATAAAGAAGGAGAGCCAAATTTTGATTGTAGTATGCAATCTCAAAAACGTAACAGAAAAAAGATCTTTAAAAGGCCAAGTACGTTAAAGGCTAAATACGGTAGAAAAAAGATCAATGTATTTAAGAAGAAAAGCAGAGTACTAGAAAAAGCGTATTAATGTACTTAACTATTCTTCTATTCTTTAAAAGCTCCAGTAAACTTGCTGCAAAGTGAAGTGATTGGAGGATGGTAGAAAGAATATATAGCTAGCCCAAATTAGATTTACCTACAATTTGATAATCTTAATTCTGCTGCTTATAACGTTTTGAGATTATCACAACGGTATAATGTTAGGCTGTGTGGACTATAATCTGTAGATTAATTCAATTTGGCTACAACGAGCTGCTAGATTTCAGTTTTTTTAATAATTGTGTGCTACTAATTATATATAAATTTACACTTTTAAAGAGAATAGATGATTTCTAAAAATTTAGAGGCAAGTTTAAATAGAGCGTTACAGATTGCTTCTGATTGTAAGCTTAAATATGCAAAAGTGGAACATTTGTTGCTAGCATTAACCAAAGATGTGGATGTAAATTATGTTTTATCAAGATGTAACATCAGAGCTGGTGAAATCATAAATATAGATAATATTATATTAAGGAATGATCGTGGTAATAATACAAAAGGTTTTTTACAAGACAACTCCGAATTAACTGTCAATAAAGTTGAGCCTGATGTGCTATTTCAACGCATAATACATAAAGCCATGATACAAGCTCATCGTCTGGGAAGAAAAGAAATAAATGGAGCAAGTATTCTATTAGAGATTCTGTCTGAGCAAGATTTATACATTGAAGAGCTATTACGCAAACAGAATGCAAAGGATTCTAATTTGATTTATAACATATCCAATATAAAATATTCAGGTGATATAGAAGAATATGTAACTAATCGCAAGATAAAACTTGATAAGAATAACGATATCTCTACTGTAGCAAATAAAGGTGAATTATTAAAAGATGAAGAAGTTCTACAAAATTATTGTAGAAATTTAAATGATTATGCAAGAAGCAAAAAAATAGATTATGTCATTGGTCGTGATTATGAATTAAATCGCACTATAGAAATCTTGCTAAGACGGAGAAAAAATAACCCTTTATATGTCGGAGAACCAGGTGTTGGTAAAACAACAATAGTTGAAGGCTTGGTATTGAAAATTATTGAAGGTAGTGTTCCGAGTGCACTGAGATCCAGCATAATTTATGCTTTGGATTTAGGATCACTTCTTGCAGGAACACGCTATAGAGGTGACTTCGAAGAGAGAATAAAATCTATAATAAAAGTAATTGAGGCAAAACCTGGCGCTATTCTTTTCATTGATGAAATACACACTATTATTGGAGCGGGTTCAACAAGTGGCAGCTTTCTTGATGCTGGCAATCTGCTCAAACCTGCACTTGCAAGAGGTGCGTTGCGTTGTATAGGTGCAACTACATATATAGAATATAGCAATAGCTTTGAAAAGGATAAAGCATTAGCAAGGAGGTTTCAAAAAATTAATGTAAAAGAGTCTTCTATTAATGATACAGTAAAGATACTAGATGGTATAAAGCATTACTATGAAAGGTATCATGGAGTATATTACACGAAACATTCCATTAAATCTGCAGCTGAACTTTCACACAAGTATATTACTGGGCGAATATTACCTGATAAAGCAGTTGATGTTATAGATGAAGCAGGGGCATATTGTAAGTTACAAAAAAACAGGCGAAAAATTATAAACAGTAGAGATATTAAGAATACTATCACTAGGATTACAAACGTACCTTGCGAGCTTGATGATGTTCAAAGAGTAAAATCTTTGAAAGAAAATCTCAAGAAAGCCATTTTTGGTCAAGAGCAAGCGATAGAGTCTCTTGTTAATTCTATTAAAATTGCTAAATCTGGTCTGAGAAGTTACAGTAAACCCTTGGCAAATTATCTTTTTGCAGGACCAACTGGCGTAGGTAAGACTGAGCTTGCAAAGAAATTAGCACAGAATATGGGTATGAACCTTATACGATTTGATATGTCCGAGTATATGGAACCTCACACAATATCTAGAATGATTGGTTCCCCTCCTGGATATGTGGGTTACGACCAAGGTGGATTGCTTACAGAATCTGTATCTAACAATCAATATAGTGTGGTACTTCTTGATGAAATTGAGAAAGCTCATAGTGATATTTACAATATATTACTACAAGTCATGGATTATGGTTATGTTACAGATACTTACGGGCGTAAAGTTAATTTTTCCAATACAATTTTAATTATGACAACCAATGCAGGTGCATTTGAGCGTAGCAAAAGTTCTATTGGCTTTGGGTATAAGGACTTTAATATTGGTGATAGCGAAAAAGCAGTAGAACGGATTTTTAGCCCTGAATTTCGTAATCGCTTGGATGCAGTCATTTCTTTTTCTGACCTCAATTTAGATGTCATTTTGTATATTGTGGATAAATTTGTTCAAGAATTGAAAAAGCAACTTATGCAAAAGGGCATAAGTTGCTCAGTCGAAGAGGAAGTAAAGTTTTATCTTGCACAAACTGGCTACAGCAAAGAAATGGGAGCACGTACGATAGAGAGGTTGATTGAAAAAGAGATAAAAAGTCATTTGGCTGAAGAAATGCTGAATCGTCAATTAATCAAAGGAAAGAAATTAAGGATTTATATGGATAAACAAGAAATTGCTTTTAATATAGTTTAAATTCTTGCTTGAGTATTAAATTTGTAGTATAAGCCTCATTTTTTAATGAGGCTAAAGTGGCAAGTTTAACTAGAAATCAATATTACAGTAATCAAGATTTACGGAATTTATTTTCAAGACTGGGAATAAAAGCGGAAGAAGTAATAAGACAGGAGTTTGATGATGTAATTAAGTTAGTTGAGCGGCGCTTTAGAAAAGCTTCATTAAAATGTCACCCTGATAAAGTAATAGGAGAGAAAGAAAAAAAAGTAGCTGAAGAAAAGTTTAAAAAACTTAGTGCAGATAAAGATAAGCTAGAGCAATATCTTAATGCTTTAAAAGCAGCTGGCATATCTATACCATTACAGCAAGAAGAGCAAAGAAAAACCTATGAGATTTTATCACGTAGAAGTAAAGCTATAAATAGAGCATTTTTATTTTTTATATTAGCAAATGTGATACTTGGTCCGTCGCCTAAAGTCAAATATTGCTTATCGCAACTTGCTATAGTATTTTCTAAAATGAATGGATAAATTTCCATTATGGTATTACCAACCAAAAGTTGTAAGTCTGTACATTTATACATTAGAGGTCTGAGGCGGCTTTTGATGGTATGCCAACAGTGTTCTATGGGATTCAAATCTGGTGAATATGTTGGAAGATACAGCACATGAAAGCCAAAAGACTCTATTAATGATTTTGTTTTAGTGGTCTTATGAAATGTAGCATTATCCATAACTATGGTTGTGCCAAGTGGCAATTTAGGTAATAACATCTTCTCCAACAATATATTGAATACCTCTTTTTCACACCCACCTTTGAAAGTCATTGGTGCAATAAATCTCATTCCAATCCACCCGGCTACTATACTGATTCTCTCTCGAGTTCTCCCTGGAATATCTGCATAAATTTTCTTTCCTCTTGGAGCACGTCCATATTCTCGGTATAACTTATTATCAACTCCTGCTTCATCTATATATAAGATGCTGGAATGTTCTATTTTTGAGATTTTATCAATAAATTGCTGCCTATCTTCTTGATTGCGCTCTTGATATAGTGTGACTTTTTTTTAAAGTAATTTTTAGCTGTTTTAGTCTATACCAAATTGAATTTATTCCAAATCCAAGATTTTGTTTCATCTCTGCCAGAGTATGATCTGGATTCTTTGTAACATATTCTTCGAGTATTTTTGGGTCTATTTTTCGAATAAAGCTACCGTTTTTAGATGGCTTTAAGCTTTCACCAGCAGCTTTCTTTTTTAACCAGCGGTACAGAGTTGCTATTCCTATCTCCATGAGCTCTGCTATCTCAACCTTTGTCTTCCCTTTTTCTATCATCAATACTGCCTTTTCCCTTAAATCCACACTATATGCCATTATAACTCAAATACTTTATTATACCTTTATCATTTGCTTTGGGAAATACTATATATACTTACTATCTTGATAAACCTCAAGCTTTCCAAGTTATTCTTGTTGCATGGTAAAAAATAAACTAAAAATAAGCAAAGTGTTTTACAAAATGATATTACGTAATTTATTGTTTTTACTGCCGCCTGAAATTGCTCACTCCTTGGTAATAACGGCGTTAAAAAAGATGCCCTGTAGGAAACCTATAGAACTACCTAAGTCTTTAAATGTAAACTTTTTTGGTAATAAAATTAGGAGTCCTGTAGGTCTTGCTGCAGGTTTTGATAAAAATGCGGAAGTTGTAAAGCCGATGCTCTCATTTGGTTTTGGATTTATTGAGGCTGGTACTGTAACTAGACATCCCCAATATGGAAACAAAAAACCGAGAATTTTTCGATTAATTAAAGATGAAGGAATAATTAATAGATTGGGATTTAATAATAAAGGAATAGATTATCTTCTTAAACAGATCAGCGAAGCTAAGCTTGATGATTGCATTTTTGGCATCAATATAGGAAAAAACAGTACATCAAAGGATCAAATAAGCGATTATGTTGAGTTGCTAAAGATAGTATATGGAAAGAGCAATTATATAGTACTGAACATCTCATCTCCAAACACACCTAACTTGCGCAATTTGCACAATAAACAAGAATTATCCAAATTGTTGAAATCCATCACTCTAACCCGAAAATCAATCGATAGCTCTGAATCCATACCGATAATATTAAAAATTTCTCCAGATATAGATCAGCAAACAAAAGAAAATATCGCTGAGCTTACACTAGAATATAAAATTGACGGCTTAATAGTAAGCAACACTACGATAAGTCGAGATTCTTACTATAATGAGAGCGGTGGGTTGAGTGGCAGACCATTGTTTCAACTTTCAACTGAGTTGTTGAGTGATATGTACAAGCTTACTAAGAGCAGAATTTTATTGATAGGATGTGGGGGAGTTTCAAGTGGTGTTGATGCATATGAAAAAATAAAGGCAGGAGCTTCTTTAGTCGAGCTATACACTGCTCTTGTATACCAGGGGCATCAAGTTGTGAACAAAATTAACCTGGAGCTTGCGGAACTAGTAAGAAGGGATGGATTTAGTAACGTTACTGAAGCGGTGGGTTGTATACATTAATTTTGGAAGTGGTGGTATTATTTTAATAAAATAAAACTAATTCTCTGGTATAAAGGTGGTAGAAAGCGTTTTTCTTTTGAATGATGAACATGAAAGTTTTGAACGATATAATATCTAAAGTTATTAATTATAAATTTACAGATCATGCAATATTAGAAGAGGCATTAACCCATCCAAGCGTAAATAAAAGGAATAGCGAAGACCAGATCGTAAGCTACGAAAGGCTAGAGTTTTTGGGCGATAGTATTTTGAACATGGTTGTATCTGCTATGCTGTTTAAAATGTTTCCTGAAGAAAAAGAAGGAGCATTGGCAAAAAGAAAAACGGATTTAGTTTGTGGTAGTACCATTGCTAATGTTGCTAAAGAAATAGAGTTAGGTAACTTTATCATCATGAATAATAGTGAACGTTGCAACGGAGGGAAATGTAACTTAAAAAATTTAGAAAATTCGCTTGAGGCACTAATGGGTGCAATTTATATTGACGGTGGACTTGAGAGTGTTGAAAAATTTATTATCCGACATTGGGAAAAGCTAGCTAAAGACATCCTCGATCCTCCTCAAGATCCTAAAACTTCACTGCAAGAGTGGACTCAGAAAAACAAATTACCTTTACCAGAGTATGAACTTGTAAAACAAACTGGACCAGCACACAATCCTGAGTTTACTATATCAATTTTCATAGAGAACTATGGCAAAGTTTCTGCATGCGCTTCTAGTAAAAAAATTGCTGAACAAAAAGCTGCTGAGTTGATGCTAGAAAAAATTAGAAGAAACGACTCATTTTAAGCAAAATAGAGACTAACATAAATTTTAAGTAAGTGAATAGCGAATACTCTTTAGTTCAGTTTACATATTTTTTTATCTCAGCCAAAATCTTATCAGATTGACTTTCATCTGAATTTAAATCAGCGACAAAGTGTGTGACATATTTTCCTTCAGGGCCAATAAGGTATATTATTGAAGAATGGTTAATTTCCTCTTCCCCATCTGTTTTACTTGCATATACTTTATACTTTGCAACTACTTCGTCTATTTTTTGTCTTTCACCAGTTAGCATTTGTATTCTATGGTCAAATTGCTGCTGAAATTCTTTAAGCCTTTCTGTATTATCGCGCTCAGGATCAACTGTGATAAAAAATGTTTGTAGCTTGTTGTCAGTTTTCTCGTCTAACTTTGCAAGTGTTTCTGAAATTATGCCGAGATTCATAGGGCAAATTCTTTTACATGAGGAAAATCCAAAAAAAATCATCATATACTTATCTTTGAAATCACTACTGCGTACTATTTGCCCGTTTTGGTTAATCAAAGAAAAATCCCCACCTATTTTAATTTCTGTATTGTATGGGACAAAGATGCCTTTCTTAGTAAAATAACAATAACCTAAGAAGACAGCTGCTAATGCTATTAGTAGACTAGACAATAACCTTATAGACTTTGCCATTAAAGCGTTCCTAATAAAATTAAATCATATATTAACTAGTTGACTGATTCAACATATTCCTTCCAAAGTGGATTGTTAATTTTGTCTAACAGTTTCTTATGCTCATCAAATTCTTCACTACTTGGTGAGTGTTCTCTGCGAGCTAAATTTCGCACTTTGTGCTGGATAAACGTGGAGTTATTGTCCTGATCACATTCATTATTAAACAGAAAGGTTTGCAATCCTCCTGTAAGCTCAACATAGACCTTTGCAAGCAATTGAGCATCAACTAATGCTCCGTGTAACTCTCTACCTTCCAGAGATATATCAAAACGTTTACATAATGCATTTAAAGAAGCAGGTGACCCTATGAATTTTTTTCTTGCAAGTGGCAATGTATCTAGCACTCTATCTGAGGAAATTAACCTAGCATTTAACTTGCCTAATTCCATATTAAGGAACTTAACATCGAACTCAGCATTATGAATTACCAAAATGTCATTAGATATGAAGTCAAGAAATTCAAGTGTAACATCTGAAAATAGTGGTTTATCTTCCAAAAACTCCTCACTAATACCATGAATCTTAAATGAGTGGTAAGGTATATCTCTTTCTGGATTAAGATATCGATGAAATGTTTTGCCTGTTGGAATACGATTAATTAATTCCACACATCCTATCTCAATAATTCGATGACCAGACTCAGTGTCAAGACCTGTAGTTTCAGTATCAAGTACTATTTCTCGTAGCCTACTTTCCATCAGTTGTCATTTGTTGTTAAATTTTTATCATTACTTGCCTTCTTATAGTTAATAGAAACAAGTAACCAAGTTGGGTCTGATGAATTAATATTTTTTTTGAATTGCCATACATCCTCAACTTTGTTAATGGTAGACATACTACCTGATATGATGTCTCCTTGATTATTCTTAACAAAGTTAATTTGCTCTGAAAGGAAATATACTGCGACAAATATTACGTTTTTTACTAGTTTTATTTCTAAGATCTTTTGTGAAACGATAGAAACAATTATAGACTCGTGTACCTCTTTACGATGTTTAATTTTGTCCACAAAGCTGTTATACAAATCTTTGTCCAGAAGGGATTTTAATTGAGGTAAATTTCCTTGGTTAAAATATTTAATTATTAATTCAAAAGCTATGCTTGAACCTTCGATAAAATTGGAAATAGAGAAATCTCTGTTTTTTTGTAATATTTGTTCATAAGTAGCTTCTATTGAACTTTTGTCATTGCTATAAATATAATCTTCCATATTTTCTACTACATCCTCTTTACTTTGACTTACATCCAATACACCTGTTAGCTTTTTTAGGTTGAGACTGGCTGATTTTCCTAAAGAATTATATAAGCGTGAAAAAATAAACGCCGCTAGTAAAGTATATATTACAAGCTCTATCATGGTAACTTAACCCCTTGGTATATAAAGTATCTAAATATTATTAATTTTTGATAAAAATATGTTTTGCATATTAGCCTATAGTTAGGTTTGCTATTCGTTTATAAATGAATATATTATATAAGAAAGTATTAAATATTTCAACTTAATTAAAGGAGAAGTAAGAAATGTTACAACACAAAATGAAAATTCATGGTCAGTATGTCAAAGATTTTTCGTTTGAGAATCCAAATTCGCCATTCCTTCCTTCTAGTAAAGCTCCTGATATTAATGTAATGGTTAATATTAATTCAGCAAAATTAGAAGGAACAGAAAATAAAAAAGGAATAAGTGAAGAAAAGCCTTTTCATGAAATTACTTTGCATATAGAAGCCAAAGCAACGGTAAAAGATGAAGATGTAAAAGATGATATAGCTTTCATTTGCGAGGTAAAGTATTGCGGTATTTTTTCAATAGAAAACTTTACAGAGCTAAGTGAAGAAGAGGTGAGACAAGCTTTATTTATTGGTGGACCTACTTTTCTTTTCCCTTTTGCAAGAGAAATAATTGCAAGAGTTACAAGTGGTGGTGGATTTCCCCCACTGATGCTAGATCCTATAGATTTTGAAACTATATATGAGCAGCAAGGTCAACAACAAAAAAGTAACGGTAGTAATTCCAATTTTAACTAATATGATGTAACCTGATGAATAATTCTTTAAACGCAAAAACTACTTTAAACATTGACGGGAAGTCATACAACTATTTCAGCCTAAGTAGTGCTAGTGAATTTTTAGAAATAGATGTGACTAAGTTGCCCTGCTCGCTTAAGGTTCTGCTTGAAAATTTATTGCGCAATGAAGATGGAGTAAACGTAAAGCTGGATGACATAAGAGTGCTAGCAGACTGCGTCAATAAACACACTAATCACGAAATTAGCTATAAACCAGCAAGGGTGTTGATGCAAGATTTTACAGGGGTTCCTGCTGTTGTTGATCTAGCTTCGATGCGGAGCTATGTAAAGCAAAATGGAGGAAGCCCGAGTAACATAAACCCATCTGTACCGGTTGATCTTGTGATTGACCATTCTGTTCAAGTAGATAGTTATGGAAGCACTTCCGCATTCAGTAAAAATGTTGAGCTAGAAGTAAAAAGAAATTTGGAGAGATATCAATTTTTAAAGTGGGGAGAGTCGTCCTTCACAAATTTTAGAGTAGTACCACCAGGTACTGGAATTTGCCATCAAGTAAACCTTGAGTATTTAGCGCAAGTTGTGTGTAATAATGATGGGGTCATATATCCTGACACTTTAGTTGGTACTGACAGTCACACTACAATGATTAACGGGTTATCAGTCCTTGGTTGGGGTGTTGGAGGCATAGAAGCTGAGTCTGTGATGCTTGGTCAACCAATTAGTATGGTGATTCCAGAAGTAGTTGGATTTAAATTAATTGGCAGACTACCGGAAGGAGTAACTGCCACTGATTTAGTGCTGACGGTTACCAGTATCCTAAGAACAAAAGGTGTTGTTGGTAAATTTGTAGAATTTTATGGTGATGGTTTAGATTATTTATCTCTAGCAGACAGGGCCACTATAGCTAACATGGCCCCAGAGTATGGTGCAACTTCTGGGTTTTTTCCAATTGATCAGAAAACACTCGATTATTTACATTTAACAGGGCGACCAGAAGAGCTGATCAAATTAGTTGAAGTCTATTCAAAAGAGCAGGGATTGTGGCGTAGCAGTAATGAGTTAGCATTTTTTGACACACTAGAGCTTGATTTATCAAGCGTAAAGCCAGTGATGGCTGGTCCTAAAAGACCACAGGATAAGATTTTCCTTTCAGAAGTAGCGGAATCTTTTTCTACATCTTTTCCTATTAATGAGACAAACAGACCTCCGTTGGAACCTATCTATGGCGATCAGCTCCACAGTGGCAGCGTAGTGATTGCAGCAATAACAAGCTGCACTAACACCTCAAATCCAAGTGTGATGATTGCTGCAGGTCTTGTAGCTCGTAATGCAATTAAACTTGGATTAAAATCAAAGCCTTGGGTTAAAACTTCTCTTGCTCCAGGGTCACAAGTTGTGACAGAATATTTAGAAAAGTCTGGATTGCAGGTAGATCTAAATGCTTTGGGTTTTAATCTAGTTGGATATGGCTGCACAACTTGCATTGGAAATTCTGGTCCACTTAATAAGGATATAGAGGATGATATAAAAAACAAAAACTTAACTGTTGCTGCAGTTTTGTCTGGCAATCGTAACTTTGAAGGAAGAATTCATCCGTTAGTCAAAGCTAATTACTTGGCATCTCCGCCACTTATTGTTGCATATGCACTTGCAGGCACTGTGCAAATTGATTTGACAAAAGATTCAATATGCAAAGATAAGAATGGAAATGATGTCTATCTCAAAGATATATGGCCAACAAATAATGAAGTTGAGAGCTGTGTTAAAAGTGTTGTGACGCGTGAAATGTTCATACAAAAGTATAAGGATGTTTTTTCTGGTGATGAGCATTGGCAAAAGATAAAGTGTGAGAAAGGTGAAATCTATGATTGGGACGCGAAAAGTACTTATATACAAAACCCTCCCTATTTTGATAATTTATCTACTAAGAACAATGGAAGCAACATAGTTGATATAAAGAATGCGCAAATACTAGCGATGTTTGGCGATAGCGTCACTACCGACCACATTTCCCCTGCTGGAAATATTGCCTCAAATAGTACTGCAGGCATATATTTAAAAGGTCTTGGAGTTGAACCGCAAGATTTCAATTCATATGGATCTCGCCGCGGTAACCACAACGTAATGATGCGTGGAACCTTTGCTAATATCAGAATAAGAAATAAAATGGTGAGCGCTGAGGGTGGCTATACAAAACATATTCCTTCTCAAGAAACTATGTCAATTTTTGATTCAGCAATGCAATATAAAAGAGAAGCTGTTCCATTAGTTGTTATTGCAGGACAAGAATATGGTACAGGTTCAAGTAGGGATTGGGCAGCAAAGGGTACTGCATTACTGGGAATTAAAGCTGTGATTGCAGAAAGTTTTGAACGCATACATAGGTCCAATTTGGTCGGTATGGGTGTTCTTCCACTTGCATTTCAGGATGGAGTAACGAGAAAGGTATTTGATGGTAGTGAGATAGTGAGCATAAAAGGTGAAGTAGTACCAAATGGAAATCTAGAATGTATCATTAAAAGAAAGGATGATTCAGAGCAATCCATTCAACTCAAGTGCTGTGTACAAACTGCAACTGAGGTTAAGTACTTGATGAGTGGTGGAGTGTTGAGCTATATACTTGCGCAGTACTTTTGAGCTATCACAGTGATTAACTAGGTTTTTTGAATCGATTCTGGCTCTTTATTTAAATAATAATTTATTCGATGCAAAGTTATGATATAATCTTACCTTACATATGGTAAAGGGTGTTTTATAGATAATTATGATTAGCTCTATACAAGAACCTAATGAACTCAGAAAACGTTTACAAGGATTTTATCGTACTGATGAAAAAATCTGTGTACGTTATCTTGTAGAAAAAGTAGAACTTTCGGTTGATTCGAAAAACAGAATTTACAATATTGCAAAACAAGTTATTGAAAAAATCAAACACAATAAATTAAGTATTGTAGATTCCTTTATGCAGCAATATTCGCTTTCCAATGATGAAGGAATAGCGTTGATGTGCCTTGCTGAATCGCTACTTAGAATACCAGATGATTACACAATAGACGAATTGATCAAAGATAAAATTACCAACCAAGAATGGAATAAACACTTGGGGCGTTCCTCTTCATTGTTTGTTAATGCTTCCACATGGAGCTTGATGATAGGTAGCAGTATATTGAGAGATAATGAAGGCGATTCGAAGTTCTATTACGCAATTTCTAAGTTACTTAAGAATTTAGGAGAACCGATCATTCGCAAAGCAGTAAAACAAGCAATGTCTATGCTTGGTAATCATTTTGTTGTTGGAGAAACCATAGAAGAAGCTTTAAGATATGCAAAACTAGATGACAATAGTAAGTTTTTATACTCTTTTGATATGCTTGGCGAAGCTGCTCACACAGCTGAAGATGCAGAAGAGTGTTTTGATTCATACATGCACTCAATAAAAGCTATAGGTGCAACTACTGAAGTGAATGATTGTTTTAAATCCCATGGAATTTCAATAAAACTTTCTGCTTTGCACCCACGTTATGAATTTGGTCAATTTGACCGAATTGCTGGTGAGATATTTACTAGGGTTTTAGAGCTCTGTCGTGAAGCAAAAAAATACAACATTTCACTATGCATAGATGCAGAAGAATCAGAAAGACTTGAGATGTCATTAGTTTTATTCGAGCAACTGCGTCTTGATGAGTCACTTTCTCAGTGGGGAGGGCTTGGCTTGGCTGTACAAGCATATCAAAAACGTGCTTTATCTGTGATTGATTTTGTTGAGGATGTTGCTATCCGATCAAAGCATAAAATTATGGTGAGGCTTGTGAAAGGTGCATATTGGGACTCAGAAATCAAGTGTGCACAAGAGCTAGGGTTAAGTGGTTATTCAATATTTACAAGAAAAAGCTATACTGATGTATGCTACCTTGCGTGTGCACAGAAGCTTTTAAGCAAAGTAAATCACTTTTACCCATGCTTTGGAACTCATAATGCCTATACTTTTGCTACTATAATAGAGCTTGCTGACAAAGATCATCCTGGATTTGAGTTTCAGCGTTTACACGGAATGGGTGAGGATTTATATGATTATGCAATGTCAGAACTTGCAACAAGCATCAGCTGTCGTATATATGCACCAGTTGGTAAACGTAGTGATTTATTACCATATCTTGTTAAGCGTCTTCTTGAAAATGGAGCTAATAGTTCGTTCGTCAATCAAATAAATGATCCTAACGTTAAAATTGAAGAATTAGTCTCGGATCCATTAGAAAAAGCTAAAAGCTTAGAATATGAGCCTCATCCAAGCATCCCGTTGCCACGAGATATTTTTGGAGAGGAAAGAAAAAACTCCTTGGGGATGGATATTAGCGATTCAATTGCAGTTTCACAATTTGCAAATGATATAAGGGAATTTAGTGAAAAGAAATGGCAAGTTGGCCCAATAATTGATGGAGAGTCGTTTCTTGAAAGTGCGGAATTTACCGAAGTAGTGAATCCTGCACATTTGGAAAATGTAATTGGAGAAGTGTCAAGTGCAACAAGTGCTCAGGCTTTAAATGCTCTTGAAATAGCACATAGTGCTTTTACTAAGTGGCAGAATGTTTCAGCAGAAGAGCGCGCTAAATGCCTTGAAAAAGCTGCAGATTTGCTTGAGGAAAGGATGAAAGAGTTAATTTGTATTCTGATTGTAGAAGCAGGAAAAATTTTATCCGATGCAATAGCAGAAGTAAGAGAGGCAATCGACTTTTTGCGCTATTATGCAATGATAGCAAAAAATGAACTGAATGACTGGAAAAAATTGCCAGGTCCAACAGGTGAAGATAACTTCATCTTTTTTGAAGGCAGAGGAGTGTTCTTATGCATATCACCGTGGAATTTTCCACTCGCTATCTTCATTGGACAGGTTTCAGCTGCACTTGTAGCAGGTAATGCAGTGCTGGCAAAACCGGCAGAGCAAACGCCGATTATTGCCCATGAAGCCGTTAAGATACTACATGAAGCTGGAATACCAAAAAATGTGCTACACCTTATTCCAGGGGATGGTTGGTATTTAGGTAAAACATTAGTACCAGATAATAGAATTTCCGGTGTAGCTTTTACTGGTTCAACACAAACTGCTCAAATAATTAATCGAATGCTTGCTAGTAGAGATGGTCCTATTGTGCCACTTATCGCTGAGACTGGTGGATTAAATGCTATGATTGTTGATAGTTCTGCTCTTTTAGAGCAGGTAACTAAGGATGTTTTAATTTCTGCATTTCGCAGTGGCGGTCAACGTTGTTCTGCTCTCAGAGTGCTATTTATTCAAGAAGATATAGCAGAAAAACAGATAAAAATGATATGCAATGCAGCTCAAGAACTAAAGATAGGTGACCCAATACAACTGAGCACAGATATTGGTCCAATAATTGACAAAGCATCTATTGATATGCTCACTAAACATACGGAAAAAATATCAAGGGATGAAGATTCAAACCTTTTGTCCAAAGTACCCATGGATACAAATTCTTATAATGGTTATTTCTTTCCTCCGTACATTTATGAGATACAAAAAATTTCGCAATTAAAGCAAGAAGTGTTTGGGCCTATTTTACATATCATGCGTTTTAATAAGTCGCAGTTAAATGAAGTTATAAGTGATATAAACAATACAAGATATGGACTTACGTTTTCTTTGCAAAGCCGTGTACAAAGTCAGATCGATTTAATAAGCAAGAAAATATCAGTTGGAAATGTATACATCAATCGCAATCAAATAGGTGCAGCAGTTGGAGTGCAACCATTTGGCGGTAGAGGACTGTCAGGTACCGGACCAAAAGCTGGTGGTCCTAATTATCTGCAACGTTTTTCTATAGAAAAGGTTGTAAGTGTCAACACTACAGCATGTGGAGGTAACATTACACTTGCGTGTTTGGATTGAT
Source organism: Wolbachia endosymbiont of Frankliniella intonsa (assembly GCF_029856955.1). NCBI lineage: Bacteria > Pseudomonadati > Pseudomonadota > Alphaproteobacteria > Rickettsiales > Anaplasmataceae > Wolbachia > Wolbachia endosymbiont of Frankliniella intonsa. Next base: position 94,849 of record NZ_CP097148.1, on the reverse strand, counting down.
TTGCAATTTCTAAATTGGAAGTCCGTGCAGTTGTGTATGCAGTACTAAAACCTAAAACTCATACACTGAAAGGATAGTTGTGATTCTAAGGAGGCTTCAAAGAAAGTCTTGTCTTTAATAAAAGAAAAAGGTTGCTATAATTCTGATAAAAGCACTATAAACAAAATGAATGTAAAAAATATCTTATTAGCGTTTTTAGTACAATTTATATTCGATTTGTCATTATTTGCGGCTGATCCTATTTTGCTTAATTGTATTGAAACTCCAGGGATTTATGATCTTGAAACAAGGCCAAAAAGCTTTAACTCTTCAAATAATTTAAGAAGAAAACCTGGCTCTCCAAATAATGCAGCAGGAGAATTAATAAATGTAGTGGGTAGAGTTACTGATGTAAATTGCTTACCGATACAAAATGCTGTGGTTTCTATATGGCACGCAGACTCACTTGGCATGAGCTATTATGATGAAAATGTGGAGCTTGATCCAAATTTTGCTGGATCGGGAAGATTTGTAGTAAATAACCTTGGCTATTATAATTTTATTACAATAGTACCAGGTAAAATTGGTGATAGGGCTCCACACATAAACTTTTTGGTCCAACATCCAGATTTTCCAGAATTCACAACACAAATGTTTTTTGCTGATCATAATTGCGATAACTGTGATGATCTTCTTCTTGGTAATCTTATTGAGAGTGGACTTGCAAGCCTTCTGATAGCACCATTTACTTATAACAATCAGGCCATGAAGACCTACACATTTAATATAACCCTAGGTGGGCATAACAAATTTTCTGATAAAAGATAAAGCCCTTGCATATCAGGGGAGTTCATAGTAGTCTTAAGCGCTATTGCACTTAAAATGTATATGAAAAATATCTTACTAATGTTTTTACTATGTTTTATGTGCAGCTTACAATTATTTGCAACGGAGATGTCAACGATGAAGATAACGATTTCTAAAGCTTTACCCGATTTTGAGACGCTAGTGGTAGGTTTGTTTGAGGGTGATAAGCTCATAACTAATGTTCTACAAGATAAGCAAGCTATAGATAACATCAAGAAATTTAGTGGTTTTAATGGAGGTTTTGGTGAATTTTTCTCCGTTACTTCATCAGAGGGAAAAAATATTATAGTTGCTGGTCTTGGAATGAGAGATGAATGGGATGAAAGCAAAGGATTAAATATTGGTGGTAAAATATATTGTGAGCTAAGCAGATTAAGAATCAAGCGAGCAGCTATTTCAATCGAGCGCAGTACAGCAAATGTTGCATATGGAGCATTTCTGCGCAGTTTCAAGTTTAATAAGTATAAAACTAAAAAGGATGAAAAAATTACAGAAGTAGAGGAAATTACATTATTAGTAAAAGATGAACAGTTAAGTAGCATTGAAAAATCATTTGAGCGTTTAAAACACGAAGGTGAAGGTATCTTTCTTGCACGTGCTTTTACTACTGAGCCACCTAATATTTTATATCCAGAGTCTTACGCTAATCGTATAAAAGCTGAACTTACTAAACTTGGTCTTGAGGTTGAAGTGCTTGATAAAAAGCAAATGGAAGAGAAAAAAATGGGAGCCCTGCTTGGAGTAGCACAAGGAAGTAGTAAAGAGCCAAAGTTAGTGGTGATAAAATGGAATGGGGCTTCTCAAGAACAAAAACCAATAGCTTTTATAGGCAAGGGTATAACGTTTGACACTGGTGGAGTGTCACTTAAACCCTCACGCGGTATGGAGTCAATGAAATATGACATGGCAGGTTCTGCTACTGTAGTTGGAGTGATGCGTACTCTAGCTGGGCGAAAAGCAAAAGTAAATGCAATTGGTATTGTTGCACTTGCAGAAAATGCAGTGGATGGTAATGCTCAAAGACCGAGCGATGTAGTCACTTCAATGTCTGGACAAACAATAGAAATATTAAATACCGATGCAGAGGGAAGACTAATACTTGCGGATGCTTTATGGTATACACAAGATAGATTTGCACCGAAGTTTATGATCGACCTTGCAACTTTAACTGGTGCTATAGTGGTTGCACTGGGAAATAATGAATATGCTGGTCTTTTTTCAAATAACGATGAATTAGCGAATCATCTGATTGATGCAGGAAATGAAGTAAATGAGAAATTATGGCGCTTTCCTATGAATGAAACTTATAACAAAATTATTGATTCGCCGATTGCTGATGTGCAAAATATAGCTCCTGCAGGTTCTGGTGGAGATAGTATAATGGCTGCACAGTTTCTACAGCGTTTTGTAAACGACACTTGTTGGGCACATTTAGACATTGCGGGCGCTGCTTGGCATGAAAAAGGCACTGATATTTCTCCAAGAGGGGCAGTAGGTTTCGGTGTAAGGTTGCTCAATAAATTACTTGAAAAATACTATGAGGTTAATGATTAGGGATATTTGTATTGGGTTTATGGCTTAATTCATGGCTACATGATTGTCTCTTTACAAGGCGTAGAAAATGATATCATAAAAGTAACTCGCACTTTCTTTTTGGAGGATTCTAAAGTTACGAACTTGAGCAGCATTAAGAAAGTATTTTTGTTCAAATGATGATTGTAATGATGATCTATTAAAACTTTAAAGCCATTTAGTATTGACGCTATATACTTAAGTGTTAAAATAAAATGAGAAGTTTTTAGGAGTTTATATGGCAGTAGGTGGAAAAGCAAAGACAGCTAGTAAAAATAACCCTACTCAGCGTAAGAAAGCCGAGCAAAAAATGTATAAAGATAAACCGGTAAAACCTGTTAGATATATAGATCGTGACTCGCGCATGAATTATATGTCTGCTCAATATGAAAATGGCAATCTAGTTGAAGATGAGGTAAGCGGCAATCCTATAAAGTGGGAAGCTGTATAGTAGTTGTGGTTAAAGTTACTATTAATTCTAAGGAATGTGAAGTAGAGCATGGGCTCACTATAATTCAAGCTTGTGAAGTTGTGGGCGTTGAAGTTCCGCGGTTTTGTTATCATGAGCGTTTAGCAATTGCTGGTAACTGCAGAATGTGTTTGGTTGAAGTTGAGGGTGGCCCTCCAAAACCAGTAGCTTCTTGTGCAATGCCAGTTGCAGAGGGTATGGTTATTCACACGGATACTCCCAAGGTAAAAAAGGCGCGTGAAGGAGTGCTCGAATTTTTACTAATTAATCATCCACTTGATTGTCCAATTTGTGATCAAGGTGGTGAGTGCGATTTGCAAGATATAACAATGGCTTATGGGAAAGGAATAAGCAGACTTGATGAGCATAAAAGAGCTGTGCCAAAAAAACATTTTGGTCCACTGATTGGAACTGCAATGAATAGATGCATTCATTGTACTCGATGTGTTAGATTTTTGTCCGATGTTGCAGGTACAAATGAACTTGGAGGAATTGGCAGGGGAGAAAATATAGAGATTAGTACTTACATAAAAAGGCATATTAGCTCTGAATTATCTGGGAATATTATAGATCTCTGCCCGGTAGGGGCTTTAACTTCAAAGCCTTACTCCTTTACAGCGCGTCCATGGGAGCTATCACATTGTGAGACTATAGATGTGCTAGATGCTGTGGGAAGTAGCATTAGAGTTGATTATCGTGGCCTGGAAGTTATGCGAATATTACCAAGGCTGAGCGAAGAGGTAAATGAAGAATGGATATCAGATAAAACCCGTTTTGCCTATGATGGACTAAAAGTTCAGCGTCTTGATCAACCTTATGTAAAAAAAGATGGTAAATTAGCCCCAGTTGATTGGAATGAAGCACTAACTGTTGCTGCAAAGAAATTAAAGAATACAAAATCAAATAAAATAGCTGCAATTGCAGGTGATTTAGCAGATTGTGAGTCTATGCTTCTACTCAAAGAAGTGATGCAGAAGCTCGGCTCGGGGAATATAGACTGTAGGCAAGATGGAGCAAAGCTTATACCAAATAATCGTGGGTCATATGTATTCAACACCACTATTGAGGGTATAGAAAATGCAGATTTATGTCTGCTTATAAATACAAATCCAAGAATAGAAGCACCAATAATTAACGCAAGATTGAGAAAGAGATATTTACAAGGTAATTTCACTATTGCAAATATTGGTCCTAATCTTGAATATCTATATAATGTTGAAAGATTAGGTGATGGTCCAAACGTTCTAAAAGAAATAGAAGAGGGAAATCACAAATTCTGCGAGTTACTGAGTGCGGCTCAGAACCCTATGCTAATTATCGGTCAAGATGCATTAATAAGAGATGATTCTGAATCAGTTTTAGCTCTAGCTGGCAAAATTGCAGAAAAATTTAACATGATCAGAGATGACTGGAATGGCTTTAACGTACTGCATAAGGCTGCAGCAAGGGTTGGTGGACTCGATATTGGATTCGTTCCTAGCAAAGGTGGAAAAGACATTAATCAGATGCTAAAACAGGCAGAAAGTGGTGAGATAGAAGTAGTTTATCTTCTTGGCGCAGATGAAATTGATATATCAAAGTTAGAAAGTACATTTGTAATTTATCAAGGCCACCATGGTGATAGGGGAGCGCATATAGCAGATGTCATTCTACCTGGATCTGCATACACAGAAAAATATGCAACTTATGTAAATACTGAAGGGCGAGTACAGAGAACAAATTTAGCTGTTTTTCCTCCTGGTGAAGCAAAGGAAGATTGGTTGATTATAAAAAATTTATCCCAATATTTGGGCCTTTCCTTACTATACGATAATTTATTTGATGTGAGGAAGAAATTATACACTATTGGTCCACAGTTTAGAGATGCTGACCAAGTGGTGAAAAACAAATGGGTACCAATTACCTGTGATGAAATAAAATTAAGTAATATCTCTTTCACTCTAAAAAAGTGTAATTTTTATATGACAGACTCAATAAGTCGCGCTTCAAAAATAATGGCAGATTGTACTAAGGATTTTTATGAACACTCTACTTAATATTTTATTTATTCTAACACCATTATTACTAATAACTCTGGTATATTTTCAACGAAAATTAAACTCTATATTTTTGTGTAAAGAACAAAATACATTAGAAAAAAAAGTTCGTTTATAAGCTAGTTGATTTTATCAATGATATTATTGCACTATTTACGGAAGGATATGTATGGATGGCAATAACATTTATTATAGTTACCGAGGGAAGAGGGAATTATTTGCCTCTCACAATGATCTTAATTATGATGTCACTACTGTCATTCATATGCATATCATTTTACTATTCTATCAAGCTAAATGCTGTACAGAAAAGTGTTGTCCTGTTGATTTCAATAGGGACATTGTCTTGTGTGTCTAGAGCATTTGCTGTATTTTTTATTGCCACAATTATGAACTATTTTTTTGATTTAGGGTTGCATGTACTTGATATTTGATATTCTTTTTCTTCTTATTCCACTTTTGCTTTCAGTAGCATATTTAGTGTACTTTGAGCGTAAAGTTATTGGTGCAATTCAACTAAGGCATGGTCCAAGTGTAGTAGGGCCATTTGGGCTACTACAGCCATTTGCAGATGCTATAAAATTGATAATTAAAGAGCCGATAATACCATTTAGAGCAAACACCATAATGTTTATTATGGCTCCAATGCTCACCTTTATTTTAGCATTAATTTCCTGGGCAGTTATACCATTTGGAGCTGAAATAATTACAGAAAATGGACAGCAGGTAATAATCCCTAAGGTAATAGCAAATATTAATGTTGGAGTGCTTTATGTGCTAGCTATATCCTCTTTGGGAATATATGGCATTATTATTGCAGGCTGGTCTAGTAATTCTAATTATGCATTTCTTGGCGCTATAAGGTCAGCTGCTCAAATGATTTCATATGAAGTTTCAATAGGTCTAATAGTTGCTACAGTTGTTATTACAACTGGCACATTAAATCTTGGAGAGATTGTGGTAGCGAAACATAATATGCCATTTTGGATTGATTTATTACTAATGCCTATAGGAATAATATTTTTTATTTCTTTGCTTGCCGAAACTAATCGTCACCCATTTGACTTACCAGAAGCTGAAGCAGAGCTCGTCTCTGGGTATAACGTCGAGTATTCATCAATGCCTTTTGCTCTCTTTTTCTTGGGAGAATATGCAAATATGATTTTAGCAAGCGCTATGATGACAATATTCTTTCTAGGAGGTTGGTATCCTCCATTAGAGCTTAGTTTGCTGTATAAAATTCCTAGTTTAATCTGGTTTGTTTTGAAGATAGTTGTACTTTTGTTTATATTTGTTTGGATTAGAGCTACAATACCTCGTTATCGTTATGATCAATTAATGCGTCTTGGTTGGAAAGTATTTTTGCCAATATCGGTACTTTGGGTAATACTCATTTCAGGAGTGTTGCTTTTTACTGGGAATTTGCCTGGATCCAATGTTTAATTTCCCAAATACAAGGTTAAGGCGTAGGCGCTCAGGCAAGTGGATTCGCAGTTTAACAAGTGAAAGCACTTTATCAGTAAATGATTTGATTTTTCCCTTATTTGTTCATGACGGAGAAGAAACAATTGAGCCAATTTCTGGCTTACCTGATATCAAATGTTATTCAATAGATGGATTAATTTCTATAATTCAGAAAGCTAAGGACTCGGGGATTAATGCTGTTGCAATTTTTCCTGTAGTTGATAGTAAACTAAAATCTGAAAACGCCGAGGAAGCTTACAATCCTGACAATTTAATCTGTAAAGCAATTTGTGCTGTAAAATCAAATGTACCGGATATTGGCATTATTGCAGACATTGCACTAGACCCATACACTACTCACGGTCATGATGGCATTTTAAAAAGCAGTAGGATAGATGTAGAAAATGACGAGACTGTGTCAGCATTATGTAAGCAAGCACTTGTTTTAGCAAAAGCAGGATGCGATATAGTTGCTCCTTCTGATATGATGGATGGCAGGATAGGAAAAATAAGAAAAACATTGGATGATAATAACTTTCAGAATGTGTCGATATTGTCCTATGCAGTAAAGTACTGTTCTAGCTTCTATGCGCCGTTCAGGCAAGTTGTCGCTTCGTGCGCATCATCAAATTTCATCGACAAAAGTGGTTATCAAATGGATTATAGAAATGCACGTGAAGCAATCTGCGAAATCGAAATGGATATAGATGAAGGTGCAGATTTTATTATGATAAAGCCGGGTATGCCATACTTAGATGTAATAAAAACAGCAAGTGAAAAGTTTAATTTTCCGATTTTTGCTTACCAAGTAAGCGGTGAATACGCAATGATAAAAGCTGCAGCAAATAATGGCTGGCTGGATTATAACAGAGTGATTTATGAGTCCTTAATTGGTTTTAAACGTGCAGGTGCAAGTGCAATATTTACCTATGCTGCACTTGATGTTGCAAAAAATTTGGTATCTACTTAGCGGTGTGGAACATCTAAGTAGGTAGCTGGCCGAAGTGACTTGACAAACCTTCCCACTTTCCTTATCATATCAATAAGAGTATTTATCCTTGTTTTTAATCTCTGCAGATTTAACAACAAAAATTCAGTAAAAAACTCAGGTATATATTGGCAGATTACATAAAATTATAGCGGCTGCATGTCTTTTTTATTTTTTCTACGTTCAGCCAAATTGCGCTTGTTATAGTATTTCCCAAAGCAAATGATAAAGGTATAACAAAGTATTTGAGTTATAATGGCATATAGTGTGGATTTAAGGGAAAAGGCAGTATTGATGATAGAAAAAGGGAAGACAAAGGTTGAGATAGCAGAGCTCATGGAGATAGGAATAGCAACTCTGTACCGCTGGTTAAAAAAGAAAGCTGCTGGTGAAAGCTTAAAGCCATCTAAAAACGGTAGCTTTATTCGAAAAATAGACCCAAAAATACTCGAAGAATATGTTACAAAGAATCCAGATCATACTCTGGCAGAGATGAAACAAAATCTTGGATTTGGAATAAATTCAATTTGGTATAGACTAAAACAGCTAAAAATTACTTTAAAAAAAAGTCACACTATATCAAGAGCGCAATCAAGAAGATAGGCAGCAATTTATTGATAAAATCTCAAAAATAGAACATTCCAGCATCTTATATATAGATGAAGCAGGAGTTGATAATAAGTTATACCGAGAATATGGACGTGCTCCAAGAGGAAAGAAAATTTATGCAGATATTCCAGGGAGAACTCGAGAGAGAATCAGTATAGTAGCCGGGTGGATTGGAATGAGATTTATTGCACCAATGACTTTCAAAGGTGGGTGTGAAAAAGAGGTATTCAATATATTGTTGGAGAAGATGTTATTACCTAAATTGCCACTTGGCACAACCATAGTTATGGATAATGCTACATTTCATAAGACCACTAAAACAAAATCATTAATAGAGTCTTTTGGCTTTCATGTGCTGTATCTTCCAACATATTCACCAGATTTGAATCCCATAGAACACTGTTGGCATACCATCAAAAGCCGCCTCAGACCTCTAATGTATAAATGTACAGACTTACAACTTTTGGTTGGTAATACCATAATGGAAATTTATCCATTCATTTTAGAAAATACTATACCAGAAAAGAGCTAGAAAACATGTGTTTTAAATTCAAGATATCTTTTCAGTATCATTGTATTAGTACATTCTTTGCAAAATAACCTGCAATTATTACTTTTTTAAATAACTTGCACTTTTCAGACTCCCTTTTCTTAAAAATTCACCCTAGTATTTACCATAATTATCAATCACTTCAAATTTTTTGTCCAATCTTAACTTCTCTTTCCCTTAACTTAATGGCAGTGACGGTAATCTATCCCACACCTCAACCACATCCTCACTGAACTCTATTATCTCTACTTTTTTGAATTTATGGCAGTTATTGATGGATTCAATCTCTAAATTCCCTACAAAAGGAGTGGCATCATTACCTAAAATTTTACCACTGCGGCAGATTATCAGCCTATCGATTAAATCGTGCTTCAATAACTCTGTAATTAACACTCCTCCACCTTCAACTAATAACCTTGTTATACCAATTTCTGAAACAAGTTTTGATGCCATGTCTTTTAGGCAGACTTTTCGATCTGATGTCATTCCAGTGCTTGACACTGGAATCCAGTTTTCACTACGCAATTGCTTGAAGTTTTCTGGATCCCAGTGTCTGGGCACTGGGATGAAAGGAGAAGGAATTGGAATGACAGGAGAGTGTGTTGGGATAACATCTGGAATAACAGGAGGTTTGTGATTTGAATTGACTATCAAATAATTAATGTTTTTTATTTTTTTCTCTATTTCTCTGTTTGTAATCACCCAAGTTGTTATTTTGTCTGCAGTCTTTGCAATATTATGCTCTTCCTGCAATTTTGCTTGGCTATCGATAATTAGCCTTATTGGCGACCTTTCTTCGAGTCCTGGTAATCTGCAAGTTAAGAGTGGATCGTCATTGATAAGGGTACTACTGCCAATCATAATTGCATCATATTTTGCTCTGAGCTCATGTACCCAATTTCTCGTATCTTCGCTTGTTATCCATTTGCTATCACCTGTAAACGTTGCGATTTTTCCATCGAGAGTTGTTGCGATTTTGCAAGCTATAAATGGTCTATGGAGTTTCTTAGTGGTAAAAAAGCCAACATTTAGTTTCTCTGCTTCTTTCTGCATAATCCCTTGTTTTACTTCAATTCCTGCATCTGCTAAAGCTTTTATCCCTCTACCTGAAACCCTACTATCTGGATCAATTGTTGCAATCACCACCATTTTTATTCCAGATCTTATGATTTCTGCAGTGCAAGGTTCTGTAACTCCAAAGTGGCAGCATGGTTCAAGAGTGACGTACATAGTTGCACCATGAGTTAAATCTTTAGCATTTTGTAGAGCAATTACTTCTGCATGTGGACGTCCACCGATTCCTGTGTAGCCTTCACCAATTATCATACCATCTTTTACAATGATACATCCAACAGAGGGATTTGGTGCAACACTTCCAAGACTTTTTTCTGCAAGTTTTAATGCGATCGACATGAAATAATCATCGGTCATTAGAAAGAAGTCATTTCGTATGAGGTATCAAAAATTCTTCTGTGCTCGTGTATGGCAAATCTATCTGTCATACCTGAGATATAATCACATATTATTACTGAACGCTGAGATTCACAAGCAAGCTTGTTCCACTCTGTGGGTAATAACCTTGGGTTTTCATAAAAACATTGAAAAAGCTCCTGTACTATACGTTTTGCTTTGTTCATTGTTCTGGTCAGTTTATAACTTCTGTATATTTTTTCCATGTTAAATTTTTTCATCTCTTTTGTGGCATTTGCAATTTCTGGTGAAAATGTGACTAGCATTGTATTTAGACCTCTTACATCTTCTACGCTTTTTATTTTGTAGTCTTTAATATTTCTTTCAGTCTGAAAAACGACATCATTTATCATAATTCCTATAGTTCTACTCAGTGATTCATGTATGAGTTTGCTTTGAGCCAATTCTGAATATTCGCTTTTTACTTCTTTGAACATTTTGCCAATTAAAGGAACATCGAGCAAATCTTCGGTTATTACTAAATTTGCCCTGAGTGCATCATCAAGATCATGAACACTATAAGCAATGTCATCAGCAATCGAAGCAACTTGTGCTTCAAGACTTGAAAATTCTTCAAGCTTTAGATCATATTTTTCATTGTATTCTAATAGTAGCTGATTATTTGTGTGGGATACCGTATTTTGACCGAGTAAAGGACCGTTATGCTTTGCAACGCCTTCAATCACCTCCCAACTTAGATTCATACCATTAAAGTCAGCATGTTTTTGTTCAAGATAAGTTAAAATCCTTATAGCTTGAACGTTATGATCAAACTTATACTTCTCGTTATCAATTTGAACTAGAGCATTCTCACCTGTGTGACCAAATGGAGGATGACCAAGGTCATGTGCAAGCGCTATGCATTCAGTGATGTCCTCATCTAATCTGAGCCTGCGTGCGATGGATCTTGCAATTTGTGCAACTTCAAGGCTATGAGTTAGCCGAGTACGATAGTAATCATGCTCATAATTGATAAAAACTTGTGTTTTGTACCCCAATTTCCTAAACGCATTAGAGTGAATAATGCGGTCCCTATCACGCTGAAAGCAGCTGCGATTTTCATCTTCTGGCTCTTTAAAATTTCTTCCTTTTGTTTTATTTGGAAAGCACGCGTAACTTAATAGAAAATTATTGTTTGACATGTAAAATTTCTACTATAATAGGTTATCAATAATGAACGGTGGTTGTTATGTCAACAGATTACAATATTAGCTTAACTGACAATGCATTAAGGAAAATCCACTCCCTTGTAGAACAGGAAGGAGATGAGAGTTCTATTTTGCGGGTTGCAGTTTCAGGTGGTGGATGCTCTGGCTTCAAGTATAATTTTCTTATCGATCAAATAAATAAGAAGATGTCTTTGGATGACGATTTTGACGATGATGAAGACGACGATTTTGACGATGACGAAGATAGCGAGGATTATAGAAGCCACTCCAGTTTTAGTGAAAAAGGTAAAGATATAGTAATTAATGATGAGAATGGAAACCCTGTATTAATGGTTGATAATTGTTCAGCGAAATTTTTAAATAACTCAACTATAGATTATACTGAAGATCTAAGTGGTTCTGGTTTTCAAATCAAGAATGCTCTCGCTAAGTCTCGATGTGGTTGTGGTAACAGTTTCTCGGTCTAATTCTCCCTCCTGGATCTTTTTATAATATGGGTGGTGGTCTAACACTAGAGCTAGCTTCTGTAAGTAAGAGCTTCAAAAAAAGTCCTGCTATTGTAGAAGATATCAATCTGAGTCTTACAAGAGGGCAAGTAGTTGCATTGATCGGCAGTTCAGGATCAGGAAAAACAACTATATTGCAAATTGCAGGCCTATTGGATAAGCCAACTTTAGGTGTAGTGACAATAGATGGAGTAAATTGTACGCAAGCCAGCAATAAATATAAAACTCATGTAAGAAGAAATTTTCTTAGCTTTGTTTATCAATTTCACTATTTATTACAAGAGTTATCAGTGTTGGAAAACGTTATGCTTCCTCAGCTTATTGCAAGAAGAAGCAAAGCTGAAGCAAAAAAAAAATCGCAAGCAATATTAGAAAAATTTGGTCTGGAAAATAAAGCAAGTAGTATGGTATCTGAAATTTCTGGTGGAGAAAGGCAGAGGGTTGCAATTGCAAGAAGCATTGTAAACTCTCCAAAGCTTTTACTTGCAGATGAGCCAACGGGAAATTTAGACCCAACAAATTCTTTGAATGTATTTTTGCTGTTACATTCATATGTAAAGGAAAATAACAGCTCTATGCTTATAGTAACACACAACTATATCCTTGCAGAAAAAGCAGATCACATTTTTCAGTTAAAAAACCGATCATTAGTAAAGCTGTAAATGGAAGAAACAGTACAATACAAAGCTACCTATAACTTGTACTTATTTAACCAATGGTCATTAACAGAGTGTAATTCGCATGAAATGCTTTCATTATTTTTTATACACGGACTCTTTAACTTACGCTGTTTACTTAGAAAGCATCCTGACAGCATAAACATTGCCAAAACGAGAAATAATAATTGCCTAAACATAACAAGACTTTTTTTATTTATATTAATACGTTCATTTCTCTCATTTGTAAAGTTAGGCATATTCTTTTACCCTTATCTCTTTTTTAACTTTTTTGGAGGAAGTGACTGCACTGTTTAAGCGTAGTTTTATATAATTATCTATAATTTGAGCTACTTCCTCTTCTTTATCCCTTAAAAAGTGGTTAGTATCGTCTACTATATGGTATTCCATATGGTTATTTTTTACCGAATTTATTAACCTTTGTGCTAATTCTGTTACATCGCTTTCTTCTGAAATTGTATCATTATTACTTTGTATTATAAGTCCAGGAACTGGGCAAGGAGAGAGAAAAGAGAAATCGTACTTAGTTGCTGGAAGAGAAAGGGCAACAAAACTTACTATCTCTGGACGGCGCATTGTCAACTGCATAGCTACCCATGCTCCAAAAGAAAAACCGACTATCCAAATTGGAACGTTGTTAGAGTTATGCTCCTGAAGCCAATCAATAGCTACTGCAGCATCAGTTAATTCTCCTATACCCTTATCAAAAGTTCCGGTAGATTTTCCGACGCCACGAAAATTAATTGTCAATGCAGAAAAGTTATTATCGATAAAAGATTCATATATACTATGTATAATCTTACTATCCATACTACCACCATATTGGGGATGGTGATGTAAAATTAGCACAACCGGTGCATTGGCATCTTTGCTTTGATGGTATCTACCTTCTATCTTTTTTGTTGAATTATTTAAAAAGACTTCTACCATGATGAATCCTAATAAAAACCTGTTTTAACAGGGATTGATAATGTAAATTGTTTATTAATTATGTATTAATTTCGCTGTTTTTGCAATAAATTTTTATCGTGTTAAAGTTAACATACATAATCGGTTGATGGTAAGTGAAAAATAAGCCTGTGAGTTTATTCTCTCTGGAAGATAGTAGTTGTGTGTATGCCGATTATAATGCAACTGCTCCAGTGAGTAAAAATGTAAAAAAAAGTATACTTGAGATTTTGTCAAAACAAACACTAAATCCATCATCTCTGCATAAAAGAGGACAAGAAGCGAGGAAGATTCTTAAAGAGGTAAGAGATAACGTACGTGATGCTCTTAGCATTCCAGATGATAAAGAAATAGTTTTTACGTCTGGTGCAACTGAAGCAAACAACCTCGTCATGAGAGGAATGAAAGGCTATCTGCATGTAATTTCAGCTACAGAGCATCCTTCAATTCTTAATTCTGCATGTAATCCACATATAATACCCGTTAATCAAGAGGGTATTGTTGACTTTTTAGAGCTAGAGAAAATTCTAAGCGAACTTGAAGGGAATAAAGTAATAATTTCAGTGATGATGGCTAATAACGAAACTGGAGTTATCCAGCCTGTTAAGGAAATAGCTAAAATGGCACATAAATTCGGGGCAATCTGTCACACTGACGCTGCTCAAAGTGTTGGGAAAATCAAAGTAAATATGGAAGATTTAGGAGTGGATTTACTTACTTTATCTGCTCACAAATTTGGTGGTATAGCAGGTAGTGGAGTTTTAATATTTGACAAAAAGCTTGTAATAGAACCTACTATAATAGGTGGTGGGCAAGAAAAAGGATTGCGTGGTGGTACAGAAAACATTATTGCAATAGTAGGTCTTTCTGCTGCATTGCAAAACATTCCAGATCTTCTATCAAAGATGGATGAAGTAGAGAAGCTACGTGATCAATTGGAGTATGGGTTATTAAGTCTTGTCAGTGATATCAAGATCTTTGGCAGAAATTCTAAAAGATTGCCAAATACAAGTTTCATTTATATGCCGAGAGTGAAGAATGATCTGCAGCTCATGTGCTTTGACTTAAATAATATTGCAGTCAGCAATGGTTCTGCATGTTCTTCTGGAAAAGTTGGGCCTTCTCATGTTTTGCTTGCAATGGGAGCAACAAAAGAGCAAGCAGAATGTTCAATTAGAATCAGTATAGGTCCGGAGGTTAAACCGCGAGACATAGAAAAAATAGTGGATTGTTGGTATAGTATCTATAAGAAGAATGCTTTAGTAAATGCAAAAACTACTTTCACCATTCCCCTTAAATCATGATAGAGGGAATGGTGAAAGTAATTTCTATTGCCAGAGGTTGTTATAATAGTTAAATGCTGCTGAAAACCGATTTGCTTATAATTATGGAAGAAATTCTCTAATTGCATACCACACCATTCAATTGTAGTATGTCATTTTATACTTGATAAAAACGCTGTATTGTATTATAATATATCATCAAGAGATAATAAGGAGTTACATATGTCTTATATGAAAAACGAACAGGATATTCGCTCTCAGGGCGTTTATTATAGTGCTGGACTCAGGAGTTACCTAACTAAAGTATACAATTATATGGCTTTAGCTTTAGGTGTTACAGGGCTTGTTGCGTTTTTAACAGTGTTTTCTGGTCTTTTCCAGGTGATTTATTCCAATCCTGTTCTATCGCTTGTGGTAATGCTATCTCCAGTTGCATTGGTGTTTTATATGTCTTTTAGGCTTCAACACCTAAGTGCTCAGTCAACACTTACTGTATTTTTTCTATTCTCAGTTTTAATGGGAATTTCTTTATCTCATATTTTTATAATTTATACTGCAGAAAATATAGCGAGAGCATTTTTCATTACATCGATCATGTTTGGTTCTATGGCTTTATATGGTAATACTACAAAAAAAGATCTTACCAGCATGGGTTCTTTTTTGATTATGGGAATCTGGGGGTTAATCATTGCATCTATAGTTAATCTGTTTCTTGGAAGCAGTCCTCTCTATTTTGCAATATCGTTTGTATCAGTGATAGTGTTTACTTTAATGACCGCATACGATGCTCAGAGAATCAAAGATGTTTATTATAGATATAATGATGGCTCAGAAGTTGCAACTACTAAGCTGGCAATACTTGCTGCAACTAATCTTTACTTTGACTTCATCAATATATTCCTCAATTTACTCAGGTTACTTAACTTGTTCAACAATAAGGATTAGATGTTTTCCTTTTTAAGGGGAAACAATAAAAGTTCTATAGTTTTCCTCCTAATATCTTTAGTGGTATTGATGCTGTGTCTTGCATATGCTTCAGTACCGTTGTATAGCATCTTTTGTAAAGCTACTGGATATGGTGGTACAACGAGAAAAGTAACTAATGCAACAATAAATGCAACTGACCAAAAAATCAGGATTTACTTAAATGCTGATGTAATGTCCGGTCTGCCTTGGGAATTTAAATCAGAAACTAACTACATAGATACAAATATAGGGCAACAAAGTTTAGTATTTTATTATGCAAAAAATTTATCTGATCAGCCTTCTTTTGGAATGGCAGTGTATAATGTCACACCTTTTAAAGCAGGTAAATATTTCAATAAAGTTGCATGCTTTTGTTTTGAAGAGCAAATTCTGCTACCAAAACAAAAAGCGGCTATGCCCGTATCCTTTTACGTAGACCCTGAAATAATGCGTGACAATAGTACAAAAGATTTAAGTGAAATAACACTATCATATACGTTTTTTAAGCTTAAATAACAAACCTTTTCCTATTGTAATCCGAACAAGGTTGTACGATACATCTATTGAATTGAGCAGGAGCTCTTATTTGCTTTTTGCACACTGACTACTTGTGTTTCAGTGTTCGTTGTTGCTAATTCCCATCCTTCATTATTTGCTTCACAAGCATTCCAACATTGAGCCAACTCCTTTTATTTTTTACAGAATATGGTATTTCTATGTTGGGATTTTTTTCTAATGTATGCTTAATTAGAATCTCACAGCAATTTTTGCGTTCAATTGACTTATCCTTACAATATAATTCAGCAACACACTCTAAAGCAGTGTTTCCATTGTAGTTTTCATCTGGGCTATCATTCACTCCCGCTTTTATGAGAGCCTTTAATATGTCCGGAGAATGGGTCAAAACACAGGTATGTAATACCAATTCCCGCTATAGAAAGAACAGATAGAGAATAATGGGGAAAAAGTCATACTAGAGTAAGTGAAATAGCGAGGTATAAATGGCATTAAGGTCAAAACTATTAGACGAAAGAGTTGTAAATTTAGCGAAAGAAATGTTAAAAAAGGTAAGAAATAACGCATATGTTTCAAAAAAGTTACAAGCGGTGATAGCAGGAAAAGAAAGTAGTATAAGCGCTGTGGCAAGAATATGTAAAATTTCAAGGACTGCTTTGACTGAATGGATAAAGCATCTAAAATTTGGTAGAGTAGAAAAATTATTTGCCCCGTTTCAGCGGAGAAGAAAAAGCAAATTAAACAAAAATCAACGTGAGCAAATTGAAATATGGGTAGAAAGAAATCCAAATATTACTATTAAGGAAGTACAAATAAAAATCTCAGAGGAATTTGCCCTAAACATCAGCAAATCAACAGTGCACCGTGAGATACAAAGGATGAAATTTTCTTACATAACACCGAGGCCAATGGACCATAAACAAGATAAAAACAAGCAAGAAGAGTTTAAAAGATACTTCAATAAAATAGTCAATTTCCACCCTAAAAGGGAGGTGTTTTTGATGAATCACGATTTGGGACTCATTCAAAAATCGGACACGGATGGTTTAAAAGGGGTCAGAACGCAGGTTAAAATGAAAATTGGTAGACAAAATTTCTATATCTAAAGTGCGGTAAATCCAAGAAGTGGTAAGAAAATTAGCCTACTTGCTCCATATGTAAACACTGATTGTATGAATATATTTCTGGAGCAGATGTCGAAAGATTTAGGCACGAAAGAAGCCTTTCTTGTAATGGATTGTGCAAGTTGGCATAGATCAAAAAGTTTGAAAATTCAGGAAAACATTACCATCATATACTTGCCTCCTTATTCACCGGAACTGAATCCTGTTGAAAGGTTGTGGCAATATATCAAATACAATACTTTACGCAATAGTATCTACGATACCATAGGTTTACTTGAAGATGTTTTGTGTAATTTTATTGTCAATATTTCCAGTACTACTATTAAACGAGTTTGTAATGTTTCTTATTTGTTCCGTCAGTAATGGATTTTGGTATAAGGTATTTTTAAGTAACGTTAAAGATTCATTATACATTCTTTTCATAAATTCCACTGCTTCCTTGGTAAATCTAAAGTCCAGACCTTGTTTTGTTATATTTATCGAGTCTTCATTCAATAATTGACACACTGTCTCTATACTACAATTATCAACCCCTATATTACCCAAAACGATGGCTTTTATGAACTACGAGCCTTTTAGCTTCCTCTTTCTTTTTATGAACCCTGTTGTAGCTGAGATTTTATCTGCCTTTTCATTAAAAAATTCTTTGAGCTTTTTTGAGATGCAAACTATTCTTTTCATTGTATAAGTTCTCCGTTTTCTTTGTTAGATTTAAGAGAACTTATATCTTTTTTTTCTCTTCCTTACACTAAGTTTATTACCACAGTTCCTTAACTTGACGCGTATGGTTTATTTAACACTCCCTTTTTGAAAGTTACAGATCGCTAAAAATATTTAAACAACTAATTTTTATAACTTTGTACCAATAAAACTATTCCCACCTTAATTATCAAACAGTAACGTATAGAACTACAAACTTTTGTATATTAAGAAATTGTTTAAATTTTATACCTGGCTACTATGTCCCCTACTTCCAAGATAAAGTACCTTTCACTAAAAAATATTGAATTTAATTTTTGTAATCACTTAAGTCTAGTATTATTTTGTTAATGTATCGTTCATTTGCATCCTTGATGATAAATTTTATACCATTTTTATATCTTATAACTTCATCTACAGAAGGTACCTTACCAGCAATTGAAAGAACCAAACCACTAAGTGTGGCATAATGCTCTTCAGATTCACACAACTCTATTTTTAGATTTTCCTCTATATCCTTTATAAGGGCCCTTGCCGATATTTCAAACTTATTTTGAGATAATTCAGTAATGGTGTGTTCTGAATTTACCTCATTCTCGTTATCAATATTTGGTATCAATTCTTCTATAAGATCATTTATCGAAATTAAACCATCAGTTCCGCCATATTCATCCAGTACAATAGCTAAATATGACTTGGAAGATTTCATTTTAACAAAAAGATTTGTTGCTTTCATTGAGGCTGGGACAAATATTACATTTTTTATAATATTACTCAGATTAAAATCTTTATTCTTATTGAAAATGATATCTTTTACGTAAAAAAAGCCTATTATGTTGTCAAAGTTATTCATATAAGTTGGTATCTTAGCATGGTAAGTGTTTTTCACCTTCTTTATTACCTCATCCTTGCTCGATTCAATGTCTACTGCACATATCTCCTTACGTGGAGTCATTATATCCATGATACTACAATCACGGAATTTTAATAGACTATTAAGTATGTCAAGACCTGACAGATCACCCATTAATGACTCAGTAGCACATTTTTTTAACACAGAAGTTTTGTTGAAGAGAAAGAGAAAAATTCTGTATGCTATTTTTTCTACTAAAGTTCTTTTCTTATTCAATTTATTCCCTTTAATGGTGAAAATATCTTTAGATAAGGTCTATCAAGAAAACTGTTATTAAATGTTTAATAAGCATGTGAATAATGTCAAATTAATTTGTGAATTATTTTTTGACATAAAATACTAACAATTGATCAACAATTTTTTCAATGACATATACATAATTATATAACAATCCATGATAGTAAAGCTTTTTTCCATAAAAGAAAATTACTAACATTCTAGACATCTTACTTATACACATAAATCATAAAGGAAAATCAATAGTATAGAGAAGTTATTAACATATTTATCCACAAGCTAAGTAATACTAATTTTTACTGAATTTTAAGTTAATAACAATTTATTGATAGAACTACTACTACTGTTATACTTTAGTTTAAATAAAAAGTAGATAAAGTAGATTGAAAAGAAGTAAAGCAAAAATAGCAAGAATCATCAGCCAGAACGAGTCAGATGAAAAAGTTCCTATTTGGTTAATGCGTCAGGCTGGTAGGTCTCTTCCTGAGTATCGGAAGGCAGTGGAAAACATGAATAATTTCATGGAGATATGTTATAGAACAGATTTGGTAACAGAGTTAACGTTACAACCAATAAGAAGGTTCAATATGGATGCAGCGATAATTTTTTCTGATATTTTGATAATAGCTGACATTTTAGGCTGTAATGTAAATTTTATTCGAGGTGTGGGTCCAATAATAAGACCTATAGAAAGTGCTAAAGACTTGAAGAGTCTAGAAGGAATTGAATCTAACACATTACCAATCCTAAATGCTATAAAAGAAGTAAGAAGCCAGTTGCCAGAAGAAAAATCGCTTATAGGCTTTGCTGGAGGGCCGTGGACGGTAGGTTCATACATCATAGAGGGCGGTGGTAGTAAAACTTTTTCCAAGGTGCTAAATTTCTGTCCATTGGCACTAGAGGAAATAATAAACAAAATAACGAAAGCGACAATTATTTATCTGATCAAACAGATAGAGTTTGGAGCAGATGTTATTCAGTTATTTGACAGCAATGCTGGTGTATTGAAGGAAAAACTTTTTGAAAGATACATCATCAAGCCAACAAAGGAAATTGTTTCGGCAATAAAGAGTAGATTTCCCAATTTTCCAATAATAGGTTTCCCCCGCTCTGCTGAAAATCTTTATACAGATTACTGCGAACAAACAGGCGTATCTGCAGTAAGTATAGATTATAATGTTCCAATAGAATGGGCGAAAGAAAATCTAAAAATTCCTCTGCAAGGGAACCTTAATCCTAGTCTTTTGGCCTACAATAAGTCAGAAGCAATTGAAGAAGCAAAGCGTATAATAGATTGTTTTAGAGGGTTACCTTTTATATTTAATCTTGGACATGGAGTGCTTCCTGATACTCCGGTTGAAAATATTGCTGCATTAGTGGACCTAGTAAGAAACTACTAAAACTCTTGTATGAAAAGCCTTTATGAGGGTGGTCAGCCAAATCGCTCTTACTTTAAGCGTTAGCACATTATTACAGTGCCAATTTACATTATTAAAACTCGCTATACAGGGATTTATTTGCCTTTTTCAATTTATTAAGCTTTTTAATATCTATATTTAAGAATACAAAAATACCAACCTTTATGTAAAATAATAAAATTTCTAGCTTTTTTGTTGTGTAGAGTTTATCATTTTTATTTAACTTTAGTGAGATTATGTCAGACCTTGCAAAGAGGATGTCTCTGATAAAACCGTCCCCTACAATTGCTGTGACCGATAAGGCAAACAGATTAAAAAGCGAAGGAAAGAAAATTTGCGTTTTAGCTGCGGGAGAGCAGGATTTTGACACTCCAGATCATATAAAAAAGGCAGCTATTCAATCGATAAATGAAGGCAAAACTAAATATACTGCTGTTGATGGAACGCATGAGCTTAAAGAGGCGATAATCAATAAGTTAAAAAGGGATAACAATCTAGAATATACACTGAACCAAATTTGTGTCGGCGCAGGCGCTAAGCAGGTGTTATTCAACTTATTTATGGCAACAATTGACCCTGGAGATGAGGCTATAATACCAGCTCCTTATTGGGTTTCGTATGTTGATATGGTAAATCTTTTTGGCGGACTGCCAGTTGTTGTAGAGTGCAAGCAAAACTTTAAGCTGACACCAGAATTACTGAAGAGCAAGATAACTAAGAAAACTAAATGGTTAATTCTTAATTCACCGAACAATCCAGCAGGAATTGTCTATACATATGATGAATTGAAAAGCATAGCGCAAGTATTGCTTGAATATCAACATGTAAATATTGTTACAGATGATATTTATGAGCACATAGTATACGATGAAAAGTTTTTTACCATTGCTCAGGTTGAGCCAAAGCTTTACGATAGGGTTTTTGTGGTCAATGGAGTATCAAAAGCCTATGCAATGACTGGCTGGAGAATAGGTTATATTGCAGGTAGGAGTGATATAGTAAAAGCTATTTCTACACTGCAGTCTCAAAGTACTTCTAACCCAAATTCAATAGCACAAGCAGCAGCAGTTGAAGCGTTAAACGGTGATCATAGTTTTTTGAAAGAAAGAACAAAAATCTTTAAGGATCGTAGAGATTTTGTAGTAAAAAAGCTAAATTCTGCTTCAGGATTGTCAGTATCTATTCCGCAGGGTGCATTCTATTTGTTTGTCTCATGTGAAGGTTTATTGGGTAAGAGTACGAAAAGTGGTAAAGTAATAAATAGTGATCTTGATTTTGCCGAATATTTATTAGAAGATCATTTAGTTGCTGTTGTTCCAGGAATTGCATTTGGTCTGAAAAATTTTATCAGAATTTCTTATGCAACCTCTCAGGAACAATTAGAAATTGGATGTGATAGTATTACTAAAGCATGCGAAATGCTAAGTTAACTTTTTAATATTCCTATATATAATATTTCAGTAAGATAGAGTTGATTTATGGCTTGGGTGTATTTGCTATTAGCTGGTTTGGTTGAAATAATATGGACCACAGCACTGAAATATAGCAATGGCTTTACTCGTGTTATACCTGTAGTAATTATTTTAGTTAGCGGTTCTGTGAGTCTTTACTGGCTATCGTTATCAATGAAGTCTATTCCTCTTGGAACATCTTATGCAGTTTGGACTGGTATAGGTTCTATAGGTGCATCGATAATAGGAATAATGTTTTTTAATGAACCAGTAAATTTTGGGCGTTTATTTTCCCTTGCTTTGGTAGTGCTGGGTATTATAGGATTAAAAGTATTTTCCAATTAGGAAAAGTTAAGTATGTCTATTTTACCATCTCAGGACTTTCTACTAAAGTTTCCTTGGATTTTTCGGTTCTTGAAGAGGGCATTCCTATTGATTTGGCAAGTACCTTTCTAATGTTCAATATTTCATTTTTCTCATTTTGTTGAGTTAAGTTAATGTCGTTTATTTTATTCACTAAATCTTTTCCTTCCTTTAAAATTTTTAAATCGCTTTCGTTGATATGATGTTCATTTTTAAATTTTGCAACGATTTCTTTCTTTTTTGGATGAGTATTCAGAAATTCTAATATCTGATTTTTAACAACAGCTTGAATAAATTTCTTATCGTGAAATATTGAATTGTTATGTAGTTCTTCTAGGCTTTTATCATATTGTTTTGCTTCGTTTACAGTAAGTTTTATTATTTCTTCTATGCTGTTTAAAAGTTCCCTGTACAACTTGTCGTATCTATTGCCTGTGTGTGCGGCAAATGTTTGTTCAATGTATTTTGTTGTGTAGTTTTGTAGTGTGTTGTCTGCTGTGTTTATGTTCATTCACTCACCTTGCTTTTATATTATATTTTACACACGAAAAGGTTAATATTTAGTTAAATGCAGCGTTTCTGATACTGAATTTCATTGAAAATTATATTATTTAAGATATAGTTACTGTCATGAAATAAAATCGTAAGTAAAATGAGCTTTATAAAAAAAATAGATTCTCTACTAAGAAAGACAATTGTTTATATAGCAAGGATCAAAAATAGTAAAATCATAAACGTTCTTATCATCTGTGGTGTAATTTTTTTCATATATCTTATTCATGAGCCAGTTATAGATATGCTGAAAGGTATTATGAATAAAATAAAGGGTCTCTTTTAAAAAATATCCTCAGAGTTGGAGTAGATATTTACAAAAGTGTTGCTCCTTGCTGATAAAATACCTATAATTCCCTTTTTTAGGTAATATTAGAATTGCAGAGAAATTTTTTCATATGGTTGCTAGCATCACTATTTTATGCATACCAGTATATATTGCGTGTAATTCCAAATATAATTGCGCCTGAATTAATAACAAAATTTAACATAAGTATTACAGATGTTGGTCAATTTGGTGGGCTATATTATATAGGCTATACGCTTGCTCATATACCTGTTGGTCTTGCCCTTGATAGATTTGGGCCAAAGTTTGTTTTACCTGCGTGTATTGTCTTAACATTTGCTGGAACATTACCACTAATATGCTTTGATGAGTGGTATTACTCAATACTTGGTAGAATGATTGTTGGAGTTGGGTCATCTGCTTCGGCAATTGGGCTCTTTAAAGTTGCAAGTATGTATTTCTCACAAGAAAAATCAGCAAGGATGGCTAGTTTATCTATAATAATAGGGTTACTGGGAGCTATTTATGGTGGATTACCTCTAGACTTTTTGCTCAATAAATTTGGTTGGAATTATGTTATATACACTTTCTCAGCATTTGGTTGTTTACTTGCTCTGCTATTGCTTTTAATAACGCCAAACAGTAACATAGAGGAGAGTAGAAATGATAACATACTTCAAGATTTAAAGACTGTACTTTTCAATAAACATATCATTCTCATCAGCTTTTTTGGTGGCTTAATGGTTGGACCACTAGAAGGTTTTGCTGATGGTTGGGCGAAAGCGTTCTTATGTGAAGCATATCAAATGACGGGAGATTTGGCGTCTTCACTTTCCTCTCTCATGTTCATAGGCATGGGGGCTGGATCATTCTTTCTCGCTTATTTACTGGAGAAGTATCCAGACAAACATTACGAGGTGATTATTGCGTGTTCTTTTGCAATGATCGCTAGCTTTCTTTTGCTTTTTACACAAATTGGCGGTTTATATATTGCATTACCTACACTTCTTGTTATCGGCTTTGCATCTGGGTATCAGGTAATTACTATTTACAAGGCAATAAGTTATGTAAACAATAACTTGGTAGGCTTAGCCACAGCCATATCAAACATGATAGTTATGGTTTTTGGCTATTTTTTTCATACTGGAATTGCAAAAATAATAGACTTATGTTGGAATGGAACGGTAATACAAGGAAATCCTGTGTATGGTACTCAGTTACTAGTAAAAGCAATATCAATTATTCCTGTATGTTTGCTTTTGGCTGTTTTTGGATTTATGTGGTTAAGGAAAAGGTCTTATGACAATTGCTTCAGAAAGGATTTGTAACTCTGAAAATAATTTAAAGTCTTTTGATAATGAAGTTTATCTCTCTATAGAGAAGGAACTGCAGCGTCAAAGATCGCAGTTGCAATTGATTGCATCGGAGAATTTTGCAAGTAAAGCAGTGATGGAAGTACAGGGTTCTTTTCTGACTAATAAATATGCAGAAGGTTATCCTGGTAAAAGATATTACTGTGGCTGTGAGTATGTAGATGAAGTTGAAAATCTGGCTATAGAAAGGCTTTGTAAGCTATTTGGTGTTAAATTTGCAAATGTTCAACCTCATTCTGGTTCTCAGGCAAATCAAGCAGTGTTTGCTTCACTGCTTGCTCCGGGTGATACAATACTTGGATTGTCACTGAACTGCGGTGGACATTTAACTCATGGTGCAGCACCAAACCTTTCTGGTAAGTGGTTTAAGTCGATTCAGTATACAGTTAATAGAGACACTTACCTGCTTGATATGGATGAGGTGGAAAGGCTAGCTCTGGAGCATAAACCAAAATTAATTATTGCTGGTGCTTCTGCTTATCCAAGAAAAATAGATTTCGAGCGCTTTCGTGAAATTGCGAATAAAGTTGGTGCATATCTGCTTGCAGATATTGCTCACTATTCAGGGCTTATTGCTGCAGGTTGTTACCCATCACCTGCCAAATATGCGCATATTATAACTTCTACAACTCACAAGACTCTACGTGGTCCTCGTGGTGGAGTGGTAATGACAAATGATGAAGCATTACATAAAAAAATTCAGTCTGCAGTTTTTCCAGGATTGCAAGGTGGGCCACTTATGCATGTGATAGCTGCAAAAGCTGTTGCATTTAAGGAAGCATTAACGCCAGAGTTTAAAACTTATAGTAAAAAAGTTGTAGAAAATGCAAAAGTGTTAGCTCAAGCGCTGCAAGAACATGGACTTGACATTATAAGTGGCGGCACTGACTCTCATATAGTGCTAGTTGATTTAAGATCACGGAAATTGACTGGAAAAGACGTTGTGAATAGCCTTGAAAGAGCTGGCATTACCTGTAATAAAAATTCTGTGCCATTTGACACAGAAAAACCGACCATTACCTCAGGGCTCCGTTTTGGTACTGCTGCTGAGACAACTCGAGGACTTGAGAAAGAAGATTTTAGAGAAGTAGCTAATCTAATAAATGAAGTAATTCAGGGGTTAATTGATGGAAATAGCCCTGATATTGAAAGAGCAGTAAAAAATAAAGTTGAAAGTATTTGTAGTAATTTTCCTATTTATTAATTTATTTGGCATTTAAGATCCCTTCATTTGTATACTTTGCTTTGGGTTAAACTATTATATAGTAACTTTATAGCTCTTTAATTTTATGATAAATGTACCTAGCATAGAGAGTTGTGATTTTCACAATAAAAATGTTCTACTCAGGGTCGACTTCAATGTTCCTATAAAAAATGAAAGAATTTGTGATACCACTCGTATTTTGAGAGCTCTACCTACCATTCAATATTTAGTAAATGCAGGTGCAAAAGTTATTATTATCTCACATTTTGGGCGTCCAAAAGCAAAAGACAGTAACCTATCGCTAAAAAACGTAGTCGAAACTTTATCGCAGCTGATGAGTAAAGAAGTGAAATTTATTGATGATTGTATTGGTGAGAGAGTACAAAGAGCAATAAATGCGATAGATAGAGGAGATATAATATTACTAGAGAATCTTAGATTCTATAAAGAAGAAGAACAGAATGACTCAAGTTTTGCTAAACAATTAGCATCTCTAGCAGATATATATGTCAATGATGCGTTTTCTTGCTCTCACAGAGCTCATGCTTCTATTTCACGCATCACAGAATTTTTACCTTCCTACGCGGGATTCTGCTTGCAAGATGAGCTAAAGTATCTTGAGCAAGCCATATCGTTTAACGCTAAACCTATTACTGCGATAGTTGGTGGAGCTAAAATATCCACTAAAATAAAAATGCTTATAAAACTAGCAGAAAAGGTTGATTACCTTATTCTGGGTGGCGCAATTGCTAATAATTTTTTGTTATTTAATAAAGTTAATATAGGTAAGTCTTTTTTTCAAAATGCTGTTGATGATCTTCTGCACGATATTGTTGAGACAGCAAATAAAAACAACTGCAAAATAGTTGTGCCAGAAGACGTTTTGGTTGCAGTAAATTCTGATTATAGCACTAGTATTTTAAGAAAAACCGAATCCGTTTTGGATGATGATATAATTTTAGATATCGGACCTCAAACTTTAAGCACAATAAGCTGTATAATAGCAAGCAGTAAAACTCTGCTGTGGAACGGACCTATTGGTGTTTTTGAACATTCATCTTTTGCAAATGGTACAGTAGAGGTGATGAGAGTAGTAAGTGATTTGACACACGAAGGAAAATTAACCAGTGTAATAGGAGGAGGAGATAGTCTATCTGCAATAAATACTGCAGGTCTTGCCGATAAAGATTTTACATATATTTCAACTGGTGGGGGAGCGTTTTTAAGTTGGCTAAGTGGTGATGAGATGCCAGGACTGCGATCAACATTAGATTAAAACTTTTTTAAGTTGTTGCTTATACCCTAGCTTCTTTATGAATATTATTATGTCGAAAATAGCTAAGTTAATCTTGTGCTTAATAATACCAGTAATAGGATTTGTTTTTTACATTAAGGAGCATTATCTCAATGATGCAAATTCACACATTGGCTTTGAGCCGTTTTTCAAAACAGATTCTTCAGATCCAGACTATATTCCACCACTTCCAGAGCTGACTGATTTTGATAGAGGAGTATTAAGGGTTTGTGGAGATTGGGGAACATACCCTGATGAAGAAGATTTTAGAATTTTGCTCGATTGTCCGCAGCATCAAGAAGTGGTGAAAAGGATATACGATAAGCTTGATCATCAAGTGGCTACACCAAATGCAGGCTTGGGGTTATTTAAAGATGAATTGACTAAGATTTGGTTTACAAATAGCGGAGTTGAGAAAGAAACTATAGGATTTGGACATATTTTTTGTGGTGAACCAGATAGATTGGGACTTGGTGGTATGCATTTTGTAGGTAGATATGTTGAAGCTCAAGAAAATAAGTGGGCGGGTGCAATTTGGGGTAATAAATCTCTGTGCAATAAATTAGATATTAAGCCACCTGTTTACACGTTTGGAATGAAATACTTAGGTAAGCGTGGAGAAGTAAAAGTTAAGTGCCCAAATGGGTATGCACATAACCTTCATGCTGATGATATTTTAGTTTCTGCAACTAAGGCGTTTAAGGAATTGGGAGAAGATGGAATGTGTCTGTATAAAATGGAAGATGCCAATTATCAATCAGTGTTTGTGAGAAAGAATGACGCTATACTTACGTTCTATCCTGACTTAACACCAAAATGTAATGATAAAAGTACTAATTGTAGCTGTAGCAAGCCTTGATTAGCTGAAAAAAAGTAAACATTTTATGCGTATTATGTTAATTTAGTTATATTGTGGGCAATTTGTAAAGCTCCATGAGACTTATAGTAAGAAAATGTTTGTCTGTTTTATTTCTGTTGCTGCTTGTAGCGCCTCTTGTATATGGACAGCAATCTTGCTTAATTGATATCGAGAACGATTTTCAAGATTTGAAAACATCATTAAAAAATCCAATATTTTTAGATCCTGCGTCAAATTCAAATTATGATGATAGGGAAGGCAAAAAAGTGTTGATGGTGGTGCATCATACCGAATCACCAACATTAAAAAGCACAAAATGCGCATTAAATTCTTCAGGTATATCAGTACAGCTTATTGTTGATAGGGATGGTAGCATTACTATGATGGTTCCACTCGAAAAACGAGCGTGGCATGCTGGTATAAGTTATGCGAAAGTTCAATTAGATAATGTGATTGAAGAGCTACGAAAACTGAATGATTATTCTATAGGTATAGAGATTGTAAACACAGGGCTTGAGCCTTTTCCAGAAGAGCAAATGAAATCTGTCAAAGATCTGATTTTGTACCTCATGAAGCGCTTTAAGATTAGAAAAGATATGATATTTAGTCACGCTGAAATAGGTAATATAGTATATAACTCAGCAATTGAAGGCTACGCAATGCGTAAACCTGACCCACATAAGTTGTTTGATTGGGAGTTATTGGAGAGAAATGGCATTGGACTGCATATATAGTATTTCCCAAAGCAAATGATAAAGGTATAACAAAGTATTTGAGTTATAATGGCATATAGTGTGGATTTAAGGGAAAAGGCAGTATTGATGATAGAAAAAGGGAAGACAAAGGTTGAGATAGCAGAGCTCATGGAGATAGGAATAGCAACTCTGTACCGCTGGTTAAAAAAGAAAGCTGCTGGTGAAAGCTTAAAGCCATCTAAAAACGGTAGCTTTATTCGAAAAATAGACCCAAAAATACTCGAAGAATATGTTACAAAGAATCCAGATCATACTCTGGCAGAGATGAAACAAAATCTTGGATTTGGAATAAATTCAATTTGGTATAGACTAAAACAGCTAAAAATTACTTTAAAAAAGTCACACTATATCAAGAGCGCAATCAAGAAGATAGGCAGCAATTTATTGATAAAATCTCAAAAATAGAACATTCCAGCATCTTATATATAGATGAAGCAGGAGTTGATAATAAGTTATACCGAGAATATGGACGTGCTCCAAGAGGAAAGAAAATTTATGCAGATATTCCAGGGAGAACTCGAGAGAGAATCAGTATAGTAGCCGGGTGGATTGGAATGAGATTTATTGCACCAATGACTTTCAAAGGTGGGTGTGAAAAAGAGGTATTCAATATATTGTTGGAGAAGATGTTATTACCTAAATTGCCACTTGGCACAACCATAGTTATGGATAATGCTACATTTCATAAGACCACTAAAACAAAATCATTAATAGAGTCTTTTGGCTTTCATGTGCTGTATCTTCCAACATATTCACCAGATTTGAATCCCATAGAACACTGTTGGCATACCATCAAAAGCCGCCTCAGACCTCTAATGTATAAATGTACAGACTTACAACTTTTGGTTGGTAATACCATAATGGAAATTTATCCATTCATTTTAGAAAATACTATAACTCCAATATTTTCTAATGTACTCTTTATGTCACTAGCTTGTGAAGAATATTCAGAACTCTGAGATTTCTCTGGAGCTTTGAATATATTATCTCCCCACCTTCCTGAATTTGTAGCAACAATACCTCTTTGTAAATTTCCTAACATAATATTCTCCTTAATTAAAAAATTAACATAATTATAACATATAAGCATTAATATGCTATTAATAGCATATTAATGCTTTCCAATACAGTTTTCACGAAAGTTAAAACAAATTATACAGCCCTCCTTCCTCTTCACCTTAACAATTCTTTATTGAAAAATTCAGAAAAATGTTGTATAATTATTAGTAGATTTCGGTAAAACTTATGGCAAACGCTAATTTAGCTTTCAGTAAAGAAACTTTACAGCATCTTGCTGAATTATCTGAACTTACTAAGCAACCTGCTCAAGCATTAGCAGAAAAACTACTTAAAGAAGCAATCGAGCTTGAAATTGAAGATTTTTTAGTGTCTAAAATTTCTGATGAGCGTGATGTTGAAGGTGCAGAAACAGTCGATTTTGAAGATATTAAGTGGGATTAGAGCATTATAAAGTTAAGTCTCTCAAAAGTGTTGTTGAGAGAGATTTACCAAATCTTCAAAAAACAATAAGGCTAAGAATCCAAAAGGCTATAAAAGAACGTCTTACAGTTGATCCAATAAACCTCGGTGAACCATTACACCACAGCTTAAAAGGACGTAGAAGGTTAAGAGTTGTTGAATATCGTATAATTTATAGAGTAAATCAATTAGAACAAATAGTAACTATCACAGAGATAGGACATAGATGTGATATTTATAAAAAATAAATATAAACATTAAATATACATTATACAGCCCTTCTTCCTGATCCATTCTTCCGATATAATTCTTTATTGAAAATTTCAGGAAAATGTTGTATAATTATGCAGTAGTATACCTTGGTAACACTTATGGCTGATTCAAGCATTAATATTAGTGAAAAAGTTTAAAAAAACCTTGCTCGTCTCGCTAAAGTAAAGAATCAATCAGCTCAAGAGCTAGCAGAGCAGTTTATACAAGAAGCAATTGAAAATGAAGAAGATATGGCAATAGCCAAACTCGCTATTCAACGTGACACTCGAAATGCAAAATTCATCAGGCATGAAGACATCAACTAGTGATAAGTATTTAATCTGCTATGAGGAAAATGTAGTTCACAAAGACATTACAAACCTTCCAAAGACAATATGGTCAAGGATAAAAGAAATTGTAAAAGAGCGTCTTACACTTTCTCCTAAAAAGGCAGGAGATCCTTTACTTGGTGAGATCGTAGAATACGATCTGGTGATTGTCGTATGGTTTATAGAATAAGTAAATTAGAACGTACAGTAATAATTACTGCAATAGAGCATAGAGAATACATCTATAAAAGTTAGAACCTTCCTATAAGCATAGTATATTTCATTATACAGCCCTTCTTCCTCTTCACCTTAGGTGGCTTGCTCAGCTCAAAAAATAACTCATTTTTTGCTATAACCCTATAATTTTACTACTCTACAGACTATAAAATCGACGCTAATAACGAATTAGAGATAAACGTTGCAAAGAATCGCAGTGGCTCAACCGGAAAGGTTACAGTAAGTTAATACTGGAAGGATATTAGTATGGAGCCTCAGACTCGTAAATGTCTTTTCTGTGTTTTATTGAAACACTTCATACTTTTCAGCATTTACATGATACGATAATCGCCAGTTCTCAGTCTTCTGTATCCTTTGAGTTTGTAACAAAACGATTCACCAAAATCAATTCGATTAACTGTAAGTCGCTCTTTTACTATCTCTTCAACTCTTAACTTTATTGTTTTTGGAAAAGCTCTTCTTACCAACATTTTTCAGGAATTTAATCTTATAGCGCTTTAGTACCACCTATAGTGGTAAGATTATCTACTTATTCTTATATGGGAATTTACCAATTGTTAAGATGCTCAGTGTAATAAAAACATATTCTAATAGTATGGAAAAATAAAATGATACCTGAAAAATCTATAAAAAATGGCGTTATATATTTACATAATTTTCGTAACAACACAATAGATGAGCTTATCAATTGTTTAAAAACAAGAAACGATATCAAAGAATTTGCTTTTGAAGATGATGATACTGATCATAGTATACAATATAGAAAAGGTAGAAATATTAGTAATAATATGAAACTTAGGTGCAGAGGTGCAGGAATTGGTTTAGTTGCTGGTCTAGTTGCAGCATGTTGTTTATGGCAAGAAACTTTAGCTCTTATTGGCGGTTCTGGTGTAGTGTTGATTGCATTTGCTATAGTTGGTGCTTTACTTGGAGCTGGAGCGGGCTATGTTGTAGGTAAATGCCTTGATAAAATTAAGGTTACAAATATGCAAAGAGAAATACATTGTTAAAGGTTCGTGTTGTATTCTGAATTTCTTTCAATACTTAAAGATTTACAATCAGAGCAAACTACCTGGCCACGTGGAACTGATTTCAGCTCATCAGTTGAAACTTTACTTGAGCAGAATATGCATTTTATTTTATCACTTGGGGCGAGTGAATGATCAACAGCAATTCTATCATCAAAAACAAAACACTCGCCTTCCCAATTACCACTTTTGTTGTGAGTTTTTTCAAGGTAGGAAAGAATACCGCCTTTAAGATGGTAAACATCTTTAAATCCAAGGCTTTTCATATATGCTGTAGATTTCTCACATCTGATTCCACCAGTACAGTACATAGCTACTTTCAGGTCTTTACTCTCAGAAAATGACTCTGCCCACTGAGGAAAATCGCGAAAACGCTGAGTGTGTGGATTGATTGCATTTTTAAACTTGCCTAGTTTTACTTCGTATTCATTTCGTGTGTCTATCACTAAAACATCAGATTGAGAGACAAAATCATCCCAATGCTCTGGATCAACGTACTGGCCTCTAACGGAAGTATCGAGATTACTTACACCAAGATTCACAATTTCTCTTTTTAATCTCACTTTCATCTTACTAAACGGTTGGTATCCTGCCACACTCTCTTTCCACGCAAGACCTTTTAACCTGTCATCAGAACGTAGAAAATCAAGTATTTTATCAATTGCGTTTCTTTCTCCAGATACAGTTGCATTAATACCCTCTTCTGCAAGGAGTATAGTGCCTTTTAATTCAACGTTGTCGCATGCAACTTTTATTTCATCTTTCATGTCATAATAATTAGAGAGTTTTACAAAATGATAGAAAGTTGCAATGACAAAACTCATAATTAATTAGTTTATCGATTTAAAACATAATATATAAAATTATGAAGATATTCAATAGGACGGCTGTTAATTACTGGATATCTTTAGTTTTTGCATATAACATTTTAATATCAAATATAGATTCAAGTTAATGTTTCTGAGAGTATTTAAAAATATATTCTTGTTTTTAGTAAGTGTATTATTTGTCTGCCCTATACTATCGTTAATATCGATTCTATTTACAGAATCAGCAAACTCTGGATGGGTAATTAGTAGACTTTTTCCTGAATATATACTCAATACGTTAATTTTGATGGTAGGAGTAGGGTTAATATCCTTTATATTTGGAGTAATTCCAGCTTGGCTTACTACATTTTTTTCGTTTCCCGGAAGTAGAATTTTTGAGATTGCCTTATTCTTTCCGATATCAATTCCTGGATATATAGTATCGTTTGTTTATGTAAATACGCTAGAGTTTTCAGGTCCGATTCAGAGCTTGTTAAGAGATACTTTTCAATTGGGCAAAGGTGACTATTGGTTTCCCGAGATCAAATCCCTAGGTGGTGGAATATTAGTAATGGGATTTAGTCTATATCCATACGTTTATATGTTGGTCCGCTCAAGTCTAAAGAGCGTTAGTAACTCAGTCACTATTGCATCAACACTTGGGTTCTCCTCATTACATAGTCTGTTTTCTGTCATCATACCCTCCATACGTCCATCAATTATAGCTGGGTTATCCTTGGTACTAATGGAAGTAATTACAGATTTCGGCACACCACAGTTTCTTGCTATCGATACTTTCACGACAGGAATATACCGTACTTGGTTTTTATTGCATGACAAATATTCAACTACTGTTTTGGCAGTTGCAGAACTGATTTTCGTTGCAACACTAATAGTTATCGAGAAAAAACTACAAAAAAGAGAAATATCTTACTCTTCAATCAATACTAATGCAGATTATCACAATAAACGTAGTATAAACGGTTCTATATCGTTGATCTTTTCTTATCTTATGTGTTTATTGCCGATATTAATAGGCTTTATTTTACCAATGATTCCACTTATATATTGGAGCATAGAGAAAGGCTTTTTCATATACGAAGCAAGATTTTACAATATAATATCAAATAGTGTTGGTTTATCATTTATTACCGCATTAATCTCAATTAGCATTGCGATAATTATTGGATATACAGCGCGTAGAAACAAGGTAATAAGCAACGTAGCACGTCTAATTTCTCTTGGATATGCAATTCCAAATGCAATTATTGCAATTAGCATAATAATGTTTTTAAGCAGAATATCTTCTTTCATTACTCAATATATTGTAGAAATTAGCTTGGTAGGAACTATTGGCGCATTAGTTTACTCATATTTATTTCGTTTTTTTGCTATATCTTTCAAGGCGATAGAGTCGGGACTCAAAAAAACACCAAATGAAATTGAATGGACTGCATATACTATGGGTCATGGGCCTATTTCCACGTGCCTGAATATTCATATTCCCCTTATCAAGAAAAGCATACTATCGGGATTTCTGCTCGTGTTTATGGATACGGTAAAAGAACTCACGGCAACACTAATTATCAGACCATTTAATTTTGAAACTATATCAACTAGAGTATATGAACTTGTCAGCGATGAGCGTTACAGAGAAGCTGCCCCATTTTCGTTAATGATAGTTATTATAGGTTTAACCTCTACAATAATCTTATTCACACTTGATGATAAGAATCAAAAATAAACTATTTTGCATCTGTTCAGCAGAGTAACAAAATAAGATAGACGAAAAAAGACAACTATAGAAGCAAATGGTCAGTGCTTTCGTGTTTATCAACTTAGTTGGATCTCAGTATCAGCTACTCGGATGACATTATGGAAGCTCAAATGACAAAACAAGAAGCGCTGGTTTCAGATGCACTTAAACAAATACACTATCTTGATGATCAATGAGGTCTAGTGTTAACGTATGGACTATCTAAGGAAAAGGGTGGTACCATAACATCAAAGGTTTTTATGCTCTCTTCGTTCAGAAATTCATATTTACCCTGCAT
This sequence comes from Wolbachia endosymbiont of Frankliniella intonsa, assembly GCF_029856955.1. Classification (NCBI taxonomy): domain Bacteria; kingdom Pseudomonadati; phylum Pseudomonadota; class Alphaproteobacteria; order Rickettsiales; family Anaplasmataceae; genus Wolbachia; species Wolbachia endosymbiont of Frankliniella intonsa. The sequence continues at coordinate 60,064 of NZ_CP097148.1, read as the reverse complement.
TATTCCTGATGGTGTGTTTAAGTATGTTCCACTTGTATATTTGAATACCTCTCCAGATTTTATTACAGGTTGTTCTCCAATAACACCAACTCCAGCAATTTCATTTATTTTGCCCTTATGATCTATTATTCGCCAATAGCGACTTAATAATTGAATGGTTGATGAGCTTTTATTTTTTATCTTAACATTATACATCCATACGTAACAATTTTCATAAGGAATGGATTGCTCTTCAATGTAAATTGGCAAAACTGTAACTTCAACAGAATTAGTAATAAGTGTGTATTTCATGGTCATCGTAAAGTGTTCATGATAAAAATTTAACACACTTCAATTATACACTTTTTTCATAGATTTTCCAAGCATATTATCGTACTCTAACTAGGAAATATTAATCTACATGATGAACAAAACAGATCCACTGGATAAAAAAGTGATAGGAATAATAGGAAGTGGGCAATTAGGTAAAATGACTGCTATCGCTGCAATAAAACTTGGGCACAAAACGCATATTTTTGCCAGTGCTAAAAACGATCCATCTTGTTCTGTTGCTGATGATTTAACAATAGCAGACTTCTGTGATAAGAGGGCACTTGAATCTTTTGCACAGAGTGTGGATTTAGTCACTATTGAGTCTGAAAATATTCCATGTAGTGCAATTGATATTGTGTCGCTGCAAGCAGATTTTTATCCAGGCAAAAAGGCGTTACACATTTCGCAAAATAGGCTGAGAGAGAAAGATTTTATTAGAGATTTAAGCATAAAAACTGCTGATTACAAAAGTATACAAAATTATAATCAGCTACTAGAAAGTAGTGAAACTTTTATCTATCCAGTGAGGCTAAAAACAACAGAAATGGGTTATGATGGAAAAGGACAATATGTGATTGAAAATGATTCTGAACTGAAGCAATTTGCTTCCTTCGATTGGAATAAAGAGTACATTCTTGAAGCAAGTGTTGATTTACTGAAAGAGGTTTCAATAGTCGTTGCAAGAAATAAAAACGGTAAAGTAGCTTTTTTTCCTATAGCAGAGAATCACCACGTTGACGGAATACTTAATACTTCAATAGCACCAGCTAAAATAGATAATAAATTAGCCCAAGAGGTACAAAAAACTGCAAAGAAAATAGCAACTGCGCTTGATGTAATAGGAATTCTAGCTATTGAATTTTTCATCACTCAAAATCATGAATTACTAGTTAATGAACTGGCCCCAAGACCCCACAATTCTTGCCACTGGAGCTTGGATGCATGCAACGTTAGTCAATTCGAGCAGCTGGTGAGGGTAATATGCGGATTACCTATGCAGGAAGTAGTATTACGCTTTCCTTGCATGACAAAAAATATAATAGGTAATGATATATATAATTCTCACAAATATTTGAGCAACGAAAGAGCTAGTTTAACCATATATGGGAAAAAAGAGGTTAGGGACAAGCGTAAAATGGGACATGTCAATATAGATTTAAGTTATTGAGCTATAAATGCTCTTTGATCAAGATCTCCAAGATCTGCACTATATTTAGTGCTGCACCTTTGCGTAGATTATCAGCTACTATCCACATATTTAATCCGTGTTTAACGGTATCGTCTTGTCTAATACGCGATATGTATACGGCATCCTCTTGCACAACATCAATCTGAGTCATATATCCACCATCTTCGCGCTTATCTTTCACTAAAACTCCATCGTCTTCACTGAGCATTTCACGAGCTTCTTCTTCAGTTATATGCTGATCAAATTCTACATTTACTGCTATAGCATGACCAACAAGAACAGGCACTCGGACACAAGTTGCAGTTACTTTTATATCCTCTTCTAAAATTTTTTTTGTCTCCTCTTGCATTTTCCACTCCTCTTTTGTAGAACCATCTTCCATGAACTCTCCTATATGAGGAATGCAATTAAATGCTATTTGCTTAGGAAATATTTCAGGTTTTTTAGCTTCATTCATAAAGATTTTTTTTGTCTGATTGTAAAGCTCATCCATTGCTGCTTTACCTACACCAGAAGTTGATTGATAAGTTGAAGCAACGATTCTCTTTATTTTTGCTTTTTTGTGTAATAAATGTAATGCCAGCAACATTTGTATTGTAGTACAGTTTGGATTAGATATTATGTTATGGTTTTTATATTCCGTAATTTTATCTTTGTTGATCTCTGGAATAACTAGTGGCACGCCTTCTTTCATCCTAAAATAGGAAGTGTTATCTATCACAACGCACCCAGCCTCAGTTGCAATTGGTACGTATCTCTCAGAAACATGAGATTCTGCAGAGAAAATGGCTATATTAGTTCCAACGAAGTCATAATCCTCAAGGCATAAAACTGTTAACTCTTTGTCACCAAAACTCACCTTTTTCCCCTTTGATTTTTTCGATGCAAAAGCAACAACAGAATCTATCGAAAATTTTCCCTCTTTTTGAAACTCAGCAAGCATGGTCAATACCTCATATCCGACTCTTCCTGTTGCTCCAATAACTGCAATCTTACATCCCATATAAATAAACCTCTGATTTTAAAGCTATATTATATTTTTACTGATAAAATTTACAATTACTTTAATATTTTTACCTTGCAATTAACCATAATTTAGTTATAATTATAAGACACTAGTAATATTGCATGGTAGAATGAAATGAGTAAAAAACATGATGACACTAAGGTCAAACCTGCAGTATCTGCATTTCAAAAGCCTGAAAAAATCAATAGATTAGAGATTCAAAATGTTCTTTCGAAAAAAAGCAAGCCAGCGATAAATTTTGATGATAAAAAGTATGGTGTGAAAATTTCTAAGATAGACCATCATCTTTCAAACAAGAAGCAAGAATCTTTTGGATTAAGAGATTTTTTAAGTTCAATACCAATAATAGGAAGATCTTTAGTGAAAATTTTCACGCCTGAAAAAGAAGAGTATAAAAAACTGCAATCGCAAATAGGTCTTTCTAATAAAGCAAAAAATGAGATCTACATAGATAATAAACGCACAGAAGAAGTAGGTAGCAAACTTGAGAATGGTAATATTGAACAAGTAGATAAAGAGAAAAAAAATCTTGGCCCATAAATATTAACCATTTAAAGTGTATCTCTCACTACTGAATTTGTTGCACAGAAGTTTTGCAATACCAAAATAAATAAATGGGTATGCCACTTGCAGTGAACAGGCTCGAAGTCAGCAGAGTACCTACAGGGGTTTCTAATATCACCCAACAACAAAAGGTTGTTGCTATGCTACCAATTAAAAGCTTATAACAACTCCTCTCCTGTATAATAACCTTTACAAAGGCAAAACAGCACGCAAGATAAACGAACAAAAATGAAATTACAGAAAAGTCAATAATCGACGTAATCTGCTGGGCAAAATTGTTGTTTGAAGTGAGAATTAGTAAAATTGCAGTTCCAATTGAACTAACTGTTATTCCCCAAAAAGGAGAGCCATGCTTGTTCCTTTTAGCAAAGAATTTTGGCATTAGTCTATCTTCTGCAAGACCAAAAGCAACTTGTCCACTAGATAAAACCCAAGCGTTTAGACTGCCAACACAAAAAATGAATGCAACTATAGAAACAATTAAATGCCAATTACCAGAAAACATAATTTTTATCGCATCAACATATGGTGCTCTTGAACTTGCTAAATTGTTGCCATTGATCAATCCCATAATTGCAAAATTGTTGATAAAATATATAACAGCAACACAAACTGTGCCAAGCACCACAGCTTTTGGTATAGTTTTAGCTGGATTATCAACTGACCCTGCAGGCGCTGTTGCCAATTCAAGTCCAATAAAACACCATAAAGTAAGGAGTGTAGAGCGGGCAAGAATTTGCGATGTTGTAAGACTTAATATTTCTTCACTTATGATAAAATTATTTCTATCGAAAAAAAACAACGCTGCTACAGGTATTGCAAGCAATACAGCAACCTTCACAACCGTAAGCAGAAACTCAACGCGCCCTGCAGTGGCTATTCCCCTTAAATTTATTAATGTAATGATTGTAAATAACAACAGCTCTAAAAATAAACGCATACTTTTGATATCTTCATGGAAAAATGGTGTAAGATAGCCAACACCCACAACTATTAAAGCTGTTGTACTAACACATGAGATTACCCAATATGTCCAACCAACAAAGAACGCTGCAGCAGGACCAAAAGTATGTTTCACATAAACGTGAGGACCTCCTGTTTCTGGAAACTTTGCACATAGCGTAGCAAAAACTAGCGCAAGAGACACAGCACCAGCTCCTGATATCATCCAACTTATAAGGCTATAAGCGCCATATGGAGCAAGGCTAATTGGAAGCATAAAAACCCCAGAGCCGATCTGACTACTAATGACTAAAGCAAAAACAGCCCAAAAACCTATTTTATTTGACACAATACCTCTTAATTCTATTAATGTAAGCCAGTAGTATAGCTTAAGAATTTTAGCAAATAAAAAATTTAAGTTAAGTTTTTAGTTTATGATACCAAAGTAGATAAATAAGTGTTCCGCTTAAAGGGAATAGACTTGATATTAACAATGTTTTTATAGAAGTCTCGTATATTACCCAACAGCAAAAAGATACAGCCACACCTCCAATTAAAAATTTGCAGTAGCTTTTGTCTTGTATATTAACTTTGAGAAAAGCAAGGCTACATGCTAAGTAGATAAACAAAAATGACACCACAGAGATATCAATTATTGAAGTTACTTGCTCAGCAAAACTTTTGTTTGACGTTAGGATAAGTAAAACTAACACCCCCAAAGTACTGAGTATTATTCCCCACAATGGAGCATCATGCTTATTTTTTTTGCCAAAAAATTCCGGCATTAACTTGTCTTTTGCAAGGCCTAAGGTGACCTGTCCATCAGCTAAAAACCAAGCATTTAAATTACTTACAGAAACGATAAAGGCAACAACAGAAATAATTAAATGCCAATTACCTGGAAACATAATTTTTATCGCATCAACATATGGTGCTTTTGAACTAGCTAGGTCATTACCACTTATCAATCCCATAATTGAAAGACTATTGATGAAATATATCACAGCAACACAGACTGTTCCAAGCACTATAGCCCTTGGTATTGTTTTAGAGGGATTATTGACAGATCCTGCAGGTGCTGTTGCTGATTCAAGCCCAATAAAACACCATAAAGTAAGGAGTGTAGAACGAGCAAGAGTTTGTGATATTGTAAAGTTTGACACTTCCTCGCTTACAATAAAATTATTTTTATCAAAGAAAAACAACCCTGCGATAGGTATTGCGAGAAGTGCAATAATTTTAACAATGGTCAGCAGAAGCTCAACACGGCCAGCAGTAGTTACTCCTCTTAGGTTTATTAGCATAATAGCTAAAATTAATATTATTTCTAAAAGCAAACGTATATCTTGTATATCATTATGAAAAAGTGGAGCTAAATAACCGATACTTGCAATCGTTACAGCAGTTGAGCTAACCCACGAACTCACCCAATATGTCCAACCAACAAAAAAAGCTGCTGTAGAACCAAAAGCATGTTTCACATAAATGTGTGGTCCCCCCGTTTCTGGAAACTTTGCGCAGAGTGAAGCAAAAACCAAAGCTAGAGATATAGCACCAAATCCTGATATAACCCAGCTTATGAGGCTATAAGCGCCGTATGGTGCAAGGCTAATTGGGAGCATAAAAATTCCAGAGCCGATTTGGCTACTGATCACCAAGGCGAAAATAGCCAAAAAGCCTATTTTATTTGACACGACAATGTTTAATTTTTATCTGAATATATTAACAATATAGCTGAAGCTCGAAAATTTCAATTGATCTTTTTAATTTGCATTTTTTTTTAATTTAAGCATATAATGAGAAGTATATTAATAGGTTATTAAGAAGTGGTTTATGAATCCAAGGTTAAAAAAACTCCTGATTACTTGTGCTTTTATTTTATTATCACTTGCCATTTATTATTATTTAAGTCTTCTTATTAACTATATCCTTGATCCAATTCTAGTTAGCCCTTGTAATGATTTAATTAGTAATCTTTACACCTACTTATCTACAAGTACCTATAGCCCCGTACTAGCATTTTTTGCTACAGGTTTTATTGTTATCGCTGCATTTATTTGTTTGAATAAAATGCTCCTTCCTTTACAAGACAAAATCATAAACAACTATAACTCATTTAAAAACGACAACATTGATAGTAATAGCATGTTATTTGAGGTTTACAAAGATCCAACAATAAAATTAAAGGACAAAATCTTATTCTTTAATATACATCTAATATATTACCTACAGCTTCCATTTTTGTACATTGCATCAAGGGTATCAGCTCTACGTAGATTTTTTATATTCAATTTCGGTTTATTATTGTTAAATTATATACTGCTAATTCCAGTAGCACTTCTTGAATTAATAAAGTATCCATTGGTAAAGCTTTTCTCACCTTTGGGTTTGAGTGTAAAGCAACTTAGCTTTTTGTTTAATGTAAGCGATGTAGGCACTGGTGGTCAGAGCGTCCATACGAGTAGTTTTGAGTATAGCATTCTAGAATGCGCTCAAGATTTAAAGCAGAAATTTGGGAATCAATCAAATGTACTCAATAAAGACTTTGAAGATTACATAAATAATTCAGATGAGCTGACAACTGAGCAAAAAGAGCAATTAAAACTTTATCTTAATTTTAATGGTTCCAATGGAGCAACTTATAGAGAATCAAGAACTGAATTAACGCTAACACAAGCTGCAAACTTAGTTTTAGCTGCAGCCAAGGATCAAAAGTTAGATGTAGATTTACTAAAATGCATGTTACTCATGCGTTTACAAGAAGGAAGTGGTGCATGTCATCTTGGAATGTTTAATCGTATTATTTATGCATTAAGTGGCCTTGAAGCAGAAAATAATTTTGCAGCTCAACTAGAACCTCAGATAATAGGAGAGTTGGCAGGTAATGCTACTAAAAAATTTCTTGAGCAATCTGTAGATAAGCACTACTTTAAAATAAAGATTTTAAAAGAAAAGTTTGAAGACTTATATTCGCTAGGTTCTGTAGTGGATTTGAGCAATGCAAATGATGAAGTAAAGGAAGGAATTTCTCATATGAGAGATGCTATAAAAGAATTTGTGTTTAAAGAATTATATGTGAAGTTTTATAATGACTATGGAGAACATATTCGAAGAGGGCAAATAAAACAAAGGCTGAGAGAATTAATAACAGATAAAGTCATAGATGCAGCAATATCTTATCAGATAAATGAGATAGAAGTTCCTGCAGAACCATCTACTTATCTTGAAAAGATGAAAGCATTTTTTGCAGGGCATACAAGATTCTCTGCTGCTTAGAGCTCTGAGACTTGCCTAAGCTTTGATTGTGAGTTAGGCGTGAAGCTAAAATTGGTATTTACAATTAACTCACAGCAAACTAAACGATGGCAATCTTGCCGTCTTCTAATTTTTCCTTATTGATTTGTAGCAGATTCTTTGTTATGGTTATGAAAAGAAACCTCATTAGTATACTTTAATAGGTGAGTATTACATATGATAATATTGATAACAAATGATGATGGTTTTGAAAGTGAAGGAATAAGACTACTTAGAGAAATTGCACACAATTTTGCATCGGAAGTATGGATAGTGGCACCAGATACTGACAGGAGTGGATCTGCAAGATCTCTTGATTACCCAGTGAAACAATCTATTAGAATAAACCAACATAGTGAAAGGGAGTTTAGTGTGTCTGGTACTCCCGCAGATTGTGTTATTATCGCGTTAAATAAAATTATGAATAAGAAACCATACTTAATATTATCTGGAGTAAATATTGGATCAAATGTCGGAGATGATATTTGTTATTCAGGCACAATCGGTGCTGCAATGGAAGGTGCTGCAAGATCTATACCTTCTATTGCGCTGAGCCAAGTTTATCATGATAAAATAGACTGGAACAATACAAAAGTTTTTGCACCAAAGGTTATCAGCAAGCTAATGAAAGTTGGTTGGCCTAAAGATATAGTGATGAGTATAAATTTTCCTGCTACAGAAAAAGTGAAAGGAGTAGAATTTGCTGAACAAGGTGAATATAACATTGATGGTTATTTAACTTTTACTGAAAACTTAAATGGTTCTTTGAGCTTAAATTGGTCTCGGGAACACTCAGGCAGTGGTAGTGTAGATAAAATAAAAGGAGGTTTTATTACTATTACACCGATAAAATTAGATTTTACAGATTATGATACATTAAATGCTATGAAAAATCTTGTGCAGAGGAATTTTCTTCTATAGCTAACACTTCTATTGCTTCTGATTAGATATTTTCTACGATTTTATCGCGAGCAATCATTTTTTCTTCACCCGTGTCCATGTTTTTAATTTTTAAAGTTTTACTGCTTAGCTCTTCATCACCAAAGATTAATACAACTTTTGCATTTGCTTGATTTGCTTTTTTCATTCGGGTTTTTAGAGTTCCACTATGTTCATAAACTACGTATAAACCATTTCTGCGTAATTCACTTGCAAGTGTTAGAGCATGTTCTTCAGCTTCTCCACCGATTGGAATTATATAAATAGGCCTCTCTTTTTTTTCAGCATAGTTGATTAATTCCATTATGCGTTCAATACCTCCTGCAAATCCTATCGCTGGAGTGTGTTTTCCACCTACTGAAGATACTAGATTATCGTATCTTCCACCGGCAAAAACTGCTCCTTGTGCACCTAAATCTTCTGTGACAAATTCAAATACTGTGTGACAATAATAGTCTAGACCTCGAACTAATTTGCTATTTACAGTGTAAGGTATGCCAAGAGCTTGGAGTACATTTAACACCTGGTCAAAGAAATATGAAGATTCTTTTGTATAATAATCACTGATTTTTGGTGCGTCAGAGATTATTTCTTTATCTGTCTTATCCTTAGAGTCTAATATTCTGAGTGGGTTTTTAATCAATCTATTTTGACTATCTTCTGATAGGTCATTTTGAAACTTTTTTAAATACGATATCAAAGCTTCTCTATACTTACTTGTTGTTTCACTATCACCCAGAGAGTTGATTTCCAGCTTTACATTTTTATTGATGCCAAATTCAGTTAGTAAGTGCTGAGCGAGTGATATCAATTCAATATCAGCTTTTGGATCTTCTATGCCAAAAACCTCAAAATTTATCTGATGAAATTGCCTTTGTCTTCCCTTTTGCGGTCTTTCATAGCGAAATGCAGGCCCTATTGAAAATAATTTTATCGGCGTTTGCAGTTTTTTTTCAATGAGTAACCTAACAATAGCTGCAGTGAACTCGGGACGCAGAGTTATGCTCTTTCCCCCTTTATCATTAAAGGTGTACATCTCTTTAGTGATGATGTCTGAGCTATCACCTAAAGTCTTTGTGAAAACTTCCGTATATTCAAATATCGGAGTTTGAGCAGGCAAAAAGCCGTATAAACTTGAAATTCTATTTGCTGTTTGCTCTATGTATTTAGATTTATACCATTCATCAAACAGGAGATCTTTCGTTCCTCTAACTGTTTGATTAGTCATAGCATAGTCTCTATACCTGAAACTTCTGGTATGTGATAGCTTAGCATATTCTGCACTCCTTGCTTTAAAGTAATTGCAGCACTTGGGCATCCGGAGCAAGCTCCTTGTAACTCAACATAAACTATCCCGTCTTTATAGCCACGAAATTTGATATCACCACCATCTTGAGCAACTGCAGGTTTAATATAACTTTCCATCAATTCTTTTATTCTATTTACAATTTCTATATCATTTTCATTAAAGAATTCTTCCTCTAGCGTTTTATTATCACTTACTCCTTCTTTATCAAATGCTTTTCCACCAGAAGTAAAGTGATCCATAATTGTAGTTAAAATTTCCACCTTTACTATATCCCAATTCATTCTATCTGATTTTGTTACCGAAATAAAATCATGACCAAAAAATACTCTTACAACATGTTCTATTTGAAAAAGATTTACTGCTAGTTTGGAGTTCTTTATTTCATCTGCATTTGAAAAATCAGCTGTTTCTCCTTCGCTAAGAATTTCAAAACCAGGAAGAAATTTCAGCGTGTTTGGGTTTGGTGTTTCTTCAATCTGGATAAACATGTTATTTACCATGACAATTATAATTGTTACTATTTAATCATAAAATGATAAAAAAATATACATGTCATTCATCTTCTTCCTTTTTTTGATATTCACAATAATCACGTTTGTTTTACCTAGCGTTGTTGTATTTTTTCTCTTTTTGGCAAAGAGAAATAACATAAGTTTTATGATGAACTCTATATTAAGTAAGTTTTTGAACGAATTTAACAGCAGTAAAAGTTACACCAAAAATTACACTGGTGATAATATGTCCAAAGATGAAGCATTAAAAATACTGGGGCTGAATTCCGAGGCAAGCCAAAATGAAATCAATAAGGCATACCAAAATTTAATGAAACTGGTCCATCCAGACAAGGGAGGCTCGGAATATTTTGCACAAAAGTTAAACGCAGCACGTGATAGATTGCTAAAGACCTAATTTTTAACTATTGTTTTCTCTGTAAATTTTACTTGTAAATACTAAATCATGTGATACAAAGCCAAGGGCGTTGTCTTATAGGAGGTATTTGATGCGAAAATACAGAATAGAAGAGTTAAGGAATAAATTGTTTATTGCTATAAACAAACTTGATTTTGAGAAAGTCAAAAGATGTGTTAGAAAGGCAAAGATTAAAGGTGTACAAAACGATATTATTAATGGTAAGCAATATGGCATGGCACCTATACATTTTGCTACTTACAGAGCTAACTCAAAGATATTGCAGTTTTTGATTAACAATGGTGCTCGTGTTAATGCTGTGAGTGATGCGTGCATTGTTCCTTCCGTATCCATTGTTGTAACATATGATATGGAGAAAGTTGTATTTGATTGTATTCACGGCAACACTAGCTTTCAAGGAATGCAAAATTTTACAGCTTTACACTTAGCACTTTATCAGTGTCGATTAGATATAGCAAAAGTTCTGCTTGATAATAATATTGATATTAATATTAGAAGTACAAATGGCAAAATAGCATTTGAGGTTATTCCAGGTTATGAAAGTCTTTGCAGTGATGGATGTGACATAAAAAAATATTCTTAGCTGTGTTAAGATTTCATAAAAATAATTGTACAGAACTATTACTTTCTGCTAGAATAAATACTAAGTTAGAATTAGAAGCTGGTGATACTCCAGATCCTGAACCAAGTAGTGCAGTAAAACCTTTTTCTTTTATTAATAGTATATTTAGTTGGGCAACCACTTCCACACTCAATGGCTTATTCAGCAGTTCTCCTGCTTTACTTCCTGCACAGCAATCTGTTGATCACTTCGCTGGTAGCCCAATTGGTTCTTCACAAGTTGATTTTAATTCAACAGCTCTACTAACTGATGTAATGATCAGAAAGTTCACAGAGAAAAAATACTCAAGGCCACTAGAAGATTCACTTCTCACAATACAAGAAATTAGAGAAAGAAGGCTTAACACTATAGAAAAAAACTTCGAGACAGCACTTAGTAAGTGTGAAAAACTTTATCAACATCCTAAAAGTTCATTAAGCAATTTAACGATACCTAAAGGTATGCATCAAAAGTCCCTCTAAATCAGTTAAAATAAGCACTCGAATTCGAGTGCTTTATTTACAAAACTTATCCCTTATTTCCTTTTCTAAAGCATATTGCTTCTTATTAAGAGCAAAAAAATTTGAATAAGGAAGCTCAGCATGTCTTGTGCGAAAGTTAAAGTGATAGATTGCTGAAGACCTAATTTTTAACTATTGAAATTTTTTCTCTGTAAATTTCACTTGCACATACTAAATTGTGTGATATAAGGCCGGGAACGTTGTCTTTTAGGAGGTATTTGATGGAAAGACAAGAAATAATTGAGAGCCTGAGAAAAAAATTATTTTCTGCTATAAACAGAGATGATTTTGAGAAAGTTAAAGAATATATTGAAGAGGCAGAACATAGACACATAAAAAATGAGATTTTGAATAATGAAAAATATAGTATGAAGCCTATGCATTCTGCTACTTACATAGGTAACTTAAAGGTATTGCAGTTTTTGTGTGACAGTGGTGCTGATGTTAATACTATAGTATTTTCTAAAATGAATGGATAAATTTCCATTATGGTATTACCAACCAAAAGTTGTAAGTCTGTACATTTATACATTAGAGGTCTGAGGCGGCTTTTGATGGTATGCCAACAGTGTTCTATGGGATTCAAATCTGGTGAATATGTTGGAAGATACAGCACATGAAAGCCAAAAGACTCTATTAATGATTTTGTTTTAGTGGTCTTATGAAATGTAGCATTATCCATAACTATGGTTGTGCCAAGTGGCAATTTAGGTAATAACATCTTCTCCAACAATATATTGAATACCTCTTTTTCACACCCACCTTTGAAAGTCATTGGTGCAATAAATCTCATTCCAATCCACCCGGCTACTATACTGATTCTCTCTCGAGTTCTCCCTGGAACATCTGCATAAATTTTCTTTCCTCTTGGAGCACGTCCATATTCTCGGTATAACTTATTATCAACTCCTGCTTCATCTATATATAAGATGCTGGAATGTTCTATTTTTGAGATTTTATCAATAAATTGCTGCCTATCTTCTTGATTGCGCTCTTGATATAGTGTGACTTTTTTAAAGTAATTTTTAGCTGTTTTAGTCTATACCAAATTGAATTTATTCCAAATCCAAGATTTTGTTTCATCTCTGCCAGAGTATGATCTGGATTCTTTGTAACATATTCTTCGAGTATTTTTGGGTCTATTTTTCGAATAAAGCTACCGTTTTTAGATGGCTTTAAGCTTTCACCATCAGCTTTCTTTTTTAACCAGCGGTACAGAGTTGCTATTCCTATCTCCATGAGCTCTGCTATCTCAACCTTTGTCTTCCCTTTTTCTATCATCAATACTGCCTTTTCCCTTAAATCCACACTATATGCCATTATAACTCAAATACTTTGTTATACCTTTATCATTTGCTTTGGGAAATACTATAGTATCTACGATACCATAGGTTTACTTGAAGATGTTTTGTGTAATTTTATTGTCAATATTTCCAGTACTACTATTAAACGAGTTTGTAATGTTTCTTATTTGTTCCGTCAGTAATGGATTTTGGTATGAGAGGATGGGGAAATTACTATCACCATGTGTGTGCTAAAAAAGCGTTTAGAAAGATCGACAATGAAATTTGGCATAGTTTATGGAAATGGGCAAAGAAAAGACATCCTCGTAAAGGATTACGTTGGATAAAGAATCGTTACTTCAAAGTAATGGGTCAACGCCAATGGGTTTTTGCTGCACCCATATGCAAGAACAAACCAAAAGAGATACGGTATTTAAGACTGCTTAAGCTGATTGATATACCTATCAGACGACACGTTAAAATCAGAGCGGATGCAAATCCCCTTGACTTAAAATGGAAAAAGTATTTTGATGAGAGAGTAAAACGAACAAGAATGTTAGCAAGCTCCTTTTCAAGAGAAGGTTCTCTACTGTTAGTGTCACCACTAAAGTTGATGTATTCTGAGGATTTATGAAAGACAAGCCGGTTCGAGAAAAGAAGAACTTAGATAAGGGGCTCAAGGGTAGTGTGGGGAAACCTGCATGCTGCGTTTCTAAGGGAGGGAGTAGTAGTAATACTGCTTCCTTACCTGACCAAGTAAATTTTTATGCAAAAATTATTATCAAAAAGTAGTAATGTAAGAGGCTTTACGTGCAATTAAATTTATTTAGCAATAATCAAGTTGATTATTGCTGGCAAAACTATATCACCTTAGACGAAAATAAGCACGTATATAACTCAATAGTTAACGATTTATCTTGGAAATGCCTGATTCTTTTTGGACCTAACAGCTCTGGAAAAACTCACCTTGCTCATATTTGGCAATCAATAAACAATGCAATTTTTATCAATGTGAATAATTTTGTAAGCGAAATTAGGTATAGCGATGCGTTTATTTTAGAGGATGTACAAAACATTAAAGATGAGGAAATGTTGTTACATTGTTATAATTATATGAAAGAAAATGATAAGAGACTGCTAATCACTTCTTCAATTTCACCAAAAAAGCTTAACTTCAAACTAAGAGATTTAATCTCCCGAATATTGTCAACTACCAGCGTAAAAATTTTGCCTGCAAGCGAGGAATTATTAAGAATTATGCTAATAAAACGATTTTCAGATAAACAGTTAAAAATTGATTTAAAAGTGATTAATTATATTCTAGCAAGAATAGAACGTTCTTTCCACAGCATTAATAAAATTATAGAAAAAATAGATAGTGAATCCATAGGATCAAATGTAACCATTCCTTTTATTAACACTTTATTAAAAAAAAGTCCCAAGTGATTCCTTCTGCTGCAAGACATTTGTTATATATATTAAAGATTTATTAATACCCATACAATAATGAAGTCGAAATCACTATCTCTTTATGTTAAAATTATAATAAATACTATGATGTAATAAGCATAAACAGACATAGCTAAGGGGTATTTTATATGATAGTAAAACTTACTTTACAGGATGTTTTTTATAGATTTGATGTTATAATTGAAATATGGTAAAAATAAGATCAAATTTAAAAAAAAGGTTAAAACAAAGGTTTGTAGTACTTACTTTATTGATAAATGTTTTATTTATCTCATATTTTCTTATAAAAAATACAAAAAATACTTTTAATCAAATTATAGTCAAAGAAATAAATATAGGAGCTGATAATGAAAAATAAACAACCACAAAATAAAAAAGAGGATCTTTACATAACCTATTACATAGATACTTTGGTTTCCGAAAAATCCTCTACACAAAATACTTTGGAAAGTTATCGTTCAGATTTACACCAACTTGAAAAATTTTTATTAGAAGGAGGCACTACCTTAGTTGGTGCAATTAAAGCTAATATTAAAGATTATGTAAACTTTTTACGCACACAAAAGAAATATAAAACTAGCTCTATATCAAGAAAAATATCTGCTATCAAAAATTTCTATAAGTGCCTATTTAATGATGGAATAATAGATTTTAATCCAGCACCGGCCAATGATAATGAATTAAGAAATCCAAAGGTTTCCCGTCCTTTGCCTAAGTATTTAAGTGTTCAAGAAATATTTTTGCTCATGGAAACAGTAAAAAAATCAGCAAGCGGATCGAATAAAGAGATAAGCAGTAAAAGGCTATGTGCAATTTTAGATATTCTTTACTCTTCCGGGATGCGTGTTTCTGAACTAATCAATATGAAGTTATGTGAAGTATCACATTTAGTAAACAGTAATGGTAAGGAAGGCTACATAATAATAAAGGGAAAAAGTGGCAGAGAAAGGCAAATCTTTTTTAATCAACAAGCATTGCAAAGCCTTAAAGATTATTTATCAATTCGTGACAATCTACTCCCTAACAACAAAAAATCTGATTGGCTATTCCCAGGTGATAAACCTAATAAACCAATTACAAGGCAAAGAGTTGGTCAATTAATAAAGGAATTAGCAAGAAAGTGCGATATTGATGAAAATAAAATCTCTCCACATGTGATTAGGCATTCTCTTGCTACCCATCTACTGAATGGCGGAGCAAATATTGTGCTGATACAAAAAATTCTTGGCCATACTAATCTTTCTACAACACAAATATATACTCATATTGCTAACGAAAAGTTGAAGGACAAATTAGCTGATTCTCATCCTATTACTCAGATGATCAATAATTAAACTTATTGCTTTTAGTTTTGTAGTAAAGTTAAATTCAAATAAGTTTACGTGTGTTTGTGATTGCAAGTTTATTATTTAATTTACTCCTTATATTATGGGAAGTATTCTATACTTTAATTACTCTTCCTGTAGTTTTCTTTCCCGAGTGTGTAATAACCATTTTCCTTGTTTGCTCGGTGAGAGTTGTATTATTCATGTTGCGTTTATTATGTGGCATTAAATATGAAGTGAGGGGAATGGAAAACATTCCTAAGCAACCTTTTATAATTGCATCTAAACACCAATCTCCATTTGAAACATTTATTTTTATACTACTCTTTAGAAAAGCAGTTTTTATTTTAAAACGTGAATTGAAATGGATTCCATTCATTGGTTTGCATCTCATGGCATTAAAAATGATTTTTATTAACCGCTCAGATGGTATTAGTTCTGTGCTTCATATCATGAAATTAGCAAAAGTGTGTATAAAAGAAAATAGAGGCATAATAATATTTCCTGAAGGTACAAGAACAACTATAAACCAAAATATAAAATATCAATCGGGTATTGCTGCTTTATATAGCGTATTATCTGTTCCTGTGTTACCGATTGCTTTAAACACTGGTTTGTTTTGGCCAAAAAGCATACTTTCTCTGAGAAAGAATCCCGGAAAGGCGGTAATAGAAATATTACCTCCCATATATCCTGGGTTAAACAAAAATGAATTCTTGCAAAGTTTAGAAAAAATCATTGAAGAAAGAAGTAGTAGATTAATTGCAGAAAAAACTGATATTGCAAATTAACAAAAAAACTTTATAATTAAAAGAAAAGTACAGGTATTAATATATGGCAAATCATAAGAGTGCTAAAAAAATGATGAAGGTAATAGCAAAGCGTACTTTAGTAAATAAGATGCGAAAAAGCAAAACTCGTACTGCTATTAGAAGATTAGTTGATATAATCAAGTCTGGTGATAAAGAGAATGTTGTCTTGGCATTTCGGAATGCTGAATCCAATTTACACAAATGTGTAAATAAGGGTGTCATTCATAGGAATACCGCTGCGCGTAAAATAAGTCGCTTAAATGCAAAAGTAAAAGCATTGATGACCGCTTAATACGGTTAATGTAAAGTTAGCTGTATTAATATATACTCTTCAGTTTGTATATTCTGTATAAAATTAAGTAGCTCAAGTGATGGATAAAAAAGCATTATTGGAACTAAGTAATGGGTCAAAAATTGATCTACCCGTATTAAATGGAACAGTAGGTCCTGGCGTGTTAAATATCAAGGATTTATATAAGAAGACAGGATTATTCACTTACGATCCAGGGTTTGTTTCTACAGCTTCATGCTCTTCTACAATTACATTCATTGATGGAGATGAAGGAGTTCTTAAATATAGGGGACATAATATAGCTGATTTGGCAGAGAATAATAATTTTACTGCTGTGATTTATTTATTGCTCTATGGTGAATTACCCAGTTCAGAGCAACACAAAAAATTTCTTCTCAAAATACAAGAATCATCCAAAGTATCAGAGCAAGTTACAAATGTAATCAAAGCATTTCCAAAAACTGCTCACCCTATGTCGATTTTAGTTGCATGTTTTGCAAATTTGTCAGCGTCTTACCATGAAATGCATGGCAACAATGTCAATGGTGAAGATTTAGATTTTGGAATTTCTGCAATAGCAAAAGTTCCTGCAATTGTTGCAATGATTTATAGACATATCAACAATCAGGAATTCATAAATGCTAATAATAAATTAAGTTATAGTGAGAATTTCTTAAATATGATATTTGGCAGTGATGTTAATAATACCCTTTTTGTAAAAGCTCTGGATAAAATATTTACTCTTCATGCTGATCATGAACAGAATGCTTCTACAGCAGCTGTCAGATTGGTAGGGTCAGCTGGTTCTAATCTATTTGCAAGCCTGTCTGCAGGAGTTGCTACACTTTGGGGTCCAGCACACGGTGGAGCTAATGAGGCAGTTATAAATATGCTAAAAGAGATAGAGCAAAGTGGAGATGTAGATAGATTCATTGAGAAAGCTAAAGATGATAAAGATCCATTTAAGCTAATGGGATTTGGACATCGTGTTTATAAAAACTATGATCCGCGCGCGCTTATATTAAAGGATGCTTGTCATGAGATTTTAAGCAAACTAGAGCAAAACAATGAATTACTTGAAATTGCAAAAAAACTTGAAGAAATAGCTTTAAAGGATGAGTATTTTATTACACGTAAGTTGTATCCAAATGTTGATTTTTACTCAGGTATAATAATGAATGCTATCGGTATCCCTTCAAGTATGTTTACACCCATTTTTGCACTTGCAAGAACCACTGGTTGGGTTGCCCAGTGGTATGAAATGGTAAACGATGAAGAAACCAAGATTTGTAGGCCAAGGCAGCTATACCTTGGCAAATAAACTTTCATTCACAATTCGTCCTCAAATAGTCTAATTTTCTTGAGCTATAAAATACAGCAATCTGATTTTTACTAGTTGATGTCTGCTTTTTTGCAGAATGCTGGTCAGGCTGTGATACAGACGGTTGGTTAAATGTTGTTTTGGGCTTATTAAAAGAAGATCGTGCTGAAGAAGCGCCAAAGCCACTATCTTTAGCCGAAGCATCATCCCCACCTTTACCTTCACCATAGTATGTAGCTCTTTTCATAATGGTCCAAACGGTTTAAAATAAGAGTTTATAGTAGTGAAGGTAAGTATGCCAGCAGCATATAGTTATGATTTAAGAAAAAAAGCAATGGAGGTACTAGACGAAGGGGAAAGCAGAGAAACGGTAGCAGAAAGATTTAAAATTGGAAGAACTACATTATGGGAGTGGCAGCAAAGAAAAAAAGAAACAGGAGATTTTCAGTCGAAAAAACTTGGAAATGGAGGTTATAATCATAAAATTACCGACTGGAATAAATTTACTGAATTTGCCAAAAAACATGGTGGAAAAACTCTATCGGAAATGGCTAAGCTTTGGAGTAATGTTAGTATCCCAACGATTCATCTAGCTCTTAAAAAAATTGGACTCACACGCAAAAAAAGACATATGGATACAAAGAAAGGAATGAAGAAAAACGTGCTGAATTTTTGAAAATTATAGCAACGAAAGAACCTCAAAACTTAGTATATATAGATGAAGCAGGAGTTGATAATAAGTTATACCGAGAATATGGACGTGCTCCAAGAGGAAAGAAAATTTATGCAGATATTCCAGGGAGAACTCGAGAGAGAATCAGTATAGTAGCCGGGTGGATTGGAATGAGATTTATTGCACCAATGACTTTCAAAGGTGGGTGTGAAAAAGAGGTATTCAATATATTGTTGGAGAAGATGTTATTACCTAAATTGCCACTTGGCACAACCATGGTTATGGATAATGCTACATTTCATAAGACCAAAATCCATTACTGACGGAACAAATAAGAAACATTACAAACTCGTTTAATAGTAGTACTGGAAATATTGACAATAAAATTACACAAAACATCTTCAAGTAAACCTATGGTATCGTAGATACTATTGCGTAAAGTATTGTATTTGATATATTGCCACAACCTTTCAACAGGATTCAGTTCCGGTGAATAAGGAGGCAAGTATATGATGGTAATGTTTTCCTGAATTTTCAAACTTTTTGATCTATGCCAACTTGCACAATCCATTACAAGAAAGGCTTCTTTCGTGCCTAAATCTTTCGACATCTGCTCCAGAAATATATTCATACAATCAGTGTTTACATATGGAGCAAGTAGGCTAATTTTCTTACCACTTCTTGGATTTACCGCACTTTAGATATAGAAATTTTGTCTACCAATTTTCATTTTAACCTGCGTTCTGACCCCTTTTTAAACCATCCGTGTCCGATTTTTGAATGAGTCCCAAATCGTGATTCATCAAAAAAACACCTCCCTTTTAGGGTGGAAATTGACTATTTTATTGAAGTATCTTTTAAACTCTTCTTGCTTGTTTTTATCTTGTTTATGGTGCATTGGCCTCGGTGTTATGTAAGAAAATTTCATCCTTTGTATCTCACGGTGCACTGTTGATTTGCTGATGTTTAGGGCAAATTCCTCTGAGATTTTTATTTGTACTTCCTTAATAGTAATATTTGGATTTCTTTCTACCCATATTTCAATTTGCTCACGTTGATTTTTGTTTAATTTGCTTTTTCTTCTCCGCTGAAACGGGGCAAATAATTTTTCTACTCTACCAAATTTTAGATGCTTTATCCATTCAGTCAAAGCAGTCCTTGAAATTTTACATATTCTTGCCACAGCGCTTATACTACTTTCTTTTCCTGCTATCACCGCTTGTAACTTTTTTGAAACATATGCGTTATTTCTTACCTTTTTTAACATTTCTTTCGCTAAATTTACAACTCTTTCGTCTAATAGTTTTGACCTTAATGCCATTTATACCTCGCTATTTCACTTACTCTAGTATGACTTTTTCCCCATTATTCTCTATCTGTTCTTTCTATAGCGGGAATTGGTATAATAAGATTACTGAACTTGCTAAAGAAGTTGGTGCTGAAATTTTGTATCTTCCTACGTATTCCCCAGATTTCAATAAAATTGAGCATCATTGGTTTGCTATAAAAAATAGAGCTAGGAAAAACATCCCTCTATTCACATCTTTTCGTCATGCTGTTGATTCTGCTTTTCTATGAACTTTCCGGACTATTATGAAAAGAGCTATACTATAGTATTTTCTAAAATGAATGGATAAATTTCCATTATGGTATTACCAACCAAAAGTTGTAAGTCTGTACATTTATACATTAGAGGTCTGAGGCGGCTTTTGATGGTATGCCAACAGTGTTCTATGGGATTCAAATCTGGTGAATATGTTGGAAGATACAGCACGTGAAAGCCAAAAGACTCTATTAATGATTTTGTTTTAGTGGTCTTATGAAATGTAGCATTATCCATAACTATGGTTGTGCCAAGTGGCAATTTAGGTAATAACATCTTCTCCAACAATATATTGAATACCTCTTTTTCATACCAATTCCCGCTATAGAAAGAACAGATAGAGAATAATGGGGAAAAAGTCATACTAGAGTAAGTGAAATAGCGAGGTATAAATGGCATTAAGGTCAAAACTATTAGACGAAAGAGTTGTAAATTTAGCGAAAGAAATGTTAAAAAAGGTAAGAAATAACGCATATGTTTCAAAAAGTTACAAGCGGTGATAGCAGGAAAAGAAAGTAGTATAAGCGCTGTGGCAAGAATATGTAAAATTTCAAGGACTGCTTTGACTGAATGGATAAAGCATCTAAAATTTGGTAGAGTAGAAAAATTATTTGCCCCGTTTCAGCGGAGAAGAAAAAGCAAATTAAACAAAAATCAACGTGAGCAAATTGAAATATGGGTAGAAAGAAATCCAAATATTACTATTAAGGAAGTACAAATAAAAATCTCAGAGGAATTTGCCCTAAACATCAGCAAATCAACAGTGCACCGTGAGATACAAAGGATGAAATTTTCTTACATAACACCGAGGCCAATGCACCATAAACAAGATAAAAACAAGCAAGAAGAGTTTAAAAGATACTTCAATAAAATAGTCAATTTCCACCCTAAAAGGGAGGTGTTTTTTGATGAATCACGATTTGGGACTCATTCAAAAATCGGACACGGATGGTTTAAAAGGGGTCAGAACGCAGGTTAAAATGAAAATTGGTAGACAAAATTTCTATATCTAAAGTGCGGTAAATCCAAGAAGTGGTAAGAAAATCAGCCTACTTGCTCCATATGTAAACACTGATTGTATGAATATATTTCTGGAGCAGATGTCGAAAGATTTAGGCACGAAAGAAGCCTTTCTTGTAATGGATTGTGCAAGTTGGCATAGATCAAAAAGTTTGAAAATTCAGGAAAACATTACCATCATATACTTGCCTCCTTATTCACCGGAACTGAATCCTGTTGAAAGGTTGTGGCAATATATCAAATACAATACTTTACGCAATAGTATCTACGATACCATAGGTTTACTTGAAGATGTTTTGTGTAATTTTATTGTCAATATTTCCAGTACTACTATTAAACGAGTTTGTAATGTTTCTTATTTGTTCCGTCAGTAATGGATTTTGGTCTTATGAAATGTAGCATTATCCATAACCATGGTTGTGCCAAGTGGCAATTTAGGTAATAACATCTTCTCCAACAATATATTGAATACCTCTTTTCACACCCACCTTTGAAAGTCATTGGTGCAATAAATCTCATTCCAATCCACCCGGCTACTATACTGATTCTCTCTCGAGTTCTCCCTGGAACATCTGCATAAATTTTCTTTCCTCTTGGAGCACGTCCATATTCTCGGTATAACTTATTATCAACTCCTGCTTCATCTATATATAAGATGCTGGAATGTTCTATTTTTGAGATTTTATCAATAAATTGCTGCCTATCTTCTTGATTGCGCTCTTGATATAGTGTGACTTTTTTTTAAAGTAATTTTTAGCTGTTTTAGTCTATACCAAATTGAATTTATTCCAAATCCAAGATTTTGTTTCATCTCTGCCAGAGTATGATCTGGATTCTTTGTAACATACTCTTCGAGTATTTTTGGGTCTATTTTTCGAATAAAGCTACCGTTTTTAGATGGCTTTAAGCTTTCACCATCAGCTTTCTTTTTTAACCAGCGGTACAGAGTTGCTATTCCTATCTCCATGAGCTCTGCTATCTCAACCTTTGTCTTCCCTTTTTCTATCATCAATACTGCCTTTTCCCTTAAATCCACACTATATGCCATTATAACTCAAATACTTTATTATACCTTTATCATTTGCTTTGGGAAATACTATATATGCCATTATAACTCAAATACTTTATTACACCTTTATCATTTACTTTAGGAAATACTATAGTCTGCGATTTAAACGAGAAGTTTGTTTCGGGCTTGCGTGTCTCAATTATGGACAACATAGCACAACTTCGAGGAGAGTCTCTTGATATGAGTAAAGCATTGGCTAATGGTTTATCTCATTTGAATAAGTTAATTCAGCAGGATGGATTTATTGATAATAATCAAAACTACAGAACATGGGCAGAAGAACTTGATCACCTAAGGGGCGAAGTTGAAGGATTAAAAGCAGCAATAATTGACCATAATAACGTAGAATGGGAAGCACCAACTCACTCTGATATATTATAGTAGTTAGGAAAGTAACAGCTTGCTAGCAGGCTGTTGCTTTCTTTCACATACCATTTCAATACAACTGAATTAGGAAATCTATTTTAGGACTTTCGGCTTATAGTTCTCATCATGTTTTGCAAACACCGTATCTGCAAGAAAAGTACTATTATCAAACATTTTACCTTGCACAACAACACCACTTTTTTCTGAAAACATTGGTGGAAGTATTCCCTGATATTTCACCACAACGCTTTTGTTAAAATCTGTCATCTGAAAAACTACTTCACTTTCGCTCCGTATCACGCTCTTTTCAACAACCATTCCACCAACACGGATTGGCTTTTGATTATTTGGCAAGACTATGGCTTCACTTACTGTATAGAAAAATGAGATATTTTCTTTGAGCGTTGTTAAAATAAAAAAAACTGCACAACTTAAAAAGCAGAAAATTCCTGAAGTTATAAGTAATCGCTTATGTTTCTTCTTCATTATTATCTTTCAGGCTTTCTAGAATTTTTTTACTTTTAGTATAGCAAGAAACGGTAAAAATCAAATTTCCACCAATCAGTATGAAACTAATAAGGTAAGCAAAAATTACATATGTATTCATAATGCATTGCCAATAAATAACTCACCTGCATCAAAATAAATTAAGCTTCCATCCTTTTGCTGCAACACCAATTTACCACTTTTATCTATATCAGCAAAAATTCCTTCATACAATTTGTCAGCTAACTTTACACTGATTTGCTCATTCATTTTGAATGCTTTTTTTAACCACATTTCTCTTATAGCATAAAACCCATCAAATAGCCATTGCTTTCTTAGCTTATTAAAATTTATTATTAATTCCTTTAACAGATCAATGTTAGACACAGATTCACCGTAATTGCTAATGCACGTTGTGCCTGGAAGTGGCGCATGATTGACATTAATTCCAATTCCTATAATGAGCCAATTCGAATTGGATTTTTTTTCAAGCAATATTCCGCTTATTTTCTTGCCATCGATTAGAACATCATTTGGCCATTTATGTTGAAGATTGAGATCGTTTATGAATTGATCTCTTGTCATCCCAGTGCTTTGACACTGGGATCCAGAAGAAAAAGTATGGATTCCAGTGTCACGCACTGGAATGACACCGCAGTGGGTTTGATTATTCAAGAAATTTAACGATAATAAAGTATTTCCAACAGCAAGAGCAGTCACAAAAGTCCATTCTGTCAATTTGCTGACATCCGTTTCTTGGTTAATTATCAAACTTGCATAGAGATTACCCTCTGGAGAAATCCAGCTTTTTCCAGTGCGTCCCCTGCCTTCTTCTTGTTTATCGGCAATAATAATAGTTTCATTAGATATCCCTTTCTCAATTAAACCCAATGATTCTTTATTAGTACTTGGAACTTCTTTGTAATGATAAATACGAAAACCTTCAAGGATCACCTTGTCAGCCCTTTAGTTTAATGAGTGAGTCAAGATCTTCTACATACAAGAAAAGAACGAGATTGATCAGTAAAACTACTGAAGTGATAATGAATAGACCCCTAGAATAAGCAACCTTATTACCACTAGCTTTATCAAAATACATAACTTTCATGATATTTAAATAATAGTAGCATGATATCACACTCGCTATTACAAGGATCAAAGACAGGCTGATAAAGCCAGAATTTATTAAACTTTTGAATATAAAAAATTTAGCGATAAAACCTGCAAGTGGAGGTATTCCCGACATCGAGAGTAATAGTATAGAAAGATGTAAAGCTAAAATTGGTTGCTTTTTTCCTATACCAGATAAATTTGCAATATCACAATCATCATCGTCAATTTGTACGAGATATGAGAATAGCCCTATGCTTGTGATGATATATATCACCAAATACATTAAGGCACTATCTGTTCCTGCTTGTGTAAAAATAGAAAGTGAAGCAAATATAAAACCAATATGACCAATTGAACTGTAAGCAAGCAGCCTTTTTAAGTTTTGCTGACGCAAGGCCCCAAAAGCTGAGATAAGCACAGACAATGCTGAAACGTATAAGAAAATAGGCTGAACATAACTTTTTACATTTACTAACTCTTCATTCATCAATCGAATTAAAAATGTTACAAGTGTAGCTTTTGGGGCCGTAGAAAAAAACGCAGTTACTATGGTAGGTGCACCTTGATAGACATCTGGAGCCCACATATGAAAAGGAGCAATAGCAAGCTTGAAACACAAACCAATAAGGATAAAAACTAACCCAAAAACCATTCCATAAGTTATCTGATGGTTTTGCAAGAATGAACGGAGCTCAGAGAAATTGACTTGTCCTGTATATCCATAAAGCAGAGACATTCCATACAGCATAATGCAGGAAGATAGTGCACTAAGTGTAAAATATTTCACTCCTGATTCACATGAATAAGCTGAATCTTTATTAAAGCTCGCAAGAACATACAAAGATATACTCATCAACTCAAAAGCTAAGTAAAAAGAAATCAGACTATTTGCTGAAACTAAAGTTATCATGCCAAACAGTGCAAAAAGAATCAGTATTGAAAATTCATATTTATAGTCATATTTTGATAAATTCAGCATCAAAAGTATTAAAATTCCTGTGCTGAGAATTAACCCTTGGGCTGACCTGATGTATAAATTGAGTTTTAACAACGAATTAAAGAGAAAAATTTCATTGTTTTCTGCCGAAAGAATTAAAATAATCAAAGTTACCACTGTGCAGCCAAGTGCTAATAAGTTGATAGTTCTGCGGTTAAATATAATCCCAAGCAGTAGCAACACTAACGAGGAGATAATAGAGAACATTTCCGGCAATATCTGTATATAATTCATAGCGCATTATATTTGACTAACAAATTTGCCATACATGGCTTCAAATAATTCAGTGCAAGGGTTGGGTAAAATCCAAGCAAAATAACAAACACTGTAAGCAGAATTAAGACAGAAAATTCTATGCTATCCAAACGGTTATTTAATAATTTAGAATAGCTAACCCCCCATATTATTTGCTTACATAAATTCAGCATATAAACTGCGCTTAAAATAGTGCCAAGTGCGATAAATCCTGTAAAAAACCCTATGCTCTTAAACATCCCAACCATAGCCAAAAACTCACCTGCGAACCCAGATGTTCCAGGTAGCCCTATTGAAGCCATTGAAAATAAAATGAACATAAAACCAAATTTTGGCATTGTGTTTACTATGCCAAAATATTTTGCAATCTCCAAAGTACCAGTTCGAGTATATATCATTCCAACACATAAAAATAAAGCAGCAGAAATAAGGCCATGACTAATCATTTGAAATATACTACCCAGTACTCCTTCCTCACAAAATGAAAAGAGGCCAGCGGTAACGATCCCCATATGTGCTATTGAAGAATAAGCTATTAACTTCTTTATATCATCTTGAGCAAACGCAACTAGCGAAGCATATATCACCGCAATAATGCTCAGTACAACAACAAAATTTGAAAAATACAAACTTGCCTGAGGAAGCATTGGAATAGAAAACCTTAAAAATCCATATCCCCCCATTTTAATAAGCAAGCCAGCTAAAATCACAGATCCAGAAGTTGGTGATTGCACATGCGCATCAGGAAGCCAAGTGTGAAATGGAAACATCGGTACTTTTATTGCAAAAGAAATAAAAAATGCAATCCACAGCAATGACTGCACTTCAAGATCAAGGCTTGGCACTAATGTAGCTAATTTTTGTATATTAAACGTTCCAAAAATGCTATAGATGTACACCAATCCAAGTAGGAATAATAATGAGCCAGTTAATGTATAAAGAAACAACTTAAACGTTGCATATACCCTATGTTTTCCTCCCCAGATGCCAATAATAAAGAACATTGGTATTAAAACAGCTTCAAAAAACACATAAAAGCTTATAGCATTCAGTGAAACGAAAAAACCGACTACAAAACTCTCAAGCAGTAGAAACAATGCCATATAGGCTTTTAGGGTCGTATAATTCATTTTGCAGTTGTAGAGTATACAAATTACAAACAAGAAAGTTGTAAGCAGAAGGAAAAGCAATGATATACCATCTATCCCTATTCCAACATTTCTAATTGGGTAGCTGACAAACTGAAAGTCCGCATCGTTATAATCAAATTCTATACAAGCTACAATGCTAAGCAAAAATGGAAGTACAGCAAAAAATAGGGCAAGAAATCTTAAGTGTATAGATTGATGATTAATCCTGATTAAGGGTAAAATCAACGCTCCTATCAGTGGAAGCAAGAATATACTAAGTAACAACACCTTCTATTTAATTCCAATAATATATAAAGCACCGATTATTAGAGTAACAAACATAATAAATGCATAATCAAATATATAACCAGTTTGCAACTTTACAGAACTTTTTGAACATTCATTAACCAACCTTACAACACCATTTGGTCCAAATGAATCAATAGCCTTAACATCAAACTTCCATAGAAGCCTAGATATAAACCTTATCGGTGCAATTATAACAAACTCATACAGCTCATCAAAGTACCATTTATTCTGCAAAAACTTAAGTAAAAATTTACTCTTAATTTGCCTAATTACTTGATATTGGTAAATTAGGTACGCAAGTGCTATTCCACTTAGGCTTGCTAAGGTTGGCAGTAGTTGTATAAAGAAATTATGAACTCCATGCTCATCAATCATCACTAAACTTGATTTCCAAAACGCATTACTAGTTATGTTCAAAATATTTGCTCCCCATATTCCAGAAAATACTGATCCAAAAGCGAGTATCAGTAATGGTATAAGCATAATCTTTGGTGCCTCATGTATATTAATTTTACTTTGTTTTTGGCTGTGGAACACAAGAAGCAATAACCTCCAAGAGTAAAACGCTGTGAAGAATGCAACAACTAAGCTTATTACAAAAGCGAAGCTATCCGTGCTATAAGCATGTTCAATTATCAAATCCTTTGAGTAAAAACCTGCAAATGGAAATATTCCAGAAAGCGCAAGAGATCCAATCGACATGAGAGTATAAGTGCAAGGGATTTTCTTCCAGCAATTTCCCATTTTCTGAATGTTTTGCTCATGATGCATTGCATGAATCACATTGCCAGCACCAAGAAATAGTAGAGCTTTAAAAAAAGCGTGTGTCATTAAATGAAAAATAGCAACATTGTAAGCAGAAAGCCCACATGCCATGAACATATAACCAAGTTGACTGCAGGTTGAATAAGCAATTATTTTTTTTATATCGTTCTGAGTAATCGCAACCGTAGCTGCAAAGAAAGCAGTAAGTGCCCCAACAATAACTATTAATTCTCGTGCCACATTTGATAGCTCAAATAATGGAGAACATTTTGCTACTAAAAATATACCTGCTGTTACCATCGTTGCTGCGTGAATGAGTGCAGAAACAGGGGTTGGCCCTTCCATTGCATCGGGCAACCAAACATGTAAACCAAGCTGTGCAGATTTACCCATACAGCCAATAAAAAGTAATATGCATATTATATGAATTATTTTAAATTCACAGCAGAATGCCCTAATGTTCTGCGTGCCAAGAAGATCAGTTGTGTCAAAAACTTCAGTAAAATTCAAAGAGTGAAATGTATAATAAATAAGAAAGATTCCAATCAATAGTGCAAAGTCTCCTACCCTATTCACAACAAATGCTTTAATTGCTGCATTATTTGCAGAATATTTTTGGAACCAAAATCCTATGAGTAAATAAGAACACAGGCCAACCCCTTCCCAGCCAAAAAAAAGCTGCACGAAATTATCGCTTACAACCAGCACAATCATGCAAAACGTAAATAGCGATAGGTAAGAAAAAAACCTCGACTTCCCTTTGTCATGCTCCATATAACCGATAGAATAGAGGTGGACTACTAGTGAAACAGTGGTAATAACAATAAGCATTAAGGATGAGAGAGCATCCACACTAATTGCCCAATTTACTTTTAATACACTTAATGAAAATAGAGGAAATAAACTCAAGTGATAATTTTCAGAGAAGGTGAGAAAAACATACCAAGATAAAACTGCAGATATTCCAATCCCCGCCGTTGTAACTAACTGACTTTTTCTAAAAAGTGCTGCAAATAGCGAACCAAAGAGTGGCAAAAATACTATTAATTTCAGTATATCCATCATACTTTCATTCTTTCATTAAGTTCGCTTGTTCAACATCTATATTGCCACGACCTCTATAATATACAACCAATATTGCAAGCCCAACTCCTGACTCTGCTGCCGCAACAGTCAACACAAACATCACAAAAATTTGCCCAACTATATCATTCATAAAGGCAGAGAAAGCGACGAGATTGATATTAATTGCCAAGAGTAATATTTCTATTGATAACAGTATATTGATTATGCTCTTACGGTTGATGAAAATACCACACACTCCAATAGTGAACAAAATAGCAGCAACTATCAAAAAATGATTTAATCCTATTTCCATTCTACTCCTTTTCCAAATTTAGCCTTAACCAATTTTACAGATGAAGATTGTGTCAATTGCTTTAATACATTCTGTTTTTAACTCCTTTTTTCTTTTCCTGCAAAGTAAGAGCAATTGCACCAACAATTGCAACAAGCAGCAGAATACCAGAAAGATGAAAAGCGTACATGTAGTCAGTGTAGAGCAAATTACCGATAGCTTTCACGTTATTGGTATTATAGTTTATAACATTGCTTATATTCGGTGCTGAGCTGCGAATTACAAAGCTGATGATTAGAAAAAACACAACACATAATATAGCACCAAGAGTGAAATGCTTTGCAAAACCCTGGTGCAATCTTATGTAGTCAATATCGAGCATCATAACTACAAAGAGGAACAACACTGCAACTGCACCGATGTATACTATCAATACCATCATAGCAATGAATTCAGCTCCAAGGAGAATAAAAAGCACTGCAGAGTTAACGAAAGTGAAAATTAAAAATAACACTGCATGCACGGGATTTTTACACTAATTACACAAACAGCAGATAAGATGCTTAGAATTGCAAAAGAATAAAAGAAAAAAGGCATTGATACTTTAACTGCAACAATAGCTACTAACTTAAAGTAATTATTGCTGTAAAGTCAATATCATATTAAATATTTGAAACTCTACCCTTACTTAACCATTGAGGGGTAAGCACTTCTCTCAAGGCGGTCAATGTATCTATTTCTGGCTTTTTTTCCTTCTTTTTACTGACTTCTTCATAAATTTTTGCAATACCAAGTATTAATGCACTAATTACAGGGACTGCTATAAAGACTCCTCCAAGAACTGGATTACCTGTAGCACATAACATCACTCCAATTGCTATAAAACCGACAACAGCAACACCTAAAGCGCTATACATACCTGCATTATCATAAGGGTTTTGCAGTTCGTGAGAGGTTGTTTGTAATTGGCCACTATTCATATCTATTTTAGTGCCAGCTGAAGGAACAGCTAATCCTTCTGTTCCTTCACGCTTTAGTGGTTTACAGCCTCCTGGTGTAGGTTGGTTGCCTTGTAAATCATTCTCAGTATCGCCTGGAAAAGATTCCTTAGACTGCAAACTTACTTCTGCAAGTGCTGTTGTTTTAAGATTTTGATCTTGTGTTATGTTGATAGGAGGGCTTAGCTCTTTATATTGCTTTAATGATGGTTCCATGAGATCTTCAATGCTACCCAATATTTGTTTAAAATTTCCATGGTTAATCTTTAGCAATTCTTTTACACAATGTATCAGCTTCCATTCATGACTAGATTTTCCTAGTTCACTAGGGTTATCCCAAATATCACCTACAATACCATTATTGACTCTAATAAGCAGACTTACATGGATATCATGATTAAAGTTATTTTTTGAATGAATAATTAAATTCCTTAATTCTTTTAGCTTGTTATCGTAAGCCTCTTCGTCATATTGTTTAGCTGTATTTTTATCTGAAGTAGCATAAAGAGATTGAGGGTTTTTTTTACGCAATCTTTTAGTTCTTGTTTTTTTTCTCGTATTTAATTTTAATGCCTTTTATAAATTCGTTGGTTTCTTCAGTCATTTTTATTTGCACCTTTTCAGAAAAATATCTGATCAATACAATATGACTTTTCATCCTATTTGACGCTCTAGATTTATCCTCATCAACATACGATTTTAACTCCTTTATAATCTCTTCAGGATTATTAAAATGCTTAGTTAGGTATTTGATAAATTTGAGGTCTGTGTCCGTATCACTTTTTAACCTCTTTTTATTTTTATCCTCTAATTCTTCGAGTTCTTTTTCTAACTCACTGATCTCTTTTTTTAACTCCTCTATAGCCTTGTGAGACTCCAGAGATATCAAGTGATCGATCCAGCCATACCAGTCATATTCAGATTTATCCTCTGATAGCTCATTGTGGTCTGCAAAACGCACTTTTCTTTGTTGCAATTGTTCTTGATCATTTGAATTAGCAAACATATTTATTGCCTATTTAATATTATTAGTATGTATTTCAATATTACCTAAAATTTTAACATTTATCAATCCAGGCACCTACTGTTTGAAATAAACTGGAAGCAAGCAACAAAAACTTTACAGAGCGCAAGTAGTAAGATTAACTTACTGCAGCTATAATTTATAGGGCTACAATGAAAGATTATCTCTCACTGTTAAATCCAGAGCAACAATTAGCTGTAAGTAACTTAAATGGGCCAATTTTGATACTGGCAGGGGCGGGAACGGGAAAAACAAGAACGATTACTTCAAGAATAGCGCACATAATTAGAAACGGTCACGCTTATTCTGATGAAATATTAGCAGTTACATTCACGAACAAAGCAGCAAATGAAATGATATCAAGAGTGCTTGAACTCACGGGCACAAACATACCATGGCTTGGCACTTTCCATGCAATTGCAGCAAAAATTCTACGTCATCATGCTGAAGTCGTGGGGCTAAATTCCAATTTTACAATTATTGGTGTGGATGACCAATTACAGGTAATAAAAAACATCATGAATGAAATCAGCCCTGATTACCTATCAGAAAAATGTAAGACCATTATGAATATCATCCAGCAGTGGAAAGAGAAGTGTTTATTGCCGTCTGAAGTGGAAGACGTTCAATCATTTAGGCCAGTTTACGTAACTGCACTTAAAGTCTATTACCAGTATCAGGAAAGGTTAAAATTCCTTAACTCTGTTGATTTTGGTGACTTATTGTTATATAACATACAACTTTTTAATCAAAAGACCGAGGTTCTGTTCTACTACCAAAACAAGTTTAAATATATTATGGTAGATGAATATCAAGATACAAATGCAATACAATATCTTTGGCTAAAATACCTTGCAAAAGAGCACTCAAATATTTGTTGTGTAGGAGATGACGATCAATCGATATACAGTTGGCGTGGTGCAGAAGTTGAAAATATTTTGAAATTTTCCGATGATTTTAAAAATGCAAAAACCGTTAAACTGGAGTGTAACTACAGGTCAACATCCCACATACTTGCAACTGCATCATATGTTATCAACCACAATAAGACTCGCTTAGAAAAAAAGTTGTGGACAACAAACATTGAAGGGGAAAAGGTAAATCTAATAAAATTATGGGACGGGAAAGCTGAAGCAAGGTTCATAAGCGAACAGATATTAAAGCTCAATAAATACAGATTTAGTGACATTGCAGTGCTCGTAAGAGCGACTTTTCAAACCAGAGTGCTCGAAGAGTATTTTATAAAATATTCAATTCCCTATAAGATTATAAGTGGCGTAAAATTCTACGAACGTCAAGAAGTAAGGGATATAATTGCATATTTGAGGCTTGTTACAAATAATAATGATGATCTCGCTTTTGAAAGGATCGTAAATCGTCCAAAAAGAAGCATAGGAACTACAACTCTAAAGAAGATATACACAACTGCTCAGGACAACAGCACTTCTTTTTTTAAAGCAGCAAAAATATTAGTTGATGGTAATCAAGTGACTGAGAGAATTAAACTCTCACTAAATGATTTTTTAAATAAAATTAAAGCTTGGGAAGAAATAGTAAGCGTAAAACCACTGCATGAATTCGTTAAAATCGTAGCAAATCAATCAGGATATATGGAAATGCTTGAGAATGAAGGAGTGACGGGTTTAGCGCGAATAGAAAATGTTAAAGAGCTCATTTCATCTTTGAAGAATTTTGACAACGCTATAACCTTCTTAGAGCACATTAGCCTGGTGATGGAAGTGGATAATATGAATAGCGATGACACTGTATATGTTATGACTCTTCATGCAGCTAAAGGACTTGAATTTCCGTGTGTGTTTTTACCTGGTTGGGAAGAAGGATTATTTCCTCATCAAAGATCTTTTGAAGATAAAAGTGGTAAAGCTTTAGAAGAAGAGAGAAGACTTGCATATGTTGGCATAACTAGAGCAAAAGAAAGGTTGATCATTTCATGTGCAGATAGGAGGGAAATTAATAATCAGTGGCAACCAATGCGCACTTCTCGATTTATTAAAGAATTGCCAAGAGAAAATGTTGAGGTGATCAAGAATAGTGCCTACTGTTGAAGCTATAACTGCAGCTCTTACGACAAACACATCTGAATTACTTCAATTATATATTTCTCCTGGCAAAAATTCTCTGATGGTCTTAAATAAAATTTTCAGTGAATGATTATCAGACATGTTGTGTTCTGCTGATTTTATTAAGTGTACTTCAACGTCTGTTGACTTAATTTTTTCAGCTAAATTCAATGAAGTTTGATAAGGAACATCTTTATCATTAATGCTATGCAATAAGCGCACAGGACAGTTTATATCTATTGCTTCTCTGTTTAAAAGAAGGTTCTTTCTACCGTCTTCGATCAGATTTTTAGTTATTTTGTATGCACAATGCTCCGAAGTAAAATCTATTACACCTTTAGAACCTAGTTCTTCTTTTTGCTTGCCTGACAATTGCTTGAATATCAAATCTTCAATAAAATCAGGAGCAGACGATATGCCGATTAATGCTGCAATTTTTTCTGGAAATTGAAGAGCAGTGAGCAGCATCAGCCATCCTCCCATACTTGAACCTATAATTATTTGTTTATTGCTAGTTAATTCACTTATCACTTTAGCACAATTTTTTGCCAATCACTTATTGTATAATCAGCAAAATCACCGCTTGAATTACCATGGCCAAAATAATCAAAGAGCACAAGTGCTATATCATTTTCTTGGCAAAATTTGTAAACGGCAGTTGCTTTAGTTCCATCCATATTGGATGCAAACCCACCAAAGAAAACTATAGAAGCTTTTTTTCCTTGTAGCTTTCGATATGCTATATTTCCATCGAGTAATTTACAATAATTCATACTACTTTGGCAAGGCAACCGGACTATCGCTCATCGAACGCAAATAGCTGACTAGATCTGCAATCTCTTGTGGATTGGAAATGCCTGCAAATGCCATACGTGTACCTTTTATGTAGGCTTTTGGATTTTTTAAAAAAGCAAATAATTCCTCATACTCCCATTTCCCACCTTTTTCAAGTAGTGCTTTTGAGTAATTGAATGAGCTGCTAAGATGGGCCTTTTTATTTCCAAACACGTTCCATAAGTTTGGCCCTACTTTATTCATTCCACCTTTCTCAAAACTATGACAAGCTATACATTTTTTTGCTGCTGACTTCCCCTTTTCAAAGCTAGCATTTTGCATGAGCTCCCCAATATCAAGTGCCACTTGTTCAATCTTTTGCTGAGGCTCATTGCTGGCTGCTACTATTGTTTGGTGTTCAATTTTATAATCCTCTGGGTTATAGAACATATCAACTACATTACTAACTATCATAATTATTAATCCAGAAAGTAAAATCGATGCTGCAATCTTATTAAGCTCCATAGTTAATTCTTATCAAGTAATGTTACTTAAATTATGCAAATATTTTCGCAAACAGCAAACAATTACCTTTATTCTACCAAAGATAGAAATTTCTATTACTTAGTTAATAGACCGCAATTCTGCTGCTGAAGTAACTCCGTGGTCCATTCACATACTGGTCCGGAATAATATATTCAAATAGATTTCCTGCAAACCTGTCTAAAATGATTGAAACTGGAACCACTTCTATAATGTTCGTTTGCTTGACCTAAGATTAAGTAGCATTTAAACTGAATTTTATAAAGTACTAGAAATGATAGGAAATCTAAGAGGAATAGTTGATGAGGTGTGTAGCGATCACATAATCCTGAATGTGAATGATGTTGGCTACATAGTATATCTTTCAGCCAAAACTTTAAGTGCTTGTTCGATTGGAAGTAGAGTAAAATTACTTATCGACACTTATGCAAATAGCAGAGAAAACGTTACTCAGCTATATGGCTTTATAAGTAAAGAAGAACAGAAGTGTCTGCGTTTATTAGTTAAAGTGAGCGGTGTCAGCTATAAAACCGCAATGTCAATTTTGAGCAAATTAACTCCAGAGCAACTGTTTTTGGCAGTTATAAATGAGAATAAACTAGCACTTAAGGTGAGTGGACTTGGCCTGAAACTCATAAATCGAATTATTACTGAGCTGAATGGCAAAGTAAGTAAATTAGAGACAAATAACAATCATTTTCACTCAATTAGTGAAGATGCTCTTTCAGCTTTGATCAATCTTGGATATGAAAGAACAAAAGCTTATGATACAATAAAAAAAATAGAAGATGAATCACCAAACTTGGACACTAAAGATATTATTCGTATGGCGCTTAAAACAATATGAAGTCAATATCATGTAGTAAGGAATACTCTGAAGATGTACGTAATTTAAATATCAGGCCTGAGCAACTTGATGATTTTGTCGGGCAAAAAGACTTAATACAAAATTTAAAAGTGTTTATAAATGCTGCAAAGACGAGAGCTGAAGCTTTGGATCACGTATTGCTCTATGGTCCTCCAGGGCTTGGTAAAACAACTTTAGCACAAATTGTCTCTAAGGAATTAAGGGTTAGCTTTCGTGCAACTTCTGGTCCATTGCTTAGTAAAGCTGGGGACTTAGCTGCAGTGCTCACTACTTTAAATGCAAAAGATGTTCTATTTATCGATGAGATCCATAGATTAAATCGTAGCATTGAGGAAGTTTTATATACTGCTATGGAAGATTTTTGCCTAGATATACTAGTAGGTGAGGGCCCATCTACCAGAACTTTAAGAATAGATTTACCACCATTTACACTGATTGGGGCAACAACACGGCTTGGACTGCTTTCTGCACCGCTGAGGGATCGTTTTGGTATTCCCCTGCATCTTGAGTTTTATTCTTTTGAGGAACTGGTTGATATTATAAAAAGAGGTGCAAGAGTTCTTTGTGCTGAAATCGAAAAGGATGCTGTGCAAGAAATTGCCTGCCGCGCCCGTGGTACTCCAAGAATTGCTTTGAGATTACTCAGAAGAATAAGAGATTTTGTTGAAGTAAAAGATGATAAAAAAATTACCTGTGAAATTGCCGGTTCTGCACTATCAAAATTGGGTATAGATAAAATGGGACTAAATAAATTAGATATGGATTATCTGAGATTTTTGTTTAACACCTCAGGACCTGTTGGAATTGACACCATATCTATTGCACTATCTGAAGATGTTGGCAATATTGAAGAAACAGTAGAACCTTATTTAATCAAGGTCAGTTTCGTAAAGCGCACACCAAGAGGACGTGTTTTAACTGATCAAGCAAGGGAATATCTCAGCATTAATTCAGTGGTATGCTAGTATTATACTATATTTTATAACATTGTATAGTATTACACTAAACATTATAATATTCTCTTATTATATGATTTGCAGGTGTTTTAGAGGCAAATAAGAAAGTCTTCTGTTATAGTGAATATGTTCTTGAAAAATTACGTAATATATGCTAGACTATATATAGTATAAATGTAAAAATATCAATAAGTTACTGATATTTTTTAAGATTAATACTTATTAAATACTTCATATTGTAGGATTGAGTTATTGTCTTTTATAGACTTAAGATAAAATGGTAAAAAGCTTTCTAAACAATTATAGAAACAGTAATTCAATTAATGGAGAAAAAGCAATGAAAAATTTTTTAATCAATAACAACGAAGAGGACGGTAGCTCAATCTTCATTAGTCGAATCAGGGAGCAAGATCTCTCTGCAGAGCAGAAGCTCAATGAATTAAAAGGATTAATGGAGGAGCTTGCTAGGAAAGCTGAGCTCAAGAGAATAGAGCTTGAGCGTCAGGCTGCGAGTTGCATTGATGAAACATTATCTCAAGTAGAGCTACAGATACAAGATAATGAGGATTACTTTACTGATAATAATCAAGGGGTATTCGCAAATTTCTTTGAATCCCTCTTTAATCTTTTTGAAGTAAATGTAGATCCGAAAGTCTACAAAATGCTCAAGGAGAAGAAAGAGAAAAATCTGCTTCTTTCGATAATTAAGTTTTTGCGTGATAAGCTTAAGGAGTTAATCAAAAAGATCTTCAAAAAAGATTTAGACTTAAGTTGGGATAAAAGGCTAGACAAAGAGATAAAAGAATTGCAGGAGAAATTACTCAGTGGTGGGTTATCTCCGGAAGAGGAAATAGCAATACTCGAACGTTTGCAAGCGTTGCAAAATTTAAAATTTAAGCTTCAAACTTTTCTCGTGGGCTCAGTCATTGCAATGTTTGCAGAAATTTTTGCAGTTGATTTAGCAGCAGTAGTAGAGCAAGATGTAACTGAGGAAAAAAGAGACAAAAAAGCAGAAAAAACAGAATCAAAAGAAGTTCGTCAACAAATAGAAACAAAAGTGAATGAAGTCGCGCCAGTTCACCTCTTTAATTTTTCATCTCAAGTTCCAATGCCAATCACTCTGAATAAGCAAGAACGTGCTATTTTACCAAAGCCTGTAGAAAAATTAGTAGACACTCTACCTAAACCTGTTATAAGTCACAAAAATAGTGAAGTACAAAAACTGGAAAAAATGAATAAAGAAAAGAAAGAAGCAAAAGAAGAGAAAAATGAAAAACCAAAATTAGCTGTCTGTCCACCTGCTCCAGAGAGAAAGGAACACAGGAGAGTTACAAGACAACGAGATCGTGATACAAAGAGAACAAAGAAAGGAAAGCTAAATAGATCTTCCTGCGAGAGAAAGCTTGGTGATCAGCAAAAGTCTAATGCTGCTGTGGAATTGCCAGGAGGATTAACTGATGATGTGAGAGTTGAAAACCATGCTTCTTCAGTCAAAGAGA
Source organism: Wolbachia endosymbiont of Frankliniella intonsa (assembly GCF_029856955.1). NCBI lineage: Bacteria > Pseudomonadati > Pseudomonadota > Alphaproteobacteria > Rickettsiales > Anaplasmataceae > Wolbachia > Wolbachia endosymbiont of Frankliniella intonsa. The sequence continues at coordinate 22,047 of NZ_CP097148.1, read as the reverse complement.
GAGGTGTGTAAAGGTTCTCTCTCTTTTTGTCATTCCAGACTGGTTTTTTATCTGGATTCCAGTTTCAAGTGCTGGAATGACATGGCGGACAAGTAGCCTCTTTTGTCATTCAAGTAGCCCTCTGATGTCATCCCAGTCTGGAATCCAGGAGTATAAAAATGGTGAATAAAATTTATGTAAAAACTGCTTGTGCTAATAATTGATTCTTAATATACTGATTACATAATAATTTAATTCGGAGGCTAATATGCATGGTAATAATGATCCAAATAAAAAAGTACCTGATTCAGGTATGCATGGTAATAATGATCCAAATAAAAAAGTACCTGATTCAGGTATGCATGGTAATAATGATCCAAATAAAAAAGTACCTGATTCAGGGAGAACAAGGATTTATAAAAAAGATTTAGATCTAAGTAGGATAGATAACTTCAGCGATATGATTAAGCGTCAAGAAGAACGAATGAAGCAAAATCAATCCAGTAGTAGTAAAAGTGGTCAGGGTAGCAGTAAATAATTATATTAGTTTAAGGGGGTGGCGTTATGTCTAATAAAAGTGAAATAAATCGAGAATTAGTAAAAGCATTTAATAGTATTCTTAATTTTAATGATAAAGCTTTTACTAATTGTACTGTAGACGGTACTTTTTCTTACAAAGAAGATCATATTGTTATCTTGTTTCATGAAGATATGACTACTAATCAGGGCAAGAAGTACTTGAAAAGTGTGAAAGAAAAAGTAATAGAAAGATTTTGTCCGCATGACACTATTATTGATGATATTTTTTATAAAAAATTTTTTCCTTTTAGCTATGATCAAGGGAAATGGCCTGAAGATAATAAATTTTTGGTGCCAATTAGGAAAGAGGTGATTTCTAATCTAAAGTATTTGCTAGCTAATGAAATTGCGCGATTTGCAACCTCTAATATTATATATCAAAAAAAAGAAGACAAAAAATCGGAACTAGGTTGTGAGGATCTATCAGATGATATAGAGAAGGAGATAGAGAAGGAGATAGAAGAACATGTAGATGATAATATAATTGATGCAGTCTTTGATAAGGGATCTTATCTATATGGTGCGGAGTGTGTTGATAGAAATTTGCAACGTTCTTTTGTAGATTTGCTCTCATCGAGGATAAAGGTTATGAAAATGGTCCTAAAAAACTAAGGATTTTTAGAAGAGAAAGGAAATTATGTATATCTAAAGAAAAGCATTTTTGATAATCCTAAGCTTGTTAAAGACATAGTAAAGCATATAGTATCTCTGACATGCCGTTGTTTTGATACTCGAAATACCGAGGATGAAATGAATGACGCTCTGAAGTTAGCAGTTGTTGATTTAATTCGTAAGGCACTAACGCACCTACCAATTCATTCTATGTGGCATACTTCCCATAAAGAAAGTGAAGATGAGTATTCAATTTTGGCTCCTGCTATTGATTATGATAATTACATAGAGTTTTTAAATGAAAAAGAAGTTGATCATATTAATAATAAGGTGTTTGGTGGTACAAAAGTATTGCGTGATGTAAAAGATGATATTGCACAAAGAGGTCTGCCAACATATGGTGACGGACGAATATATGCAATAGACTTTTTTAAGCCAGACATTGCTTACTGTGTGATGGATAAGATCATGAAAACCTCTGTAATCAATAAGGATTATAAACTGTACATTCATCCTGCGCGTGTACCAGCTATGAAACCACAAACTCTTGCCCCTTCTGAAGAAAAAGTAGGGACAGATGGACCAAGTGCAGATAGTGGTTTTGGTGGTTCACCTAAGAATTCAGTTATAGGTAAATCACATAATGGAAACTCAAGCAAATTCCTTGGCCTCAATTACTATGATGAAGATGCACAAAGGATTAAAGATGATAATTCGGCTAAGGATAGTGGCATTTGCGTTTCTTCAGCACGATCTTCTTTTAATAAGCCCAAAACAACAATTAAACAGTGTTCTTTAGAACAACAGTGTGAATCAATGCCTGACCGGCATCCTGTAAAGCGTATAATGCACCCCATAAACTAGACCAAAAAATGGTTGATCCGAGTAGGAAGGTAAAGGGGTAAAAGAATGGAAACAAAAAAATATGAACCAGAGTTAAAAGCAAAGATAGCTTTGGAAGCAATAAAAAATCAAAAAAGCACAGCTGAGATATGTAGTGAATATAAAATACCATCAACAAATCTATATGATTGGCGTGATAGAGTATTGGCAAGGTTAAAAGACCTATTTGTTGAAGAAAGTGAAAGTGCGAGAAAACAAAGAATCTTAGCGCAAGAAATAGAAAGTTTACATAAAGTAATAGGAGAATTGACAGTGGAAAATAGCTATTTGAAAAAAAAATTACTGAAATAAGCAAAAAAGATAGAGTAAGGTTTATAGAAAAAGATTCTGATCTGTCAATTAGGAAACATGCTGATTTATTGGGGATTTGCAGATCTAGCCTATATTATAGGCCTATAATTAATAACGAAAGTGAAGTAGCAAATTTGATTCAAGAAGTATATTTGGCTTCTGATTGCCGTTATGGATATCGTAAAATTATAGCTCTTTTCATAATGGTCCAAACGGTTTAAAATAAGAGTTTATAGTAGTGAAGGTAAGTATGCCAGCAGCATATAGTTATGATTTAAGAAAAAAAGCAATGGAGGTACTAGACGAAGGGAAAGCAGAGAAACGGTAGCAGAAAGATTTAAAATTGGAAGAACTACATTATGGGAGTGGCAGCAAAGAAAAAAAGAAACAGGAGATTTTCAGTCGAAAAAACTTGGAAATGGAGGTTATAATCATAAAATTACCGACTGGAATAAATTTACTGAATTTGCCAAAAAACATGGTGGAAAAACTCTATCGGAAATGGCTAAGCTTTGGAGTAATGTTAGTATCCCAACGATTCATCTAGCTCTTAAAAAATTGGACTCACACGCAAAAAAGACATATGGATACAAAGAAAGGAATGAAGAAAAACGTGCTGAATTTTTGAAAATTATAGCAACGAAAGAACCTCAAAACTTAGTATATATAGATGAATCTGGTATTGATAATACCGAAGACTATCCCTATGGATATTCTCAGAAAGGACAGCGATTTTATGCCCTAAAATCTGGAAAGAAAACTCAACGAATTAGCATGATTGCAGCTCTAAATAGTAGAAAAATAGTTGTTCCGTTAACATTTGAGGGCCATTGTAATATGGATATCTTTAATAAATGGTTTGAGCAGTTTTTGACACCTATTTTGGAACCTGGACAAACTGTTATCCTTGATAATGCTACTTTTCATAAGTCTAATAAGATTACTGAACTTGCTAAAGAAGTTGGTGCTGAAATTTTGTATCTTCCTACGTATTCCCCAGATTTCAATAAAATTGAGCATCATTGGTTTGCTATAAAAAATAGAGCTAGGAAAAACATCCCTCTATTCACATCTTTTCGTCATGCTGTTGATTCTGCTTTTCTATGAACTTTCCGGACTATTATGAAAAGAGCTATACTATAGTATTTTCTAAAATGAATGGATAAATTTCCATTATGGTATTACCAACCAAAAGTTGTAAGTCTGTACATTTATACATTAGAGGTCTGAGGCGGCTTTTGATGGTATGCCAACAGTGTTCTATGGGATTCAAATCTGGTGAATATGTTGGAAGATACAGCACATGAAAGCCAAAAGACTCTATTAATGATTTTGTTTTAGTGGTCTTATGAAATGTAGCATTATCCATAACTATGGTTGTGCCAAGTGGCAATTTAGGTAATAACATCTTCTCCAACAATATATTGAATACCTCTTTTTCACACCCACCTTTGAAAGTCATTGGTGCAATAAATCTCATTCCAATCCACCCGGCTACTATACTGATTCTCTCTCGAGTTCTCCTGGAATATCTGCATAAATTTTCTTTCCTCTTGGAGCACGTCCATATTCTCGGTATAACTTATTATCAACTCCTGCTTCATCTATATATAAGATGCTGGAATGTTCTATTTTTGAGATTTTATCAATAAATTGCTGCCTATCTTCTTGATTGCGCTCTTGATATAGTGTGACTTTTTTAAAGTAATTTTTAGCTGTTTTAGTCTATACCAAATTGAATTTATTCCAAATCCAAGATTTTGTTTCATCTCTGCCAGAGTATGATCTGGATTCTTTGTAACATATTCTTCGAGTATTTTTGGGTCTATTTTTCGAATAAAGCTACCGTTTTTAGATGGCTTTAAGCTTTCACCAGCAGCTTTCTTTTTTAACCAGCGGTACAGAGTTGCTATTCCTATCTCCATGAGCTCTGCTATCTCAACCTTTGTCTTCCCTTTTTCTATCATCAATACTGCCTTTTCCCTTAAATCCACACTATATGCCATTATAACTCAAATACTTTATTATACCTTTATCATTTGCTTTGGGAAATACTATAGTCTGGCCTAAGGAATTTGCTTGAGTTTCCATTATGTGATTTACCTATAACTGAATTCTTAGGTGAACCACCAAACACCTTATTATTAATATGATCAACTTCTTTTTCATTTAAAAACTCTATGTAATTATCATAATCAATAACAGGAGCCAAAATTGAATACTCATCTTCATTTTCTTTATGGGAAGTATGCCACATAGAATCAATTGGTAGGTGCGGTAGTGCCTTACAAATTAAATCAACAACTGCGAACTTCAGAGTGTCATTCATTTCATCCTCGGTACTTGAAACTTCCAAATCACGACAATGAAAGGATAATTCATGCTTTGCTATGTCTTTAATGAGCTTAGGATTATCAAAAATGCTTTTCTTTAGATATACATAATTTCCTTTCTCTTCTAAAAAATCCTTAGTTTTTTTAGGACCATTTTCATAACCTTTTATCCTCGATGAGAGCAAATCTACAAAAGAACGTTGCAAATTTCTATCAACACACTCCGCACCATATAGATAAGATCCCTTATCAAAGACTTCATCAATTATATAATCTAAATGATTTTCTATCTCCTCCTCTATATCATTTGATAGATCCTTACAACCTAGTTCCGATTTTTTTTGTCTTCTTTTTTTTGCTCTTTAATAAGATCTGTTGCAAATCGCGCAATTTCATTAGCTAGCAAAAACTTTAGATTAGAAACCACCTCTTTCCTCATTGGCACCAAAAATTTATTACCTTCAGACAATTTCTTTTGGTAAGAGTTAAAAGGAAAAAACTCTGTATAAAAACAATCATCACTATTTGATGCTTGTGAATAGCTGCAAATCTCTTCCTATTTGTTGCAGATATCCTTTTACAAACCCTACTGTTTGTCTTAAACCAATTCTAAAGAAACTGACGATTATATGAACTAAAATCACAACTTTATCACTATAAATATAGTTGCCGCCCTGCATTTTTGGACTATTTTCATACCAATTTTCTATGGCGTCATTGATATAACAAAAAATGCTTCCTCTTTCTTGGAGAAATTTGTTATATTCATGGCAGTTACTGACTCTCATTTTTTGTGGCATATTTTTTCTTCAACAGTTAAATGGCTATTTATAATGAATTTTGTCAGTAACTGCCAGTTCTTTTCACTTGAGCGATGCAACAAAGCCATCCCAGACTGAAATGACACCCTTCTGGTGGGGATTGCTCTCAGACTACAATGTTCCTACAGTTGTACTGGGATTAAAGTATAAAAATATTTGGAAATTATATAATGGACAATAGATTCTAGGAGTATATGTTAAAAGTAATGTCCATAATGAAATAAGATGGATTCCAATGTCACGTACTGGAATGACAACATATGGGTATTGGAATAACAAAAGAGGAATATTATGATTTTATATCATTTTCCTCTTTGTCCGTTTTCACGAAAAGTTAGAGCTCTTCTCAAGGAAAAAAAGCTGAGTTGTGATTTGGTATATGAAAATCCATGGGAAAAGCGGAATGAATTCATGGAGATCAATCCAATCGGACAAGTACCAGTATTAATAGATAATAACTTTGTAATAGCGGATAGTAATGCCATTTGTGAATATATAGAAGAGACTTACAATAGCGACGTCAAATTACTTGGTTCATCCACTATTATTAAGTCTAAAATACGCGCTTTAATCAATTGGTTCGATAGCAAATTTTACAATGAAGTTACTAAGTATATTATGAATGAAAAAGTAATTACTAACCGCAGCCCTGACTCTAGATTTCTTCATGCAGCTCAGAATAACCTGCCTTGCCATATGGAATACATCGAACACTTAATTAACAAGAACGTTTGGCTTGCAACCGATAAGTTCACTTTAGCCGATATTACTTTAGCATCACATATTTCTATAATAGACTACGTAAATAGTTTCCCATGGGAAAAAAGTAAGATTTTAAAAGAATGGTACTCCATTGTTAAATCAAGGCCTTGTTTTCGCGAAATATTATTAGAGAGAGTTTTTGGCTTAACTCCCCCTAGACATTACGCTGACCTTGATTTTTAACTTGCGTGAGTTTTAAAGCTACAGTCATTCCTTCGTCAGTAGGAATCAATATGGAGAAATATTTTTTTTCATCTGACAATCTATCGTTAAACTCTCTCATAGCATGCCATGACTTTTCTGATACTTCTTTTGGAGGAGATTCTAAAAATACTGTATCAAATAATAGAGTGTTATCTGCAACGATTAGCCCATCTTGTTTAATGTATGACTCTGCCCAATCTAAATACTTAGGATAACTACTTTTGTCAGCATCGATGAATATCATGTCAAATGGTGCCTTTGCTGATAATTCATTAATTTTTTCCAGTGCATCACCTTCTATTAGAGTAATTTTATCACTTAGATTAAAAACACTAAAATTTTTTTTTGCTATTCTTGAGTGTTGAGGATTGTTTTCTATTGTATATATATGACCATCTTTCGGTAAAGCTTTTACCATACAAATTGACGAATAACCATATAACGTGCCAATTTCAACTATGCTTTTAACTTTATGGATTTTGATAAATAAATTTAATAATTTTCCTTCTTCAGGAGTGATTTGAATACGTTGTTTCTTATCAAGAGTACAATGTTCTTCTATTTTTTTATACTCTTTTGCAAATAAGCTTCTTATGTACAACGATTTTCTGCTAAAGTTATGACGCATTAAGTTTTATAATATAAACTAAGGAGGTTTAATCTATATAAGATTTATAAATATAACAATAGAGTTAAGAATAATAAAATTTTTTTATTTTAAGTTGTTATTTCATAAAGTAAAATTTTAAGTGACAAAGATTATTATATATTTTACTATGGTTAACTAGTATAATAACCAATTGTTATACTAGAATTAAGGGATCGTTTATTTACATCTCTCTTAAAATGTAATTTTTATAATCAATTAGAGGGGGTTACATGTCTTATAACATTGCTAACGAAGTTGAAACGTTAAGAAAGAAATCTAATAATAATGAAGGAGTGAAATTACTGCACAATCCAGCTTATCGCGAGAAGTACAAAGAACGCTTTAACGAAGCTCAGAAAAAAGTTATGGATATGGTCCAATTTTATGACGGGACGATAGTATTAATAGAGAATAAAATTGCTATGTATTATTATGCTTGGCACAGTAAAAAAAGAGAGTTTGAGCGTAAAAAGCAACAAACAGTATCAAAAAATAATGATTCAGCATAGGGTTTTTATATGGTAAGCTACAGTGTTATTACTTCACTATAGCTTTTCCATATACCTCATCTATTACATTAGTGAAGTATTCCAGCTCTCTATATCCTTCATGTTTGATTTTACCATTCTCTACGTATGATTTGTCATCGTTAAGCTTGATGATGAATACAGGAGTAGCTGTGATATCAAGTTTATTAATTGCAAGTGATTTATCATTTATAATTTTGTCCATCATCTTTTTATCATTAATGCATTGGTTAAATACATCTTGCTTCAAATTGCTTAGTGCAGCAATTTTTGTAGTATAGTTAAATCACTAAAATTAGAGTAGTTCCACGAGTCTATTGCATTAAACACAGCTTTGTTAAAATTAAAATAGTCTTCTTCTTTTTCATAGCAATAACTTAGCATTGCAGCTTTTAATCCTCTGTAATCTAGAGGAAAATGACGGAATATGTATAACATCTTACCTGTATCTATGTACTTCTCTTTGATTTTAGGAAAAACTTTCTTATGAAAAAGAGAACAGTGATAACAAGTGAGCGAGGCGTATTCTATCATTAAAATTGGTGCTTTTCGATCTCCTAATAATTTATCATCAGGCAATAGCGACAGTAGTTCTTTTGATGTTATTTCATCAGTTTTTTGAGTGTTGGGTAAGTTTTGTTCAATAGCTGCATAAGAACTAACACTTATAAAAATAAGTAAGAACAATAATCTAAAAATCATTACAATGGAAACACTTAACTTATTAAAGAATTTATGCATTTATATAAATGATGTCAAGATAACTTTTGTTTAGCAAGGCTTTCTACTCTGTCTTTAAATGCAGCAATTATTCTGCTTTGTGTGTATTTATACACTGAGTTTAATAAAGTGGAAAACAAGTTGGATTTAAATTCAAACTCTATATAGAACTCTACCATAGTTCTACTTTCGTTCATAGGAGTGAATTTCCATTCGTTGTATAAATGTTTAAATATTCCATTTGACGACACAGCTTTTATCCAACCTTCATTTGTTCCACTTGGAGAAAGGAAGGTCACTTCTGATGTGTAACTTCCTTTAATGCCATGAAAAGCTGCAAGGAGGTCCACAATCATTTGGCTATCAGTTTTTTCTTTTATATAAACAGCTTTGCACCAAGGAACAAAATCAGGATACTTCTCAACGTCAATTACAACTTGAAATATCTCATGAGATGAACAGAAAAACACACCTTGTTCTTTATATTGGTGTAACATAAACCTAAATAATGGAAAAGGGATCCATATCTACCGTCAGTCTTAGTAGATTCCTGAGACCTAAAGTTAAGGTGGGCATCACGTACTAATTTCAATGAAATTAACAGAGGCAATTCCCTTGATCAGAAATTATCGCTCGGGAAATTTAACTTAACTCATAACGCATAGCACAGACCCTAAATTATTTATAGATTATTTATATAGAGTATGTCTATAGATATATTAAAACTAGCGATCATTATTTTGCCTTTGTTAAATTTTGCATTTTAAGTATCATAGCTAATAAATATATCTTATGAATCTTATTAAGTTCTTAACCATTTTTATTATAATCTCCTCAAGTGCTTACGCGAATTGTATAGGGCACAAAACTTTTGTGCTTGCCATGAAAGCAACAAGTAGACAACACGTCTATGAAAGGGAATAGAAAAAATCTAGAACATGTACAAGAAGAACTTCTGAAAATTATTCAGAATAATGTTGACCTCAAAGGAATATCTCGATTTGTCATAGGGAAATATTGGAATTTATCTACTCACAAAGAAAAAGAAGAGTTTCTAAAAGAATATGAAGTATATCTCGCGCGCTTGTGCGCTAAAATTTTGTATAAATACATAAATAATAGTGAAATGATCATAATGAGTACAAAAGCAGTTGACGATGAAACTTGTCTGATAGGAACAAGATTTTCTTATGGTGATGAGGAATTTACAAACATTGACTTTAAAGTGACTAAAAGTGACAATTCTTTCTTAATAAACGATGTTGTAATGAGTGGGATAAGTATTGCTATTAATCAACGTTCTCAATTTAGTGAAAAAATCGACACGCACGGCATGGCAAGTGTAATAGATGAATTAAAATGTAACAATAATCTATGATATACATGCCTCATTGGCCTAAGCCGCTTGGCAGTAGACCAAAGGATTTTTCTCTTGATCGCATAAAAAGTTTTCTAAATGAATTGGGTAATCCCGAGAAAAAAATACCGCCAATAATTCACATAGCTGGCACTAATGGCAAAGGATCAACACTATCATTTATAAGATATATAATGCAAGCAGCAGGGTATAAAGTTCATACCTACACTTCTCCACATTTAGTGAATTTTAATGAAAGAATAGTTATTGCAGGCAATGATATCGATGATAGTGAATTACATAACTCACTAGAAGAATGCCGTATAGCAGTCGCAGAACAACCCATCACTCTATTTGAAGCCGCAACGACTGCAGCCTTCTTAGCTTTTTCTCGTCATAAAGCTGATATTACTTTAGTTGAAGTGGGTCTGGGTGGAAGGCTTGATGCAACAAATGTTATAGATAATCCAATTCTAACGATCATCACTTCAATTGCCTTTGACCATACAGAATATCTTGGTCCTACTGTAGAAATTATAGCAGGTGAAAAGGCTGGAATAATGAAACCTAATGTTCCTTGCATAATAGCACCACAAGAAAAATCTATAACGAACACATTAGAACATCATGCAATAAATAAGAAATCTCCTCTGTATAGAGGAGGAATTGAATGGAATTGCGAAAAACAGAATAACAGGATGGTCTTTCAATCGACTATTCAATCAATAGAATTTTCTTTGCCATCTTTAAAAGGAGATCATCAAATAATCAATGCAGGAAACGCAATTGCAGCATGTAGCATTTTAAGTGGAAAATATGGCTTTGATATTGGAAAAGAGGACATTGCTTCAGGTTTACAGGGCACTTATTGGCCTGCGCGGCTAGAGTCTATAAAAAAAGGTAATTTAATTTCTTTATTACCAAAAGATTGGCAATTATTTCTAGATGGTGCACACAACAATGATGGTGCCAGAGTGTTAGCTAAGTGGATAAAAGACAATTTTACTGAAGGTGTCTATATGATCTTTGGCGTTACTCGTAACAGAAACGTGGCAGAGTTCTTAGAGCACTTAAAGCCATATATCAAACTACTATGCGCCGTTTGTGTTAAATCTGAGCCTAAAGCAACAAGTACAGATCTAATCAGAGAAGGAGCTAATAATGTAGGAATAAATGCTATTGAATGTGAATCAATCGGCGATGCGATATCAAATTACATATTGAAAGCCTCTATTCAAAACGTCAAAACCATACTAATCTGTGGCTCATTGTTCCTAGCTAGAGACTTCGCTATGGAGAATAGCTAACTTTGATGATATTAACTGACCGATGGGGAAATAACTTTGATTGCTCATAGTACTGCTTGGCTTTTCGTTATCGACTTCTATAAACTGATCATCACCTTTAAATTGCTTCTCAATTGAATTTATGAATGTCTTTTTGAGAGTATACTCACTTACAGCATTTAAAACAGGTGAAGTAACAATTAAAAGCGTGAATGGTAATGAAAGTAATAATCCGGATAACATCATAGAGTTAGTTATACCAAAGCCGCTGGCAACTAAATCTAATCCCACACCGGAAAACATTAAAGATGCACAGATTATTTTGCTCAAAATAAGTGAATTCTTTAGCCACTTTAATTTAGTTCTATCGCTTTCTGAAAAATCTTTGCATTCTTGGTCAAAGTTAAACAATAATAAAATATTAGTCTGATTATTAAACTCTTTTCCATTTCTAGTATAAACGATCGAAATAGCTGAACTCAAAACAAATCCTGTTAACAAAGGAGCAAAGAAACCTACTGCTAAGGGGACATTATAGGTAACACCATTGCTTATAAAAAATGCAATGGATGTGAAGAATACTAAAAGACTTCCTAAGAGATTTGAATAAGAAGAATATTTTGAATAAGCAATTATAGACCGCTTCTTATTAAATACCCTACTTCTACTCTTATCATCTAGATATTTTTCTAATTCTTCATAACTATGGTTCCATAACTTACCACGTAATCCTTTCGTTAAATTATTCCTTTTGTTTAAGCCCTTCTCCAACTGCTCTATTGCAAATTCTTCAAAAATGGTTTATTTTGTGCAATAACCTTAAATTGCTCCTCTGATTCTTTATTATCTGGATTTTTATCTGGGTGATATTTTAACGATAATTCACGATGTTGTTTTTTAAACTTTTTCTTAATATTCTCAATATCAGAATTTACCACATCCTGCTTTTGAATATTAAATATTAAAAACAACTGCTTAAAAGTTTGATACTCATTTTCATTTAAAATTTTTCCATCCACACCCTATAAATTAATTAACTATTAATACTTTATAATATATAAATTTCCAAATCATGTCAATTATTCCATTCATGCTTATTGTATGAATTATTTCTTTCACGATTACCATGACAAGTGTATGAAAATTATCATTTAGCGCATAATAGTGCTTCAATGTTTAGGGTTACAGTTTTCATTGGTCATTTGAGTTACTCAAATCCAATTCATGCCAGTTCTATCTATCTTGTCACTTAAGTAGCCCTTTTTGTGTAATCCCAGCACCCTCTCTGTGATGTCATCCCAGTGCTTGACACTGGGATCCAGAAAGACTGACCAGGTAATAAGAAGCACTGGGATGACATCTCTATAGGACTCCTAACTAATCAAAAATATTAAGAAATTTATACCAAGCAAAAAAGGCAAAAGAATTCCCGGTAGTGAGTTTTAATAATGTAAATTGGCGTTGTAATAATGTGCTAACAAGCGCGATTTGGCTGAATGTAGAAAAAATTTAAAAGACATGCAGACGCTATAATTTTTATGTAATTTGCCAATAAATATCTGAATTTTGCTGTTAAATCCGCGGAGATTAAAAACAAGGATAAATACTCTTACTTTCATAGTAAGGGGGATGGCGTAATTTGTCAAGTTAAATAAGCTAATTTATTAACATGTGATAATTAGACAGCTATCGTGGATTGATCGTTCAAATGACTACTAGATTTGAGATTATTACTTTCATCTATTTGCGGCTGACTAATCATAGTACAAACGAAATTGGTTGCCATAAAGGTACAGCCTAGAATAAAAAAAGCAACGGAAATAAAGGGGATAATAGGAAATTCAAGAGGTAATATAGATGTAATTCCTCCTATTAAAAATGAAACGTTAGATGTAATGTCGAGGCAGATCTTCATTAATTTATCTTGCCAAGAGGTATCGAGTTGCTTATTAAGGCCACACTGTCTAAAATGATCAGTTAATGACCATATATTTAAAGCAAGCGAAAGTGAACTTATCATAGTGCTGACAATAGTACAGTACAAGCTTAAGGAAGAAATATTTAGGGCTAATGCTGGTGTATACCCCATCAAAGAAGCAATAGATAGTGCAGTAACCAAGCGTTTTGAATAAGTTCTTATTTTCTTTCTGTAAACAAGCTTTTTTTCTTCATAACTCATAAACTTAGTAGTAAATACATTATATCATAGCATCAATTGACTCAAAAATCAATATAGAGTGCCCGAGAGAAGACTTGAACTTCCACAACTTAAAAAGTTACTAGCACCTGAAGCTAGCGCGTCTACCAATTCCGCCACCCGGGCTTTTTGTGATTTACTATGTTAAAATTAAATAATATACTTAAACAATTTTTAGCTCAAAGGTAATGCCAAATCTAGATCAAATATTTTTTGCTCAAAACAATGTTAATATTAATAATGTATATAAAATAGTCAACAACGCTTTGAGCGATAGTGATGGTGGTGAATTATTTTTAGAATTTTGCCAATCAGAGTCCCTGGTTTTTGATGATAACATATTGAAACACATGGATTTGAATATCAGAAGGGGATTTGGGTTAAGGTCCTTTTGTGAGGATAGTACGTCTTTTGTTTGCTCTTCTGAAATTAGCGAAAAGGAAATTAGTAACGCTGCTTCTATGGTAAAAAGTTCAGCATCTTTAAGAAAAACAAATTCAATAAACTTAAATGAGGAGACAAAAAGCCTGTACTCAACGACTAATCCCATAAATGAAATGGATCTGAACTCAAAAATTAAACTACTTAATGAGGTTAATGAGTATGTAAGGTCGAAGAATAACTGCGTGAAGCAGGTAAAAATAACTCTAAGTGGAGAATGGCAAGTTGTACAAATAATAAAAGATGATCACAGGTTAAGCGATATTAGGCCTTTGGTACGTTTTAATGTACTAGTCATCGTAGAAAAAAATGGCCGAGCGGAGAAAGGTTCTGCAGGGCATGGTGGAAGAGACGCTTATAGTAAGTTTGTTTCTGAGAAGAAGTGGAAAGAAGTTGCAAACCAAGCGTTAGAGCAAGCGCTAGTAAATCTTGAGGCAATTCCAGCTCCGGCTGGAGAGATGACAGTTGTTTTAGGTTCAGGTTGGCCAGGAATATTATTGCATGAAGCTGTAGGTCATGGACTTGAAGGTGATTTTAACCGTAAAGGAATCTCGGCATTTTCAAATTCTATGGGTAAACAAGTGGCAGCCAGTAACATTACTGTAATTGATGATGGAACTCTACCTAATTTGCGTGGTTCTATTAGCATAGACGATGAGGGTACTTTACCTGGCTATAATGTGCTTATAGAAGATGGAATTCTAAAGGATATATGCAAGATCATATGAACGCTAAACTTATGGGTGTAAATCCAACTGGTAATGGTAGAAGAGAAAGTTACAAAGAAGTTACTATGCCACGCATGACAAACACCTATATGTTGCCAGGAAAATATACACCAGAAGAAATAATATCCAGTGTAAAGAGAGGCCTATATGCAGTAAATTTTGGTGGTGGACAAGTTGATATAACATCAGGAAAATTTGTTTTCTCATCTTCGGAAGCTTACCTAATAAAAAATGGTAAAATTACACAACCAGTCAAAGGAGCAACGCTAATTGGTGATGGGCCAACAGTACTAAAAAAAGTATCAATGATTGGTAATGATCTAAAGTTAGATCCTGGTGTTGGTACGTGCTCAAAAGACGGACAAAATGTGCCTGTTGGAGTTGGTCAGCCAACACTCAAGGTCGATGCAATAACTGTTGGTGGAACTGAATATGTAGATAAGGGCTAAGCGAACTCAGCTCATGCTGTACAATTATATTGTAACCATTATTCAAGTAGCTAATATAGATGCAAAAACTACTTAACAAATCTCTCTGCCTTCCTTGCCATAACGTGTATAACAATCTCACAAAAAATAATATCATAGAATTCAATAGATGATCTTTAAAAAATCCTTAAGGAAAGTAAAATACTGTTTAAATAGGCCGATATAGATGGTTTTACGATATAATAAAATTATTATAAACAAGAACTTATAAACTCTAGCAAATGAATTTGTGAGTTTAGTGGTGTTAGGAATACCTGGCTCTTTTATGTGGATTGACATTCTCAATAACCTGCTCTAGAGATAGATTATATAATTTTGACAAGGTTCTTGGCATGTGATGTTTTTCTCAAATATAGGGAATGGTATAAATGACTTTATATCTATATCCAGCTCTAGGGAAGATCTTCAATGTTTACGTCCATCCCTGATAAAGGATATTCTATGTCCATGTGCAGCTTTGGGGATAGTTCTACTTTGAAGATTTCTTTCACTTTTACTATTGCGGCTGGCTTTGTTGGATGGCTCAAGTAAAAAACTCGAAGTTACTGACAGAAATCATTATAAAACAGGTATTTAACCACCAATATGCCAGTCAAAATGAAGGTCAGTAACTGCTACGAATATAACAAATTTCTTCAAAAAGAGGAAATGTTTTCATTTTGTTAATCAAGCCATAGAAAATTGGTATGAAAATAGTCCAAAAGTTGCAGGTGGCAATAACATTTATAGTGATAAAGTTGTAATTTTGATACATATAGTAGTCCATTTTTTAGGATTGGCTTAAGACAAGCAGTTGGTTTAGTAAAGGTTGTATAGAGCAAATGGGAAAAGACCTCAAAGTCATTAGCTATACTCAAGCTTCTAGAAGATTCAAAAGCTTAACTTGAAAATTGATGATTGTAGAATTGATAAAAATGGTATGGAAAACATTGAAATAGCTATAGATAGCACCAGTATTTGTATCTATAACAACACCCATCAACGTAATAAAGAAAATGCAAAAGTAAGAAAATATAATGGATATGATCAAGTAAGAAAGTTACATATTATTTTAAGTATAAATAATAAAAAAGTTATAGATATGAAGTGCACTAATGGTACTACACTTGATTATCATGCGATATGTTAAAGGGAACAGTAGATAAATATAATATTTCATCTGTTCGCGCAGATGCAGCTTATGATAAAGCTAGTATGTATAAAGTGCGTAAAGGACATAATATAAAACCAATCATTCGACCAATAAAAGGTGCGAAAATCTATGAGAAAATTGATTATCAATTAGAAAGAAATAGCAACATTAATGTGATTAAATTATGTGAAAACTATGAGAACGGTATAAAGAAATGGACACAAGAAACAAAATATGGACTAAGATCCTTTGTTGAATGTTTTTTCTATAGGTTGAAAAAACGTTTGGGTTTAGTCTCAAGAATAAATCTGAAATAAATCGTGAAAAGAACTACTAATTAAGTGCTATTTGCTTAATAAATTCACTGATATAGGTATGGCTAAGTTCGAATTAGCTGCATGAATTTACTGTACCTACCTGCCCTATCAGGAGCTATGCAACAAAGCCATTGCGGCTCCCGATTGGCTTTGTTGCATCGCTACCTATGAAAGGCTAACTATACAAGCAACTTATTGAAAATCTTATTTTTGCAGTCAATCTGATCAAATTTAAGAATAGTAATTTATTGTTTGTATTAGTAAATTTAATTCTACTTAAAATAGCTAAAGCATTGAAATTCTTGAATTTTAGCTAGATTAGTGAATGGTAGTAAAATTTCTTTTACTCAAATTTAGACATTCACTGACCGTCCTTACTATAAATGCTAGAATAATAAGCTACTGATATTCTTCATCTTTTTTATCTTTAATCCGCCGTAGATAGCGATGCAACAAAGCCGTCCGAAATCACAATATTTGTACAGTTGAAAGATGGTTGCGGGAGTAGGATTTGAACCTACGACCTTCAGGTTATGAGCCTGACGAGCTACCGAGCTGCTCCATCCCGCGTCGTTGCTTATTTATTATTATATGCGTAATAATAATAAATAAAAGAATAAAATCACACTATTACATATATTTATATATCTATTAACCTTTCTTAACATGATAGTAAATTATATACATAACAATCTGTGCAATGAAAAATATAACTTGATATTGTGGTTCCCTGTTTTTCAGTGTGCAGGAATTTTAACCTATTTCTCATTAAATTTTGAACCAAGCTGTGCTTTCACTATATCTATTTTTCTCTTGCTTTCACCTATACTAATTCTGACTGCAATATTATACAGGAAATACGCAATATTATGCATTTCTTTAATTGCAGTGCTCATAGGATTTACAGCCAGCAAATTCAGAACAGATTCAGTTAATACTCACATTCTTGATAAGGAAAGGTATGTGAAAGATATTGTTGCTACAGTGAAGGATATTAATAACAAGGTCTCGTATGAGCAATTTTTGCTTTATGAAATAAAAAACACGAAGTTTAAGTTAGATAGCATCAGAATATCAGTTAGAACCAAAGCGGAAGAAGGCATTAAAATAGGGGATCAAGTAAAATTATCAGCAAAACTCTTTCCTCCAAAAATTGCGCCTTCGGAATATGCATATGATTTTGCAAGAATAGCATATTATCAGAAAATAAGTGCAACAGGCTTTGCAACAAGCAAAATAGTCCTGTACAAAAAGGCTGAAGCAAGAAAATTTCAAGAGTATATAGAATCTTTCCGTCAATATATCTATGAAAACCTACAGCAAAATACCAAAAAGCCACACGCGGACATAATCTCTGCATTATTAATTGGCAAAAAAGACGGGATAGATCAAAAACTATGAATGCGATACGAGATTCAGGTATAGCACATTTATTCGCTATATCTGGTTTACATTTATCGTTTGTTGCTGGTCTATTTTTTATAGTATTCCGTAATTTATTTGCAATATCTGAAACTTTGACTCTTAAATATAACACTAAAAAAATATCTGCATTCTTTACTATCTTGCCAACTACCTTTTATTTGTTGATTACCGGTATGCAAATTTCTGCTCAGCGTGCCTACATCATGGTGATCTTGGTACTTGTTGCAATAATCATAGAAAGGAAATATCAAGGATTAATAGCAATTGCGTTTGCTGCTTCGGTGATACTCATAGTGGAGCCAGAAGCAATCTTAAAGCCAGGTTTTCAAATGTCATTTTCTGCTGTTTTGGCACTAGTTGCAAGCTATCAGATCAATGCTAATAAGTTATTCAAAATAAAAATAATAAAATATTTTGTGTCGATAATGATCGGCTCAGTCATAGCAAGTTTAGCAACTGTTCCGTACACAATATACAATTTTAACTATTTTTCAATCAGTGGCATTATCACAAATTTGATTGCTATACCAATAGTTACACTCATTATTATTCCACTTGGAATAATTTATGTTTTATTGATTCCTTTAGGTACTCAGTGGATTATAACGCCTCTCATGGAACGCCCAATTGACAGCGTTTTATATATAACAAACGCAATTGCCAGTCTTCAGTATTTGGTTATTCCTATTCGCACTTTTCCTGCCTCATTAATTATTATAACAACGCTTGGGCTATTATGGTTATGCTTGTGGGAAAGGAATTGGCGTTTCTTTGGAATTTTCTTTGTTGTGCTAGGTATTTTCTCTAGCGCTATGTATACAACTCCTAACATTCTAGTCAGTGCTGATAATCTTGCTGTAAAAGAAGATGACAATTTACTATATTCCTTACTAGAAAAAACAGAAATTTTGTTGTCAAAACGTGGGCAAAAAAAAAAAGCAAAACAGGCAGAATCAAATTGTGAATCATACTAAATTCAGCAATTCAAACAAAAGGCTAAAATGTAATGATTATGACTGTATATATAATAAAGGAAATAATAAGTCAGTGTTGCTATCTCACAAAAGAGAAGATATTTTAGAAAATTGTAACAATGTCGATCTAGTAATTCAGTTAAGCAAGTTTAACTATCCAGCTTGCAATACTAAAATCATCAAATACGCTGACTTAGAGGAATATGGCACACACTCTGTTTGGCTAACAGATAGTGGTATAAAGGTTAGTAAAGTGCGTTCTAATCGTCCTTGGCATAAGCCAAAAACTTGTTTTTAAAGTATCATTTATATATAATTACTTAATTAGGATGTGAGGAAATTTATGCCTTTAGATACAACAAATCCTTTCAATGTTAAAGTAGATCATAATTTTGCCAAAATAGATGATGCTGGTTGGTTTTTCCTAGGTTATGGCGTGCAACAAAGAAATATTCTGTAAGTAACACTCTACCCATAGCGACTGTAAATATTTGGCTTCAATTTTCTTTGGCTTATGTAGCTGCAATAATAATAACCCATAATGATCTAAGGTTTATTACAGATATTTTTAACCCAACATTCATGCCAATTTACACTTTGGTTTCTATTATTCTTTTAACAACTTTTGTAGCCTCTTCTGCTATGAGATATATGCATAAGCAGGAGATAAAAGAAGGAGAAAAGTTGATAGAGTAATTAATAAATAATAAAATTAGAGGTGGCAAAGACAACGAGATGAGTGAAATCGCTGAAAATGCTCTGAAAATAGAGATAAAACCAAATTTAAGTCTTATAGATCGCAAAAAGCAAACTTTTCAATAGTTTTGCCAATTTCTGAAAAATAAGAAAAAATATTAGATAATCAAATACAAGAGAATAAAAATAAGGACATTTTTCTTACCATACCATATGTAATTAGTGCTGTAATTATAGTTGGTGCGTTAATACAAAATAGATTATAACGCACCCCATAAACTAGACAAAAAAATGGTTGATCCGAGTAGGAAGGTAAAGGGGTAAAAGAATGGCAACAAAAAAAAATATGAACCAGAGTTAAAAGCAAAGATAGCTTTGGAAGCAATAAAAAATCAAAAAAGCACAGCTGAGATATGTAGTGAATATAAAATACCATCAACAAATCTATATGATTGGCGTGATAGAGTATTGGCAAGGTTAAAAGACCTATTTGTTGAAGAAAGTGAAAGTGCGAGAAAACAAAGAATCTTAGCGCAAGAAATAGAAAGTTTACATAAAGTAATAGGAGAATTGACAGTGGAAAAATAGCTATTTGAAAAATTACTGTAAATAAGTGCAAAAAAGATAGAGTAAGGGTTTATAGAAAAAGATTCTGGATCTGTCAATTAGGAAACATGCTGATTTATTGGGGATTTGCAGATCTGAGCCTATATTATAGAGCCTATAATTAATAAACGAAAGTGAAGTAGCAAATTTGATTCAAGAAGTATATTTGGCTTCTGATTGCCGTTATGGATATCGTAAAATTACTGCAAGGAAATCATAGCGAGTGGGGTAGTAGTCAATCGCAAAAAAATCTTAAGAATTATGAAAAAATGAAGATTAGTGGGCTGTATTGTAGAAAAAGATGTAATACAAGTATTAAAGAAAAAAGCATAAAAATATATCCTTATCTACTCAAAGATTTGATTATTTGTAGAGTTAATCAGGTATGGGCTACTGATATAACATATATTATGGTAGAAGGTAAGTTTGTTCATTTTGTGGCAATAATGGACTTGTATAGTCGCTATATTATTGCTCTTATTCATTATCACCAATATCTCGATGCTGGATTTTGCCTTTATACTCTCAAAGAAGCTCTAAAACAAGGGGTAAACATGAGATTTTTTAATAGTGACTGATGGTACAGCTTATTTTGCTACAAAACTTTATTACGGAATTAGAGCATGCTAATATTAAAAATCAGGTATGGACCATAAAGGACGTTGCTTCGACAATATATTTGTTGGAGCGCTTATGGAGAACTTTAAAGTTAAGAAGCTATATATTATTATAGACCAAATAGTATCAGAGATTTGAATCTTTATAATAAAATGACTTTGTTGGTTGGTATAACTATAGAAGGCTACATCAGACTCTAAATTATAAAGTTCCTGCTGATCTTTATTATCATAAACAGTAAATCGAATATATTGATAAATACTTTTAAATGTGTGTTTGACGTATTTAATCAACATATTCATTTTAAAAATCGGATCACTTTAAAAAATGGTCTAGACAAATGGGTGCATCTGATAAAGTGTCATTCGCAGCACGTGACACTAGAATCCAGATTGTTTAGACTTGGATCCTATGGTCAAGCCATAGGATGACAAAAAGAGTAAACTTTACCTGTGTGAGCTATAGATCCCAAAGTGTTAGCTACTTTCATGATAAGAAATAAAGCACTGATTTTGTACATTGTTAACCATGCTTTTAAATAGATACCTTTATTCTTGGCAACTCTTAAACCTCAACAACAGACACAAACAGACAATTTCTCAAAAACTTTTACAAGAGATTTGTTAAATGCTCTATCATTTCATTTGGTATGGTAAGGCGTAGGGAGTAATACGGAAGCGCCTATTCCCCTTTGAAACTGTTGGGTAATTTATATATGTTGTACATATATTCCATACTCATCAAATAACAATTTTGATGCTTTTTTTGACAACTCCAGGATCGCCAATTATGATTGGAATTATATGAGTTTCTGTTTGCATAAAATTCACTCCCTGCATTTCTCAGTGAGTCTTTTACTTTCTCAACCACCTGCTTCTGCTTTTCTTCAATGTTGCTTGATTTTAGATGCTCAACGCTTGCCTTTGCTGCTGCTGCCAAAACGGGCGACATAGCAGTAGTAAAAATAAATCCTGGGGCTGAACTTCTTATTACATCCACCAAGCTCTTTGAAGACGCTATATATCCACCCATCACTCCAAAAAAGCCTTTGATAATGTACCCTGAATAACAGTTATTCTATCCATCAAACCTTCTCTTTCTGCATCCGCCACCGCGCGGTCCATACATGCCAACTGCGTGTACCTCATCCAAATAGGTAATTGCATTATACTGATCTCGTTAGATCACATATCGCTTCCAAGCGGTGCTACATCACCATCCATTGAGCATACAGATTCAAGTGCTATTATTTTCGGCGCTTTTATATCTATAGACCTTAGCAACTGCTCTAAGCGATCAACATCATTATGCTCCAACATGTGCTTCGGTCTTTTTCCTGATTTTATACCTTCTATCATTGAAGAATGGTTTTTCTCATCTGAAAAAATTACCACGCCCGGAA